>NZ_JAFCSX010000001.1:0-1330874 GCF_049895725.1 Afipia sp. DC4300-2b1
AACAAAGTCAACGAATTGCTTCCCTGGAATTGGAAGGCGAACCAACGGTCAAAGGCCGCCGTTGCTGCCTGAGCGCTTCGCGGTAGTCATCGTGCCTGGGGTGCTGGCCGGATGCGTACGGTTCCGCGGACCCGCGATCGAACACTGCGACGACCGGGCACTCCGGGATGCCGGACCGCTACTCGACCGTGGAAAAAGAACGCAGCGCGGTCCTTGGTTTGGGTGATCGGGATCCCGTCTTGGTTTCCGATGGCGTTTGAGCCCGTCCGTCGGTTAGCCCCGTCGCGCAGGTGAGGATCGAAAGCGCCTGCGAGCACCAATTTTGGAGCTTGCCTCAATCGGCGCATCTTGCACCCGACCCATTCACAGCGCGGCAAGAAAATGCAACTGGTCTAAGCCAATCGCGTTCACCTTGAGCGGACTATCTCAGCCGACCATGGTTGCCGAACCCCTACGCGGACTCGGATACAGCCTCTCTCTCTCCTCCATACCAAGGAGCCAGCGCTTTGACGCAGATGTCGAACACCCTATTCACGATCAAGCTTCCCATGCCGAGAGCAATCAGGCCGACAAACATCAAGTCCACCCGGAACACTTGCTGGGAGATTTGCACGAGGTAACCAAGCCCATACACGGCACCCGCTAGTTCTGCCGCCACAAGCGTCGAAATTGCAGCCGACAAGCTCACCTTAAGACCCGTGATGATGTAAGGGAGTGCGGCCGGCAAGTGCACGAAGAAAAACATCTGCCATCGCTTTGCTCCAAGGCAAAATGCTGCCCGCACCAGAAGCGGACTAACCTCCCTCACGCCTGCTTCCGTGTTGACCCACACTGGAAAGAAGACGCTCCAGGCTACGAGAGCAATTTTGGAGGTTTCACCGATTCCAAACCAAAACACGCCGAAAGGTACGAGGGCAAGCGGCGGAATGGAGCGAAACATTTGCAGAAGTGGGTCTACATAGGCCGCCAAGCGGGGAAGCCGTGCCGTCAGAAGGCCGATAACGATTGCCGGCAGGGCGCCAACCACGAATCCGCCCGCCGCCCTTCTGGCACTTATGGCCGCATGTTTGGCGAGCTCACCACTTTGCAGAAGTTCAAGGCTGCTCTTGAATATGTCTGTCGGAGGCGGAAGCAGCACAGGGTCGACCATTTTGGTCACGCTTAGAAATTGCCATGCGGCCAGGAAAGTTGCGATGCCGATCAACCCCTTGGCCAGATTGACGCCGTTCATGCTTCCCCGGTGTTGCCTGGTCATTCGATCTGCCTCGCGCCCAACGCAGTTCCAAGCCTATTATACAATTCATTGAATTCCGGCCCTGTGCGCGATCGCGGATACTCGCTCGTCACCGGCAAATCTTCGATGATTTGGCCGCCCTGGCCGAGCACGATGATACGTGTCGCCAATGATATCGCCTCTGCAATGTTGTGCGTAACGAATACAATGGTCATTCGGGCTTGCCTATAGATCGCAAGCAATTGTTCCTGCAAATGGGCCCGCGTCATCGCATCCAATGCGGCAAACGGTTCATCCATTAACAGGGCGCGCGGATTTGCGGCCAGCGCTCGTGCAATGGCGGCGCGCTGCTTCATTCCTCCTGAAAGCTGGAACGGATAGTTGCCAGCAGCCTGACCCAGTCCAACCAACTCTAGGTACCGATCAGACGTGGCACGACGTTCTGACCTGCTTACCCCTCGCATGCGGAGCCCAAACTCGACATTCCCGCGTGTCGTTAGCCATGGAAACAGGGAGTACTCCTGAAACACCATCCCGCGCTGGGGATCTGGCCCTCGCACTCTCTGCCCTTCGACAACGATGTCGCCGGAGGTCGGCCGGAGAAAACCCGCGATGAGGCACAACAAGGTTGTCTTTCCGCATCCGCTCTGTCCGAGAACGCAGACGAATTCGCCGTTTTTGATTGTTAGACTGAGATTGAAAATGATCGATTTTGCGCCGACAGAAGCGGCGTACCCAAACGTCACCCCCCGACAATCGATCGCGGAGCGTCCGCCCGTTCGCTGTGAACTCCTTGCGTTCAGTTCAGCGAAGGGAATAGCCGGCGCCGCCGTTGCTATCATACTCGTTTCACGATGCTATCCGTCACGACCTGGTCGAATGACGGCATTTTTGCTCCAGGCTTCACGAGATTATTCGCGAATGCCCATTCAGCTTCCTTGACCAGATCAACGGTCATCGATGCGCGGTTTATGCCGACGCCGAAATGCAAGTCTTTCCAGAGCTCGGGAACAGACGAGCGCTCCAGCTTGAGCTTTGCTGATATGATGTCCATTGCCTGTTCGGGCGCGCTCTTCACGACCGCATGAGCGGCCACGAGTGTTCTCACGGCCCTAATCAGCATCTCCGGGTTACTGTCGATGGTCGATTGCATCGCGACGACGCATCCATAGGCACTGTACAGCCCCTCGCTTCGCAAACGCTTGAACGGCCCCTGCTTGAGCGCCGCGGTGATGAGTGGCTCGCTCCAAACGAAAGCGTCAATAGCGCCGCCGACGAGACTTGGGACGAAATTGGCAACCGGTAGATTCACCGCGGCAACGTCAGCTGCGGTCAAGCCTTTGCTCCTGAGCAAACTTGCAAGGTAGTAGTGAGCATTGGTTCCTTGGGAGTAGCCAATGCGCTTTGCCTTGAGTTCGTCCAGGCTCTGTATGTTTGGGCCGACGACCAGATCGAACGGCTCATACTTAATGACAGACGCGATTACCCTTACGGGAATCTCATTGATGGCAGCGAACATGACCGGTGTTTCCGCGCACGTTGCAATTTTGACTTGGCCGCTGACAAGTGCATCCAAAGCAATGCGCCCCGAGGGAAACATCGTCGAGGTCGCCTTTAGACCTTGCTTGCTCCACAGACCGAGGTCATCGGCGACATAAAAATGCGTGTAGTCGGGGACTGTGCCCTCGCCGATCTGTATCTCGATCGATTCCTGCGCGAGCGAGCGCGTGGCACCAATGGCGCCAAGTCCGCCCAGCGCGCTAATTCCCGTTAATAGCTGCCGACGGGTCGTGCCGAAAGAGAGAGGCGTCATGGAGTTCCCTTTTTTGCTCAAGACGGTGCTACGCGGGCATAAACTCGTGCTCTGACCGGATCATCATGAGCGCGGCGGTGGACGCTCCATACGAGGCGATCTCGCCCCTTACAAATTCGGCGAACGATGCCGGAGATTCGCCGTTTACAATCAGACCGAGACTGTGTGCGAATTCCAGAAAGTCAGGCTCGTGCAAACCCTCCAGCTGGTCTCCCCGGAGAGCTGGGCGGCGATCTCGGTGGCGATGTCGAACGGCCATATCGATCTCGGTTGGCTCGGTCCGTGGGGCTACGTGCTCGCCAATCATCACTCCGGCGTTGAGGTGATCGCCACCGCCAAGTACCGCGGCAAGCCGATCTACCATGCCATCATTGAAGGCCGCCCCGACCTCCCGATCAAGAACTTCCCGCAAGACGCCAAGGGGCTGAAGCTGTCTCTGAGCGATCAGGGCAACACGTCAGGCTGGCTCATTCCCTACGCGTTTTTGCTCAAGGAAGGCGTCGACCCGTCCAGCTACTTCCAATTGCGTGAGGGAGCGACCTTCGGCAACAACGTGATGATGATACAACAGGGCCTGATCGATCTCGGCTCCGACATGGATCGCGGCCGCTACGGCATGATCGAAGCCGGCGAGATGGATCCGAAGAAGGTGCAGGTCTATTGGACCTCGGACCCGCTACCGAACGACGCAATCTGTGTGCCGAAGGGCTTTGATCCGGACCTCAAGGCCCGCATTCGCGACATCATGGTTGGGTTAAGCGAGGAAAAGGCGCAGTCGATGATGGGCAGCGGGTATAACGGCTTCGTCCCCGCCGTTCACGCCGACTACAAGATCATCGAGGACGCCGGCCGGATCACCGGCAAGCTCAAGGTCTGACTCATGCGCGGGGCCCGCCCTGGGCGGGCTCCGCATCCATCCTATCGAACTGGAGCAGAGCCGTGAGGATGACCTCTTACGCGGCGGGGCGGCGCTATCTTGAGCCACATCCGCCGGTGTTCAGCCTCTCTAACCTGGCGCAAGCCGCGGTCTTCGTGCTGGTCATTGCCTTCTTGGCGGCGACCTTCATGGCGGTCGACGTCGACCTGAACAAGTTGATCGTCGGCTTGCCCAAGGTTGCCGGTTGGTTCGGCCAGATGTTTCCGCCCGATCTCAGCGACATCAAACGGATCCTGCGCGACGCCTTCCAGACGTTGGCGATGGCGACGGTCGGAACGATCTTCGCGCTACTGGCCGCCTGCGTGCTCGCGCCACTCGCAGCCACCAACACCACACCATATCCAGTCATTTACCGCCTCGTCCGTGGCCTGCTGTCGACGTTGCGCGGCACCGAAATCCTGGTGTTCGCGCTGATCTTCGTCGCCGCCGTCGGCTTCGGTCCGTTCACTGGTGTCCTTGCGATCGCATTCAACATGACCGGTGCGCTCGGCAAGCTGCTGACGGAAGTCATCGAACCGGCCGATCCGGGGCCGATCGAAGCCGTCAAGCTGACAGGCGCCGGCCCGGTCAAGACGTTCCGCTACGCGCTGCTTCCCGACGTGTTTCCGAATATCGTCGCCGTCATTCTCTACATCTGGGAATTCAACGTTCGCGCCTCGACTGTCCTCGGTATCGTCGGTGCTGGTGGGATCGGCCAAACCCTGAAGGACTCCATCGACCTTCTCGACTTCCCGAAGATGCTCACCGTGTTGGGGGTGATCCTGATCATGGTCATCGCCATCGACACGCTGAGCGGCTGGTTGCGCCGTCGCGTGTTGAACCCGGGCAGTGGTCGGTCTCGGCCGCTTCCCGTCGCTCGCCGCATCGAACAGGTCTGCGCTGAGGAGACACTGTCATGAACAGGCTGGTGAAGATCGATGTCTCGGCCGATGTGATCCCGGTGGAGCGGCTGCGGCCGGCGATCCGCGTCGACGACATCTGCAAGAGTTTCGGCGAAAAATTGATCCTCGATCGCATCACATTTGAAGTCGCGAAAGGCGAGTTCGTCGTGCTGCTTGGCCCCAGTGGCTGCGGCAAGTCGACCCTGTTCCGCTGTCTGACGCGGCTGATCGAGCCCGATTCCGGCCGCATCGTTATCGACGATACCGACGTCACCACGCTAAGGCCCAGAGAGCTCGTCCGGTTTCGCCGGCAGATCGGTTTCGTTTTCCAGCAGTTCAACTTGGTCAAGCGGCTGACGGCTATCGACAATGTGCTGGCCGCGCGCCTCGCAACCGCGTCGCTGTGGCGCGTGCTGCTCCGCCGCTTCAATTTCGAGGACCGCCAGCTCGCGCTGGCGTGCCTCGACAATGTCGGGCTGCTCGAGCAAGCCTATCAGCGCGCAGAGCGTCTGTCGGGTGGCCAGCAGCAGCGCGTCGCGTTCGCCCGCGCGCTCGCTCAGCAGGGCGATGTTGTTTTGGCGGACGAGCCAATCTCCAGCCTGGATCCGGAATCCGCCGAGAACCTCCTTCAGATCATGCAGCATAGTGCCAAGGAGCACGGCATCACGGTGCTGTGCAGCCTGCACCAGGTTGACCTCGCGGTTCGCTACGCCGACCGGATTGTCGCGCTCAAGGCCGGGCGGGTGTTCTTCAATGGCCGGCCGTCGGAATTCAGCCGCGACGTGCGCGATCGGCTCTATGTGTCCTGACCATAAATTCCGCGATTCGCGATGACCGAGACTTCATTTGCGCTTCGCATTGACGACCAGGTCGTCGATGTTCCGGCCGGGACGACCCTGCTCGAGGCGGCACGCCAGTGCGGCATCGCTATTCCGAATGTCTGCGCCTGCGACCGCACGGGCTACGCCGCCGAAGCGTCCTGCCGGTTTTGCCTGGTCGAGATTAAAGGTGAGCGCACGCTTGCGCCTTCCTGCCGCCGCGAGGCGGAGGAGGGACAGGTCGTGCGGACGTCGAGCGAGCGGGTCCTGCAGACCCGCCGGTTGGTTGCTGAGCTGACTCTCTCGGAACAGGGCCCCGAGGCCTTGCGTCCCGGCTCGCGTCTGGCTGAGGCGCTTGCCCAGGTTGGTGTTGGCGCGACGCGGTTTGGCCATCGGCCGACGATCGAGCGGGTCACGCAGCAGCATCCCGCGATCACCGTCGACCTCGACGCCTGCATCCGCTGCGGGCTGTGCCGCACGGCCTGCCAGGACGTTCAAGTCAACGGCGTGATCGGTGTGGCCGGTCGCGGTGCCGAGGCGTGCATCGTCTTCGACGCCAACGTGCCCCTGACCGACAGTTCCTGTGTGGCTTGCGGCGAATGCGTCCAGGTTTGCCCGACCGGCGCTTTGGCTCCGGTCGCGGCGCCCATCGCGGAAACTGAGCCGACGACAACGGCGGAAACGATCTGCCCGTTTTGCAGCGTCGGCTGCCGGATCGAGTTGACGGTGGCTGACGGGCGGGTGGTGCGGGCGGACGGCGCCGACGGGCCGGCCAATCGCAGCCGGCTGTGCGTCAAGGGCAGGTTCGGCTTCGACTTCCTGCACCATCCTGATCGCCTCACGGTGCCGCTGATCCGTCGCCAGGACGCGCCCAAGCATGCCGTTGCGGTAGCCGGGCCCGATGCAGTGCGCGACTTCTTCCGCCCGGCCTCCTGGGACGAAGCTTTGGACCGTGCTGCGGCCGGGCTCAGAGCTGTCGCCGACCGGCACGGCGCCGACGCGCTTGCGGTACTCGGTTCGGCCAAGGCTTCCAACGAAGACGCGTATATCTTGCAGAAACTGGCGCGCACTGTGCTCGGAACGCCGCATGTCGATCATTGCACGCGTTTGTGCGCTTCCGTGCCGCCGCTCGGCGAGGCGATCGGCTATTCGGCGGTCACGGCGCCGATCGACGAAATCGACCGCGCCGACGTGGTGCTGATGGTTGGCTCGAACCCCGAGGTGAACCATCCGGTTGGCGCGACCTTCATGAAGAACGCGGTGCGCCGTGGAACCAAGCTGATCCTGGTCGATCCCTATCGCCAATCGTTCGCGCGTCACGCCACTTATCATCTCGCCCTGAGGCCAGGGACCGACGTCACCCTTATCTCGGCCATGTTGAACGTGGTGATCTGCGAAGGGCTGTACGACCGTACGTTCGTGCGCGAGCGGATCGACGGCTTCGACGAACTCGCCGCGCGTGTGCGCGGAGTGACGCCGCAACTCGCGCAGCGACTCACCGGTGTTGACGCCGACTTGCTCGTCTCGGCGGCGCGGATGTTTGCGACCGCTGAACGAGCGATGTCCTTTTGGGGCATGGGCGCATCGCAGCACGTGCATGGCGCGGACAACATTCGCTGCGTCATCGCGCTGGCGCTGATCTGCGGCCATGTCGGCAAGCCAGGATCCGGCCTTCACCCGCTGCGCGGGCAGAATAACGTCCAAGGTTCTTGCGACGCCGGCCTGATACCGTCGTCATTTCCCGGCTACGCGCCGGTGAGCGATCCCCAGGCGCGGGCAAGGTTCACCGCGCTGTGGGGCACCGAGCTGCCAGCGAAGGCAGGGCTCACACAGGTCGAGATCCTGAATGCCGCGCATGAGGGGCGGATCCGCGGGCTCTATGTCGCCGGCGGCAACCCCGCCATGGCCAATCCCGATCTGGCGCGAACCCGCGAGGCGCTGGCGCGGCTTGATCATCTCGTCGTGCAGGACATCTTCCCGACCGAGACGGCGGCTTTCGCCGACGTCATCCTGCCAGCCGCGGCGCTTGCGGAACGCAGTGGATCGGTGACCAACACCGATCGGGTCGTGCAACTGCTCACGCCCGCCGTGCCGGCGCCCGGCGCCGCGCGCCCGGATTGGTGGATCACGGCGGAGTTGGCGCGGCGCCTCGATGCGCCGTGGCGACACGACGCGCTTGCCGGACTGTTCGACGAAATGGCGGCGGCCGTCCCGATGCTGGCCGGTACAAGCTGGTCGATGTTGGAGGGCCGTGGGGCACTCGCTCTGCCGCTTGCGTCGGCCAACGGGTCGGCCCGAAGCCTGTTTGCCGAGCGATTTCCGACGCCGGCCGGCCGCGCACGCATCGCCGCGCTTGATGGGCGTGGACCGGCGGAGGAGCCGGATGCGGACTATCCGCTGATCCTGGTCACCGGCAGGCTGCTGGAGCATTGGCACACCGGTTCGATGACGCGGCGGGCGCCGGTTCTCCACGCGCTCGCGCCGGAGCCAATGGTTCGTATCGCCGCCGACGTATTCGACGCGCTCGGGCTCGAATGCGCCGCGCGCGTCCGCGTTGCGACTCGGCGCGGCGGTGTGACCGTCGCCCCATGTCGCGACGTCGGTCTTCAGGCGGGCGTGATCTGGATGCCGTTCGCTTATTTCGAAGCGGCGGCCAACGATCTCACGAATTCGGCGCTCGACTCGACGACGCGGGTTCCAGAGTACAAATATTGCGCGGCGCGGATCACGAGCGAAACGTAATCTTGATGTGAGGCCCTCAGCTCCCGCACAATCCGGCGAGTGTATTGCCCGGTCTTCGTTGGAATGAGTTCGCGTGATCGGGCTGAAGCACCATGAAGATCAATGAGGCACGCTTCGTCCAAACTTATCGGTAACACGTTGAAATTATTTGATTCACACACTTCCGTAAAGATCGCGATACCAGCACTCTCACGATCTACCAACAACGATACCAACAAATCTGCCGGATACCGGCAAAACCGCGTGAACAGCGGCGAAGGCCAAGATGCGACCTAGGCCGGTGATTATAGGGGAAAGCGAACGCTGGCGGATGAGGGCGGATTAACCCGCGCGCGACAACGGAATAATTTTATCGCCTTCGAGAGCCAACGCAGTAATATGGTCTGCCCACCACTGCATCATTCTTCGACGATCAGGCATCCACTCCGCAGCGTTGTAGGCACGCCGCACTTCGTTTCGTTCCACGTGTGAAAGCTGGCGTTCGATCCAGTCTCGGTTGAACAAGTTGGTTTCGTTCAGGATCGTGGAAGCGACGGCGCGGAAACCGTGCGTCGTGGCGCGGCCGTGATATCCCATCCGGTAGAGGGCGTAGAGCATGGTGTTGCTGGACATGCAGTCGCCTTTTCCCGGCGAAGGGAAGATATTGGGACTGCCGCCGGAAAGCGTGCGCAGCTCGCGCAATGCTGCGACGGCTTGCCGTGACAGAGGCACCAGGTGCTCCAGGCGCATTTTCATGCGTTCGGCCGGAATGCGCCACAAAGCGGAATTTTCATCAAGGTTCTCCAGTTCGTTCCACTTGCCGGCGCGCAATTCAGTCGTTCGAAGAAACGTCAGGGTTACCAGCTTCAATGCAAGTTTGGTCTGCTGCTCGCCACTGTAACTCTCCAACTTCTGCAAGAACGTTGGCAGCTCTGAAAGCGGCATCGCTCTGTGACGCTGCGGTTCTCCGGTGGCTCGTAAAGCGTCCTTGAGATCAACGGAGGGGTCCCGCTTCGCTCGGCCGGTCACGATAGCAAAGCGAAATATCTGACCGACGAGTTGCTTCAGCCGTCGTGCTGTTTCGTTTACCCCGCGCTTCTCGACCTTGCGCAGCATGTCCAGTAGTTCCGGCGGTTCGAGTGCGGCGATCGAACGCCGACCGATCGCTGGGAAGGCATCCGCCTCCAGACGCCGGAGGATCTGCGCGGCGTAATAGGGGCTACGGGCATCCTTCCAGTTTTCGTGCCATTCGCGCGCGACCGCTTCGAAGGTGTTGCCAGTTGCAATCTTCGCGGCCCGTTTACGCTCACGTTTCACGATGGAGGGATCGATGTCGGCGGCAATGCTGCGCTTGGCATCGTCGCGCGACGCGCGCGCCTCGATAAGCCCGACAGCCGGATAGACGCCGAGCGCAAGCGTGCGTTGCTTGCCGTGCCACCGATAGGCCAAGCGCCAGTACTTGGCTCCGTCCGGAGTGATCAACAGATGCAAGCCGCCGCCATCGGAGAGCTTGCGCGACTTGATCTGCCCCTTCGCATTCCGGCACTTCGTATCCGTGAGCGGCATGTTGGTATCTCGATTCTGGCTTCGATGACCTACCAACAAATATACCAACAAAATCCCGGGATGTCAGCAACCGGTGGACGAACGGCGGCGAACGCCACAACAGCAAGATATCGTTGCAAAATAAGGAGTTTTGTAGCCTTCGGTGAACGATGGCGGATGAGCACGAACGCCGGCGGATCATCAATGTGGTGGGCCCGGCAGGACTCGAACCTGCAACCAGACCGTTATGAGCGGTCGGCTCTAACCATTGAGCTACAGGCCCCGCCGGCTCGTTCCGAGCAACGGTGCAACCTCCCCATACAACGACCGCAGCAAGCGGGCAACCTCACGCCACCTCGCTCACCAGCTCATCGATCGCATTGTACGCCTGATCCAGATCGCTCGCCGTGGTGCTATAGGGCGGCATCAGATAAACCGTGTTGCCGAGCGGCCGGATCAGCAGGCCGCGCGCGAGAAATCCGCGGTAAAGCCGCGGGCCGATGTCGGCCAGATAGCCGGCATCTTTCGCTACGATGTCGAGCGCGGCGATGGTTCCGATCTGGCGGACATCCGCGAAACGCCGGTCGCCGCGAAACCGCGCGAGCCGCTCTTTATGCATCGCCGCAAGCGAATTGATGCGGTCCATCACCGGCTCGCGCTGCCAGATTTCCAGATTGGCCAGCGCAGCCGCGCAGGCAATCGGGTTCGCGGTGTACGAGCTGGAATGGAAGAACGTCTTGCTGCGGTCCGTAGAATAATGCGCGTCGAAAATCCCGGCGCGGCACAGGGTCACCGCCAGCGGCACCGATCCGCCGGTCAGTCCCTTCGAATAGCAAGCGATATCGGGCGCAATACCGGCCTGCTCGCATGCGAACAGCGTGCCGGTCCGCCCCCATCCGGTCATGACTTCGTCCGCGATGAACAGCACGTTGTGCACCTCGCACACGCGTTTCATCTCCGCCAGAACCGCCGGCGGATAGATCAGCATGCCGCCCGCACCAAGAATGAGCGGCTCGACAATCAATGCTGCGACGTCGCCGCGCTTGCATGCCGCAGCCAGCGCATCGAACGTCGCCTGTTCGCGACCGGATACGGGGAACGGAATTCGTTCGACGTCAAACAGCAGCGGATCGTATGGCGCGTTGAACACGCCGCGTTCCCCCACCGACATGCCCCCAATGGTGTCCCCGTGATACGCGCCTTCGAGCGCGAGGATGCGGCTGCGTTTGGCGCCAAGATGACGCCAGTAGCCCAATGCCATCTTGAGCGCCACTTCGACCGAGGTCGATCCGCTGTCGGAAAAGAAGACATATTCAAGCTCCGGCGGCGTGATCGCAACCAGATGCCGGGCGAGTTTCTCCGCCGGCTCGTGTGTGAAGCCCGCGAAGATGACCTGATCGAGCTTATCGACCTGATCCTTGATCGCCTGCACGATGCGAGGATGACGGTGGCCGTGGGTCACCACCCACCAGGACGATATCGCGTCGAAGATGCGGCGGCCGTCGGCGGCCTCCAGCCATGCCCCCTCGCCTCGCGCGATCAGCGTTGGGTCGGGTTGAACGGCATGCTGCGTGAACGGATGCCACACCGGTGATCTGGATGTCATCAGGTCACGTCCTTCAGAAACTCGCCGGCGGCGAAGTGCTGCGCGAATGCCGCACGCAGGGTCTCACGTGTAAGCGAAGCGAGATGTGGCAGCCTGCCAAGACGTTTCACTTGCCCCATGCTGGCGATCACTGTTTCCGACTCCCGATTTTCATCGCCAATGAATGCGATGCCGAGCACCGGAATGTCGCGCGCGCGCAACGCTTCGATCGACAACAAGCTGTGATTGATGGTCCCGAGCGTCGTGCGTGCGCACAGCACGACCGGTGCGCGCCACCGCGCCATTACATCTATGTATGTCAGGTTCTCAGTCAGCGGCACCATCAAACCGCCCGCCCCTTCGATCACCAGCGGCCGGTCGACTTCCGGCAAGGCAAGCGCAACCGGGTCGATGGTGACGCCATCAAGTCTCGCAGCAAGATGCGGCGAGGCCGGCGTCTTCAGCCGATAGGCCTCGCGCAGCACGCGCTCAGCAGAAAGGCCCGACAGCCGCTGGACAGCATCGCGATCGGTTTCCTCCTCGATGCCAGCCTGAACCGGCTTCCAGTAAAAAGCATCGAGAGCACCGGCGAGTGCCGCGGAAAATACCGTCTTTCCAATTCCGGTATCGGTGCCGGTGACGACAATACGGGTGCTCATGCCGCTTTCCGCATATCTTCGGCCAGAGCCTCGAACAGCGACGCAACCGTGGGTTCATCGACATTCAGCGTCAGCGCGATCCGCAGCCGTGCCGTCCCCTCCGGAACAGTGGGCGGGCGAATGGCGCGAATATCGAAGCCGCGTTGTTGCAGAGACGCCGCAACGGCGACTGCAGCACGATCCGCACCGATGATCACAGGAAGAATTTGCGAACCAGATGGCGTGACATTGCAGCGGCGGACGAGTTCGTCGCCCGCAAACCGGACCAGCCGCGCAAGCCGCTCGCGGCGCTCCGGGTTGGTTCGGGAAACATGAATTGCGGCACGCGTGATCGCGGCCACCAGCGGCGACGGAGCAGTCGCGAAAATGAAAGGACGCGCGCGGTTGACAAGAAAATCGCGAATTGTGCGCGGCGCGAGGATGAAGCCGCCGACGGTGCCGAGCGCCTTTCCGCAGGTGTGCAGGGTGATAACGTTGTCGCGACCCTCAAATGCCGCGGCAAGTCCCCGTCCCTGCGGACCGAGCACGCCGGTTGCATGTGCTTCATCGACGACAAGCATCCCGTCATGACGATCGGCGACAGCCAGAAGTCCGGCGATGTCCGGGCTGTCGCCATCCATGCTGTAGAGGCTTTCGGCCGAGATCCATGGCCGACCCTTGCCGCCGGCCGCGCGCCAGCGGACGATTGCAGCATCGAATGCATCGACATTGTTGTGCGGAATACTCACGGCCTGGGCGCGTCCGCGCCGCATCCCTTCATGTACGCTTGCGTGGATCAGTTCGTCATGGACGACAAGATCGCCCTGCTGCGGCAGCGTCGAAAAGATCGTGAAGTTCGCGACATAACCGCCGCCGAAATAGAGCGCTGTCTCCGCGCCGAAATAGGAAGCGGCCTCGTTTTCGAGCGCTTCATGCTCGTCGTGATTTCCGCGCAGCAGACGCGAGCCGCCGGAGCCGACCGGAACGCCCCGCGCAATCGCCTCGGCTGCGGCGCGCTTCAGTTCATCTGACTCTGCGAGCCCCAGATAATCGTTCGATGTGAAATCAATTCCCGCTCGGCTGCGAAGTGACCTCAGCCGGCCCTTGCCTGCGAGGTCGCGCAAATCGGCTTCGAACTTCTCATGCATGCATCAAATCCCGTCTGCAACGATGGAGGTTGGATGCGGGCACATGCCGCAAGTTTACAGCTTTTGATTCTTTTCATTGACGAGAACCACGCGCGGCTGATGCTGCCGTGCCTCGGCTTCATCGAAATTTGCATAAGCGACGATGATCACCTTGTCGCCCATCATCGCCAGCCGCGCGGCGGCGCCATTCAAGCCGATAATGCCCGAGCCCGCTGGCGCTTCGATCACATAGGTCGAGAAACGCGCACCGGTGTCGATATTATAGATGTCGACCCGTTCATTGACCAGAAAACCGGCGGCGTCGATCAGGGTGCGATCGATCGAAATCGAGCCCTCGTAGTGCAAATCCGCTTCGGTCACCCGCGCGCGGTGGATCTTGCCCTTCATCATGGTGACTTGCATCGGCCTGCCCTGGTTCCGGCGCGGACGCCTCGCGCGCAAGTCCGTTAGGACGGGCGCTGGCCGGGGTCAAGACTTTAGGGGCGGATGGCTGTCAGGCAAAAGCCATGCGCCGGCGGGCGCGCAACAGCAGTGTCACGACAATGGCGATGTTCAATGCATTCCAGCCAACGCCATTCAGGAACGCGGCGGCGTAGGATCCGGTCGCGTCGAAAATCACACCGGAAATCCAGCCGCCGAACGACATGCCGATAACCGATGCGAAGATGACAATACCGACGCGGGTTGCAGCCACGCTGGAGGGCATCGATTCCCGGATAATGATGGCGTAGCTCGGCACGATGCCGCCCTGAAACAGGCCGAACATCGCGGAGATAATGTACAGCGACGTCAGCCCGTCGAAAAACAGATAGAACATCAGCGCGACGCCCTGCGCGATCGAGCCGACCAGCAGTGTGCGTAACCCGCCGATACGGTCGGCCAGGAAACCGGAGCCGATCCGGCTGACGATTCCGAAGGCGAGCATCAATGACAGCATCTCGGCGCCGCGCGCCACGCCATAACCAAGATCGCCGCAATAGGCGACGATATGAACCTGCGGCATCGACATTGCCACGCAGCAGGCGATAGCCGCGATGCCAAGCACGGCGGTGAGCGCATTGGTGCCGATCTGCAAATCGACGCGCGGCGGCGGCGCATCTGCGTGCGAGCGCACGGTTTCACTGCCGATCTGCCAGCGCAGAACTGCGACAACGATCGCCATAACGATCGTACAGCCGATTCCAATCGCGATATGTGTGGCGCGCCATCCAGCATATGCCGTGCCGCGTTCGACAACAGTGGGCCAGAATGTGCCTGCGATGTAGTTTCCGCTGGCGGCGATGGTGACGGCCAGCCCGCGGTGGCGATCGAACCAGTGCGATGCCTCGGTCATCAGTGGCCCGAAGGTCGCGGCGGCGCCGAGCCCGATCAGGAAGTGCATCAGGTTGAATTGCCACAGCGCTGCCGCATAGCCGGCACCGACATAGCCCAACAGCATGGCGACGATACCGATTGCGATCGCAGGCACAATGCCAAAGCGGTCCGACAGCTTGCCCATTGCCACACCACCGAGGCCAAACCCGAGCATGGTACAGGTGAAAGCCAGCGACGCCGCGCCCCGGGTCGCGCCGAAGTCGGCCTGGACGATGGGGATGACCACCACCACCGACCACATGCCGACGCTGCCGATCGAGCCGATAATGAGGGCAATACCCAGCCGTGCCCACGCCGCACGTGAGTCCGGCGTGAAGACCGCTGGATGAGAGGCAGAATCGATGGAAACCGGCACGGATGCAACTTCGTCGGCCTTATGCTGCCGGTCAAGTCATTCTCCGAATGGGGGTTATGCGAGAATAACATCCTCCCGCACGCGACATTTTCGGCCGTCGGCTTTCCCGTTAACTCTTTACTAACCATAAAGTGGGCAAATTTTGCCGGGTGAAGTCGAGTGTCGTCGGGTCGCTGAACGGGGGAAATGCCCGTGGATGCCAGTGCGGTGCCTCACTTTAGGAACGGTGGCCCTTCGGCCGCCGCTCAAACCTTTGGGGCTCGCGAGCGACATACGCGAGGGGAAGCGGCGACAATGGTTGATGTAACGGCGGGCCAGGGCAGTGCAGCAACGGGCTCCGGATTTCCGAGTTTCAGCGACATCGGCACAATGCTCCGGCGCGGCGACCTCGCGCTCGCCTTCGGTGTTCTCACCATTCTCGTCGTTCTCATCCTGCCGCTGCCGGCGGTGGTGCTGGACCTGTTTCTGGCGATCTCGATCACGCTCTCGATCCTGATCCTGATGACCGCTTTGTTCATTCAGACGCCGCTGGAATTCTCGGCGTTTCCGACGATCCTGCTGATCTCGACCATGCTGCGGCTGTCGCTCAATCTCGCCTCGACCCGCCTGATCCTGTCACACGGCCATGAAGGCACCGCTGCCGCCGGACACGTCATCGAGGCGTTCGGCAACTTCGTGATGGGTGGCAATTTCGTCATTGGCATCATCGTTTTCACGATCCTTGTGATTGTGAACTTCGTCGTCATCACCAAGGGTTCGGGCCGCATCGCCGAAGTGGCGGCACGCTTCCACCTCGACTCGATGCCGGGCAAGCAGATGGCGATCGACGCCGACCTCTCCGCCGGCCTGATCGACGAGAAAGTGGCCAAGCAGCGCCGCAAGGAGCTTGAGGACGAAAGCGGGTTCTTCGGCGCCATGGACGGCGCCTCCAAGTTCGTGCGCGGCGATGCCATCGCCGGCCTGCTCGTGGTGTTCATCAACGTGATCGGCGGCATCATCATTGGCGTCGCACAGCAAGGCATGGGCTTTGCGGATGCAGCCCGCACCTACACGCTGCTGACCGTGGGCGACGGCCTCGTCACGCAGGTCCCCGCGCTGATCGTCTCGACCGCCGCCGGCCTGCTGGTATCGAAAGCAGGCGTGACCGGCGCCGCCGATAAGGCGATGATGAAGCAGTTGTCGGGTTATCCGCAGGCGCTCGGCATGTCGTCCGGCGTGATGCTGGTGCTGGCGATGCTGCCCGGCATTCCAATGCTGCCGTTTCTCGCGCTGGGCGGCGGCGCGGGCTGGCTGGCCTGGAACGCACGCACGCGCAATCGCGCGGTCAAAGTCGAGGAAGCCCGCGAAGCTGCCGCGCCAGCCGCAGCCGCTGCGGCCGCAGCCGCCGCCGAAGAACCGATCTCGAGTGCGTTGAAGATCGACGACCTCAAGATTGAGCTTGGTTACGCGCTGCTGCCACTGGTCAACGGACCGGACGGCACCGACCGCCTCACCGACCAGATCAAGGCGCTGCGCCGCTCGCTCGCGACCGAGATGGGCTTCGTGATGCCGGCCGTCCGTATTCTGGACAACGTGCAGCTCGAGGCGAACACCTACGTCATCAAGATCAAGGAAGTCGACGCCGGTACCGGCCGGATCTGGGCGAACCAGTTCATGGTCATGGACCCGGCCGGCAATCAGGTCACCATTCCGGGCACCCACACCACCGAGCCGACCTTCGGATTGCCTGCGACCTGGGTCGATGCCTCACTTAAGGAGGAAGCCTCGCTGAAGGGCTACACGGTGGTTGATTCCGCGACCGTTCTGTCCACGCACCTCACTGAACTGCTCAAGGGCAATATGTCTGACCTGTTGTCCTATGGCGAGGTGCAGAAGCTCCTGCGCGACCTGCCCAAGGAACAGGGGGAACTGGTCAAGGATATTGTCCCGAACCAGATCACGGTCTCCGGGATTCAGCGCGTCCTGCAACTGCTGCTGGCCGAACGTATTTCGATCCGCGACCTCTCCACCATTCTTGAAGGCATCGCCGATGCGCTCGCCTTCTCGCGCAACCCGTCGACGCTGGCCGAACATGTGCGAAGCCGGCTGGCGCGGCAGATCTGCGCGCAGAATACCTCGATGAACGGCTACCTGCCGCTGATTGCGCTGAGCGCCAAGTGGGAGCAGGCGTTCGCGGAATCACTGATCGGCACGGGCGACGAACGCAGCCTCGCGATGCAGCCGTCAAAACTGTCGGAGTTCATGACCGCGGTGCGCGACCGTTTCGAGCAGGCAGCCCGTGAAGGCGAAGCGCCGGTGCTGGTGACGTCGGCCGCAATCCGGCCTTTCGTGCGCTCGCTGGTGGAACGTTTCCGGGCCCAGACGACTGTCTTGTCACAGGCGGAAATCCACCCCCGGGCGCGCCTGAAAACAGTCGGAAGCATCTAATCAGGCGTTGGATTTCGTAAAAGCGTCTGCGGCAAATTGGTCACAGACAAGTTTTTCATGAAAATTTGGAAATCTTCACAGATCAGCGCTACCCGATCAAACACACTAAGCGATTGAAATAGTTCAATATTTTTGAGTGGTTTACGGACCTCTCGGAAGTTCAAGACATTTCACTCGTTTGTGATCGGTGCTTGGAAACGAATCCCTGCCAATTACGTTGATTAGAGCGTGGGGTTGAACCCACGGGCATGCGAGCGAGACAAACGTTCGACTGCATGAAAAGGCGGCGGGAGGTTTGTATGAACCATTCGTTTTACAGCGCGGACCGGATGACTCATTTGAAGATCGTCGTTGTGGCGCTCGTCGCCGCAATCGGTGTTGCTGGTCTCGGAATCTCTGCTCGCCTTTCGGATAACGGCCTTACCCAGACGGCTAAGATTACAGGTCCGGCCGTGAAGGCTAACAAAGCCGTTGTCATAACCAGTTCGGAGCAGTCTGCGATCCGCTAACGAATTCACCAATTCACAAGGCTCTCTTCCCCGCCCCCCGAAGTCGCCTTGTGAAGCTCAGAAGACCCCAAGTCTGAGAACAGAAAACGCCCGCTCCCCACGGGCGTTTTTTGTTGCGCGCATTCAGGACATCAGCGCGGCTGCGCAGGAAGCGCCGGCACACTTTCGATCAGCTTGCCGGTGTAGACGATCGGCCCGGTGGCAACGCCGGTGGGCGATCCGCCTTCCGGCTCAATGGTCACGGCATAGGTGGCCTTGTTGATCGTCTCGTTATCGTAGGCCGCCAGTCCGGGGCGGATCGTGAAATCGCTACCACCTATCACACCGAGCGAACGCGGACGTTGCAGCTTGTCCGAGACCAGCCAAAGCTCATAGCTTTTGCCCGGCTCCGGCGCAGCGCTAACCTTGCGCACGGTGAAGTTCTTCGTCGCCGTATCGACAGTGAGAATGAAAGCCGGCGCGGCAGCGTTCTGCTGGAGCACAGCGACAAACTGCGCCGCCGGCGCAGGTGGCTGCGCGGGCGCCGCAACTTCAACGACCTTGATCTGCGGCTTGACCCGCAGCTGCTCCGGCAGGAGTTCAGGGCGATTGGCCTGAAGCGCAATCACAGCGGCAAGCGATGCTGCAACCGCCGTCATGACCCAGCCGAATGCCGAACCGCCGCGCGTCCGCGCGGGCAATGGAACAACATTGGACGGCGCCGCCACCGGCTCGGGGATGATGTCGGATGCCGCCGCGGCCGCAATCGCAGCGGTGTCCGCCGATGCATCGGGTGATCCAGCAACCGCAACAGTTGGCTCGGGCTCACCCGCCTGCTCGGCAATCGTGGGCATCTGCTCCGGCTGTGCAGAGGCGACCGGCTCTTCCGGCTTCCGCTCTTCCTTGGGTTCTTCAACCGCCTCCGGCTGAGGTCCGACCAGGCCCAGCGCTGCGCTGATGTTGTCCCACAGATGCGCCGGCGGCTCGATCGGCGCAACCATCTGGTGCAGCGGACTAAGCTTGCGATCCCACGCATCGACAACTTCCATGAAGCCGTGATCGACGATCATCATGGTCTCGACAAGCGCGCGCTCGTCGGCACTCAGGGTGCCGAGGGCATATTCCGCCGCGAGCGCGATATGGTCTTCGCTGTAGTTCATCTCATCCCAAACCAAGGCATCCGCGAATTTCGATCATGCTGCGCCGTAACCAGGTCTTGACCGTGTTCAGCGGCGTGTTGAATTTTTCCGACAACTGTTCGCGGCTCCAACCGTTGTAGTAAGCCAGCAGCACCATTTTCTGGCGCTCCGGATCGAGTTGCCCGACACACTCCAGAATCCGCTTCAACTCCTCGGTCATTTCACGCCGCGCCAGCGGATCTGGAATATCCGACGCGACCTCCATGGCCACCGGTTCGTCTTCGATCGACGCCTCGCTGCGTTTACGCACGACATCGATCGCCCGGTTGCGGGCGATTGAAACCATCCAGGTAATCGGAGAAGCCAACGAGGGGTTGAACTGGCCCGCACTGTGCCAGATCTTGACGTAGGCTTCCTGGACCACCTCCTCGGCAAGATCCTGACGCCTCAATATACGGAGCACCACGCCAAAGAGTTTCGCCCGTGTGGCGGCATAAAGGCGCTCAAATGCCGCCTCGTCCCCCTTCGCAACCGATGCGAGCAGCCAGATCAACTCAGCCGGCGTCAGCATTAAACTTCCTCAAAAAAACGTCGCTCTATGGTACCGAGTCGGAAATCGAAGCCGCCCTCGCCGTCTCGTATCACATCTTGCCCGTATCCGGTCCAGCTTCCCGCTCGGCCTCAAGGCGCGAAAAAGCAAAACCCGGACCTTCCGGCCCGGGTCTCATATCACGGAAACATCTCGCAAAAAGCAGCCCTGTGAGTTCAGGCACGGGACCTGCGGCAATGAGGCAGTTTCACCAAGGCGGACGGGTTCCGGCAACCGCCGGGCGGACCCCAGACCTCAGGCCATCGCCCCGATCCGCGAACGCATCAAGCCGATGCTGTCGAGATCTGCCTGTTCACGAGCGCTTTCCTCGGCGCGCTCACGCGCCTGATCGCGCTCATCGAGCAGTTCGACCTTCTTGAGCTCTTCAAACGCCTCGCCCAGCACGGCCTTGGCATCTTCAAGCTGAACCCGCAGCTCGTCCGCGGAACGGGTCAGATTTTCCCGGCGCTGAATGGCTGCCTTGGCGTAGGTGGGATAGGCGAAGTGCGTGGGATCATTAATGCCAGCACGGTCCTGCTCATGCTGGATTTCGCGCTCCAGGTCGACCGACATGCGCTGGAAGTCGGCGATCATGCCTTCGATCTGCGCAACCCTTCGGCGCTTTTCATCGACCTGAAATTTCTTCAGGCGGATCAGCGTTTCACGTGACTTCATCGACTCGTACTCCCCAGAAGTCCCAACCACAAAGCGGGACGGAACCGGCATCCCCCCAAGGGCCCCTCCGGTCAAACACAGATGGCGGGATCATGGCGCGACAAAGTTAGCGTTCCGTTTCCAAGGTTTGCAGGATTTGCTCCAATCGCCTGTATCCTTCGCCGATCCCTGTGGACTCATCCTTGGCCTGGCGCAGGAAGGTTTCGAGCGGCTCGTGCAGCCGGATGGCTTCATCGACCTCCGGGCTCGAGCCGGCGCGATAGGCCCCGAGCCGGATCAGTTCTTCCATGTCGGCATAGGTGGCCATGACCTGCCGGGCCCGGGTGACGCTCGGAAGATAGGCCGGGTCTGCGGACCGCGGCATGGTTCGGGAGACTGACTTCAGGATGTTGATCGCCGGGTAGCGTCCGCGCTCGGCAATGGAGCGCTGCATAACGATATGGCCGTCGAGAATACCGCGCACAGCGTCGGCGACCGGCTCATTATGGTCATCGCCGTCCACCAGAACCGTGAAGATGCCGGTGATGGTGCCCTCGCCAAGCCCCGGCCCCGCCCGCTCCAGGAGTTTCGGCAGTTCGGTGAACACGGTCGGCGTGTAGCCTTTCGCGGTCGGCGGCTCGCCGGCGGACAGACCGATTTCACGCTGCGCCATCGCAAAGCGTGTCACCGAGTCCATCATGCACATGACGTCTTTGTCCTCGTCGCGGAAATACTCCGCGATGGCCAGGGTCAGGTAAGCCGCCTGGCGGCGCATCAACGCGGGTTCGTCCGAAGTCGCCACCACCACGACCGAACGCGCCAATCCCTCTTCGCCGAGATCGTCCTGCAGGAATTCCTGCACCTCGCGGCCGCGTTCGCCGATCAGCCCGATCACTGAAACGTCGGCATCCACGTTGCGCGCCAGCATCGACAGGAGCACCGACTTGCCGACGCCGGAACCTGCAAAGATGCCCATGCGCTGGCCGCGGCAGCAGGTCAGGAATGTGTTGAGCGACCGCACGCCGAGATTGAGTGGCGGTCCCACCCGCTTGCGGGAATGCGCAGGCGGCGGCGCGTTACGGTAGGTCATCGGCGACGGGCCTTGAATCAAAGGTCCCTTTCCGTCGATCGGCTCGCCCATCGCATTGACGACACGTCCGAGCCACGACGCCGACGGACGCACCTGGCTGGCAGCGTTGGCGATGACCGCGCGGCAACCGCGGCGGACGCCCTCCAGTCCTGCAAAGGGCATCACAACGGCATTGTTGCCGGTGAAGCCGATCACCTCGCACGGGATGAAGCGGTTGTTGCCGGTCTCGACAACGATGCGCGCGCCCACCGACATCGCGTGGATCGGCCCCGCGATCTCGACCATAAGGCCGCGCACCCCGACAACTCGGCCATAAATATTGACGCCGTCGATATCGGAGATCTGTTCGGCGAGGGCCTTCATTGCGAAAACCTTAAGTTTCCGCGATTCCGGCGCTTCCCCTTAACCCCGTGTTTACCCGCATCGTTAATCATTGCGTCACTGTCTTTGATGACTGAGAGCGCTCGACCTTCAGAACAAAGGGGTGAGTCGCAGGAGTCGGTTAGGCCCGCCTCTTAATGTGGAACTTGAATGGCTAGGCTACGAAAAGCTGCTTACACGCAACATCTTAGTGCGATTCGACAAAAATTGCACGATAGAGCTTGCAGACACGAATCAGCATTTGTTAACCATATGTCGTCAGGATCCGAATCAGTTGTTCAAAGGCGTTTTTCCAGTGCCGCGAGTAGGCGGCCGGCCTGACGCCCGGAGCGGCGACTATAGGGGACTGGCATGCGCGTATTGCTGATAGAAGATGACAGCGCCACTGCGCAGTCGATCGAGCTGATGCTCAAATCCGAGAGTTTCAACGTCTACACGACGGATCTCGGAGAAGAGGGCGTCGACCTCGGAAAGCTTTATGATTACGACATCATCCTGCTCGACCTGAACCTCCCGGATATGTCCGGATACGATGTTCTCAAGCAGCTGCGTGTCTCAAAGATCAAGACACCCATTCTGATCCTCTCCGGCCTCGCCGGCATCGAGGACAAGGTCAAGGGTCTCGGCGTCGGCGCAGACGACTACATGACCAAGCCCTTCCACAAGGACGAGCTGGTCGCCCGCATCCACGCGATCGTGCGCCGTTCCAAGGGACACGCCCAGTCGGTCATCCAGACCGGCGATCTGGTGGTCAATCTCGACACCAAGACCGTCGAAGTCGGCGGCCAGCGCGTCCACCTGACGGGGAAGGAATACCAGATGCTGGAGCTGCTCTCGCTCCGCAAGGGCACCACCCTCACCAAGGAGATGTTCCTCAATCATCTCTATGGCGGCATGGACGAGCCCGAACTCAAGATCATCGACGTCTTCATCTGCAAGCTGCGCAAGAAGCTCGCGAACGCTTCGGAAGGCCGTAACTTCATCGAAACCGTCTGGGGCCGTGGCTACGTGCTGCGCGAGCCACACGACGACGAGGTCCGCATTCCTGCCTGACACGGGTTGTATCGAGAGCCAGTGCGGCTCTCACCTCCCAGACTGGACCCCGCCGCAAATGGCGGGGTTTTTGTTTGGGTCAAAACGGCAGTCTCGTGAATGGTAGCCCGGAGTTTGCCTGTGCAAACGCAGTCAAGGTTGCAGCCGTCCATACCGCAGCGACAAACACAATAACGGCTGCGCCAAGCGACGCGCCGAAAATGCTGGCCATCAGGATTCCAGCGAGCGGAACGGCCTGCATCATATGAGTCGCCAGAAAATGCGGTACCCGCCGGTCTCCAACGGTCAGTGACCAGCCCGTGATCGGCATTCGCGATGCATTTGCAATTTCAAGACCGTTGTGATGATCGAGGGCGCCGCCCATTCGGAACGCCGTTATCAGCGTCAAGATGCTGCCGCCTATCAACCCGATCCCGAGCCCCCATTTGACCGCCGGCGCCAAGGCCGGTTTCGGGTCGATGACGACCGCACATCCAACCACTGCGGCGGAAAATGTAATGACCACCGCACCTGCAGCCATCAGGACATACATCGCAGTGTAAAATCCATTTGAAAGATTGAAATGCGAGGCCTGCTGCCTCGCAGCCTGAACGAGAATGTAAACCATTTCAAACGCGGTCGCGGCAACCGACGAAACGGCGACAGCGAACAGGACTTTCCCCCATGTCGCGGAAGGATTGACAGCGCTCAACGACAGCGCAAGCGTTGCGAAGTGGATCGCGAGCGAGGCTTCGAACTTCAGTGGTTTCGCCCATACGCTTTCGCGATCGATGATGCGACCATCGACCATGTAAAGCACCAGCGTGAGAGCAAACATCCCGCCGAGCACATAAGTCAAATTCCACCACAAATCTCGCGTGCGACCAAACTCTGACACGGATGCCTCCTCGCTTGACAAGAAGGTAGACACTGTCTACTTTGTGGGTCAAGCGAAAGGATGCGCGAGATGTCCCAAGACCGGCTCAAACGTCACTATGGATCGCTTGCAGTCGTCACGGGTGCGTCGGACGGAATCGGTCGCGCATTTGCGGAGAAATTAGCGGAAGCAGGTTTCGATCTTTTTCTGGTTGCCCGGCGGCAAGTCGAACTGAAGCTGATCGCAGACTCGCTTCACCGGCGGCATAGAATAAATGTCGAGATCTTGCCTTTGGATTTGAGTGCTCCGACATCCGCATCCCGTTTGCTTGACGTCCTCCGCAAATGCGAGGTCGGGATATTCGTCGCGGCCGCGGGTTTCGGAACATCGGGGCAATTCATACACAATTCCGTAGATGCCGAACTTCAGATGATCGATGTTAACTGCCGCGCAGTCGTCGAATTGACCCACGGAATCGGCATCGGAATGGCCGGGCGCGGGCGCGGCGGCATCGTTCTGTTCGGATCGCTTGTCGGCTGGCAAGGAACGCCGGCAGCCGCAACTTACGCCGCGACCAAAGCATTCATTCAAACATTCGCCGAAGGCATCGGCGACGAACTACGCGCATTCGGCGTCGATGTTTTGTCCTGTGCACCGGGTCCCGTCGATAGCGGATTTGCTTTGCGTGCCAATATGCTGATGGGAGCCACTGACTCTCCACCGCAAATAGCAGCGGAAAGCCTCGCCGCGCTCGGCCGCCGCCGAACTGTGGTTCCAGGCCGAGTTGGAAAGATGCTGACGCGCTCGCTCTCACTCTTGCCACGCCAGTCGCGTGTGGGGATCATGGGGAAAGTCATGAGGGGAATGGTAAGATCCAGTGGCCAAGGCGTCGAAAAAAAGAACGGGAAATCTGCGTGAAGATTGCGTCGCCGAAGCGCTTTCGATCATTGCGACGGACGGAATCGACAAGCTCAGTCTTCGAGAAGTCGCACGGCGCCTGGGCGTGTCGCATCAGGCTCCCTACAAGCATTATGAAAGCCGGGATCATCTGCTCGCGGAAGTTCTGAAAGGCGCATACAGCCAATTCGCGAACTATCTCGATTCGCAGCTAAAAAGAGGATCGGCGAACGAGAATCATCTCCGCGCAATGGGCGAGGCTTACATCCGCTACGCGATGTCGCATCCGCTCGAATATCAATTGATGTTCAACACCGATCTGCCCGATCCATCCGGGCATCCCGATATGCTCAAACAGGCCCATCATGCGTTCGACATGTTGCGGGACGCGTTGCGAAGCCGCGCGAAAACATCTCAACGTCCGATGGCCGCGAAAGAAATCGATCACCAAGCATTATTTGTGTGGTCGACCCTGCATGGCTTCGTCAGCATCATGCGCTCCGAGGTCGCTGCTGAACTGAAAGTTGGAGCCAAACAATCGGCCGCGACGGACGTTCTCTCGCACATCGGAAGAGCGATCGGGGGTCTATCCACGAAGTAAGCAGTGCGGATCCGAGATCGCTTGTCCCCGCGCGCGCTCTATCGAAGTTTCAGTTCCGCGCCAAAATCTTTGTCTGGCTCGCGCCCAATCCCGGAACCAAGGACGGCGACGACACCCGCGCAGGGTTCGGGGCGTACACACCGCGAAGATCCGGGCAGGCCCGGTACGCGTCGGTCAATCCGATCACGGTTTCCGCAGCACCCAGGAAAAGGAAGCCATCAGGTTCATTGATCTTCTGCATCCGCCCGAACACGTCGATCTTGGTGGGCTGGTCGAAGTAGATCAGCACGTTCCGGCAGAAGATGATGTCGAAGATTCCGAAGTGGGAGAAATCCTGCAACAGGTTGGCCTGCTGGTAGCGGACCATGGCGCGGATATCGGGATTGAGCTGCCAGACATCGCCGACCTGCTTGAAATGCTTCACCAGCAACTGGATCGGCAGTCCGCGCTGGACTTCGAACTGGCTGTAGATGCCGGCCTTGGCCTTTTCGAGAACTTCAAGCGACAGATCGGTCGCAACGATCTCGGCGCGCCAGTCCGGTGGCAAGGCCTCCTTCAGGAGCATGGCGAGCGAATAGGGCTCCTGCCCGGTCGACGCAGCGGCACACCAGATACGCAGGCTGCGGCGGCTCGCGCGCGCCTTCAGCAGTTGCGGCAGCACGGTATCGCGGACGTTCTCGAACGGCACCTTGTCGCGAAAGAAAAACGTCTCGTTGGTCGTCATCGCCTCGACAACGTCGACGGTCAATGCTTCCGAACCAGACTTGATCTTCTGCACAAGTTCGCTGATGCCCGAAATGCCTGCCTTGCGGGCGAGCGGCAACAGACGGCTTTCGATCAGATACTGCTTGTCGGACGACAACAGCAGGCCAGAGCGATCCTTCAGAAGTTTGCGCAGATACTCGTAATCCAGTGGTGTGACCCGCGAACTCCTGAAAATACCCGAACAACCCTGGGAGCGATCTGGTCGAGCGGCAGGATGGCCGCACAGACACCAGCATGGGCGACTGCGCCCGGCATGCCCCACACGACACTGGTGGCTTCGTCCTGCGCGATGACGTTGCCGCCGGCGGCGACGATGGTCTTGGCGCCCTGCGCGCCGTCCGCCCCCATCCCGGTCAGCACCACGGCGAGGATACCGGCCTGCCAGATCTCGGCGGCCGAGGCGAACAGCGGATCGACCGCCGGCTTGCAGAAATTGATCTGCGGTCCGTCATCGAGAGCGATGACCGTATTCGCACCCGAGCGCGCAACGCGCATATGGCGGCCGCCCGGAGCGAGATAGATCTGCCCTGCCTTGACGATCTCACCATCGACCGCCTCGTGAGCAGGACGGCCGCTCGCGCGCGCCAGATGCTCGGCGAGAATGGTGGTGAAGGTCGGCGGCATATGCTGGGTAATGAGGACCGGATACTGGTCGATCACCGGCCCGATACCGGCGACCAGATTCATCAGCGCCTGCGGGCCACCCGTCGAAGAACCGATCACCAGGACGCGCGGCACCACTGCGGTGAACGGCCGTACCATGAGCTTGGTCTGTGCGACCGGCGGCATCGTGCCGGTGGCCGTCCGCGGCAACGGCGCCCGCACCGGCTGCGCTGCCGGCGCCAGCGAAGGACTGGGAACGACCGCCGGACGGCGCAGGCGAACGCCGAGGTGACGTATCTTTTCGATCAGGTCGCGCTTGAAGACATCCGCGGCGGACATCTCGCGGGTGCTCTCGGGCTTTGGAATATAGTCGGACGCACCGAGCGACAGCGCCTTGAAGCTGATCTCCGCGTTCCGGCGGGTCAGCGTCGACGCCATGATGATGACGAGATTGCGCTTCTTCTCAAGCAGCAGCGGCAGCGCCGAGATGCCATCCATATCCGGCATTTCGATATCGAGCACGACCACATCGGGATCGACACGGACGACCTGGTTGACCGCATCGAGACCGGTGCGGATCGAGGCGACCACCGTCAAGTCCGGCTCCGCCTCGATCCAGCGGGAGATCAGCCCGCGAATGACCGCAGAATCGTCGACGACCATGACGCGCAGTGGCTCGTGCCGCTGTGCGGACGAGCCCGGTGGGGTCAAAACTGCAACGCTCATGAAAAACCAACTCTACGCAACCGAACGGCGACAACACGACGTGACTTCAACAGATAATCCGGATTCAGCGCCGCCCGACAGTTCAGCGCAGAGCTTCAGATCAAACCGACTTCATGAAATTTCGCCGTCACGATTTCCTTGTCGAACGGCTTCATGATGTATTCATTGGCGCCCGCATGAAGAGCACGGGCGATGTGAGCGACATCGTTCTCGGTCGTGCAGAACACCACCTTCGGCTTGTCGCCGCCCGGCATCAGACGCAGATTGCGGAGGAACTCGTAGCCATCCATGACCGGCATGTTCCAGTCGAGCAGGATAGCGTCCGGCATTCCGCGCTTGCAGACTTCCATGGCCTTCTCGCCATCTTCAGCCTCGACGATCTGGAAATCCAGACCTTCCAGAATGCGCCGCGCGACCTTCCGGATGACGCTTGAATCGTCAACGATCAGACATGTTTTCATGTTAGCCTCTTTTTTCCTCAGTTCCCGTGTGGGCCGCTGTCACGGGGCTTTGCGTTTTCCCAAACTGTTCTCAGGCGGCGAGCATGTCCGGATTGATTTCGAGAACGCGGTCGACATCGAGAACAACCATCAATTGCCCTTCGAGCCGGTGCACGCCTCCCGCCATTTTCGCCATGCGCGGATCGAGATTGACCGGGTTCACCTCGCGGCTGTCGTCCGCAAGCTTGAGAACCTCGCCGATGCTGTCGATCAGCAGGCCGTAGGATTCACCGCGCAGGTCAACACCCACCGCCATCGGGACCTTGCCGTCCTCGTTCCTGGGCAGGCCGAGACGTGCGCGCATATCGATCGCGGTGACGATCCGGCCGCGAAGATTGAGAACGCCCGCAACGTCGGCAGACGCCAGCGGGACTCGCGTCAGCCGCTCCGGCATGAACACGTCCTGAACCCGTGAGATCGGCAGCCCGAACAACTGTCCGCCAATCATCGCGGTGACGTATTCGGTGATTCCGCGGTCAGCGCCGTCGACATTTGTATCCATTGTCATGTTCCTTACGCCGCCTGCTTGACGTCAGCGGTTTGTTCTTTCAGGGCGGCGATCAGTCCCGGCCGGTCGAATTTCGCGACATAGTCGTGGAAGCCCGCCTGGCGGCCGCGTTCGATCGCCGCCGGTGACACCACCGACGACAGCGCGATGATCGGCATCGCTTCCATGCGGCGGTCGGCGCGGATCGCTTCGGCGAACTCGAAGCCGTTCATGTCCGGCATCTCGATGTCGGTCAGAACGACGTCGAACTGATTGCCGGAGCGCAACACCGAAAGCCCTTCGTGTCCGTTCTGCGCGACCGTGACCCGATATCCTGCCGCCTTCAGAACGGGGGCGAGCATGTTGCGGAAGAACGCGGAGTCGTCGACCAGGAGAACGGTCTGGGCGGTTGCTGACAGACGCATTTCCTTGCGGCTGAACCAGTCGGCGAACGCCATCGGCAGGAAGTGACCGACGTCGATCACCTCAGTCGCCTGGCCCTTAACGACCGCAGACCCCAGCACGCCATCGCGTGTGCTTGCCACTTCGATGCTGAGCTGCTCCTCGACGATATCGATGATTTCATCGACCACGAGACCCATCGAGCGCCCGTCATCGGCGAACACCAGAATCGGCTGCACGCCGCTGTCGCGGATGGAGACGCCTTCGATCTCGACCAATGGCATCAACTGCTCGCGATACTGGACCATGTGACGGCCGTTCGACATCTCGATCTTCTCGACCGCGATTTCTTCAAGCCGGGTCACCAGCGCCAGCGGCACCGCCTTGGGTTGCGACGATCCCGCGCGGAACACCAGCAGCGAGGTCAACTGCGCGTCCGAATTCGAGCGGGTCGAAACGTTCTCGTCACCGATTTCGCTCTGTGTCGCCGCAGCCGTACCGAGCGACTGCGCGATGCCGTTCGGATCTATAATCATGATGACGGCGCCGTCGCCGAGAATCGTGTTGCCCGAGAACATCCCGATGTGGCGAAGCTTGGTGGACATCGGCTTGACCACGATTTCCTCGGTGTGGAAAACGCCGTCGACCACGATGCCGAAAGTCTGGCTTCCGACCTGGGTGACCACGATGAAGCCGTTCTCCGGATCGATCGACGCGCCGTCGTCGATCTTGAGCAGCTTTTTCAGATGCATCAGCGGCAGCAGCTTGTTGCGCAGCCGCAGAACCGGAGTGTCCTTGATCCGCTCGATGCGATGATCGGAATTGGAGCGCGCGCGCACCAGTTCGACCACGGACAACTGCGGGATCGCGAAGCGATCGCCGGCGGCTTCCACGATCAGCGCGGACACGATGGCCAGCGTCAGCGGGATCTTGATGGTGAAGCTCGACCCCTCGCCCGGCACGGACTTGACGTCGATGGTGCCGCCGATCTGGTCGATGTTGGTGCGAACCACGTCCATGCCGACGCCGCGGCCCGACACGCTCGTGACCGCGGCAGCCGTGGAGAAGCCCGGCGCGAAAATGAACTTGTGGATCTGCGCCTCGGTCATCTTCTCGACGTCGGCTTCGGTGACGAGGCCGTTCTGCACGGCCTTCTGCTTGATCCGCTCGGTGTTCAGGCCGCGCCCGTTGTCGGCGATGCAGATGATGATGTGACCGCCCTCATGATAGGCGGAAACGCGGATCGTGCCCTGCTCCGGCTTGCCGGCGGCGACGCGGTCGGCGGTCGTCTCAAGGCCATGATCGGCGGAGTTGCGGACCATGTGCGTCAGCGGGTCCTTGATCAGGTCGAGCACCTGTCGATCGAGCTCGGTGTCGGCGCCGTGCATCTCCAGTTCGATCTGCTTGCCGAGTTCGCTGGACAGATCGCGCACGATGCGCGGCAGCTTCTGCCAGGCATTGCCTATCGGCTGCATCCGCGTCTTCATGACGCCTTCCTGCAACTCGGCGGTAACGTTGGAGAGCCGCTGCAACGGCACCTTGAATTCGGAATCCTCGTTGCGGCGGCTGATCTCGAGCAACTGGTTACGCGTCAGCACCAGCTCCGACACCATGGTCATCAGATGTTCGAGGGTGTCGACATTGACGCGAATGGACTGGTTCGCGATCTTGTCGCCTTCCGCGGTATCGTTCTCGATCACCGGCTTCTTCGGCTTTGCCGCGGCTTTCGGCGCGTCGGCCCTTGGAGCTTCGGCCTTTGGAGCGGGCTGCGCAACCGGTGCAATCGACGGCGATGCGACTTCGATTTCGGTTTCGCGGAAAGCGCGCTCAAGCTCGTCGAGCGAAACTTCGCCAGGACGCAGTTCGCGTTCCAGCGTCTGATCGACCATCAGGCCGACGGTCACCGGCTTGGCTGCAACCGGTGCAGGCGCGGCAGGCGCAGCTTCCATCGCGGCCATGCCCTGTTCGACCATATGATGAAGCGCGTCGATCAGATCGACATCGGCGCCTTCCGGCTCCGCTTCGGTTGCCTCAAGCTGGCCGAGAATGTCCTTGATGCGGTCGATGGTGCTGAGGATCAGCGTCACGGCTTCGCCGGTCACCGGCATGCCATCGCGGAATTTGCCCATCAGCGTCTCGGCTGCGTGCGCGAGCGCTTCGAGCCGGGGCAATCCGAGAAAGCCGCAGGTGCCTTTGATCGTGTGAACGAGCCGGAAGATGTTATCGAGAATCTTCGCGTTGTTTGGATCCTGTTCGAAACGAACCAGCTGGTTGTCGACAGTGTCGAGACTTTCGTTGGTCTCGGTAAGAAACTCACGCAACAGATCGTCCATGAATCAAGCCTTCGCGCAAACGGGCACGCAACACACGTCTCCCGGAATGCGGTCAGTTTCGACGCAAAGCGTTTAATATTGGTTGAGCATTTGGAAAAGAACGCGCTGAACAAGACGCTAAGGCGCCTGCCCCGGAGCTGGATGTCTCCGGGGACCGCCGTTCATTAAGAGTTTATGAAGATGGAATCGGACCGCTAGGCCGCAGTCACGACCACGGCATCGGTTTCAGCAGCCAGCGACACCTTGAGCTCACAGGCCTGCGCCAGCAAGGCGGTATAGTAAGGCTGCACCGCATGTGCGGACACCGAACCGGCGTTGTCGAGGTTCAATTGCGCCGCGACGTTCTGCGGCTCGCGCGCATTGGTGCCTGCGGCGCGAATGCGAAATCCCATCGTGTCGCCCTCGCCCACCGGATCGACGATCAACTGGCCGCCACGCGGGATCGCCTGCTGCGCGATGACGAGCATGTTGAGCAGCAGCTTGACCCGGTTCTTCGCCATCAGCACGTGCGGGAGGTTCCAGACTATCTTGGTCTTCTCGTCTTCGAGATGATTGCGCGTCATCTTCTGCGCTTCGCCGAGATCGATCTGGGAGCCGGCAGACCCTGCGGCGCCATAGGCGATACGGCAGAACTGCAACCGCGCGGAAGTGGATTTTGCGCTCTTGCGGATCAGATCGAGCGCGAACTCCTTGTCGTCTTCCTTGTTGCTGCTGTCGAACACCTCAAGACCGTTGACGATGGCGCCGACCGGGTTGATGAGATCGTGGCAGACGCGCGAACACATCAACGCGGCGAGTTCGAGTGCATCGGGTGTGGGACCGGGAGTTGACGTGCCAGACATGAATTTCCTCGGATTTTCCAGCGATTTCCTGCGATCAAGATGGCCGCAGGGTGCTGACGCGGCGAATCAAGCGTGCTTTATGGTTTGATACACTGCGGCTGGCCCTGCGGCCACCGAGGCGCGACACGAACCACAGCGGATTGAAGACCGATCCATGACCGAAACCCCTGCGATCGACCGGGATGCCGCTGCGGCTCTGATGGAGCCATTGACGGACATCGTCGTGCAGGCCGGGGCGGCAATCCTCGCGGTCAGCCGCGCCACCATGCTGGTCGAGGGAAAATCCGACGGTTCTCCCGTTACGGAGGCCGACATGGCGGCCCACCGCATCATTGCGGACGGCCTGGCGAAACTCGCGCCGGATATTCCGGCGCTGTCCGAGGAGCGCACCGACCTGGCCGCGCGCCCTTATAAGAACAGCTTTTTCCTGGTCGATCCGCTCGACGGCACCAAGGAGTTCGTGGCCGGGCGTGACGAGTTCACTGTCAATGTCGCGCTCATTACCCACGGCGCGCCGGTGCTGGGCATCATCGCCGCCCCCGCCCTGGGACTGCTCTGGCGGGGAATTGTCGGCCGGGGTGCCGAGCGCCTTTTGATGACCAAGGACGGCAAGGCGCGATCGGCCCAGCCGATCCACACCCGCCCTCATCCCGGCCCGCGCACGGCCTGGATCGTGGCCGTGAGCAGGTCGCACGGCGATAAACGGACCGAAGCTTTCATCGCCGCCCGGCCCGGAGCGATCCGGCAGGCGCTCGGCTCCGCGGTCAAGTTCGGCCGGATCGCCGAAGGCGGCGCCGACATCTACCCCCGGCTCGCCCCGACATCCGAATGGGACGTGGCCGCAGGGCACGCGGTGGTGACGGCGGCGGGCGGACGGATCACCGACAGCAAGGGCGCGGCGCTGTGCTTCGGGGAGGCGCGCGAGGACTTTCTGGTGCCCGAGTTCATTGCGTGGGGCGACCCCGCCGCAGTGGATCAGTAAGCCGACAGCGTCTCGAGCAGCGCCGGCCATTGGCCGTTGGCCTGTTTGACCACAGCATCCGGGTTGGCGGCAAAGGCGTTGCGGTTGTCTTCGCGGCTGAAGAGATACAGCCGCTCGCCGGACACCAGCCACAACCGCGCCTGCCCCACGACGGTCTTGCCGCGCGCCACGTCGACAGGGTCATAGCCGCCGAACCGGGGTCCGTAGATATCCGGATGGCTGAGGAAAACGGCGCGGTTGGCTTCGTTCCGGAAACGCCAGACGGCGCCATCCCTGGACGCCTCGATGTCGGGCTGCCCCCTGGCCGCTTCGGCGTCGGTGAAATAGGCCACAGGGTCGAAGCCATCGATGGCAAGGCCGCTGTGGCGGTTCACGACCACCCGTTCGGTGACCGCGGACGCGCTGGTATACGGTCCGGCCAGCCCGGCAAGGACCGCAAGACAGGCGATTCCAAGGCGTTGCCCTTTATTTTCTTGCCGCCGTGCCGTCATAGTTGATGCCGATAAACAATCGAGTCGGGGACGTGGGACCGCAGCTTATGCCATTGCTTCTCAGCAAGGCGTTAAGCGATGGACATGAAATCCGGCCATCCGGTGGTCCAAGGGGTTCTTTCATGACCTTTGCTTCGCGCCTCGCGGCGCTGGTGTTTGCAGCGATGATTTCCCTGGCCGTGCCAGCCTCGGCCCAGCAGCGCTCGTCCAATACCTACGGGCCGGATGAACTGGTCGGCGCGGGCCACAGGTTCTTCGGCAACGTGTCGCGCGGACTGGCGTCGGTGATCGAGCGCGCAGTGAGCCAGTGGGGTCTGCCCAACGGTTATGTTCTCGGCGAGGAAGGCAGCGGCGCTTTCGTCGCAGGACTGCGCTACGGCGAAGGCACGCTCTACACCAAGAACGCCGGCGACCTGCGGGTCTACTGGCAGGGACCGTCGGTCGGCTTCGACTGGGGCGGCGACGGCGCGCGCACCATGGTGCTGGTCTACAACCTGCCCGCGACCGACGCGATCTATCAGCGCTTCGCCGGCATCGACGGCTCTGCCTACATTATCGGCGGCTTCGGCATGACGGCGCTGACGGCGAACGGCATCGTGCTGGTCCCGATCCGGTCGGGTGTCGGCCTGCGGCTCGGCGCCAATATCGGCTACCTGAAGTTCACGCCGCGCGCGACCTGGAACCCTTTCTGACACTTTCCTGACAGGATGACCGGGGCATCGCCCGCCTGCCTTCAGGGAGGCGGGCTGATTCACGTTAACACGCTGTCCCGCTAGCTTTTTCCCCGCCCGCCGTGGCATGGTAAAAAACGATTTAATCTAGCTCAGGGGTCACACATATGGTCGAACCGATCATGTATTTGGCGATCGGTTTTCTGGTCTCGATGCTGTTCGGTCTGATGATCGTGCCGCTGGTCCATAACCGTGCTGTCCGGCTGACGACGAAGCGCCTCGAAGCCGCGACCCCGCTCTCGATGGCCGAGATCCAGGCCGACAAGGACCAGTTGCGGGCCGAGTTCGCGATGTCCGCCCGCCGGCTCGAAATGAGCGTCGAGCAGCTCAAGAACAAGACCTCGAGCCAGCTCGCCGAACTCGGCAAGAAATCGGACGCGATCAACCGCCTCAAGATCGAACTCGGCGAGAAGAACGCCGCGATTTTCGCGCTGGAAGCGCGCGAGAAGGCGCTGAAGGATCAGTTGCGGGCGACAGAAGAAGAGTTCAGCGCCAAGACGCAGTCGCTGCGCACCGCCGAACAGCAGCTATCCGACAAGCAGGGTGAACTCGGCAAGCTCAACAGCGAACTTTCCCAGCGCTCGATGACGGCGGAAAGCCGTCAGGTCGAACTGCTCGCGGTCCGCAACCAGATCGAGGCGCTGCAAAGCCGCGTCAATGACGCCGAGAAGGAAGTGTCCAGCAGCCGGCAGCGCCTGACCGACCATCGCAACGAAGCCGAGATCGCGACCCGCGAACTCGGCGACGCGCGCGGAAAGGTCGAGGATCTGAGCGGAAAGGTCACCGACCTCGATCGCCAGCTCGTGGTGCAGACCAAAGAAACAGAAATGCTGTCGGCGCGCGTCACGGATCTCGAGAACCGCCTCGCCTTGCAGGGCAAGATACTCGCCGAGCGCGAATACGAGAACACCCTGTTGCGCCAGCAGGCCGAGGCCGCGAAACAGACCGAACAGAAGCTGCGCGAGGACATGGCGTCCGGCACCGGCAATTCCGCGGCGCTGGAGAAGCTCCGCGCGGAAAAGGCTTCGCTCGAAGAGCAGCTCACCGTCGCCCGGGATGAGCGCGCCAAGCTTCAGCGCGACATCAATCTCATTCAGCAGCAGGCGGAAAGCTCGTGGTCCACCGAGCGCATGGAAAATGCCCTGCTGCGCGAGCGCATCAACGACATCGCAGCCGAAGTCGCCAAGCTTGCGGTGACGCTGGAGGGCCCCGACTCGCCGATCGAGGCGATCCTGGCGTCCGAGGAGCAAAAGCCCGCGATCAGCACCATCGTCAAGGCAACCACGGCGAACGGCGCTGCCCCAAATGGCGCTGCGGCGCCTGGCCCCGCCACCGAGGCGCGCGGCACGCTGGCGGAACGGATTCGGGCCTTGCAGGCACATGCCTCACGGGCGCGTCAGCCGGGATAGACTGACATTCAGCATCTACGGCGGGATTTCAGCCGAATTCTGAAGCACACGGGCCGACCGCGCTTGACACCCCTGCCCCTGCTTCCGTAAATCCCCGCTCCGAAAGATATCCGGTGGTTCCGGGCGCATAGCTCAGCGGGAGAGCGTTCCCTTCACACGGGAGAGGTCCAAGGTTCGATCCCTTGTGCGCCCACCATTTCCAAAAGACATTCAGGAAACATTTTGAATTGCTCCGCGGCAGCGGCTGGAGAGTGGCAATGACGGCACTCGACACTTCGCTGCAGGACGGCCACGCTCGCGCGGCGGTGTCTCATCCCAAACTGATCATTGCCAGCTTCGAACCGCTCGACCAATCCAGCCACTGGCTGAACGAACTCGTGTCCTTCAAGACCGAGGGAAGCGCGCTGGAGATGTCTGTCGCAATTCTCGCGCTCCGTTCCACCGATGCGGATGTTGCGGCATCTCTGTCCGCCCAGGCCGTTCTCAGCCCCCTGCCCGCGTTGGACGTCACTGACGACAACTACGTCACCGAGCTTGTCGCCTACAGCGATGCGGAACATATTCTGGAACCGCTGTGGGCCCGGTTCGAAGCGGAAGAACTTACTGCGCAAGACCTGATCTATTTTCCGCGTGGGCATCCGATCCTCATTCGCGGTATAGGCGCATGGCTCGCGCGGCGTCCGCCAACGCTGCGCCCGAGCGTGTTCTTCCGCATCATCGGCGACGAATTGACCGATCTCGACACCGGACGCTACAGAGCCAGAGCCGCCTTTTACCGGCTCGCATGTTCCGATCTCCGCACGCGCCCCGGACAAGAGCGCGTGTTCTTTCTGGTCAATTCAAAGGCAAAGGCACGCACCGTCTCGCGCGTGTGTCGCCGGCGGCCATTCATGATGCAGCACCATTTCGGCCGGACCTTCGCCGATTTGCCAAACGCAACGCCAACGACGCCGGCCATCTACGTGCATCTGAACAACAGGTCGGGCACGCTTGCCGAAAATCTGAGCGAGATTGTTCAGCGCGTGACCCGCGCCGAGCCGACGGTCAGGTTTCTCGTCAAGATCCCTGCCAGGTTCGCGAACTCCATCGCAAGGCTGAAGCGGAAGGCTCGCTCATCCGTCGAGATAATTTCTCACGAGCAGAGCATCGAAGATTACTTCACCAATCTGACCCGCGCTTCTCTGGTATGGCTGGCCTATGACGCGCAGCCGTACAGAGCATTGACGTCAGGCACGTTCACCGAAGCCGCAAGTCTCGGCAAACCCGTCGTTGTGCCGCAGGACACATGGATGGCCGAGAAGATCGCGGAGGGCTACGGCGTTGGGGTGATGTTCAACGACTCTGCGGTGCGAACAGTCGCGGACGCGCTTCTGAGCGCGGTGCGTAATCCGGATCTCGCCGCCGCCGCGCGTGCGATTGCTCCACGCCTTGGCGTCGAGACAGTTGCCGCCGGTTCATCGAAGGTATGATCGCGCTCGCCAAAACCACGCCGGATATGGAGCCGGACTATCAGATCGGCGGCGAGATCGATTTCGGCAACGCGCTCGACTCGCGCTGCTTCATGCGGAATGGCTGGGGACCCACCGAGACATGGGGCGTCTGGACCGTGGAGCACAGCGCGGAGCTCGCGTTGCCGGTTCGGGCAAAAGCCGGCGACCGGCTTGTCCTGAATGCGCTTGCCCTTGCGTTTCTAGGAAAACAACGTGAACCCGTCCGCGTTCGCGTGTTTGCCCGGGATGAGCAGATCGCAGAGTGGGTTTTCGAAGCTGGAAGATTGAATCAGCCCCGGTGGCTGACGGCGTCGCTTCCGCCCCAGACAGACGAAACGTCCGGAGACGTCCTGACAATTTCGTTCGAGATCGATGCGCCGCGATCGCCGTTGTCCGAAGGAGTGTCGGCCGATCCGCGAACTCTTGGATTGGGATTGTCGCGATTGTCCTTAACCGCAGCCACATAATACGTCGCGTCAGATCAATCGAATGCCGCTTTCACGGTGGCGTACTTGTCCCCGAGCGTGGTGCCGAGGCCATTGACCGCGGCGACAATCGCGACCGCGATGCCCATCGCGATCAGGGCATACTCGATCGACGTCGCAGCTCTCTCGTCGCGGATAAAATCAATCGCCTTCTTCATCGGATCAGCCTCACTGCATTTCTTGCACATGACGGCTTCGCGATAAGAGCATTAGATGAAGCCACGGCTAATCTAGCGGCAAGAAGCTGCCGAAGACTTAACTCAACCTTTACATGATACCGCCGAAAGCAAATCGGCAAACGGTTTGCGTCGTCAATCGTGCCGGACCGATTTCAGAGCCAGCAGCGCCAGAAGCTTCATGCGCTCCGGATCACGCTCGCCTTGCGACGCAAGCTCGACAATATTTTTCGCCAGCGCCTGAACCCGCGCCGACCCAACCGGAAACGGCAGGGTCTCGACCGCCTCCTCAAAGGCCTGCGTCATCGCTGCAATGGTGTCGGGGCTGAAGGACGAGCCCTGAAAGACGTTCATCTCAGGAACCCCCGCGAGAATGCTTCTACATATTCAACGCAGAAGCCTCGCGCGAGGTTCCTTCGGCGAAATCAGTCAAAACTTTTTATTCCCGGCATGATCTTTTCCGAAAACCGGTCCCCACTTTTCGGGATCATGCCATGACCACTTCGATCAGTCGCGGACCCTTTTCACGCACCGAACTGGTCAGCGCCTTTGAAAAGTCCTCGGCGGTGGTGACCGACTGAGCGGACACGCCCATGCCTTTCGCCAGCGACACCCAGTCGAGGGTGGGATTGTCGATATTCAGCATGTCGAGCGCCTTGCGTCCCGGCTCGCCGGCATCGACGCCTGCAAACTCGCCCTTCAGGATCTGATAGGTGCGGTTGGCGAAGACGATGGTGGTGACATCGAGTCCTTCGCGCGCCTGTGTCCACAGCGACTGAAGCGTGTACATCGCGCTGCCGTCGCCGACCATGCAGATCACCTTGCGGTCCGGGCAGGCAACCGCGGCGCCGGTCGCGACCGGGGTCGAGAAGCCGATCGAACCGCCCATGTTCTGAAGCCAGTCATGCGGCGCCGCTGCCGCCGTCGGCGGAAAAAAGCCGCGGCCGGTGGTGATCGATTCATCGACCACGATGGCATTCTCGGGAATGGCCAGCGCGATCGCCTGCGCAATGGATGCGTGCGTCAGGGCGCCGGTCGGTTTCGCGAGTTCGACAAGCTGCTGCGGTTTCGCGGCGCACGACAAGGCGCCGAGTGCATCGGCCAGCGCGTGCAATGCCGCCACCGAATTCTCGCCGGACTCGCACATGCGATGAACCTCGCAGCCTTCCGGCTTCAGCAGGCTCGGCTTGTTCGGATAGGCGAAGAACGCCACCGGGTCGTTGGTCTCGACCAGAACGATGTGGCGGAAATCCTTCAGGATCGGCAGCGCCTGCTCGATCACATAGGGAATGCGGTCGATGGAAAAGCGGCCGCGGCCGCGCGCCATGCGCGGATTGTAGGTCTGGCCCATGACCTTGCAGCCGGTCTTGCCGGCGATGCGCGCGGCGAGCGCCAGTCCTTCTTCCGTGAGGGCCTTGCCGGTCAGCAGCAGCAGCGTCTGCTCGCCGCTGCGCAGAACGCGGGCCGCCTCGTCGACCGCCTGCGGCGAGTAACTGGCGCGCTGCGAATCCTCCGGCACCTGCGCGATCCCGTCGGCTTCGTTCCAGGCGGTGTCGGCCGGAAGGATGAGTGTCGCGATCTGGCCCGGATGGCTTCTCGCCGCGGCAATGGCGGCGGCGCCGTCGCGCGCGATGGACTTCGAATCCGGCGAGGTGCGGACCCAGGCCGACATCGGCCGCGCGAGACCTTCGATGTCCGACGTCAGCGGCGCGTTGTATTCAATGTGATAGGTCGCATGCTGTCCGACGATGTTGACGATGCCGGAATGCGCCTTCTTGGCGTTGTGCAGATTGGCGAGGCCGTTGGCGAGACCGGGCCCCAGATGCAGCAGTGTCGATGCGGGTTTCCCGGCCATGCGGTAATACCCGTCAGCGGCGCCGGTGACGATGCCTTCGAACAATCCGAGCACGCATCGCATCCCCTCGACACGATCCAGCGCGGCGACAAAATGCATCTCCGATGTTCCCGGATTGGTGAAGCAGACACTCACATCGCCCGCGACCAATGTTCGCACCAGACTTTCCGCGCCGTTCATCATTCCACTCCCGCTCAAAGCTTTTTGTTGTGACGCCTTGTTGTGGCGCCGTTAGATGAACCATCCTTATGACAGTTCGTCAAAGCCTGCGGTAGATTGGAACGGCAGCGCGACCGTGCAGGCGGGGCATGTCTCGCAGAAGTCACGCCCCCGGCGGATAATGGGCTGCCCCGAAGCCTTTCACGCGTCCGTGGGTTGCGAAGACAGGCAAATTGTGGCCTTTCTCGCAGAGTTCATGGCACCTGTTCCCGGTTCGCCAACATTTCCGCCCCGGTCTGACGATCTCTTATGAGGATTCTAATGACGCGCCTTTTGACCGTAATTCTTACCGCAGCGACATTGCTCGGCGGCACCAGCCTCGCGATGGCGGACGCCGAGTACAATCCGCTGGCCGATCTTTTCAGCTTCACGAACCGCAGCGGCACCGGCCCGATACCGCGCACCACGGTCGGTTTCCAGGGCAACTATGCACCGGGCACGATCATCATCGATACCAAGGAACGCCGCCTGTATCTGGTTCAGGAAGGCGGCCGGGCCCTGCGTTACGGCATCGGCGTCGGCCGCGACGGCTTCCGCTGGGGCGGTGTCCATCGCATCACCGCGAAGAAGGAATGGCCGAGCTGGACGCCGCCGGCGCAGATGCTGCGCCGCCGCCCGGACCTGCCGCGCCACATGGTCGGCGGTCCCGACAATCCGCTCGGTGCGCGCGCGATGTATCTCGGCTCGACGCTTTATCGCATTCACGGCTCCAACGAGCCGGAGACGATCGGTCAGGCTGTCTCCTCGGGCTGTTTCCGCATGGTCAATGACGACGTCATCGACCTCTACGATCGGGTGCGGGTCGGCGCGACGGTCATCGTCAAGAACTAGGATTCGGACAGGACCGGCGTCGGCTCGGTCCCTGCCGCAAAACTCTTCAAAGGCCGGCCTTCGTGGCCGGCCTTCTCGTTTTCTCACTGGCCACCCTGTGCGCTCTTGCATGCGGGCAGCCTGACGGGTAGCTCAGGTCTGTCATGGAAACGTCATCGGCAATAAGGCGGCTGATACCGGGGATCGTCCTGCTGAGCAGCCTGACGCTCAGCACGACGTTGTGGTCGCCGACCCTTGCCGAAGGGCCCAATATCAGCGCACGCCAGCGCAGTGAAAAAAAGGCTTTCACAGACAGCCAGATCATCGACGGCTTCATGAAGACGGCGTTCGGCGCGGAGTATCATCTCGCCGGACGCGTCGATCGTATCCGCAAATACCACATGCCGGTGCGCGTCTTTATCGACGGCTCCACCCGCGCCGACCGGCAGAAGCAGATCGGAAAGGTTGTCGGCGATATCGCAAGGCGCGTGCAGCATCTCGACATCGCGATCACACCCCGGCGTGACGACGCCAACACCATCATCACGCTGGTCCGCGACCGCGACCTTCAGAAAACCATCACGTCATTCTACGGCGCAGAGAAGGCCAAGGAGATTCACGACACGCTGGACCCGCAATGCCTGTCCGGATTTCGCAAGAACGACAACTACGAAATCCAGCATTCGGATGTCATCCTGACGGTCGACAACAGCGACTTCGTGTTCCTCGACTGCGCCTATGAGGAATTGCTGCAATCCCTCGGGCCGATCAACGACACCGACTCGGTGCCATGGACGATGTTCAACGACGACGTCTCGATGGGCTTCTTCGATATCTACGACCAGTACATCATGAACATTCTTTATGACCCGCGCATCAAGGCGGGCATGACCATCGACGAGGTGCGTGAGGTGCTGCCGGCCATTCTGCCGGACGTGCGGGCGTGGGTCGCGAAGGTCAACAACCTGCCGCGGTAGCCTTGCATCGCCCGAGCGCGGCTTTGCGCTTCGTCATTGCGAGGAGCTCTTGCGACGAAGCAATCCAGCTTCTTCTTTTTAGAATGGATTGCTTCGCTTCGCTCGCAATGACGTCGAGGTCGCCTACGCCGTCTTGTCGAACAGTTCGCGGCCGATCAGCATACGGCGGATTTCGCTGGTGCCGGCGCCGATCTCATAGAGCTTGGCGTCGCGCAAGAGCCGCCCGGTCGGATAGTCGTTGATATAGCCGTTGCCGCCAAGCAACTGGATCGCGTCCAGCGCGCACTGGGTCGCCCGCTCCGCCGCGTACAGGATCGCGCCCGCCGCGTCCTCGCGCGTGGTCTCGCCGCGATCGCAGGCCTTCGCGACCGCATAGACATAGGCGCGGGACGCATTCATCGTCACATACATGTCGGCGACCTTGCCCTGCACGAGCTGGAAGGTGCCGATCGGCTCGCCGAACTGCTTGCGCTCGTGGATGTAGGGCATCACCACATCGAGACAGGCCTGCATGATGCCGAGCGGTCCGGCCGCCAGCACGGCGCGCTCATAGTCGAGACCGGACATCAGCACGTTGACGCCGCGTCCAACATTGCCGAGCACATTCTCCTCCGGGACTTCGCAATCCTCGAACACCAGCTCGCAGGTGTCGGAGCCGCGCATGCCAAACTTGTCGAGCTTCTGCGCGGTCGAAAATCCCTTCATGCCCTTCTCGATCAGGAACGCGGTCATGCCGCGCGGGCCGGCCGCCGGATCGGTCTTGGCGTAGACCACCAGCGTTTCGGCAACAGGACCGTTGGTGATCCACATCTTGTTGCCGTTGAGGACGTAGCGATCGCCCTTCTTGTCGGCGCGCGTCTTCATCGACACGACGTCGGACCCTGCGCCCGGCTCGGACATCGCCAGCGCGCCGACGTGTTCGCCCGAGATCAGCTTCGGGAGATACTTTCGCTTCTGGGCTTCGTTGCCGTTGCGGCGGATCTGGTTGACGCACAGGTTGGAATGCGCGCCATACGACAGTCCGACGGACGCCGAGGCACGGGAGATTTCCTCCATCGCAATACAATGTTCGAGGTAGCCGAGCCCGGAGCCGCCGAAATCTTCCTCAACAGTCATGCCAAGCAGACCCAGCACGCCCATCTTTGGCCAGAGGTCGCGCGGGAACTGGTTGGTCTTGTCGATCTCTTCGGCGCGGGGCGCGATCTCGTTCGCCGAGAAATCGCGGACCGTTTCGCGGATCGCATCCGCGGTGTTGCCGAGATCGAAATTGAACATGCTGTGGGCGTTCGGAATCATCAGGTTCTCTCCCCGGGTAGCTTTTGCCAGCCCCTTGTTTGGCGGACCATGCCACGGGCCGGTTGCGGGGAGAAGGGCCGCAAGCGCCGGAACGCGCCGGCGCCTCTGTGCGGCAAATCTGCCCCTGGATGCCGGGCAGATGGCCACAAAGCGGGACGCCGAAATGTCTTGTGCCTGACATTTCGGTGGCCAATTTGGTCAGGCGTCGTTTCCTTACGCCAGCGCGCGCGAAGCCTCTCGCACCTTGCGGGTGGATTCATCGACCGAGCGGGTCGCCTGCGCGATATCGGTCATGCTGGAGTTGATGTCGGTCACGCCCTTTGCCGCGACCTGCATGTTCGACGAGATGCTCTGCGTCACCGAGGCCTGTTCCTCGACGGAAGCCGCTATTGCCGCCGAAATCTCGTTGATGCGGGAAATCGTCTGCGTGATCGCCTCGATGACATTGACCGCGCTGGTCGTGGTCCCCTGCACCTCGGCGATCTGAGCGCTGATTTCATCGGTCGCCTTCGCGGTCTGGGTCGCGAGGCTTTTGACTTCCGATGCCACGACGGCAAAGCCCCGGCCCGCTTCGCCGGCGCGCGCCGCCTCGATGGTGGCGTTGAGCGCCAGCAGGTTGGTCTGTTCGGCAATGTTGTTGATGAGCTTGACCACATCGCCGATCTTTTGCGCCGCGATGGCGAGACCCGAAACGATGGCGCTGGTCTCGTTGGCCTGTTGCACCGCCTGAAGCGAGATGGAGAGCGCATCCGACGCCTGGCGGCTGATTTCACTCACCGAAGCAGCAAGCTCCTCCGCACCCGAGGCAACAGCCTGCATGTTGGACGATGTCTGCGTCGATGCGCTCACCGCCGACGTCACCCGCTCGGATGTGGAGGTGACCGCCTCGGTGATCTGCCCGAGGTCGATGTCGATGGACTTCTGCACCTCGCTGCGGCGGATGCGATCCTCGACCTGCGCCGTGGTGTCGGTGGCGAACTTCACCACCTTGACGAGCTTGCGATCCGCGCCCCGGATCGGATTGTAGGAGGCCTGAATCCAGACCGTCCTGCCGCCCTTGCCGACGCGCTTGTATTCGGCGGCCTGATAGTCACCCCGGCGCAGTGCATCCCAGAAGTCGCGATAGGCGGCGCTGTCGCGATACTGAGGCTCGACGAACATGCCGTGATGCCTGCCCTGGATCTCGTCCAGCCGGTAGCCGAGCGTCTTCAGGAAGTTCTCGTTGGCGGTGATGATGGTGCCGTCGAGGTTGAACTCGATCACGGCCTGCGACTTCTGAATGGCAGCGATCTGGCCTTCGTAATCGGCGCTCTTCAGCTTCTGTTCGGTGATGTCGGCGGCGAACTTCACCACCTTGTACGGCTTGCCGCCACGGCCCATCAGAGGGTTGTACGACGCCTGGATCCAGATCTGGCGCCCGCCCTTGGCGATGCGGGGAAACTCGCGCGACTGGTGCTCTCCCCGGCGCAGCGCGTCCCAGAATTCGCGGTATTCGGGCCGGTCGCGCAGTTCGGGATCGACAAACATGCTGTGGTGCTTGCCCTGAACTTCTTCCAGCCGGTACCCCATGGCATTGAGGAAATTGGAATTCGCGGTCACGATTGTGCCATCGAGGTTAAACTCGATGATCGCCTGAGACTTGCTGAGCGCATCGAGCTTTGCCGCAAGCTCCTGAGAAGAATTGAACAATTGCATTTTCCATGCCCCTGGGTCAGATCGACGCAGCAAGGCTAAGGTTAACTGGTTAATCAACTTTTACGCGAACATGTTTGTAATTGTTCCCTCTGATAGAACCCGCATTTTCCTACCGCCTGACGCTTTGGAGCGACAAAACTCCGGCTTGCTGGGACGGTAGCGACGCGATGTAATTCTCCAGACACAATCATCCGGGACCAACCCACGGAAGCACCTCAAAGGGAGACGCCCGATGCACGGAACGCTCGATCCTGCGCGGCATTCGGAACTGAACGCGGCGCGCGAGAAGGCCTATTCCACGCCGATCGAGCAATTCAATCCGGGGGACCCCGACCTTTTCCGCAACGATACGTTCTGGCCGTACTTCGAGCGGCTGCGCAAGGAAGACCCGGTTCACTACTGCAAGGACAGCCAGTTCGGCGCATACTGGTCGGTGATGAAGTACAACGACATCATGCATGTCGAGACCAACCACCAGATTTATTCGTCGGAGGCGAGCCTCGGCGGGATCACGATCCGCGATGCACCGCCCGAGTTTCGCCGGCCGATGTTCATCGCGATGGATCAACCGAAGCACAGCGCCCAGCGCAAGACGGTCGCTCCGATGTTCACGCCGACCCATCTCGACGAACTGGCCGGAACCATCCGTCAGCGCGCGGCCCAATGCCTGGACGCACTGCCCCGCAACGCGACCTTCGACTGGGTCGACCGGGTCTCGATCGAACTGACGACCCAGATGCTCGCGACCCTGTTCGATTTTCCATGGGAGGATCGACGCAAGCTCACGCGATGGTCCGACGTCGCGACCGCCCTTCCCGGCAACACCGACATCATCGCATCGGAGGATGCGCGGCAGGCGGAGTTGCAGGAATGCGCCGCCTATTTCTTGAGACTGTGGAACGAGCGGATCAACGCTCCGCCGAAAAGCGATCTTCTCTCGATGATGGCGCATGCCGAAGCGACGCGGGACATGGACCCCAAGACATTTTTGGGAAACCTCATTCTCCTGATCGTCGGCGGCAACGACACCACCCGCAACTCGCTCTCGGGCGGCCTCTACGCGCTGAACGAAAATCCGGCCGAATACCAGAAGCTGCGCGGCAACCACACGCTGGTCGACAGCATGGTGCCGGAAGTCATTCGCTGGCAAACTCCGCTGGCCCATATGCGCCGCACCGCGCTGCAGGATACCGAACTGCGCGGCAAGCATATCAAAAAGGGCGACAAGGTCGTGATGTGGTACGTCTCGGGCAACCGGGATGACGAAGTGATCGAGAACCCCGACAGCTTCATCATCGATCGCGCCCGGCCGCGCCAGCATCTGTCGTTCGGCTTCGGTATTCACCGCTGCGTTGGAATTCGCCTGGCGGAATTGCAGTTGAAGATCGTCTGGGAGGAGATTCTCAAGCGCTTCGACAACATCGAAGTGGTCGAGCCGCCGCATCGGGTGTATTCCAGTTTCGTCAAGGGCTACGAGACCCTTCCGGTGCGGCTGGCGTCATAGCAAAGCCGGCATCCGGCAATAAGAATCGGAGCGTCAAACACGCTCATTACGCATGGGACATAAGGAAGCGAACGATGCACGGAACAATCACCATGGCCCGCGACGAGCGCCAGAAGGCAGCACGCGAGAAGGCCTATTCGATGCCGCTGTCGGAATTCCACGTCGGCGCGCCTGAACTGTTCCGGAGCGATACGCTGTGGCCCTACTTCGAGCGGCTGCGCAAGGAAGAACCGGTGCACTACTGCACCACCTGCCCGGTCGGCGATTACTGGTCGGTCACCAAGTACAACGACATCATGCATGTCGACACCAACGCCGCGATCTTCTCGTCCGATGTCAAATACGGCGGCATCAGCCTTCGCGACGTCGGCGAAAACTATAGCTGGCCGAGCTTCATCGCGATGGACGAGCCAAAGCACGGCCCACAGCGCAAGACCGTGCAGCCGATGTTCACGCCGGTGCATCTCGACCGCCTTGCCGTTCTCATTCGCGAACGCTCGGCAACCATCCTGGACAACCTGCCGCGCAACGAGACCTTCAACTGGGTCGATCGCGTCTCCATCGAACTCACCACGCAGATGCTGGCGACGCTGTTCGACTTCCCCTGGGAAGACCGCCGCATGCTGACGCGCTGGTCCGACCTCTCCACGGCGCTGCCGAAGAGCGGCATCTACGAGAGCGAAGAGCAGCGTCTGCGCGAGCTTGGCGAATGCGCCGACTACTTCACCCGCCTGTGGAACGAGCGCCTCAAGAATCCAGGGAACGACCTCATTTCGATGATGGCGCACAGCGATGCCATGCGTCACATGAACCGCGACGAACTGCTCGGTAACCTGATCCTGCTGATCGTCGGCGGCAACGACACGACCCGCAACTCGATGAGCGGCTCGGTGCTGGCGCTGAACGAAAATCCCGACCAGTACGACAAGTTGCGCGACAACCATGCGCTGATCGACAGCTTCGTTCCCGAAGTGATCCGCTGGCAGACTCCGCTGGCGCATATGCGCCGCACGGCGCTTGTCGACACCGAGATCGGCGGCAAGAAGATCAGAAAGGGCGACCGCGTCGTCATGTGGTACGTCTCCGGCAACCGCGACGGCGAGATGATCGAAAATCCCGACAGCTTCATCATCGACCGCGCCCGGCCGCGCACGCATATGTCGTTCGGCTTCGGCATCCATCGCTGCGTCGGCATGCGGCTGGCGGATTTGCAGCTCAAGATCATCTGGGAAGAAATCCTTAAGCGGTTCGACAACATCGAGGTTGTCGGCGAACCCAAGCGGATCTACTCGAGCTTCGTGAAGGGCTACGAGGAACTGCCCGTTCGCATCAACGCCTGATTGGTGCGTTATTCAGTATGACAAAAGTCAATTCCCTGAAGCTGCTGGACGCTGTCATGTCGGCGCCCGGCTTTCCAAAGTCGTCCGGAATGCACATCGTGCACGCCGAGCCTGGCCGTGTGACCATCGCCCTGCCGCGCAAACCTGAACTTCTGCAATTCGCCGGCCATTTTCATGGCGGCGTGATCACCGCGCTCGCAGATCAGGCTGCGGGAGCCGCGACGACCACCGCGCTCCCGGAAGGCAAGATCGGGGTGACCGTCGAAATCAAGATCAACTTCCTGAGCCCCGCCGACGGCGATGAACTGATCGCCCGTGCGGAGGTTCTTCAGGCCGGCGGCACGATTGGTGTCGCCAAGATCGAAATCTTCACCAAAGATGCAAAATCAGAACGCAGATGCGCGTTCGGGACGGCTACAATGCGCGCTGTCGATCTGCCAAAGCCAATGACATGACACATCAAGAAACAGACTTCTCCGACATCCGCGAGTCCGTTGCCAAGCTTTGCGCCCAGTTCCCGGGCGAATACTGGCGCAAGCTGGACCGCGAGATGGCGTATCCGAAGGAATTCGTCCAGGCGCTGATCGACGCCGGGTACCTGTCCGTGCTGATCCCGGAAGAGTACGGCGGCTCCGGCCTGAAGCTGTCGGCGGCGGCCGCGATCCTCGAGGAAATCCAGCGCTCCGGCTGTAACGGCGGCGCCACCCATGCCCAGATGTACACCATGGGCACGCTGCTGCGGCATGGCAGCGAGGAGCAGAAATCCAAATGGCTACCGCGCATCGCCAGCGGCGAACTGCGGTTGCAGGCCTTCGGCGTCACCGAGCCAACCAGCGGCACCGACACCTCCTCGCTCAAGACGTTCGCGAAGCGCGAAGGCAACGATCACTACGTGGTCAACGGCCAGAAGATCTGGACCAGCCGCGCCGAATATTCCGACCTGATGATCCTGCTGGCACGCACCACGCCGAAGGAGCAGGCTGCCAAGCGCACCGACGGACTCTCCGTGTTCATCGTCGACATGCAGGAAGCGAAGAAGGCCGGCGGCCTGACCATCCGGCCGATCCGCACCATGATGAACCACGCCACCACCGAAGTGTTCTTCGACAACATGAAGGTGCCCGCCGAAAACCTGATCGGCGAGGAAGGCAAGGGCTTCCGCTACATCCTGTCGGGCATGAATGCAGAGCGCATCCTGATTGCGTCGGAGTGCGTCGGCGACGCAAAATGGTTCATCAAGAAGGCGAGCGACTACGCCAAGGAGCGCATGGTGTTCGGCCGCCCCATCGGCCAGAACCAGGGCATCCAGTTTCCGATCGCCAAATCCTACGCCAACATGCGCGCCGCCGAACTGATGGTGAAGGAAGCCACCCGCCTCTATGAAGCGGGCAAGGACTGCGGCGCGGAAGCGAATATGGCCAAGATGCTCGCGGCCGATGCGTCGTTCGAGGCCGCCAACGCCTGCATCCAGACCCACGGCGGCTTCGGCTTTGCCGAGGAATACGACATCGAGCGCAAATTCCGCGAGACGCGGCTCTATTCGGTCGCGCCGATCTCGACCAACCTGATCCTGTCGCATCTGTCCGAGCACGTGCTCGGCATGCCGCGCTCGTATTGATTGTCATTGTGTGTAGGGCGTTTGCGGCGAAGCGATCTGTCTCTTTCTTCTCCCTCTCCCCTCGGGGGAGAGGGTTGGGGTGAGGGGGTTCGGATCCTCGAATGAATATTGATCCCCCTCACCCGGCGCATACGCGCCGACCTCTCCCCGCCGGGGAGAGGTGAGGAAAGCAGGAAGTGGATTGCTTCGCTACACCTGCAATGACAAAACAGAAATCGCACGTCCCAGGGAAATATGCCGATGCTGCCGCTTGAAGGACTGACCGTCATCGCTGTCGAGCAGGCGGTTGCCGCACCGTTCTGCACCTCTCGGCTGGCGGATGCCGGCGCGACCGTCTTCAAGGTCGAGCGGCCGGAAGGCGACTTTGCCCGCGGCTATGACGCCGCGGCGAAAGGCCAGAGCAGCTATTTCGTCTGGCTCAATCGCGGCAAGAAGTCGGTGGTGATCGATCTTGCTACCGACGAAGGCCGCAAGACCCTCGAAAGCCTGATCGCCGGCGCGGACGTGCTGGTGCAGAACCTCAAGCCCGGCTCGATGGACAAGCTCGGCTTCACCCGCGAGCGCCTGCGCAAGGATTATCCGGCACTGGTGATCTGCACCATCTCCGGCTACGGCGACGATGGCCCCTACGCCGACCGCAAGGCATATGACCTGCTCATTCAGGCCGAGAGCGGCCTCGCCTCGATCACCGGTGGCCCGGATGCACCGGCCCGCGTCGGCCTCTCCATCGTCGACATCGCCACCGGTGCGACGGCCCATGCCGCGATCCTCGAGGCCTTGATCGGCCGCTCGCACAGCGGGCAAGGCGCCGACATCCGCATTTCGATGTTCGATGTGATGGCGGACTGGCTCGCCGTTCCGCTTCTGAACGCCGAAGCCGGCACGCCGCCGAAGCGGATCGGCCTCGCCCACACCTCGATCGCGCCCTACGGCGTGTTCACGTCGAAGGACGACCGCGACATCCTGATTTCGATCCAGAGCGAGCGTGAGTGGAAGAAACTCTGCGCAGAAGTTATGGCGATGCCGGACCTGCCGAACGACCCGCGCTTCTGCAACATGGTGGAGCGCGTCCGCAACCGCAAACTGACCGATGACACCGTGGGCGGCGTGTTCAAGACCATGACGCGCGACGACCTGCTCAAGCGCCTGACCGAGGCGGACATCGCCTTCGCCGAGGTCAACACCATGGACGATCTGTCAGTGCATCCGCATCTGCGCCGGATCGAGGTCGCGACGCCAAACGGCCCGGTCGCATATCCCGCGCCCGCTTCCATCGTCATCGGCGAACAGCGGCACTACGGCGCCGTGCCTGCTGTCGGCGACTCCACCGGCGAACTTCCGCGAGGCAAGAAACCATGACCGCGAAACCTGACATCGACCACCTGCGCCAGTGGATCGGCCGCACCCAGGAAGCATCCGATGTCATCACCGGGCAACTGGTGAAGGGCCTGCGCGCGACGCTGTTCCTCGACATCGGCAATCCCGTTGACGGCGACGCCGCACCGCTCACGACGCACTGGTGCCTCGCACAGCCGGTCGTGCCGATGAGCGAAATTGGCGCAGACGGCCATCCCGCTCGCGGCGGCTTCCTGCCGCCCGTACCGCTGCCGCGCCGGATGTGGGCTGGCGGACAGATCGAATTCATCGACCCGCTGCGGGTCGGCGACAAGGTCACGCGCTCGTCGCGCATCTCGGACGTGACGATGAAGACCGGCTCGACCGGGACATTGTGCTTCGTCTCGGTCGAGCACACCATCACCACGCCGCGCGGCGTCGCCATTCGCGAACGCCACGACATCGTCTACCGCGATATGCCGGCTCCCGGCGACAAACCCGCCGCGGCCCCGGCTCCCGTGCCCGCCGGAAAAATCCGCGAGACCCACATGGCCGATCCGGTGCTGCTGTTCCGCTACTCGGCGCTGACTTTCAACGGCCACCGCATCCACTACGACCGCGACTACGTCACCAAGGTCGAGGGTTATCCCGGCCTGATCGTGCATGGTCCGCTGCAGGCGTCGCTGCTGATCGAATTCGCCGCCCGTCAGCGCGGCGGCAAGGCGCCCGCAAAGTTTGTTTATCGCGGAGTCAATCCGCTGTTCGATGGCGCGGAATTCAGCGTCAACGGCAATGAGACCGATGCGGGGCTTGAGGTGTGGACGGCGAACGCCGCAGGCGCGCCGACCATGAAGGGCACCGCGAGCTGGTGATCGCAGGCATGATTTACTCCCTCTCCCCAGCCGGGAGAGGGTTGGGTGAGGGGCTCTAAATCTATCGAGAGATTCTACGCCCTCACCCGCCCGTCTTCGCTCGCTGCGCGAGCTTCGCCGGACGACCTCTCCCACGGGAGAGGTAAAGACACCTACTTCTTCCCGAAGGTCTCGCGCATCGCCGCCTGAATCTTGGCCATGCCGCCGATCCAGCGATCGTAGTTGTCGGTTTTCTTGCGCATGTAGTCGAGCACCTGCGGATGCGGCAGGATCAGAAAGGTCTCGCGGTCAATGCCCTCCAGTGCGCATTGCGCGACTTCTTCCGGCGTGAGATTGCCGTCGTGGGACTGCGGCCCCTTTGGCATTCCCCTGATCATGTTCGTTTCCACGCCCTGCGGGCAGAGGATCGAGACGCGGATGTTGTGCGCCTTGTGCGAGATCGCGAGATTCTCCGCAAACCCAACGGCTGCGTGCTTGGTGGTCGAATAGGCGCTGCTGCCGACCTGCGACAGCAGGCCAGCCGCAGAAACGGTGTTGAGGAAGTATCCGCCGCCGCGCGCCCGCATGCGCGGGATCAGATGCCGCGCCGCATAGATGTGCGCCATCACATTGACGGCCCAGCTTTTCGCCCATGGCGCATCCGACGATCCACCGGCATTCTCCGACAGCGGATCGAACTCGCCGATGATACCGGCATTCGAGCAGAACAGCTCGATCGGCCCGAACTGCTTTTCGGTTTCATCGATGACGCGGAGAATGTCGCTCTCCTTGCCGACATCGCAGGCGAACGATGCGCCGCCGAGGGCGTCCGCGACGGTCTTGGCGCGCGCGCCGTCGAGATCGGCGACAACGACCCTGGCCGCGCCCTCGCGATGGAAGGTTTCAGCAAGCGCCTGGCCGATGCCATTCGCGCCGCCGGTGACGACGACGACTTTTCCTGCAACTTTCATACGGATGTTTTAGAAGGGAAAGGTGGAGAGATCAATTGGCCTGGAGTCCGGCCTGCAATGCGAATGCCCGTTCAGGCCGTCATTGCGAGCGAAACGAAGCAATTCACGTTTGAAACAGAAGGAAAGCTGGATCGCTTCGTCGCAAACGCTCCTCGCAATGACGAAGGTAAAACTCTGCTCAGGCCGCGACCAGAACCATGTCGAGCACCGCAGTGTAGTGCAGCGCAGCAGCCAGCAGCACGAAGGAATGCCAGATCGCATTTTGAAACCGCAGCCGCTCCCAGGCGTGGAAGACCACGCCGAGTGAGTAGATCAGCCCGCCTGCCCCGATCAGCCACAGCGTCGAGTTCGGCAGGGAAGCCACCAGGCTGTCGTAGGCGATGACACCGCTCCATCCCATCGCGAGATAAAGCCCGACCGACAGACGATCGAACCGGCCCGGCAGAAATATCTTGAGCGCGATGCCGGCAGCGGCGACCGACCACACGCCGATCAGCAGCAGGGTCGCCATGAAGCGATCGTTCATCTGCGCGAGGAACGGTGTGTAGGTGGCTGCGATCAGAATGTAGATCGCGGAATGATCGAAGCGGCGCAGCAGCCATTTGGCGGGCGAGACCGGCCACAGATTGTAGGTCGCGGACAGGCCGAGCATGGCGAGCAGTCCGGCGACGTAAACCGACACCGAAACGATTTCCTTGGTCGAGGCATACAGCGCGGCGAGAACGACAAGAGCTATTGCGGCGATCAGTCCGAAAGCAATGCCGAGCACATGAACGACGCCGTCCGCGATCAGCTCGGCGCGATCGTAATCCCAGCGCACCACGCCACCGCCGGCGACGCGGGTATGAGAGCTGAGTTGCTTCAACCGGAAGATCGTCATGTGCACAGCCGGGGTTATCGGTCCACTTTACATAAGCAACGATTATAATCTGGTGACGGTCAAAGAAACCTGAAAGGGAGGGGATCAGGATTCAAACCGGAAACTTGATTTCGGCCCCATAAATCTCCAGCTTCATAAAACTGTCGCGCGGCGCTTTCCTTACGTCATTGATCCCCTCAGTCCGATAAAGTCTTGATCGAATTATGGCACCCAGCTTTTCGGACATTGTCGAAGAGACCCGCCTTTCCATCCGGTCTTTGATCGATTACGGCGAAAGCCTGTTCAATCCCACCGTGCGGCTTGGCGTCACAGGCCTGTCACGCGCCGGCAAGACCGTTTTCATCACCGCACTTGTTCACGGCCTCTTGCGTGGCGGCCGCTTCCCGGTGTTCGAATCACTGGCGACGGGGCGCATCGCCCGCTCCCGGCTTGAACCGCAGCCCGACGACGCGGTGCCGCGCTTTGGCTACGAGGGGCACGTCCGCACATTGATCGAGGACCGGCGATGGCCCCACTCGACGACGGACATCAGCGAACTGCGCCTTGTGATCGAATACCAGCGGCAGAACGCGGCGGCGCGCACGCTGACGCTCGATCTCGTGGACTATCCCGGCGAATGGCTGCTCGACCTGCCGCTTCTGAACAAGAGCTACGAGCAATGGTCGGCAGAGAGCCTCGCGCTCTCGCGGCGCGAGCCCCGCGCGCGGCTGGCAAAGCAGTGGCACGCGCATCTTGCCACCCTTGAGCCGAAGGAGCGCGAAGACGAACAGGCAACACTCACCGCCGCGAAACTGTTCACCGACTATCTGCGCGCCTGCCGCGACGAGCGCTTCGCCATGAGCCTCTTGCCGCCGGGCCGCTTCCTGATGCCGGGCAATCTCGCAGGCTCGCCCGCGCTCACTTTCGCGCCGCTGGATGTGCCGCAGGATGGCGCCGCGCCGGACGGCTCGCTGTGGGCGATGATGAGGCGGCGCTACGAGGCCTACAAGGACGTGGTGGTGCGGCCGTTCTTCCGCGATCACTTCACGCGGCTGGACCGCCAGATCGTGCTGGTCGATGCGCTCGCGGCTTTCAATGCGGGTCCGGAGGCATTGAAAGATCTCGAAGGCGCGCTGTCCGGCATTCTCGACTGTTTCAACATCGGGCGCAGCACATTCGTCAGTTCGCTGTTCCGGCCGCGCATCGATAAAATCCTGTTCGCCGCCACCAAGGCCGATCACCTCCACCACACCAGTCACGACCGGCTCGAAGCGATCCTGAAACGCATGGTCGAACGCGCCGCCTCGCGCGCCGAGTATGCCGGGGCATCCGTCGACGTGGTCGCGCTCGCCGCCGTGCGTGCGACACGCGAAGCCATGGTTCAGCAGGGCCGCGAGAAACTGCCCTCGATCCTCGGCACGCCCGAGGAGGGCGAGATGTCCGGCGACGAGGTGTTCGACGGAGAGACGGAAGCGGCGACCTTCCCCGGCGACCTTCCGGCCAAGCTCGACGACCTGTTCAGCGGCGATGGCACATTCCGCGGCCTGTCCAACACCGCATCCGACCAGACCGACTTCCGGTTTCTGCGCTTTCGTCCGCCTTTGCTCGTCCGCGAGGGTGGCGAAGAGCCTGCGCTGCCCCATATCCGCCTCGACCGTGCGCTTCAGTTTCTGATCGGAGACAAGCTGCAATGAGCGACAAGCCGCATCACCGCAAGCCGGCCGCGTTCAAGCTCGACGATCCCCGTGTCATCCTGATGGATGCCGAGGACGATCCCGCGCGTCCTGCGCGCGGCAAGGTTCACATCACGCCGGAAGCAGATCCCGCCCTGCTTCCGGTCCCCATCGACGAACCGGCCGTCCCTGCCCGCAAGGGCTTCCGCTGGGGCGGCGTATTCTGGACCGCGCTCGCCGGCCTGGTCGTGCTCGGCCTCGGCCTGGGCATTTCCAATCTGGTTGAGGACCTGTTCAACCGCAGCACCAGCCTCGGCTATATCGGGCTGGTGTTCGCGATCCTCGCCGTCGTGGCGCTGGTGGCCATCATCGCGCGCGAAACGTTGAGTCTGGCCCGTCTGGAGACCATCGAGAAGCTTCATGCGCGCGCCAACGCGGTGCTGCTCAGCGACGACCGCAAGGAAAGCGACGCCATCGTCCGCGACCTGCTCAAGATCGCCCATGACAATCCGAGGCTCGCCCGCGCCCGCGCCGCGCTCGAAGAGCATGGCCGCGACATCATCGACGGCGCCGACATGGTGCGCCTCGCCGAGCGCGAACTGATGACGCCGCTCGATCAGGAAGCGCGGCGGCTGGTGTCGAGCGCCGCGCAGCGCGTCTCACTGGTCACCGCTGTCAGTCCCGGCGCGGTCATCGACATGCTGTTCGTGTTCGCGGCGGCGCTGCGCCTGGTGCGGCAACTGGCGCAGCTTTATGGCGGACGGCCCGGCACGCTCGGCATGATCCGGCTGATGCGCCATGTCATCGCGCATCTGGCGCTGACCGGCGGCATGGCCGCCAGCGACAGCCTGATCCAACAGATGCTGGGGCATGGCATCACCGCGAAGCTGTCGGCCAAGCTCGGCGAAGGCCTGCTCAACGGGCTGCTCACCGCGCGGCTCGGCCTCGCCGCCATCGACGTAACCCGGCCGCTGCCGTTCGAGGCGCTGCCGCGCCCGGCGCTGTCGGACCTCGCGAGGGATCTGCTGAAGCGCGTGGGCGGGGATGATCAGAAAGCCTGAGCCGCCTTCGCTCAACGGAAAACCTGAGGCATTTCAAAGCCAGAGACACCGGTGAACCTGTTCTCCGGGTCGCGCGACCAATCTGCAAGGGGTGGATTTCCGTCAACCTGCGCAGATCGCGCACTTCAGGAGTACGATCATGTTTCGCAAACTTGCTCTGGCAATTGCCGCGTCCGCGGCCCTCGGTGCAGCCGCCCTCGCCCCCACCTCCGCGTCCGCCGGCGGCTGGCATGGCCATCACTGGGGTCATGGCTGGGGCCACGGCTATGGCTTCGGATTCAGCCCGGTGATCGTGAGCGGCGGCTATGCCGATGACGGCTGTTACGTGCAGCGCCGCGTTCGCACGCCTTACGGCTTCCGCTGGCGGACCGTGAACATCTGCTACTGATTTCCGGCCTGGCCTGAATCAAACATCCCGGCTGCTTGATGCAGCCGGGATGTTTCGTCAGTTCAGCAATCGCCATTTGTAGAACGGCGAATCCGGAGGCGGCGACAGTTCAGGCGTCCATCCGGTGACCGTCTTGAACGCGAACGGCTCGATCACCACGCCGCGCCATGTCCGATCAGCCTGTCCGACAAGACGCAGCACGGCCGGGGTCTTCGTCTCTATCACGTTGCCGTCGTTGGGTGCGCTGTCGACATACAGCCCGATGCCGGATGTCATGGCCGCGCTTGCGGTATCCCTGAATCCGATGAAGCGGCTGCGCTCATTCACCTGCACCACCGGAATGCTGTCCTTCAGATGCCAGCGCAGTTCCGCGTAAATCCGGTAATCGAGGGTCGCGATCCATGTCGCGCCAACTTTATCGGCGACGGCTTTTGCCTGTCTGGCGATCTCGCCATAACCCGCCTCTTTTGCGATCGGGTCTTGTTTGGCCGCGACCGCGAAATTGCTGACGCTGTAGTAATAGAAAATCGCGACGTTCAACACGAATCCGAGGATCACCGCAGCTTTCGCCCATGGCACTGCCGTGCGCGCAATCCAGCCTGAACGATTTTCTTTTGCGATCTCGACAAGGTTGATAGCAGCGGCAGCAAACGCGAACGGCCAGATCAGCATTGGCCAGGTGTCGCCGATCCGCAGTGAGAAGGATTTCCAGAGGAAGTAAGCAAACGGCGCGAGCGCGCAGGTCGAAATCAGAATGAACGCCGGATTCTGCTGACGATAACCGCGCCACGCCAGCATCACCGATCCGGCAAGCGCCACCGGGAACAGGATCGGGCCGACCAGCGCCAGTTGAAGTCCTAAGAAATCGCCGACGGTCCGCGCCGAAATGCCATGATCCGCACCAGCACGGATGAACTGGAATTTAAACGAAGCCCAGTCGTGTTGCCAATTCCAGACGAGCACCGGCGAAAACACCAGGAGTGCGATGACCACCGCGATCCACGGATACGGGCTGCGCAGCCAGCGCATCCGCCACGGCGGCACCAGCAAAAACGCCAGCATTGCCGGGGCAAAGAAAATCGCAGTGTATTTCGACAGCAGCGCCAAACCGCCGAACAGTCCCGCCGCGAGCCACCAGCGGCCGTCATTGCTTTGCGTCAACCGCACCAGCGACCAGACCATCGCGAGTGAAAACGGGATCAGCGCGACATCGGGCAGAATGCGCGACGCGAACAGGCCGTACTCGGGCGCCACAAGCGGCATCAGCACTGCGAGAACCACAGCAAGGCGATCGCGCGTCAAACGCCAGACGATATCGCCAAGGAGCGCGGCGGCGATCCACATCGCCAGCAATCCGCCGAAGCGCGCGCCGAAATTGGTATCCCCGAAAATCGCCGTTCCGAACCGGACGACCCAGGCGATCATCGGCGGATGATCGAGATAGGACAGCACATTTTCCCTGGAGAAGGTCCAGTAATAGGCCTCGTCCGTACGCAGATCGGCCGTGGCGGCGTAGACCACCTGCAATGTCACAAGAACAGCCATGGCAGCGGCCGCGACAAGCATCGCGCGCGGCGTCAGACGCCCCGGCTCTATCGTTCCGGCAGTGTTCGCTCTCCCCATGCGGTTAGCTTTTCCGCGACCGCGCCAGTGAAGTCAAACACACGCTCGCTTCACCGTCTTGTCAAACGAGGGCACTGCCATCGGCCATGGCGCTGCCGCACCATCTCCGTTAGGATTCCGTAGCCTCCGGACGATCCGGGCGCGATATGGCTTCGGACCCTTTTCAGCATGGCAGAGACCGCTGCATCACCCCTTCGCCGCGTCATCCGCGGCATCGGAATTCGGCAGGTGCGGCTGGTCACCGGCCTTGTCCTGTTTGCCTATGTCATCAGCCATTTCGCCAATCACGCACTCGGCAATGTCTCGCTCGGCGCGATGGACGATGGCCTCTATTATCATGCGGTGTTCTGGAAGAGCTGGCCGATGACCATCGTGCTCTACGGCTCGGTGGCGATACATCTGGGCCTGGGAATCTGGGCGCTCTATGCGCGCCGGCACTTTCGCTGGACCGGCGTCGAACTTACACAGCTCGTGTTCGGCCTCAGCATCCCGGTGTTCATCATCAGCCATGTGATCGGTGTCCGCCTGGCTGCATCCTTGTTTGGCCATGAAAAGGATTACCCGCAGGTCTTTTTTGCCTACTGGGTGTACCGCCCGGAGATGCAATGGTCGATGTACGCCGTGCTGCTGATATCCTGGATTCACGGCTGCATCGGAATTTACTTCTGGGTCCGGGGAAAACCGTACTTCAGGAAGATTGCATCGCTGCTCCTGGCTCTCGCGGTGATCCTGCCGACATTGTCCATGCTCGGGCTCTATCAGGGCGGCCGCGCAGTCCAGAGTGCAAGCACCGCTCCCGAATGGCGTGCGGAAAAGCTGTCGCGCGAAAAGGTCGGGACCGCCGCCGAACAGGCCACGCTCGAACAAATCAGCGCGTACACGCTTCGTGGGTATTTCGGCTTGATGATTCTCGCCCTTGTTGCCCGCGGCGTCCGTGCGCTGCTGGAGCGCCGCCGCGGCCTCGTCAGACTGTCCTACGGCAACGGCAAGACAGTCCGGGTCCCGGTCGGACTCAGTGTCCTTGAGGCCAGTACCCGCTTCAACATTCCTCATTCGAGTGTCTGCGGCGGCCGGGCGCGATGCTCGACCTGCCGCATCCGCATCATCGGCGATTGCACCGCGTTGCCCGAACCATCGAACCGCGAAACCTTTGTGCTGGATCGCGTCGGCACCGGCGGCGATCCCGCCATTCGCCTGGCCTGCCAGCTACGCCCTCACACCGATCTTGCGTTCTTCCAGATCTTTCCCGCGCATACGGATGCGTCCTCGGCTGCAACCATCAGACCTGCGCTTCCCGGACGGGAACGCTATGTCGTCAGCATGTTCGTGGACATGCGCGGATCGACCAAACTCGCCGAAAAACTTCTGCCGTTCGATACCGTTTTCATCATCAACCGCTTCCTGACGGCTGTCTCGCAGGCCGTGGTCGAATGCGGCGGACAGCCGAACCAGTTCGTCGGCGACGGCCAACTGGCGCTGTTCGGCCTGTCCACCAATCCGCAGACGGCCTGCCGGCAGGCGATCGAAGCCGCGTCACGGATCGCGATTCATGTCGATGCGCTGAATGAATTTCTCGGTGACGACGTGCCGGAACCGCTGCGGTTCGGGGTCGGCATTCATGCCGGCGAGGTCATCATCGGCGACATCGGGTCCGAGGAACACACCGTCTTCACCGCGCTGGGCGATTCCGTAAATGTCGCTGCGCGCCTGCAGGACATGACCAAGGCCCTGTCCTGCGAGGTCGTGGTGTCCGGGGACGTGCTGAAAACGGCAAATCTTCCGGCGACCAATTTGCCGCAGGTCGAGGTTCCCATCCGCGGCCGGGTCGAGCCGCTGATCGTCTACACGGCCGAAAAAGCCGGAATGCTGTCGGATCTCGTCGCCGATTTCGCAGTTGCAGCAGCGTGAAACCGCCAAATTCGAGCAAAGTTTGAGCGAAAGCGGCTGGCGCCATCGCCATTTTCGCTATCAAGGCTCGCACTTACCGCGTATCCTGCGTGCCGTTGGACACGCCCATCCGCGGGGTTCGACACTTACTATGGGTCTTACCCTCTGGAGACTACGGAATGGCTAAAGGTACTGTGAAGTGGTTCAACCCGACGAAGGGCTACGGTTTCATTCAGCCCAGCAACGGCGGCAAGGACGTGTTCGTTCATATCTCGGCAGTTGAGAAGGCAGGTCTTTCAACCCTCAACGAGGGACAGTCGGTCGAGTACGAAGAAGTCGCAAACCGCGGCAAGACCTCCGCGGAAAATCTCAAGGTTTGATAGGAAGGTCCGATTCAGAAGAACTGGATCGGACCTTTGATTGTGATCTGCGACGCGTGATCAGCCCTTCTCGTTAACCCCAAGGGCCACGCTGTCTGCCACTCGCATTTGCCGGCGCGGTTGCGAAGTTTCCGCGCGGCCCGAGTTCGCCAGCAAGCCGCTGCAACTCGCGGACACGGTTCTCGGTCGACGGATGAGTCGAGAACAGGTTGTCCATCCCCTGCCCCGACAACGGATTGATGATGAACATGTGCGCGGTCGCAGGACTGCGCTCTGCATCCATGTTCGGGATCTGATGCGCCGCGTTGTCGATCTTGAGCAGCGCGGAGGCCAGCGACATCGGGTGTCCGCAAATCCGCGCGCCCATATTGTCGGCTGAGTACTCGCGGGTCCGGCTGATCGCCATCTGCACGATGGTCGCGGACAGCGGCGCCAGGATCATCATCGCCAGCGAGCCGACGATGCCCGGGCCATTGTCGCGGTTGCCGCCGAAAAACATCCCGAACTGCGCGATCATCGAAATCGCACCCGCGATGGTCGCGGTGATCGTCATGATCAGCGTGTCGTGATTCTTGATATGCGCCAGTTCGTGCGCGATCACGCCAGCGAGTTCTTCCCGGTTCAGCATCTGCAGCAAGCCCGTAGTCACCGCCACCGCGGCGTGATGGGGATCGCGCCCGGTCGCGAACGCGTTGGGCTGCGGATTGTCCATCAGATAGACCTTCGGCATCGGCAATTGGGCGCGGCCCGCAAGCTCGGCCACCATCCGGAACAGCTCCGGCGCGCTGCGCTCATCGACCTCCTGGGCGCCGTGCATCGACAGCACCATGCGGTCCGAGTTCCAGTAGGCAAACATGTTTGTGGCGGCAGCGATCACCAGCGCCACCACGGCGCCGCCCGCTCCGCCGATCAGATAGCCGACCCCCATGAACAGGGCCGTCAACCCGGCAAGCAGAACCGCAGTTTTGAAATAACTCATTTCCTCCTCCCAACCGGCGTTTTACCGGGGATAATCTCCCACCGTCATAAATGGTGAGGACGAGTGGCCTCCTTCAAGGTGGGGTCCTGCGGCGGCGCGTCGCGCGTCGAGCCCTTGAAACCCGGACGCCATGTTCCAGCCGCAACCGTCACCCGGCGAAAGCGGGGAGCTCAGGCCGACATTCTCATTTATTACATGATTTTAATCATATAATGAGGTCCGAGAGAGGACCCCAGATGACAATCATGAATATCGGCGGCGACGAGCTGACCTCAACCGGCAAGACTTCATCGCTCGCGCGCATCAGCGTGCTCGCGGCATTGGCTGCGGTCGGGTCCTTTGCGACAAACATTCTGCTGCCGTCCCTGCCCTCAATGGCAAAAGCCCTCAACGTCTCGACTGCCGCGGTCTCGTCAACGATCAGCGTGTATCTCGCGGTCTTCGCCGTCGGACAGTTGATCGTCGGTCCGTTGTCCGACCGTTACGGGCGCTGGAAGCCCGTCATGTTCGGACTTGGCATCTTTGTGCTGGGAAGCATCTGGTGCGAATTCTCGACCACCCTGCCGATGATGCTGGTGGGCCGCACCATTCAGGCGCTCGGCGCATGTGCCGCCTCCGTCCTGTCGCGCGCCATCGCCCGCGATCTGCTCAGCGGCGAAGACCTGACAAAGGCGCTCGCCTTCATCATGGTCGCGATGTCCGCCGCACCCGGCTTCTCGCCGCTGATCGGCGGATTTCTCGATGCCACCACCGGATGGCGTTCCGAATTTCTCGTGGTCGGCCTGTTCGGGGCCGCCGTCGCATTTAGCTATTTCAGATACGTCGGCGAAACCCATCGGCCCGACGGCAAGATATCGATCCAGCTAAGCGCGATCCTGCGCGGATACTGGGGTCTGCTCACCGACCTGCGTTTCATCGCGCCAGCCGGAGCGATGGGGCTGTACATGGGCGCACTGTTCGCGATGTTCTCGGTCTCGCCGCGTGTCCTGATCGACGGACTGGGATTCTCGCCCATTCAGGTCGGAACGTTCTTCGCGACAACGGTGCTGGCGGTTTTTGCATCAGGAATGGCGGCGCCTCGCGTGGCGCTCAGGCTGGGGCACGCCCGCGCAACCATCATCGGCCTTGCCATCGCGACGCTAGGCGGTCTGGTGCTGCTGGCGGCCCACTGGACCGCCCCCTCGATCTGGACCTACTTCATACCCGTCATGGTTTTCCTGACCGGATTCGGGATGGTCGCCCCGCTCGTGACGGCGACGGCGCTTCAGCCGTTCGGCGATCGAGCCGGCCTTGCCTCGGCGCTGCTGGGATTTCTGCAAATGGCCGGCGCGTCGATCGGCGTGGTGCTGACCGCATCGATTGCGAGCCCGACCCTTGCCGTTGGCGTCGTACAGGCGGCGCTAACCATGCTCGGATTGATTTTGTATCTCGCCGGGGAGCGCCGGGCATGAACCCGAAAAGTGGAACCGGTTTCGGGACGGATCACGCCTCATCATAAAAGATAAACGGTGCGCTTGAGCGGTCTCCAAGACGCGCTCAGCAGGACGCGCCCCAACCCTTGGGGAACGGGATCATCGGCCAGGCGCCGGAATCGGCTCCGGATCCGGAACAATCGGACGCCTTGTCGCCGGGCTCAAGCACGCCGCCGCAATACGGGCAATTGTTGTCGTTTGCTGCCGACGGCACGCCATCAGTCGCGTCGATGACCTCTTGGGCGAAAAAATTAACCACCCGGAGGCGCGGAATCACTCGATATGCAGGCATGCTCATCCCTCTTCATCAGAGGCTGCATCATGCCTGCGAGATCATGCCGGTCCGTTCAGGGGAACACTCAAATTTTAGCGGTCCCGCGCTTTCTGACAACGAGATGAAACGGGTTCCGAGAATGCTTAACGAGAGACAATCAGACCGCGGCTGGTCACGACGACCCAGCGGCCGTCCTGACGGCGGATCGCATCCACCCGCCCGATCCCCGGCAATGGATCGCCCGGAATCACGTCGAAGATTCCAGGGCGGCCGCTCACCGTGGCGATGCCGTCGGACACTTCGCGAAGTGTCCAGCCTTCAACCACCGGAAGCCGGCCGGGCTGCGCAGCCGCAGGCTTGATCGAGCCGGTGGTTTCCGGAGCAGCATTCGCGGCCTGTACGGGCGCCGGCGCCTTCAGCTTTTCGACGGCCTCGCTCAGCTTCGCAAGCTTCGCGGCAGGCTCGGCCTGCGCCTTCTCGACACGATCGATCCGCTCCCCGATCTTCGCAGATTGAGCAGCGCTGCTGGTCTTGAGCGCGGCGAGGTCCGCGTTGATTTTCGCAATCGCGCTTTCGACTGAACGCGCCTGCTCGGCAGCGCTTGCGGCTGCAACAGAAGCGTTCTGATCGCTTTTCAGGTAATGCCCGGCGCCCACTGTCGCCAGCGAGCCTCCGATGGCGCCGACTGCGGCGGCGATGGCCACAATCGCAGCCATCGAGAGCCGGCGGCCTGTGGAAGGCGCGGCATTGAACTGATGCTCGCGCGCGGCGCTTTCATTGACGATGTCTTCCCAGGAACTGTGCGGCGACAGGCGCTGCAAGGTGATTTCCTTGGAAGGCTGCCTGGCGACCTGCGCGGAAGCGCTGTCCTGCGGCGCGTCGGCCGCCTTCGCCTCGTGCCGGACCATATCGCCGGCATCCGGCACCAGCGATGCTTCGTCGTGATTGCTGGAATCCTTGATCTCGCCGTCAGCAATGGGGTCGGTCATGAGCGCTAACTCCGAATGGGTTTACTATTTGGTAACCACGAATTGGTTGACAATTCGTTACCCAGGGCATGATCCCGAAAGTGGAAACCGGTTTCGGAATAGATCATGCCCAGACAGGAGAGCGCTTCGCGAAGAGAGATCGAAACTCACGTCCGGCACGCACTCCGTCCGTGAGTTTTGTATCAATTACAAAATGAACCCAGTATTTATGAAGTTCGACTTGTGGTCGCGTACGATGTCGTCGAGCAGCCGCTTGGAATCGTCGGTCTGCTTTGCCGCGATCATTGAGCGGATCGAGAACGAACGCAGCGCGTCGGTGACCGAGAGCGTGCCTTCCGCCGAATCCTTGCGGCCGGTGAACGGAAACACATCCGGCCCGCGCTGGCACTGACAGTTGATGTTCACCCGGCAGACCTGATTGACCAGCGGGTCCACGAGTCTCCCGATGGTCTCTGCGTCTTCGCTGAAGATCGAGACCTGCTGGCCGTGCTCGGAGGTGATGACGTAGTCGAGAGCCGCATCGATGTCGTCGAACGCCATCACTGGAACGATCGGACCGAACTGCTCTTCGCGATACAGCAGCATGCCTTCCTTCACCGGATAAACCACCGCGGGATAGAACAGCGTGCCGCTGCTCGCGCCGCCGCCCTGGTTGATGACCCTGGCGCCCTTCTCCGTGGCGTCGGCCACCAGCCGCGTCATGTGCTCGACCTTGCCCAGTTCGGGCAACGGCGTCAGCGTGACGCCCTTGTCCCACGGCATGCCGGCCTTCAGCTTGGCAAGCTCTTCCGTGAAGCGCGCAAGAAATCGATCCACGATGGAGCGATGCACGATCAGCATCTTCAGCGCCGTGCAGCGCTGGCCGTTGAACGACAGCGAGCCGAGCAGGCATTCCTTGACGGCAAGCTCGATGTTTGCATCGGGCAGCACGATGGCCGCGTTCTTGGCATCCAGGCCGAGGATGGCGCGCAGGCGATTCACCTTCGGATGCATCTTCTTGAGATGATCGGCGACGCGGCTCGAGCCGATCAGGGTCAGCACGTTGACCTTACCGGACTCAAGCAGCATCGGCACCACCTCCGAACCCTTGCCGTACACCGTGTTGATCACGCCCTTCGGGAAGGCGCTGCGGAACGCTTCGAGCAAAGGCTGAAACAGCAGCACGCCGAATTTCGGCGGCTTGAACACCATGGTGTTGCCCATGATCAGCGCCGGGATCAGCGTCGCGAATGTTTCGTTGAGCGGATAATTGTAAGGCCCCATGCAGAGCACGACGCCAAGCGGCGTGCGGCGAATCTGGCCGATGGTGCCTTCGACAATCGTGAACCGCGAATTGTCGTTGTCGAGATGCTTCAGCGCCTCGATGGTCGCTTTCATGTATTCGACGGTCCGATCGAACTCCTTCTGCGAGTCCGGCAGCGTCTTGCCGATCTCCCACATGATGAGGTTCACGATCCGATCGCGGCGCGCCACCATCTGCCGGGTGAAATCCTGCATGCAGGCGATGCGCTGTGCGACCGTCATGGTCGGCCATTCGCCGCGCCCGCTGTCGTAGGCGGCGACCGCCGCATCCAGCGCAACCTTCGCCTCAGGAATGCCGCCGACCGGATAACTGCCGAGTTCAACCTGCTCCAGCGAGCCGTCGGGCTTGCGCACGCAGATCGCCGAACGCACGGTCTCCACCGCTCCCGTCCACGGCCTCAGTTCTCCGTTCACCAAAGTCTCGCGCTGGTGGACCGGCGGCGGCACCCCGCAATCCTTCAGACGGTTTTCCTCGGGAAACAATTCTTTCAACTGCTGCGACGTGAGCATCGGACACCTCATCGATTTGGCGTGGTCCGCACATGCCTGGCGAAAATTTGCCGGGATTGAACAGGGCGGATGACCGGCTTGAATCATCCGGTCTTTTGAAGGGACCAGACTAGTCTGCCAGACGAATGAGTCGAAATGATTATGTGGCTGACTTTTTTATGAGCACCCACCGCCGTCATTGCGAGCGAAGCGAAGCAATCCACTTTTTTGGAGAACGCGTGGATTGCTTCGTCGCTTATGCTCCTCGCAATGACGCACACGAGAATGTGAGCCTATCGCCGACAATTCAGCGAGCCTAGCCGCGGTAAATCCGCTTGAACTGGCGCTCGGCCGACGCCATCGCGCCCTTGAGGTCTTCGCGGCCGGAGCAATAGTTCGCGAACATATCCACCACGACGAAATCCGCGATCGCGGCCGCGGCGCTTTCATTCAGCGTGCCGATGCCGGCCGGGGTCGAGGCCAGCTTGGCGACGTCACGATAGGGCGTGTTCTTCGGATCGGCGGTCCAGATCGGATTGGCGTCATAGGCGAGCAGGAAATGCGACAGATAGCCCTGCGCCGCCTCGATCCACGGATTGAACTGCGGTCCTTCCATCAAGAACGCGGTGAATGCCTTGCAGGCCTGCGGGTACTTGGTGAAATTGAAGATCAGGATCGGGAAGCCGAGATGCTGCTCGCGCACCTGGCCGCTGACGCCGACCGGCAGATGTGCGTGATCCATGTCCGCGGCGATGGCGGGATTCTCCTTCTTCGCCGCAACATAGATCGAGATGCCGTTGGTCGTGAGATGAAGCTGGCCGGCCAGAAACGCCTTGTTGTTGGAACTGTCGTTCCACGAGATGACACCGGGAATGAAGTTCTCGTAGAGTGACTTGACGTACTCCAGCGCTTTCGCCGTCTCCGGCGAGTTGATGATCACTTTGTTGTCCTTGTCGACGGTGTAGGCATTGTGCGCCCACATCGCCCACGCAAGCCAACCGTTGGCGTCGCCTGTGGCGTGGCCGAGCGCCATGCCCGCGGGCGTGCCATTCGCCTTCAGGCCCTTGATCAGTTCGCGAAATCCGCCGAGGTCTTTCGGGAATTCCTTGAAGCCGCACTTCTGCATGGCGGCGACACGGTAGTTCACAAGGCCGCCGCTCGCGGCCACCGGAATGCCGAGCCACTTGTTGCCGCGCTTGCCGTAGGCCACACCCGAGGGCGCCCAGCCGCCATACTTCTTGCCGAGATATTCGGCGACATCGGTCACATCGACGCACTTTTCGGGAAACAGATGCGGCAGCGAGTAAAGCCCCCACACCATGTCGAGCCCCTGCCCGGTGTTGGCCGCGACCGACGCCTTGGGCTGAATGTCATCGAACGATTCATTGGAGATATTGATCTTGACGCCGGTCGCCTTCTGGAAGGCGTCGACGATCTTCATGAAGGCGACATCCTCGGCCTCCACGAACCGTTTCCAGCGCAGCATGTTGATGGTGGCGCCGGCTTCCGGCTTCCATTGGGCGGTCTGCGCCCAGGCCTTGGCGATGCCGAGCATCTGGTCGGCTGACAGGGTCGCCGCTGCGGCCAAAGCCGCGGCGCTTCCTTTGAGCAGAGATCGTCGATCCGGCGTGAACTCGGTCATAGTCGTCTCCTCCCTGATGATCGGCCGTTGGCCGGCCAATGCTTTTTCAAATCAATGTCTGCGTGTGCGGAATTCCTCTTGAATGGGCATGGCAAGCCGCGCCCCAGCACCGCCGATGTAATCATCTGCGCGATGCGCGATCAATGCGCGGTGCACGACAGTGCAGAGCACAATCGGTGTGACACTTTAGCGAGGTGATTTCTTGAGACGGACGTTTCGGCCTGTGCGCGACAGCGCGCAAGCAATCGTGACGCCATCCAGATCGTGGATCAAAGATCGAGAACGACGGCCCCAGACACGGCGTCGGTGACGCCACGGCCTTCGCCCTGATCCTCGAGGACGGACCGGAAGCTGTCGAGTGTCTTGATCATCGCGGGGCGTGCCGCAACCAGTGCGTCCTGACTGGGCCACGCGCCGATGAGGCAGAACGTTTGCTCGCCGGTCTGTATGATGAAGCCGCGCTCAAGGCCCGGCCATTTGGCCTTGCCGTTCCGGTGCGCATCAAGGAAGGCGGCCTGTTCGCCGGACTTCACCTTGAACTTGACGACATTGTAGACCTGCATGATGCGCTCCAAAAATGTGTTGGAGAAAATCGCACTTAATTCAGCGGTGAACACGCTGATAGCAGAATGGCGCTCCCTAGGGGAAGGGTATCGCCCGTCGTTAAAATACACAATACCTAATATATTCAGCGACTTAATATGCATCTATTGCTGCCGCTAATTAGAGCAGCTAAGTTATGCACCTAATCCCTGTTTCCGGACTTTTCGCAGTGAAAACCAACTATCTCTTTAGAAGGCCAGGGTCGCAGAACTGGTATCTGAAACTTCAGTACACCGGCGATCTCGCTGAGCGCGTTGGCAAGAAGCGCGTGGAGAAGTCCTTAGGAACTCCAAACCGCGCTGAAGCAGAAATCCGCGCCCTTCCCTTTATCGAACATCATAAACGTACTCTCTTTGAACAGCAGAGAGCCCGCGACTTCGCCGTCATATCGAAACCGAAGCTAGAACCCGGACGAGAACATCATGGCGCGGATGGCGAACGAATCATCGCCACGGATACAGAGCTTATCTATCTGACGGCGGACGGGGCCATACTGAGGACAGAACCAAACTCAATAATAACGATGGGACTTCCACCACTCGGCAAGCAGATAGCGGCGGTTCGGCGAGAACGGCACCGGCAGACCCGAAGGTCCAGAAGTGGTGACGACGCCATCATCGACACCTATCTGATGCACGCGAAAGTGACCGGCTACAATAAACGGGAGACGCTCGCCACGTGGGAGCTGTATAAACAGCTAACAGACGGCAAATCGCTCGCGGAATCGAGTCGGGACGATGGTCGCAAGATCGTAAAGCATTTTCAGGACAAAAACCTGAAGTCGGCGACCATTGCAAAGAAGGTTGGTTGGCTAAATGCAGCGGTAAATCTAGCAATCGATGAATCAAAACTTCGGTTCAATCCGTTTTCTAGAATCGTTCCGAAGGCCGACGACATGACGCAAAGGCTTCCCTTGTCTGAGGAAGACATAAAGCTGGTCAAAATGCGTCTGAAGGAACTGCAACCATCGGATCAGTTCCTGTTCGTAATGCTGGCATCCACAGGAATGCGACTTTCCGAAGCGTTCGAAATAGACCGCGAATTCGAGGAACATGGATGTAGATATACAATTGTTGGCAAGAAATCGCTTACGTCAAAACGGCGCATTCCTTTTCCCAAGTGCGTTCTGGCTCTTTTGCCCAAACAAATCGAAGGCCCGCTCTTCGTTGGTAGCATCCCAGCCGCCTCTAAGCGGCTAAACCGCTTCCTTACTGACATCGGAATCACAGACCCGAGAAAGGTCATTCATTCGTTGCGGCATCGCGCACAAGACCGGCTGCGGGCTGCCAATTGTCCTCGGGACTATCGATGGGCAATTTTGGGGCATGAAATCAAAACCGTCGCCGAAGGATATGGCGAGGGTTTTCCGGTTACTCTGTTGAAAAAATGGGTAGATCGCATTGGATTCTGAGCCGCTGCGTAAGCGGACATCCGCTCACAGAATCCCTGGGCTGAGTGCTTTGTGAATACCGCGCCTAATTCTTTATCAAGAATTGCTTGCTAAACGTTAATCAAAAAGAATGAGCCAGCTAACGGCGCTGTTCGAGTGTCACGCAGAGAATAAAAACAGGACGGCTCGCAAGGTCTGACGTTTTCTTGCGTGAGGTTGCTCGCCATGCTTACGAAACAAGATGCATCTGAATTTGCTAGTGCATTTCACGAACGCCATCGCTTACCAATCACCGGGATGCAGTTTCTTCATCAGCCTGCGGTGACCATAACCAGTTCCCAAACGGCTCGTAGCTCCCTGCGCTTCAATGATCTAATAAAGCTCCTTCGTCGTTACTTCGTTGTGAGACGACGCTCGGCTGCACTCGCAGATATACCCTTGTGCCGTTGTGCGATGCACGTTTTAACGCCCGGTGGACAGCGGGCAGTACAAATATTTTTCAAAAAATCCGCATTCGGCGTCGAAAAAACAGACATCGGCAATCGCGAAGTCTGCACCTGAAATTTCCCCCTTTCACGGTTAGCTGAATTGATGCGAAGCATCCCTACGCCGCAATTCCGACGTCACGGTATTGAAGAAACTGCTTCAGGTATCCATTGTGAACGAGGCACCGAAAATACCTTCACCTGACGCGCGCTAACACTCAGGCGGGCAGGATCTTGAATCCAAAATACGGTAGCCGGACCGGCTGGATCGAAATTTTCAACGACTGCAAGAACATATTCTTTGCGCAATCGGCGAGCCTCCATATATTCGTTATCGGTTAACACAGGAGTGCATCGACCAGCACTGCTTTTTACTTCCACATAACGCGTCGTTCCTGCTTTCCAGGCGTGAAAGTCGTACCCAACGCCGAAGCGAGTTTTATCAATAACGGTCCAGCCGTCGGCTTCTAAAACCTGCCGCACTACTTGCTCCGCGTCCCACCAATGACTCCCGGCTGGAGGTGCTACCGGGGGAGCGGCTGCCGAAACTGCCGACGACCCAGCGCGGCGACGGGCGGACGCTGGCGCTGGCACTCCTGGAAGCGGCGCCGCCGTTGCAGCAGGAGTCGAACCCGTCACCTTCGTCCAGGAAATCTTACCGGGAAACGCCGCACTTAGTTCAGCATTCTTCCCCGTGGAAAGATCGTCGTTAAAATAAGTACTAAACTCAGCGGGCTGAAAACCAAAATCGATCAAGAAGTCTTCAATTGAAATTTCGGAGCGCGTACCCGCGATACGCGAATCGTAATAAATCGATACCAATAATGGAGCGACGGGTAATTTACCGCGCATCGAGAGAACTAGGGGTGCGTAATGGGCGGTATCTGAAGTGTTGTAGACGAATAGCTCTCGCGTATCCGGATCGACGCGAAAAACCTTGGGATGATCCTCCCGTCGGTAGCTGGCATTATTTTCCAAATCGCAATGAGCGCCTTCGAGGGTGCCTGCGCTTAGGGGCTGCAGGTGTGGGCACAATTTTCGCGAGCGATTTCGGAACGCCGGATCAATGATCTCTCCTGCCGAAGCGTAGCATCCAAACCCTTTTTGAATGTTGAAATTATTGCGCCAAATGTTCGACGCCACTCCACCCGGCGGCGCTTCGCCCGTTCGATAAAGATGGTTGTTGCTGAACAGAATGGCGATAGACGGCCCGGGTCTTAGAGAGGGCTTTTCGTAGAGATCATCCAGCAACCTCTGTATCGTGCTTATGTCTGTACCGGTGGGGCTACCCACCGCTGGAATTAGGCCCCCATAGTATTTGCACGCCAGAAAAATCTGCGCGAGACGACCGTAATAGCTACCCCGCGTGAACTCTTCCAACATCTTCAGTGACGCTGCGTAAAGCGCCGCGTCGTCCACCCGTATCATTCTTAGCACGCCCCCTAGCGATGTACTCTGCGGGGGACAGGCTCCCGCGCATGAGTCGCTGGTATTCTGACTCGGGAGGCGTTCGGTATGGAAGCCCAGAACCGTCACTTCCGGGGGTTATCATGGGTAGATCGCCAATTGCGTCCAATGTCCCACACACAGGGTGCAGCGCAAACAGCTCTGACGATTTTACAGGACTGGTCCAAGGTTGAGGTGGAAGAGGAGCCGTTGAACCAATAGGCACTCCTACCAAAACCACCCTTTCTCTTCGCTGAGGAACACCGAACCGAGCTGCATTTAGGCGCCATACTGCAACGTCATACCCGGTGGCCCGCAGACCGTCTATTAGACGTGGCAAAAAGCGCTTTTTATCAATGCTAAGAAGTCCCAGAACATTCTCGAAAATAAATACATCGGGACGAAGGCGCGCTAAAAGCTGCGCATACCTGTTGTGTAGATCATTTCGCGCGTCGTCCACACTCCGACGGTTTCCGCCCGTAGAGAAGCCTTGGCAAGGAGGCCCTCCGACGAGCGCTAATCTGCCCGCTCCTCGCCTTTCGAATGCCCGAGCGACTAAATGATCGTGAGTTTCTTCACTCGTCATGTCTCCAACAAAAGCGACCGGTGCGATATTGGCATTGAAGGTTGCGACGGCATGCTTATCGCTATCGACAGCGGCAATTGATTGCCAACCAGCCCATTCAAAGCCTAGGGACAGCCCGCCAGCTCCAGCGAAAACATCCACCATTGCGCCAGGCTCGCCGAGGGCTTGAGCAACCTGAAACGCTAGCAAGGGCGGCACAGCGTTGCCAATTTGCTGACAAAGCGCCCGCTGCGAGCTTCCTTCGAACACGAAGTCATCAGGAAATGACTGCAATCGGGCTGCTTCGCGGTGCGAGATTGTCCGATCTTGGGCGTAGTGTAAAAAACAACCATTGCCCGGACGCGTGTAGTAAGTGTTGATTGTATAGGCGGGTAGATCAGGCCTAAGGCGCCCATAGTAAGTCGAGCGTGATCCTTCGCCTGCTGCCGCACTTACGCGTATTTGAGCGAGCCGCTCTGACGGCACAGATTCTGGAATGTCGCGCCAATTACCTCCCGGCGGAACGGACTCAGCGAAACGAAGATCAAGATTACTGAGCTTCGCGCTGACATGGTTGGGAATCATTTTCGATTCTTTCTTGGCCAAAGAGGAGCAGCTAACATTGCCTCCCGCTTACCAATATCAAGTTTGGGGAAATGTGCGATAATTTCGGCGAACTGTTCACGAGTGAGCCCATACGCACGTGCTGCGGCAACCTCAAGATTAGCGTCATCTTCTCCCTTCCACAGGATTGTTTCGGTCGCTTTTGCTAAGTCGGACAACGTTCGTCCGCTCAGCAAAGGAACGCGAGCCAGCCGCACTATTCCCAACGACATATGACCCGTCGCGAGTCGACTTCTGACCTGAAATTCAAATATGAGCGAGGAAAGTACAGCGTAGAGAGCCCGCAACCGTTGGGGGTCGCCATCACGAAAGTAGGTTACGTGCAAAGAATTTCCTGCAACCCAGCCAGGTGGAATAATTGCTCCGATCATACGCCTACCCTGAGAACTACGCGCGACGTCCCGCCAAACAATGCGCTCGAAAGCGATGGAGTGGAACCCTTTGACAAGCGAAGCCCGAACAGAGAGACGTGGCAACTCCGAAACCTGGTGGCGATGAATCATTCTTCCTTTGATAAAGGGGTATCGATGGCCAGGCACGGTTTTTTCTAGAATGCGCGTCTCGTCCAATTCACGGCCAGCCCAGAGATTGCTGCCGTTCCCTCCTTCCAAATCACTAAATCTCGGAAAAGACGAAAGCCCCGCAATCAACTCAGCGGAATCGGGCGCGAAACTTACCGGCAGCGCATAGTCCTGCGCTGAAAGCTGACTTTCGGACAGCTTGAGTTGGCCCTCCTTCTGAATAGATCGTTCGAGATTGAAAGTTCTTATCTTCGCATCGATGCCAAAAGCAGGCGGAGTGACAACAAAGGTCGCCACAACTACTGGCTGATCTACTCGGGAAAAAAGGCGCGCCTCGGGTGGATAAGTTGCTAAGTCAACCAACGTTGAGCGGCCGAAAACTGAGCGTCGCATATTAGCGGAAGCTTGGTCTGCCATTATCGTAGAAGGCAGAACAATGCCCAGCACTCCTCCGGGAAAGCAGGAACGCAAGGCTAATTCCCAACCACACCTCGCTAGGTTTGTTCCCCAGCCGCCCCAAGCGTTGTTTGCCCTTGCATTCGGAAATCTAGCATCCAGCACATCACATAGTTCTCGCAATGATCGACGATGGGCTGCCTTTGCCTTTTCGCTCAGTTGTGCAAGCTCTCGAGAATCCGGCTTCAACAGCTCCCAAGGTGGATTGGTTACCACCACATCGTGAAGTGCAGGACTGCCCTGCGAAAAACTATCTCCGACGGAAACTCGAACTTCGGCTTCCAAACCGAGAGCCCGAGAAAACTCCTTCAACCTTCGGCCAGCCGCCCGAGCCGCATCAGCTTCAATGTCTCGGAGTGTGACGACCCACCGTCGGCTGAAGAGCTCTGGCCGCTCCGATACCGCCGCGAAAAAGGCCGACACCAAACGGCCATCGCCGCAGAATGGATCGCACACCCTCAAGACGCGGCTTAGTTCAAAAGTACGGGAACTTTTGATCAACGCTTCGACTAAGCGCCTAGCCAAATCAGTTGCCAAAATATCAGGTGTATAAAAACGTCCCGCTACTCGTTCGGCTAAGGTCTTGCCAGCATACGACGAAGCTGCGTCGAGGGTAGCCGACAATAGTGCTTGCATCATTGGCCCCAAGTCCGAAGTGATTCGTTGCGTTTCATTGAGCTAGGAATATCCGACAGCAGGCAATCTGGCACGCGTCTCGTGCAATCCGGCACATTGTATTTGGGGCAAGCTTGGCGGGGCGTACATTATAGTATTGCGCCGGCCGCATTGTTCAGAAAGAGCTCCCCATCCCGGATGTAGCGGGCGAGCATGGCATCTGAGGCGTGGCCTGTTTGTTGACGAATTTTCCAGCTCGATACGCCCGCCTGAGCTGCGCTGGTGGCAAGCCCCGCCCTGAGGCTGTGACCTGAATAACCAGCAGGGTCAATCCCGGCAGACCGTACGCGTTCCTTGACGATCTGGCATACAGCCTCTCCCGACAATGGCTTAAGGCCGATTCGGTGATGTCGGTTGATTGTCCTAAACAATGCTCCTTCCGTGATACCGGACCTGTTCAACCATTGCTCCAGCGAAGCAACTGGGCACCATCGACCCCTAGCATACGGAACACCAATTTTTCTTCCCGCGCCATTTTGATCAGTTTTTGAACGGCAGAGTGTGATCACTATACCCTGACGAACACGTTCCACGTCGTTGTAAACTAGACCCGCTAATTCAGATCGGCGGAAACCACCAGCAAAGCCGATCAAAATCAATGCCCGATCACGGTCGTCCTTGAGTCTATCCCCCGTCGCCTCCAACATCTCGAATAGATCTTCTTTAATAAGAGGTTTTGCCTGTCGTTGAGGTCCGCCCTTGATACGCTTTAAGCCCCGCAAAGCTGATTTGACTAGTTCGGTGGAGGTTGGATTAGTGATGCCACGGGAGCGGTGAACCTTAGCCAATGCAGCAAGACGCCGGGTTAACGTTGCAATGCTGAGAACATCAGCGTGCATAACCAGATAGGAGGCAATCGTTTCAGGCGCAGCGGGTATTCGTCCGCCCCACCGCTGGAAGTGAGCGAGATCGTTGACGTAAGCAATCCGCGTATTTTGAGCGAGGCTTTCCCGAACGTACTCCGTAACTAGCTCGGGCACGGTGGTTGTGCAATCAACTGCACACGGGCGGACGACGCTCCTAGCGCCCATTGTAGGTCGCGATAAGTGAAGGTTATCGGAGGTTAGGTCTGACATGGGCCTACGTCCGTTCATCGATCCGCACGAGCGGCATGGCGTCTCTCGTGAACCCAAGCCTTTCTGACCGCTCGCGCTTCGTGAAGACAGTATGGAGGCGCACCTGATTGAGGTGATCGACGTTGGCCCTGAAAAGCTCCAAGAACGGGCCGATTACCTCTGGTGGCACTCCCGAGCGCAACATATCGGTTTCGGTTCCGAGAGCCTCCAGTTCGTCTACGCCCCTCCAAACAAGCCTGGATGCGAGCGGCGCGGCATCGGCATAGAACGCGGCCATGTAAGCAGCGTCGCGGCGGTTGGCTGGTAGAACATACGTTTCCAAGAACCGCCGAATCCGGGAATTGTATTTGACGAGATTTCGTACGGCTTCCCGCCCGACCCGGGTGTGTTTGTCAAGAGAGTACAAGGGGACGTCGTCAACGACCGAGGACAAGGGGACATCGGTCCTCGCCACGGTTGGGACTTGGCCATCGTTCGCCGCAAGCCAAATCAGCGGGACCATCAGGGTGATCGCCTCTCGAGACCTAGTGGCCGCAAGACCGGTAGCCTCAACCAACTCCTGGGGCACCCCCAACTTGCGGAACGTTCCAAGCAAAGCTGGAAGATCGCTGCCTGAAACCTTCTCTCGTTTCCATCCGATGCCTGAAACGCACCAAGCCGCCAACGCACGGTGGGGAAGACTTTTCGCTTTGTTGGCGACGGTCGCAAGATTTTCCGCCAGCGAAGAACCGCTTACCAATAGTCGCACTTGCTTGAACGACGGGTGATGGTTAGATGTCGTAATCAGGTGCTCGCCAGATCGGCTCTTTGGAGCTTCTGCTAAGAGGCGTGCAAGTAGAACGGCAGTTGCGGCATCGCCGCCCGTGTTCTTGCGCCAAGCAGCATCGGTGCTTCCGGCTACAGTCATGGCCACGATTTCGGGAGCGGCGGCACCGACATCCTCAAACGCAATGACGATGAAACGCCGCCAGATCGCAGAGCCCTTCTGCAAATAGAAAGTCATTGCCGCGCGTTGAGCTGCCCCGGTATCGCTCCGTCGGATAGCTTTCTGAAGTAAGCTATTTGCAACCCACTGATCCGTTTGCAGTGGCTGCGGTTCAACATTTGTATGAAACTGCTCTGCCAGCCGTTCCTTGGCATCACGCAATGCATTTGACATTTTTCGCCTCCATCGGACTTTTTTCCTCAGGGGACGCTAACTTTTACCTCCTCGAAGCCAATAGAAATAATCGGATTTGCCACTCTGATATTAGACGACTGGACCACTACGGATGTGGAAAGAGCATGGAATGCTCCTCGTTCAAGTTGAGAGGGTTCTGGCAACGCGGGACGTTTCGCGGAATGCGGACGCAGCTAGTTTATGTCAAAGAGCTATCCCATTGACGAAGACTCGGGCGCGCGAATTGCTCGATGCAGACAGGGCCGAGTTAACGAAGTTCTTCAACATTCTCGCCATCGAAGACGATTTGGGAATGGTTGTTCGAGCAACAAGACGCGCCGACGCCTGGGGCTTTCTCCGTTCACCGCATCATAGCGTGTGCAGCACATCGCGCTTCTGAAACGTTCTATCGCTGCGGTAGAAGCTCTCATATGCTTTTTCATCGCCATAAAACACTGAATAAATCCCGTACTCGTTCGTGTCCTTGAACCAAATTCCCTTAACGGTTTCAGCGATGTCGTCCACCCTGTAAACGGCAATCTCAGCCGCTTCATAAAGCTTCTCGCCGTCCGGAAGCTGCCAATCCGATAGCTGGGTTTCCCGCGCCGCCTGGAATTTTTTTACGGCCTGCTTCAGCCGTTCTTTGAACTTCGCGTCCTTCACCTGACGGGTGTATCCGGCGAGGTGGTCAAGCTCCTTCTGCCCGAGCATCGGCATCAAGAAGCACCATTCTTCCGACGCCGCGCGCTGCAACGAATGAAATCTCACCAGGTTGAGGAAATGCTCTTCGATGTCTTCGTCCTCATACCGTTTAAGCGTTTCGCCATAAAGGATGTAAGGCCGGGTGCCTACCAAATCGAAGTCCTCATACATCGGGTAGCGTTCGGTGATGATGTGCAGTTGGGCCTCACGGGTTTTACCGTCCGCGGTGAACAGCTTCTCTTGCTCATCCAGCGCCCGGCGATAGACCGTGTAATACCTGTCCGGGTCGAGTTGGATGAGGTAGTTCGATAGCTCACGCGAATACGCCTGGAGCAAATTACTGCGGTCATGCGCCGACGCTTGGCCGGAAACGGTGGTGGCTTGCGACTTCTTTTGGCCCTTCGTCCGCAATGCGTATCCAGCGAACGCACCGGCCCCCAATAGCCAGAGGTCACCCCAATCCATATTCAATCGTCCTCGTAAAGCAGCTGGCCTTCATCCTGGAAGGTTTCATCGGTCCGGTAGTAGCTATGAAAAACATCAACTTCCGGGTCGTTTCCAACGAAGAATCCGTACAAGCCGAACTCTTTTAAGTCTTTAAAATAAAATCCCACCCGCGATTCCGCGAAGTGATCGACGTGGAAGCAACTGAATTGCGCCGTCTCAAATAAAAGCTGCCTACCTTTCGCTTTCCAAAATTCATTTCCCCTGTTGCGGAAGTCATATTCGAGCATGCCGGCTTTGATGTGGTCATAAAGTTTCTGGTCTTTTGCCAGGCGCGCGGTCGCAACTACGGCCCGCTCTTCCCCCTTCACCCGCGCCCTTTCATGGCGCCAGAGGAAAAACCCGACGACGACCGCGACCAGAATTATTGTAGACCATTCCATGATGCACCCCCGGTTCCATTCTATCCGTCGCCGGTGAATCCTCAATACGCTGCGGCTGTGGGTTCGGAACAAACAGCGGGAGGACTTTTCCCGGGCCGGTAGTGGTGAAATCGAGCATGTGAGGGTCTGGTGCCAAGGGGGTAAGTCAGGGGCAGCGCGCAGAATGCATTGCGACATCGGGTATTGTTGCAGTTGATTGCACCATTGCAGGTCGCGGCCTCCAACACGTCTGACTTCGAATGAACAGAAATCTAAGGATGTTGAATGTTTTTGCAGTCAACTGCACAATCGATACACTATTTACCCCGGTCCTTTTCTGATGTCTGAAATCATGTCTGGAGATTTATCGAATGCCCCGGTAAAAGCCGGATTACCAACATCTTCTTCTAATGTCTCAGGGCATCGAAGTTAGAATTATCAAGGCGGTGTTGTGGGGCATTTCTTTACGCGTCTTGGATCAATGCCGTCCACGGTTGCCGACACTTTTATCTGATAGCTATCGCGGCCCTCAAAGGCACTTGGAAACAGCAGTTTCAAGTCGTGGCGTCAGCACTGAATAACCCATGTTTGACTGATCGGAATAAACCTCAACCGCAGTCTCGGAATTCGCGTGGGCGGTTAACTTCACTACATAGATGTCGGTCATGGGCGCTTGTAGCGGGCCAATTTCATATGATTTTCCCGGATCAATGATACGAATTTGATTTGTGATTGTTTGGGCCGTGTTAAGTGATTTAGCCAAGTCGTTTGTCAACGTCTTTGAAACTTCGTTTAGCTCCTTGACCAAACAGGACGCTGTCGGGTCCAAACCTCGATGCGAAATGAATTTGCCAGTCGGTCGCGTTTCGCGAACCGTACTCGCGCAAGCACCTAGAGCAACGAGACAAGCCAGAATTGGAATAGCCTTCAGCGACTTCGTCATCGACATGACTATCCGGCTAGTTTTCGACATACCTGATCGGGATTGCAATCAACTGCACTTTAGGAAGTTTCACCAAATCAATCGGGCTGTCCGCCGTCGCGCTTCATCCGTGCTCCGAAAATGAATCTAGCACCGTTGTCTCTATGTCCAAAGAAATAGCTGAACGCTGTGGGCGGCAACGCGATCCTCTTTTTCCGCGCCATTTCGTTCCCAGACTCAACAGCCTGCGTAATCATATCTGGCAGGGTTCCTTCAGGGTCCCCGTGCGCCATCAATTTCGCATACCGACTGTTGTCCAACCGATAATTTGCTAAGAGAAAGCTTGGCTCACTTTCGTGACGCAGACTGATGTCGCCGTTGGTTATGAATAGCGTGACCGTGGTGGTCTTTCTCGGTGGCGCAGCCTCCAAGTAAACTACGTTCTTCCATTGCTTTCCTACACGCTGCGAGGCATCCACGGCCAACTCTGAGGTTGGAAAGTAGAGATGAAAAGCCGTGGTCGTCTGAGGCAACGTCTCAAGTGGCTTGTCCCACACCTCCCACGCTCTATTTTCAGAGGGTTGAACGAGCATGGGATTCTTCTTGATCGCTTCGCTGGTAAAGCCCATGCGCCAGCGACCCGAAGCATGAAGACTAACTTTCGTTTCCGTGAAATTGTCGCGGCAAGCAATGTAGACCTCTGATCTTCGTTCTGCCCAAACACGCCACGAGTTTGAGGTCATTCCGTTCGGGTCGCCAACCGCAAAGCGCGCAGGCTTATCGATGATTGGCAACTCCGGCAAGCGCGGCTTTTTCATACGACACCATTGGAATGCGGGGCACGGAAACTCTCCCTTGGAGGCGTCGTTACGATGCGCCTCGATCACTTTTCTCAGGAATTGCAATCAACTGCACTTTTCAGCTTCCGCGATACCCGATCTGCACAAAGTCTCCTCCCAAGCCTTCCAGATTAGGTTGGGCCGCCAAATTGTCTTGTGCCCTGCTGCGAGAGCTGCCTCGTATCGCTTCTTCATTGGTCCATCAGGAAGCAATCCAAGAGCGGCATGTTGACCGCGCCTAGCGCAGCTATCGATAAAAAATTGCCACTCGTGGGATTTCGCGGCCTTAGGAATCACTGGGTAGGCGAGCGAAATTTTCAGAAAAGGATTGTCCAACCCCAAGAGTTTTGAAAACGGCACCATGGGTGTTGCACGATATTCGATCCTCGTGTGCGGCAACCCGCCGTAAAGTTGATTTCCAGCCGTGTCCTTCAGTTGTTGCCGCTTATTGTAAGTAGTCCACTTAGCATTTTTATCGCCCGCTTTCATTCCGAGATAGCCAGTCTCAGGCTTTCCTGAGGCAGAATAATACCAATGGCTTTTCTTGCCTCCTTCTGCCGATACAAGGAGGTCGGAAATGCCAACGCCGACAATATCAACAGCAATGTCTACTCGCGTGATCTTCCCGTTCGCCGCTATCTCGCTGAAATTCAATCCATCGAGGACCAAGCCCTCGAGCGCCGATTTCAGGAAGGCTATTCCCGACGATTGCAAGGCCGACGGGTTGAACTCTAAGCGGAGCGCGTGAGAGGTAGCTTTTTTCTTAGGACCTGCCTGGATGAGCACAGGAAGGTCATAGGGAGGCACAAGCAGATTTACGGACGCCTTGTATTGAATCTGTCCCGATCCATATTTTGGAGCACTCTGAAATTGCCCTCCCTGCTCCGCCTCCTGAAGCAAGCATTCAATCAATGTTTCTTTCAGTTCGGGATCGGAAATCTGATGAGTGATCGATATCTTATCAATGATGGGCTTTAGAACTGCGATTTTTCCTCTGATCGGAAAATAGCTCACATCCTTACTATCTATCTTTGCTTTCTTCCCTTTGTCTTCCTTCTGCTTGTTAGAGGATACCCCTGCTACCGTGAAAAAGACCGGCATTTTACCTCTGCGAAATTACGCGCTCTGATACTGGCGAAAATTGACGAAGATCGCGAAGAACTCGCCGTCGAATTTGATCGGCATTGCAACTTATGACAATGGACAAGCTGGCCAAAAGCGAAGTGCAAACGATGCGACGGCAAAGCCTCACCGAGGTCCAATGGACAAGTGCAATTGATTGCAATTCGGGCGGCTTAACTGTCGCTAAATAGTGCCGCTACTGCGGATAAATACTCATATAAGTCATTGAAAAGACTAGTTGGCGCTCCCTAGGGGAATCGAACCCCTGTTTCAGCCTTGAGAGGGCCGCGTCCTAACCGCTAGACGAAGGGAGCAAGCGCGGACAAGGGAATAGCCTCGAAACGAGGCGACTGCAAGCGCATGCCACAGCCCCGGCGTGCTTTCGGCTGTGATCCGACGCGAGCAGGACATCCTGTCCCGGCGCTCCTTGCCTCAAGGCGGTGGCAGGCCTTTCGTCCCCGACCACCCTCTTTTTCCTGCCAAACCGCTGTCATCCAGTTCCCCGGCTTGCCGGTTCGATGTAGGACCTTCGCATGACCCGCAGAGCCACATTGCAGGACTGGATCGCCGCGCATCCCGGCGCGGTGTCGCTCGCCACATTGGCTGTCCCCTTCGCGATCCTTGTGATCTCGGCTCTGGAAACGGGTCCTTCGGCGTTCTCATCCCATTTCGCAACCGGCATAAAGGGTTTCCTGAACTACGTGGACGCCTTCTTCATTTCGGCGTCGTTCATCGTGTTCTTCGCGGTCATCCTCATGCTCGAGCGGCTGCGGCCAGCCGATCCCGATCAGGCCCTGCTGTCGCGCGGACTGTTGTTCGACACCGGATTTGCTGTCGTTTCGCTGCTGGTTCATTTCCTGTTCGTGTCGCTGTTCGCCCTGTTGTTTCTGAGTTTCTTTCAGCGCCACCTTCCGCCGCTCTCGGGCCTGATGGGACACTGGCCGAACTGGCTGCGCGTGGTTGTCGTATTTGTCGCGGTGGATTTTGCCGGCTGGCTCAGCCATGTGATCCGTCACAAGGTCCCCGCCCTTTGGCATTTCCACGCTCTGCATCACTCGCAGAACGCCATGAACTTGATGACCGAGTTCAGGCTGCATCCGTGCGATCTTCTGGCCCGGACTCTCACCATGTCGTTCGTGTTTGTTCTGGTGCTGGTGCCGATCGAGCAGGCGTTCGTTTTCGTGCTGCTGCAGAAATATTACCTGATGTTCCTGCACGCGAATGTCGATATCGGCTATGGACCGCTCGACCGGGTGTTCGTGTCGCCGCGCGTCCATCGCCTGCACCACGCGATGCGCTCCGATCTGCACGATCAAAATTATGGAGTCTATCTTTCGATCTGGGACACCATATTCGGCACCTTCCGTCAGGTGCCTGACCGCGTGATCGAAACCGGCGTCGAGGGTTTCCCCATCGAGCCAACCAGAGCCTGGGTGCAGATGCCTCTGACCTTTCTTCGCCAGTTCGCCTTTCCCGTCACGCAAGCCGCGCAGACCCTGCGTGACGCGTTTACGGTTCGTGAGCGAACCTGAGCCGTCCCACCGGCTTCAGCGTCTTCGCGTCATAGGTGCGGATTTCGGTCGTGCCGCCGATCTCGACCGTCACCGCCAGCCGCTCGCCCGCGCTCGCCGTGGAGACGATCCGCGCACCCTTCGGCAGGGTCGCCGTCACATCGGTGATCTGAACGCTTCCATCGGTGCGGAAAAGACGGTAGCCGATGGCAACCAGCAGAGCCCCCACCCCGATCGCCGTGGTCAGGCCGGCAATCAGCATCATCCGGCGCACCCGCGCGATCAGCGCGGCTTGCTCGGGGGTCGGATCGGGCGCAACAGTTTCAGTCATGCAGCAGTCTTCCGAAAATACGCGTCACGAGGTCACGGTGGAGGGCGATGAAGGATCGCAGCGGCTGGACCGCGTGCTGGCCGTCCGCAGCCCCGACCTGTCGCGCTCGCGCCTCAAGGCGTTGATCCTCGCGGGCCAGGTCAGCGTGGGACCTGCCCCGGTTCGCGACCCCGCTTATCATGTCAAAGCGGGCGATACGATCACAATCGACGTGCCCCCCGCCGCGCCCGCCGAGCCCGAAGGCGAGGACATCCCGCTCGACATCGTGTTCGAGGACGACGACATCATCGTCATCGACAAGCCGAAGAACCTCGTGGTCCATCCCGCCGCCGGGCACGAGACCGGCACGCTGGTCAACGCGCTGATCGCCCACTGCGGCGCAAGCCTGTCCGGTATCGGCGGGGTCAGGCGGCCGGGCATTGTCCATCGGCTCGACAAGGACACAACCGGATTGATGGTGGCCGCCAAGAACGACCGCGCCCACCAGTCGTTGTCGGCGCAGTTCGCCGACCATGGCCGCACCGGCGAGATGCGCCGCGGCTACATGGCCTTTGTCTGGGGCGCGCCGAACCGGAAAAGCGGCACCATCGATCAGCCGATCGACCGGCATCCGCACACCAGAGAGAAAATGGCGGTGCGCCAGGGCGGCCGTGACGCCGTGACCCATTGGGAGGTGCTGGAAACCTTCACGGGTAAGGACGGCAAGCCGGTCGCCTCACTGCTCGCCTGTCAGCTCGAGACCGGCCGCACCCACCAGATCCGCGTCCACCTCGCCCATCTCGGCCATCCGCTGCTCGGCGACGACGTCTATGGCTCCGGTTTCAAAACCAAGGCCCGCCAGCTCGGCCCGCAAAGCCAGGCGGCGCTGGCCGCTCTTGGCAGGCAGGCCCTCCATGCTTATTTGCTGGTCCTGGAGCATCCGGCGTCCGGAGAAATTCTTCACTGGGAATCGCCGCTGCCGGAGGATTTGGTCCTCCTCGAGGCCGCCCTTCGTAGCACAGACTAAAGGTGGTGCGCTAAAAAGCCGCATGGTTACAAACCTTTAACCCGGGTCACGGGTTCGTGACCCCGTTTTGTTCTTCCCTCCCCCTCGGGTTTTGGAGTATGTTGCACCTGCGCTCGGGATCGTTCCGGCGCGGAACATTGCAGTGCTTCTGGCTTTGACACAGCAGATGGCCTGCCTCGCCCGCCGCTATCGGGGGCGTGAACTCTGGAGGGCGCACCATGGCCCGTGCCGCTACTTTGCCGGTTCTCAACGGAGAATCCGGTCTTGCACACTACCTGACGGAAATCCGCAAGTTCCCGATGCTGGAACCGCAGGATGAGTACATGCTCGCCAAGCGCTGGCGCGAGCACGACGACCGCGACGCCGCGCACAAGCTCGTCACCAGCCATCTTCGGCTCGTGGCTAAGATTGCCATGGGTTATCGCGGCTATGGCCTGCCGATTTCCGAGGTTGTCTCCGAAGGCAACGTCGGCCTGATGCAGGCTGTCAAACGCTTCGAGCCCGAGAAGGGCTTCCGTCTGGCCACCTACGCGATGTGGTGGATCAAGGCGTCGATCCAGGAATACATCCTGCGTTCGTGGTCGCTCGTGAAAATGGGCACCACCGCGAACCAGAAGAAGCTGTTCTTCAATCTCCGCAAGGCGAAGAGCAAGATCTCCGCGCTTGAAGAGGGCGATATGCGCCCCGAACAGGTGAAGCAGATCGCGACCCGCCTCGGCGTGACGGAACAGGACGTGATCGACATGAACCGCCGCCTCGGTGGCGACGCGTCGCTCAACGCTCCGATCCGTGACGACGGCGAGCCCGGCGAATGGCAGGACTGGCTGGTCGATACCTCGCCCAACCAGGAAGCCATCATGGCGGAGAACGAGGAGTTCGATCATCGCCGCAGCGCGCTGACCGGCGCGATGGGCGTGCTCAACGACCGCGAGCGCCGCATCTTCGAGGCGCGTCGCCTGGCCGAGGAGCCGATGACGCTGGAAGACCTCGCCGCCGAATTCGGCGTGTCGCGCGAGCGCGTGCGGCAGATCGAGGTCCGCGCGTTCGAGAAGGTGCAGGCGGCGGTGAAGACCGCTGTCGCCAAGCAGGAACACGCCGCGCTGGAAGCGGCGTACTGATCTCTTCCGCATAACAAGTTGCGAAAGCCGGCCTTCGGGCCGGCTTTTTTGTTGTGTGCGCGATTTCTCTACGGGTCGTCCCCGCGAAAGCGGGGACCCAAAACCACCGCGCTCCGATATTGCCATTCGATCCAGCCACAGCCGTGGCGATGCCTGACCGACCGCCTGAACTGCCCGCTCAGGGAACATGGGTCCACGCTTTCGCGGGGACGACACCGAATATGCAGCGAGGGGCATCATGCGCCCCTCATCCGGAATAATTCTTGCAAAGCAGGTAGCGGCGGCACGATGCTGCGGACCACGGGGCAAGGACCAATCATGAAACAGGGATGGAACATGCAGGCGCACCTTCGGCGGCTGGCGATTTTGACGTGTCTGCTCGTCTCTGCATCCGCCAGTGCGCAGACATGGCCGACAAAACTGATCAAGGCCACCATCCCGTTCGGCGCAGGTAGCGCGACGGACGTGGTGCCGCGCATGTTTTTTGATCGGCTGTCGGCTGAACTGGGGCAATCGATCGTGGTGGAAAACCGCGCAGGCGCCGGCGGCACGATCGGCACCGCCTCTGTCGTCCGCTCCGAACCGGACGGCTATTCGATCCTGGCCCATTCGTCGGCGATCACCATCGCGCCGGCGATCTTCACCGAACTCACCTACGATGCCACCCGGGACCTGTCGTCGGCGCTGATGATCGGCTACAGCGCGAATGTGATGATCACCTCGCCGTCGAAGCCATGGAAGACGGTGCAGGAGTACATCGCGGCCGCGAAAAAGCCGGACGCCGCCGCCAGCTTCGGCTCGGTCGGCATCGGCAGCGCCGTTCACATCAGCGCGGAAAAATTCCGTCTCGCCGCGGGCATCACGCCGACCCACATTCCGTATCGCGGCGGCTCGGAAGTCATCACCGACATTCTCGGCGGCCGGATCGATTTCTATTTCTGTCCGCTGGCCACCGCGCTGCCGCTGATCCAGAGCGGTCAGGTGCGCGCCCTGCTGGTCTCGACGCCGACGCGCGTCGCCGATTTGCCCGACGTGCCGTCGCCGCCGGAGGTCGGCCTGAAGGACGCCGACAGCGCGATCTGGTTCGGCGTGTTCGTGCCGTCGAAGACGCCGAAGGACGTTGTCGACAAGCTCTATGCCGCCGGCACGAAAGTTCTGGCGACGCCCGACATGCAGCGCGACCTGAAGAAGCTCGGCGTCGAGCCCTGGCCGATGAAGCCCGATGAGATGGACAAGCTCGTCGCAAATCAGACCATCGCCAGCGCCGAACTCGTCAAGGCGGCCGGGATCAAGTGATTTGGTGAAGTTCGTGCCGGCTTCGCGCACGCGGTGCTCACGACGGCTTTTGCGTGCGGCGCTTGCGCCGACGCAGTAATTCCGCGTAGGCGAAATCGATCGCAGCGCCCTGCTCGAGCCATCCGAGCAGCCGGTGGCGGAAAGCAGTTCGACAAGAAAACGCCGGACCGGCGCAGCACCGCGCGCGACGGCACGCGCCGTCAGGACACGTGCGATATGCGCGGAAGAAATCCATCTCCGCGCGCGCAACAACGAGTTCGCAATATGCGAAATCTCGCGCCGTATGCTCGGCGCACGTCTCGCCGGTCAGGCGCGCATTCTCCGCGCCGCTGAAACCATAAGGACCTTCCAGCCTGAACCGCGCCGTCATGGGCAACGCTCCCGTTGATGGATTTGATGAGTGGAATGAGCGCGCACGCGCCGTCTGTCGCACGCATCGCGCACGGCGGCCTCGCCTCACATGGCCCCCTCGCAAACATGAGGGGACGGAACGCCGAAAGGCGCACTTGAGTGGAGTGACGCGCAGCGGACATGCCGCAGCGCGCATCGCCTTTCGGCGCTCCGCCGCGGCGATTTTTGGCGACGGGATCGTTCTTCCGGGACAGGACGGACGCTTTCACGCCCCGATCCGGCGGGCTTTCGCCTGCCTTCATCCTGTCCGCGTCCAGCCACTGAAGGCGGGGCCACGTAGTTGGCCCGGACGATGACCCGAAGCCTCCCGGACACGAGGGAGAACGTCTCTCCCGCGCGCGCAGGCGCCGCATCCCGCCCCGCGCATCGAAGCGTCCCAGGACACGCCCCTCAAGTGAGGCGGGATGGCGTGAAGATGGATCAGGGCAAGGAAATTGTCAAGGAATTTATTCCTTGATCCACGAATCGAATGTTTTGTGAGACATTCACCGCCCAAAACGGCTGGAGCTTTTAGAAATGCGATTCAGACTTGTCTATGAGGGAGAACTTAAATCCGGTCAGAAGGATCCCGAGGCTAATCAGCATGACCGATTGGCTCAACATAAACAATCAATTCGCAAGGTATTTCATCGGCAGCTAAAGCATCTTTGGCAAACTAATAAGTTTCTTTCTGAACGCAAAGAGCATCCGATCCATAGAACGGCCGACCACCGTCCAGTTGGCGACGGTGCGGCCTACTTCGGACCGAACGAGAACGAAAAGATTCCATTGTCGGACTACACGGCGAGCTTATACGAGGAAAATGGCTATAGATTTGTACCCTTAGTCCGCGAAGAAACGTCCCTACTTTGCTCGTTGAACATACTTTTCCTACGACGAGACACCCCAGGAAGCGTAATTAGCGCCGGCGACTTGGATAATAGGATCAAGACACTAATCGACGCGTTGCGAAGACCAAAAAGCGCGAACGAGTTAAGGGGAAATGAGATACCTGCTGAAGGAGAAAGCCCTTTTTATTGCCTATTGGAAGACGACAACCTAGTTACCCAGCTCACGGTGGAAACCGATACATTGCTCGATCCGCCTCTGGCAGAACGTGAACTAGATAGACGCCAGGTAAAATTGATAATCACCGTTGAGCTGAAGCCCTACAACGTAACTCTATTTAATTTGAGTTTTTCTTAGAATCTGTATTCTTCGTTCCAGCGATCACAACCTGCAGCCAGCGTAGCCCGGATGAAGCGAAGCGCAATCCGGGAATACTAAAGCGAGGATAGATCGCGCTTCGACCGGCGCGACACAGCTTCCATCACAATCAACATCGCCCTATTGCGGGCGGCAACCCCTGATTTTGCTTCGCTTCATCCGGGCTACAAGGCTCGTCATTCCGGGATGCGCCGAAGGCGCAGGCCCGGAATCCAGACCTGCCGGACTCTTGCACGAGACGATTGGATTCCGGGCTCGCGCTTCGCGCGCCCCGGAATGACGGCTGATTTCTTCACCTCGCCCCGTTCTTACCAGGAGAGGTCGGATTGCGCGGCAATCCGGGTGAGGGGCTACTTCCTCGAAAGTCGCGCCATCGCATATGTTGAAATCGCGCCCCTCACCCCGACCCTCTCCCCAGCGAAAGGGGGCGTCTACGCCCGTCTTCGACGGGCTATGCGGGGAGAGGGAGCAGGAAGATTTCATCGAAAACACTTCGTCATTCCGGGTTCGCTCGCAAGCGCTCGCGCCTCGGAATGACGAGCAGCCCCTACTCCACCTTCGCGCCGGCGAACTTCACCACCTTCTCCCACTTCTCCGTTTCAGAGACGATGATCTTGCCGAAATCTGCGGGCGTGCCGAGCAGCGGCACGCCGCCGAGTTCCGCGATTTTCGCCTGCATCGCAGGCTCGGCGAGGATTGCGTTGATCTCCTTGTTGAGCTTGTCGATGATGGGCTTCGGCGTCTTCGCCGGTGCGCCCATGCCGAACCATGCGCTCGCTTCATAACCCTTCACCGTTTCACCGACGGTCGGCACATCCGGCAGCAGCGGCGACCGCGTCTCTGTCGTCACCGCGAGCGCACGGAGCGTTCCCGCCTTGATGTGCTGGATCGCGGACGGCAGATTGTCGAAGATCACCTGCACGCGGCCTGCGATCATGTCGGTGAGCGCAGGGGCGGCTCCTTTGTAGGGGATATGCGTCATTTCGATGCCGGTCATCGATTTGAACAACTCGCCGGACAGATGCACGGACGTTCCGTTGCCCGATGACGCCATGTTGACCTTCCCGGGATTGGCTTTCGCATAAGCAACGAATTCCGCTACCGTCTTTGCCGGGAAATCCGCGGGCACGACCATCACGTTCGGCGATCGCAGAATGCCCGCCACCGGCGCGATGTCGCGGATGAAATTGAAACTCAGCTTCGTATAAAGCGAGGCGTTGATGCCGTTGGCGGGATTGACCAGCAGCACCGTGTAGCCGTCGGGATCCGCATTCACCACGGATTCGGTGCCGACATTGTTGCCCGCGCCCGGCTTGTTCTCGATGATGAACTGCTGACCCAGCCGCTCCGACAGCCGCTGGCCGATCAGGCGCGCGAGAATGTCGGTCGCGCCGCCGGGCGGATAGCCCACCACCCACTTCACCGGACGCGTCGGATAATCCTGCGCCGAAGCGCCGCTAATTGAGATGAGTGCAGCAAAGCCCATCGCGATCAGACCGACCGCGGCGCGTCGTGAAGCCATGTCGTGTTACCCCTTGTTCTCTCCCCGGCTGCCGCGACTTGGCGCGCGGTCAGCATGTGTTGATGGACAACACGCGAGCGTAACAAACAAAAACGAGAGCGAACAAGGAGCGCGATGCGCGCAGCGCGCTTATGGCGGCGCACAACGCGTCGGGAACAGAGTACCGGGTTACAGATAGTCGCGGAAGTAATCCGCCAGGCTGTCGTCACCGCCGGTCATGCCGAAGTCGATCGGCTGGTCCAGCAGCAGCGCGCTGGCCTGCGTCTTGTAATCCGGCGAGACGTCGTCAACGCCGGGAAGCGGCTGACGCAGGATATCCAGATAGGATTTGTAGTTGTCCAGCGAGCCGCTGAAGATGCAGTTGCAGACGCCTGGATCGGCATAGACATATCGCGGCGTGCCGCCGGCCCTGTGGATCACGAAGCGATGCGGCGGCAATGCTTTCAGCGCGCGCTGGCCCGCCGCGTCGTTGGCGAGCTGGATGCGGAACCCGGCCGAGCGCAGATAGAACGCGTTCTTCTCAAGGAACGGCTTGCTCGGCGTGACATGCTGAGCCACCAGCGGCCACGCCAGCATCACCACTATCATTGCGGCAAGCGAGACGAGCGCACGCCAAGTCCGGGATATCGTTATCGGAAACATCGTTTGATCCTTCGCAAGACATAAACAAAGTCACGTGGGAGTCATAAACGCGGTCAGTTCGTCATGAAACGCGGGTCGCCAGGCCATCACGTCTCCTTGTGCGCTGCGTGAATTGTGTCGCGGGAACACGGGACGCGACGCCATTCGCGTTCACGATTTTGTCGCAGGTGTGAAAGCATGCATCGCATCGCGCGAATTGTCGAATCGCAGGCACAAGATGTGGTGCGATTGCGGGGGCAACTCGTCAAAGTGCGCTGCGGAATCTTCATCACCTTGAAGGAAATGTGACTGGAGCTTTTCCAATCTCACATCGCTGTATGCGCATTGCAAATCGCGATGCCGACTCACATCTGCCCCATTGCGGAAGCATGGTCCGCCCGCTCACCGGGAGCGCGATTGCAGAAGCATCATCCGATGCAATCGCACTCTGAAATGTCCGAAGAGGAGAAGTGCATGGTCGGTCGCCCGCAGGGAAACCTCAACGAAAAATTCGATCCGGATTACGTCGCCACGTTGAGAAAAATTCTCGACATCGCCGTCGAGCAGATTGCGCAGGAGAACCGCACGCCTGCGACCAAGGCGAAGATGGCCCAGACGATTGTCCGGCGCGCCGCCGACGGCGTGACCGATGCCAACGACCTCGTGTCGAGCGCCGTGCGCGTCGGGGAGACCCGCGCAGCGTGAGATGCCGACATCTGATGAGAGATAATAAACCCGCAACACATACAGCCGTCATCACCGGGCTTGACCCGGTGATCCATCGAGAATGAGTCTTGAGGAAGATGATGGATTGCCGGGTCAAGCCCGGCAATGACATTCAGGGACGTGACGGGCTCAGTCGCCTTATGACAAACCCACGATCAGGACGCCGCGCTCTTCGGCGCAGCGTGTGATTTTTCCACATCAAGCCTTGGCGCATTGGTCGCGAACTGCTCGTCCTGCGGCATCGACGGCAGAACGCCGCTGGTCTTGGCCTGATCGATCACCTGCGCCAGAAGCCTGAGGCCGAGCGGCGCCAGCGCCCGCTCCCACAATTCGCGCGCGGTCTCGTTCTTCTTCACGAACACCCAGTCCTGCGCGGCGATTGCGCCGGCATCGAGCCGGTCCGACAGGTGATAGATCGTGCCGCCTGCGATCGCGTCGCGCTCCTTGATGGTCCATTCCACCGCCGCGATGCCGCGATGGCGCGGCAGCAGCGACGGATGGTAGCCGATGCCGCCATGCCTGGCGGCCTTCAGCGCACCATCGCTGACCATCGCATGGCTGTGGGCCGTGACGATCAGGTCGGTGCCCGGCGCGATCTCCGAAGCCACGATGAGCTTGGGCTTTGCCTGCACCACGACCTCGACACCGGCGGCACGGGCGGCTGCGGCGAGACGGTCCTCGCCGTCCGCGACCACGACACGAATCACCTCGATGCCGTGACCGCGCATCATGTTGAACGTCTCGACGCCGAAATGACGCGAGCCAGCGAGAGTTATTTTCATCGGATCACTGCCCCCAGGCCGTGAATGCTTCGTTGAATGCACGCTCGCCCGGCGCGCCCTTCTCGATGGCGATGATCGAACGGCGCTGGTTGGCGTAGACCAGCGGAATGTCGAACCACGACCGCTCCTTCAGAAGCTGGAGATTGCGCGCCTTGTCGGCCTCGACATTCGACAGCCCGACCAGGAAGAATCCGTCGGTGACCTTCACCGCGAGTCCCGCCAGCGGCGTGCCGCGCGCCTGCTCGTTGGACTTCATCAGCACGCCGGGCACGTTGGCGATGGTGGTGCCGAAATCCGGCGGCAGCACGAAGGTCAGTTCCGCGGTGTGGCTCGCGGGCAGCGACGCATCGGTGTTGCGGCGGATCGAGAGCGACATCTTGATCTTGCGCTCGGGAATATCGATGTCGGCGCGCACGCCGATATCCGGCGGCTGACCGGCGGGCACCTTGACCGCTTCGGTGCGCCAGATCACGGAGCCGACATACTGCTTGCCCTGCGGCGCCGAGGGGTCCTCGTCATAGAGCACCACGCGCTGCGCCACCGGCGCAATCTGCGCCGAGCCGGGCTGGCCGACGCGGTCGGTGATCTTTGGCCGCGTGCCGGCGGCATCCTTCGGCGCGGTGTCGGCCTGCTGCGCAGGCTTGGTGAGCGACTTGAACAGCGAATAGGCTTTCGGCCCGCCCCACACCGCGCCGCCGATCGCGATGATCGCGACACAGACCGCGATGGCGGTCTTGAGCGGAAAGCCGCGCTTCTCCGTTTCGGGTTCGTCGCGGGAGGCACGCGCGCGCGGCGAGCCGTTCGGCTGATAGCGTCCGGCTTCCTCGATGGATTCGTCGTAGCTGTAAGGCGCCGTACCACGCTGATCGGGAAAATCCTGAGCTTGGCTGCGCCGCGCGGAACGGGTCGCGCTGCCGAGATCGTTGGCATCCGCAACCACATCGCGCATGCCCGAACCCTGCGGCGGGCGGCGCTGCGCACGTGCGTCCTGCGTGAACTCGTCGAGCATGCGGGTGTCGTCGCTGCGCTGATCGCGCGCACGGACATCACGCATCGACGACGGCAGGCCCGGCTGAACCGGCGGCTGCGCGCGGGTCAGCGGCGGCGGCTGGTCGCCGCGCAGATTACGCGGCGGGCGCTGGTCGGGCGCTCCATTGGCCTCGGGCCGTGGAGCGGGCCGGCCGGGGGCCGGCGGCGGAGCGTTTCCGGTTCGCGCGCTGCGGGCGCTTTCACGTAGCGCGTCACCCGGACGCGGGCCGTCCCGCCTGCCGGGCAGCGGCGCGCGCGGCTGGGCTGAGGGCGAAGGTGGCGCAGCGGGCGGCGGCGGCGCAGCCGGGCGCTCGGGCGGTGGTGCTTCGCCGCCTGGCGCGGCCTGATGCGCGGCGGCGCGGCGGACGGCATCGGCCTCGACCCTGCGCACCGCGTCCTCGAGCGCCAGCCGCTCGCGCGTGATTTCGGCTTCGCTCAAGGCAGGCTGCACGCCGCGCAACTGGGAAATCAGCGCCGTCCGCGCGCGCTCATAGAGCGCACGCCTTTGCTCGCCGGGGGCACTGGGGTCCAGTCCGGCGATGGCACGGGCTATGAGCGGGTAGTAATCAGCCATCCTTGTCCAGTCTGCAGGATTCTCGACGAACCCTGTACTTAAAAATCGTCAATCAACTGAACACAGATCGTGTTCAGGCCTCGAACGGGTTTTGCACGAGGATCGTATCCTCGCGTTCCGGGCTGGTGGAAAGCAGCGCGATCGGGCAGCCGACCAGTTCCTCGACCCGGCGAACGTACTTGATGGCCTGTGCCGGCAGGTCCGCCCACGACCGGGCATTGGCCGTCGGCTCCTGCCAGCCTTCGATGGTCTCATAGATCGGCTCGACGCGCGCCTGCGCGCCCTCGCCCGCCGGCAGATGATCGATCTCCTTGCCGTCAAGCTTGTAGCCGACACAGACCTGGATCTCGTCGAAGCCGTCGAGGATGTCGAGCTTGGTCAGCGCGAGGCCATGAATGCCGCTGGTCCGCGCGGTCTGCCGCACCAGCACCGCATCGAACCAGCCGCAGCGGCGCTTGCGCCCGGTGTTGACGCCGAACTCCTTGCCGCGCTGGCCGATCAGTTCGCCGATCTCGTTGGTCAGTTCGGTCGGGAACGGTCCCTGTCCGACGCGTGTGGTGTAGGCCTTGCAGATGCCGAGCACATAGCCCACCGAGCTCGGGCCCATGCCGGTGCCGGTCGCAGCCTGCGCCGCCACCGTGTTGGACGACGTGACATAGGGATAGGTGCCGTGATCGACGTCGAGCAGTGCGCCCTGTGCGCCCTCGAACAGGATGCGCTTGCCCTCGCGGCGCTTTTGATCGAGCAGACTCCACACCGAATCCGCGAACGGCAGCACGCGCGGCGCGATCGCCGTCAGTTCTTTCAGGATGTCCGCGCCGTCGATCTCCGGCAGATTGAGGCCGCGGCGCAGCGCGTTGTGATGCGTCAGCAGACGATCGATCTTGTGCGGCAGCGTCTGCGGATCGGCGAGATCCATCAGCCGGATCGCGCGGCGGCCGACCTTGTCCTCATACGCCGGACCGATGCCGCGCTGGGTGGTGCCGATGGCGTTGGCCTTGCTGGCGTTCTCGCGCACCGCATCGAGTTCGCGATGCAGCGGCAGGATCAGCGTGACGTTCTCGGCGACGCGCAGATTGTCGGGCGATATCTTCACGCCCTGTCCTTGCAGCTTGTCGAGTTCGGTCAGGAATGCCTGCGCGTCGAACACGACACCGTTGCCGATCACCGACAGCTTCGACGGCCGCAGCACGCCCGAAGGGAGCAGCGCGAGCTTGTAGGTGTTTCCGTTGATGACGAGTGTATGGCCAGCGTTATGGCCGCCCTGAAAGCGAACGACAATGTCCGCCTGTTCCGACAGCCAGTCGACGATCTTGCCTTTTCCTTCGTCGCCCCACTGGGCGCCGACGACGACAACGTTAGCCATTTCCAGACATTCTCCCGCAACCCGCAAATCCGCTGGTGTTCCAGCGCCTTGCAGCTTGGGCCGCTCGCTTGCGAGGCATGTCACCGGATAACGGATGCGCGCATGGGACGCAAGCGCCAACGGCTGTTGACGTATGTGCCAGATGGGGTGCAAATCATTGATATCCCCAAATAATTCCGCCCAGCCCCGACCTTCCCTGCAAAGCCTATAATCCGCCACCGACATGAACGTTCCCGCCCCGCGATCCGCGACATCATGGCTCATGAACAGGCCATATCTGCTGCTGTCCCTGTCGTCCCTGTTCTGGGCTGGCAACATCGTGCTGGGACGTTTCATCGCGGCTGATTTTCCGCCCATGGCGCTGTCCTTCCTGCGCTGGGCCTTCGCCTGCCTGATCGTCCTGCCGTTCGCGTGGCCGCATCTGCGGGCCGAGTGGCCGGTGCTCCGCAAGCATCTGCCGATTCTGACGCTGCTGACCCTCACCGGCCTCGCCGGCTACAACGCCATCGCCTATCTCGGGCTGCGATACACCGAAGCATTGAATGCGCTGCTGATCCAGTCGTCGGGGCCATTGATCGTGGCACTCTGGTCATTCGTCCTGCTCGGCATTCGCCTCACCTGGCCGCAAACCATCGGCATCGGCATTTCACTGCTTGGCGTCCTCACGATTCTGTCGCGCGGCGATCCGGTCGCCCTCACCTCGATCCACCTGAACAAGGGCGATCTGATCTTCACCGCCGCGTTGATCATCTTCGGGCTCTATTCCGTGCTGGCGGTGAAACGTCCGGCGATACACCCGCTGACCTTCATGGGCTTCACCTCCGGTTATGCGACGGTGTTGCTGATCCCTGCCGTGATCGCGGAGGCTGCGAGCGGTCACACGCCATCGCTCTCCGTGAACAACGCACTCACGCTGGCTTATGTCGCGATATTCCCGTCGATCCTCGCCTATCTGTTCTTCAACCGCGGCGTCGAACTGATCGGCGCCAACCGTGCCGCGCCGTTTTTCCATCTGATTCCGGTGTTCGGATCGGTGCTTGCCATCGCCTTCCTCGGCGAGCGGCCGCAGCTGTTCCATGTTGCGGGCTATGCGCTGGTGCTGACCGGTGTCGTCATCGCCGCGCGGCGCACGTCGGCAGTTGCTGAAGCTTAAGTCATAACATTTCAGCGGTCACGATTGCCGCAAGCACACGATTTGCTCGCTCTCCCGCAGGCGGGGAGAGGTAAAAAAATCAGCGCGATGGGCGTTCAGCGCAACGGAGCAATCCGGGATTGTCGGTTGTGAAAGGTGCGAAACACCGGCACAACTTGACGCATCCTCTTTCCCAAAGACCCATGACCGTCGCTGATCCGCCCTTGCGCCAGTCCTCGCTTGCCTCACGGCTGGCGAACCAGCCCTACCTGCTGCTCAGCTTGATGGCGCTGTTCTGGGCCGCGAACATCGTGCTCGGGCGCTTTGTTGCTGGCCATGTTCCGCCGTTCACACTGACATTCCTGCGCTGGGCCGGAACCTTCCTCGTCGTCGCTCCATTTGCGTGGACCCATCTGCAACGCGACTGGCCAACCATGCGCCGGCACATGCCGCTGCTGCTGGTTCTGGCGCTGACCGGCTTCGCGCTCAACAACGCCCTGTCCTATTGGGGACTGCAACACACACAGGCGCTGAACGCGCTGCTGATCCAGTCGTCGGGACCGCTGTTCGTGGCGCTGTGGGCGCTGGTGCTGTTCGGCGTGCGGCTGTCATGGATGCAGGCGGCCGGCATCCTCGTCTCGCTGATCGGCGTACTCGTCATCATCCTGCGCGGAAACCTTGCCGCGCTGGCGGACATCCAGATCAACGCCGGTGACATCAGTTTCGCCGGCGCGCTGTTCGTGTTCGGACTGTACTCCGCTCTGATGACGCGGCGTCCGAAGATCAATCCGCTCTCGCTGATCGCGTTCACCACGGGAGCCGGAGCGCTGATGCTGTTGCCGCTGGTGGGATGGGAAGTCTCGATCGGCGACAGGCTGACACTCGACACGCTGACGATCGCCACCGTCATCTTCGTCGTGATCTTTCCCTCGACGCTGGCCTACATCTTCTTCAATCGCGGGATCGAACTGATCGGCCCCAATCGCGCCGCACCGTTCTTCCATCTGGTGCCGGTATTCGGTTCGGTGATGGCCATCGTGCTGCTCGGCGAGAAGCCGGAACTGTTCCATCTGGCCGGTTACCTGCTCGTGCTGGCAGGCGTTGTCACCGCATCGCGGCGCGGATCGGCCGGGAAACGTCCGGCTTCCTAGAACCGCACCACTGGCTGGCAATCCGGCGCGATTTCGCGCAATCTCCGGCTCAAGTGCCGGCGTCGTCACCGCCTCGGTGACCCGACGACCGCACGTCAAAAAGAGCAGGGCGGAGACACCATCAATGACCTTCCTGAAATCAAAAATATCGCCAATGACCTTAGCGCTCGCCATCGCGGCCGGCGCTTTGGCTGCCGGACCATCGGCGGCGCAGACGGCCTGGCCCGCACCGGGCAAGAACATCACGCTTGTGCTTCCGTTCGCGGCGGGAAGCGGCACGGACAGCACGACGCGCCTGATCTCGAAAGAACTGGCCACGGCGCTCGGCACCAATATCGTGATCGACAACAAGCCCGGCGCCAACGGCTCGATCGCCGCGAGCTACGTCGCGCGCTCCGAGCCGGACGGCTACACGATTTTCGTGACCACCAACACGTCGCATTCGGCCAATCCGTATCTCTTAAAGAACATGACGTACGATCCGATCAAGGATTTCACACCGATCGCGCGCACCGGCGACCTGCCGTTCATGCTGGTGATCAATCCGGAGATCCCGGCGAATTCGGTCGCCGAACTGGTCGCGCTCGCGAAGAAAGAGCCGGGCAAGTACTCCTACGCCAGCGGCAGTTCGTCGGCGATCGTGTCCGGCGCGACGTTCGCAACCCTTGCCGGCATCGACCTGCTTCACGTTCCCTACAAGAGCTCGCCGCCCGCCCTCACCGACGTGATCGCCGGGCGGGTGTCGATGATGTTTGTCGACGTTCCGACCGGCCTGCCCCATGTCAACGGCAAGGCGCTGAAGGCGCTGGCGGTGACGACGATCAAGCGCTCCGCGCTGCTGCCGGATCTTCCCACCATGGACGAAGCCGGCGTGAAGGGCTTCGACATCACCTCATGGCAGGGCTATCTCGGCCCGGCCAACATGCCGAAGGATATCGTGACAAAGCTGAATGCGGAGATCCGGAAGGTGATCGAGCGGCCCGACATGCAGAAGGAACTGGCCGGCCGCGGCATGGAAGCTTTCTCCGGCACGCCTGAGAGCTTCGACAAGTTCCTGAAAGAGCAGCTCGTGGTGTGGGAAAAGCTGATCCGGGAAGCCAAGATCGAGAAGCAGTGAGTTAAAGCTGACTTTCGAGCAATCCCCAATGTCGTCCCCGCGAAAGCGGGGACCCATAGCTTGGAAGCGAACTTGTGGTGACCGAAGATGGGGTAACGTACCACGTCTACATTCTCGCGAGCCAACCCAACGGCACGCTCTATATCGGCATCACAAACAATCTTGCTCTTCGGCTATCTCAGCACAAGGGCGGACGCGGATCGGAATTCGCGCAACGCTATGCCGTTAATCGTCTTGTCTATGTTGAAGGGTACGACACGCCCTCAGATGCCATTCGCCGGGAGAAGCAACTCAAGAAATGGAACAGGGCCTGGAAAATCGAACTCATCGAAAAGAACAATCCGGATTGGCAAGACCCGTCTGACCTCGCCATCTTCGGAATTTCCTAGAAAAGGTGGGTCCCCGCTTTCGCGGGGACGACATCTTGTTTGTAGTAGCGATACTTCGCCACCGAGGTATTACGCCGCCCGCACCTTGCCGAGGAATTCGTCCACCGCCGCGCGCAGCATGCCCGACTGCTGGTCGAGATCGCGCGCGCTGGAGAGAACATCCGACGCTGCCGTGCCGGTCGCCGCCGCGGCCGAACTGACGCCGCCGATGTGATCGCTGATCTCGGTCGATCCTGCCGCCACCGACTGGATGTTGCGGGCGATCTCGCGGGTCGCAGCGCCCTGCTCTTCGACGGCGCTGGAGATGTTCATCGTGATCTCGCTCATCCGCGCGATGGTTTCGGTGATCCCGCCGATCGACACCACCGCGTCGCTGGTGGTGGCCTGCATCGCAGCGACCTGGGCCGAGATTTCCTCGGTGGCCTTGGCGGTCTGGTTGGCCAGCGCCTTGACCTCGGAGGCCACCACGGCGAAGCCGCGGCCGGCTTCGCCCGCGCGGGCAGCCTCGATGGTGGCATTGAGCGCGAGCAGATTGGTCTGCGCCGCGATGGAGTGAATGAGCTGCACCACTTCGCCGATCTTCTCGGCGCCGCTGGAGAGAACCTGCACCGTCGCATTGGTGCGCTCGGCGTCGGCCACAGCCTTGGTGGCGATCTCGTTCGACTGGTTGACCTGGCGGGCGATCTCGGCGACCGAGCTGGACAGTTCTTCCGCCGCTGCCGCGACCGTGCCGACGTTGCTCGATGCCCGTTCCGACGCCGACCCCACGGTGGCTGCGCGTGCGCTGGCATCGCGGGCCGACGCGGTCATGGATTCCGCGGTGGTCTGCATGCCGGCCGCCGACGTCGCCACGGAGCGGACAATGCCGTTGACGCTGCTTTCGAAGTTGCTGGCAATGCTGTTCATCATCGCCTGCCGTTCCGCAGCGGCACGTTCCTTGGCCGCAGCCTCTTCCTGCTCGAGTCCGCGGATGCGGATCGCGTTGTCCTTGAAGACCTGCACGGTCGTGGCCATCTTGCCGATTTCATCACGGCGGTCGCTACCGGGAATGCTTTCCTCAAGCTTTCCGTCGGCCAGCGACTGCATGCGTGCGCCGAGCTGACCGAGCGGACGGGTGATGCTGCGCCCGATCATCCAGGCCACCGCGCCGGAGACTGCGCCGATCAGAACAGTCGCAACAATGAGCGCCATGATGATCGGCATCAGCTTGGCATCGAGATCGTCGAGATAGGCGCCGGTGCCGACGAACATGTTCCAGCCGGGGACTCCGACCGCGTAGGATATCTTGCGGATCAGTTCCTTGGTGCCGGGCTTCTCGTATTCATAGCGCAGCGTCACATCGCCCTTGGCGGCGACGCCGTCGCGCAGTTCGCGCGCCAGCTTGCGGCCGCCGGTTTCGATATCGAGACGGTTGGTGCCGATCTGCTTCGGATCCGGCGTCGCCAGCGCGATGCCGTCCATGGTGTAGACGAACATGTACCCGGTGCCGTTGTCGTAGGTCATCGTCCGCGCGAAACGGCCGAATTCCTCGATGGCGGCTTCCTTGGTCATTTTCCCGGCTTCGACCTGCTTTTGCAGCCCGATCGCGGCGTTGCGCGCGGTTTCCACCAGCGCATGGGTCTGCGCCTCGCGCGCGCTCACCATTTCCCGCTGCATCATGAAGGCGGAGTAGATGCCAGCAGCGCTGAGTCCAAGAAGTGTCACACCGACCAAGATACCGAGCTTGGCGGCGATGGGCAGGTTGTTCAAAAATTTCACGATGAAGCTCCGGGGCGGGCCACGCTTCTGCGTGGATTCGTCCCATCAATTATCGAAACTTCCTTTCGGGTTGGTTACCCATGTACTGATGCGGCCGGCATCCACCGAAACAAAAACGGGCCGGAGAAGACTCCGGCCCGCAGCAACGATGTCATAAACCGCAGCAGCCTAGAACGTCAGCGCTTTCGCCTGCTTGACCTGCGGCAGCGCCGCCACCTTCGCGAGGACATCGGCCGGCACCGCACCGTCGACCTCGACCAGTGCAATGGCGTCGCCACCCTGCACATTGCGGCCGAGATGGAAGGTCGCGATGTTGATCTTGGCATCGCCGAGCAGCGAGGCGAATTTGCCGATGAAGCCCGGCTTGTCCTCGTTGGTGATGTAGATCATCGACTTGGCGAATTCGGCATCGACCCGGATGCCCTTGATGTCGACCAGGCGTGGCTTGCCGTCGTGATAAACCGTGCCGGACACCGAACGCTCCTGCCGTTCGGTCGCGACCGTCACGGTAATCAGGCTCTCATAATCGCTGCGGGCGGCACGGGTCACCTCATCGACCACCATGCCGCGCTCCTTCGCCACCACCGGCGCAGAGACGACATTGACGTCGCCCAGCATCGGCCGCAGCAGGCCCGTCAAGGCTGCGGAGGTCAGCGCCTTGATCTTCATGTCCGCGACCGCGCCCTCATAGGTGATCGTGACCTTGGTGATGCCGGTTTCGGTCAACTGGCCGGCGAACGAGCCGAGCTTCTCGGCAAGTTCGATGAACGGCTTCAGCTTCGGTGCTTCTTCCGCCGTGATCGAGGGGAAGTTGACGGCGTTGGAGATCGCACCGGTCAACAGATAGTCCGACATCTGTTCGGCGACCTGCAGCGCGACGTTTTCCTGCGCTTCCGTGGTGGATGCGCCGAGATGCGGGGTGCAGATGACATTCGGATGACCGAACAGCACGTTGGTCTTGGCCGGCTCTTCCACGAACACGTCGAACGCAGCGCCCGCGACGTGCTTGGAATTCAGCGCATCGACCAGCGCCTGCTCATCCACCAGACCGCCTCGCGCGCAGTTGATGATACGCACGCCCTTCTTCATCTTGGCGAGCGAGGCCGCGTCGATGATGTTCTTGGTCTTGTCGGTCAATGGCGTGTGCAGCGTGATGAAGTCGGCGCGCTTGAACAGGTCGTCGAGTTCGACCTTCTCGACGCCGATGTCCTTGGCGCGCTCCGGCGACAGGAACGGATCGAACGCGATCACCTTCATGCGCAGGCCGAGCGCGCGGTCGGCGACGATCGAACCGATGTTGCCGGCGCCGATGACGCCCAGCGTCTTGCCGGTGATTTCGACGCCCATGAAGCGGTTCTTCTCCCACTTGCCGGCCTGGGTCGAGGCGTCGGCGGCCGGGATTTCGCGGGCCAGCGCCAGCATCAGCGTGATGGCGTGCTCGGCGGTGGTGATCGAGTTGCCGAACGGTGTGTTCATCACGATGATGCCCTTCGCCGTGGCGGCGGGGATCTCGACGTTATCGACGCCGATGCCGGCGCGGCCGATGACCTTCAGGTTCTTGGCCTTCTCGAGAATCTTCGCCGTCGCCTTGGTGGCGGAGCGGATGGCGAGGCCGTCATAGTTGCCGATGATCTCGGCAAGCTTGTCCTTGTCCTTGCCGAGTTCCGGCTGGAAATCGACCTCGATGCCGCGATCCTTGAAAATCTGCACGGCGGCGGGAGACAGCGCGTCGGAAATGAGAACTTTGGGTTTGGTCATGGGATGTGATCCATCTTTCGTCATTCCGGGGCGCGAGCCTTGCGAGCGAGCCCGGAATCCAGACGAGGTTAAAGGGATTTGTAGTTGGATTCCGGGTTCGCGCTGCGCGCGCCCCGGAATGACAAGTCAGGCCGCTTTCGCAAGCGAAGCCTTGGTCTCGGCGAACGCCCAGTCGATCCACTGCGTCAGAATCTCGACGTCCCTGGCCTCAACCGTCGCGCCGCACCAGATGCGAAGGCCGGCGGGGGCATCGCGGTAATGCGCGAAGTCGTAACCGGCGCCTTCCTTCTCGACCGCCGCAACCAGCTTCTTGGCGAAGTCAGCCTGCGCATCAGCAGAGAGGGCGGTGATCGCCGGATCGACGACCTTCAGGCACACCGACGTGTTGGAGCGGATCGCCGGATCGGCGGCAAGGAAGTCCACCCACGGCGTCTTCGCCTTCCAGTCGGCGAGCACTTTGGTGTTGGCATCGGCACGCGCGATCAACGCCTTGAGACCGCCAACGGACTTCGCCCAGTTCAGCGCATCGAGATAGTCCTCGACGCAGAGCATCGACGGCGTGTTGATGGTTTCGCCCTCGAAGATGCCGGCATTGAGCTTGCCGCCCTTGGTCATGCGGAAGATCTTCGGCAGCGGCCACGGCGGCGTGTAGCTCTCGAGCCGCGCGACGGCGCGCGGCGACAGGATCAGCATGCCGTGCGCGGCTTCGCCGCCCAGCGCCTTCTGCCAGGAGAAGGTCACGACATCGAGCTTCGGCCAGTCGAGCGGCTGCGCGAACGCGGCGGAGGTCGCGTCGCAAATCGTGAGGCCTTCGCGGTCAGCCGCGATCCAGTCGGCGTTCGGAACCCGCACGCCGGAAGTGGTGCCGTTCCAGGTGAACACGATGTCCGAATTCTTGTCGGCCTTCGACAGATCGGGAATCTCGCCATAGCCGGCGTGGAGCTTGACCACGTCCTTGAGCTTCAATTCCTTGACGATGTCGCTGACCCAGCCTTCGCCGAAGGATTCCCATGCGATGGTGGTGACCGGGCGCGGCCCGAGAAGCGACCACAGCGCCATCTCAACCGCGCCAGTGTCGGACGCAGGCACAATGCCGATCTTGTAATCGGCAGGCACTTCAAGCACTTCGCGCGTCAGTTCGATCGCGAGCTTGAGTTTGGCCTTGCCGACCTTCGCGCGATGCGAACGGCCGAGGGCTGCGTCCTTGAGATTTTGGGGGTTCCAGCCAGGGCGCTTGGCGCAGGGGCCGGAGGAAAAATGCCGCACGTTCGGCTTGGAGCCGGGCTTCGCTACAGTCATGTTCTATCCTTCCAGATAGCTAGCCTCCCGTTGGGGGGAGGTGTCCCGCCGCCGTCAATATGGAAGGTTTCGGATTTCGTCAAGGAACTTCGCCCGGCTTCATTCACAAAGCTGGGATGCAAACGCCCTGCCCGCCCCCGGTCAGGCCGGCCGCTTCCACTCTGCGAGCGGGATATTCGGCATCTCGAAACGCTGTGTCGTGCGGGTGTACCAGCCGCCTTCCATGCGTCCGATCAGATCGAGTTTCTCCGCATCGACATACTGCCGCGTGGCATCGATCACGGCGTGATCCTGCACATGAATCATCAGGATGCGGCCGAGCACGAGGCTGAAGCCGCCGAGCGCGACCTCCTGCATGAACGTGCATTCCATCGAGACCGGTGACGCTTCAATCCGCGGCACTGCCACCCGCTCCGACGGAACGAGTTTCAGGTCCGCCTCTGCCGGTTCTTCGACGCCCTTTGGAAATGCGATCGAGGTGATCCGCATCTGCTGGGCGAGACTGTAAGGCACAAGATTGACCACGAACTGTTCGTTGGCGCGAATGTTGGCGCGGGTGTCCTTCGGCTCGCCGGGCCCCTTGCTGCCGATTCCGACGCCGACTGTCGCGGGCTCCGACCCGAACACATTGAAGAACGAGAACGGCGCGGCGTTCACGGCGCCGCTGCTGTCACGCGTGGTGATCCATGCGATCGGCCGCGGCAGCACGGTGGCCAGCAGCAGCTTGTAGCGTTCGCCGGGCGTCATTGCTTCGAAATCGAATTGCATGGGTCCTCCTCGCGCGAAGCCGCCCTCGGCAACGCCGCCGTCTTGAGTGACTTGCAATTCGCAAGCCGGATCAACGCGGCCAGACTAGATGCTTTTTTGGAACTTACAACGCTGGACGGAGATTCACCTGCGCATGGGCGATCTGCCCTCTCTGTCAGGACCTGTTATTCCGGCGCCGCGCCCACCGGCGGTCCGCCCGGCGGGCGGTGCAGGAAGGTGATGGTGGCGAAAGCCCCGACCCACGATCCGACCGCGGCAAAGGCCACATAGATCCAGTTCTCGGTGTAGCTGATCACGGCGTAGGACGAGAGCAGATACCAGATGCTGCTCCAGGATGCCGCGGGGACGCGTTTGCGCGCCACCACCGCCGACGTGAACATGACATAGACGGCATCGGTCGCGGCGGTGGCGAGCAGAACGGCGACGGCGGTCAGGGGATTGATGGCCGGCATGGGCGCTTCCTCGGCTGGATGACGAACCGGCCCCAGCTTAGCCTGCATTCGCCGCCTTCCGTCCCCGGAATCAGAGGCCGAGCCGCTTTTCGGACTCGCCGATCCAGCGCCGCACGGCGTCATAGCCGTCGAGATGAAAGCCACCTTCGTGGGCCGCGCGGGTGTAGGCCAGCAGCGCCACATCCGCGAGCGAGAACACGTCCTCGACCAGGAACTTCGTTTTCTGCAACTGGTGCTCCATCAGCGCCAGCGCGGCATAGCCCCGCTTGACCTTCTCCGGATCGAGATCGCCCAGCGACTTGCCGAGATAGACCATCTGAAACCGGCAGACCGCGATGTAAGGCTCGTGGCTGTACTGCTCCCAGAACAGCCACTCATCCATCTTCGCCGACAGGAACGCCTCCGCGGGGATCAGGTCCGTGCCGCGCGCCAGATAGCGGATGATGGCATTGGATTGCGCCAGCGTGCGACCATCGTCGAGTTCGAGCACCGGCACCTGCCCCGCCCCGTTCAGCTTGAGAAACTCGGGCGTGCGGCTTTCACTTTTCATGGTGTCGACATCGATCCAGGTGTAGCGGCGAGAAAGCTTGTCGCACACCCACTTCACTTTCAGGCAATTGCCGGATTTCAGATCGCCATAGATCTTCATGACCGCACCTTCCCGATGGCTGCCGCCTCCGAATGGAGCGATAGCCCAACAGGCAAAACGGCCCCTGTCAACGCCAGGAGCCGCAAAAGAGAACTTCGGAGAACGGTTCGGTCAGAACCTGTAGCCGAGACCGCCGCGCACGGTGTTGATGTTGGTATCGATGGGACCGGTGAAGCGGATGTATTCCCATTCGGCGCGGCCGAACACGTTTCCAAACAGCATCACTTCGGTGCCAAGACCCATCGTGTATCCGACCTTCAACCGGCCGTGCTGATTTTCGGAAGCTGTGTACGTGACGGGGCCGTAAGCGTTTGTCGGCGGCGGACCGGGATTCGTGCCCTGCGCATCGATCACGTTGGTTCTCGTGCTGTCGGCGAGTCCAAACGCAACGCCGCCAAACAGATAAGGAAGGAAACTGCCGATGGCGTATGCGGCACGGCCACGGAACGTGAGAATGTCCGTGAACTTGATGGATGCCGACGACGTCACGAGCACATTGTTGTTGATACCGTCCGAGGTGGTGAACTGGCGCCCCATGCTGCCGGCTGCGGCGCCGCCGAAATTACCGTGCATATAGCTTGCATCGACGCCGAGCACCGCGTCGCCCCACTGCGCGTTATAGCCGGCGAAGCCGCCAAAGGCGCTGCTCTGATGCGAGACCTTCCCGCCGATCACCGGCCAGCTCGAAACCTGGTATTCCTTTTCGATCGTCGTCAGCGCCAGTTGTTGCGCCGTCATGTTGCTCGTCGCACCATTGAAATTGTGGTCGGACGAGCCGTAAGCCGCCTGCCCGCCGGCGTAGAAGCCCTGCCATCTGACATAGCGCGGACTTTCGCGGAGCATTCCGCGCAGGACCGGCAAGTCCTCGGGATAATCTGCGGCCTGCGCACCCTGCGCGGCTGCCGCCATCATCATCGCCAACACGATCCGACGCATCACGAAACTCCCGTTACCAACGCTTAACTACGTTCGATCATGCCGCGTTAACCCTAATCATTCGTTATCGCCGCGCACTCCGCACAAAAGAAAACGGCGCGGAAAAATCCGCGCCGTTTAAGTTTGGCAGGAGAGACGAAGCGAGAAGAAATCCAATCAGCCCTTGCGGATGAGAGGCATCATCGGCGGAGCGTAAGCCGGCACCGGATCGATCGCCCAACGGATGCCGAGTTTCAGATCATGCGAAGTGAGGTGCTTGAACGTCGTCGGATTGTTGATGTTGTTGGTGCCGTCGTAAGCGATGACGTCGCCGGTGATGCCGTCACCCATGTCGAGGTAACGGTAGGCCAGTTCGAGCGTCAGGCTCGGATTGATCTTGTAGGCAAGACCGGCGTGAACCGCCCAGGCGAAATTCCACTTCGATGCATCGGCTGCGTAAGCGGAGCTTGGCCCGCCGGCGAAACCACCGTTGCTCGTCGTTTGTCCGACGTCAGTGTAGTTTGCCATCGTCACGCGAGCGGCACCGACACCGGCACCGATGAACGGTGTGATGCACCACCAGGTTCCGAGATCGGCATAGGCGTTAGCCATGATCAGCCATTCGGACTTGTTGCCGGTGTACTTGTTGAAGCCGTTTTGCACGGCACCGCCGCCATTGAAGGTGTTCACTTCGTAGCCATTCAACGTCGAACTCGCGCGGTATTCACCGGTTACGTCCGCGCGGAACCAGTTGTTGAAGCGGTAACCTGCGCCGAGACCGAAGATGCCCGCGCTGTTGAAATCCGCCTTCTGATTCTGGCTAATGAGACCGGCTTCGAGCGCGTTGCTCAGGTGCTGGACCTTCTGATTGCTGAAGCCGATGTCGCCACGCAGATACCAGCCGCCGAAGTCTTCGACCGGAGGAGGCACATACATCGGGGGCGGAGGAAGATCGGCAGCGAGCGCGGCCGAGGAAATGAATGACGCCGCGCCAGCAGCAAGAAGATTCTTCAGAGTACGCATTGGTCCGGTCCTTTCGCCGGTGAGGCAGACAAAGCCTCACGCTCAAAACTCATGGGCGGACCATGGCACCAAATGTTTAAGCGGCACTTAACCCTAATTCTTAACCGCGATTTTTAATCTGGCTTAAGCGAGACGGTAAACATTTACACAACGCGCCAGGCCTGACGCGCCGCAAATCCTAACAATGTGTTGATGATTGAGTCAGCGATGCTGACGTAGTGGCGGCGAAGTCTGCGTCGGACTCTTCCGTCATTGCGAGCGAAGCGAAGCAATCCATTCTTCTATCCAGGACATGGATTGCTTCGTCGCTGCGCTCCTCGCAATGACGAGGCAAATGCCAGGCACGAGGCCCGGCATGACGTCGATAGTTGTGCAACTTAAAGTGCGAGCGTCAGAGCTTGTGGCGCTTGATCTGCGGCAGGAAGATCGCAAGCAGGCCGATGGCCGGAAGCCACGCGCAAACCTGATACACGAAGTCGATGCCCTTCCAGTCCGCCACCTGACCGAGCACGGCGGCGCCGAGACCGCCGAAGCCGAACGTCATGCCGTAAAACAACCCCGAGATCATGCCGAGACGATGCGGCATCAGTTCCTGCGCATAGACGATGATCGCAGGCGTTGCCGACGAGATGATGAATCCGATCAGGATGCTCAGCACCGCGCTGGCGAACAGGCCGACATGCGGCAGCGCCAGCGTGAACGGCAGCGCGCCGATGATCGAGAACCAGATCACATACTTGCGACCGAACCGGTCGCCGAGCGGACCACCGAAGAACACGCCGACCGCGCTCGCGGCGAGAAACAGGAACAGATAGATCTGCGACGCCTGCGTGGTGATGCCGAATTTCTGGATCAGGAAGAACGTATAGTAGCTGCCGATGCTCGCGGTGTAGAACGCCTTCGAGAACAGCAGCACCGCAAGCACGGTCAGCGCGACGAGCGTGCGCGTCGATGAACGCTCCTCGCTCACCGTTCCATGCGCGTGCTTGCGCTGTGCGACACGCGGCTTGTACCAGCGCCCGATCTGCCACAGCACCACAATGGCCAGCGCCGCAACCAGCGAGAACCAGGCGATGCTGCCCTGCCCGAATGGCACGACGATCAGCGCCGCAAGCACTGGACCGATGGCGCTGCCGATATTGCCGCCGACCTGGAACACCGATTGCGCCATGCCGACGCGGCCGCCAGAGGCCATGCGCGCAATGCGCGAGGATTCCGGATGGAAGACCGCGGAGCCAGTGCCGACCAGACCGGCCGCCAGCAGGATCACCCAGTAATGATGCGCGACGCTGAGCAGGATCAGGCCGGCGAAGGTGAAGCCCATGCCGAGCGCGAGCGAGAACGGCTTTGGATACTTGTCGGTGTAGGCGCCGACGAACGGCTGCAGCAGCGACGAGGTGAACATGAAGGCCAGCGTGATCATGCCGATCTGGCCGAAGTCGAGGGCGTAGTTGTCCTTCAGGATCGGATAGACCGACGGGATCAGCGACTGCATCAGGTCGTTGAGGAGATGCGAGAAGCTGATGGCACCGATGATGGCGTATGCGGGTGCGCTCGAAACCGGGGCGGGGGCCGCCGGAGCATCCACAACGATCGGTGCAGCGAGGGTGTCTTCCGACAGGACAACGGGCTTGTTCACGGCAGATTCCGGCAAATTCAAAATCGAATGGACTTCAAATACAAATTCGGCGGCGAGGTCACCAGTCGCGATTTCCCATGGCTGATGTGCCGGATTGATCAGACTGGCGGCAAGTCGCGCAGACCCCGTCATCCTGAGGTGCGAGCACTTGCGAACCTCGAAGGATGGCGGTGAGATCTGCGTCCTGCATTCGCGCATCCTTCGAGGCTCGCCGCAAACGCGGCTCGCACCTCAGGATGACGCGGCACTGTGCAAAATGGGTCCCGGCCGGAGCCTGTCATTGGACGACGCCATAGCGCGTCGAAAGACGCGCGTAAACGCGCTTTTGGCGCCGATCCGTTGGCCGGGACGACGTAGAATTTTAAGCCGCCGCGGACGCCGTCCCGAGCGCCGAGACGATCATGTCGACGGCTTCCTCGACCAGGTCGCGATTGTCGCCCTCGCCCATCACGCGGATGACCGGCTCGGTCCCGCTGGGGCGGATCAGCAAACGGCCGCTGCCGTTCAGGCGTTTCTCCGCATCGACGATCGCGGATTTCACGCCGGGATTGTCGAGCGGCTTGCCGGTGCGGTAGCGCACGTTCTTGAGAATCTGCGGCATCGGCTCGAAGCGGTGGCAGACTTCCGAGACCGGACGGCCGAGGCGCTGCACCACGGCGAGAACCTGCAACGCCGCGACGAAGCCGTCGCCGGTGGTTGCGAAGTCGGACATGATGATGTGGCCCGACGGCTCGCCACCGAGATTATAGCCGCCCTTCTGCATCTGCTCGAGCACATAGCGATCGCCGACCGGCGTGCGCAGCAGCTCGATGCCCTGCTCTTTCAGATAACGTTCAAGGCCGAGATTGGACATTACGGTGGCGACGATGCCGGGCTTCGCCAGCCGTCCATCGTCCTTCCAGCTCTGCGCGATCACGGCGAGAAGCTGGTCGCCGTCGACCACATGGCCGCGTTCGTCGGTGATGATGACGCGATCGGCGTCGCCGTCGAGCGCGATGCCGATGTCGGCGCGCATCTCGCGCACCTTGCGCGACAGCGCTTCCGGCGAGGTCGAACCGCAGTCCTTGTTGATGTTGAATCCGTCCGGCTCGACGCCGATGGAGATGACGTCCGCGCCCAGTTCCCACAGCGCTTCCGGCACCACCTTGTAGGCCGCGCCATTGGCGCAATCCACCACGACGCGCAGGCCGTCGAGGCTGAGATCGCGCGGCAGGGTGCGCTTGGCGAATTCGATATAGCGATCGTGCACGCCGTCGATGCGGCGGGCGCGGCCGAGACTGGCGCTCTGGGCGAGACGCTTGTCGAGGTTCTCGTCCATCAACTGTTCGATCTGCGTCTCGACATCGTCGGACAGCTTGAAGCCGGCGGGGCCGAACAGCTTGATGCCGTTATCGTCGAACAGATTGTGCGAGGCGGAGATCATCACGCCGAGATCGGCGCGCATCGATTTGGTGAGCATCGCCACGGCCGGCGTCGGCATCGGGCCGAGCAACAGCACGTCCATGCCGACAGACGTGAAACCCGCCACCATGGCGTTTTCGATCATGTAACCGGACAGACGGGTGTCCTTGCCGATCACCACGCGATGACGATGGTCGCCGCGCTGAAACACCAGACCGGCCGCCTGCCCGACCTTGAGCGCCAGTTCCGGCGTGATCAGGCTGTTGGCACGACCGCGGATACCGTCGGTCCCGAAATATTTGCGCACCATGAATTCCCCTGTTCCGCCGAGTCTCTGGCCAGGCTCCGAAAACACCTGCTTGGCTCTGGCGAACGCCCCATTCTAGCGGAGAGCTCGTTATAAAGCCTCTGGGGACGGGATTTCTTCAAATAATATGATGAATCATTACCGCCGCCCGGAAGAGGCGACGGCTCCTATCTCCTTGATTTATAACGTTTTTGTCCGCACTCCGGCCCTCCAGCCGGAAAACCGGCCTGGGGCGTTAGCCCTTCCGCCTGCTGTCCTCATCGTGCCTGGATGGCGACGGCTGGGTCACGCTGACCGGGTCTGAGCCCGGAAATGATTCTTCCAGCCCGGCCTCGAGGTCGTCGTCGAGCTTCTTCTTCTCCGGGTCTTTCGGCTTGTTCGGGTTTTTCGGCTTGGTGGCGGCCTCGGCCATGATGTGCTCCTGCGTGGGTTCGCAGGGATAACGTCCGGGAACGCCGCCTGTTCCGGATTTTAGTCCTTCGGACGAGGTTCGACGTGCGGGTCCGGCTGGGTGAGTTTGACGGGGTCAGAGGCGGGAAAGGTCTCTTCAAGCGCCTCGTTCAGTTCGTCGTCCAGTTTGCGCTTTTCGGCTTCAGCCTTTTTGACGGCGTCCGGATCGGCCTTTTTCGTGGTCATCACGCTCTCCCGGCAATGGCAGTGTTTGCACACGCTCCAACCATGATAGATGATTGTCACAACAAAAAATTCAATGAGGACGCGTCCATGAAGAACATTACCTGCATCGAGGATCTGCGGCAGATTCACAAGCGCCGCGTGCCGAAGCCGTTTTTCGATTACGTGGACGGCGGCTCCTATGCAGAAGAAACCCTGCGCGCCAACATCAGCGACATGCAAAAGTTCAAGTTTCGCCAGCGCATCCTCGTCGACATTTCGAAGCGGCAACTCAACACGACCATTCTCGGCGAACCAGCTGCGCTGCCGCTGATCCTCGCCCCGATCGGCTCGGGCGGGCTTCAGTATATGGACGGCGAAATCTACGCCTGCCGTGCTGCGCAGAAGGTGGGCATTCCCTATACGCTTTCGACCATGTCGATCTGCTCGATCGAAGACGTTGCCGCGAATGTCGAGAAGCCGTTCTGGTTCCAGCTCTATGTGATGAAGGACCGCGGCTTCGCGAAATCGCTGATCGAACGCGCCATCGCCGCGAAGTGCAGCGCGCTGGTGCTCACGGTCGACCTGCAGGTGCTTGGCCAGCGCCACGCCGACGTCAAGAACGGCCTGACGGTGCCGCCCAAACTCGCGACGTTGAGAAACCTCATCGACTTCGCCACCAAGCCGGCCTGGGTCATGGGCATGCTCAAAGGAAAGAGCCGGAATTTCGGCAATATCACCGGCCATGTGAAGGGCGCAGGCGATCTCGGCTCCACCTCGGAGTGGGTCGCGTCGCAATTCGACCAGTCGCTGAACTGGAAGGACGTCGAATGGATTCGCTCGATCTGGCCCGGCAAACTCATCATCAAGGGCATTCTCGATGTCGTCGATGCGCGTGAAGCTGTGAAGACCGGCGCGGAAGCCATCGTGGTCTCGAACCACGGCGGACGTCAGCTTGACGGCGCACCCTCTTCGATTTCGGTGTTGCCGGAGATCGTGCAGGATGTCGGCTCGCAAACCGAGATCATGTTCGACGGCGGCATCCGCACCGGCCAGGACGTGATGCGCGCGCTGGCGCTGGGCGCGAAGTCCTGCATGATCGGCCGCGCCTATATCTATGGCCTCGGCGCGGGCGGACAGGCCGGCGTGGAATTGGCGCTCGATCTGATCGGCAAGGAGCTCAGCACCACCATGGGCCTTACCGGCATCAACCATATCGACGAGATCGATCGCCGGGTGCTGACAGACTACATGCAGACCAACGCAGTGAGCAGCCCAAGGAATTGACGTCATTGCGAGCGAATCGAAGCAATCCATCTTCCTCAAAAGCTGGATTGCTTCGTCGCGATGTTCCTCGCAATGACAGCTGACAATCAGTGTTTCACATCGGCGGAGTGATGCCGTCCCGGCCGATGGACAGACGCGCAACATCCAGCGTGCCGTCCGGCTTCTTTGTCGCGATCGCAAAGACCGGCGCCCCCGCCTTGATCTCGGAACGCGTTGCCGGAACAAAGGTAACGACGGTCGTCTCCGGCGTCACCAGCACTTTGCGATCGCCGCCCTTGTATTTCACTGTCAGCGTGTGGCCATCGTTACCCGTGACGGTGCGATCGTCCACGGCGCCATTGGTCATGCTGCTGTTGGGCTTCAGATCCCACGGCCGCGTGCCATCGCCGGTGCCGCGCATGGCCTCCGGAAAAACGTGAACCTCGACGGCCTTCTGGCTGCCGTCCGCATCCGGTACCGAGGTCACACCGATGTACGAGCCTACCTTGACGTCGGTGAGCGATATCTTCGCAACTCCCGCCACACCCGCATCCGCAGGCAGATGCAGGACCACCTCCGCGCCGTCGCGCGATTTCAAGCGCAATGTTTCGCCATCGAGGCTTTCCACCGCACCCCGCACCCGCAGCGTGTTGCTGATCGGCGATTGCTGCGCAAGCGCATAAGACGATGAGAGTATTAGAGCGGACAAGGCAGCGGCGTGCAGCGAAACGAAACGGATATTCATCATGGTGGTATCTCCGGAAAGCCCCACCCTATCTACGTCCGCTTCAGCGGTTTATTTCACCAGTCACGCAGCTGTGACCGGAAGTGCCTTACTGGCAGTTCCACGACGTCGTCACCTTGTCTGCCGCCATGGTTGCGGTGCAGGCCTTCTGCTGGACCTGGTCAGACCCTGGTGTCTTGAACTTCACAAAGCCGGCAAGCTCGCGCGGGGAGCGGCGAAGCATGCTGATCTCGACCACTGTCATGTTCTTTGCGGTGAAATCATCCTGCATGCGCTTCTTCACATCCTCGATGGCAGGCGGATTGAAACCCTGCGCGCCCTGATAGACCGTGTAGGCGCTGTAGATCACCAGCGCGAGCGCGGCGAGAACAATGATTTTTCCAGTTCTGTTCAAGATCGATCCCTAAATTCCAAACGTATAGAATGTCGCGTCATTGCGAGGAGTTCTTGCGACGAAGCAATCCGGTTTGGCTCAAGAATAGATTGCTTCGCTTCGCTCGCAATGACAGCGCAAAGGTGCCACCGTCCTGCGGGCAAACTACTTGGTCAGATCCGCTTCGACCAGTGCGCGCAATTCCGCTGTCACGGTCGGACGTTTCCCAAACCACAATTCAAACCCGCGCACCGCCTGATGCAGCAGCATGCCGAGACCGTCGGCTGTTTGCAGGCCGCGTGCTTTCGCGGCTTTCAGCAGATCCGTTTCGAGCGGCACGTAGACCAGATCGGCGACGGTCGCGCTTGACGGAAGCGCGCCGACATTCACATCGAGCGGCGGCTGCCCCTTCATGCCGAGCGATGTGGTGTTCACCAGAAGGCCCACACACGGCAGCACATCGCCAACGGCATCCCATGCCAGCGGCTGCACATGTGCGCCGAACTGATCGGCCAGCACCTGCGTTCGCGACGCGGTGCGGTTGGCCAGATGCACACGTCTGATGCCGCGTTCGATCAATCCGAAAATCACCGCGCGTGCCGATCCGCCCGCGCCGAGCACCAGCACATCTTCGGTGCGATCCCAGCCCGGCGCGCTGGCGTCGAGATTGCCGATGAAGCCCTCGACATCGGTATTGGTCGAATGCAGTTCGCCGCCATAGAAGTAGAGCGTGTTGGCCGCGCCCACTGCACGCGCACGCGTATCCGGCGCAGAGAGTGCGAGCGCCTGCTCCTTGTGCGGGATGGTGACGTTCGCGCCCTTGTAGCCGCGGTCCGCAAGATGTCCGATGAAATCCGCGAACGCTGCCGGCTCCACAGCTTCGATGCGATAGTCGCCGTCGATGCCGAAGGACGTCAGCCAGTATTTGTGAATCAGCGGCGACCGCGAATGTGCGGCGGGCCAGCCGATCAGACATGCCGCAGGTGTCACGCTCACAAATCGGGCTCCGGTTCGACCAACTCCACATACGAATTGGTATGTGGATTGGTCAAATCACGCAGCCCCCGGCGCTGTCAAATCGTTTGATCCAGCCGCTTGATTTCCGCGACGGCGCTTGCGATGTCCGAGCGGTATTTCGCCTGTGGCGGCCGTGCGCCATAGGACAGCAGCGTTCTCCGCACGGAAGGCGATGCTCCGGTGATGAACACCCGCACGCCGTGACGCCGCGCCTTGACCGCGATCTGCGCGATGGCATTCGCCGCGGTGGAGTCCAGCAGCGGCACCGCCTTGAAGTCGATCACCAGCGCCTTGTAGCCGGACAGGCGATCGAGCACCGAGGCCACGGCGGCGACCGCGCCGAAGAAGAATGCGCCGCTGATGCGATAGACCATAATGTCGCGGTCGGCAGCGAGGGCGGGATCGTAGGGTTCGTTGTCGCCGTTCGACCTGTCGGCCTTGTCGTCGACGGTGAGCGGCGCGTAGGTGTCGATGCCGGTGATCTGCGACATGCGGTGAATGAACAACAACGCGCCGAGCGCGAAACCGACCACGATGCCTTCGGTGAGATCGCGGAACACGGTGAGCAGGAATGTCGCGAGCAGCACGACGGCATCGCCCCATGACGAGCGGATGAGTGTCGCGAACTCATGCTTCTCCGCCATGTTCCACGCCACCACGGCGAGCACGCCTGCGAGCGTCGCCAGCGGAATGTAACTCGCCAGCGGAGCAGCCAGCAGCATGAACGCCAGCAGGAACACCGAATGCAGCATGCCGGCCACCGGCCCGCGTGCGCCGGCGCGGACATTGGTGGCGGTGCGTGCGATGGTCCCGGTGACGCAGATTCCGCCGAACAACGCCGAGCCGATATTGGCGAAACCCTGCGCCACCAGTTCAGAGTTGGAGCGATGACGGCGGCCGGTCATGCCGTCGGCGACCACGGCGGACAGCAGCGACTCGATGGCCCCGAGCAATGCGAAAGCCATCGCGTCGGGCAGCACCGCCTGAATCTTCGCCAGCGTGATAACGGGAAGCGACGGGGCCGGAAACGACTGCGGAATGCCGCCGAAACGCGTGCCGATGGTTTCCACCGGCAGCGACAGCAGCGCCGCCGCAGCGCCGGTGACGACGACGGCGATCAGCATGCCGGGCCAGGCCGGGCGCAGCCTGCGAAGCCCTGCGATGATGGCGATGGTCGCAACCGAGATCGCCACCGCGGCAACATTCGTGGTGCCGATGGCGCGTCCCAGTGTTTCAAGTTTCGGGATCAGTTCGCCCGGTTCCTTGCCCGCAAGTGTGAGGCCGAGCAGATCGCGGATCTGGCTGGCGAAGATGATGACGGCGATGCCGGCGGTGAAGCCCACCGTCACCGGATAGGGAATGAACTTGATATAGGTGCCGAGCCGCAGGAATCCGGCGGCGATCAGAATCAGTCCGGCGATCATCGTCGCCAGCAGCACGCCGTCGATTCCATGGCGCGCCATCGATGCCGCAACAAGCACGATGAACGCACCGGCGGGGCCGCCGATCTGGAAGCGGCTGCCGCCGAGCAGCGAGACGAGAAAGCCGCCGAAGATCGCTGCGTAAAGTCCGCGGTCAGGCGTGGTGCCGGAGGCGATCGCAATCGCCATCGACAGCGGCAGCGCGACAATAGCGACGGTCAGGCCTGCGACCACATCGGCGCGAAAGACATCGAGGCCGTAGCCCTCGCGCAGGACCGTGACGAATTTCGGTGTGTACAGTGCAGCGAATGTCGGCTGCGGCTGGCTCGGCTGTGCGCTCGATGCGTCCATGTGTTCTGCGCCCGCGTGTCATGCCGGCGTGTCGCCGGCTTTTAACTTTGCGGCGGCTCCCTGAACCGCACGCCCCGGCCCCCGCCCTCGCTCCTGGCGTTGTCGCCGATCAGATCCACGCCGGCCCGGTTCAGTGCGTCGACAACCTTGGTCAGAGAGTCGACAACACCACGAACAACGCCGCCGCTGGCCTCCATCCGCTGGATGGTCGGAAGCGACACACCGGACATTTCCGCGAGAGTCTTTTGGTCGATACCCAAAAGAGCCCGCGCGGCCCGCATCTGCGAAGATGTGATCAATGACAAAATTCCATCTTGAGAGACCATAATGCAAGTAAAAAACGGCCCTAATGATGTATTATACATCATCCAGAGCCGTTTTGTAGGCTGATTTTTGCAATGAGCGCGGCGGTTTCACCTCTCCCCGTTCGACGGGGAGAGGTGAAGAATCTCGCATTTCACGCGAGACGTTGCCTTATGCCGCCGTGCGATGCGCGGCGATGATCTGCTCCGCCGCGCGGCCGGTGACTTCAGACATGTGGTCGAACTGCCGGGTGAAGCCGCCGGCTCCCGCTGTCGCCGAGCGCAATTCCACGATCAGATCGCCGATTTCGGCTTCGGGCATCATCGCCCGCACCCGGTCCCAACCGGTCCAGCCCTCGCGGGTATCGAATCCGAGAATCTGGCCACGCCGCCCTGAAAGGATGGAGTTGATCTTCGCGGTCGCATCGGTCGGACAGACGATCTCGACCACATGGATCGGCTCCAGCAACACCGGTGCGCATTGCGGCAACGCTTCGGTGACGCCGATACGCGCCGCCGTGCGGAACGCCTGATCGGACGAGTCGACGCTGTGATACGAGCCGTCGGTGAGCGTCACTTCGAGATCGATCACCGGGAAGCCGAGCGGCCCGCGCATCATGCCGTCGCCGACGCCTTCCTCCACCGCGCCGATATAGTTTTTAGGCACGGCGCCGCCGACGATCTTTTCGCGGAACACCACGCCGCTGCCGCGCGGCAACGGCTTGATGTCGAGCACCACGTCGCCGAACTGGCCATGGCCGCCGGACTGCTTCTTGTGACGCCCGCGCTGGGTGATGGTCTTGCGGATGGTCTCCTGATAACCGACCGGCGGCGCGTGCTGCTTCACGGTGACGCCGAAGCGGTCCTTCAGCCGTTCGACCGCGACGCGCAGATGCATCTCGCCCTGCCCCCACAGCACCATTTCGTGTGTGAGAGGATTGTGGACGACGCTCAGCGACGGATCTTCCTCGATCAGACGCGTCAGCGCCTGCCCGAGCTTGACGTCGTCCTTGCGGTCCAGCGCGGACAGTGCCGTCGCCAGAACAGGCGGAGTCGCCACCACATCGGCGAGCGCAGCGGGCGTGGTCTTGCCCGTCGTCAGCGTCTCACCGGTGTGGACCGGATCAAGCTTGCCGAGCGAAACCGTCTCGCCGGCAGCCGCGGATGCACGCTTGCCGTCGGCGCCGCCGTTCGGCACGGCAATTCCAGAGACCCGGCCGCTTCCGCCGCCGGACGACTGCACGGTGTCGCCGTCGGCGATATGCCCGCGCAGGATGCGCGCCAGCGACAGCTTGCCGCCATGCTGAAGATGCGTGGTCTTCAGGACATAGGCGAGCCCCGTCTTCTCGTCATCAACACCGAGGCGTTTGGCAGTGGCCGTGACATTGGGAGCTTCATGGCGCAGCGCCTTCATCAGCCGCAGCACACCGTTCTCGCGCGTCGCGCAGCCGAGCAGCACCGGACAGATCTGACCCTCGCGCAATTCGTTGGCGAGATCGTCGAACACCTCGTCGCGCGGCGGCGGAATATCCTCAAGCAACTGTTCGAGCAGCCGGTCATCATGATCGGCGAGTTTTTCCAGCATGGTGAGCCGGGCTTCCTTCTCGCGATCGAGATCGCCTGCCTCAAGGTCGATCACCTCGGACGGCATATGCTCGCGATAGACAAAGGCGCGCTCCAGCGCGAGATCGACGAAGCCTGCGATGAGATCGCCCTTCCAGATCGGAATCTGACGCAATACCAGCGGCGTGCGCGAGGCCGGCTGCAACGTCGCCAGCGTTTCGCGGATGCGCTTGTTCGCCTTGTCGATCTTGTTGAGGAACAGGAAGCGCGGAATCCCGAGGTCTTCGAGTTCGCGCATGATGATCTGCAATTGCGGGAGCTTGCGCTCGTCGGCCTCGCACACGATGACCGCGGCATCGACCGCCGGCAGCGCGGCACGCATGTCGTGCGCGAATTCAACGGACCCCGGACAATCGATAAAAGTGTAGCTGTCGCCCATGAAGGTGGTGGTCGCGGCTGTCAGCCCGACACTCATGCGGTGGTTACGCGCCTCCGGAGACTGATCTCCGACGGTATTACATGCTTCAACGGTGCCTGCTTTGGGAATGGCCCCGGTCCGGGCCAGGATCGCTTCAAGTAATGTGGTCTTGCCACTCTGGAACGGGCCCACCAGCGCAATGCACCGGGGACCACGGGGACTTCTCAGGTTGTCTTGTCCCATTTGCCGTCTCCTCATGGAGTACGGCCCGCATCGAGCACTTCCCGGCGAAGGGTCATCCGGTCGCCGCCGGAACGCTCTCACTTCATAGCTACGCGCATTCCGCTCGCACCGCTCCCACTTCTGCGGAATGCGTTCACGCGGGTCGGCATCAGGATCGTCTCAAGGCGCGGTACGGTTGGCAAGCGGGAAACATGCCGCTGCGCAGCATCGCGCGATCACCTAAAATTGCTGTCCCATTGGAGACATTATCGAAAACAAAAGGCCCGCCAAGGCGGCGGGCCTTTGCAAAAAATATTCTGTGCGCGAACCTCAGAAGCGGCCGGGACGCAGTTCCATGCTCTGCACGCCGCCGGCGACGCTCAAGCCGGTCTGTCCCTGCACGCTCAGAGGTTGCAGGGCGAAGGAATTGGCCGAACCGCCGAGCATGGCGTTGCCGCCGAGACCGACGCCCACCGCGGCGCTGGCGTCGACGCCGGCGTAATTGCCGGACAGGTCGCCCATGCCGATACGCGCGGTCGGTGCGAACACCGCCCATGACAACGCGGTCTCAGTCGTGATGCCGAGATCGACGCCGATCTTGGTGATGCGCGCGGTATAGAGATCGTCCGGGCGGCCGTCGGCGCGGAAGACGCATCCGAGATTGGTGACCGAACCGACAATCATGCCGACATTCGGACCGCCGCGGCATTCAAGCACGCCGACCTGGGTGCGCCCTGACTGAGCATGAACGAGGACAGCCGTCGCGACGAGGGCTGCCGAAGCAACGGACAGGACGGTGGAAAGGCGGCGCATTGGGATGTCTCCGGCTGTATGGCGCGAATTGAAGGACCGATGTGAAAAAGACCGTGAAAGGTCCGCGCATCTAGTCATACCGGCGGGCAATGTTCAATTCCTGCCCTGCCGATAGCCCTTAAAGAGCAACAAAAAAGGCCCGCATGTGCGGGCCTTTTTCATTCCGGTTTGTTAACTCAACCGCGATGGTGGTGGCGGCGATGCTTGCGCTTCACCAGGCCGGCCGGCTCAAGGTCGAGGCCGACAACGCCGCCGGCCACGTTCAGGCCGGTCTGGCCCTGCAGGCTGAGCGGCTGGAGCGCGTAGGAATTCTGCGAGCCGCCCCACATCAGGTTGCCGCCGCCGCCGAGACCGAAGGAGACGTTGCCGCCGACGCCGCCGTAGTTGCCGGCAAGATCGCCGCGGCCGAGACGCTGGGTCGGGGCGTGCACCGCCCACGCAAAGCTGGTGTTTTCGGTCACGCCGAGGTCGACGCCGACGCGGGTGACATGCGCCAGATAAGGCTCGGGACGGCGGCCTTCGCTGCGGAAAACGCACTCAAGCGTGGTTTTGGACGCGACGACCATACCGACGTTCTGGCCGCCCCGGCATTCCAGCACGCCGACCTGAACGGCCTGCTGTGCGTTCGCCGCGGCGAACGAGGCGACGAGTGCCGCGAACGCGGTACCGAGAACTGATGAAAGACGCATGGAATTCAACTCCGGATTGCTTGTTTTGATAGGCGCGCGGACAAAAGGGAAGCGCCGTGTCAAAAACATGGCAGCCTGCTTATTTCCTATCAAGCCACCGACATTATTCAGCGGTGTTGCCTTATCGCAGGTTTCCGCCAACGCTCGTTGCCGGCTTGCCTAGCAAGAAGCTCACCAAAGTGTCTTCTGCACGCGCGCCCAGAAGCTCCGATCCCATCACAGTCAGGTGACCGCTGTCCCGAAACAGCCAAAGGCCGCCATTCATCACCTCGCACACACTCGGGCAGAGGTAATCTTCCGGAAACAGTGTCGTCACTTTGTCAGGATACCGCGCCTTGATACTGCGGAAAGTCTCATTCCATGGTGCTGTCTGCGTTCGCACTTCGGCCAGGGTCGGAGGAACGCAATCCGGCGGCGGGGCGATGGACAGACGCCTGATTTCCGTTTCGTACTTTTTGCAGTGGGTCAGCACTTCGCCGCCGATCAGCAAGATGCGCCGGTCCGGGCCACCCATCTTATCAATCGTCCGGGACAGCGCCGCCGCGATCGCTTCGCGGTACTGATTGTCGGTGTTCCCCGGCAGCGGCCGGCCATCCTCTCCGGCGAGATTGCGATAGGACCGCCACGCCTGTGCGATCAACACTGGCGCGGCGCTGCTGCGTACCTTCTCGAATGTAGCGTCCCGCTCGGCGGCACAACGCGCCGCGGTGGAAGCATGGCCCAGCCGGATGCCGTCGAGCATCAGGCATCCGCCGTAAGCGTAGGATTCGCCCCGCATGCCAAGCTTGAGCAGCAGCGGCTGCAACGCGGCGACATACTGCTGCGCATAGGAATCGCCGATGATCTGCACGCCGAGCGGCCCGGCCGTGTCGCCAAACACGCACAGATACTCCGAGCACGGCGCGAAGGCGAACGCCTGCTTGTGCATGACCGCTCGCTGCGCCTCGTTGAAGCGCCACGACCAGCCATCCTGACGGAAGGCCGTGTGCGCCGGAACAGCGACAACGGCAATCGCAACACCGCAGGCGCCGAGAAGTTTCCAGAACGGCCTCACCTCAGGCGCACGCGACCGGAATGGCACTTCGACCAGACGATGAAGCATCGTCGCCAGACCGAACATCACGGCAAGGGCCACGAGTTTGACCCAGACCACGTCCATCCAGTCGCCGATGACATGGCGGCCGAACACGATCACGGGCCAATGGCACAGATACAGCGAATAGGAGATGGTCCCGACCCAGACGGCGGCGGGGTTGCCGAGAATGCGCAACTGCGTGGAGCCGCGGCCACCGTAGATCGCAAGCGCAGTCCCGGCGGCAGGGATCGCAGCGGTCAGTCCCGGGAACGGCGTCGCCGCCGTGTAGAAGATCATGGACGCGAAGATCAGAACCAGCCCCATTGCGAACATCGCAATAGCCTGTCGAGGTCCGGGAGATCCGCGCCGCTCGGCCAGAACCACGATCGTCCCGAACGCAAACTCGAACACGCGGAAGGGGGTCAGGTAGAAGGCGGCCGCAGTGTCGCGCGGCAGCCACAATTGGGCCGCGATCAACGAAGCCGCCGCGAGCGTCGTGATCGCGACAAAAAGGAAAGCCGAGTTCTTCGCCCTTGTCAGGAGCAGCAGCAGCGCAGGCCAGACCAGGTAGAACTGTTCTTCCACCGACAGCGACCACAAATGCAGCAGCGTGCGCTCGTCGCTCGAGGCGGCGAAATAGTCGTGCGCCCCTTTCCAGAAACGGATGTTGACGATGGAGAACAGCGACGAGACGACGTCGCCGGCCAGGACACGCAACTGCTCCGGCGAAGACAGCACCAGCCCTACTGCGAACGAAGCTGCGATGGTGACGAAAAGCGCCGGGAAAATGCGCCGGATCCGGCGATCGTAGAAAGTCAGCAGCGAGAAGCGGCCATCCTGCAGATCGTTCAGGATATTTCGCGAAATCAGGTAACCGGAAATGACGAAGAACACGTCGACGCCGACGAATCCTCCGGGCATGGCCGAGAACTTGAGATGACAGAAGATGACGCCGAGGACTGCAATGCAGCGCAGGCCATCGACGTCAGGGCGATAGACGCCGTGAGCGAAATGTCGAGGCGCGGTCACGACAGCAGCCTCGACATATCATCAGCGCCTCAGCGCAGGTTTCCGCAGAAACGCTGGATGCGCTTGCAGGCTTCCTCGAGGTCCGAGGTTTTCGTCGCGTAGGAGATGCGGAACGCCGGGCCGAGGCCGAATGCGGACCCCTGCACCACCGCGACGCCTTCGGTCTCCAGAAGCTCGGTTACGAAGTCTTCGTCGGTCGCGATCTTTTTCCCCGATGGCGCGGTCTTGCCGATGGTGCCCGCGCAGGACGGATAGACGTAGAACGCGCCTTCGGGGCGCGGACAGTCGATACCGCTCGCCTGATTCAGCATGGCGACCACGAGATCGCGGCGCTCCTTGAACACCTTGTTGTTCGCCGCGATGAAGTCCTGCGGACCGTTGAGCGCCTCGACGGCCGCCCACTGCGCGATCGACGACGGGTTCGAGGTCGATTGCGACTGGATGGTCGCCATTGCCGAGATGAGCTGCTGCGGCCCGCCCGCATAACCGATACGCCAGCCGGTCATGCAGTAGGCTTTCGATACGCCGTTCACGGTCAGCGTGCGATCGAACAGTTTCGGCTCGACCTGCGCCGGGGTGGTGAACTCAAAATCGTCGTAGACGAGATGCTCGTACATGTCGTCGGTCATCACCCAGACATGCGGATGCTTCACCAGCACGTCGGTGAGCGCCTTCAGTTCGGCGTGGGTATAGGCCGAGCCGGTCGGGTTCGACGGCGAGTTGAGGATGATCCACTTGGTCTTCGGCGTGATCGCCTTCTCCAGCGCGGCCGGCTGCAGCTTGAAGCCGAACTCCGCCGTGCAGACCACCGGCACGCTCTCGCCGCCGGCGAGCGCCACCATTTCCGGATAGCTCACCCAGTACGGCGCCGGGATGATGACTTCGTCGCCGGGGTTCAGCGTCGCCATCAGCGCGTTGTACAGCACCTGCTTGCCGCCGGTGCCGACCGTGATCTGGTTCGGCTTGTAGGTCAGGCCGTTCTCGCGCTGAAACTTCGCGATGATCGCGTCCTTCAGTTCGGGAATGCCGTCCACCGCCGTGTACTTGGTCTTGCCGGCCTCGATGGCATGGATCGCCGCCAGCTTGATGTTGGCGGGCGTGTCGAAGTCGGGCTCGCCTGCGCCAAGGCCGATGACATTGCGGCCCGCGGCTTTGAGCTGACGTGCTTTATCCGTGACCGCGATGGTCGCGGACGGCTTCACACGGTCAAGCGCAGCGGACAGAAACGGCATCGTGTTCTCCTAAAGGATGCTGAGGGTCGCGAAGGCCCGGATTCGCGGGTTTTAGCGGGCGGGGCACCCTAAAACGGGCGACGCTGCATCGCAAGAAACTTCGCCCGAAACACACGAAATTGCGCCGCAGACTAAGGAAACCTTAAAGCGCCCGCCCTAGGGTCGATGCGCCCAGGGGCCGATGTGCCCGCGCCCTGTAACATTCGTAAATCCTGGCGAGAAAATGAGCCATATCTGGCAAGACCTTCGGACGGGAAACTGGCTCACGCCGGCCCGTATCCGCAACTATGCATTGCTGGTCCTCGCCATTTCGGTGGCCGGACTGATCGGGCTGCTCGCCACCTCGGATCACATGATCGATCGCAACGGCAAGCCGATCGGAACCGATTTCTCCAATGTCTACGCGGCCGGTGTCCTGACCCTGTCGGGCAAGGCGCCTGACGCCTACGATCCGAAGCTTCAGCACGCCGCCGAAATCGCCGTGTTCGAGGGCCGCGATGTCCCGTTCTTCGGCTGGCACTATCCGCCGTTTTTCCTGATGGTGGCCGCGCTGCTGGCGCTGATGCCTTACGGCTTCGCGCTCGCGTGCTGGCTCGCGGTGTCCCTCCCCGCTTTCATGGCAGCCGTCCATTCGATCGTGCCGAGGCGTGAGACATGGCTGGTCACGGCGGCATTTCCGGCGGTGTTCGTCAATGTCGGCCACGGCCAGAACGGATTTTTCACCGCGGCCCTGCTCGGTGGCTTTCTCACCTTGCTGGACCGGCGCCCCGCACTCGCAGGCCTGTGCCTCGGCTTTCTCTCCTACAAGCCGCAATTCGGAATCCTGATTCCGCTCGTGCTGATCGCGACCGGCCGCTGGACCACGATCGTCAGCGCCGCCGCGACCGTGATCGCGCTGATCGCGATGTCGACGCTGCTGTTCGGCATGAATGTCTGGCACGCCTTCGCCGAGTCCGCGACCTTCACACGTACGATCGTACTCGAGGCCGGCGGCACCGGCTGGGAGAAGATCCAGTCGCTGTTCTCCGCCGTGCGGATGTGGGGCGGCGGCATCGATCTCGCTTATGCCGCGCAAGCCGCACTCGCGCTGGTGCTCGCGGTGACGATCATCAGGCTATGGCGCTCGCAGGCGGCGTTTGAACTCAAGGCCGCGGCGCTTGCCATCGCGAGCCTGCTGGCGACGCCCTATGTGCTGGACTACGACCTCGTTGTGCTCGGGATCGCCATCGCGTTTCTTGCACGTCACGGCTTCGCACGGGGCTTTCATCCTTATGAAATCTCGCTGCTCGCACTGGCCTGGGCTGCGCCGTTCCTGACCCGCAGCATCGCGGGCCTGAGCGGCATTCCGCTCGGCCTCTTGGTCATGATCGCGCTTTACGCCATGACCCTGCGCCGCGCAGCGAGCGACCTCGGCATTCATGCAATCGGGAGCAGCCGTCTTGTCAAAGCTTGATCGCGTCCGCGACGAAATCGATGATCTGTTCCCGCACAGCGCGATGGTGCGCAACCGCTCCATCGCAGTGCTGCTGCCCTGCTACAACGAAGAGACCGCCATCGCCGGCGTGATCGACGGCTTCAAGCGCGCGCTGCCCGGCGCGCGGATTTACGTCTACGACAACAATTCCACCGACGGCACCTATGAGGCCGCGGTCGCTGCCGGCGCCATCGTCCGCCGCGAAACGCTGCAAGGCAAAGGCAACGTGGTCCGCCGCATGCTGGCCGACATCGAGGCCGACATCTACATCCTCGCCGACGGCGATGCGACCTACGACCCGACCGCCGCCGGCGCGCTGATCGAGGCGCTGGTGACACGCAATCTCGATATGATGGTCGGCACCCGCAACGGCGGCGACGGCGCGTTTCCGCGCGGACACCGTTTCGGCAATCACCTGTTCAACCGCATTCTCGCAAATATGTTCGGCGACGGGTTCACCGATATTCTCTCGGGCTACCGCGTGCTGTCGCGGCGCTTCGCGAAATCGTTCCCGGTCACGTCCAGCGGATTCGAAATCGAGGCGGAACTGTCGGTTCATGCGCTCGATCTCAAGATCGCCACCGGCGAGATGCCGCTGCCTTATGCGACGCGGCCCGAAGGTTCGCAGAGCAAGCTGCGGACCTATCGCGACGGCACGCGAATCCTGCTGACGCTGATCAAACTCTACAAGGAGACGCGGCCGCTGCGTTTCTTCAGCGCGATCGGCGCCATGCTGCTGCTGATCTGCCTTGGCCTCGGTGCGCCCCTGATCGTCACGTATCTGGAGACCGGCCTTGTGCCGCGTTTTCCCACCGCGATACTCGCCGCCGCCATCGCGCAGCTCGGCTTCCTCTCCTTCGCCATCGGTCTCGTGCTTGAGGCCATTGCGCAGGGCCGCCGCGAAGCCAAGCGGATGCGCTATCTCGATCTTGACGCAGTTGCGAACAAACCCTGACGATCACGGATTACCGGCATTTTTTCACGCCAAATTGCGTGAAATTGACGTCCGCGCGCATGCTCCGCAGAATAAAATCTCTCATGGCTGCGCGGCTGTGCGCGATTTGACTTTTTCTAACGCAAAGGCCTTGCGGCGAGGGTCCCGGAACCTCATTGTTACATCGGCCTGGGGGCAGGCAGGGGTGGCAGTCCGGTTCGCGCCGCATGTCTCCGGCGGTACTTTCGAAGGCCTGTATGTACAAACTTTACTCGATGCAGCGCTCCGGCAACAGCTACAAGGTCCGCCTTGCGCTGGCGCTGTTGAATGCGCCGTATAAAGCTATCGAGGTCGACATTCTGCGCGGCGAAAGCCGCACGCCGGAATTTCTCGCACGCAATCCCTCAGGACAGGTGCCGCTGCTCGAAGTCGCCGATGGACGCTATCTCGCCGAGTCCAACGCGATCCTCTGGTATGTCGCGATCGGCACATCGCTGGCGCCCGAAGACCGCATCGATCGCGCGCAGGCGCTGCAATGGATGTTCTTCGAACAGCACGCGCTGGAGCCGAGCGTCGGCGCTGCGTATTTCTGGCTGGTGCTGGTGCGCGGCGGCCGCGACCTGCAGACCCATTCGCTGGAAGACTGGATGGAGCGGGGCTACGCCGCGCTGCGGGTGATGGAAAATCATCTCAAGACCAACGACTACTTCGCAGCCGGACATCTGACTGTCGCGGACATCGCGATGTATGGCTACACCCACGTTGCCAACCAGTGCGACTTCGATCTCTCCGGCTATCCGTCCGTGAAGGCCTGGCTTAAGCGGGTGGAAAGCGAGCCGCGCTTCGTTTCGATGGCCTGGAAGCCCGCCGAAATCGCGGCCCCGGAAACGGCTCCCGGAACCGAAACGGGTCTGACTGCCGAGGCCTAAACCAGCCGATTCGCGGCAGGATAGCGGGCATAACCCGCTGATTTTCCTCATCTTGCCTCGCTTCCGCCACGTTTGACCGCGGCGTGCCGCAATCTCGACAGCGATTCCTGACACATTCCGGGCAGTGGTGATTCGCCGCCCGATTTGAGGATGCCCGACCATGATCCGGTCGCCCGTTTCAGGAATTGGTTTCGGACTGCGGTCCGCGCGTGTTGCATCGTTCCGACTGACGAATGCCGTCGCCGCCTCGCTCGCGGTGGCGTCGCTGTCGTTGTGCCTGCTCGTCACCGTCACGGCGTTGTCGATCAAGGTCGTGGCCGCCATGCCGATCGCCGGCTGAGCCACTTTCCCCTGCACATCGAGACTGCCCCGCGGCCGCGCGATGACGTGCGCGGTGGAGATAACGGATGAAAACGTCTCTCGTTGTGGTTTCAGCGTCGCTGACGCTCGCGATCATCCTCGTCGCAGGATTCCTGATCGCGACGCAGGCGCGCGGCCATGACATCTATGACGGCGGCATTCACCATTTGTGGAAAATAAAGAACGCACCGGCGGCGATGAACGCAAAGCCGATCGCGTGATTCCAGCCGAGCGGCTCCTTCAGATACAGCACCGAGAATCCGGCAAACACGATCAGCGTGATGACTTCCTGCATGGTCTTGAGCTGCGCTGCCGAATAGACCGCGCTGCCCCAGCGATTGGCCGGCACCGCGAGCCAGTATTCGAAGAAAGCGATGCCCCAGCTCACCATGATGACCAGCGGCAGCGAATGATCCTTGAACTTCAAATGGCCGTACCAGGCGAAGGTCATGAAAATGTTGGAGGCGAGCAACATCAGGATCGGCAGGAGAAACGGCGAAACCGTCGTGGGCATGGGTGTCCTTTCGGGTAATGATCTGGCGAGCTAAGGCTGAACCGCGGGTTGTAGCGGCACGGCAGGAACGGGTTGGTCGGGAAGCGTTTCCGGCATCCATAGGTAAAACAGCACGAGAGCGGTCCCGGCAACAGCGGCGAGAAAGTAGAATGCCGCACTGTATCCGGCGGCCATGATAATCATTCCGGCGACCGCCGTGCTCAATGCGCCGCCCAGACCGGCCGCGGTCGCAATCGCCCCCTGGCTGACGTTGAAATGGCCGGTGCCTCTGGTGAGGTCCGCCACCACCAGCGGAAACATCGCGCCATAGATCCCGGCCCCGATGCCGTCGAGCAGTTGCACGCCGACCAGCCACGCGGGATTGTCGGAAAGCGGATACATCGCTCCGCGAAAGGCCAGCACCGCCAGCGCCACCGCGAAAATCGGCTTTCGCCCCCAGACGTCGGCCTTCTTGCCGACAACGATCGCCACCGGCACCATCACAAGCTGAGCGGCGACGATGCAGGCGGACATCAGCGTGGTGCCGAGTGCCGGATTTGCCAGCGCCAGCTTCTGCCCGACCAGTGGCAGCATCGCCGCATTCGAGAAATGAAACAGCACGGTGGCAACTGCGAAGATCAGAAGCGGTCGGCAGGTCAGGAGAACGCGGAATCCGGACGCCTTGTTCTTCATGTCCTGTTCGCCGCCATGCGACACATCGGCCAGCCCCCGCGCCATGCGATCATCAATACTTTCGACCGGAATCGACAGCGTCGCGAAGATGCTGGCGACGGCCATCGCGGCGAGCAGCCAGAACACCACGACAGGTCCATAGAAATAAGCCAGCCCACCCGCGAGGATCGCAGACACGGCGTTTCCCGCATGATTGTAGGCTTCGTTGCGTCCGATACGTGCGGCAAATGCTTTGGGCCCCACGATACCCAATGCGATAGCGGCGACCGCCGGCGCGAAGATCGCGGCGGATGCACCCGCGACAGCCTGTGTCGCCGCGACCAGCCAGAACTGCGGGACCAGTGGCAGCACCAGACAGGCAATCGTCACAACGATGGCAGCGGCAACGACAAGGCCCCGCTTGGCCTTGCTGGTGTCGATGAGTGCGCCGGCCGGGGTTTGCGCCGCGATTCCGGCCAGCCCGGCAACCGACATGACAGCGCCGATGCTGGCTTCATTCCACTTCTGCTCGGTCAGGAGATAGATCGCCAGATACGGCCCAAGTCCGTCACGGACATCGGCCAGAAAGAAGTTGAGCGCGTCCAGGGGCCGCTGGGCTTGCTGGGCAGCGATGGGTGGCACCTGGTGGGCTTCCTTCTACGCACCATCGGAAATGCCCGGTGATGAAAATGGTTCCCGCCCTGTGGACAACCCGGCCTGTCACAGCCCTGTTACGGTCAGCCCCTAGCTTTCAGTGGCGTGTGGTCCGCCCCCCCGTCATCGATCACGCGCTCAAGCGGCCCTGGTCGCGTAAATCCCCTCTGCGCCGTATCCGACCGGGGCCGCGCTTTTTTACCACCTGAACTGCCGCCCTGCCCGTTGCGGGTTTCGCTTTCGCCGGTCGCGCAGCGTCCGGTATAATACGGGTTCAATGCACCAACGAGCTGGCCTTCCTTGAGACTGACAAACACTTCATGATCCGAACTATCACCACCAGCGCCCTTCTCGTTCTCATCGCCCTTCTGCTGCTGCCGTTTCAATTGGCCGGCATCCTGTTCAACAGCAGACTCCAGCGCATCGTGCCGAACCTGTTTCATCGCGCCGCCTGCGCGATCATCGGTATCCGCATCACGCAGGTCGGCGAGCGCACGCGCGAAAGCCCGGTGCTGATCCTGTCGAACCATGCCTCGTGGCTCGACATCACCGTGCTCGGCGCGGTGGCGCCGGTGGTGTTTGTTGCGAAATCAGAAGTGGCGAACTGGCCGCTGTTCGGCCAGTTGGCAAAACTGCAGCGCACGGTTTTTGTCGAGCGCGAACGCCGCCACAAGACCGGCGATGCGGCGCGGGCCATGGGCGACCGTCTGCTCGGCGGCGACGCTGTCGTGCTGTTTCCGGAAGGCACGTCGAGCGACGGCATCCGCATCCTGCCGTTCCGGTCGGCGCTGATCGGCGCGGTGCATCACGCCATCGGCGATTCCACCCATCACGATCGCGTCACGGTGCAACCGGTATCGATCGCCTATGTCCGTTATGGCGGCGTCCCGGTCGGCCGCGCGCTGCGCGACAAGGTGGCGTGGTACGGCGAGGCCGAACTGGTGCCGCATCTGCTGAACATCCTGGCGACCGGCGCTGTCGACGTGACTGTCAGTTGGGGCGAAGCCGTTGCGTATGGCATGACTGCGAACCGCAAGGACATCGCGCGGGATGCCGAAACCGCAGTGCGGCGAATGACAGCGCGCGCTTTGCGCTCGCCTCCGGCGCTGCCGTCAGGTACGGAAGAAGGACTGGCTCCTGCCGTCCCGGCCTTCGACCAAACCTGACAGGTAAGATCATGGAAATCAGAAATCTCGGCGGCTCCGGCCTGCGCGTGTCCGCCGTCGGCATCGGCTGCAACAATTTCGGCCAGCGCAGCGATCTCGAGACTTCGCGCAAGATCATTCACAAGGCCATCGATCTCGGCATCACGCTGTTCGACACCGCTGACATCTATGCCGGGCGCGGCGGCTCGGAAACCGTACTGGGCGAAGTGCTCGGCAACCGGCGCAAGGACATTGTGCTGGCGACGAAGTACTCCAAGGCGATGAGCGACGACGGCACCAGGCAGGGCGCATCGCGCCGCTACATCATGACCGCCGTGGAAGACAGCCTGCGCCGCCTCAAGACCGATTACATCGATCTCTACCAGCAGCATGATTTCGATCCGCTGACGCCGATCGAGGAGACGCTGCGTGCACTGGAAGACCTGATCCGCCAGGGCAAGGTGCGCTACATCGGCTGCTCGAATTTTCCGGCGTGGCGCATTGCCGAAGCGCAGTTCACCGCGCGCGGCATCAACACTCATGCCTTCGTGTCGTGCCAGGACGAATACAGCCTGATCGTGCGCGACATCGAGAAGGATCTGCTGCCGGCCGCGCAGGCCTACAATCTCGGCCTGCTGCCTTTCTTCCCGCTGGCCAGCAGCCTGCTGACCGGAAAATACAAACGCGGCGAGAAGCCATCCGCCGACTCCCGGTTCGGCAAGGTGACGTCTCTCGGCGAGCGCTACCTGACGGACAGAAATTTCGACGTCGTGGCGAAGCTTCAGGACTTCGCCAATGCCCATGGCAAGACGATGATCGAGCTGGCGTTCTCGTGGCTCGCGGCGCGGCCGCAGGTGTCGAGCGTGATCGCCGGAGCATCCAGCGCCGAACAGATCGAGCAGAATGCCAAGGCGATCAACTGGAAGCTGACTGCGGACGAGATGACGCAGATAGACAAGATCACGCTGGGCTGACTGTTTCACTCGCTTCCGTCATTGCGCGCGAAGCGAAGCAATCCACTCCTGAAAGCTGGATTGCTGCGTCGCTTGCGCTCCTCGCAATGACGGCTTTCCTCCAATCTTGCGCTAAACCACCAGCCCCTGCATCGCTTTCACCGCCCCGCTATCGGGAAACACCGCCTCCACCAGCACGCGCTCGCCGAGGCCGAGATGATCGCGCAGCACACCCTTGATGACACCGCGCAGATCGGTGGTCGGCTTGAGATCGCGGCTCTCATAAAGATTCCCCAGCTTCAGTCCCGGCCAGTCCGAAATGATACGCCCGCCGTTGACCGCACCGCCCGCGAGCAGCGCAATCGTGCCGGTGCCGTGATCGGTGCCATCGGTGCCGTTGATCCGCGCGGTGCGGCCGAATTCGGTGGCGACCAGGATCACCGTGTCGCGCCAGCGCTCGCCGAGAACGGTCTCGAATTCTGCCAGCGCACCGTCGAGACCTCCTAGCAATTGCGCCAGCCGTCCCACCGCCCCGCCTTCATTGGCATGGGTGTCCCAGCCGTCGAACGCCAGCGCTGCGATGCGCGGGCCGTCGTCCGCCGCCATCAGACGCGCCGCGCCCTTCGCCGCGAGCCGCATCGCGCCCGGGCCGTTCATGCCCGGCTTCGGCTTCATGGCCTCGTCGCGCGCCGCGATCTTGTCGATCTGCAATCCCTGCGACAGCGCTTCGGCCAGTGCGGGATCGCGGTGGGTGTAGAGGTTTATCAGGCGCATCGCGGTGTCGTCGGCGGCCTGCGGCAGATACGGCGGCACCCAGCCGACCGTCGGGGCGGCACCGCGCAGCACCAGCGGCGTTGTGGGGCCCACCGCCAGTCCGCTCATCACGCGCTCGCCGCGCGGCAGCCCTTCCAGCGCGCGATTGAGCCATCCGCTTTGCACCCGGCCCGGTCCGCCGAACCCGCTTTCCAGCACGTCCTGCCCGTCGAAATGCGAGCGCTCGCGATACGGGGTAGCCACCGCATGAACCACCGCGGCTTTCTTGTCCCGGTACATCCGCGCGAATTCCGGCATCGCCGGATGCAGCGCGAAGAAGGAATCGAGCGCGGTGGCGGCATGCGGGCCATCGAGCGAGAGCGCGATCGATCCGTGCAAGGCCGCATAATCGGGATCGCCGATCGGCGCGACAGTGGCGAGGCCGTCCAGCGCGCCGCGCAGGATGATGGTGACGAAGCGCGGATCACGGCCGTCCTTGGCGCGCGCGAATTTCGGCAGGTAAGCCCAGGCGGCGAAGGTCGCACCGCCCAACAGCAGCGCACGACGCGAAACACCTTTCGAGGTATGGCTTTCGCAGCAATCGGTCGGAAAGCTGGACATGCTCATCTCCTCTGGAATTCGGGCGACATCAGCAAAAGCGCGAACGCCTGCTGTTTTGATTCCGCGCGCTCGATGGTCTGCCGCGTCTCGGTCGACGCGGCCTCGCCCGCCACCACATCGAGCAGCGCGCGCGGATCGATACTGTCGGCGATGCGCGACGAAATCTGCGAGGCGATGTCGAGCCGCAGCTTGATGTTTTCAGGTGCGGCCCAGGCCGCATTGGTGTCGGCGAAGCCATTCGGCCCGGCAGGCGTCCACAGCGGCTGACCGAGCACATTGAGGCCGCCGAGATAACGCTGCGGGTCTTCGGGGATGCGTCCCATCATCCGACCGCTCGCCACCAGATATTCATACGGCATGCGGATCTTGGTCATCGGCGCGCGCCATGCCTCATCCGCATCCACCAGCGCCAGCGTCATGGCGCGCAGGTCGCCGCCGGTCTTCCTGAAGGTGGCTTCGAGCTTCCCCACCAGCGCGGCCGGCGGATCGTCGGCTATGAAATGACGCACGAATTTCGTCGCGATGAATTTTGCCGTCGCCGGATGCCGCGCGATGTCGGCAAGCGCCGCCTCGCCCTGCGCCAGACCAGTGTCCTCATAAACCTTGCCGAGCAGCTTCTGCGGTCCGGGCTCATGGGCATTGGCGTTGAAGATGAAAGTGCCGGGCGGGCCCAGCTTTGCCTGCCGCCCGGCGAAGGTCCAGCCGGTGATGATGCGCGCCAGCGACGTCACGTCCGCCTGGGTATAGCCGCCGTTCACGCCGAGCGTGTGCAATTCCATGATCTCGCGGGCGAGATTTTCGTTCAGGCCCTTCTTGCGATTTTGCCCGGCGCGCGAGTCCGGCCCGATCGACTGCTGGTTGTCGAGAAAGAAGATCATCGCCGGATGCTGCTCCACCGCGCGCAGCATCTCGCCGAAATTTCCCAGCACATGCGGGCGGATCGCTTCGCGCTCGAACGCGCCGGACCACATCCGCGCCAGTTCACCCTTGTTCGCGGAGATACAGAAATGATTGGACCAGAATGTCACCAGCCGTTCGACGAATCCGCTCTCCGCCATGGTGGCGCGCTGCAGCCGGGCCAGCGCCTCGGCGCGGAATGTTTTCTGGATGACGTTGAGCGGCTTCGGCGGTTCCTTGGGCGGTGCTGCTTTTGGCGACATCGCATCCGGCACTGCGCCGTTGGACATCATGTCCGTCCTTGACTCGCCCTGTATCTCGCCGCCCGCCGCAGCTTTCGTCTCGGAAGGCTTTCCGGCAGATGAGGATGCCATCGCTTCCGCAGTCCTCGCGGCATTCTCGCGCTGCTGCTTCACGTCTTTCTGATAGTCGAACACCGCCTGCGCCAGAACAGGCGTCGGCTGCAAACCGGGCGCATCGAGCAGAGCCGCGTTGGGCCGTCCCAGTTCCGCCTTCACGAAGCCGCGCGGATCGGAAGCTGCACTGGAAAAATCGCTGGCCGCACCGCCGCGCGCGCCGAATCCGAAGCGGTTGAGTGCGACAAGAGCACCTTGCGGGTCACGCGCCATTGCTGATTCTCATGCTTGAAGCCGCCAACGGGTTGGCTAACTCTGAATCGATCGCGTAAATTATGCGCTTCCGCGGCATGAACGTCACATGAAGGATTCGGCAGAAATCGTGAACGGGATCGTGACAAAAACGTCAGAAAGTCCCGCAACGCAGCGGACGCTGAGCTGCGCGCGCTGCGGGACGCCCTTCACCTGCGACCTGTCCGGTCATTGCTGGTGCATGGACGAGACCGCGAAGCTGCCCATGCCCGCCAAGGGTGAGGATTGTTTGTGTCAGGCCTGCCTCCGGGCGGCGGCCAACGAGCCGCAGTAGCCCCATCCGTCATTCCGGGGCGCGAGTGAAACGAGCGAACCCGGAATCCATGTTTTTCATTTCCGGATTCCGGATCGGCCCGCTTCGCGAGCCGTCCGGAATGACATTGGACTACACCGCGTATCCCGGCGAATTCCGCGCCATGCCGCCGAAGGCATCGAGCAGCTTTTCGCGCCAGGCATAGACCGGATCGTCTTCCTTCAACAGCTTGAACGGGCTGGTGGCGCGCGCCCACTGGAACGGGCCGAACACGATGTAGTCGGCATAATTCGGTGAGGTGCCGCCGAGATAAGGCTGCGTCTTCAGCGTCAGGCGCATCGGGTTCAGCGCGTTGCGAAATCCCTCGACCGCCTGATCGCGATTGGCCGCGGCTTCTTCTAGCGTTTTGCCCAGACGCGCTTCCCGCGTCTTGCGGAAATAAGCCTGGTCGGCAGGACGGAGCAGGCCGTGAATATCTGCTGCGATCATCGGAAAGATGCCGCCAAGGACAACCGTATCGCCCCACCAGTTCAGCATCCGGCCCATGGCGCGGCCGCCTTCGCCGCCGAACAGTGACGGGCGGTCTACATAAGTATCCTCAAGATAGTTCGCGATCGCCCACGAGTCCGCGACGGACGTTTCGCCGTCGATCAACACCGGCACCTTGTCGGACTGATGCGGCGCGATGGCGTCTTTTTCCGAAAAGCGCCACGGGATCGTTTCAGCCTTGATATCCTTGTGCGCCAGCGCCATACGCGTGCGCCAGCAGAACGGGCTGAACACACGCTCGGTTTCCGTGCCGCAAAGTTCGAACAGTTTTCGTGTCATCCCTCACCTTGTTGATTTTCGCTTGCTGACTCCCCCTCCCCGCGTGCGGGGAGAGGTTAGAAAGACTCAGGCCTTCACGACTGCGGCGGTCTGGCCGAACAGCACCTTCTTCTGCTCGTCGGTGAAGGTTTTGCCAAGGCTGGGGTTCACCGTCGGGCCGACCGCGTAGGCGCGAACCGTCGCAGACCGGGCGCGGATGGCCTCGAACCAGCGCTTGAGATGCGGAAAGTCCTCGAGCTTCTGGCCCTGCCGCTCATACGGCACGATCCACGGATACGCCGCCATGTCCGCGATCGAATAATCGCCCGCGACAAACTCGCGATCCGCCAGCCGCTTGTTGAGCACGCCGTACAGCCGGTTGGTTTCGTTGACATAGCGGTCGATGGCGTAAGGAATCTTCTCCGGCGCATAGTTGCTGAAATGATGGTTCTGGCCGAGCATCGGACCGAGGCCGCCCATCTGCCACATCAGCCACTGAATGACATCGAAGCGCTTGCGCAGATCGGAGGGCATGAACTTGCCGGTCTTCTCCGCCAGATAGAGCAGAATCGCGCCGGATTCGAAGATCTTCACCGGCGCGCCACCATCGGCCGGCGCCTGATCGATCATCGCCGGCATGCGGTTGTTGGGCGAGAACGCCAGGAATTCCGGCTTGAACTGGTCGCCGGTGCCGATGTTGATCGGATGAATTGTGTAGGCGAGGCCGGTCTCTTCGAGAAACATCGTGATCTTGTGGCCATTCGGCGTCGGCCAATAATAGAGGTCGATCATCTTGCTATCCTTGTCGTTATCTCTGGATGCAGGGCGTCAGGCAGGCGACGCAAAGTCAATGCGATTGCATGAACCTTGCGCTTCGCGCCTGCGAAGTCAATGCCGCGCCCCGCATATCAAGTAAATTTCATTGCCCGGAGCCGAGGCTCGTGAAAGATTTTCATCGCTTCACTCCAAACAAGAAACAGTCCCTCTCACGTCCTGACGATAGAGTTCCGGAAAATCCCGACTCGGGATCAAGAAAGGTCGACAATGACGAAAGAATTCGCACGGCGTGATTTCCTCAAACTTTCCACCGCAATGGGGCTCGCCGCGACAGGCGGCTTCTCATGCATGGGCGTTGCGAGCGCGGCGCCGATCCAGGTGCCGACCATCGACAAGCTGTCGATCCGCGTGCTTGTCGACCAGCAGCACGATCAGTTCCTGAAAGGCTCGACCGTGAACGGTGTCGTGCACGAGGGTCCAGGCGGCGGCCGCAGCGCGGACGCGCGCAACGTCCTGCATAACGAATGGGGCCTGTCGCTGTTCCTTGAATCGCAGCGCGAACAGGAAGCGCGGAACATCCTGCTCGATTTCGGCTACACATCGCCCGCGATCATCAACAATATCGGCCTGCTGAATGTCGACCCGTCGAAGATCAACGCACTGATCGTCAGCCACGGCCATATCGACCACTACGGCGGCCTGATCGGATTTCTCGACAAGTACCGCAGCGTGCTTCCCGCCGACGTGAAGCTTTATGCCGGCGGCGAAGACAACTTCTGTCACCGCGTCAGCCGCACATCGACCGGACAGTATGGCGAGTTCGGCATTCTCGACCGCAAGCAGATCACCGCCCAGAAGGTGCAGACCGTGCTGTGCGAGACGCCGACCGTGATCGAAGGCCACGCCTTCACCACCGGCAAGATCAAGCGCAACAGTGTAGAGAAGATTCTTCCGAACAGCTTTGTCGACTACACGCCGGCCAGCGCGGGCTGTGACTACGGCCACTACACGCCCGCCGAACTGCAGGGCAAGTTCACGCCGGACGAACATGTCCATGAACATGCCACCTGCTTCAACATCCGCGGCAAGGGCCTCGTGGTGATCAGTTCCTGCGGCCATGTCGGCATTGTCAATTCGGTGCGGCAGGCACAGGAAGTCTCCGGCGTGCAGAAGGTTCACGCCATCGTCGGCGGTTTCCATCTGGGCCCCGCGCCCGCCGACTACCTCAAGCAGATCGTCGGCGAGATCAAGGCGCTCCAGCCGGACGTGGTGATTCCGATGCATTGCAGCGGGTTGAACTTCCTGCTCGAAGCGCGGGAACAGATGCCGGGCAGCGTCATCAACGTCTCCACCGGCAGCCGCCTGACGTTCAGCGCGTGAGCATTCGTCATCCTCTGACACGCAGCGCGGCCATGATAGCCGCGCTGCTGTTCGGCGTCCTGACTGTATCCCCCGCGTCGGCCCAAGGCTCCACGCGCTCCGCCGCCGAACTGATGGACGCGGTGATGTGGAATCGTGAACCGATCGGCGGCGCGTTCACGCTCAAGGACCAGACCGGCAAGACGCGGACTGACGCCGATTTCCGCGGCCAGTTCATGCTGGTCTATTTCGGATTCACGTATTGCCCGGACATCTGCCCGACGGATCTTCAGCAAATCGGGCTGGCGATGGAGCAACTCGGCGACGATGCGAAGCACGTTCAGCCGCTGTTCGTCACGCTCGATCCCGAGCGCGACACGGCCGAGCATCTCGCGCAATACGTCCCGCTGTTTCATCCGCGGCTGCTCGGCCTGACCGGCGGCAACGCCGATATTGCGACAGCAGCCGACGCCTACCGGGTCTATTACAAACGGGTCAAAACCGGCGACAAGCCCGGCGACTACACTGTGGACCACTCCGCCTTCATCTATCTCGTCGACCGCGACGGCAGGTATCTTGGCTTCTTTCCGCCCGGCACCGATGCGCCGCGCCTGGTCGAGATGATCAGGCCGCATGTGAGGGGTAGCGCGGAGCGGTAAACAATTTCGTTGTGGCCGGGCTTATCGCTGCTGTCCACGCTCGTTTCACCATGCCAGCCCGGGTCGTCATTGCGAGCGAAGCGAAGCAATCCACTCTTTGAATTCAAAGGAAATGGATTGCTTCGTCGCTTCGCTCCTCGCAATGACGGCTGACATTTATCTTACTCCACGCTCACCTTTCTCGGCTCCACGATCTCGAAGCCGGTGGAGAATTCATCAAGCATCCCGAACAGTTCGCGCAGTTTCAGCGGATTGCCGCCGACCGACACATCCCCCGTCAAGACGCTGCCGAGGAAGGTCCGTTGCTTGAGCGTGATGGCGTCGAGCGCGGCGCGGGTCAGGGTCACGCTGGCGTCGGCCTTGTCGGACAGCTTGCCCGCGGTATGCGTCAGCGCCGAGTTCTCCAGATTCATCACATAGGTCTCGTTGAGATCTGTGAAGGTCCAGTTGATCACGATGGTCTTGCCTTCGGCCTTTGCTGCGTTGAGCCGCACGCCAAGGAAATCGAACGCCAGATCGATCGAAATGCCCTTCAGCAGTTCTGCATTGACCAGCGCCGGCGGCTGCGGGCCGACACCGCCACGTAATTCCAGCGCGCCCAGCAGGTAGGCGTTACGCCAGGTCGCGGCCTCGCTCTGATACCCGAGCTGTTCGAGCGCATCGGCGCCAAGCTCGCGCGCGTCCTTGTTGGCGGGATCGGCAAAGACCACCTTGCTCATCACGCTGGCGACCCAGCGATACTGCCCGGCCTTGTAATCGTCGCGCGCACGTTTGATGGTCGCCTCCGCGCCGCCCATATACTCGACCTGCTTTTTCGCCTCTTCCGTGCGCGGCAGCGGGTTGAGATCGGCCGGATTGGCGTCATACCAGCCGAGATAGAACTGATAGACCGCCTTGGCGTTGTGGCTCAGTGTGCCGTAATAGCCGCGCGAGGCCCAGTCGTTTGCGAGCGATGGCGGCAGCTTCAACTGCTCGGCGATTTCCGTCGACGTCAGGCCATGGTTGAGGAGCCGCACCGTCTGGTCGTGGATGAACTTGTAGAGATCGCGCTGCTTGCTCAGGAACGCGACAATGCGCTCGTTGCCCCACACCGGCCAGTGATGCTGCGCGATCACGATCTCGGTCCTGTCGCCGTAGCGCGCAAGCGCATCGTTGATATAGCGCGACCACAGCCGTCCGTCGCGAATCTCCGCGCCGCGGATGGTGTAGAGATTATGCATATTGTGGGTGGCGTCTTCCGCCATGTTCAGAAGTTTGAACTGCGGGAAGTACATGACCATTTCGGACGGGGCTTCCGAACCCGGCACGAGATGGAATTCGATTTCGACACCATCGACAGTGCGCTTCTCCGACGCCTGCTTGATCACGTCATTCGGCGGGATCAGCGAAATCGACCCTCGCGCCAGCGCCTTGCCGAGGCCCGTGTCGATCTGCGCGCGGTCGCCGACCGGCAGCGCGCTGCCGAACTGATACTGCGCGCGGCGTGACATCGCATTGCCGGCGATGACGTTCTCTGCCACGGCATGCTCCATGAAGCCGTCCGGCGCGATCACCTTCACCCTGCCGGTCTTGGCATCCTCCTCGGTGATGACGCCCTTGGCTCCGCCAAAGTGATCGGCATGGCTGTGGGTGTAGACCACTGCCGCGACCGGCTTTGCAGGCCGGTTCTTCAGATAGAGGTCGAGCGCGGCCTTCGCGGTCTCGTTGGAGAGCAGCGGATCGATCAGGATGAGGCCGCTCTCACCCTCGATAATGGTGAGATTGGCGATGTCCAGCCCGCGCACCTGATAGACGCGCTCGGTCACCTTGAAGAGGCCGTTGATGGCGTTGAGCTGCGCCTGCCGCCACAGGCTCGGATTGACCGTAGCCGGCACCTGATCGTTTTTCAGGAAATCATACTGCTTTGTATTGAACGCCGGCTTGTCAGTCGGGCCTGGAATGATCCCGTCCGGCAGCGTCGCGATGAAGCCGCGCCTGGCATCCTCGAAATCGGCGCGGTCGCTGAACGGCAGCGTCCTGAGGAAAGCGTCGTTCACCGCGCGGCTCGCGGGTTCGGCGTCCTTGGACTGCGCAAATGCGGAGGAAAGCGGTGCGGCGGTAAACAAAGCGGCGGCCAGCAGGCTGGCGATGCGCGATGACGACATGAAACACTCCCGGCTGCCGCGTGGTCCTCGGCATGCGCCACGCGTTGGTTCCAGCCTATCAGGACAAACGCGTAAATTTCATCGCAAACTTCGTTCACGGCGGCGAAGAAAATGCCCTTTTCTCTCCGCACTCCGCGCCCCATATTCCGCTCATGGCGAAGAACCCCGATTCCGCGAAGAAGCCTCCCAAAACCCCGAAATCGAAAGCCCATCGTCCCGATGTGCAGCCGATCGGGCCCGCGCTGGCGGAGCTTTTGAACCCGGCGATCAACCGCGGCGATGCAGGCATGGGCTCCGGCACCGGTTTGCAGCCGCCGCCGGACAATTCAAAGGACCGGCGCTCCGGCGGCGAGGCCGCGATCCATCGCGCGCGCAAATCGACGCCGAAGGGTTTCGTCGAGGGCGAGCCCCGCCCGACCCCGCTCCAGCCCGCTCCGCAGCCACCCGGTGCGAGCCGCGGGTTCGACGAAGCCCCGCAGGCCAACTACGGCACAAGCGCGCCGATCCCGACCCTGGATCCTGAACTGGCGAAGCAGCTCGGCTATGATGTCGATGACGACGACTCGTTTCGTCCGGCACGCAACAAGATGGAATCGCTGGGCGTGCAGGCGACCGCCGACGCGCTGGAAAACCTGATCCGCGACGGCCGCCCTGAATTTCGCAAGAATGACGGCTCACTGAAGGTCTGGACGCCGCATCGCCCGCCCCGCCCGGAGAAATCCGAAGGCGGCGTGCGCTTTGAGCTCAAGTCCGCCTATGAGCCGAAGGGCGACCAGCCGACCGCGATCAAGGAACTGGTCGAAGGCATCCAGCGCAACGACCGCACGCAGGTGCTGCTCGGCGTCACTGGCTCGGGCAAGACCTACACCATGGCGAAGGTGATCGAGGCCACGCAGCGCCCCGCGATCATCCTTGCGCCCAACAAGACGCTGGCGGCGCAGCTCTACGGCGAGTTCAAGAGCTTTTTTCCCGACAATGCGGTGGAATATTTCGTCTCGTACTACGACTACTATCAGCCCGAAGCCTACGTCCCCCGCACCGACACCTACATCGAGAAGGATTCATCGATCAACGAGCAGATCGACCGGATGCGCCACTCGGCGACGCGCGCGCTGCTGGAGCGCGACGACGTCATCATCGTCGCGTCGGTGTCGTGCATCTACGGTATCGGTTCGGTCGAGACCTACACCGCGATGACCTTCGCGATGAAGCGCGGCGAGCGGATCGACCAGCGCCAACTCATCGCCGACCTCGTCGCCCTGCAATACAAGCGCACCTCGGCGGATTTCACCCGCGGCACCTTCCGCGTGCGCGGCGACACGCTCGACATCTTCCCGGCGCACTATGAAGACCGGGCGTGGCGCGTGAACATGTTCGGCGACACCATCGAGAGCATCGAGGAGTTCGATCCGCTCACCGGCCACAAGCAGGACGAGCTTGAATTCATCAAGATCTATGCCAACTCGCACTATGTCACGCCGCGCCCGACGCTGATCCAGGCCATCAAGGGCATCAAGAGCGAACTGAAATGGCGGCTCGACCAGTTGAACGCGCAAGGCCGCCTGCTCGAAGCGCAGCGCCTCGAACAACGCACCACCTTCGATCTCGAAATGATGGAAGCGACCGGAAGCTGCGCCGGCATCGAAAACTATTCCCGCTATCTCACCGGCCGCAAACCGGGCGAGCCGCCGCCGACGCTGTTCGAATATGTGCCGGACAACGCGCTGGTGTTCGCGGACGAAAGCCATGTCAGCGTGCCGCAGATCGGCGCGATGTTCAAAGGCGACTTCCGCCGCAAGGCGACGCTCGCCGAATACGGCTTCCGCCTGCCCTCCTGCATGGACAACCGTCCGCTGCGCTTTGAAGAGTGGGACATGATGCGCCCGCAATCGATCGCGGTGTCGGCGACGCCGGGCGCCTGGGAGCTGAACGAGTCCGGCGGCGTGTTCGTCGAGCAGGTGATCCGCCCGACCGGGCTGATTGACCCGCCGGTCAATATCCGCCCCGCCCGCACGCAGGTCGACGATCTGGTCGGCGAGGTCCGCGCCACGGCGCAGGCCGGCTATCGCTCGCTGATCACCGTGCTGACCAAGCGCATGGCGGAAGACCTCACCGAATATCTGCACGAGCAGGGCATACGCGTGCGCTACATGCACTCGGACATCGACACCATCGAGCGCATCGAGATCATCCGCGATCTTCGTTTGGGTGCCTTCGACGCGCTGGTCGGCATCAACCTGCTGCGCGAAGGCCTCGACATTCCGGAATGCGCGCTGGTCGCCATTCTCGACGCCGACAAGGAAGGTTTTCTGCGCAGCGAGACCTCGCTGATCCAGACCATCGGCCGCGCCGCGCGTAACGTTGACGGCAAGGTCATCCTGTATGCGGATCAAATCACCGGATCGATGGAACGCGCCATCGCCGAGACCGATCGCCGCCGCGAGAAGCAGGTTGAATACAACACCGCCCACGGCATCACGCCGGAAAGCATCAAGCGCGACATCGGCGATATTCTCGGCAGCGTCTATGAGCGCGATCATGTGCTGGTGGAAATCGGCGACGGCGGCATGGCCGACGACGCGGTCGCCATCGGCCATAACTTCGAGGCGGTGCTGGCCGATCTCGAGACCCGGATGCGCGAAGCCGCTGCCGATCTGAACTTCGAAGAAGCCGCGCGCCTGCGCGACGAGGTCAAGCGCCTGCGCGCCACTGAGCTGGCAGTGGTGGACGATCCGACCATCAAGCAGCGCGGCGTCGCGGCGAAAGCAGGCAGCTATGCCGGCAAGAAGAAGTACGGCGATGCCGCGAATTTACCGGCGCAACTGGACAAGGCCGCGGCGAAAATGAAATCGCGCGCGCGCAAGCCGACGCTGGACGAGATGGGTCCGGGAATGGAAAGCAGGATTTTCCAGCCCACCAACTCGCGCCAGTCCGGGCCCGAGTTCTCCGGCCGCTCCACCGGCGGCGCGCCGGGCAAGCGCGGCGGATGGAAGAAGAGGTAGGCGGACTTCGCCTCCTGTGGCGGCATGGCGGTTGTAGAATCCGTCTCCATATAAAGCGGGATCAGACCATCCCGCCTGCTTGTCTCGCTGGACGCCGCTCCGCGCATCCTCCTGACGGCCCGTTTCCAGCCCGAGAGCCCCATGACACCTCTGTCCATCCTCGACCTTGTGCGCGTCACGGAAGAAACCGACGCACGCGGCGCGCTCGACAACGCCCGCGATCTTGCCTCTCACGCCGAAGGCTGGGGCTATCGCCGCATCTGGGTGGCCGAGCATCACAACATGGCTGGGATTGCCAGCGCCGCGACCTCGATCGTGCTGGCGCATATCGCCGCCGGAACGAAGACCATCCGCGTCGGCGCAGGCGGCATCATGCTGCCGAACCATGCGCCCTATGTGATCGCCGAGCAGTTCGGAACATTGGAGCGGCTGTTTCCCGGACGCATCGATCTTGGGCTCGGCCGCGCGCCGGGGACCGATCAACTCACGCTGCGCGCGTTGCGGCGCTCGCCCGAAGCTGCCGACAATTTTCCTCAGGACGTGCTGGAGGTGCAGGCCTTCCTGGCTCCCGCCGGTCCGAACCAGCGCATCCAGGCGGTGCCCGCTGCTGGCACGAACGTGCCGCTGTGGATTCTGGGGTCAAGCCATTTCGGCGCGATGCTCGCCGCCGAACTCGGACTTCCATATGCATTCGCCTCGCATTTCGCACCCGACGAACTGATCCCGGCGCTGGAGATTTATCGCAGCCGCTTCAAGCCTTCGGAGCAGCTGGACCGGCCCTATGCCATGGTCGGCGTCAACGTAATCGCAGCCGAAAGCGACGGCGAAGCGCGGCGGCTCGCAACAACGCAGCGGATGTCCTTTACCAATCTTTTCCGCGGCGCGCGCGGCCTCAGCCAGCCGCCCATCGATGACATCGAGACCTATTGGACGCCGTCGGAAAAGGCGCAGGCCATGCGCATGCTCGCACGCTCCATCATCGGCTCGCCGCAGACGGTTCGCGCCGGGATCGATGCGGTGGTGAAAGAGACCGGCGCCGACGAACTGATCGTGGTCTCCGATGTCTATGACCATCCAACACGCTTGAGGTCGTTTGAGATGATCGCCGACGCGGCCCGTTAACATCACGCATCCCCCCGGGGGGCGACGGCACAACGTCTGCGTGATGACAGATTTGCCATCCCCCCTCGCCCCCTGCTAGGTCATCGTCAGATTTCCGACCTGGGGGACTGACCAAATGGCCGACGCCGATCTCGATGCGCTCATCCGGCAGCTTGCGAAGCAGCAGCACAAGACTCTGACCGCCGCCGTCAAGAAGCAGCGGGACCGCTACGCGGCCCTCGCCGCCAACGCGAAGGACGCGCAGGGCAAGCAGCTCAACAGGCAGCTTGCAAAGGATGCGCTGGAGATCGGCACTTCAACGGTGAAGCGGCTGCAGATGTCGGCGGACAATGCCGCTTACAGCCACGCACGATCGATGCGGCAGGCGATTGACGCGGCCAGGGAGGCCGCGAAGAAAGCCGTGAAGGAGACAAAGGCCAGCAAGCCAAAGGCGCCGAAGAAAGCCACGAAGAAAAAGCAGGCGAATTCCCGAAGCTGAATGGAAGTTACGCCGCCCCGCTGCAAGTCCTTGAAGATGGACTGCTGCGTTAAGCCCGGCAACGACGGGCGATGCCTCAATGGCGATAGCCGAAGCCGGCGAAACGTAGGGACTCATCACAAATCCCGCCGCCGACGTTTTTCGTCGCCACGTTTTTCGCCTGAATTCTCAGTTCGCACCGCGTCATCGCGGGCTCTCTCCGAGAAAACTCGGTGCGCCGGACAGGACGGATTGCAGCGATCATGCTGTCTCTGGTTAAGGACAGCGGTCCCATCGTCCCGTCGGGAGCTAAAGCATATTAGCACCGGACATCATCCTGTCTATCTGGAACCCAGGTGTTCCATTTAACATGCGCCTACAGGACGCACTTATTTCCGAGACGCGAATGCAATCGATGACTGTGACCTCCTCCCCCATCACCTATGACGACTTCGCCAAGGTCGACCTGCGCGTCGGACGTGTTCTTGAAATTCAGCCGTTTCCGAAAGCGCGCAATCCGTCGTGGAAGGTGCGTGTCGATCTCGGTGAGCTTGGCGAGAAATGGTCGAGCGCGCAGATCACCAACAACACGGCGGAGCAGCTTGTTGGTTCGCTGGTGATATGCGTGAGCAATCTCCCGCCGCGCAACATCGCAGGCTTCATGTCCGAAGTGCTGATCCTCGGCGCGCCGGACGCCGGCGGGAAGATCATCCTGCTGTCACCGCGCAAGGATGACTCCGGCTACGACATCGTCGCATCCGGCACGAAGGTTTACTGACGCGTTACCCGCAGAATCTACTTCGCCAGCACGCGGGCGAGTTCGATCAGATTGGTGGAGATCGGCTTGGTGCGTCCGGCGATCTCCGCCAGCGGCGTGCGCGTGATTTCCCCGCGCTGCTCGCCGATCAGCACACCTGACACGCCTTCGGCCAGCGACGTGAGCGCAGCGACGCCAAGCCGCGTCGCCAGCAGCCGGTCGAAGGCCGTCGGCGGCGCGCCGCGCACGACGTGGCCAAGCACGGTCGCGCGCAATTCGAATCCGGCCATGCCCCGGTTGCTCTCGAAGTATTCGAGGATATGCGCAGCATTCTCCTTGACGCCTTCGGCGAGCACCACGATCGCATGGGTCTTGCCGCGCTCGTAAGCCGCGCGCAGCCGCTCGGCGATCTCAAACGCCGATACTTCGAATTCAGGTGTCGAGATAACCTCCGCGCCGCCTGCAAGGCCCGCCATCATGGCGAGATAGCCGCAGTTGCGCCCCATGGTCTCGACCAGAAATGCACGGGTGTGCGACGAGCCAGTGGTCCGCAGATTGTCGATGGCTCCGACCGTCACGTTGATGGCGGTGTCGCAGCCGATGGTGACATCGGTGCCGTAAAGATCGTTGTCGATGGTCGAGGCGATGCCGAGCACGGGAAAGCCGAGGCCATGCAGCGCGGCGGAGCCCGTCTGGGAGCCGTTGCCGCCGATCACCACCAGGGCATCGATGCCGCGCGTCGCCAGATTTCGCAGCGCTTTCGAACGACCGCCTTCCTCGCGAAATTCCTTCGAGCGGGCACTGCCGAGAAACGTCCCGCCGATCTGGATGATGCCGCCGACATCGCGCGCGCTGAGCCGCGTCATGCGATCGTCGATCAGGCCCTGCCAGCCTTCACGTACACCGTAGACCGCGATGTCGCGATTGAGCGCGCTACGCGTCACCGCACGAATCGCCGCATTCATGCCGGGGGCGTCGCCGCCGCTGGTCAGAATCGCAATTGCTTTCATGAAATGTGCCCCGTGAACCGGATCACCCGGACTCTATGATGCCTCCGGCTGAACGACAACGCATGACGCAACAGCCCGTTCCTGACGACGGCTTCCGTTTCGGGAGCGGGTCTAGACAGACTTGGCAGGGCCCGTCATCGGCTGACCGTTGGCCGCCAGCAGCGCGCGCAGATCGCGAATGGGCGGAAACACCTCGACATTCCAGTCCGCCCCCTGGGCATCGTGCGCACGCTGCTCCATTTCGACGATTTCGCGATCCTCGGCGAAGATCCGTTCGGTGAACCAAACCAAGGCCGGCCACGCCAGATCGAGCAGACCAGGTATTTTCGGACGGCGCACTGACAGCAATCCAAACGTACGATTGAATTTCTGCTCGGCGTCCACCGGGGTGTAGGCGATCCACAGGTGCATCACCGGCTCGTCGCCGGAGGTCCAGATCCGCAAGGTCTGATAGGGATACTCCGTGCGGATCGTCATCAGGTCGCGGCTGACGCGATCAGCACCGCGGCGGCTGCTCAGGATCAGCGCTTCGCCGAGCGGCTGGCTGCCTTCGGTGCGCGCAAAGCTGTAATCGACTTCGATCCAGTCCTCGCCCTTGCGGCGGCCAAGATAGCGCGGCGCGATCTTGCCCATCTGGCGGCGATGCAGAAACTGATGGTTCATGTCCATCAGGTTCTCGTGCATGAACGTATAGTGACAACGAACCTGCTTGCCGAAGCGGCGGGTCTTGAAAGCCTTGTCATGCGCCGAGCCAAGCGGGCCCAGCTCGGTTATTGCTTTCGGATCGCCCGGCCAGATCAGGATCAGGCCGTCCTGCTCGCGGCAGGGATAGGCGCGAACGCCGTTCGGCAGCTTGTCCTTGCCCAGATAAGGCACATCAATGCATTTGCCGGACGCGTCATAAGTCCAGCCATGGTAGCAGCAGCGCACCGCACAGCCTTCCACCACACCCTTCGACAACGGCACCTGCCGGTGGGCGCAGCGATCCTCGAGTGCAAAGACCGCTCCACCGTCCTTCGGACGGATGAGGACGATGGGCTCGCCGGCGAATTGCGCGGCATAGGTCTTGCCGGGCTTGAGTTCTTTCGACCACGCCAGCGGGTACCAGTGATCGGGATGTGAGCCGATGCGGCGAAGGTCGATGTCTGGTGGCTGGACGAGCTGGCGGGTGGGCAAATCGAGAGTATCGGACATGAGGCCCCTTGGCATTGCTAAGTTCAGAGCTTGCGCCTGGACTGGCGCAAATATAGCGCCCGATTGGGTTTGTCTGGAAGTTGTGGTTTCATCGTGACCGATCACGTCATCGCGCCTTGGCGGGGGTAACGGTTTCTCATATGACTATTGCTGACTCCGGCTCTCGACGGACACATGACGATGCATCTGCGACCGGCCAGCCTTTGCGCATTTCTTGTCCTGTTTTGCGTTGGGGCAGCACCCGCTGACGCCGCGAAGAAAGCCGACAAGCCCGCCAAACCGGCGGAGCCGATGGCGCAGGATACGTCGCTCAACAATGTGAAGGATGCGCCGAAGGCTCCGTCGCTGGCCTGCGAAGGATCATTTGCGAAGGATGCGACGCACGCCAAGCTGGTCACCGAATTCGGCACGAAACACGTCGTGTTCAAGGACGTCGAAGTCACCAGCGGCGTCCTGACCAAGGCGACAGTCATTTTCGACGATGATCCGACCCGGCGCTTGGTGATCTACTGGAAGGACGACAAGGCCCGCGCCAGACCCGCCTCCATCTCGATCGAAGCGCCTTCGACATGGACCGGCCCCGGCGGTGTGCGCAATGGCCTGTCGCTGAAAGAACTGGAGAAGCTCAACGGCGAGACCTTTAGCATCACCGGATTTGGCGGCATCGGCGGCGGCGAAGTGTCGAAACTCAGCGGCCCGTTCGTCAACCTGGCGGGGGACTGCACGCTGAAGATCCGTTTCGAGCCCGGCATTGCCAGTCCATTGCCGCCGCGTTTTGCGGCGGTAACGGGAGACCAACTCATCGTCTCGAAGAATCTGCTTCTGCGCCGGGTGCGCCCACAGGTTTTGCAGTGGAGCCTCAACTATCGGTAAATTTTCGCTGCGTCGCCGTCCGCGCGCGAGGGATGCCGTCGCGAAAATCGTCGGCACATTAGAGAGACTTCGTTAAACCTCGCATCGCATGCGGCTTGATCCTCCGGCGGTTCCCACTTACGGAACCGCCAGCTTGGGGAGACAAACGCAATGAACGATCATCGGTCCGAACAGTGCGTGCGGACTTTTCTCGACGCTTTCTATGCCGGTGACGCGCCGCGCATGGAGCAATGCTGCGACGACGCGTTTACCTCGATCACCTATGCGCCCGTGGAAATTTTTCCGCATCTCGGCCTCAAGCAAAGCAAGGCGTGGATCGCGAAGGCCATCCAGATCCAGCGCGAGCGCTATTCGAGCAGGCATCACATCATCGATTTTGTGATCGCGAATGAAACGCACGGCGCAGCGTTCGTGCAGGCGGTTCTGACCAAACGCAGTGACCAGCGCATCATCCGGCTCAATATTGGAGAATTCTTTACACTGCGCAACGGCCTCATCGTCGAATATCGCTCGCTGTTCGATTCCTTCGATCTGGTACAGCAATTGATCGGTGAAGATCTGACCGGTGAATTCTCCATCCGCGTCAGAAACGCGATGCGGCAGTAGCCACGCCGCGTTGTCTCGACCCGGGTCTCACCGCGCCGCCGAGACGCCAAGCTCCCGCACCAGTCCGAACCACAGCGCGGTCAGTTCGCGCGCCGCTGGATCCTTGCTCGGCTTCAGCCGGACGGCGGTATGCACCAGCACAAGCTTCGACGCCGGATCGACGAAGATCGCCTGGCCATTGGTCCCTAGCATCGCGAACATGCGGCGCTTGGCCGGCATGATCCAGGTCTGGTAACCATAGCCATAAAACGGCGTCGCCACGCGCGGCGCGCGGAACGAACCTTCAGGCGCGGTGGTTGCCTCGATCACCCATGCTTCCGGAATGATTCCGCCGCCGTCTCGCGCAAGCAGAAGACCAAAGCGCGCATAGTCGCGCAGCCGCGCAGCGAGACAGCAATAGGCCTGCTCCTGATTGTGCCCGTCGACGGTCCAGCTTGCTTCGTCTTCCGCGCCCATCGGCTTCCAGATTTTTTCCGACAGATAATCCGACAGGCGCTTGCCGGTCGCAGCCATCAGCACAAGACCAAGCGTTTCGGTCTGCGATCCCGCATAGGCGAATTTCGTCTCGGGCGGCGCGGCACGGGTGTTGTAGCGGCGGAGCAGGTTGGCGGCGCTCGGCAGATCGGAGCGGCGCAGGTCGCGGCTGAACGCAAAGGCATCATCGGTGCCGTCGTATCGTTCGGAAAACTCGATCCCCGCGCTCATGGTCAGAAGCGCGCGCAATGATGTCTGCCCGTAGGCGCTGCCCTTCATCTCCGGCACATAGTCCTGCGCCTTGTCCTCGATGGAGCGGATCTTTCCTTCCTTGATGGCAATCCCCACCAGCATCGCCACCATGGTCTTCACCATGGAGTTGGACAGCAGGCGATCGGTGTCGCGGCGTCCGTATTGATAGCGCTCGAACAGGATCGTCGAATCCCTGACGATCAGCAGTCCCGTCGTGGGATGCCGGGCAAGGTACTGATCGATGGTGCGGCGCTCGCCATCGAAGTCATAGGACCAGGCCGTACGATCGCAGTCGCGGGCCAGCGGCGAAGGCGTGGCTGGCGGAAACACCGCATGGGCCGGAAGCAGTTTGTCGAAATTGCTGAATGTCGCGACCATGTAGTTCTGCTTCGTGCGGTCGGCGATGGTGCCAAGCGGATAGTTTTCGGCGGCGCCATAGGCCTCGGCATCCGGTCCGGAACGGGAGAATGACGGCTCGCAGGCCGCCTTTGCGGACGCGCCACCGGCCAGCAGCACGCAGACGCATGCCGCCGCACCTAACGAATACAGAGCGGATGAAAATGTCATCGGTGTCTCGGAGGTTTGCTGAAAAGCCCTTCGTGATTATGCAGCGAGGATGGCGCGGGACGGTCCGGCGTTCAAGCGGATGAACCTGCCGGCCCCCTCGCCCGACCAACCGTTGTCCGGGAGTTAGCCCCCGGATCACGGGGGATATGATGAAAGCAGTTGTTCTCGCCGCCTTGGGGACCGTTGTCGGTCTCGTTCTCGGCGCCGCGGCCGGCATCCTGGCCGGAATCGCCTGGGTCAGCATTTTCGGGATCAGCGATTTCGAAGGTTACAGCGCGACGCTGGTGTTTTTTACCTTTGCCCCGGCCGGCGCCCTGTTCGGCGGACTTACCGGCGCGATTTGGGCTGCCTATGCCGCGTCACGCGCACGAATCCGCATGGAAGGCGACGCCTAGAGCCGGATCAGCCCGATCGCCTGCCACTGCTTTGGGCGCTCCACACGCCTTGATTGAAATTTAAGCCGAACCCGCGCTTTCGGCATTTGTGCATTGCAATATCGCGAGTGGTCAATCTGCTGGAATCCACTATGACCCGTATCATCAAGTGGAATTCCAGCTTTCTGGCACGGCGTCAGCGAAGACGCCCTTAGCCGTCTGCTGTTTGTTAAGTTACATTTCAGGACTTCAAAAAAATGACAGAGCACAGTCTCTGGCGTGTATCGCGCGCGTTTCACCGCGCGCTGAGTGAGCGTCAGACCGATCAGCTTGAATCCGTCCTCGATGACAATGTCGATTGGGCGATCTATGGACCGATCGACATGTTTGCCTTTTTCGGCCCCCGGCGCGGCAAGCGGGCCGTGGTCGATGTCGTCCGCGAGATTTCCAGCATCGTGACACTCCACCGCAGCGAACGGGAATCCATCATGCTCGGCGAGGACTCGGCCGCGTCGATGATGCGGTATTCGCTGATGCCGGAAGCCAACGGCAATCCGATCAGTGTCCGCGTCGCCCTCTTCGTCCAGTTCAAGGCGGGACGCCTGAGCAGCCTCCGCGCCGTGATCGATACCTTCGACCTCGTCGAACAGACTCTTGGCCGCCAGATTCATCTGCCGAAGATCGCCTAACCAAGTGAATAACTGCTGGATGACAAGCCCCGCCCGCGCGGGGCTTTTGTTTGGGCGGGATAACGCGCGACGATCACAGCGGCTTGAACCGGCGCAACACAATTGCGACAAACACCATTGGAAGATGATCGCCGGAAGTCGCGACTGCTGCGTCGAAAGACGATATTAACCTGCATAGCGCCTGATCAGCCTGATCGATTTGCCGGACGCAATGCAATGACGCCGAAAATGCCGCAGCCAGCGAAAGCCCCAAGGATCGTGACCGCACTGGCGATTGCCTGCGGACTCTGGGCTGCCGTAGCCGGGTCTGCACGGGCGGAAGACGGCACGCCTGCGGAAAACACCGAGACAGCCGCGCCGGAATTCGTCGAACCGGCGGATCTCGACTGGAGCGTGCTCAACAGCGATCCGAGATCGCTTTACGAATCTCCCGCTGCAATCGATCGCAAGATCCGCGCCGCAATCGACGACCCGTGGTCGTGGAGCCGCACCGACAAACCGGACGGCTCCTCCGCCGTCGCGATCAAGCAGCCGGTTACTCCTTTCTGGGACACCCGCGTCGGCGCGGACCTCAACGTCACAACGAAGATGCCGATGACATCGTCGGAAGTGCTCGCGGAAAAAATCGCGCACAACAATCAGATCTCGCAATCATCCGGCAGCGCATGGGCCGCGATGACCGCGCCTGGCGTCGGCTCGATCTGGGACAAGACCGCCATCGAGGCGCGCACCGATCCGTCGCAGGAGCAAAGCAAGTTCGGAACGTCGCTGAGCAAGTCGCTGCCGTTCGGCGGCGATCAGTACGCACTCACCCTGCAGCACGGATACAATGTCACACAGCAAACGCTGGTGCCGGTGTTCGGCCTCGGCGCGTCATCGCGCATTTATGAAATCGATCAGTCCGCCAAACTCGGCATCGCCGAAACCGGAACAAGTTTCATCGCAGGCCAGACCCACTCCAGCGCCGACGACAAATGGCTGCGCCGGATTGGTGCGGAACAGAAACTGTTCGGCGGCGTCACTGTGACCGGATCCGTCAGCGAAACCCCAAGCGGCGCTCCAAACAGCAGCCTGACCGCCGGCTTCAGGACACGCTGGTAGGTTCCACTTAAGCGGGTGGCTACCATCCCGGGCTTTCCCGTTTTGTCCACTGTATGAATCCGCCTTCGCCGCAACCTCGCCGCGTTTCGGTCACGATCGGCTGGACACTTATACCGGTACTCGTCGTGCGGTGGACTCCGCGCTCGCTCAACCTGCGAAACAAGGAACAGCCGATGAACGCTTTGCCAGCAGAAAAGTCCGAAATGACCGATGAAGACAAGACCCTCGCCGCCGTCACCGACGTCGAAGCGGGCATTCGCGACTTCGTCCGCAAGGATGTCGCCTACCTTCGGCGCACGCCGGCCGCTCCTGGCACCGAGACACCTTCGGACGCCACCGCCGAGGCCGCTGTCAGCAGCGTCAACACACTGATCCACCGCGTCGCAGGAGCTTCGGTCAGCGAAATCGAAACGTTGATTGCGGAGCTCGAAGGGCTGCGCACGCTGATGCATAATGAAGGTCAGCGCATCCAGCGCGAACTGGCGGGCTACGCTCAGCTCGGACAGACCGCGATGAAATCAACGCGCATGATCGCCGACAATCTGGCGCAGTGGAAACGCTCGGCTCCCGAGCCGCGCCAGGACTAAACGATACTGAACGATACTCTGACCGCGGCACGATGCCGCGGATCGTGCCTTGGTAACCTCCCTGAGACTTGCCGCCCCTCGAACAGAGCGGGCGGCATTTTTCTGTCAGGAGATGGGGCGCCGCGCCGCGAACACCGAGCCCATGAACGAGAATGCCAGTTCGCCGCGCTGATTGACGCCGGTGTTGTAGAAGCCGACGAAGCCGAATTGCGGCCGCGACTCCAGCGGGCGCTTCGACGTGATCTCGGAAACGTAGGTCAGGGTATCGCCCGCCAGCACGGGCTTGAGCCATTTCAGTTCGCGAAATCCCGGCGACGGTCCCGACACGATCGGCTTCTCGCCGCGCGCCGCCAGTTCAGCGGCTTCACGCTGGAAGCTCGCCACCGTGAGCCGCATGTAAGTCGCCGCCACATGCCAGCCCGAAGCGGCGAGACCGCCGAACACGGAATTGCGCCCGGCTTCCTCGTCGAGATGAAACGGCTGCGGATCGAACTTGGCGGCGAAGGCCTTGATGCCTGCCGGCGTGAACGTGAACGATCCGAGTTCGCGGCGATCGCCGATATTCATGTCTTCGAAATATGGCATGGCTTGTCCTACTTCGCGCCGGCCGCGGCGCGGCGCAACACCATCAGGGGCAGCGTCGCCAGCATCAGCGTCTGTCCCGATGCGTTGCGCATGTCGTTCTTGATGTAAACGAACCCGACGTCAGAACGGCTCTTGGATTCGCGCGTCGAGACCACGTCGACGGATATCGTGAGATCGTCGCCGGGCCGCAATGGCGAAACCCAGCGCACCTCATCGACACCGGGCGAGCCGGCGGAGGCGATGTTGTGAATGAAACCGTCCCAGCAGATCCGCATCAGCAGCGAGCATATGTGCCAGCCCGAGCCCGACAGCCCCTTGAGGATGGTGCGGCTGGCGGCCTCCTCGTCCAGATGCATCGGCTGCGGATCGAACTCGGAAGCGAAGGCGATAATATCGTCGCGGGAGACGTGGTGCGGGCCGAATGTGCCGAAATGGCCGGGCTTGAAGTCTTCGAATGTCAGTTTCATCGTTTCTATCGTGCTGTGGATAGGCGCAGTTTGGCCGTTATTTGAGGACACCTCAAGCGGTGCGTTTCGCGGTCAGCTTCCGTCCTTTTCGGCGATATGCGACAACCTTCACCATCCGGAGCGATTCAGCCGGTCGCTGATTCGCCTACCGTCCTCGATCTTTTGCGCCTCATCTGGAGAAAACCCATGTTTCATTTCCAGGATCTCTTCCAGTGGGACAGGTTCATCACGCCCACCATCATCAAGGTCTTCTACTGGCTGGTGATCGCACTGATCATCCTGTTCGGCATCGCCGGAATATTCTCCGCGCTGACCCTGATGGCGATCAGCCCGTTCGGCGGCTTCATCCAGTTGCTGTCAGCACTGGCAGGCATTGTCGTCGGAATCATTTTCTCGCGCATCAGCGCCGAACTGATCCTGATCATATTCAGGATCAACGAACATCTCGGCGCGATCCGCGACCAGGGCCGCGACCACGAACGGTAGATATTTTCCCGCCGTCACCCCGAGGTGCCGGAGCGAAGCAGCAGGCGTTTGAAAGAACGCCGTTTTTCGAACGGCTATGGGCCTCGAAGGGCGATGGCCTTCTGTTTATCCGTCATCCTTCAACGCTCGCAAGAACCCGCACCTCCGGATGACGGACCGCCGTGCAATTACGTATTGAACCGGAAGTGCATCACGTCGCCGTCGGCGACGACATATTCCTTGCCTTCCAGCCGCAGCTTGCCGGTGTCGCGCGCGCCGGCTTCCCCGCCATTCGCGATGTAGTCGTCATAGGCGATGGTTTCGGCGCGGATGAAGCCTTTCTCGAAATCGGTATGAATCACACCGGCCGCCGCAGGCGCCTTGGTGCCCTTGGTGATGGTCCAGGCGCGGGCTTCCTTGGGACCGACCGTGAAATACGTGATGAGATGCAGCAACTCGTAACCGGCGCGGATCAGGCGGTCGAGACCGGCTTCTTCCAGTCCCAGCGTGTCGAGGAAGTCCACCCGCTCCTCGCGTGACAGCGTCGCGATCTCGGATTCGATCTTGGCGGAAATCGCCACCGCGACCGCACCTTCCTTTTTCGCATGCTCGAATACCTGCTGCGAGAAACTATTGCCGGTGGCGGCAGCGCCTTCCTCGACGTTGCAGACATAAAGAACAGGCTTGGACGTCAGAAGACCGAGCATGCGGAATGCGCGCTCTTCCTCGGCCTTGCGCTCGAGGAAACGCGCCGGCTTTCCGTCGCGCAGCAGCTTCAGCGCGCGCTCGACCAGTTCGAGCTGCTCCTTGGCGTCCTTGTCGTTGCCCTTGGCCTTCTTTGACAAGCTGTCCACCCGCTTCTCGAGGCTGTCGAGATCGGCCAGCATCAACTCAGTCTCGATGGTCTCGATATCGGCCAGCGGCGCGATCTTGCCTTCGACGTGGGTGATGTCGGAATCCTCAAAGCAGCGCACCACATGCGCCACCGCATCGACTTCGCGGATGGTGGCGAGAAACTGGTTGCCGAGGCCTTCGCCCTTCGACGCGCCTTTGACCAGACCCGCGATGTCCACGAACGTCAATTGTGTCGGAATGATCTGCTGCGACTTCGCGATCGCCGACAGCTTGTCGAGGCGCGGATCAGGCACCGCGACCGCGCCGACATTCGGCTCGATGGTGCAGAACGGATAGTTCGCCGCCTGCGCCGCCGCCGTTTCCGTCAGCGCGTTGAACAGTGTGGACTTGCCGACGTTGGGCAGTCCGACGATGCCGCATTTGAAACCCATGATCTTCTTTCGACTTTGACGCGGTGACCGCTTCGATTTCATTTCGTCATACGCGGGCTTGACCCGCGTATCCATCTTCTTTGGAAAGATGGATCGCCGGATCAAGCCCGGCGATGACAATCATTTTTTGGGCGACGGCTCGCTGTCGTCCTTCGATGTGAATCCCTTTGCATCCATCGCAAGATGCACCTTGTTTGCAAACGACGCGTCCTGCCCGGTGACGATAAACGCCGCGTTGTCGGCAATCGCCTCGCACAGCGCGCTGACCCAGGGCATTTCGCTTTTGGCGAAATCGGACAAGACGTGCTGATGCACCAGATCCTTGACGCCGGGATGCCCGACGCCGAGCCTTACGCGGCGATAATCGTTGCCGACATGCGCGGAGATCGAGCGAAGTCCGTTGTGTCCCGCGATGCCGCCGCCGATCTTGACCCGCAGCTTCGCGGGCGGCAGTTCGATCTCGTCGTGAAACACCGTGATGTCGCCGACGCCCATCTTGAAGAACTTGGTTGCCTCGCCGACCGCGTTGCCCGACTCGTTCATATAAGTCGTGGGCTTCAGCAGAATGACGCGCCCGTTGCCGAGATTGCCTTCGGAGGTCTCCCCCTGAAAGCGACGGCGCCACGGACCAAATCCGTGACGCCGTGCGATCTCGTCGACAGCCATGAACCCGATGTTGTGCCGGTTGCCCTGATACTTCGCGCCGGGATTCCCCAGTCCGACGAACAGGCGCATGGCACGGGCTCTCCCGGCCGCTTACTTCTTCTTGTCGGCAGCAGGCGCCTTGGCAGCAGCAGCAGCAGCCGGAGCCTTCGCAGCACCAGCCGCAGGAGCAGCCGCCGCAGCACCGGCCGCAGGCGCAGCACCGGCCGCAGGCGCAGCACCACCGGCAGCAGCCGCAGCCTTCAGTTCTTCGTTGTAGCCCGACGGCGGAACGATGGTGACCAGCGTCGCGTCTTCGCGGGTGAACAGCTTCACGCCGTTCGGCAGCTTGATGTCGGTGATGTGCAGCGAGCTGCCGATATCGAGCTTGCCCACGTCAGCTTCGAGATACTGCGGGATGTTGTCCGCCGGCACTTCGAGGTCGATGTTGTGGGTCACGATGTTGACCGTGCCGCCGCGCTTCACGCCTGGCGAGGTTTCCGAATTCAGCACGTGCAGCGGAACGCTGACGCGGATCTTGGAGCCTTCGCCGAGACGCAGGAAGTCCACGTGCAGCGGGAAGTCGCGCACCGGATCGAGGCTGAAGTCGCGCGGAATCACGCGGTGCTTTTTGCCGTCGAGTTCGATGTCGTGAATCGTGGTCAGAAAACGCCCGGCCTGAATGCGCAGGCGCAGTTCAGCGTCATCGAGCGAGATGGTCAGCGGGGGCTGGTTGTTGCCATAGATCACTGCCGGGATACGGCCAGCGCGACGTTCAGCCCGGGCGGCCCCCTTGCCGGCCTTCGGACGAGCGGTCGCCTTCAATTCCTTGACGGTCGCCATTGTTAAGTTCCTCAAGATTTAAAAGTGAAGGGCCGCAAAGCGGCCCGGGTTTACATCGCGGCGAGCCTCCAGGGGTGCGGGGGCCGCTGACGTGGCGGGTTCTTAGCCCCAAAGGGCCAGAAACACAAGGAAATGAGCGGATTTTAGAGCGGCTTTTTCCGGCGCCGGGACCAGGCCATCAGCCCTCAGATTGAGGAAATTGCCGGCGTTCCACCTGGCGACAGCCCCGCCAGCCAGTCTTCAGAGTCTGCCAAGGCACGCAGCGCGTCGCGCTTGCGGAGCAGGTCCGCGCGCTCGTTTTCGCTGGTCGCCGATGCAGCCATCTTCTCACAGCGAGCTGCCCATTCGCGCAGATCGGCGGAATTATTGTTGAGCATCGAAATATCCAATCAGAAGTGAGCGCCCCTCCTGAGCCAATATCGCACCGAACGAACCATGCCGCAAGGCATAACTAATTGAAATTAAAGAAGTTTTTTACTAATTTTGGGATTCCGCAGCGGAGTGGGGAACTTTGTCCACGTGAGTGAATTGAGTAATTGACTAACCCATCGTCTCGCAAAGACCTTGGCAGCAAAGCGCCCCCACAGGAGGCTAAAATGAGCGATTTGCGCGGCGAACGCCTGCAGATCATGCTTTCGCCTGAGGAATTGTCCGCGGTCGACGACTTTCGCTTCAACCACCGGATGCCGACGCGGGCCGCCGCCGTGCGGGAACTTCTCAAGCTGGGTCTGGCCTCTGCCGGGACCGTGACCCGTACGGGAATGAAATCCAGCGACTATGGCGTGCTCGGCAGCAGCGGACCCGGCGTTGGGGACGGCACTGACGGTGCTGATTAGCATCAGGTGACTTGTTGCGCAGCGGTTGGCGGCACGCGCCGGACCGCCGCCCGCGAGTTCCTGGCAGCAGCAACGAGCGGCTGCTCAATCAGAAAATAAACCGCCACTCCCGCCACGACGCTGCCGAGGCAACCTGCAAGAATAAACTCGCCGGTCAGCAGCGGCTGTGCATCCAACCCCGACAACACGACCGCGCTCTTTACAACGGAGAGCACGACGCCGTGGGTGAGATAAATCGAATAGGATGCGTCGCCCAGCAACATCGGCAAGCGCCAGACCCTCAGTTTCCGCTCGAGAGCGAGCGCACCCGTCACGATCAGGAACGCCGGCAGGCCCCAGTGAAACAGTCGCGCGACGCCGGTACTGGCCGCCGAAAGCATCCCGGACGTCAACAGCAAACCGCACCCGACGGCGAGCAGGAATACGGCAACAGCCGGGCGCGGCAACGCCTTGCGCTCATACATGATGCCCAGCAGACATCCGATCATGAACTCAATGAGAAGCGGGCTGGTGTAGGTCAGCCCGATCGGCCCCGATGGCGAGACCAGCAGCGGCAATGCCGCCAGCGCCCCCAGGATTGTGCAAACCAGCAACGCGCGGTGTCGCCTTGCGATGAAAAGAGCGAAAGCAAACACCGCATAAAAGAACATCTCGAAATTCAGCGTCCATCCGGCAATCAGCAGCGGTTGGATTTCTCCCGTTCGCGGCGAGACGAACGGGATGAACAGCAGGGACCGCACGAGATTCCACAGCGAGGGCACTGTTGCGGGATCGCGGAAGATCAGCCAGCCGCCATAGAGCAACAGCGTCATCGTCCAGTAGAGCGGCACGATACGGATGATCCTGGTCACCGCGAAGGATGCCGGCGTGGTTCGCTCCGACGCCGTGGTGATCCACATGATGAATCCGCTGATGACAAAGAAAATGTCGACGCCGGCCGCGCCGAACGGCAGTCCACTGAAATTGAGATACTCCTCCGCCATGCCGTCGGCATGGAAAAACACCACCATCACGGCGGCGGCGGCGCGCAGGTACTGGATCGACAGAATCTTCGGCATGGCCGGCGGCTGCGCTCTTTTACTCAATCGTTACCATCGCTACTCAGCTTTGATTAAAGATGCAGCCGGCGGAAGGCACGGTTGCGTGACGAGAGCCGGTAACCGCCGTTAAGGATAACTGTTAAGAGTCGGGAACCTGTTTTTCGCTACATCTGTGGAGTTGATACCTAACGCCCCGCAGAGGACGGACATGGCTGCTTTGGCAGAACTTCCGCAGACATCGCGACGTCTGCTTCTCGCATCGGATTGTGAGGACCAAAGCGAAGACCTCGCGCGCATTCTGAGGAATGCAGGCAGCGTGGAAACGATTTCCATTTTCGACCTGCCCGATCATCCGGCCAGCGATTTCGCCGGTGTCATTATCGACATCGATCTCACCTCGGCCACCGCCGTGCAGCGCGTGCGCAGCAAGCTCACCGGCAAGGACTATCAGCCCCTGCCCCGGCTGTTCGTTCTGGCCGACGCGCTTCACCACGGATCGGCGCAGGCCTGGGCGCTCGGCGCCACCGACACCATCCAGCGGCCGTTTCATCCGGAGAGCATCCTGCACCGGATCCGCCAGGTCTTTCCGGAGACGCCGGAAGACGAACGCACCACCGACGCGCGCATCCTGAGCACCGGCGTCACCGCCGCGCTGGTCGTGATGTCGAAAATCTTCCGGCGGCTCCCCGCCGGCATTCCACTTTCGTTCGACGATGTGATGCAGGCGGAAACACAGATCCTGCGCGCGCTGAAACGCTGCTCGCTGCGGCAGTGGCTGATCGCGGTCAACAAGCATCACAACAAGAGCTATCGCCACACCCTGCATGTCACCGGCTATGCGGTTGCCTTCGCCCATCATCTCGGCATGCGCGAAGACGACCAGCGCCGCCTGACCCGCGCGGCGTTGCTCCACGATGTGGGCAAGGCGTTCATTCCCGTTCCGATTCTCGAAAAAATCGGCGTCCTGACCGACGAGGAGAACGCCGTTCTCGCGCAGCACACCCAACTCGGTTACAACGCGCTGAAAGAGCAGCGCGGATTTCCCGGCGAGGTGCTCGACGTCGTCCTGCACCACCATGAAATGCTCGACGGCACTGGCTACCCGGAGGGCCTTCAGGGAGACCGCATCAGCGACATCGTCCGCATCATCACGCTGGTTGATACCTACGCGACCCTGCTCGAGCCCGACGCCGAAACATCCGCGATGACGCCCGAACAGGCCTACGGAATCATGGAATTGATGGGGAGCAAACTCGACGGCGCGCTGCGCCAGGCCTTCCGCCCGGTGGCGTTCGGGACCTGAGCGTCCGCATTTCCTTCGTTGATTTTATTCCGCCGACACGATTAGGTGCACTTGCAACTAATTCGGGACGCGTGCCGGCATCGCATCGGCCGCGCAGGAGGACGCCCATGCCGATCGAAACGCTGACCCGCCGATCATTCATGACAGCCGCCGCAGCATTTGGCGCGAGCCTGTCCGCTCCCACCGGTCTGGCTGCCCCGGCCTGGGCGCAGGCAGCCTACCCCACGCGGCCGGTTCATCTCATCGTCCCCTACGCAGCCGGCGGCGGCACGGATTTCTTCGCGCGGCTGGTGGCGGCGTCGATGAGCGGCACACTCGGACAGCAGATCGTGGTGGAGAACCGCCCCGGCGCCGGGACGCAGATCGGCGCCGAAGCTGCGGCGAAGGCCGAGCCCGATGGTTACACGTTCCTGCTCGGCGACACCTCGACCTACGCCTCCAACAAAAGCCTGTACCAGAAGCTTCCGTACGATCCGCAGAAGGACTTCGCGCCGATCTCGCTGACCGGACGCTTCGCCATCGTGCTGCTGGTCAACACCGACAAGCTCAATGTCAATTCGGTGCAGGCCCTGATCGATGCCGCAAAGAAAGCGCCCGGCGCCATCGACTATGCGAGCGCCGGTGTCGGCTCCCCGTTCCATCTGGCCGCGGAACTGTTCGCGCAGTCATCCGGTATCAAGCTCAATCACGTTCCCTACAAGGGCGCGGGCCCCGCATTGCAGGATCTCGCCGGCGGACAGATCGGAATGATGTTCGTCGATTTCGCCACAGCGCGGTCGCAGCTCAACCTGAAATCGATCAAGGCGATCGGCGTGTGTTCACCGGGCGAGTTCTATGGACTGCCGGGCGTGCCGGCCGTTGCCGCCGCGGTTCCGGGCTTCGAGGCATGGGCGTGGCAGGGCTTTTCCGCACCGGCGAAAGTCTCGCCCGACATCATCGCGAAGCTGCGCGAGGCTTATCTCAAGGCGGTCAACGATCCCGCGATCAAGCAGAAGCTGATCGATGCCGGGATCGATCCGTTGCAAAGCACGCCGCAGGAGATGGCGGGCTATGTCGCATCCGAAACCACGAAGTGGGAGAAGGTGATCAAGACCGCGGGGATCAGACTGGACTGACGCGTTCGGCTTCCTTCGCGTCCCGAAGCTCGCTCAAACCGCGAACGAACATCTCGACCGCAAAAACGTAGCTCTTTTGATATTCGATCGGGCGGGCGACCGGCGCCGACATTTCATTGATGACGAATCCGCGAACCAGGCTCTTGAGGATGCGGACCGCATGCCTGGCGGCCTCGCCACTGATTCCTGCCTCGCCAAAAACGCGGAGTACGACCAGAGCCAGTTGCCCCGCCGCCTTCTGATACTCGGGATTGTCGACATCCGGGTCGCGAAACGACGCAATGGCCAGGCCGGGACTGCCAAGCGAAAAACTGCGCATCGCATGCGCCATCGCACGGATCGCATCCAGGCACGTCTTGCCTTTGACGGCTTTTTCAATCTGCCGCTGAAGTCCCTGATAGCCCGCGATCGCCAGCGCCTGCTTCATCTGCGGGATGGTATCCACCTTGCCGAAGAAGGCCTCCATTTCCGTGACAAGGTCGGCGGCGATCTTCTTGTCCCATCGCGGTGCAGGCGCCTTGATGACGCGTTCAACCTCGGAGAAACGTGTGCGATCGAACGGAGTCACAGCCAAGCCTCGCAACCAGATCGAGATTCTGGACCGGATTGGTCAACGTCCTTGGCGCAAAGCCGAAGCGTTTCGATTCAAATGGTCGGCATGGGCCGTCACAAGACCCTGACTCCTGCTTTACCAAGCTGTGACTGCTTCTCGGGCGTGATGGCCTTTCGCCATGCGTCTTCCGCGCCGGGTTCGGGAAGGAAGCGGCCGAACTCGATCATCTGCGGTGCGTCGATGTCCTGGATGTAGAACCACACATCCTCCGCGCCAACCCCCGCGGCCGCCCGCACCTTGTCGGCAGCCTCGCCCATCAGCTTCTGTTTCACATCGATTCCTCGCCCCGAACGGATCATGCCGTGGACGAAAACGTGCGGATGCGCGTTAGGCTTGCCGCCGATGAAATGTTCGCCGTTCTCGAGGGCGCGGAAGATTACCTGCGCAAAGAACGCCGGCGCACCGGTTGCGGCATGATGGGCCGCCGTGATCGCCTCGGCGATCTGCCCCTTCTGAGCGGCTGAGAGCGACAGGTTTGCCGTCGTCACGGTGTAGGTCGGCATCGGTTCCTCCGGATTCATTCAGTATCCATTCTGCCCGCGGAAAGTGACGATATATAGATGCATATGCAATCTTTATTTATTGTATATGCATCTAATGTCGCGTAGGCTGAGCCACCAGACTAAGGATGCCGATGTTCACCGATTGCTATTGCACCCAGTTTCGCCGTTCCTCGCGGGCCTTGACGCGCCTCTATGATGCCGCGCTCAAGGATCACGGCATCCGCATCACCCAGTTCTCGCTGCTGCGTGCACTGCGCCGCCTCGGTGGCGCAGCGACGTTCAGCGAACTCGCCGAAGAGGTCGTCCTCGACACCACCACCATTTCCCGGAACGTGAAAGTTCTCGCGGCCAACGGCTGGGTCAGCTTTCAAAACACCGACGACGGCCGCGAGAAGAAGATCCGCCTGAGCAGCGCCGGCGGCAGGAAGATCGATACCGCGACATCAAGCTGGCAGGTCGCACAGGACCAGATCCTTGGGTCCGCCAAGGAAATCTTCGCCGCCCGCAAGGGCGATCCGCTGATCGACACACTTGAAAAACTTCAGGCGCTCTCTGGCGCAACCGATCCTGAAGAGCCGGTTGTCGAGCGCAAAACGCGCAGGAAAGCCTGACGCCCCCCGCATCGCGCGATTTATTTTTCACGACAAAGGAACAAGCCTCATGCCGCTCGTACGCATCGATCTCGCCAAGGGAAAGTCAGCCGGGCATCGCAAGGCCATCGGCGAGATCATCTACACGGCGATGATCGAAACCATCAACGTTCCCGCCGACGACAAGTTTCAGGTCATCAGCGAGCACCCGCCGGAAGAGCTGAACTTTCCGAAGAGCTATCTCGGCATCGAATACAGCAAGGACATCGTCTTCATCCAGATCACGCTCAATGCGGGGCGTACGGTGGAGATGAAGAAGGCCTTCTACAAGCGCATCGCCGACGACCTGCATGCGCAACTGAACATCCGCCGCGAGGACGTCTTCATCAATCTGGTGGAAGTCGCGAAGGAAAACTGGTCGTTCGGCAACGGCATCGCGCAGTACGCGTGACGACTCCGGCCTCATATTCCAGCAGCGCCGGTCCTTTTCTCCAGAAGGTCGAGACGAGCCTTCAGTGCCTCGTTCTCCTCGCGGGCGAGGCGCGCCATGTCCTTCACCGCCTCGAATTCCTCGCGCTTGACGAGATCGAGGTCGCGCAGGATGCGCTCGGCCTGGCTGCGCACCACGGTTTCGATCTCGCGCTTCACGCCCTGCGCGGCGCCCGCGGCATCGTTCATCAGGCGAGCGATCTCGTCGAAAAAGCGGTTGCTGGTCTGGGTCATCATGAAACTCCGAGGGCCGAATACCGTGTTTAGCTTGCCCAGACAATGGTGATGGCCTTGCCAGGACGCAAGATGTAAGAAACACGTGAATTGTTAAACGCGCATTCCTGTCGCAAACCGGGGCTACTTTTCGCGGAATAGACGCCAGGATTCGCGACCCCCGCCGGACATTGCCTGCCCATGTTTCTGACCATCGCGTTCCCCGTCTTCGACCCCATCGCCATCGCCATCGGGCCGATCGCGATCCGCTGGTACGCGCTGGCCTATATCGGCGGCATCGTTCTGGGGTGGCTCTATGCGCGCAAGATCATCCGCAGTGAGCGGCTGTGGGGCGGCAAGGCGCCGTTCACGGTGACGGATTTCGACGATTTCATCCTGTGGGTGACCCTCGGCATCATCCTCGGCGGCCGCACCGGTTATGTGCTGTTCTACAATCTGAGTTTCTTCACCCAGCATCCTGCGGAAATCTTCAAGCTGTGGACCGGCGGCATGTCGTTCCATGGCGGTTTCATGGGCTGCGTGATCGCGGTGCTGCTGTTCGGATGGAAACGGAATATTTCCGTGCTGTCGCTCGGCGACGTGACCTGCGCGGTCGGCCCGATCGGCCTGCTGCTCGGGCGGCTGGCGAACTTCATCAACAGCGAGTTGTGGGGCCGCACGGCGGATGCGAGCGTCCCCTGGCGGATGGTGTTTCCGAACGGCGGACCGCTGCCGCGTCACCCAAGCCAGCTCTATGAAGCGGGTCTTGAGGGCGTTGTTCTCTTCATCATTCTGGCGCTGCTGATCCGGGGCGGCGCGCTGAAGCGCCCGGGCCTGATCATCGGTGCGTTCGCCGCGCTCTATGGCGTCGCGCGCATCGTCAGCGAGTTTTTCCGCGAACCCGACCCGCAACTGGGATTTCTCTGGGGCGGCCTGACCATGGGCATGATCCTGTCGGTCCCGATGATTGTCGCCGGCCTCATTTTTATCGGGGCTGCATGGCGCCGCGGGCCGCGCACGGCGGGTGACGGCGCTGCCAAAGCGGCTTAATAACGTAAGATCATATTTAAATTAGCGATTCCCGATTTTTGAAAGTTCGCCGTGTCCGATTATTCGCCGCTTGAAACCCTGATCAGAAAGCAGATCACCGCGAACGGCCCGATGCCGGTGTCCCGGTACATGCAGATTTGCCTGACGCATCCGGAATACGGCTATTACCTCAAGCGCGATCCGCTCGGCCGCGACGGCGATTTCATCACCGCCCCCGAAGTCAGCCAGATGTTCGGTGAACTGGTCGGGCTGTGGGCGGCGTCGGTGTGGAATGCGATGGGCATGCCGCAGGAGGTCAAGTTCATCGAACTCGGACCCGGCCGCGGCACCATGATGGCGGACGCGCTGCGCGCGGTGCGGATTCTGCCGGCGTTCCATGATGCGATCACCGTGCATCTGGTCGAGGCCAGCGAGCGGCTGCGCGACAAGCAGCGCGAGAAGCTTGCCGATGCGGCTTATGTCGAGTGGTACGACCGGATCGAGGACATCCCGGACGGACCCGCGATCATTCTGGCCAACGAGTTCTTCGATGCGCTGCCGATCCATCAGGCGGTCAAACAGGAAAGCGGATGGCACGAGCGCGTTATCGAGATCGATGACGACGTTCTTGCCTACGGCATCGCCAAGGACCCGATCCCACGCTTCGAGGTGCTGCTGCCTCCGCTGGTGCGTGCCGCGCCCAATGGCGCGATCTTCGAATGGCGGCCCGACAACGAGATCATGACCATCGCGCGCCGACTCCGCGATCAGGGCGGCGCGGCGCTGATCATGGACTACGGCCATCTGCGCAGCGACGCGGGCGATACCTTCCAGGCCGTCGCGCGGCACAACTACACCAACCCGCTGCGCAACGCCGGCCTTGCGGACCTCACTGCACATGTGGATTTTCAGGCGCTCGCCCGCGCCGCCGAGGATGTCGGAGCGCGCGCCCACGGCCCGGTGGAGCAAGGCGTATTCCTCAAGAGCCTGGGCATCGAGACCCGTGCGCAGGCATTAATGAAGAATGCGACCGAAGACGGCCAGAAGCTGATTACCGCAGGACTGGCCCGCCTCACCGGCCCGAGCCCGGAAGGAATGGGCTCGCTGTTCAAGGTGCTCGGCATTTCGCACCCTGCCATCGCAACGCTGGCGGCGCTGTCCGAGCAGGACACGAAATCATGACGTTCACGTCGTCGCTGTTGTCGGCCGTGCCGGGTCTGCGCCACGCTTTCTTTTCGCGCGAGGGCGGTGTCTCGAAAGGCATCTATGAGAGCCTCAACGGCGGCATCGGCTCGCATGACGATCCGGCGCATGTCATCGAAAACCGCCGGCGCATGGCGGAGCATCTCGGCGTCACGCCGCCGCAATTCCTCACCGTATTCCAGATTCACTCGCCCGATGTCGCGGTCGCCACCACGCCGTGGGACACGGCATCGCGCCCGCACGCCGATGCGATGGTGACGAAAGTGCCGGGACTGGCGCTCGGCGTCACCGCCGCCGACTGCGGACCTATTCTCTTTGTCGACCCGCAGACACGCGTGATCGGCGCCGCGCATTCCGGCTGGAAGGGCGCCATCGGCGGCGTGCTTGAAAATACGATTGCCGCGATGGAAGGCCTCGGCGCATCGCGCGCAAACATCATCGCCGCGATCGGCCCGCTGATCCGGCAGCAGAGCTATGAGGTCGGCGCGGAATTCGTTGCGCGCTTTTCAGAAGGCGCGCCCGACAACGCGCGCTTCTTCGTGCCGTCAACGCGCGCGGACCATGCAATGTTCGATCTCGCCGGCTATATCCGCCAGCGGCTGGAGCGTGCGGGCATTCTGATGATCGACGATGTCGGCATCGACACCTATGCGGACGAGCGCTTCTTCAGCTACCGCCGCACCACGCACCGCAAGGAACCGGACTACGGCCGCAACATCCACGCCATCGTGCTGGACAGCTAAAAGCTCGGATTTGGCTCAAATACCGGCGGCCCCGGTCGCCGATTGCAAACCCTGCCCGCAGCCTGCCCTAGACGTTAACGCTCATTAACGATATCGCTGGACCGAACCTCGCCGGGCAGGGCAAAACCCGCCGGCGAGACATCGGGGCGAACATGGATTTCACCGGGCGAACAATCACTTGGGCAGCGCTGCGGGTTGCGCGGGCGCCCCTGTTGCTGGTCCTGCTGAGCCTGACCGCCGCCTGCACCACCAGCGGCTCGGGCCCGGTTGCCACCACCTCGTCGTTCGGCCCCACCGTCGCCTTTGAATCCGTGGACGGCCCGCCGCCGCAGGTTTTCGACCGGCTGGTTCGAGCCCTCGAAACCGAATCCACCGCCCGCAGCTTCACCATCGTGTCCCGCGAAGCGCAGGCCTCCTACCGGGTCCGCAGCTATCTGTCGGCGCAGGTCCGGCGCGGGAAGACCACCATCGCCTGGGTCTGGGATGTCTACGACCGGGATCAGGAACGCGCCATCCGCCTCAGCGGCGAGGAACCCGCCGGCAAGGGCGGCCGCGACGCCTGGGCCATGGCAGATGACCAGTTGATGCGACGAATCGCGCTCGCCGGCCTGAACGGCCTCAATGGGTTGATCAGCGGGACCGCCCCGGCGCAGGACCCTGCCCCGGCCGCGCCCCGAACCTCCGGTCCTGCCATCGCGCAGACCGACGAGAATCGGCCTGAATCGGGCCCCGTACGAATGCAGACGCTGGCGTTCAGCGCCCATTAGGGATGCAGACGCAGTTCTGAGCCGGTTTTTGCAGGAAAAACCGAGGCTTTGTATTGCCAGCCTCGTCATCTCCTTGTTATCACGCGCGCCTGCGAAGACGTCAGGCTCCGGTTCCGTTTCATAGGCAGCGATATGTTGAAAAGCGTTTCCCCCACATCGCGAGGAGAGGCTGCAATTTCAGCGAAGAATGGCTCCATCAAGCTGGTAGCCGGCAATTCGAACCCCGAATTGGCTGCCGAGATTTCCTCCGTGCTGGGCGTGCCGCTGACTAAGGCCAGCGTGCGCCGCTTCGCCGACATGGAAATCTTCGTCGAGATTCAGGAAAACGTCCGCGGCTCCGACGTCTTCATTATCCAGTCGACGTCGTTTCCGACCAACGACCACCTGATGGAATTGCTCATCATCACCGATGCGCTGCGCCGCGCTTCCGCGCGCCGCATCACCGCCGTGATCCCCTATTTCGGCTACGCGCGGCAGGACCGCAAAGCCGGCGGCCGCACCCCGATTTCGGCCAAGCTGGTGGCCAACATGATCACCCATGCCGGTGCGGACCGGGTCATGACGCTCGATCTCCATGCCGGCCAGATCCAGGGCTTCTTCGATATCCCGACCGACAACCTTTATGCCTCGCCGCTGATGGTGCGCGACATCAAGGAGAAGTTCGACCTCGCCAACGTCATGGTCGTGTCGCCAGACGTCGGCGGCGTGGCACGCGCACGCGGCCTCGCCAAGCGGATCAACGCGCCGCTGGCCATCGTCGACAAGCGCCGCGAACGCGCCGGCGAATCCGAAGTCATGAACGTGATCGGCGATGTCGCCGGCTACAACTGCATTCTGATCGACGACATCGTCGATTCCGGCGGCACGCTGGTGAATGCCGCCGACGCGTTGCTCAAATACGGCGCCAAGGAAGTCTCGGCCTATCTCACCCATGGCGTTCTGTCGGGAGGTGCGGTCGCGCGCGTCACCTCATCCCGGCTCAAGGAACTGGTGATCACCGACTCGATCCAGCCGACTGAAGCGGTGCGCAAGGCTCCGAACATCCGCGTGCTCTCGGTCGCCACCCTGATCGCCGAAGCCATCGGCCGCACCGCATCCGAAGAGTCGGTGTCGAGCCTGTTCGACTGAACGGCCCATTTTCAAAAATATTTTTTCTCGCCCTGCACGCGCAATGAGTCTGCGCGACTCGCGCCGCGTGAATCCGATTCCGTTTTGTTCTCACACCGGTCGGATTTGAAACACGAGTCAGCCGCGCGTAAGTTCATGCGCGGACTCATGAATTGGCGCGACGATGCATTTCATCACCGCATGTCACGCTTACCTGTTGAAGAGACAGGAAATTAACCCTTTGCCTGTGGACGGGATTCGTAGCGGCGTTGCGCGTCTTGCGCAAATCACCGATCAATCTTGTCACAAGGTTGCCGTTGCGGCGCACGATCCGAAAACCGGGTCGTCATGATCGTAAACGGAGAACTTGCAGCGACAGTTCTCGCTCGTTCTTTGCGTTTCGTTCAGGCGTTTCACATCCCACACCAGCAGAGGGTGAAGGCAGCATGTCCCATCTGGACATCATAACGGATTCGCAAAGCAGCCCGCTTTCGGTCGTCGAGGAGATCGCATCTTCCAACGACTGGTCGTTCGAACGCTCGGGTCACGACGAGATCACCATCCTGACGCAGGGACAGTGGACCGACTACCAATTGTCCTTCACCTGGATGGGCGACATCGACGCGCTGCATCTGGCCTGCACATTCGATATGAAAATTCCCGAGGCGCGGCGCAGCGAAGTGCAGCGCCTGATCGCCGCGATCAACGAGCAATTGTGGATCGGCCATTTCGATGTCTGGCTCACCACCGGATCGATCATGTACCGGCAGGCGCTGATCCTGCCGGGCGGCATGACCGCCACGCCCGCGCAATGCGAACTGATGCTCGAAGGCGCGCTGCACGCCTGCGAGCGCTACTATCCGGCACTGCAGTTCGTGGTCTGGGCCGGCAAGACCGCCGCGGAGGCCATGAGCGCCGCGATGTTCGATACCGCAGGCGAGGCGTAAGGCTTCACTTCATCCGGGGCGCGCGACACCCGAGATGTCGTCCCCGCGAAAGCGGCGACCTATCTTTCGATCCGCGCACGCTGCGACAGCTTGTTGCGCCCCCGCTCATTCAATAGAACTCTGTGGTTATGGGTCCCCGCTTTCGCGGGGACGGCCCGAGTGGATTGAGTCATGGCAACATCAACTTCCTCCGACGCGCTGAAAAACTTCACAGGCTCACTCGTGCTCGCGGGTGCGGGCAAGATGGGCGGCGCGATGCTGTCCGGCTGGCTGGACGGAGGACTCGACGCCAAACGCGTGACCATCATCGAGCCATTCCCGTCGGACGACACCCGCGATTTCGTCGCGCGCGGCGTGCGGCTGAATCCCGAGACGAAGGACATCGGCACCGCCGACGTGCTTGTACTCGCGGTCAAACCGCAGATGTTTCGCGATGCCGGACCGCAGTTGAAGCCGCTGGTGGGCTCATCGACCCTCGTGGTCTCGATCATGGCGGGAACCACCATCGCGGCCCTCACCGAGGTTTGCGGCGGCAAGGTGATCCGCGCCATGCCCAACACACCGGCCGCGATCGGACGCGGCATCACAGTCGCGGTGCCGGCGGATGGCGTCGCGCCGGATCAGCGAGCTGTCGCCGATGCGCTGCTGCGCGCCACCGGCGGCGTCGAATGGGTCGACGACGAAGCGCTGATGGATGCGGTGACCGCCGTATCCGGCTCGGGTCCGGCGTATGTGTTCTTGCTTGCCGAAGAACTCGCACGCGCCGGTGTCGCAGCCGGATTGCCCGAAGCACTGGCGACAACGCTGGCGCGGGCAACCGTCTCAGGCTCCGGCGAACTGCTCCGCCTGTCGGATCTCGACAGCGCGACCCTGCGCAAGAACGTCACCTCGCCGGGGGGCACCACGGCAGCCGCACTGGAAGTGCTGATGGGCGCGAACGGCTTTCAGCCGCTGCTGACGAAAGCGATTGCGGCTGCGACGAAGCGCTCAAAGGAACTGGCGAAGTAATCAGACCGGCACGCGCACCGTCGCCCGCAGACCGCCCATCGGGCTGTCGCCGAGCGTGATGTCGCCGCCATGGGAGCGCGCGATGTCGCGGGCAATGGCGAGACCGAGGCCCGTGCCGCCCTCGTCCTGATTGCGCGCATCGTCGAGCCGCAGGAACGGCTTGAAAACTTCCTCCCGCATCTCGACCGGAATGCCCGGACCGTCGTCATCCACCGTCACCGTCAGATAGCGATGATCGCGATGGCCGGTGATCGCAATGGCATTGGCGTGACGCCCTGCATTCGACACCAGGTTCGCGATACAGCGCTTGAAGGCCGCGGGCTTCACGATCACCACCGGCATGCCGTGGAACACAACCGTCGCCGCGTGACCATGGCGCTCGGCGTCGCTGCGCAATTCTTCGAGCGCCTGCTCCATGTCGGTCGGCTGCGCCTGCTCGCCGCTGTCGCCGCGCGCGAAGGCCAGATACGCCTCCAGCATGCCGCTCATCTCATCGACGTCCTTGCGCATGCCCTCGACTTCCGGGCTGTCGCCGATCAGCGCCATCTCAAGCTTGAAGCGGGTCAGGATGGTGCGCAGATCGTGGCTGACGCCGGCCAGCATCGCGGTGCGCTGCTCGATGCTGCGCTCGACGCGCGATTTCATTTCCATGAAGGCGAGCGCTGCGCGGCGAACCTCCCGCGCGCCGCGCGGACGGAAATCCGGCACCTCGCGGCCCTTGCCGAAACTCTCCGCGGCATCCGCCAGCCGCAGGATCGGCTTGATCTGGTTGCGCAGGAACAGCACCGCCACGATCAGCAGGATCGATGACGTGCCCAGCATCCAGAAGATGAAGATTTCCGAATTCGACGCATAGGCCGCGCTGCGCTGGGCGAAAATTCGCATTACCGTGTCGTCGAGCTTGATGCGGATTTCCACCAGAGACGAGCGGCCCACCGTGTCGATCCAGAACGGGCGCGCGATCTGGCGGCTGAGCTGCACCGACAACGTTTGATCCAGTAGCGAGAAGAACGGCTTCGGCCCCGGCGCCGGCATGTCATTGACCGGCAGGAAGTCCACCACAAGGCCAAGCCGCTGCTGCGCGATGCGCTTGATCTGGGTGCGGTCCTTATCCTGCGGATAGGACCTGTAAACGTCGATAAGCGCGGAGATGTCCTGCACCACGGCGGCGGACAGCCGGCGGGTCACCGTGTTCCAGTGCCGCTCCATGAACACGAAGGCGACCACCGATTGGAGGATCACCATCGGCACGATGATGATGAGCAGGGCGCGGGCATAAAGCCCCTTCGGCATCAGCTCCTTGAACCATTGGCCCAGCCATTCGCTGGCGCGTGACACGCGACGCGACGCGGTACGAATGAACGTGAGACCTGTGTCGAGCGTACTCATAACAACGCGCCCGGTCCGGTCACGGCGACGCCACGAGACGATAACCGATGCCGCGTACCGCCTGCAGGAACAGCGGATTGGCCGGATCGCGCTCGATCTTGCGCCGCAGCCGGTTGATCTGAACGTCCACCGCGCGCTCGTTGACCGAGCCGTCGCCGCCGGTCAGTGCGCCGCGCGGCACGGTCTCGCCCGGCGTCGCGCTGAGAATACGCAGCATGTCGCGTTCGCGGTCGGTGAGATGGATGATCTTCTCGCCGTCGCGCAATTCGCCCCGCTCGAGATGATAGACATAGGGCCCGAACGCGACGGACTCGATCGCAGGCGCCACCACCGGCGCAGCGCGCTTGAGAATATTCGCGATGCGCAGCACCAGCTCGCGCGGCTCGAACGGCTTCGCCACGTAGTCGTCGGCGCCGATCTGCAAACCTTCGATGCGGCTCTCGGCTTCATGCCGCGCGGTGAGCATGATGATCGGCACTGCCGACGATGTGCGGATCGAGCGCGCGAGATCGAAGCCGGTTTCGCCCGGCATCATCACGTCCAGGATCAGGAGATCGAAATGCAGGCCGGTCAGCTTGGCGCGCGCGTCGGCGGCGCTCATGGCCGTGGTGACGCGATAGCCTTCGCCGGAGAGAAAGCGCGACAGCAGATCGCGGATGCGGCGGTCGTCATCGACCAGCAGCAGATGCGGCGCATCGTCGGCCATCTGGCGGCCTGCTCGCTCCCGTATCGAGGTTTCTGTCACCTTGAATCCTTCACCGTCTTGCGGCTGCCCCGGAGAATTTCCTCCAGCACCTTGTCGGGATCGGTTTGGTCGATCATGCCCAGCAAAAACCGCCGCACGCTGTCGGCGTTCTCCGGCCCGATCGAGTCGAGCGCGCGGGTGATGCGCGCCGTCTGCAATCCGGCCAGTTTCGCCACAAGGGCCTCGCCCTTCGCCGTGGCGAAAAGAAGACGCTGCCGCCGGTCATTGTCGCCAGCCTTCTGAACGATATAGCCCTCGTCGAGGAGTTGCTTCAGGACACGTCCGAGCGACTGCTTGGTGATCCGCAGCACGTCGAGCAGATCGGCCACCTTCAGACCCGGATAGCGGGTCACGAAATGGACCACGCGGTGGTGGGCCCGGCCGAAGCCGAACTCCTCCAGCACATGATCGGCGTCTCCGACAAAGTCCCGGTAGGCGAAGAACAGCAGTTCGATGATGTCCCAGCGCAAAGGGGTGGCCCCCGGCGTCGTGGGCCCGGTGGCGGCGTCAGTCGAATGCGCTCCTGCTTTCATAAATTTTATGTCAGCCATATTGACGTATATAGGTCTCAATGTTACAAAAACCGCGATGACGACGAAATATTAGTTCGTTTCGTCGGCTATCCTTGATCCTTAAGTTCGCACAGAACCTGCAGCGACGACGGGTCCAGGGACGCAATTTCTTTCTACGTGCGATTGTCGAGCGGCATTTCGGCAAACATACTGGACTTCGCGCCTTCCGCCAAAGCGGAAACCGGCCCTCGGGCCGGCGGGCCAGGTGCCAGACCTCAAATCGACCAGCCCGCCGCCGCGTGGACTGAATTCAAGCCGGGAGAAGACCCAATGGGCATTTCGGGAGTTTCGTTCGAGAAAATCGATGGCACCGTTCTCATCGATTTTGAAACGCGGCCGACACCAACTCCGACGCCGGATCAGGAGCGCATCGCCAAGCTCGCGGATCTCGGGTTCGGCCGGGTCTTCACCGATCACATGGCGGTGGTTCACTACAAGCAGGCGCAGGGGTGGCACGACGCACGCGTCGAATCCCGCGCGAGTTTCCTGCTCGATCCGGCCACGGCAGTCCTGCACTACGCCCAGGAAATCTTCGAGGGCCTCAAAGCCTACAAGCGCGACGACGGCGGGGTGAACCTGTTCCGTCCCGACGCCAATGCGCGGCGCTTCCGGGATTCGGCCGATCGGATGGCGATGGCTCCACTGCCGGAGCATGTGTTCATCGAAGCCGTGGAGCAACTCGTGCGTATGGACCGCGAGTGGATTCCTGGCGGCGAAGGCAGCCTCTATCTGCGGCCCTTCATGATCGCGACCGAGGTGTTCCTCGGCGTTAAACCATCGGCGGAATACGTCTTCGCGGTGATCGCCTCGCCGGTCGGCTCCTACTTCAAGGGCGGCCCGGCCCCGGTGTCGATCTGGGTGTCGGAGAACTACACACGCGCCGCGATCGGCGGCACCGGCGCCGTCAAGTGCGGCGGCAACTACGCTGCGAGCCTGCGCGCGCAGGCCGAAGCGATGCAGAACGGCTGCGATCAGGTGGTGTTCCTCGATGCGATCGAGCGCCGCTATATCGAAGAACTCGGCGGCATGAACGTTTTCTTCGTGTTCGACGACGGTTCGCTGCTGACGCCGCCGCTCGGCACGATCCTGCCCGGCATCACGCGGGACTCGATCATCGCTTTGGCAAAGGCGGCGGGCAAGACCGTGCGCGAGGAACCCTACACGATCGACCAGTGGCGCGCCGATGCTGCGAGCGGGAAACTGAAAGAAGCCTTTGCCTGCGGCACCGCGGCGGTGATCTCGCCGATCGGCAAGGTGAGATCCACGAGCGGCGAATTCACCATCAACGGCGGCGCTGCAGGCCCGGTCGCGATGGGGCTGCGCAAGCAACTGGTGGATATCCAGTACGGCCGCGCGGCCGACCCGCACAACTGGATCAGAAAGGTCCTGTAGCGACCCCGGGAGTAATCAGACGCTCTCGCGTGAATTGAGCACAAAATAAATCGTCATGGCCGGGCTCGTCCCGGCCATCTACGTCTTCAAGACAGCAATTTCAAAAGACGTGGATGCCCGGAACAAGTCCGGGCATGACAACAACGATTACAGTGCCTCAGCCGGAATCCAGAACACCTCACCGTCAGAGTCTTCGGTGTCGAGCCACAGCAGCGGCAGGTTGGGATAGGCATCGCCGAGCAGGTCGCGGCCACGGCCGATTTCGCACAGCAGACCGCCGTCCGGATTCAGATGATCCTTCGCCTCGTCCAGAATCCTGCGCACGAGGTCGAGGCCGTCGTCGCCGCCATCGAACGCGATGGACGGTTCATGCAGGCATTCGCGCGGCAGGCCCGCCATGCCTTCGGCATCGACGTATGGCGGATTGGTGATGATGAGGTCGTAGCGCGCATCGCCGATGGCGTCGAACAGATCGCCTTCGTAGAGCGAAATCCGATCCTCAAGACCGTAATCGGCGACATTGCGCGCAGCGACCGCCAGCGCATCCGGTGAAATGTCCACTGCATCGACGGTGGCATTGGGGAAACTCTGACACGCCAGAATAGCAAGGCACCCCGAACCGGTGCACAGATCGAGCACCCGTGTGATATTGCCCGGATCGTCGATCAGCGAGCCGCCCTCTTCCTCCAGGTCGCCGCCGAAATGCGAATCCAGCAGTTCGCCAATGAAGGAGCGCGGCACAATCACCCGCTCATCGACATAGAACGGCAGACCGCGCATGTAGATCTTGTTGACGAGATACGCCGAGGGTTTCCGCGTGGCGATGCGCTTGTCGATCAGCGCAAGAATCTTCGCGGCCTCATGCGCCGTGACCCGCGCATTCGCGAACATCTCGAACTGGTCGGGGTGCAGATGCAGCGTCTCGCACACGATAAAAGCCGCTTCCGCCACCGGATCGGTGGTGCCGTGGGCGAACACCAGTCCGGCCTCGACAAAGCGGCTGACTCCGTAGCGCATCAGGTCGAGCAGCGTCAGCAGTTCGCCGGGCAGCACCTTCGGCGATGCTGGCTTCAAAAGCTTCTTCGTTGCCGTGCGCGCCGCGCCGCGCTTTGCGGAGGCCTTCTTCGCGGGTGCCTTCGCTGTCGGGGATTTTTTCGCTTTCTTCGCCATTACTTCTTCCACCGCGCTGCTGCATTGTCGTCATGAGCCTGCGCATCGACCCACACCTTGCTGTCCGCGCGTTCCTCGGATTTCCAGAACGGCGCATTGGTCTTGAGATAATCCATCAAAAATTCCGCGGCCCGAAACGCCGCTTCGCGATGCACCGACGCGGTCAGCACCAGCACGATGTTGTCACCGGGCACGACACGGCCATAACGATGGATCACGGTGACGCCGGTCAGCGGCCAGCGCGCAATCGCCTCGGACACATGCCGTCCGATCTCGGCCTCCGCCATGCCGGGATAGTGCTCCAGCGTCATCGCGGCGATCGCCTGATCGCCCTCACCGCCCCGGCAGATGCCGGAGAAGCTCACCACCGCGCCGATGTCGGTATTGCCCCGGGTCAGTGCCGCGATTTCCGCGGCGATGTCGAAATCGGCGGACTGAATCCGGATTGTGACGGGCGTCGTCATTGGGATGTTAACCGCCGGTCATCGGCGGGAAAAACGCGATCTCGCGAGCACCGGCGATCGCGGTGTCAGGCTTCACGTGGGTATGGTCGATGGCGGCGCGGATGGTCTTCGGCGAAGCGAAAGCGTTGGCATATTCCTCGCCGCGCGCCACCAGCCACTGCATCAGGTCGGAAACAGTGCGCACGCTCGCCGGTGGCTCCAGCGTTTCCTCGGCCTTTCCGACGCGTTCGCGCACCCATGCGAAATACAGAACCTTCACCGGTCTTCCTCGGTCAGATGATGGATACCCGCGCGGAGGTAATCCCATCCGGTGTAGATCGTGAGAATCGCCGAAATCCACAACAGCGTGATGCCGATCAGCACGGTCGGCGGCAGGATCATTTCGCCCGCCTCGCCCGCGATCAGAAACCCGATGGCCACGAGTTGCACCGTGGTCTTCCACTTCGCCAATTGTGACACAGGTACGCTGATCCGGATGACGGCGAGATATTCGCGCAGACCCGACACCAGAATTTCGCGGCACAGGATCACAATGGCCGCCCACAGCGACCAGCCGCGAATGGTTTCGTCCGCCGCGAGCATCAAGAGGCACGACGCCACCAGCAGCTTGTCGGCGATCGGGTCGAGCATCTTGCCCAGCGAAGACTGCTGGTCCCACATCCGCGCGTAGTAGCCGTCGAGAAAATCGGTGACGCCCGCGGCGATAAACACGAACAGCGCCACCCAGCGCAGCCACAGCGGCGCGCCCATGATGGACTGCGCATACATGCAGCCGATCACCACCGGGATGGCGGCGATCCGGGAGTAAGTCAGGATATTGGGCAAAGACAGCGAGCGCTTTGCTGGCTTCGGGGCGACGACACTGGTCATGACCTTACCAATACTGCGAAAGTGGCCGCGTCAACAGCCCGGCGGGCGCATTTCGCCCAACTCTAAATGCGGGCAACGGCTGGAGGTTCAGCCGCTGCCGGGATGGAAGAAATCGAAGATTTTACGTGCACTTTCAGCGCTCACGCCCGGAACCTTGCCGAGATCGGCCACCGAGGCCCGCTCGATTTCCTTCAGGGTCCCGAAATGATGCAGCAGGGCACGTTTACGTGACGGGCCGATGCCGGGAATTTCCTGCAATCCGGCTTCGCGGATGTCCTTCTTGCGCAGCTTGCGGTGCGAGCCGATGACAAAGCGATGCGCCTCGTCGCGCAGCCGCTGGATGAAGTACAGTACCGGATCGCGCGGCTCGAGCTTGATCGATGGACGGTCCGGCACGAACAGGGTTTCGCGCCCCGCGTCGCGGTCCGGTCCCTTGGCCACCGCGATCAGCGAAACGTCGGTCAGGTTCAGTCCGGTGAAAATTTCGCGCGCGGCATTGAGCTGGCCCTGGCCGCCGTCGATGATCACAAGATCTGGCCATTGCGGCACGGCGTCGTCGCTGGGCTCTTTCCCTTCGGCTGCGTCATTGATCAGGCGCTTGAAGCGGCGCTGCAGCACCTCGCGCATCATGCCGTAGTCGTCGCCCGGAGCTAAGCCTTCCGACTTGATGTTGAACTTGCGGTACTGGTTCTTCAGGAAGCCTTCCGGCCCCGCGACAATCATCGCACCGACCGCGTTTGTGCCCTGGATGTGGCTGTTGTCGTAAACCTCGATCCGTTTCGGCACGCGCGGCAGACCGAGCGCCGTCGAAAGGCCCTCGAGCAACCGCGTCTGGGTCGCGGTGTCCGCGAGCTTGCGGCCGAGCGCCTCGCGCGCATTGGTCAGCGCATGCGTGACAAGCTCCTTCTTCTCGCCACGCTGCGGCGTCGAAACCTCGACCTTGGACCCCGCCTTGACGCTCAGCGCCTCCGCCAGCAGGTCCTGATCGTCGACACGATGCGAGAGCAGGATCAGCTTCGGCGGCGGCTTGTCGTCATAGAATTGCGCCAGGAACGAGCCGAGCACCTCGCCCGCCTCGATCGACTTGTCGGCGCGCGGGAAATAGGCGCGGTTGCCCCAGTTCTGCCCCGTGCGGAAGAAGAACACCTCAACGCACGAATAGCCGCCTTCCTGATGGATGGCGAACACGTCCGCCTCTTCCACGGTGCGCGGGTTGATGCCCTGCTGCGACTGGATCGCGGAGAGCGCGGCAAGACGATCGCGATAGAGCGCGGCACGCTCGAACTCGAGTTCGTGCGCGGCCTTCTCCATCTCGCCCGCCAGTTCCTGCTTCACCAGCCGCGAGCGGCCGGAGAGAAACTCATTCGCCTCGCGCACCAGTTCGGTGTAGCCGGGAAAATCGATCTCGCCCGTGCAGGGCCCCGAGCAGCGCTTGATCTGATACAGCAGGCAGGGCCGCGTCCGGCTCTCGAAAAATGAATCAGTGCACGAGCGCACCAGAAATGCGCGCTGAAGCGCCGTGATGGTGCGGTTGACCGCACCGACCGACGCGAACGGGCCGAAGTAACGGCCGGGCCGGGTCTGCGCGCCGCGATGCTTGACGATCTGCGGCGCCCAGTGATCGCCGGTGATCAGGATATAGGGAAAAGACTTGTCGTCGCGCAGTTGCACGTTGAAGCGCGGGCGCAGTTGCTTGATGAGATTGGCTTCCAGCAGCAGCGCTTCGGTCTCGGTCGCGGTGGAGATCATTTCCACATTGGCGGTCATCGCGATCATGCGCGCAATGCGCGCCACCTGACCGGTCGGCCGCGCATAGGATGCGAGCCGCTTCTTCACGCTCTTGGCCTTGCCGACATAGAGAACGTCGTTGGCCGCGTTTAGCATGCGGTAGACGCCGGGCGAGGTCGGGGCGAGTTTCACCGCGCGCTCGATCGCCGCGCGGCCGATGGCGAGCGTGCCTTCGCTGGCGACGTCCGCGGAATCGTCGATCGGTTCCGGCAGGCGCGCTTCCTCGTCTTCCTCGGCGGGAATCGAAGCGGGGTCCAGATCCTGTCCGCGCAGGTTCCGCGCGGAAGGCTCCTGCGGAGGCGCGTCCGGCTCCGGTTGATCCGGCGGCTGCGTCGGGTCGGAGGTGTCGTGAATCATGATCAGAATTTAGGAACGAGGAGCGATTTCATCCAGCAGGCACGGCCGCATCAGGGAACCGGATTCGGCGGCGGCACTGCCCCGCTTGTAACACTTTCTTAAGGATGTGAATGCGGCGGCGGGCCGCCTTAACGACCGCTTAACGTAAAACTCTCGATAAATTTTACGCAGAAAAGGCGGAATTCCGTAACCACACGGGATCCGCCGTGCCTCGAAAGACCCAACAACGGCCACGCCGGCGCGCGCGTGAGGAGAGTTAGGATGAGCAAGAAAATTTTTGGCGCGATCATCGCCGCCGCAACATGCGTGACCGCGTCCGCGCAAGCCGCAGACATCTATAGCCGCCGCCCCTATGCGCAGCCCTATACGGTCGCCCAGCCGCTCGCCAATAGCTGGATCGGACCCTACATCGGCGGCAATCTCGGCTACGGCTGGGGCGATGTGTCCAACAACGGCGCGAAGCCGTCAGGCGTCCTCGGCGGACTTCAGGCCGGTTACAACTGGCAGAACGGCGCGTGGGTCGCCGGCATCGAGGCCGATCTTCAACTCAGCTCGGCCGACGATACGTTCGCGCCGTGGAAATTCTCGAACCCATGGTTCGGCACCGTGCGCGGCCGCGTGGGATACGCCTTCAACAGCATCCTGCTCTACGGCACCGGCGGTCTCGCGTTCGGCGCGCTGAAGGCGCAGTTGCCGGGCGGCCTCTCGGAATCCAACACCTCTGCAGGCTGGACGATCGGCGCAGGCGCTGAATTCGCGCTGAACCAGAACTGGTCGGCCAAGGTCGAATATCTCTATGTCGATCTGAGCGACAAGAACTTCCTGATGACGGGCATGTCGAATGGCTATCAGTTCAGCACCGTCCGCGTCGGCGTCAACTACCGCTTCTGATCCGGACCGCATCCACGATCCATCATCCCGGGCCCTGCGCCCGGGATTTTTATTTCGGCCATGACGCCTGCGACATGCTCAGGGCGAAATCACGAGATTGACCGCCTTCGGTCCCTTGCCCTTCTTATCGGGCTCGACTTCAAAAGTGATACGCTGTCCTTCGATCAGGTCCTTCAGGCCCGCACGCTCGACTGCGGTGATGTGCACGAACACATCGCGTCCGCCGTCATCCGGCTTGATGAAGCCGTATCCACGCTCGGCATTGAAAAACTTGACGACACCCATCATGGCCATCGGGAAACCCCTCCCCGCATTGCACCTCCGGCGCGCAACGCGCACCGGCCAGGCCCGGCATTCACTGCCGGAAAGCGGCGGCCTTGAAGGGCGCCTCCCAAAACCGGAAACACCCGGGGCCTCTCGTCATTCCGCCGCGGCCATTCGCGGGCGCGGAACGTAAAAGCCGACCTTCACGACCGTAGCATAATACGGTTCCCGCCAAATTGGCCATGACGCATTTGGATTAATCGTGCAGACAGAATCCAGGCACGTGACAACCTCACGCGTGCAGTGCATCAGGTCCGCACGGCCTCGATCCGGAAGCGGCCAGCGCCGCCCAGTCCCAACGGCTTTTCGAGTTCGTGCAAAATCGCCTTCAATTCTCCGGCCAGAGTCCACGGCGGATTCACGATCAACAGGCCAGCACACACCAATCCGGAGTCGGGTGTCTGCGGCGCGACGCTGAATTCGACACGCAGGCATCTGGCGTCACTGCTTCCAGCGTTCGCCACGCGCGCCACATGTTCGGCCAGTGTGTCGGTGGCGCGGCGTTCTTTCACTGGATACCAGAGCATGTAGATGCCGGTCGGCCATTTCGCGTGAGCTGCGCTGAAGCCGTCGGCCAGCCGCTTGAACTCGTCGCGGCTCTCGAACGGCGGATCGATCAGCACCAGCCCGCGCCGCTCGTTAGGCGGCACGAACGCCGGCAACCCGGTCCAGCCGTCGAGATCGACCACGCGCGCCTGCTCGTCACGGCGCAATGCGCTGATCAGTTGCTTGCGCGCATTGGGCTCCAGTTCGCAGGCGACCAGCCTGTCCTGCGGCCGCAGCAGCGCGCGCGCGATCAGCGGCGATCCCGGATAGGCGGTGAGATCGCGCTGCGGATTGAACGCGCGGACGATGTCGAGATAGGGCGCGACCAGCGCCATCACCGGTTCGGACAACCGCGCCTGCATCAGCCGCGCAATGCCCGTGCGCCATTCGCCGCCGCGCTCGGCTTCGCTGCCCGTCAGATCGTACAGCCCGGCGCCGGCATGGGTGTCGATCACACGAAACGCGGCGGGCTTCTCGTGCAGATAGGTGAGGATGCGCGCCAGCACGATGTGCTTGATGACATCGGCGAAGTTTCCGGCGTGGAATGCGTGACGGTAGTTCATGGCGCGACAGTTACGACATCGCGCGGTGAAAGTAACGAGTTGCGTGAGCGAATCCGTCATCGTGAGGTGCGAGCCATTGCGCTCGAAGGATGACTATTGCGGTCGCCCTTCGAGGCCTCCGCTACGCTACGGCACCTCAGGGTGACGGGCCAGAAACTATCCTCCGCGAACCGGCGGCATCGCGACCCTGTCGCGGCGGCAGGACCGGCGGTCGATTTCCTCGCAGGCGCGGAACTGCAAATCCTTGCTCATGCAGATGCGCACCTCGCTGAGGCGTTTGCTGTCGCACTGCACGGCAATCGCCGAACTCGACAGACCGGGATTGGCCTTGATGAAGGCGTCCTCGATTTCGCCGGGCGTCACCAGTTTGGTGTCAGACAATTCGAGATAATCGGCGGGAATCTTCACCGCCGCGCGGGCCTTGCGGATGGTCTCGAAATAGGCGCGCGCCCCTAGACCCGAACAGGTGCCGTGCTTGTCCCATTCGTTGTAGATCAGGCCCGGCGCCGGCATCAGATCGAGCATCGAGGTCATGACGTTGCGATCCAGCCGCGGCGAGGGCCGCTGGCAGTAGTTCGGAAAGCGGCGATCGTATTGCGGCCACAGCCCGTGCACGACGAAGGAAAACGGACGGCCGGCGCACTGGGCCTGGATGCCCCGTCCGGAATTGCCGCGTTCGTGCGCAGCCTGGCAGAACGACGGCGACCACGACAGCGACAGCACATAGAAATCGAATTCCCCGGGCGCGTTCTGGCGCTTGTCCTGCGCCGATGCCGAACCCGCGGCCATGCCGGCCATCGCAAGGCCGAGCAGCGGAGCGATCAGCCAGCGATACGAACGAAGACAAAAGCCAGACGAAAAAGCAGCAGCCGACAAACCGGACCTGAAACCGAACATGACAACGCCCCCCAACTCTCTCCGCATCCTCCGGGCAGATCGGATGTGCGGATAACCCCTGCTCAAAGCCTAGTCAGGCCAAAAGAACATTTCAAGAACAAAATCGCCCCGTCCACTGAGCGGACGAGGCGGCTGGCGATGAGATGATTCGCGAGGCTTACGGACGCGCGGCCTTGCAGGACGGGTTGTAAGCCCAGTTGCGGTCGAGGCCGACCACGCACCATTCGACACCTGAGTCGAATCCGGCGAAGCCGCCGTCTTCGATGACCGAGAAGTGCACCTGCCGCGCGCGGCCGTCGTTCAGCATGGCGCTGGCGGTGCAGAAACGGCGTGGAATGCTGTCATTCGCCCAGGCCCGGAAGGCGACCTCATGAACATTGGCAAAACCGGTGATTTCGAGGGCGGAATTCCAGAACTTGCCCTCTTTTTCGGCGAACTGCTGGGTAATGGTGCCAAGCACCTCGTTGCAGGGACGCATGGCGCCATCGTAACGCGGGCCGGAGAGCCAGAAATTCCGCTCCAGCACATTGGCCGCCTCGGCCGCCGGGCTGAGCGTCATCAGGCCAGCTACGGTGCCGAGCGCCAGGGCAACAGTCAGTTTGCGAAGTGTCGAGAAAAGGTCGCGCATGGGAGCGGTCCGCCGGAATCCGGGATGAGGTTGTGCCGGAAGGTGCCGCGAAGCCATCAGCCGGTCAAGTGCAGCGCGGCAACACTTGGCCGCCAACCCCTGGCGAACCACACGGGCATTCTTTCCATGACAGCCCGGCCGCCTTATGGTGAGGACGAGATTCCATGGGAGACGACGATGCGGATAACAGGCAAGGCGATTCTGGCGACGGTCTTCGGAGCGCTCATGAGCGCACAAGCCAGCGCCGCCTGGTTCGACATCGACACGGTGCCGCCTTTCAAGGGCAACGACACCGGCGGCATCATTGCCTACTCGCTCTACAAGGAAGGCGCGGACGTCAAGGCGATGGCCCTCAATCACTGCGCCAGCTACGGCAAGTCGGTGAAGCTGACCGGCGTCGACGCCCAGTACGGCGGCTACATTTCCTTCTCCTGCGTCTGGGTCCATCCGGGTCATCTCAGCCGGCCGCTGCGCGTCGGCTACTAAGCTCCGTTCAGGAGACCGCCCATGATGCGAGTGCTTCCGCTCTTTCGTGTCATGGCACTGGCGATTGTGGGCGGCGGACTAACCGCTCTTCCGGCGCTGGCCGACCCCGTTGAAATGCCGAGCCGCAAGCCAGGGCTCTGGGAGCTGAAGCTGGACAAGGCCGGCGCCCAGACCATGCAGCAATGCACCGACGCCACCACCGAGAAAGAGATGGCGGCGACCTTCGGCCCGATGGCCAAGGAGATGTGCTCCCGGCACGAGATGGCGAAAACCGCGACCGGCCTGGTCGTCGATTCGACCTGCAAGATCGGCAACATGACGTCCGTCTCGCACACCGAGTTCAACGGCGACTTCAACTCGGCCTACACGGTGACGACCACATCGAAGAACAGCGGCGGTCCGGCGGGCATGCCGGCCGAGACCACCAACGTCCTCGAAGCGAAATGGATCGGCGCCTGCAAGGCGGATCAGAAGCCCGGCGACATCCTGATGCCCGGCGGCATGAAGATGAACATCAGGGACATGAAAGCGATGCGGCCGAAGCAGTGATTGCGTCAGGCCTTCTCTAAGCACGTCGTCCCCGCGAAAGCGGGGACCCATGCTCCCTGTCGTCGAATTTTATAAGAGACGCTGCCGTCTGCGTCTCATCGGATGGCTCGGTGGTTATGGATCCCCGCTTTCGCGGGGATGACGACCGAGGGTGTGTGGATTTCGTTACTTCCCGATCTTCCAGGGATCGTACTTCTCTTTCGAATCCGGAACGTTCTTCATCGCGGCCCTGGCGGCGGCTTCTTCGCGCGCCATCCGCTTCTGCGGATCCTCACCCTTGGCCTGAGTTCCGCCGCTCGTATCGGGGCGGCTCCTGCCCTGCGCATGGGCCTGCCCGGCGAGCAGCATCACAGCCGCGGCGGCAATCAATACGAGTCTCATCGGACGTCTCCGTTGGGGCGAACCGCCGGAAACCTAGCCCCGTTCAAGGCTTCAGAACAATCAGAAATGCTCAAGATTCGGAGAGCCGCATGCGCCGGATCAGTTGACGCCGAACCGCTTTTCGAAAGCCGCGACATTGATAACACCGCGCCGGTGGGTGCCGTCGCCGATCTTGCGGGAACCGTCCCACGCCTCCACGTCGAACAGGACGCTCTTCGGATCGATCTGCCGGACACGCGACGACACGCGCACGGTGCGTCCGACCGGCGTCGCCGCCAGATGCCGGACGTTCACCTCCATGCCGACGCTGACATAGCCTTCCGGCAGCAGGCCGGCGATGGAGGCGGTGCAGGCCTCCTCCATGTGCAGGATCATGACCGGGGTCGCGTAGACCGGCGGCATGGTCGCGAGGAAATGCTGCACCGTCATGTCATGCGTCACGGTGACGACCGTTTCGCCGGTAATGCCGACGGCGACTTTTTCAAGCACGTTCATGTTTGGGCTACTTCGCTGCCGCCTTGCGCTCGAGGAAGGTCTTGCCGCCCTTCATCTTGTGGGTCAACGGCGCTTCATTGATCTGCACCGTCACGGCCTCCGCATCGACGCCGAGGTTCTTGACCAGCGCCTGGGTGATGTCGAGCATCATGCCCTTCTTCTGCTCGTCGGTGCGGCCCGCGGCCATGTTCACGGTTACCTCAGGCATGTTCGTTTCCCTTTTTCTTTGCGACAGAAATTGTCAGGCGTGAAACTTCAATCCATCGACGATCTTGTCAACCACCTTGCGCTCGGCGCGGAACGCCAGCCCGACCAGATTGAGGTCGGCGCGAATGACCGCCTGCACCGCGGCGCGGTTGGCTTCGTCATGCGTGGTCTTGAACATGTCCTCGGTATAGACGGCGGGCTTCACATCGCGCGCCAGCGCCCGTTCGAGCGCACGCGACAGCGCCGGCCGGTCCGCGCCATAGATCAGGATCGGCTGACCGATCAGCGCATGATAGCGCGTGCCTGACTTGTCCCCGTATGGCTCGCCGACACATTCAGGAAACGCCGCCGCGATGCCGCTGGCGAGGAACGCCGCAACATTCAGCTTCTGCCAGGTTTCCAGATCGGAGCGGATGACGAGGGCAACCTTGGTGTCGAACTGCATGCTGTAAACTCAAACAATGTCATTCCGGAGCGCGAGCAAAGCAAGCGAACCCGGACTCCAGAGAAGCTGTCAGGCGCATGGATTCCGGGTCCGCGCAAGAGCGCGTCCCGGAATGACGGAGGTGGATTATTTCCACGTCACACCATGCTGGGCCAGAATCTTGCGCACCTCATCAACAAGTCTGGCTTCGGGCACTGCGACCTGCGCTTTCGCCTGCGCCTGCAAATGCTCCTCGCGGTCGCTGCCGCTGGCATCTGCCAGCGCACTGCCCGCGATCATGTCCTTGATCTGGACTTCGCCCTTCGCCTTCTCGTCGCCGCCCTGAATGACAACACACGGCGAGTTGCGCCGGTCGGCATATTTGAACTGGACGCCGAGATTGTTCTTCGGATTGCCGAGATAAAGCTCCGCGCGAATGCCTGCGCCGCGCAGCATCGCAACGAATTTCTGATACTGCGCGATCTCGTTGCGGTCCATCACCACAACGACCACCGGACCAAACTCCGGCGTGGTGTCGATCTTGCCGAGCAGCGTCAGCGCCGCCTGCAAGCGTGACACACCGATGGAGAAACCGGTCGCCGGGACCGGCTCACCGCGAAAGCGCGACACGAGGCCGTCATAGCGCCCGCCGCCACCGACCGACCCGAAACGCACCGGACGGCCCTTCTCATCCTTGGTGTCGAGCAGCAGTTCAACCTCGTAGACCGGGCCGGTGTAGTATTCGAGGCCGCGGATAACGGAGGGATCGATTTTTATCCGTCCCGAATATTGATCGGAGTAGAGCTTCGACATTTGCTCAAGCTCGCTGACGCCTTCAATCCCAATTTTGGAATTTCCAACCCGATCACGCATATTCGCAAGCGTAGCGGCATCGGACACACCGATCGCGCTTGTTCCCGGCTCGCTCGGGCTACCTATGAAGTTGATGATGGCATTGATCTGAGAATCTTTAAGTCCCGCACCTTTAGTGAAATCACCGCGACCTTCTTCGCCTCCGTCCCAGCGCCCCGGCCCCAACAACTTGACGATCTCATTCGCAGAAAACTTGTCTGCCTTGTCGATTGCCCGCATGACGGTGAGCCATTGTCCGTCATCGGAAATGCCTTCGTTCTCGCGAATGCCGTCGAGGACTTTACGGTTGTTGATTTTGACAACGCACTGTGCCGCTCCAACCCCAAGCGCCTCCATCGTGTCCGCCGCCATCATGCACATCTCGGCATCGGCGGCGGGCGATGCGCTGCCGACCGTATCGGCATCGAACTGCATGAACTGGCGGAAGCGGCCGGGGCCGGGCTTCTCGTTGCGGTAGACATAGCCGTTGCGATAGGAGCGGTAGGGCTTCGGCAGCGTGTCGAAATTTTCCGCAACATAGCGCGCCAGCGGCGCGGTCAGGTCGTAGCGCAGCGAGATCCACTGCTCATCATCGTCCTGAAACGAGAACACGCCCTCGTTGGGCCGGTCCTGATCGGGCAGGAACTTGCCGAGCGCGTCGGTGTATTCCATCGCCGGGGTTTCCACCGGCTCGAAGCCATAACGCTCATAGACCTCGCGGATTTTCTCCACCATCTGCCGCGTGGCGGCGATCTCGGCGGGCGTGCGATCCACAAGGCCGCGCGGCAGGCGCGCGCGCAGTTTCTGGGGCTTTTTGGGCTTTTTGTCGGACATGGAACGAAGCGGCCTATGCAGCACAACTGGCATTATTTGCGTGTTGTGGACTATCAGCCGAAGCATCAAGCGGCAAGTCTACGAGGCCGTCATACGCGGGCTTGACCCGCGTATCCATCACTCAAGAAAGATGGATGGCCGGGTCAAGCCCGGCCATGACATTTCATTGTGTTGTCCTCCCCGTAAGAACGGGGAGAGGGGGATCAGCTAATTCACCAGCACCGCGCCGTCGCAGCGCACGCCGGTAACCCAGACGTCGGCCTGGCCGAGACCAACGCCCAATGTCTGCAACACCGAATTGAGCAGCGTATCGATGGAGGCCGTAGCGCCGCCGATGATGCCGGCAACCAGCGCGCCGATGCCGGGGATCGGCAGGCCGAGCGGTCCGAGCTGCACGCCGAGTTGCAGGTCGCCGAGAAGGCTCGACGTCAGCGACGAGGTGAACGACGTCGTGTTCACGGTCTTCTTGGTCTGCGCCTGAATGTCGGCGTAGCTGAATGTCACGCTGGTCGGCGCCGTATTCGCCATGGTCGCATGCGCCCGGCCCGTCACCTGAATCGCGCCCAGATTGACGATGTTGACCGCCGGGGGATTCGGCGCGGTGGAGAAATTCGTCATCATCGCGGAGGTCACATCGCCGATCCATGCATCGACGATGCCGGGCGAGACACCGAGCGTCACCGTCGAGGTGCTGGCGTTGGGATAGCCGCACGAAATGGCGTTGAGCGTCGCGGTGCCCGCCGCGATCTCGACATAGACCGGAAGGTTGACCACCGACACCGCGCCCGAACCGACAAGCTGGATCTTCAGCAGCACGCGCGTCTGCGCCGTGTGCACGCTCGCGCCCAGCGATCCGACGGTGATCCAGCTTGTTCCCACCGGCCGCTCGCCGACCGTGGCCTGCAATGTGACACCCGCGATGCCGGGCAGCGACAGGTTCACGTTCGCCGCGATCTGGTTGGTGCCGTTGGCCAGCGCCGCCATGGCCGAAAGCAGATCCAGCGCCGAGACGCTCGCGCCAACCTTCGGCTTCTGTCCGACGGTGAGATTGGAATACGGTCCGACGCTGATCAGCGACTTCGGCGTGATGCGGGTGGTGAGGCCCGAGATCGCCGACGACAGGCTGGAGAGAGCTGCGATCGCACCGCTGTTGCCGGCCGCGGCAGTTTGCAACGCTGCGACGATGTCGGTGACCTTCAAATTGCTGTTCAGCAGCGTGTCATAGCTGACGCCGGTCAGGTTGACCCGCGTCGCCAGCGCCGAGAGGAAATCGAACGCATCGATCTTCGCGCCCAGCAGCGCGTTGTAGTCCATCGCCGACAGCGACAGCGTGGTCCCGAGCATGCCGCCCAGCAGCGAATTCAGCAGCCCGCCGTTGAGCGACACCAGCCGCGAGCCGATGGCGAAGGTTGCGAGCCGCGTGGTGCTGGCGATCGCGGTCGCCTTGAGATTCCACTGGCTGTCGCCGGTCAGCACCTTGCCGAAATACAGCGGCGTCCTGGTCTGCATGGTGACGCGCACCGCGTTGGCGGGTGTGGCCGCCGCCACGAAGCGCTGCTGCGGCGTCAGGGACGCATTCGCCTTGTAAACACCGGGTTCGACAGCCACGAGCGACTCCGGTGGATAGTTGTTCTTGGCGACTGTCGCCGCAGCAGCGCGGGACGCATTGGAAAGGTCGCTCGCGGCGACAAGCGCCGCGAGGTCGGTGGCGCTCTGGGTCCGCCGCTTGTCGGCGAAGATGGCGCCGACATCGACGCCGAGCGCCGCACAGGCGATCACGAGCAGCAGGCTTGCCGCGCCCATGATCGCGATGTTGCCGCGGTCGTCGGCGGCGAAACGCAGAAGCAAATTGCGCATCACAACCTCCCTGAACTTTTCTTGTTCAATATCCTCCGCGCGGGATTGCCGCGGAGCGCACGATGGTCGGCGACGGCATCGGCACGAATGCCGGGAGCGAATAGATGAACATGCCGGAGGCGTCGTAATTGACGGAGACGACGAAGACGTTGGCATCGGAGCCCGACGTCGCGGCGTTGACGGTGAGCTTTGCCGGATCGATCAGCGGATAGGTATTGACGTTGCCGGTGACGTAGCTGCTGGCGAGCGTGCTGCGCTCGCTTTCGCTCAGTCCCGCGACCGAGGATCGCGCGGCTTCCGCAGCCAGTTGCTGTACGCCGTGGACCACCGCGAGATACGAGCCGTACATGACGATGCCGAACACCATCATCAGGAAGATCGGCGCGATCATCGCGAATTCGACGGCGATGGCGCCGTGCTGCGCGGCGCGAAATTTCTGGAGCAGTGTGCGGGCCTGTTTCATGACAGGCATTTGCGCATACAACCTTTAAGGGCAAGCTAATTCATTCCACTACTAATGGTAGTAGTATCATCTGGCTGCAGTCCGTGCCTTCACTTACGGGCGACTATGCGCCGCGATGCGTTCCAATGACCCCGGAAACTGATAGGCTCGCTGCCCAAGAAGAAAAATTTGCTCCTTGCCGGAAGGAACGACCTTTGAATATTCAGCACCCTCGCCCGACTGTCGCGACGCCGAACGATCTTGACGCCTTCTGGATGCCGTTCACGGCCAACCGGGCGTTCAAGGCGCGGCCGCGCATGCTCGCCGGCGCCAAGGACATGCACTATTTCACCGCCGACGGCCGCAGCATCCTCGACGGCGCCGCCGGCATGTGGTGTAGCAACGCCGGCCATAACCGCGATCCGATCGTGGACGCGATCCAGAAGCAGGCCGCGACCCTCGACTACGCGCCGCCGTTCCAGTTCGGCCATCCGAAAGCCTTCGAGCTTGCCAGCCGCATCGCTGCGCTGGCGCCCAAAGGCCTCGAGCATGTGTTTTTCTGCAACTCCGGGTCGGAAGCGGTCGATACCGCGCTGAAGGTGGCGCTGGCCTATCACAACGGCCGTGGCGAGGCCGGACGCACCCGGCTGATCGGCCGCGAGCGCGGCTATCACGGCGTCGGATTCGGCGGTATTTCCGTCGGCGGCATGGTCAACAACCGCAAGATGTTCGGCACGTTGCTGACCGGCGTCGATCACCTGCCGACCACCTATGACCGCGAAAAGCAGGCCTTCACCAAGGGCGAGCCGGAGTATGGCGCGCATTTCGCCGATGAACTCGAACGCATCGTCGGCATCCATGGCCCCGGCACCATTGCCGCCGTGATCGTCGAGCCGATGGCGGGCTCCACCGGCGTGCTGGCAACGCCGAAGGGTTATCTGCAAAAGCTGCGCGCGATCTGCGACAAGCACGGCATCCTGCTGATCTTCGACGAAGTCATCACCGGCTATGGCCGTCTCGGCTATGCCTTCGCGGCGGAACGCTACGGCGTGCTGCCGGACATGATCACCTTCGCCAAGGGCGTTACCAACGGCGCGGTGCCGATGGGCGGCGTCCTGATCCGCGACGAGATCCATGATTCCTTCATGAAGGGCCCGGAACACGTCATCGAGCTGTTCCACGGCTACACCTACTCGGCGCATCCGCTGGCCTGCGCGGCCGGTCTCGCCACCCTCGACATCTATCGCGAGGAGGGCCTGTTCGAGCGCGCCCGGGCGATGGAACCGAAATGGGCCGACGCCGTGATGGCGCTGCGCAACGAGCCGAACGTGGTGGACATCCGCACCGTCGGCATCACCGCCGGCATCGATCTCGCGCCCAACAAGGACGGCCCCGGCAAGCGCGGCTTCGAGGCGCTGGACTCGGCGTTCCATGACCACGAGCTGATGATGCGCGTGGCCGGCGACACCCTCTGCCTGACCCCGCCCCTGATCATCTCGGAAAGCCAGGTCGGCGAGATTATGGACAAGATCGCCAAGGTGATCCGCGCGGTCGCCTGACCTCATCCGCCTCTCCCCGCAAGCGGGGAGAGGCGTGCCTTAATTCAATCGGAAAACAACAACTTCGCGCCGAATCAAACTTGATGTTAAGCTCGCTCCGGTTCGGGGTTGGGCAGGCTTCATGATCCGCATTTCGACGATTTTCATCGCCATCTGCATGGTGCTGATCGCAGCGTCGCTTGGCCTGATGCTGTATTCGCTGGCAGGGCTGAGCGTCTCCGAGTCCGCTATCGTCGCGCTGACCGCGCTGACCTTTCTGATCCTCTACAACGCCGTGTCGATGCGCCTGCGCGATCGCACCGATGTCGGCGGCCAGATCGCGGATCTGTCGCGCGGCACCGCGGATCTCGCGCGCCAGGTTGCCGAGTTCGGCCGCCGCATGAGCGCCATCGAGACCCGCCTGTCGGCGATCGACGCGAGCGGACAGGAGCGCGTTCAGACCGTCGCCAGCGAAATCAGCGAACTGGGATCGCTGGTCAGGCAACTTGCTTCGTCTGTCGCCTCCCATGACGACCTTCTCGCAAACGCCGTCAGCACACTGGCCGAGCAGCAGGCTGCCGAACCGGCGAACATTGCGGCGCCCGAGGCAAATCCAGCGGCGCCGGTAACCAGCGCCAGCACGCCTGCGCCCGCCAAGACGGCTGGCGCACCGCCTGCATCCGCCAACCTCAACAATACCCAGCTTCTCGTGGCGGTGAGAAACGCCATCGAGGCCAACCGCGTCGATCTGTTTCTCCAGCCGATGGTAACGCTGCCCCAGCGCAAGGTGCGGTACTACGAAGCCGTCGCACGTGTGCGCGACGACAAGGACCAGTTGCTGACCGCAAACGATTTCGTCGGCACAGCGGAAGCCGCCGGCCTGATGGGCCAGATCGATCACACCGTGATGCTTCGCTGCGTGCAGGTGCTGCGGCGGCTGATGGTGCGCTCGAAGGACGTCGGCGTGTTCTGCAACGTCTCGGGGACAACGCTGAGCAACCCCTCGGTGTTCGGACAGTGCCTCGACTTCCTCGAAGCCAACCGCATTCTCGCGCCGTCGCTGGTTCTCGAATTCAAGCAGAGCACATTCCGCCATCTCGGTCCGGTAGAGAGCGAGCATCTGGCAACACTGCAACGGCTCGGCTACGGCTTCTCGATCGACAACGTCACCGACCTGCGGCTCGATCCGCGTGAACTCGCCGACCGCGGCGTCAAGTTCATCAAGGTGCCGGCGGCGATGCTGCTCGACCAGAAGCAACTGGCCTCCGCCGACATTCACGCCGCAGACCTGTCCGATCTGCTCGGACGCTTCGGGATCGATCTCGTGGCCGAGCGGATCGAAGGCGAACGCGCGGTGGTCGACCTGCTCGACTACGACGTCCGATTCGGCCAGGGCTTCCTGTTCGCGCCGCCGCGTCCGCTGCGGCCCGAGGGCGCAGCTGCGCCAGCGGAACATGCCGCACCTGCGGCTTCCACGGTTGACGCCCAGGTCCGAAAAGAAGAAAACGCCGACGTCAAGTTCGACGCGAGAGCCGAGGCTCCTCGTGTAACCGGCAACGCCGCGCTGGCACGCCGGGCATCGGCGCAGAAATAACCAAAGCCTCCGCAGAGAAGTGATCCTTTTCCATGAAGCTGCCTGACGCCGCCGCGTTGCGATTCGCCGATCATTTGCGCGACCTCACCACCGGCGTCGACGTCATTCTGAGCGACGTCTGGGGCGTCATTCACGACGGCCTCACCGGTTTTGTCCCCGCCTGCGAAGCGCTGCAAACCTTCCGCAAGCAGGGCGGCACGGTGATCATGATCACCAACGCGCCGCGCCCGGCGGATTCCGTGCAGCGTCAGCTCCGCCGAATGAACATCTCCGACGACACCTATGACGCCATCGTGTCGTCGGGCGATCTCACCCGCAGCTTCGTGGCGTCACACAACCAGCAGGCGGTTTCCCAGATCGGGCCGGAGCGCGACAATCCGGTATTTCGCGGACTCGACGTGACGTTCACGACCATCGAGAACGCCGACTACGTCACCTGCACGGGCCTGTTCGACGACGAGACCGAAACCGCCGAGGATTATCGCGGCGTGCTCGAACAGGCGCGTGCGCGCAATCTCACCTTCGTCTGTGCCAACCCGGACATCGTGGTCGAGCGCGGCGACCGGCTGATCTATTGCGCCGGCGCCATTGCCGAACTGTACCGCGACATGGGCGGCGAAGTGATCTTCTACGGCAAGCCGCACCGGCCGATCTACGACCGCGCGCTTGAGCTGGCCGCGGAGAAGCGCGGCGCATCGACCCCGATCGATCGCGTGCTCGCGATCGGCGATTCCGTCCGCACCGATCTCAACGGCGCGAATGGAATGGGACTCGATTGCCTGTTCCTGACCCGCGGCATTCATGCCGTGGACTTCGAAGGGCTTGATGTCGCCGACGAATTCTCGGTGCAGCGGCTGTTCGGCGACGCCAAGCCGCCGTTCGCGCTGATGCGCGACCTGACGTGGTGAAACCGCACGGGCAAGATCGGATGCCCTGCGGTTCGTGATCTGAGGTGCAGCATGATGAAACTGGCTTTCCCGATCTTTCTGACGGTCGCAGCCGGCGCGAGTATCGTGATCCAGCAGGTCCTCAACACCAACCTGCGGACAGCACTTAACTCCGCGGTGTGGTCCGGTTTTACGAGCTATTTCGTCGGGCTCATCTGCATGGTGGTTCTCGCCGTTGTGTTGCGCGATCCCGTGCCGCAGATCGCGACGGTCGCGCGGATTCCGTGGTGGGCCTGGAGCGGCGGCCTGTTCGGCGCCATCTTCATCGGGCTCGCGATCGTGCTGATACCCACTCTGGGAGCTGCGACGTTCATCGCCCTCCTCGTCACCGGACAGATGCTGGCATCGGTGACATTCGACCACTTCGGCTGGCTGGGGCTCGCGCAGCGCTCGATCGATCTGCCGCGTCTGATCGGCGTCGCCATGCTGATCGGCGGCGTCGTTCTGATCCGGCGATGACGGGCGAGCCGACGGATAGCAAAATGCCCGGTGCGAACACCGGGCATTGAAATTCTGTGAATGATGGTGCCGCGGCTTACGCCGGCGCGTGATCCGGGAACACCGCCTCGATCTTGGTCTTCAGTGTCGCGGCGTTGAACGGCTTGACGATGTAGTTGTTCACGCCGGCCTTCTTGGCGGCGATGACGTTTTCCGTCTTCGATTCAGCGGTGATCATGATGAAAGGCGTGGTGGCGAGATTCGGATCGCCGCGCACTTCCTTGAGCAGATCGTATCCGGTCATCGGCTCCATGTTCCAGTCGGAGATCACAAGGCCATACTTCTTGCCGCGCATCTTGCTGAGCGCAGCCGAGCCATCGCTGGCGTCATCGATGTTTTCGAAGCCGAGTTGCTTGAGCAGATTGCGGATAATGCGGATCATCGTGTTGTAGTCGTCCACAACCAGAACCGGCATCGACAAATCCATGGCCATCGCTGTTTTTCTCCCTCGAACGCAGCAACCGGCGTGCGTTATCAACATTTTGCGGGCAGCTTCTGCCACCCGCAGCCGGGGCGAACCTAGCACCGGCGGCTTAAACAGCCCGTTAATCGGACCACATCGGGATTATCTTAAGTTGCGCCGTTAAGGCCTGATTCAGCAGCTTGACTCCGATGGCACGCCGGGGTCAGGTCCGGCCCGATTTCTTCATTTGTCTTCCTACCGGTACCCATGACGACAAGCTTTTCCGTCATTCGCGACGCCACTCCAACCAGCGCAATTGTAAAAGGCGCTGTGGTGGCAATGGGCAACTTCGATGGCGTCCATCTCGGCCATCGGGTGGTGATTTCTGCGGCCATCGATATGGCGCGCAAGCTCGGCAAGCCCGCATATGCGGTGACGTTCGAGCCGCATCCGCGCAGTTTTTTCAGCCCCAACACACCGCAGTTCAGGCTGACCGATGAAGCCGCCAAGCTGCGCCTGCTCGCCGGCACCGGCCTCGACGGCGCGGTAGTGATGACGTTCGATGGCGCCCGCGCCGGCACCACGGCACAGGATTTCATTAACCACGATCTCATCGGCCGGCTCGGAATCAGCGGCATCGCCGTCGGTTACGATTTCCATTTCGGCAAGGGCCGCGCGGGCTCGCCGTCGCTGCTCGCCAGCGAGATGCCGAAGCTCGGTGTCGAGGTCCACATCCAGGCTCACGTCGATATTCTGGATCGCCCGGTCTCCTCCAGCGCGATCCGCATGGCGCTGGCTGAAGGACAGGTCACCGAGGCGACTGCGATGCTCGGCGCGCCGTGGTTCATTTCGGGCGAGGTCATTCACGGCGAGAAGCGCGGTCGCGATATGGGCTATCCCACCGCCAATATCCGTCTCGACAAGAACTGCGGCCTCAAGCATGGCATCTATGCCGTGCGGGTCGGAATCGGCGACAAGCGCCTCGACGGTGTCGCCTCCTTCGGCCGCCGTCCGACTTTCGACAACGGCGCGCCGCTGCTGGAAATCTTCCTGTTCGACTTCAAGGGCGACCTTTACGGCCAGAAGCTCGATGTCGCGTTCGTCGGCTTTATCCGCGACGAACTGAAGTTCGACGGGATCGACGCCCTGGTGCGCCAGATGGATGACGACAGCGCAAAGGCCCGCGCCCTGCTCGCCGCGGCCCCGGATGCGTTTCCGAAGCTCGGAATTGTCACGAATTGAGCGGCTTGCGGGCCTTTCCGATGCCCCCCATGCCTGCTATCTAGGCGTCATGTTGGCGCAGCGCACCATAATCGGCATTAGCGGCCCGGCTTCCGTCTGAGCACACGCTCGGCGCAAGACCGGGATCGATTTTCATCGCTGCACATTACGTGCGCGCCAGCGCCATTCGAGCCAAGCCAGAGCATCATGTCCGACAAGCCCCAAAAGTCCGTTGCCCCCAAAGCCGACGGCAACGATTACTCCAGCACTCTTTATCTGCCGCAGACCGAGTTTCCGATGCGTGCGGGCCTGCCCCAGCAGGAACCCAAAATTCTGGCGCGCTGGAACGAGATCGACCTGTACGGCAAGCTCCGCGAGGCCGCGAAGGACCGCGCGAAATTCGTGCTGCATGACGGCCCGCCCTACGCCAACGGCAACATCCATATCGGCCACGCGCTCAACAAGATCCTCAAGGACGTGGTGACCAAGAGCCAGCAGATGCTCGGCTTCGATTCCAACTACGTGCCGGGCTGGGACTGCCACGGCCTGCCGATCGAGTGGAAGATCGAGGAAGAGTACCGCGCCAAGGGCAAGAACAAGGACGCGGTGCCGATCGTCGAATTCCGTCAGGAGTGCCGGGCGTTCGCGCAGAAGTGGGTCGACATCCAGCGCGAGGAATTCAAGCGCCTCGGCGTGGTCGGCGACTGGTCGCATCCGTACATGACGATGACCTTTCCGGCCGAAGCACAGATCGCGCGCGAGCTGATGAAGTTCGCCGCCAACGGCACGCTGTATCGCGGCTCCAAGCCGGTGATGTGGAGCGTGGTCGAGAAGACCGCGCTGGCCGAGGCCGAAATCGAATACGAGGATTATACCTCGGACGCGGTGTGGGTGAAGTTTCCGGTCAACGCCGCGCACGGCCGCCTCGCCAAGGCCTCGGTGGTGATCTGGACCACGACGCCGTGGACGCTGCCCGGCAACCGCGCCATCAGCTTCTCGCCGAAGATTTCCTATGGCCTCTACAGGATCACCGACGCGCCCGCCGACAACTGGGCGAAGACCGGCGATCTTCTGATCCTCGCCGACAAGCTGGCCGAAGACGTCTTCAAGCAGGCGCGCGTGACGTCGTACGAGAAAGCCGGCGACGTTTCCGCCGATATTCTCGATGCGATCGAGTGCAGCCACCCGCTGAAGGGTCTTGCCGGCGGCTATGAATTCACCGTGCCGCTGCTGGCCGGCGATCATGTCACCGACGACACCGGCACCGGCTTCGTGCATACCGCGCCGAGCCATGGCCGCGAGGACTTCGACGTCTGGACCGCCAACGCGCGCGAACTTGAAGCGCGCGGCATCAGTCCGGTCATCCCCTACACCGTCGATGCCGACGGCGCGCTGACCGAGCACGCGCCGGGCTTCACCGGCAAGCGCGTGCTCACCGACAAGGGCGAGAAGGGCGACGCCAACGAAGCCGTCATCAAGGCGCTGATCGCGCGCGGCATGCTGCTGGCGCGCTCACGCCTCAAGCACCAGTATCCGCATTCGTGGCGCTCGAAAAAGCCGGTGATCTATCGCAATACGCCGCAATGGTTCATCGCGATGGACAAACCGTTTTCTCTTCCCTCCCCCCTTGCGGGGGAGGGTCAGGGAGGGGGGTCGTCACAAACGCTGGCGGCTCTGGTCACCCCCACCCCCAACCCCTCCCCGCAAGGGGGAGGGGAAAACGACACGCTGCGCGCCCGCGCTCTGCAGGCGATCAGCGTCACGCGCTGGGTGCCCGAGCAGGGCCAGAACCGCATCACCGGCATGATCGCAGGCCGTCCCGACTGGGTGATCTCGCGCCAGCGCGCCTGGGGCGTGCCCATCGCCGTATTCGTGCGCGAGAAAGGCGACGGCTCCGCCGAGATCCTGCAGGACGAGGCCGTCAACAAGCGCATCGCCGACGCGTTCGAGAAGGAAGGCGCGGATGCGTGGTACGCAGACGGCGCGCGCGAGCGCTTCCTCGGCACGCACGCCAACGAGGAATGGCAGAAGGTCAACGATATCTGCGACGTCTGGTTCGACTCCGGCTCGACCCACGCCTTCGTGCTGGAAGACCCGGTGCACTTCCCGGGTCTCGCGGGCATCAAGCGCAAGGTCGATGGCGGCAACGACACCGTGATGTATCTCGAGGGCAGCGACCAGCATCGCGGCTGGTTTCATTCGTCTCTGCTGGAAAGCTGCGGCACCCGCGGCCGCGCGCCCTATGACGTGGTGCTGACCCACGGTTTCACGCTCGACGAGAACGGCCGCAAGATGTCGAAGTCGCTCGGCAACACGACCGAGCCGCAGAAGGTGATCTCGCAGTCCGGCGCCGACATCCTGCGGCTGTGGGTCTGCGCGACCGACTATGCCGACGATCAGCGCATCGGCCCGGAAATCCTCAAGAACACCATCGAAACCTACCGCAAGCTGCGCAACACCATCCGCTGGATGCTCGGCACACTGCATCACTTCAAGCGCAGCGACGCGGTGTCATACAGCGAGATGCCGGAACTGGAGCGGCTGATGCTGCATCGCCTGTCCGAGGTCGATGCCATCATTCGCCCGGCCTACGCGAATTTCGACTACAAGACGGTGATCGCGACGCTGGCGAACTTCATGAACACCGAACTGTCGGCGTTCTACTTCGATATCCGCAAGGACATGCTGTACTGCGATCCGCCGTCGTCGGTGGAGCGCAAGGCCGCGCTGACCACCGTGGACATCCTGTGCGACGCGATCCTGAAGTGGCTCGCGCCCGCCATCAGCTTCACCGCCGATGAAGCCTGGACCATGTATCGTCCTGACGCCGAACCGTCGGTGCATCTGACCACGTTCCGCGACGACCTCGACCGCTTCCGCGACGACAACCTTGCAAAGAAGTGGGAAACCATCCGCGAGGTGCGCCGCGTCGTCACCGGCGCGCTGGAAGTCGAGCGCGCGGCCAAGCGCATCGGCTCGTCGCTGGAAGCCTCGCCATTGGTCTACGTGTCCGACAAGGCGGTGTTCGCGACGCTGTTCGACGTCGATCTCGCGGAAGTCTGCATTACGTCGAACGCCATGGTCACGAACGAAGATGCTCCGGCGGGTGCATTCACGCTGGGCGATGTCCCCGGCGTGGCCGTGGTGGTCGAAAAGGCCGTTGGCACCAAGTGCGCGCGGTCGTGGAAGATTCTTCCCACCGTCGGGAGCGATCCCGAATATCCGGATGTCTCGCCTCGCGATGCGGAAGCGCTGAGAGAATGGAAGGCGCTGGGAGTCGGTGTGTGAACCCTCTCCTCCGCTCCGGTGTGATCGCCGCCGCCATAGCCCTGGTGCTCGATCAGGCCTCGAAGCTGTGGCTGCTGAACGTGTTCGAACTCGGCCCGCGCGGCACGGTTGCCGTGACGCCGTTCTTCGATCTGGTGCTCGCGTGGAATACCGGTATCAGCTATGGCTGGTTCCAGGACTCGGGTCCGGTCGGTCAGGCCATCCTGCTGGCGATCAAGGCCACGGCGGTGATCGTGCTGGCGGTCTGGATGGCTAAATCCGGCACCCGCCTCGCCGTCATCGGCCTCGGGCTCATCATCGGCGGGGCCATCGGCAACGCCATCGACCGGCTGGCCTATGGCGCGGTGGTCGATTTCGCGCTGTTTCATGTCCAGATCGGCGGAAAAACCTACAACTGGTACGTGTTTAACCTTGCGGACGTGGCCATCGTTGCCGGAGTTGCCGCCCTCCTGTATGACTCCTTTGTAACCCCCGGCGCCGCAAAAAGGCCCTGATAACCGGGGATACGCGTGAGTTATCGGCCAGTTGGCTCGCCGCCTGGCCCTCGGCAATCTGGCCTGCGGCGACATGCCCACGAGGACATGGCCGCGCCGTTTGATAACGGATTTGGACAACGGATCAGGATGAACGCAATGACGGGCGGCATCGGTTCAGGTTTGCATCTCTCATCGCGCCGCGCGACGCGCGTGCTGCGGTTCGCCGCCATCCTGCTTGGCGTCGGTCTGGTGCTGGGCGCCGGCCCGGTTCGCGCGCAGGACGCTGACGAAGAAGACGACGGCAAGACCTTCGAACAAAAGCTGATGGACAACCTGATGAGCGGCCTCGGCGGCAGGAAGCTCGAAGACGGATCCATCGAGTACCGCGAGCGCTCGCCGCTGGTGGTTCCTTCCAAGGTCGATGCTCTGCCTCCGCCCCAGAGCGGAAAGCGGAAGCTGGCCCCGAACTGGCCGAAGGATCCCGATGAAGCCGAGCGCAAGGCCGCTCGCGAAGCCGCCAAGCAAAAGGCGATCAGCCCGGAAGAAGCGCGCCTGCCCCTGATGCCGAGCGAACTCAACAAGCGTGCTCCGCGCAGCAGCAAGTCGGCGGACAACAATGCGCCCGGCGGCAACAATGCGAACGCGCCGCTGATGATGATGCCCTCGGATCTCGGCTACAGCGGCGGCCTGTTCTCCAATGTGTTCGGCAGCAGCTCGAAGACGGAAACCGAGAAGTTCACCACTGAGCCCGAGCGCAGCGAACTCACCCAGCCGCCGACCGGTTACCAGACCCCGTCGCCCAACTTCGCCTATGGCGTCGGCCAGTTGAAGGCTCCGAAGGAAACCTGCGACGCAGCCACCGGCAAATGCGAAAAGCGCTGGGACTGAGCTTGGGCTGAACTTCCTGGCCGCGCCGTCATGGTCGCGGCCCCGTGATAGCGATCCGCCCACCATTGATTTTTCAGAGGTGCGATCGTTTCAGATCCCGCAGCGTCGCCTCTCGCGGATTTGAATGTTTTCCGGGCGATAAATCTGCGATCCGGTAGAACATGATGATGATTTCCCGCCACCATATCGTCCGGGCCCTCGCTGCGCTCGGCCTTCTGCTCGCGCCGGCCGCCATTCACACCGCGGCGGCGCAGACCGCGCCGCAACGGCCGTCGACCTTCACACTCTCGAACGGCCTCAGCGTCATCGTCATTCCGGATCGCCGCACGCCGGTGGTCACGCAGATGATCTGGTACAAGGTCGGCTCAGCCGACGAGACGCCCGGCAAATCGGGCCTCGCGCATTTCCTCGAGCATCTGATGTTCAAGGGCACCAGCGCGCATCCGGCCGGCGAATTCTCCCAGTTGGTGGCGCGCATCGGCGGCAACGAAAACGCCTTCACCTCCTACGACTACACCGCCTATTACCAGCGCGTCTCGCGCGACAAGCTCGCGGCCATGATGGAATTCGAGGCCGACCGCATGACCGGCCTCGTTCTCAAGGACGAGAACGTGCTGCCCGAGCGCGACGTGGTGCTCGAAGAGTACAACATGCGCGTCGGCAACAGCCCGGATGCGCGGCTGACCGAACAGATCATGGCGGCGCTGTATCTCAACCATCCCTATGGCCGCCCGGTGATCGGCTGGCATCAGGAGATCGAGAAGCTGAACCGCGAGGACGCGCTCGCGTTCTACAAACGCTTCTACGCTCCCAACAATGCCACCCTCGTCATCGCAGGCGACGTCAGCGCCGACGAGGTCCGCCCCATGATCGAGGCGGCCTATGGCAAGATTCCACCGCAGCCGGCGATCCCGCCGCAGCGGATAAGGCCGCAGGAGCCGGAGCCCGCCGGGCCGCGCACCGTGACGCTGGCCGATCCGCGTGTCGAACAGCCAAGCCTGCGCCGTTACTATCTCGTCCCGTCGTCCGTCACCGCAACCCCGGCACAGGGCGCCGCGCTGGAAGTGCTGGCGCAGTTGATGGGCACCGGCAGCAACTCGCTGCTCTATCGCGCGCTGGTGGTCGACAAGCCGCTCGCGGTCAGCGCAGGCGCTTGGTACCAGGGCACGGGCGTCGATCCGACCCAGTTCGGCATTTCCGCCTCGCCAAAACCCGGTGTGGAATTTCCACAGGTCGAGCAGGCCATCGATGAGGTCATTGCGAAACTGGCGGCCGATCCGGTGCCGGCCGAAGAACTCGAGCGCATCAAGACCCAGATGATCGCTCAGGCGATCTACGCGCAGGACAGCCAGACCACACTGGCGCGCTGGTACGGCGCCGCCGTCACGGTCGGCCTCAGTGTCGACGACATCAGGGCATGGCCCGATCGCATTCGCGCCGTCACGGCCGAACAGGTTCGCGACGCTGCGCGGACATGGCTCGAGAAAAAGCGGTCCGTGACCGGCTATCTCATCAAGGATACGAGCGCGACGACCGCCAAGCGCGAGGAGAAACGTTCGTGATCATCACTCGCCGTCACCTGCCACGTCTCGCCGCCGCCTTTCTTGTCGCCACGTCATCGTTCGCCGCACTCATGACGCCGGCATCCGCCGCCGCGAAGGTTCAGCGCGTGGTGTCTCCCGGCGGCATCGAGGCCTGGTTCGTGCAGGACGCGACCGTGCCGCTGGTTGCGATGGAATACGCCTTCGCCGGCGGCTCAACGCAGGACCCCGCCGACAAACCCGGCATCGGCGCGTTCACCGCCAACATGCTCGACGAAGGCGCCGCCGATCTCGATTCGAAGACATTTCACGAGCGCCTCGAACGGCGCGCCATCGAGATGAGTTTTTCGGTGACCCGCGACTATCTGCGCGGCTCGATGCGGATGCTCAAGGAAAACAGCGACGAGGCTTTCGGCCTGCTGAAGCTGGCGCTGACAGCCGCGCGCTTCGACAGCGACCCGCTGGAACGTGTCCGCGCGCAGATGCTGTCCAGTGCACGGCGCGAAACCACCAATCCGGTGTCGATTGCGGGCCGCAAGTTCTGGGAACAGGCCTACGGCAACCATCCCTATGCGCGGCAGCCGAACGGCACACTCGAAAGTCTCCCCACGATCCAGTCCGCCGACCTGAAGGATTACGCGCAGCGCGTGATCGCGAGAGATACGCTCAAGATCGCCGTGGTCGGTGACATCACGCCGGAGGCGCTCGGCAAGCTGCTCGACGATACATTCGGCTCCCTGCCCGCCAAGGGCAACCTGACTCCGGTGCCGGAGGTGCAGGCCGCCAAGCCGCCGCTGCATACATCGGCCATCGTGGACGTGCCGCAGACCTCGGTGAATTTCGGCGGACCCGGCATCGCGCGCAACGATCCCGATTTCATGGCCGCCTACATCGTCAACCACATTCTCGGCGGCGGCACGCTGTCGACGCGGCTTTACAAGGAAGTCCGCGAGAAGCGCGGGCTGGTCTATTCGGTGTCGGAATCCCTGATCTGGATGAAGAAGTCGTCGCTGTTTGCAGGCTCCACCGCGACCCGCGCCGACAAGGCGAAGGAGACGCTGGACACCATCACCGCCGAAATCGCGCGCATGGGCAACGACGGCCCGACCCAGACCGAACTGGACGAAGCCAAGTCCTTCCTCAAGGGCTCGCAGATGCTGGCGCTCGACACCTCGTCGAAGTTCGCCACCGCGCTGCTGCAGTATCAGCTCGACGACCTCGGCATCGACTATATCGAGAAGCGCAATGCGCTCGTCGATGCGGTCACGCTGGAGGACACCAGGCGTGTCGCCAAGCGTATCTGGGGTCAGGGACTCTTGAGTGTCAGTGTCGGCCGTGCAGCACAGGCCGCGGCTCCGCCGCAGGCAACAGGCGTTGCGCCAAAGGCGAACTAGAACTGCCTACTTGAACAGCGGCGTGCCCGGCACAAAGGCATCGAACGCGGCCCAGAACTGCTGCCGGTAGCGATCCTGCTCCTGAAGGATTTCATGCTTGGAGCCGGCGATCACCAGATGCGATCCGGCGCGCAGGTGGTAGGCGAATTCCTCGATCGCGGCGGTCGAGACGATGGTGTCGCTGCTCGCGGCCATCATCAGGATCGGCAGCCTGATCTGCGAGGGATAGCTCGCCTCGCGGAATTCGACGATCGCTCGGAACGCGCTGTCGGCCCACGCCACCGTTGGCGACGCGATGCCGAGCGTCGGGTCTTCCTCGAAGATCGCGGCGTTGCGCGCATAGCGTACCGGGTCCGAGGTCAGCGGATTGTTGACGAAACTGTTGGTGCCGGTGAGTTCGCCGTTGCCGCCGGGCACGTAGCGGCCGCCCATGCCGAGCCAGCGGAGCGTGCGCACGAACATCCGCGTCGGTAATTTTGTCGCATAGCCCGGCAGATCGATCATCGGCGCGGACAGCACGATGCGGTCGAACCAGCGCTTGCCGGCATGCGCGACCCGCAGCAGCACGGCGCCGCCCATCGAATGGGCAAGCGCATAGTAGGGCGGCGGACAGTCCGGCAGCATCACCTGCTTTACGAAGGTTTCGACATCGACCTCGAAATCGGAAAACCTGTGGACGTAGCCCTTGCGGGGATCGCGCAACTGCCGCGACGAATGTCCCTGCCCGCGCCAGTCGATCATCGCCACCGCGAAGCCGCGCTCGCGCAGTTCGCGCACGGTCTCGAAGTATTTCTCGATGCTCTCGGCCCGCCCGGTGAAGACGCAGACGGTGCCCTTGCGGCCAGCCGGCGGCTGCCAGCGGGCAAAGCGCAACTCCGCGCCATCGGGCGTCTTGATGGTGCCGCTGACGACATTGTCGGGAACGGGATTGGCGGGGATGGAAACAAGCGTCATGCGGGGCCGATCAGGCGAAAGGAATCATGAAATTCGGAAAAAGATATTGCGGGCAAAAAGAGGGGCCGGGAACCCTCTTGAACCCCGCAAGGCCCCTCCCATATCAGTTTCGTGCAGGCCAGTTAAGGCTGCGCGCAGAACGAAAACCCGGCCCAATGGCGGGTTGTCTGCTCTTTGGAAAAGAGTGGCGCGTTGTGCAAGCGAGACGGTCTTGAGGACATTGCAAGCGCAATGGTCCGTCCCGCCTGAAAAACGCGCTGGTCGCTCACTTTGGAGGACTAACATGCGTACGTTTGACCTGACCCCCTTCTACCGTTCCACCGTCGGCTTTGACCGCCTCTTCTCGCTGCTCGATCAGTCCGCCAGCGAAAGCTCGCCGGGCTATCCGCCCTACAACATCGAGCGCACCGGGGAGAACAATTTCCGGATTTCGGTCGCCGTCTCCGGCTTTTCGCAGAATGAAATCTCGATCGTCGCCAAGGAAAACACCCTGACGATCAAGGGCGAGAAAGCCGCCAACGAGAACAGCCAGTCCAGCGAAGTGCTTTATCGCGGCATCGCGTCGCGCGCCTTCGAGCGCCAGTTCCAGCTTGCCGACTTCGTGCAGGTGAAGAACGCCACGCTCGAGAACGGCCTGCTCCACGTCGATCTCGTCCGCGAGATTCCCGAAGCGAAGAAGCCTCGCCAGATTCCGATCACCACGTCGGCCCCCGCGCCGCAGGTGACCGAGCAGGCCGCGGCCTAACCGTCCGGCTTTATCGAACCTCCCAAACTACCAACGCCCCGGTGCCCCGGGGCGTTTCTTTGCCGCGTCATGGTGAGACGTGACGTCACCGATGCGGAAGGTCACTCCAGCGACTGAACGTCGGGCATCGCCTGCGTCGGCCATAGTTTCAGCGTTGATGGTGCCGGCGTGGACGCCTGCGGCGCGGCCGCTGCAGCCGCCCCGACCGTCGCTGCTGCCGCAGATTTGTTCTCTGCTGTGGCCGGCTTCGCGGCCGGTGAAGGCTCCGCGGAGGGAGCCGTTACCTGCTGCGCCGGAGCTGCCGTTTGTGGCGTGGTCGTCGTTCCGGCTGGCGCCGGGGTCCGGCTCGCGGCCTTCGATCCGGGGCGCTGCGCACCCCTCGGGACTGCGTTCGGCGGGCGCGGCACGTTTCGCAGGTCGAGCAGGGCTCCGCGCCGGTTTTCATAGCCCGCATAGGTCGCAGGCGGCGGACCGGGCGGACCATAAACCGCCAGCATCCGCTCATCGACGGCCTGGGCCGGAATAAACCGCATGATCTGGCCGTTGCGGGCATCGATAATCAGGCGGCCGTCGTCGCCGTTCCGGTCGATCGCCGCGATGGTGTAGATCCAGCCGCGCTGGGTGACCCGGCCAAGCGGGGAGTAACCACTCGAACGCAGGACGGTCACGACCTGCTCGGGTGGCAGCATCGGGCGACCTCCCAATGTCGAGCGCTGATAGCGGGTCGAGGGGATCGCGGCATATGGGGGTGGTGCATAGGGCCGCTGGGTGTAAGGCCGCTCCTCATAGGAGGGCCGCTCGCTGGGCGGTCTTTCGTAAACGGGCGGCGGCAGCGGACGGTCTTCGTCCTCCAGAATTCGCGGCATGGAAATATGGATGTCACCCACGATCGGAAAATCGTCGGCGGCGAACGCCGGAGGCACGAAAACCAGTCCGGCTCCCAAGATGGCGCTGGCTGCGGCAGCCCGTCCGATCCTCTGTAGTGTTGAAAACGACGTCATCGCCATTGGCCTCCCATTCCGGGTCCCAATCCGTCCCCGGATTCCCAAAAATCCTGGGTCAAACGTGATTTCCGATTTCGGCGGAGCTAGGACCGGATGGCGGCGGCAATGCCTTAATCCAGCAGCGTTTCGCGGGTGGCTGCATGGCCTGCGCAGCGCATCCCAGTGTCCCGAATCCGCGGCTCGCCGCCTTCCGCCGCGCTGCCGTAGCGGGCTGGGGATTCGAAGGACACAGGACGATATTGATTCCAGTGTGGTTTCGGTTCGCAGGTCCACGAACGGAGCGCGCATCAGGGTTTCCGTGGACTTGCGAAGCACTACACTGGGAGGACTCTCACGCGCTTGTATGATAGGAAAAAGTTTGGCAATCTCGGCATTAGGACAGGACTACTGTCCCAATTTCCGGGTAATCTCGGCACGGCGTTTGCAGCGCCGGTAATATCAGCAGGCCGCATGGCAGCCGGAAACGGCACGCGCGAACTGCACTTTCTAAAGCGAGGCTCGTGACAGCGCGAGCGGTGGCCCCGAGGACTTCCCGAAGGGTTCCGCGAACGCCGAAGCTGCGGCCAAAATGGGTAAAAATAGACTGCCTCTAAATCCAAAGAGGCGTGAGGATGAGAATGAGCGGGTCAGAGTTCGAGCGGAATCAGATCGAGGTGGATGCGCCGATGGCGGACCCGGCCTTGAAACCGCGCGAGCATAACTGGCGTCCGGAAGCCGCGGGTCTTTACGATCCAGCGCTCGAAAAGGATTCCTGCGGCGTCGGCTTCATTGCCAACATCAAGGGCAAGAAGTCGCATCAGATCGTGTCCGACGCGATCAGCATCCTTTGCAATCTCGAGCATCGCGGCGCTGTCGGCGCCGACCCGCGCGCCGGTGACGGCGCGGGCATCCTTGTGCAGATTCCGCACGCCTTCTTCGCGCGCAAGGCGAAGGAAGCCGGCTTCACCTTGCCCGGTCCCGGCCAATACGCCGTCGGCCAGATGTTCATGCCGCGCGAGAAGTCCTGGCGCGAAGTCATCAAGGGTATCATCAAGGACAAGATCAAGTCGGAAGGCCTGAAGCTGTTCGGCTGGCGCGAAGTGCCGACCGACAACTCCTCGCTCGGCGTCACCGTAAAGCCGACCGAACCGACCTGCATGCAGGTCTTCATCGGCTGCGGCGACTGCGCGGACGAAGAGGATTTCGAGCGCCGTCTCTACATTCTGCGCAAGGCGATCTCAAATGCGATCTATCAGCGCCGCGAACGCGCGCTCGCCGGTTACTATCCGGTGTCGATCTCGTGCCGCACCGTCGTCTACAAGGGAATGTTCCTCGCCGACCAGCTCGGCAAGTACTATCCCGACCTGCACGAGCCGGATTTCGAATCCGCGCTGGCGCTGGTGCATCAGCGTTTCTCGACCAACACCTTCCCGGCATGGTCGCTGGCGCATCCCTACCGCATGGTCGCGCACAACGGCGAAATCAACACGCTGCGCGGCAACGTCAACTGGATGGCCGCACGTCAGGCCTCGGTCTCCTCCGAGAAGTTCGGCGAGGACATCGAGAAGCTGTGGCCGATCTCCTACGAAGGCCAGTCGGACACCGCCTGCTTCGACAACGCGCTCGAATTCCTCGTGCAGGGCGGCTACTCGCTGTCGCACGCGATGATGATGCTGGTGCCTGAAGCATGGGCCGGCAATCCGCTGATGAGCGAAGAACGCCGCTCGTTCTACGAATATCACGCAGCGCTGATGGAGCCGTGGGACGGCCCTGCCGCGATCGCCTTCACCGACGGCCGCCAGATCGGCGCGACTCTCGACCGCAACGGCCTGCGTCCGGCGCGCTATCTCGTCACCAAGGATGACCGCATCGTGATGGCGTCCGAAATGGGCGTGCTGAAGATTCCCGAGGACCAGATCATCACCAAGTGGCGCTTGCAGCCCGGCAAGATGCTGCTGGTCGACCTTGAGCAGGGCCGTCTTATCCCCGACGATGAGATCAAGGCGGAGCTTGCCAAGAGCCATCCGTATCGCGAGTGGCTGGACCGCACCCAGATCGTGCTCGAGGAAATGGCGGACGCGCCGGCCAAGGCCGCGCGCTCCAACCTGTCGCTGCTCGATCGCCAGCAGGCGTTCGGTTACTCGCAGGAAGACCTCTCCGTGCTGATGACGCCGATGGCGTCGACCGGTGAAGAAGCCGCGGGCTCGATGGGCACCGACACGCCGCTCTCGGCGCTGTCGAGCAAGCCGAAGTCACTGTTCACCTACTTCAAGCAGAACTTCGCACAGGTCACCAACCCGCCGATCGATCCGATCCGCGAAGAGCTGGTGATGAGCCTCGTCTCCATCATCGGCCCGCGTCCGAACCTGTTCGACATCGAAGGCCTGTCCAAGACCAAGCGCCTCGAAGTGCGCCAGCCGATCCTGACCGACGCGGACCTTGAGAAGATCCGCTCGATCTCCGACGTTGCCGACAATCACTTCAAGTCGCGCGCGCTCGACACCACCTTCCACGCCGGCCTCGGGGCCGCGGGCATGGAGCAGGTGCTGGAAGAGCTGTGCGGCCGTGCTGAAGCCGCGGTGCGCGAAGGCGTCAACATCATCATCCTCTCGGACCGCGCTGCGGGCTCGGATCGCATTCCGATCCCGTCACTGCTGGCGACCGCCGCCGTGCATCATCACCTGATCCGCACCGGCCTGCGCACTTCGGTCGGTCTCGTGGTCGAATCCGGCGAGCCGCGCGAAGTGCATCACTTCGCGTGCCTTGCAGGTTACGGCGCCGAAGCGATCAATCCGTATCTGGCATTCGAATCCATCATCGCGATGAAGGATCAGTTGCCGGCCAAGCTCGACGACAAGGAAATCGTCAAGCGCTACATCAAGTCGATCGGCAAGGGCCTGCTCAAGGTCATGTCGAAGATGGGCATCTCGACCTATCAGTCCTATTGCGGCGCGCAGATTTTCGACGCCGTCGGCCTGAAGGCGGATTTCGTTGCGAAGTATTTCGCCGGCACCCACACCCGTATCGAAGGCGTCGGCCTTGCCGAAATCGCCGAGGAAACCGCACGCCGTCATACCGAGGCATTCGGCGACGCGCAGATCTACAAGACCGCCCTCGATGTCGGCGGCGAATATGCCTACCGCTCGCGCGGCGAGGACCATGCCTGGAACGCCGAGACGGTGTCGCTGCTTCAGCATGCGGTTCGCGGCAACTCGCAGGAGCGTTATCGCGCCTATGCGAAGGTGCTGAACGAGCAGTCCGAGAAGCTGCTGACGCTGCGCGGCCTGTTCAAGCTCAAGACCGCAGAGGACGACAAGCGCAAGCCTGTGCCGCTCGACGAAGTCGAGCCCGCCAGTGAGATCGTCAAGCGCTTCGCCACCGGCGCGATGTCGTTCGGCTCGATCTCGCGCGAGGCGCACACCACGCTGGCGATTGCGATGAACCGCATCGGCGGCAAGTCCAACACCGGCGAAGGCGGCGAAGAGGCGGATCGCTTCAAGCCGATGGCGAACGGCGACAGCATGCGCTCCGCCATCAAGCAGGTCGCATCGGGACGTTTCGGCGTGACGACGGAATATCTCGTCAACTCCGACATGATGCAGATCAAGATGGCGCAGGGCGCGAAGCCTGGCGAAGGCGGACAGTTGCCCGGCCACAAGGTCGACGCGACCATCGCCCGCGTGCGCCATTCGACCCCGGGCGTCGGCCTGATCTCGCCGCCGCCGCATCACGACATCTACTCGATCGAAGATCTGGCCCAGCTCATCTACGACCTGAAGAACGTCAATCCTGACGGCGCGGTCTCGGTCAAGCTGGTCTCCGAAATCGGCGTCGGCACGGTTGCCGCCGGCGTTGCCAAGGCACGCGCGGATCATGTCACCATCTCCGGCTTCGAGGGCGGCACGGGCGCGTCTCCGCTGACCTCGATCAAGCATGCCGGCTCGCCGTGGGAACTCGGCATCGCCGAAACCCATCAGACTCTTGTGCGTGAACGCCTGCGCAGCCGCATCGTGGTTCAGGTCGACGGCGGCTTCCGCACCGGACGCGACGTTGTGATCGGTGCGCTGCTCGGCGCGGATGAAATGGGCTTCGCCACCGCGCCGCTGATCGCGGCGGGCTGCATCATGATGCGCAAGTGCCATCTCAACACCTGCCCGGTCGGCGTCGCGACACAGGACCCGGTGCTGCGCAAGCGCTTCACCGGCCAGCCCGAGCACGTCATCAACTACTTCTTCTTCGTCGCCGAGGAAGTGCGCGAGATCATGGCGTCCATGGGCTTCCGTACCTTCCAGGAGATGGTCGGCCAGAGCCAGATGCTCGACCAGGCGACCCTGGTCGCGCACTGGAAGGCCAAGGGTCTCGACTTCTCGAAGCTGTTCTTCAAGCAGCCTGCCCTGCCCGACCAGAAGATCTATCACTCCGAGGCGCAGGACCATCATCTGGAGAACGTGCTCGACCGCACCCTGATCAGGGAAGCACAGGCGGCGATCGACCGCGGCGCTCCGGTGAAGATCGAGGCTGAAATCTACAACACCGACCGCAGCGCGGGCGCGATGCTGTCCGGGGTTGTCGCCAAGACCTATGGCCACACCGGCCTGCCGCTCGACACCATCCATGTCAGCCTGAAGGGCACGGCAGGACAGGCGTTCGGCGCGTGGCTGGCGCGCGGCATCACCTTCGATCTGGAAGGCGAAGGCAACGACTATGTCGGCAAGGGCCTGTCGGGCGGACGCATCATCGTCCGGCCACCCAAGAACTCCGGCATCGTGCCGGAAGAGTCGATCATCGTCGGCAACACCGTGATGTACGGCGCTATCGAGGGCGAGTGCTACTTCCAGGGCGTCGCCGGCGAGCGTTTCGCCGTGCGCAACTCCGGCGCGGTCGCCGTGGTCGAAGGCGCGGGCGATCACTGCTGCGAATACATGACCGGCGGCATCGTCGTGGTGCTCGGCAAGACCGGGCGCAACTTCGCAGCCGGCATGTCCGGCGGCGTGGCTTACGTCATCGACGAGGACGGTACGTTCGAGAAACGCTGCAACATGGCGATGGTCGATCTCGAGCCGGTGCTGTCCGAGGAGATGATCAACCAGAACGCCTTCCATTCGTCCGGCGATCTCGAGGCGCATGGCCGCGTCGACGTGTTCTCGAACCTGCTCGGCGAGGACGTCGAACGGCTGCATGTTCTGATCACGCGGCACGCCAAGCTCACCGGCTCGGCGCGGGCGCAGCACATCCTCGCCAACTGGAAGAAGTATCTTCCGATGTTCCGCAAGGTGATGCCGGTCGAATACCGCCGCGCGTTGAAAGAAATGAAATCGCGCGAGCCGGAAGAGCCGAAAATCGCGATCGGGGCGTAATGTTTGGTGTCCCGTCACCCTGAGGTGCGAGCCGCATCGCGGCGAGCCTCGAAGGGCGGCGGGATGAACAGTCATCCTTCGAGGCGTGCAAAAGTGCGCACCTCAGGACGGCGTGAAGTGAGAACTTAGATTCAGGGGCGTCAGAGTCACCATGGGTAAGCCTACAGGTTTTCTTGAGATCGAGCGTCACGACCGCAAGTACGAGCCAGTCGCGGAGCGGGTGAAGGATTTCAAGGAATTCGTCATTCCGCTGAGCGAGAAAGACACGCGCGATCAGGCCGCGCGCTGCATGAATTGCGGCATCCCCTATTGCCATGGCACCGGCTCGGTTCAGCCCGGCACGCCCGGCTGCCCGGTCAATAACCAGATCCCGGACTTCAACGATCTCGTCTACAACGGCAACTGGGAAGAAGCCTCGCGCAACCTGCACTCGACCAACAACTTCCCCGAATTCACCGGGCGCATCTGCCCGGCGCCGTGCGAAGCCTCGTGCACGCTGAACATCGACGACAACCCGGTCACCATCAAGACCATCGAATGCGCCATCGTTGACCGCGCGTGGGACAGCGGCTGGGTCAAGCCGGAAATTTCAGCGACCAAGACCGGCAAGAAGATCGCCGTGGTCGGCTCCGGCCCTGCAGGCCTCGCCGCCGCGCAGCAGCTGGCGCGCGTGGGTCATGAAGTCCACGTGTTCGAGAAGTTCGCCAAGGCCGGCGGACTGCTTCGTTACGGCATTCCCGACTTCAAGATGGAAAAGGGCATCATCGACCGCCGTGTGGCGCAGATGGAAGCCGAGGGCGTGACCTTCCACTACAACACGCCGGTCGGCGGCAATTATGCCGGCGCTGTCGAGCCGCAGGACCTGCTGAAGGTCTATGACGCGGTGGCGCTGACCGGCGGCGCGGAAGCCTCGCGCGATCTGCCGATTCCCGGCCGCGACCTCGACGGCATTCACTTCGCGATGGATTTCCTGCCGCAGCAGAACCGCCGGGTCAGCGACGAGCCGCTCGGCGATGTCCGCGAAATTCTCGCCGGCGGCAAGGACGTGGTGGTGATCGGCGGCGGCGATACCGGCTCCGACTGCATCGGCACCTCGATCCGCCAGGGCGCGACCTCCGTCACCCAGCTTGAAATCATGCCGGCCCCGCCGGAGCGTGAGAACAAGGGCCTGACCTGGCCGAACTGGCCATTGAAGATGCGCACCTCGTCCAGCCAGGCAGAAGGCGCGGTCCGCGAATACGCCGTGCTGACGCAGAAGTTTTCGGGCCACGATGGCAAGGTCGCGAAACTGCATTGCGTTCGCGTGGACGACAAGTTCCAGCCGGTGCCGGGCACCGAGTTTGAAATCAAGGCCGAACTGGTGCTGCTGGCGATGGGCTTCGTCCATCCGGTGCACGAGGGCCTGCTGAAGAAGCTCGGCGTCGAACTGGACCCGCGCGGCAACGTGCGTGCCTCGACCAACAACTACCAGACCTCGGTCGCGAAGGTGTTCTCCTCGGGCGACATGCGCCGTGGTCAGTCCCTTGTGGTCTGGGCGATCCGCGAAGGCCGCCAGTGCGCCGCCGCGATCGATCAGTTCCTGATGGGATCGACCACGCTGCCGCGTTGATGACGGCTCTCATCTACATCGCAGCAGCCCTCGCCGAAATCGGGGGCTGTTTTGCGTTCTGGGCTTGGCTGCGGCTGGACAAATCCATCTGGTGGCTGGTCCCCGGCGTCATATCGCTTGTGCTGTTCGCCTACTTTCTCACTTTGGTGCCGAGCGATGCGGCCGGGCGCGCGTATGCAGCCTATGGCGGCGTCTATATCGCCGCATCGCTCCTGTGGTTGTGGGCCGCGGAGGGCGTGCGGCCCGACCGATGGGATATCGCGGGCGCAGCGCTCTGCCTGACCGGCGCTGCCGTCATCCTGTTCGGACCGCGTTGGGTTTAACCACCCAAAACAAAAAAGCCCCGTCCGATGACGGGGCTTCTTCGCTCGCATCATCCGCGCCGCTGTTCAGCGCGCCGTTACTCGATGACGCGAATGACACGCCGGGTGCGCGGCTCGACGATCACACGCCGATCATTCACCACCGCATAGTTATACTCGGTGTGGCTCGGCACCGGACGCAGTTCGACATAATCCGGCAGCGGCTCACCAACCACCACACGCTCCTTCACCACGACGGACGGTCCCGGCAACCCAGTGACCGATGAAATCACAGCCGCCGGAATATCAACCGCGGTTCCGACCGCCGCGCCGACAGTTCCGCCAACGGCGCCGCCGACCGGGCCGCCAATGGCTTGCCCCGTCGCCGCGCCCTCGCGCGCGCCCCGCTCTGTCGCGGTCTGCGCGAGCGCCATGCCCGGGGTGAGTGCGATTGCCGCGACAGCCATTGCCATACGAATCTTCATGTCATCCTCCTCTTCACGTTGAGAGGCTGACCAACGACCCACGGCTCGGGGTGTTCCGAAAAATGATCCGGGGAACCGGTGAAAACGTGAGCAGGAACCCGGCCTGTATTGAGAGGCTCAGTTTTTCTGAATCCAGAACTGATACATCGTCGCGAAGGTCGAAGGGTTCTCGGCTTCGAATGCCACCCAGTTGGCAAGATCGGTTGCCGTCCTGTCGTCCGGAAAGCGCCGGAAATAATTGTTCCGCGCCGGCGTTTCGAAGCCGAGAAAGGTAAAGCCGATCTCGCGCAGAAAATCCGCGATCTGCGGAATCGAAAACTGGTGCTCCTGCACATGAAACAGCAGGTCGCGGCACTCGCTCATGCTAAAGAAATCGCTGAAGCCTGTAATGTTGTGGAGCGGATCACCCGGCGCGCGGCCGGCGAATTCCGCCCGCAGGCGGCGGACTTCAGCGACCGAATAGTCCCTGCCCTGTTGCGCCAGATACGCGCGCGCGGCATTGATGTCGCCGCGCGCAGTCACGCTGTAAAGACCGATATGCATCAGCCCGCCAGGACGCACCAGACCGGCGAGCCTGCGCCAGCCCGCCAGCGGATCTTTCAGATGATGCAGCACACCGCTTGAATCGACGACGTCGAACGTCTTCTCGGTTCCCAGCGCCAGAATATCCGCCTGCGCATAACGCAGATTGGCCAGTCCCAATTCTTTGGTCTTCCGGATCGCATAGCTGAGGCTGCTGAGACTGAGATCGATGGCGAGGATGTCGGCGGATTTGAATTGCAGCGCGCGCTGGATCGCATGTTGCCCGGTGCCGCAACCCGCGACCAGGACATCGAGCGCACGATGTCCGAGCGGCTTGTACGGCACACCGGGAAACCGCATCCCGATATAATGATCGACCGGCAATGGCTGGACTTCCGCGGAGATGCTGCTCCATCGCGGATAGGGATTTTCCTCGTACTGCGCGCGAACCTTTTCCGAGACATCGTCCTCGATCGCGGTCAGCCGCTCGATCCCGGAACGGACCGCCTGTTCGTCGCGCGGATCGATAATCTGCTGGGCAATCAGCGGGGTCACTGAAGCGGGCCAGGATCGCTCCGCAAGCTGTTCGGCGCCGGGAACCGAATGCAGCGGCAGATAGCTTGCAAGAACCGCGAGCCTGATCGGCGCAACCGCTTCATTGCGCGTGATCGCCCCGGCAACCTCATCGCAAAGCCGGTCTAGCTGAACCGTCTCGTCTTCGGTGACGTCGAAGACGTACTCGTTGATGAAGCCCTGTTGGCCGAGCGCCGACGCCAGCGGCAGCCACGCCTCAAAGGCCTCGAACGCGCCTGACGCAATCTCGCTCAGCAATGCGCGGCGGACGGCTGTCAGAACCCGCTCGATTTCAACTGTCGTAACAGGCGAGGTGCCGAACAACGCTTCCAGCAGGCCGTCGCCATGCAACAGTGCGAGATCGTCACGCGTAAATAGCTCGGCCAACCGGGCGGAGCCTGCATGCGATAGCCGCTCGACACAGCGCGCCATCGCCGGACTGCGAAGCAGGATCACTCCCGCCGCAGCCGACAGATCGCGCGGGCGGCACCATGGCTCGCGCAAGGCGCGCACCAGAAGCTGGATGATGTTCGGATCAAGTTTGATGACCGCAGGATCGAGCGAGCGAAGCGCCATCACGAATGTCGATTTGAGTCCTGCGGTGTCGTCCGTCCGCAATCCGTCGGCGGCGATTGTCAAAGCTTCGCTGAAACGTCCGTGAAGCAGCAGCAACGCGGCGAGGTTGTTGTGCGCACCCGGGAAATCCGGACTGATCTCCAGCACCTTGCGATTGTGCACGATCGCTTCATCGTCGCGTCCGCAATCGGACAGGACCCGCGCCAGATTGTAATGCGGCTCGGCGCTGCGCTTGTCCGATGCGATCGCTTTTCGCAACAGATCGATGCCGGTGTCGCTGTGACCCAACTGATGCGCAAGCAGACCGAGATAGCCGAGCGCACCGGTGTGACGGGGGTTGGAAGCAAGCACATCGCGATAGTCCGCCTCGGCCTCGCGCAGCCGTCCGGCCTGATGATGCGCCATGGCCTGGTGGAACAGGGTTTCTTCGAGCAGGCTGGATGAGCGCGTGACGCCCTTGCCGGATTTTCCTTCAGCCCGGCGTTGTTTTCTGTTCACGATCTCGACCTGACGGAGTGTTCTGGAGCAGCCGCGCGGACCCTACTGCATCGACCGGATGCGATCCATATGCGGTGAGGGTTGGGATTACCAGCGTCCGAACAGGCCGCCGAAGCCGAAGCCCTGCGAGCCGATATTGCCCGGAGGCCGAAGGAAACCATCACGGAAGCCGTCACGCGGCGGCCCCGAACGTTGACGCTGCTGCGGCTGTGCCGAGGGATTGAACAGTCCCTGGACGACGACCTGCTTCTTGGGCTTCGGCTTCGACGGTGCGACGGTCCCGTCGGACGGCGCGCTGGCCACCACCGGATCGCTCGGCGGCGCGCTGAGCGCACCGACTTCGCGGCGCGGCCACGAGAAATCGTCCGCACGTCCTGCAGGTGCGGCAAGCGGCTCGCCCTTCACCAGCGTGCGCGCGGCAAGCGCATCGACCGACGCCGGCCGCGTGCCGACGCCGCCAAGCAGTTCGTCGGTGCCGACCTGCGAGGCCACCAGCGGCATCACCGGTCCCATCAATGGACGCGGGCCCGCTTCACCGGGACGAATATTGGAATCCGGCGCGAAGGTTTCGCTCGGCACGGCCAGCGGGCCATCGGTGTGGGCGGCAAGCACACGGCGGATTTCGCGTTCGGTGTAATGCGCCAGCTTGCGCGCACCGGCCTTGGTGAAGAAAACGCCGTCGGCCGAACGCAGGCGGCGGATCTGGCCCTCGAAGTCCGGGCCCTGTTGCGCGAAGCGCCCGGCATCATCGACGAAGCCGTCCCAGACATCGACATAGGTGATGCCGGCCTTGCCGGCGCCGTCGCGATAGAGCGCATCGAGGAACAGCATGTCCGATGTGGCCTTGGGGCCGCGAACGGCGGGCAGACCGACCCACAGCACCGGCACGCCCTTGGACTTCAGGACCGCGATCATCTCCTCGATCTTCTTGGCGTAGAGTTCGACCCAGCGCTCTTCGCGGAAGTCGTACATGCCGCCAGCCGAGCGTGACTTCTCCGGCGCCATGACCTGGGGCGCGTCATCGTCGTCGGGAGCGACCTCCGTATCGGACGGCTTGTTGTCCGCGGTCTTGTTCTCGGTGTCGGCAGCGGGTTTATCGCTGGCGGGCTTGTCGGCCGGCTTCGCCGCCTCGGCCTCGTTCGGCTTGGCTTCGTTAGGCTTGGCGCGGGAATCCTTCTTCGCGTTCTTCTTGTCCTTGTCGCCCGGCTTCTCGCCCGGCTTGGCGTCGGTCTTCTTCTCGACGACCGGCTCACGAATGGGGATGCGATCGTGCAGGCCGAGCATCACCACGATGACGTCGGGTTTCTCGGTGGCGAGAATTCCCTTCGCCGCCGCGGCCCAGTCCACCGGGTCGCCCTTCGGCTGATACTTGATCAGACCCGAGACGGTCTTGTGCTTGCGGATCACGCCGAGGTCCGGCGTTTCCGACAGCGCATCTTCAAGGCCGTAGGCAAGCCAGTCCGCCATGGCGTCGCCGAGCACCAGCACGTTACGCTCTGCGGGAGCATCGCGCTTGGCGGCCGCGGGCGCACGTGACGAATCCACCGGGCGCGGCGCCTGTGGCGCGGGGCCGAAACTGTCACCGAAAGGCGAGAAGAAACCGCCGCCGCGCTGCGGAGGGGGAGCTGGCCGCTGCGGGCGGCCGAAGCCGAAATCGAAAAACTGCGCCGAGGCCGGCGCAACAATGCCGAACAGCATGGCGCCCGCGACCGCAAGAACGGTCAGCGGTCCGCGCTCGGTGAACACGCGCAGGAAAGACGTCGGTTTCGGCCTGTTCGGTGTCGACATGGATCTTGGTCGCTCGCGCAGTCGCCGCGGTTGCATATCCGGGCAAATAATACGCCCCAAAACTCCGGCAATGGGCCCATAAACCGGGGTCAGGCCGCATCCGTCAAGTGGGCCCGGAAAATGTCAACTTGAAGGTGACCGGCCCGGCTGGATCGGCCGGGAAACCTGTCCAAAACCAGCAGGTTACCGCCCGCGCAGCCGCTCCAGCACGCCGGACGAGGCGAACCCGTCGGCAGGCGCCCCGATCGAGGCCTGGAAGCTGCGCAGCGCCTTTTTGGTTTCGCCGCCGAGATTGCCGTCCGGCTCCCCGCGATAGAAACCGCGCTGGGCGAGCAACTGCTGCAACTCAAACCGCTCGTCGCGGGACAGCACCCGCTCCTGCCGCGGCCATTCCTGCACGAACGGGGTGCCGCCGCGCAGCCGGTCGGCGAAGTGGCCGATGGCCAGCGCGTAAGCCTCCGACGGATTGTAGCGCATGATCGAACGGAAATTGCCGAGCATCAGAAATCCCGGGCCATCGGCGCCGGCGGGCGCGAGCAGAAACGCCTTGTCGGTGGTGCGCGGGAACGGCTTGCCGCCGGCGCGCTTCACGCCGAGATGCTCCCACTGTGCGATGGAATAATTCTTCGCGCGGTCGGCATGCAGATAGTTGAAGCCCTGCGGCACCTCGACCTCATAGCCCCAGGTCTGTCCCGGCACCCAGCCGTCCTTTTTGAACTTCGCCGCCGTCGAGGCGATGATGTCCGGAATATCGTCCACGGTGTTGCGCTTGCCGTCGCCGTCGAAATCCACCGCGAACTTCTTGAACGCGGTCGGCATGAACTGGGTCGCGCCGAACGCGCCGGCCCATGAGCCGCGCATCTGCTGCGGCGTCAGATCGCCGTGATGCAAAATCTCAAGTGCCGCGAGAAACTCGTCCTTGAAATAACCCTGACGGCGGCCGACGCAGGCCAGCGTCGCGGTGGAATTCAAGACGCTGCGGTCGCCGCCCTGCGTGCCGTAGTTGGACTCGATGCCCCAGATCGCCGCGATGATGTAGCGGTCGACGCCGTAGGCTTTCTCGACCGCCGCGAACGTCGCCGCGTTCTTGGCCAGAACTTCGCGCCCCTTCGCGATCCGCGCATCGGTAACGAGAATGTCGAGATAATCCCACACCGACTTGGTGAACTCGGGCTGCGAGTCCATCAGGTCCATGATGCGCAGGTCCGGCGACAGGTCCGCCGTGAAGCGCTCGAAGCTTGCCTGCGAGACGCCGCGGCGCGCGGCATCGGGCCACATCCCGGCGATGCAGCGGTCGAAGTTCGCAGCCGAATTGCGGATGGCGTCCGCCGTCATCAGCGGATGACCCGACGCGCCGTCTTCGCCGCTCCATTCCTTCGGAACTGAGGCCTGCGCCATCCGGCGCGGCGCGGGCTGCGTCTGACGCGGCGCCTGCGATGGTTGCTGCTGCTGGATCGAGCCGGTGACGTCGCTGCTCCACGGGAAGGTGAACCCGCCGCGCCCCGACGCGCTCTGCCCATGGGCCGGACCCGCCAGCATCGACGCCGCGCCGATCACCGACATGGTCAGGATTGCGCCCGCGGCCATTCGCCACGCGCTCTCTTCAGGCTCGATCCGTGCCATCGTATTCCACACCCGCTCAAGACTATCCCGGATACAGGAGGCCCGGACAGGGTTTCCACCCGATTAACAACGCAGCATTTTTTGGCGGCGAGATGACGCGGGCATCTAACCAGCGGGCAAATTCGCCCCTCACCCCAACCCTCTCCCCGCTCGCGGGGAGAGGGAGCTGCTTCGTGCGTCCTTACCTCTCCCCGTTTTACGGGGAGAGGTCGCGAGCGAGAGCGAGCGGGTGAGGGGCGCCTGCGAATGTCCGCCACAAAAAATCCCCAACTCACTCACGCAGCGTTCATCCGTTCACCTTTAGGGAACTCCTTAGCCATCCAGCAGTTTTTCAAGCCTTCAAAACCTGCTACCACCCTTCAAGTTCTTTCCAGCCCCGCCTTCAACGCTTCTCCTGCCTCAAAGAGCCTCATGAAAATCCGCAAAGCCGTGTTTCCCGTCGCCGGTCTTGGCACCCGCTTTCTCCCGGCCACCAAGGCCATGCCCAAGGAAATGCTCACCGTGGTGGACCGCCCGCTGATCCAGCATGTGGTGGACGAGGCGCTGGAAGCCGGCATCGAACACCTCGTGTTCGTCACGGGCCGCAACAAGGGCGTGATCGAGGATCACTTCGACCGGCCCTATGAGCTTGAGGACACCCTGCGCGAGCGCAACAAGCTGAAGGAAATGGACATCCTCGAGCGCGACCAGCCGGAGGCCGGCGCGACCTCGTTCACCCGCCAGCAGGCGCCGCTCGGCCTTGGCCATGCGGTGTGGTGCGCGCGCGACATCATCGGCAACGAGCCGTTCGCCGTGCTGCTGCCGGATGTGCTGGTCAAAAACAAACCCAGCGGTCTGAAGCAGATGATCGACGCCGCCAACGCGGCCGGCGCGGACAAGGCCAACATCATCGCCGTGGAAGAAGTGCCGATGGACCAGGTCCACATGTATGGCGTGGTCGGCGTCGGCAAGAGCAAGGGCGACCTGTTCGAACTCGACGGCATGGTCGAGAAACCGAAGAAGGAAGTGGCGCCCTCGAACCTTTCGATCACCGGGCGTTACATTTTGCAGCCGGAAATCTTCAAGGTGCTGGAGACGCAGGAGCGCGGCGCTGGCGGCGAAATCCAGCTCACCGACGCCATGCTCGGCCTCGCCAAGTCACAGCCGTTCTACGGCTTCAAGTTCAAGGGCAAGAGCTACGACTGCGGCTCGAAGTCGGGCTTCCTTGCCGCGAACATTGCCTACGCGATGGACCGCGAGGATCTGCGCAGCGATCTGTTGGCGGAGATGAAGAAGTATATTTGATTGAACTAACCGTTTAAGAATCTTAAATTAACCGGCACTTGCCACCATAATTGCGGATGGAGGCACCATGGCCGAAACGTCAATCGAATGGACCGACGCCACGTGGAATCCAGTGGCTGGCTGCACTGTGCTCACCGCAGGGTGCACCAATTGCTATGCTATGCGAATGGCTGCACGCCTTGAAGCTATGGGAACGGACAAATATCGCGGGCTCACGCGCAAGAGCGGTGGCAGGGCGAAATGGACCGGAAGAATTACGCTCGATTACAAAGCGCTTTCCATTCCTGCGACGTGGTCCAAACCGCGTCGCGTATTTGTAAATTCCATGTCTGACTTGTTTCATCCGGACGTACCAGCCGATTTCATCGTAGAGGTATGGAATGTGATGGCTGACACGCCTCGGCATACGTATCAAATCCTCACAAAGCGTCCTGACCGCATGGCTCAGGTCGCTCTTAACTTAAAAAAACTATCTAATGTTTGGCTCGGGACAAGCGTGGAAGATGATCGTGTGCGGTACCGAATTGATGAATTGCGGGATGTTCCAGCCTTTGTACGCTTCATATCCTTCGAGCCATTAATCGGCTCTGTTGCTGGCGCGGATCTGACAAACATTCACTGGGCAATAGTTGGAGGAGAGAGCGGACCAAACGCGCGGCACATGGAGCCAACTTGGGTCGAAGAAATCGAGTTGCTATGCCGCGATGCTGGCACCGCATTTTTCTTCAAGCAGTGGGGCGGCAAAAATAAGAAAGCGACTGGGCGCCTATTTCGTGGACGAACGTTCGATGAGATGCCACTTGGGATCGAGCAAGTTTTTGGCAATCCTTGAGCCCAATCCAATCGCGGCTGGCACTGGATTCGAGACGCATAGAAACAGCGAAAAACGTTGAGGCCGTTCGTCAATCGGTAGTGGGAGCGGGTCAAACACTTCCGCAAAAATAGTTTTAAGACGCAACTGAGTATAGCTTTCTAGTCCCTTGACGTCTGCAAGGCGTTCGCGTTCGCCGGTGTTTCCGAATAAGTCGCCGTTGTTCTGCTTTGGATAAAGCTCTTGTTCCCACGCGTCGTCGCCAAACATTCTGATTAACGCGGCACGTTTTGAAGGATCAATATCGGTCAATTTCCGCGTAGCCTGTCGAAACAAACCTGCGAGCGGAAACAAGAACCAAACGTCGATTGCTTTCGTCGACGCCAACGCTTGCAGCGTGCTCCACTCAACTTCCATTCCATACGGATCGAGAAAAACTACCGCTCGCTTGTTCGTCCATTGGTTGCTTACGACGAGAGACCTCAGAGCAGCGTTAGCGTCTCCGGAAATGACTTGGATACTTTTCTGCAAATAGCGTGCGGCTAAGTCGTTGAGCTCTGCAACATATCTAGGGTTTTGCTCTATAAAAACCAGGAAGTCGAAATCTGGTTTTGTATCTAGTGCAATCTGAGCTGATCCTCGACGTATATCAACACGCTCTATAACTGGTGTTTCTAGAAGGTCGCCGCCGCTTGTAACTGTACGTACAGTTCGATTACCAGTCCCGGCAAAGGCGTCGATGTACCAAAGCTGTGAAAACTGACTTCGCAACGCGGTGGTGTAACCACTGAGATATTTTTCAATCACCGAGAGCTTTAAATCGGTATGTTGGCCGCCAAACTCATGACTGGTTACCATCAAAAACTCCAAAGCAATGAAAATGAAGCATCCGCGCGATCTTGACAAATCGCGAATATAGGCTTATATTCCTATCACTTCATTCGTGAGGGGCGCTTCTAGAGGCGATCCTGAAGTGGAATGAAGCGCGGCGCCCGCGCGCGTGGTTCGCAGCCACACGTCCGGGAGGCTGGGGTCACCGTCCGGGCCAACTACGTGGCTCTGCCGTTCGCCGGCTGGACGCGGCGAGGACGAAGGCGGCGAAAGCCGTCCGGATCAGGGGTCGATACGCTCCCCCATCCTCACCCGGAAGTACGGTCCCCTCGCCCAAAGACGCCGCAGCGGATGTTTGCCGCAGCTCTTGCTGCGGCGAGAATCCGCGCGTTGCGTATTGCGCAGGCGCAGGCCTCGCTGACGCGCAACGTTGGTGGAGCGCCGCAAGGCGATGCGCTCTTTTGTTCGCGGCCTTCGCAAGCGGCGAACGATCGGGCGACGACAACCATGTTGCGCCTGGCGGCGCTCCATCTCCCCTCATTCGACCGAGGGGCAAACTCAAAGCTCACCTCGCGCTTTTTGCGCGGGAACGATTGGCGTGGGCGCGGGAATTTTTGAGGTGGCTATTTGAAAATCGAATCGGAAGTTTGAGAGAATGCAGACGCGCGCAAAACTCACGATGTCGTCCCCGCGAAGGCGGGGACCCATAACCACCGGACAATGTGGCGATGAAGGTTGCTCCGGCATCCGCTTCCACCCTATTGCCCAGGGCGTATGGGTCCCGGCTTTCGCCGGGACGACCCGAGGAGAGATCGCGCGCGATACCGGCAGACGCGGTGATGCAAAAAGCCCCTCACCCGCTCGCCATAGCGCGTCAAAGACGCGCGTGAACGCGCTTTTGGCTTCGCGACCTCTCCCCGCAAGAGCGGGGCGAGGTGAAAGTCCTCACGTTTTTGTGTGGAATTTTGCCGTAACGGCGGGGTCTTATCCGCGTATCTACGGCACAGGCGCAAAACGCCGCCAGTTCTCATGAGGTCACCATGGATCGCATCCAGTTCCGCCGCACCGCCCTCGCCCTCACCGCCGCCGGCGTGCTGGCGCTCGGCTGGTTCGCCGCGCCCTCGCGCGCCGCCGAGGAAGCCTTCATCATTCCCCCGCCGAGCGCCGACATCGCGCCCGCCGAAGGCCTGAAGACGTTCGTGCTCGCGGGCGGCTGCTTCTGGGGCGTGCAGGGCGTGTATCAGCACACCAGGGGCGTCACCAACGCGGTGTCGGGCTATGCGGGCGGCAAGGCCTCGACCGCGAATTACGAGGCCACCACGCGCGGCAACACCGGCCACGCCGAGGCCGTGCAGATCACCTACAATCCGAAGGAGGTGTCGCTCGGCAAGCTGCTGCAGATTTATTTCTCGGTGGTGCACGATCCGACCCAGCTCAACCGCCAGGGCCCGGACACCGGCACGCAGTATCGCTCCACCGTGTTCACCTCGGACCCGGCCGAGCGCAAGCTGGTGCAGGATTACATCGCGCAGCTCAACGGCGCGAAGGTCTACAAGAAACCGATCGCGACCACACTCGAGCCGCTGCAGGGCTTCTATCCGGCGGAAGATTATCATCAGGACTACCTGACGCTGCACCCCAACCAGCCCTATATTGTGTTCAACGATTTGCCGAAGATCGAGAACCTGAAAAAGATCTTCGCCGAGAACTATCGCGAGAAGCCGGCGCTGGTGCGCGAGGCCAAGGCGACGAACTAAAGGCGATGAACTGAAGCCGCGCATGGAACGCCATCGTTCACGCGGGCGGCGTTTGAGAATCAAGACCGAAGCGGCGGACCGGACGGTTCGCCGCTTTGATGTGAGATCCACAAACAACATTCCAAGGAATGAAAGGAGCTAGCGACATGACCGACATCAAGACGACAACCGGCTCCGGCACTGTGCAGAAGTCCGAGAGCGAGTGGCGCAAGGAGCTGACGCCGATGCAGTACGCCGTGCTGCGCGAGAAGGCGACGGAGCGCCCGTTCACCGGCGAATACGACCATTCGTTCGATCCGGGCACGTATGTGTGCGCCGGTTGCGGACAGCCGCTGTTCGAGTCCGACGACAAGTTCGATTCCGGCTGTGGCTGGCCGGCGTTCTCCGCCCCCGCCGCCGAGAGCAGCGTCGCGGAGGAGCGCGACATCTCGCACGGCATGGTGCGCACCGAAGTGCTGTGCTCGAAATGCCAGGGCCATCTCGGCCACGTCTTCCCGGACGGGCCGGGGCCGACGGGATTGCGTTACTGCATCAATTCCGCGGCATTGAAGCTCGAGCCCAAATAAACCTCGCGTCAACGCGCCCCTTCCTCAGAGAAAAAATAAAACCGCGCGGCTTGTCTCAGGCCGCGCGGCTCCTATCTCTGCGGTCCGTTCGCGTTGCGAACGGTAAAAACGCCAACAAGAAACGCGTCCAAAGAACTTCTGTATTCAAGGAATGCCCATGTCCACCAGATCGCGCCAGACCGTGCTGGCACTCGGCCTTGCAGGCCTTCTCGTCGACGCTGTCGCGTCCCATCCCGCCTTCGCCATCAACAAGGTCACGCTGTTCAAGGTCGTCTCGCCGCAGAACGAAATCGTGATCGGCCTCACCAAGGCAGAACTCGCGCAGATGAAAGGCAGGACGCCTGAGGTCGTTGAAACAGCGCTGCGCGGCGCGGGCACGCTTCAGGTCTGGCAATATGGCGTCCGCCGCGGCGTCAGCGGCGTGCCGGAGCACGCGCCGGTTCGCAAGATCGAGATTTCCGCCGACCCCGCCACCCACATCGAGCACTACACCTCGTCGCTCAAGGTTGTGTCGATCACCGATGAAATCATGACGGAAGCGATCCAGTAGCGCCGTCTGCCGGCCCTGATGATCCGGCTTTTGCGGTTGAAAATCCGGCAAAAGCGCGCTCTGCAAAATGTTCAAGCCGCCATGCGAACCCGCGCCCCCTGCGGCGCGGATTTCATCGTCCAGTAATTCATTGAAATTCAAGAGATTATTCGGCCCCGCCCGCGGGCCCGCCATGCCATTCATCATAGGCCGCATGACGGGTCGCAATTGGCGAAAAAAGGCCTATATTGGAGTTTCTTCTGGAATGAATGACTCTAGGCCGCGCGGCTCTCCCGATGGACCCGCCTCCGGCCGTCCGTTTCCATCGAATCCCAATCGAGAAGGCCGAGATCATGGCTGCGTTCAATTACAACACCGAAGCCGAACTCTTTCCTGCGGCGATCCGCAAGAAAAAGCGCGCCGGCTTTGCTTACCGCCGGTTTCCGACCGCAGCCGAGGCCGTGCAGTTCGCGATCGAACAGCTTCCCGCAGACAGCCTGAACGGGGCGTACCTCCAGGTGGACGAGGCCCGCTTCGACCAGAGCGGCATCCGCACGCTGTACGAGAGCGAATTGTTTCCGCTGGAGCGCAACCGGCCGGAGCCGGTGGCCGCGCCTGAGGACGAGAAGCAGACCGCGACGGGCTGATCCCGCGCCGCCGCTTTAACGCTCCATCGTTACAACGTGACGACATCGGCGCATTCAGGCTTACCTTTGCGCGCATGATCCGATCCGAAAACCGGTTCCCGCTTTTCGGGGTCATGCGCCTCTCGGCTGCCTGTCCATCCAGCGCTTGAGGATTCGCATGTTGCGCATATTGGCGCGGAACATAACGTCGAACGCGTCGCCGGCGAACGGGACCAGGCCCACCACACCGTCCAGCGCGACATTGCCGAGCATCCGCGCCACCACATGCTTCGGCGCGCCGAGCGCCCTCGCCTCGCGCACGATCCACAATGAGATCGCCGTGGTGAGAAGATCGCCGACCACCGGCACCAGACCAATCAGGCCGTCGATGCCGTAGCGGATGTTGGTGCCCGGCAGCACGAAGGCGACATCGAGCAGCTTCGACAATGCATCGATCCGCGCGAAACGCTGCTCGCGCGTGAGCGGGCCGAACGAGATGCCGCCGAGCGCGCCGCCCAGATTCTGGAAATCGACGCCGGGGCCGAACGGCCCCGCCGCGCCGGAGCCGCCGGGATGAACTTCATTGCCATCCTGATCGATGATCGGCGGACGCGTCCGGGGGCCACTGCGGCGGGAGGCCGTGCGGTCGAAGATGTCGTCGGTCATTCTGGCGCTCGTCATTGTTGGTGGCACCCCGTTTGGCACAGGCCTGCGCGGCGTTCGCACAGGCAGCAGCCCTACATAGGAACGCGCGATTGCGGCGCAAGTTGCGGCAAGATAGCGCGGCCTGAAAGGAACTGTGCGCCGGAGCGCGCCACCAACTATGAATCGCCGGGCGCGCGGGGGCTTTTCGCCTGACCGGACGGGCCGGGCTGCCGACGATCGCCACTGCCGGCGCGGCCGTTCGCGGCGCGATAAATTTCAAGGCTTAAATGCGCCTGAGCGCGCCGCCGTTGTGCGTCCTGTCCGGCGCGCAGGGTGTTGGCCAGTCCCTGCGGCAGGGCGTCGGGATCTTTGGATGACATTGTATCCTCCGGATGGTGTTTGCGCAGGCATCAGAAGCGGATCGTACGGCACGTCACGCGACGGTATTGCGACCTCCTCGTAAACAAGGGTCATTATCTGATGCCGGGAATCAGCATCGCCACGCGCGCGCGATAGCGGCGGTATTCGTCGCCGAACAGGGCGACCAGATCGCGCTCTTCGAGATAGATGCCGACGAAGATGTAGGCCGTGGTGACGGCTGCGAACAGCAGATGTCCCGCGGTCATGGTCGGCGTCGACCAGAACGCAATGATGAAGCCGAGATAGATCGGATGCCGGATCAGGCGGTAGAGTCCCGGCGTCTTGAACTTCATCGGCGCGACCACGCGTCCGGCGAAGTGGCTGACCACCTGCGTCAGGCCGAACAGCTCGAAATGGCTGATCAGGAACGAGCTGTAGAGAACGATCAGCCAGCCGAGCATCATGCCGCCGATGGCGAGGTTGGCCAGCAGCGGGGTCTCGATGTCCCAGACGACGGCCGGCATCGGCCGCCACTGCCAGAACAGCAGCGCCAGCGCGAGACTCGCCAGCAGCACATAGGTGCTGCGCTCGATCACCGGCGAGGCGAACCGCGCGAACAGCCGCTTGAAGCCCTGCCGCGCCATGCCGCTGTGCTGAACGGCGAACAGCGTCAGCAATGCGAGATTGATGACCACCGCGCTCAGCACCGAAGTCTCGGCGCCGGTGTCGATCGTCTTCGGCACCATGAGGCCCGAGACGAAACCGATGGCATAGAGAAACGTGCCGAAGAAAATCATGTAGGACAGGCCGCCGTAACACAGCGCCAGTGTCCTTCCGACGAAAGTGGCGAATGCCTTGTGGGAGCCCTGCTCCCGTTCGATGGCCGTCGACATGGTGTTGCTCCTCCTGAAAATGTCCGGTCCTGAAATCGGCCCCTGTCTCGCTCAGCCCGCACCTCGCATTTACCCATGGCCGCCCGTGAGCGTGTGTGAGGTAGCTCACAGTTCCCGGCCCGGCCTTCATCACTGCGCCGTGAGCGTTTCGCGCGCGTGGTGCGAGCCGCGCGCATCGTGCCGCCGCGTTCACCAGACACCGATCCGCTCCAGCCGCTGCAAAACGATCTGCCGCATCCGGGCGTTGACGCGATCAAGCTCCTCGCGCGGCGCAGCGCGGCTCAACTCCTTGAGCTGGCACACCATGTCGGGGCCCTGGCAGCGCCGCGCGCGGCGGCAACGCTTCACGGGACAGTCGAGCCAGTTCTGGCAAGCATCCGACAGCTTGCGCATCATGTTCTCGATGCCTGCGTCGGACAGAAGATAGGCGCGCGTCTCGTCGGAGAATTCGGGAAACGCCTCCTGCGCATCGCCGCCCTCCTTCGTCGTCCTTCTCGCCGTATGGTGTCTCGTCTTTTGCATGGGAGTCCCTTTCCTGTGAGCAGATGTGCTTGCGGGCACGCGTGAGCGTTTTCCCGCGCGAAAACGCGGATGTCCGATCAGCGATGTCGTCAGACCGTGCGCCTCTCCTGGAAAGAGAGGGAGGAGGAGCGCCGAAAGACGCGCCTTCAATTCAAGTACGCGGCCGGCATCGTGTCGCCACGAGAGGCTGACCGCGAAACGCCTTTCGACGCTCCGCCGCGGCGATTTCTGTCCTCGGGACCGCACTTCCGGGTGAGGATGGGGGAGAAACTCGACCCCTGATCCGGCCGGCTTTCGCCGCCTTCGTCCTCACCGCGTCCAGCCGGCGAACGGCAGAGCCCCATAGTGAGCCCGGACGGTGACCCGAGGCCTCCCGGGAGCGGAGAAGGACGTCCCTTCTCGCGCGCGCAGGCGCCACATCCCGCCCCGCGCTATCAAGCGTCCCTGGCAACGCCCCTCAAGTGAGGCGGGATGGATAGGAATATGGATCAAACACAAAAAGGTGTCAAGGAATATATTCTCATTTATATACTTGGGTCATTAGCTTCGGCTGATTGGCGCGCCCGTATTTGCTGAGTGTGTGAATGCACTGTGAGGAACAGTGCAACAGGAAGAAGAGTCATTTCTAAGGGAAGTCGAAGAGCTTCTAGCTCTTTGGGAGGCCAATGGTGGGAAAACCTACCGTGAGTTGGCCTGTCACATTCTCGAACTTGCCAGAGCGAAGGATTTCCAAAAGAAATTCGACTAGGTCGCCGGTGAGGTCCGCTATTTCCTCCACCTTCACGGTCATCTGATCGAGGGTGTAGTTTTTCGGCATTTGTATAAGGCTTTTGCCTTTGTAATCATGCCTGATGAATTGGCGGATGCCCTTGGTTACCTCCTTGACGGCAACGCCGTGGATAATGTCGTGACGGGTTTCCTTTAGGTTGTTTATTCGTTCGACTAATTTCAGGGCGCGTTCGCGGTACTCTTCTAGTTCTGGTATTTCTTTGAAGTGTTTTTTGAAGAAGGCGATTTTTGGCTTGAGAGAAATTGGAAGCTGAGTTTCGCTAGTATCGAACGCAGTAATAATGAAGAGGTTGGAGTAATCGAGGACGACTTCAATCTGCGCCCAGCAGATGCTGAGTAGCGCAATCGTCTTGTAGAAAAAGTTCTGCTCTTCCTTGGCTAGCTTCTTCTCCTCGTGAGCGATAAATTCGTCTAGCGTTAGGTAGCGCTTCGCCTCCATGGTGGCGCGCCAGACTTTGCCCATTAGGCGGAAATAATTCATGACTAAAACCAGGTCCGAGTTGGATGAAACCAAGCGTCTTATGGGTGCGCTCGTGCGCATGAAGCCTAAGCCGCACGAGGAGTTGAAAAAGAAGACTCGTGCCAAGAAGGCTATGCAGTCGCGTAAGTCTCCGGCATCGAAATAGATGCGCCGTTATCAAGAAAAATCGTCTGGGGCAGAAGGCACGCCTTAATTCGTCCGGGGGTTATTTCAGTAGGGCTGAAATTGAAAAGTTCGCCAAGATCGCGGGCTTCATTTTTTCTACCTGGTGGGATCGCAAGGGTCAGTTCGATATTCGGAAAGTCGGCTATGAGATACTTCACCGCCGGGATTTGATCCGTGTCGGCAGTGACAAGAACAATGCGCTTTGTTCGCTTCGCGAAAGCATCTGCCAACATCGTCACGGTAATCGCTACGTCGTTTTCCTTTTCTTCCCAGAACTTGCACCGCCTGTTTTCGGTGCGGCAATGGCGTCTGTTCTTCTTAAATTTAGCTTCCTTCACTTGGACCCCCATCGCCTTTTGAGCGGCGATGAACGTCTGGTGCCGGGCGCGCTTCCCCGAATCCCATGGGGTTAGGGAAGTGAAGAGATGGACCGCTTGGAGGAACTCACTAGCCCTGAGGAAGCTCTCGCTGAGCTTCCAGTAATTAATCCACTTGATGCTGGAATCTCCAATCTTATCAAGGGCATGATACATATTGAATCCGTCGATATAGACGGAAACTGGCACTTTTTTACTTGACATTAAGCCCCCTCAGGACAATCTGTCTCGTATCCATCGGGCGTACAGCGGTTGCTGTACGCGCCGAAAAAGGGGTCTAGCCGGGAAACCGGGTGGACCCTTTACTTTTTGAGGGGGAATCGGCGGCTTCGCCAAGCGCTAAATCGCTTAGCAAGCTGCTTCTTGCTCACAATTCTAGTTAGGCGGACGATACGTCAGGCGCTTACCCTCAATACCTTGGAGAGCAAGTGCCGTCCGTTCCCCATCGGTTACGCCGAGGCCAGCGCGGTTTGAATAGCGGAATGAGAACTCCGCGAGATAGCGCTTCAAGTGCTACTCGCTGCAAAACACGTAAGTGCCGCGCATGGCGAGCTTGAATACGCCAAAGAAGTTTTCGGCATTGTTGGTTGTCTGACCATCCTTGCCGACGTACTCACCGCGACCGTTCCAGCAGTGGTTGCCTTCGACCTTGGCGAGTTTAAATGCGAATATGATTTCGTTCTTTGAGCACACGGTCCCATTTTCAAGTGCCTCACATCGCCACCTTGATCTCTATCCCCTCACCCACGCCACTCGCTGCGCCTTCGACGCCGTCGGGCTTCTGCCAGTCGCCCTCGAATGAATATCTTTTCGGGCGCGCGGGCGCTTTCAGCTTGAACACATAGGTCGGGCCGTCGCCGATGGTCACCGCCAGCGTGCGGTTGTCCGTCGCGCGATAGATCTCGACGCTGGACGTGGCCTGCATGCGGCCGTTCGTGAGCGTCCAGTCCGGCACATCGTAGGGCGACGACCTGCGCGTTTCCTTGTCGCTGCGCAGCTCCATCACGATTGTCTTGTCCTTGCCGGGTGCGGCGACGCCCGGCGGCAGGCGAATCTGCGCGCTGAGCGACATCGCGCTCTGATTGCTGGTGTCGATATAGTCGCTGGTGCGGATCATCTCGAAGATGACGCCGCCCGCGATCAGCGCCGCGATGCCGCCGAGCGTGATGAGAAAGAAGCGTTTGCGCTTCGCGATGTCCTCGCCGTAGCCCTTCGACATCCGATAGCCGAAGAACCCGCCGCAGAGCAGCCCGAGCGGCGCGCCCACAAAGGCGCCGAAGATGGCGGACGAGCCTTCCATGTTGCGGAAGCCGAACAGCGGACCAAGCTCGCCGAAGATCACCGATCCGGCGGCCATGCCGATGATGCACCAAAGCGCGACAATCAAAAACGTCATGCGTCCCCGGGACTTTCAAACCGGAGCAGACTACACCACGCGCGGGACTTTTCGCCACGCGGCGATCCTCGCGTCAGATGGCGATATGCGGAATTTGTGCGGATAACTGGCGCGTCACGCCACGCGTTTCGGCTTTTCCAGCCCCGGCAGCGGCTTGGCTTCTTCCGGCTCGGCCTGATCCGGGTCGGCGTGATCCGGGTCAGCCTGGCGGATGCTGTAGCCCTGCTCGAGCACGCGCTCGGGCTTTCCGGTCTCGTCCTCAATCAGCGCATCGACCACGAGCCCGGCATCGTCGGCATAGTGCCAGACATCGTTCTGCGTCGGCAGCGCGCGGCTGACCTGAACGTCATCCACAAACAGCGCATAGGACATGGGTTGCTCCTTCGGCGCGCCGCTCTGAGAACCGGGTCCACAACGGCCGTCACGTCACAGGACCATCAACGCGGAAGCCGCGCGCAGGGTTCCTGCATCCGAAGTGTGCCTGTTCAGTTCAGAACCATCGCGAACATGAACAGGATCGCCAGCCCGGCGAAGGCATAGCGAAGCGGACGGTCTTCCGCGATCTTCTCGATCAATTTCATGTTTCAGGCCCCGTCGGAAAAAAAGACAAAACCGAGGCAGCGGATTTGTTCCCGCACTCGTGACACGATTTGAGCAACCATCCGGCTATGGTCGCGTTATCGTTCCTGTCGAAGACAAGGAGTCGGTATCATGAGGAAAGCAGTATTGATCGCGGCTGCGGTCGCCACGCTCGGCGTTACCCTGGCGGCTGCTCCCGCCGAGGCCCGCTACTATCATCGCGGCGGCTGGGGCTGGGGTCCGGGCATTGGCCTCGGCCTCGCTGCCGGCGTACTTGCGGCCGGAGCCTATGGCGCCTACGGACCGTATGGCTACGGACCGGGCTATGGCTATTACGGCCCGCGTTATGTCTACGGGCCGGGGCCATATGCGTATTATGGACCGCGCTACTATTACGGCGGGCCGCGCTACTACCGGTCCCGCTATTATCGTTACTACTGATGCAAAAGCCCGGAGCGAACCTCCGGGCTTTTCGCTGTCAGGCGCGCCCGGATAACTTGGCGCGATAGACCTCTGCGCCCTCCTCGTCGTTCACGACGATGGCATAGCCTTTTTGCGCCAGCGACGGCCGCTCGCGCAGCAGCTGGCCCGCCATCTCTTCGGCGACCTCGCTGGCCTGCACCGCGTCGTCCAGATCCTGGTTGCCCTTGTCGGCAACGCTCTTGCCATCCGCCAGATTGAAATGAAATCGCATCAACTGTCCCGCTGCTGTGAGTTGTCCGCCTTGGCGCCGAACGAAAAAGCCCCGCCATCGGCCAACGCCTTTGACGGGGCTCTTCGTGCCTGCATCCCTTTCGAGGTGCCTGCACTTGCTGGGATAAACGCGCGGGCGCGAGTCCGTTCCGTTCCCGTTCATTTTATTTGCGGCAACGTGGCTTCCGCCGCACGGCCCGGGAACTATCTCAAGGCTGGCCGGTTGGTGATGCGGTCAGATAAGGATTGAGATCATGAAAAAGATTGCAGTTGCACTGGCGGCGGTCGCGACCGTTGCCGTGATGTCGGCTCCCGCTGCCGAAGCCCGCGGCGGACGTAACGCTGCCGCGATCGGATTCGGCCTTGCCGCCGGCGCGCTCGTTGCCGGCGCCGCAGCCGCCAATTCCGGTTACTACGGCGGTGGTTATGGCTACTACGGCGGCGGACCGGCCTATTACGACTCGTATGCTTACGGCGGTCCGGTTTATGTCGAGCCGGTCTACGGCCCGGCCTATTATCGCCAGCGCGCCTATCAGCGAAACAACAGCAACAACCCGAATCCGGTGGATATGAATCCCTACAATCCCTGGTAACGGCGCGTTGCGTTGAAACGAAAAGCCCGGAGCATGCTCCGGGCTTTTTGTTGTGCGGGTTTCTCTCATACCGCCGCGCCGTTATGCGCACGACGCATTAAGTGTGTTGGACGCAAGCATTGGACCCGCGAATTGTTCTCTTGACTGCACAAGAACAAAAAGAGAACATGCGCGCCACTCATCAATACGGAACATCGCTATGTTGGATCGCCTCGCCTCCGGCCCGCCGCCGGAATCCGAGCGGCTGGATGCTGCCGCCGATCAAGCTATCGCAGCCTGCGGCGGCGACATGCGCTCGACGATCCGCGCGCTGATCCTGGCCAACGAGTTTCTGGAGTACGAGCTCTGCGAGATGTTCAAGGCGGTGACCAACGGACCCGGGAAGTTTTCCGGCGACCGCGCCGACTGGTTCGATTGACGGCGCCGCTACGAGCGCCGGACCCTCCGGCCCGGCGCGATCAATGCTGCCCGCTTGTCTCAACAGTCATGCGCGCAGGCATGCGCTACTTCTTGCCGCCCTTGCTCTGCTGATAGCTCGAGCCGCCGCCCTTCGGCGTGTTCTTGTCCGCCTTCGGCTTTTTCTTTTCCTTGTTGCCCTTGTCCTTGCCTTTGGCCATCGCATCCTCCTGTTGCCGTCCGCCGCAAAGTGGCGATCCACTTCGCGTGCGACGCGATCAGCCTAGCAGGTTGTTGATGAGGCGCACCGGAAAAGATGCCGCGTGAGGCATCAACGATGCTTGAGAGGGCGGAAGCGGATCAGGCCGACTTGCGCAGCGCAGGCTCGGCCTCGAGCGGCGTCGCGTCGAACACCGCGTAGCCGTTCTTGCCGTCCTTCTTGGCGGTGTAGAGCGCCCGGTCGGCCGCGGCCAGCAGACGCTCGGCCTGCAATCCGATCTCGGGCCGCCACTGCGCGACGCCGATCGACGCCGACAGCGCCAGCGGCGCGCCGTTCCACTGCACCGTCTCGCCCTGGCAGGCTTCCAGCACATGGCGGGCGACCATCGCCCCCTCGCGCAGCGTGGTCGCAGGCAGCACCACGCAGAATTCGTCGCCGCCCATCCGGGCCAGCAGATCGCCGGTGCGCAGCCGGCTGCATGCCGCGCGGGTGAACAGCCGCAGGCATTCGTCGCCGGCGGCATGGCCATGGCCGTCGTTGATATCCTTGAAGCCGTCGAGATCGATCATCAGCAGTGCGAACACCTCGCCGCTGCGGCCGGAGCGCACGCATTCCTCGTCGAGCCGCGCCAGCAACTGGCGGCGGTTCGCCGCGCCGGTGAGATCGTCGAACAGCGCGAGATCCGCGACCTCGGCGCGCAGATGGTCGATGGTCATCAGCAGGAAGCCGAAATTCCACATCATCGACAGGAACACCAGCCCCAGGATCAGCACCGCCTGAAACTGGTTGAAATCGATCAGCGACACCGGGCCGCCGACATGCAGCAGCGCCGCGATGGAGCGCACGATGTACGCCCCGAGCATCAGGATCGCGATATAGCCCGACATCCGCGCACCGGGATGGGCGGTGCCGTTCTTGCGGGAAAACAGCAGCGGCAGCGTCATCACGATCGGCACGGCCTGGCTGACCGAGTAGATCAGGATACGCATCACCATGTTGTCCTGCCAGACGAAGTACGCCAAGCCGAAGAAATTGAACGCGACGATCGCAAACGTGAAGCGCCACGACACCGGTACGCCATAGAAGCGCCGGATGCCCATCGAGGCGAGGCAGACCGCCAGAACCAGAATGGAGCCGCCGATCAGCAGCGGAATCAGCAGCAGCATCTTGGCTTGCGGATCGATAAAACCGCGCGTCATCGCCACCGCGGCGCCGAGTGCGGCGACCAGCGCGCCCGCGGTCCAGAACCGCGCGGCATCGTGATTGGGATAGCTGCGGACGACGTAGACCCACACCGTCCCGATCGCGACGAAGTTGACGACGAAAACGATCCAGAGGGTCGGGACACTCAGCATGAACGGTTCCAGGGTGCGCGGTGACCCGCGTCTTGTGCCCTGTCCCTCTGATCGATCACTGCCCGATGCATGAACCCGCTCCTCAATCCCGCAAATGCAGGATCCGCCTCCCCCGAAGCCGGATGCATCCTTGCAGGGGCGGCCTTAACGGAGTCTGACCTGTGCCGGATAAACCGCGCCGTGGTTGTGAATTGATGAACAATGCGGCCGCGCGCCCAAATGAAAGCCAATCCCGCACGCGCGCAGCCGCTCGCGAAAGCAAAACGAAAGACCTTTGCTTGCTGTTAACCCTGCGCATGCGGCCGTCATCCACAGGAAAAAAGCGGACGCGATGTCACCAAGTCGGCACAATGCTGAAAAACAGGCGACAAATTTCAGCGAATCGGTTCGGATTGGAATCGAGGCTGCGCACTGGCCTATCGCCGAGCATGCCTCGTGACGTTGACGTCAACTCGAACCCATGAGGATGCCATGGCGAAGAAAGCCAAGAAGGCGAAGAAGGCGGCGAAGAAGACAGTTAAGAAGGCCAAGAAGGCCAAGAAGAAGTAGTTTTATTTATTTGAAGTGGCTCGGGCGGAGTCGCTTCGCCCGAGCTTCTGATGTCCGGGCGGCTCGCAAATCATCCGTCCAACTGAAGTTGCGCGATCAGCGCCCGGCACCTCCCCATGTTCCAGATCTCTCTCTTTCCAGAGATGCCCCGCTTCTCCGGCGGCGCTTGAATCCCCCACCCGATCCCGATAAGACAGCCTCATCGCGCCGTAAGCGTCTCACGTCAGGCAACGCATTCAACTGAGGCCGACCGGTCCGGAGGAATGCCATGACCCGCAGGACGCCTGCATCACCGTCATCGCCCGACTTTCGCGATCGGCCGGCTGTTTCCAAAGAGTGATCTGATGAAAACGCTTTCCCAACCGCCAAGTCGCGGCAAATTGCCCGCGCGGTATGCATCGATTGTCATGCCGCTGGTGCTGTCGGTGCTGATGACCTTCGTGGTCTCGGCGATTTCGACGCTGAAAAGCCTTGGTCCGACGCCCGCCTTCCTCGACACATGGCCCGCCGCCTGGGCGATCTCGTGGGTGGTCGCGTTCCCGACCCTGCTCGTGGTGCTGCCGCTGGTGCGGCGGAACGTGGCACTGGTGGTGGCACCGCCGCCATCGAACTAACCGGCCAACAAAAGGCGGCCCTCGCGCCGCCTTTTTCCTTCATTCAAACCGTTTCCTCAAGCGAGGCCGCCATGCGGCCGCGGTCATGCGCCGCAACACTTAGGCATTGACCTAACTTTTTACATCGCTATAGTTAGCCACATGACTAACCAACAGAACCGCCTCAACGATACGTTTCACGCGCTCGCCGATCCGACCCGGCGTGCGGTGCTGGCCAAGCTGACATCCGGCCCCGCCACTGTCAGCGATCTCGCGCAGCCGTTCAGCATGGCACTGCCGACATTCCTCCAGCATCTCAAGGTGCTGGAGGAATGCGGCCTGGTCCGGTCGAAAAAGGTCGGACGGGTACGGACCTGCCAGCTCAAACCAAGGCCGCTCGAAGAGGCGCAGGACTGGCTCGGTACGCAGCGCACGCTCTGGACCAGACGGCTCGACCAGCTCGACGACTACCTGAGACACCTCAACGCCACGGAGAACCGAAAGTGACCGCGTACAAAATCGACCCGAAACTCGATCTCGTCCTCGAACGGGTGATCGACGTGCCGCCCGAACTGGTCTGGAAGGCCTGGACCGAGCCCAAGCATTTGATGCCATGGTTCACCCCCAAGCCGTGGCAAACCGTGGACTGCGAAATCGACCTGCGCCCGGGCGGCATCTTCCGCACCGTGATGCGTTCGCCCGAAGGCAAGGACATGGACAACGCCGGCTGCTATCTCGAGGTCGTCCAGAACCGCAAGCTGGTGTTCACCGATGCCCTGTTGCCCGGCTACCGCCCGCGCGACGGCGGATTCTTCACCGCCTTCGTGACCATGGAGCCGGTGAAGGGCGGCACGAAATACACCGCCATCGCCGTGCACAAGGACGAAGCCGGCCGCAAGACCCACGAGGACATGGGCTTCCACAGCGGCTGGAACACCGCGCTCGATCAGCTTGTCGCTTACGCCAAGACGATTTGAACACCGCGCAGGAACGCCGCGCGTCAAGAAAGGGCAGCATGCGTGCTGCCCTTTCTCTTTCCAGCTCTTGCATCCAGGACTGCAAGTCCCTCGTAAGGATGACGCGCGCGCGTGAACCGCGTCACATTCAAGAACCGAAACAGGACGTAGTCTCCGCCCGTCGCCACACCTGACAGGAGCGCCGGATATGACAGCCCTGTTGACCGCAATCGCGCTTTGGCTTTCCGCCAACTTCAGCCTTCCGCCTCTGAGCGAGCCGCCGAAAGTCGAACTCGTCTCCCAGGCGAAAATCATGGCCATCCGCTACCAGGCTTTCAGCGTGGAGCGGCGTTATGACATCAATGCCATGCCGCCTGTGTCAGACCCGCGCGACACCGTCGCCATCTACGACGACAGCAGCCGCACCATCTATCTTCCCCTGTCATGGACCGGCGGCACGGCGGCCGACCTGTCGGTGCTGGTGCACGAGATGGTGCATCACCTTCAGAACATCGGCGGCATCAAGTACGAATGCCCGGCGGCGCGGGAGCAGCTTGCCTACCGCGCGCAGGACAAATGGCTCGGCATGTTCGGGCAGGATCTCGAGCATACGTTCGAGATCGACCAGTTCACGCTGAAGGTCAGCACGTCCTGCGGGTTCTAGATCGTCATCGCTCCGCGAGGCGATCGGCGAAATAGCCGATGGTCTTGCGATAGATCGTTGCCCTGTTCCACTCGCGCATGGCTTCGAAATTCGCGGTGCCTTCGCTGTAGGGCTGACCGCCGCGGAAGCCCGCGGTCTTGAGCAGGTTCGCCGTTGAAGCCAGCACGTCCGGAATGCTGTGACGCAGATCGACATGGCCATTGCCGTCGAAATCGACGCCGTACTTGATGTAGGACGACGGCAGGAACTGGGTCTGGCCGAGTTCGCCGGCATAGGCGCCGATCAGATCGCGCAGCGGCAGATCGCCGCGCTGGACGATCTTCAGCGCCGCCAGAAGTTCGCCCTGAAACAGTTCGGTGCGGCGGCAGTCATGCGCCAAGGTGGTCAGTGTGCGGATCACCGGCATCTTGCCGATGTCGCCCTTGCCGAAATCGGATTCCAGTCCCCAGATCGCGACCACGATTTCCGGCGGCACGCCGAACCGCTGCTGGATGCGTGACAGCAGCGCGGCATGACGCTGCAGCATCGCCTTGCCGGTGTTGATGCGCCCCGGTCCGACGCGGGTCGAGACATATTGCTCGAAGGTCTTGTTGAAGGTGCCGCGCTGGCGGCGATCGAACGACAGCACCGCCGGGTCCTGCGTCACGCCCGCGAACGCCTGGGAGATGACGCTCTGCGAAATCCCCGCCGCCGCTGCCTCCTGGGACATCGCGGAGACAAAAGTATTGAAGTCGCCGCCACAGCGGGCGGCATTTGCGGGGGCTGCGAGGGAGAGTGCGGCGGCAATCACGGCGAGGCGAAGTCTGAGCATCATGAACTCCGTTTCAGTATGACCGCGAGTCTACACATCAGGGCCGGACTTGTCCCGGCCCTCCACGCCTTAACTTTCATTGCTTTTGAACGACACGCGGGACGCGGACGCCCGCGCCTACATCGGCACCGCCTTCAAAAACGCCCGCAGCACCGCGACGGAATTCTCCGCCGCCAGCTTCTCGAAGGTCTGCATCTCGTTCTCGCCTGCGCCGCCGCCGGCGAGGTCCGACAGCGAGCGGAACGCCAGAAACGGCACGGCATTGGTCGCCGCCACATGGGCGACGGCGGCGCTTTCCATGTCCAGCACCTGCGCCTTGAAGGTGTCGAACGCCCAGGTGCGAAACGCGGCATTGTCGACAAAGGCGGTGCCCGAGACGCCATTGCCGCCGACCACCACTTTCGGCGGATGAACGAGACAGGCGGCCTCGATGCAGCGCTTGAGTTCGACGTGAGAGGTGGCCGTGCGCGCGATCTCGAACAGCTTGGCGTCCACCGGAATCCAGAACTGCCGCTCGGGTTTGTCCACGCCGTCGCGCGGCACCTTGACCCCGCGTGAGAAGATCATCCCGTAATTGGGAAACTCCTGCTTCGACCACGACGGCAGTTGAAAGCCCTGCGGTGTCTCGCGCGCCAGAATGGTTTCGAGATACTGGCCCCACTGCTGCGACACCACGACGTCGCCGATGTTGAGCGAGGGATCGACGCCTCCGGCGATGCCGGAAAACAGGATGGCGCGCAGATTGAACCGGTCGATCGCCATCTGCGCCGTCATCGCGGCATTCACCATCGAGACGCCCGACAGCACCAGCACGACATCGTGCCCCTCGACGCGGCCGGTGACGAAATCGACGCCCTTTTCCTTGTGCGAGACCGGCTGCTCCACCACGGCAAGCAGCGCCTGCCATTCCGGCTCGAAGGCCGAGAACAGCGCGATGCGCGGCGCGGTGTCGATCGGCTGGCTGGCCGCGCGGGCAGCAACAGGCATGAGGGCGAGAAGCGAGATCAGAAGCAGGCGCAGGACAGGCATCGGGCTACCGCATTGATGAAGCTGATGCGACATTATCCAAGATGCGCGCGCTCTGCTACGCTTCACACAGATTTGCTGCGCCGATATGCGGCGCGCGACACAATCGCGCTCACAAACGAATCTAAATCAAAAGCCGCGCTGTTTCATCTCGCCCGTGCCCGAAAAATCCCGGAGAAGCCACGTGTCCCATGCCGCCCTCGTTCCGAATGCTGTCGCGGTCATCACCGGCGGCGCCTCCGGCATCGGCCTTGCCGCCGCCAGCCATTTCGCAAAACTTGGCCTGAAGGTCTGCATCGCCGATCACGACGACGAGAAGCTGGCGCGCGCAGCCGAGCTGCTGACCTATGTCGCGCCCGGCGGCAGCGACAGCATTATGTCGCTTGCGGTCGACGTCAGCCATCGCGCGGACATCGAGAAGCTGGAAGCCGCCGTGCTCGGGCGGTTCGGCGGCACCGACGTGCTGATGAACAATGCCGGCATCCAGCCGGGCAGCGCGATGTTCGGACCGCTCGATGCGTGGCAGCGCGTGCTCGGCGTGAACCTGTGGGGCATCGTCAACGGCACGCAGGTGTTCGCGCCCGGCATGATCGCGCGCAGGCGGCCGGGGCTGATCATCAACACCGGATCGAAACAGGGCATCACCACGCCGCCGGGCGATCCGGCCTACAATGTCGCGAAAGCCGGCGTGAAGGCGTTCACCGAGGCGTTGCAGCACGAACTGCGCAACACGCCCGATTGCCGGATCAGCGCGCATCTGTTGATCCCCGGCTTCGTATTCACCGGGCTGACCGCGCGCGGGCGCACCGAAAAGCCCGCAGGCGCGTGGACCGCGGAGCAAACGGTGGACTTCATGATCGAGAGTCTCGCGCGCGGCGATTTCTACATTCTCTGCCCGGACAACGACGTGCCGCGCGCGCTCGACGAGAAACGGATTCTCTGGGCCGCCGGGGACATCACCGAGAACCGGCCGCCATTGTCGCGCTGGCATCCGGATTATGCGGAGGCGTTCAAGCATTTCGTGGACGGCGTGACGTAACAAACGCATGCGCTCAGCATGCGGCTACCCGTCATCCAGAGGTGCGAGCACCGCAGGCAAATTTATGCAGCCTGCTTAAACTTGGCTGCGCGAGCCTCGAAGGATGACCGATCATGACATGCCGTCGCCCTTCGAGGCCTCCGCTCCGCTTCGGCACCTCAGGGTGACGGCGCGTTGTGCTCCGGGTCAGCGCTTAAGCGTTGCCGATGAAAATGCCGGCGGCGAGGACCAGCGCGCCGCCGAGCACCACCTGAAACGCCGCGCGCAGGAACGGCGTTTCCATGTAGCGATTCTGGATCCACGCGATCGCCCACAACTCGCAGAACACGACGATTCCGGCGATCGCCGTCGCGGTCCAGAACTGCGGGATCAGATAAGGCAGGGCGTGGCCGAGACCGCCGACCGTGGTCATCAGCCCCGATGCGAGGCCCCGTTTCAGCGGCGATCCGCGCCCGGAGATGACGCCGTCATCATGGGCGGCTTCGGTGAATCCCATCGAGATGCCGGCGCCCACCGACGCCGCAAGGCCGACGGTGAATGTCGTCGATGTCGATTGCGTCGCGAACGCTGTGGCGAAGATCGGCGCCAGCGTCGACACCGAACCGTCCATCAGGCCCGCGAGGCCCGGCTGCACCCATGTCAGCACGAACTGACGCCGCGCCTTGGCGTCTTCCTCGCCGCGCGCGCCGCCCGTCAGCGTGGTGGCCTGAAGCTCTTCTGCGCGATGCTCGTGCTGACGTTCGGCGGCGGCGAGATCGCCGAGCAGCTTGCGCGTGTCGGGATCGGTCGAGGCCTGCGCCGCGCGGACATAGAAGTTCGCGGCGTCGTCCTCCATCCGCTCGGCCTCGGCGCGGATGCGCTCAAGGCCGAGATTTTCAACGAGCCAGGTCGGCCGGCGCGAATAGTAACCGGCCACATGCTCGCGCCGGATCAGCGGGATCACCTTGCCGAAACGCTTCTTGAAACGGTCGATCAGCAACTGGCGATGGCCGTCTTCCTCCGCCGCCATCTCGTCGAACATCGCCGCCGTCGCCGGATACTGCGCACGCAACTGTTCGGCATAGGTCGCGTAGATGCGCGCATCGTCCTCTTCCGACGAGATGGCGAGCGCCAGCACTTCGGCCTCGGAGAGATCGCTGAACTGCCGCCGCGCGGCAAAGCCCTGAAACATGGGGGTAAACTCACTTTAGAATGATTCTAAAATGAGATTTAGCGGGGTTTGGGGAGGGAGGCAATGGTCGTGGCGATTGGCTGCCAAGCAAAATTCGCGCGTCTGTACGCGCAGTCTGACATTCTCACGCGATGGAGCGCTATGCTGAGTGCCGAACCGACCGTGCCGTTCCTCCCTCAGCTTTTGAAGGTTTTCCGTGCTGACGATGACTCGAACACTACGGCTCTCGGACGAAGCCGCAATCGCCATTCCGGTGAGCGTTTTCATGCCGGTGCAGGAAGATGGCGATTGGTCATGCGCCTTCTCGATCGGCTGGCCCGAGCAAACATTAAAGCGCAAAATATTCGGCATCGACGCCATCCAGTCTCTGGAACTGGCGCTGCGCATGATCGGCACCGAGTTGTATGCGAGCGAGTATCACAAGGCCGGACGGCTGATATGGCTCAAGCCCGGCGCGGGCTATGGCTTTCCCTTACCCAACATCATACGTGACACGTTGATTGGGGAAGATCGGGAGTTTTTGTAATGGAATGGATACCCGCGCCAATAGCTGAAGGTGATCGACCGCCGCAATACCTAGCATTTCAATCTAGAAACTTGCGTATTCTTCTTTCCAGCCCTCTCAAGCCGCTCGTTTCGCACTCCCAAACGACCAGACATTTCCACCCAAGTTTTCGTAGTTCAGCTAGGCGTCTTTTGTCTCTAGCCTTATTGCCAGAAATTTTCGGACCCCAATAATCGCGATTACTCTTGGCTCCCGTCCCGCCAACTTTGCATCCATGCCCATGCCAGTAGCAGCCGTGAACGAAAATCACTTTGCGTCGCGTGCCGAAAACCAAATCCGGCTTTCCAGGGAGGTCTTTGCGATGAAGCCGGTAGCGGTAACCCAAGGAATATACCAGGCGTCGCACAGTTAGTTCCGGAGTGGTATTTTTACTTCGTATCGCGCGCATATTGGCGCTGCGGCGCGCGGCGCGCGAATGGTTTCGCGGAACGACAAAAACGGCGGACCTTTCGGCCCGCCGTTTTGTTTCGATGGATTGCCTGAGAAGAAGCCCCTCACCCGGATCGCTGCGCGATCCGACCTCTCCCCGCGAGAGCGGGGCGAGGTAAAAGATCAATTATCCAAGAAACTCCGCAGCTTCCTGCTTCGGCTCGGATGCTTCAGCTTGCGCAGCGCCTTCGCCTCGATCTGACGGATGCGTTCGCGGGTCACCGAGAACTGCTGGCCGACTTCTTCCAGCGTGTGGTCGGTGTTCATGCCGATGCCGAAGCGCATGCGCAGCACGCGTTCCTCGCGCGGGGTGAGCGAGGCGAGCACGCGCGTGGTGGTCTCGCGAAGATTGCTCTGGATCGCCGCGTCGATCGGCAGCACCGCGTTCTTGTCCTCGATGAAATCGCCGAGATGTGAATCCTCCTCGTCGCCCACCGGGGTTTCCAGCGAGAGCGGCTCTTTCGCGATCTTGAGAACCTTGCGCACCTTCTCCAGCGGCATGCCGAGCTTTTCGGCGAGCTCTTCCGGGGTCGGCTCGCGGCCGATCTCGTTCAGCATCTGGCGCGAGGTGCGCACGATCTTGTTGATCGTCTCGATCATGTGCACCGGAATGCGGATGGTGCGCGCCTGGTCGGCGATCGAGCGGGTGATGGCCTGACGGATCCACCACGTCGCGTAGGTCGAGAACTTGTAGCCGCGGCGGTATTCGAACTTATCAACGGCCTTCATCAGGCCGATGTTGCCTTCCTGAATGAGATCGAGGAACTGCAGGCCGCGGTTTGTGTATTTCTTGGCGATGGAAATCACGAGACGCAGGTTCGCCTCGACCATTTCCTTCTTGGCCTGACGGGCTTCGCGCTCGCCCTTCTGCACGCCGTGCACGATCTTGCGGAATTCGCCGATCTCGAGACCGGTGAGGCCCGCAAGCTGCTGGATCTCGTGGCGCAGTTCCTTGATGCGGTCCTTCTCTACCGCGACGAAATTCTTCCAGCCCTTGGCGGCCAGTTTCGAGACGCGGTTGAGCCAGCGCGGATCGAGCTCCGAGCCCTGATAGTTGCGCAGGAAGTCTTCGCGGCCGACGCCATGGCTGTCGCCGAGGCGGAACAGGCGGCCCTCGAACGACACCAGCTTCTTGTTGATGTCGTAAAGCTGCTCGACCAGCGAATCGATGCGCGCCTGGTTGAGCCGCAGCGACTTCACCTCGACGACGATCTCGTCCTTCAGCTTCTTGTACTTGCGCTCCTGCGCCGGCGAGAGCGTCTCGTTCTGAAGCTGGTTCTGGATGTCCTGCTCCTGAAGACGGCGCAGCTTCTTGTACTCGGAGGCGATCTTGTCGAAGGTCTCGACCACCTTCGGCTTCAGCTCGGCCTCGATGGCCGCGAGCGACATCTGGTTCTCGAACTCGTCGTCCTCGTCCATGTCCGCTTCGGCCGCGGCTTCGCTGGGGTCCTTCGCGGCGGCGTCGCCAGCGGGCGCGGGACGGAACGGCGTCGGCGACGGCGGCGCGGCCGGCGCGGCGGCAGCCTGCGCGGCGGCGATCACCTGCACGGTGCCGTCGGCATTGATGATGGCGTTGGTCGGCTGACCGTCAGGACCCGTGGGGCCCGCGATCATCGCCGGGTTCATGTTGTTCTTGGCGTCGGGACCGGCGTAGGTCGCTTCGAGATCGATGATGTCGCGAAGGAAGATCTTTCCTTCGTTGAGTTCGTCGCGCCAGATGATGATGGCCTGGAAGGTCAGCGGGCTTTCGCACAGGCCCGCGATCATCGCCTCGCGGCCGGCCTCGATGCGCTTGGCGATGGCGATTTCGCCCTCGCGCGACAGCAGCTCGACGGTGCCCATTTCGCGCAGGTACATGCGCACGGGATCGTCGGTGCGCTCGCCCGGCTCGGACTTCTTGGTTTCGGTGACGGCCTTGGAGGTGACCTCGACGAGTTCGTTATCGGTCTCGTCGTCGGCCTCTTCCTGCTTCTCCTCGTCCTCGTCGGCGGCGTCGTCGGACTCGGATACGTTGATGCCCATGTCGGAGAGCATCGCCATGATGTCTTCGATCTGTTCGGGCGAGGTGGTGTCGGACGGGAGCACTTCGTTGAGCTGATCGAAGGTCACGAAGCCGCGCTTCTTGGCCTGCTTGATCATCTTCTTGACGGCGGCGTCGGACAGATCGAGCAACGGCGACGGGGCGTCCGCGCCATCTTTCTCAGGAGTGTCAGCGGCCTTCTGATCCTTGTCTTTGTCCTTGATCGCTGCTGTCTTTGCCTTGATGGCCATTCACTGCTCCTGAAACGCGCTCACGACGTAGGCCCACGGCCTGCGTTGAATTTCACACCGCATTGATGCGGAAAGGGCGGCGCTTTTGAGGGCACCACCCGGGCCGAAGATGTAGGTATGGCCGAAGGCCGTTAAGCTACGATTAACCCTGTTTTTGCGGGTAAAAACCCGGTTTGGCGAGTCTTTTTAAGGCCTTGGCGCCGACATAAAACCCCGGCGGAGGCCTTGCCGCATCATTTTCCTCACACGCTGCGCTGGAACCGGCCGGAAGATTCGCCGAAACCCTCAATCAGCGCGTCAAGGCCGTCCACGTCAGCAAGCCGGGCTTTCACATCGCGCAGCCAAGCCTCATTGGACTCGCTGCTGTCCTGCCCCAGTGCCTGCTCGGCATCCTTGAGTTCTCTAAGTAAGGAGTGGGATTGGCGATGCAAGACAACAAGTTGATGCCAGGTCGAAAGAACGTCCTCTGCCGCAGCGCCGGCCTGCGTCCCCCAGACGCTCTTGGTGGTCAGCGCCCGCTCAACCCTTTGAATCTGCTCATCATATCCGTTCACCGTGAGCCAGGTCCGGATCCGGGTCCGTTCGGTCTCCAGATCGTTGGTCGGCCCATAATTCGCAAAGGCCGTCACGATCCCGGCGCGCAGCTTGTGGGCCTCGGGATGGGCCAGCTCCAGGGCGGTGATTTCCTCCAGATGGTCGTGCAGCAGCCAGGGGTGGTTGAGCAGCGATTGCAGGATCAGGGCCTCCCGCCGGGAGATGGAACTGCGCTGGCCGCGCATGATCGAGGAACCCGCCAGTTGGGGGCTCGCGACCTGATAGGGCGACCGGTTGATGGTGCGCGGGCCTGTGGATAGCCCGCCCCGCGCGTCGCTCCGTCCGGCCCCGCCGGGCGCAAACGGAGGGCGCTGCTGAAAACGCCGCCCTGATTCGCCGCCGAAGCCGCCCTGGCTGGGGCCCCGGAAACCGCCACGCGCGCCGCCTTGATATCCGCCCTGATAGTTTCCTTGCGGGGAGAAAGCGTTGCGCAGCCGCTCGGAAAAATCCTGTTTGTAATAGCGCCGCACCACCTCGTCGCGGATGCCGTTGGTCAGTTCGTTGATACGCGCTTCCAGCGCCGCGCGGCGCTCTGGCGTGGCGAAGCTGCCGCCTTCGATCTCGCGCGACCACACGATGCCCGCCAGCGGCTTGGCCTGCGCGATCACTTCCTCGATCGCGCCCCGCCCGCCGGAGCGCGCGAGATCATCAGGGTCCTGTCCTTCCGGCAGCAGCGCGACACGCAGGCTTTTTCCCGGCTTGAGATGCGGCAGCGCCAGATCCGCCGCGCGGAATGCCGCGCGCTGTCCGGCGCCGTCGCCGTCGAAACACAGGATCGGTTCATCCGCCATCTTCCAGAGCAGCGCGAGCTGGTTCTCGGTCAGCGCGGTGCCGAGCGGGGCGACCGCTCCGGGAAAGCCGGTGGTGACCAGCGCGATCACATCGACATAGCCTTCGGCGACGATGAGCTGCGCCCCATCATGGGCGGCCTGCCGCGCGGTGGCGAGGTTGTAGAGATTGTCGCCCTTGTGAAACAGCGGCGTCTCCGGAGAGTTCAGATACTTCGCGGGCACATCCTTTTCGAGCGCGCGGCCGCCGAAGGCGATGACGCGGCCCCGCGCGTCGGTGATCGGAAACATCACGCGATCGCGGAAACGATCGTACGGCACCGGGATGTCGTCGCCTGCGATCAGAAGCCCCGCCTCGACCATGTCGTCGACCGGAATGCCGAGCCCTCCGAGATGCTCCTTCAGCGCAAAACGTTCGCCCGGCGCGTAGCCAAGACGAAACTGCAATTGCGTCGCGGGCGAGATCGCGCGGTCGCCGAGATAGCCGCGGGCTTTCGCACCATTGCGCGAGGCCAGCGTGTCGGCGAAGAATTTCGCGGCGAGGTCCATCACATCGTACAGCGTCTTGCGACGCTGCTCGTGACGCGCGGCGTCAGGCGTCACCGCCGGAAGCGGCATGCCGGCCTGCGAGGCCGCGACCTCCACCGCCTCGATGAAGCCGAGGCCTTCGGTCTCCATGATGAAGTCGAAGATGTTGCCGTGCTTGCCGGAGGCGAAGCAGTGGTAGAATCCCTTCTGGTCATTCACCGTGAACGAGGGGGTCTTCTCCTGCTTGAAGGGCGAGAGTCCCTTGTACTCCTTGCCCGCCCGCTTCAGCTTCACGCGCTTGCCCACGACTTCCGAAACCGGAAGCCGGGCGCGCAGTTCTTCGAGAAATTGGGGCGTGAATCGCATGGAATCGGGCAGCCTCTGCAACCGACCATCAATATAGGCTTCCTGGGTCCATCCCCCAATGAAAGCCGGATTGTCCCGGCTATTCACAGCCCTTATGGTCCGGCCTCGGTTCCGGATTACTCAACGAAAGCAAGAAAATATGGCTCCCGCCCCGAAATCCCTGCTCCAGATCGCCGGTGCGCCGCTGCATCCGAGCGCGCTCGACACATCCGCCCTCGTCATCATCGACGCCCAGCTTGAATACACGAGCAAGGGCAACCTGCCGCTGGACGGCGTCGATGCCGCCATTGTCGAAGCCGCCAAACTGCTGAAGCTGGCACGCGAGCGCGGCGTGCCAGTGTTCCATATCGTGCAGCACGCGCCGTCGGGCCGCCCGCTGTTCGCAGAGGACGGGCCCACCGCCGCTATCGTGCCGCTGCTCACACCGGCAGCGGGAGAAGTCGTGGTGCGCAAGACGCTGCCGAATTCGTTCGCGGGCACTGATCTCGACGCACTGGTGAAGAGCACCGGCCGCACCGAACTGATCCTCGCGGGCTTCATGACCCATATGTGCGTCAGCGCGACCGCCCGCGCCGCGCTCGACCTGAAATATCGCACCACCGTTGTCGCCAACGCCGCCGCGACGCGCGACCTGCCCGATCCGCTCGGCGGCACGATTCCCGCCAGCGTCGTCCACCGCGTGGCGCTGACCGAACTGGCGGATCGTTTTGCGATTGTCGTGAAGGACACCGCGGCACTGACGGCGGCGCCGAAGGCGTGAACCCAAAAGAATTGACATCCCGCAGAGGAATGTATATACATATCATATATACATTACCTCAAGCTTTATCCAAAGGACCGTTTCATGATCATCAATGAACTCACCGCTTTGCGGCAGAATGATACTGGAGTGCTCGTCTATGGAATCGCCGAAGGGATTCGAATGGGATGGCGATAAAAACCGTCGGAACATAGAAAAGCATGGCATCGACTTTGAAGATGCGGTCGACATCTTCGATGGTCCCTTGCTCCTATATCGATCGGACCGCAACAACGAGGAGCGCTGGATCGCGATTGGGAAGTCCAACAATCATGTCATTGCCGTGATCTTCACATGGCGAAATGACATCATCCGGATCATCTCAGCGCGCTCCGCGAGAAAGAATGAAAAAGAATCATATCGTCACGCGTCAATCGGGCGACCGGCGAAAGGGAAAGACTGACTGGTCCCGCGTTGGCAAACTCACCGATCGTCAGATCGACGCCGCTATGGCGAACGATCCCGACTGGGCTGAATTCAAGAATATCGACTGGTCAAAGGCCGAACTTGTCATTCCAGCGAAGAAAAAAGCTATTTCCATCCGGATCGATGAAGACGTGCTTGATTATTTCAAGGGCCAGGGTGACGGCTATCAGGGCCGCATGAATGCCGTTCTGCGCTCTTACATGCAGCAGAAGGCCAAATCCAAAAAACGAGCTTGAAGCAGCAGTCGGGTAGGAACACTCCGACTCGCGAAGCTTACGACTCCACCTCGTCGAACCGGCCGGACTTGATCCGCTCCCGGTTCTCGAGGGACCAGTTGTAGACATACATCCACGCCTCGACGACGGTGCCATCGGCCAGCGTCATTTTCTGAAGCTTGCGCAGATACTGGGTCGGCTCGGCATCGTCCGGGCCGCAACCCTCGTAAGCGTCGAGCGCCGTCAGAATCTCCGGATCGCGCAGTTCGAAGACATCTCCATACGCCCACTCATCCGGCTGGGTGGACGGAACGACGCCCGGATAGTGCGTGATGCGATAAAGGCGGCCGTTGTAGCGCGCCTCGCCGAGACATGTGGCACTGGCCGCCAGCTTCGCCGCCCATGGATGCCGCGAACCACGCCTCAGGGTGCCGTAGACAAACAAACGCTCGGTCATTGCAACTGGTGTCCGGCTTCTTAGCCGGCCTTGGATTCGAGAACCTCGTCACTCACGATGACGAACTTGTTCAGCACCATCTGCCCGAAGGTCGTCGAGATTGCAACGTCTGCCGCATCGCGGCCGGTGGCCATCAGGATGCGGCCGATCCGCGGCTTGTTGTGCCGCGCATCGAAGGTGTACCACTTGCCGGAAAGATAGACCTCGTACCAGCCGGAGAGATCCATCGGCGCAGGATCGGGCGGAATGCCGATGTCGCCCATGTAGCCGGTGACATAACGCGCCGGGATATTCATGCAGCGGCACAGCGTCAGCGCCAGATGCGCGAAATCCCGGCAGACGCCCTGCTGTTCTTCAAAGACATCGAAGGCAGACTTGGTCGGCCGCGCCTGCTGGTAGTCAAACCGCACATGGTTGTGCACCCATGTATTGATAGCCTGCACGCGCTCCCACCCGGGCGGCGTGTTGCCGAACTGCGACCACGCGAAATCGGTGAGGCGGTCCGTCTCGCAGTAACGGCTCGCCATCAGATAAAGCAGCACTTCGTCGGGCAGTTGCTCGACCGGCATCTGCTGCGCTTCGGGAACGACCGCATCCGGCAGGCCGGTGTCGCGCACCAGCGCGTCGCCGCGAAACGTAATGCCGCCCGGCGGGGCCGTGAGCCGTCCGCAGATGTTGCCGAAGCTGTCATGATAATAGCGAATCCGCACGTTCGGCTCGGTGATGATCGTCTCCTCGCCGACAATGTCCCTGGCGCGCGAGGGATGAATCCGCATCATGATCACCATCGGCGTTTCGGCGACGGCGCCGTACGAAATCTCGAATCCAACTCTGATCAGCATGCAGCGGCTTCCTCCAGATCTTCCCCGACCGAGAGGACGTGAATGGTGACGTCCATGCCAAGGTGGGCGTCGGCAGGCCCCATATAGGTACCGTGCAATGGGATGGCCTGTTGCGGATCGCGCGCCACCGCCACGCGAATGAGATCGCGGTTGCCGACAATGCCGTTCGTCGGATCAAACTCAACCCAGCCCGCGCCCGGCAGATAGGCCCGCACCCAGGCATGGGTGTTGCCGCCGCCGACATAGCCATGGGCCTCGTCGCCCGGAATGAAGATATAACCGCTGACGAAACGCGAGGCGATGCCGAGCCGCCGCAGCGCCTCGATCATAAACAGCGCGAAATCGCGGCAGGTGCCTGAACCGATACTCAGGGTGTCGAGCGGATGCTGCGTGCCGTGCTCGTGGCGCTTGCGATAGCTGAACGACTCCCGCACGCCATGGGTCATGCCGACCAGCAGATCGAGCGTTTTGGTGCGGCTGCCGTCGCTGAGAAACTGCAGCGCCCACGCCGCCAGCGCGCCGTCGGGATCGCTGTATTGCGGGGTCATCGACGGTGTGAGGTCCGTCAGTTCGTCATGATCGTAGAAGAACGGATAGTAATAGGCTTGGTCAGCGGGGGTCAGGACGATGTTCTCGAGCGGATAGTGTTCAACGGTGACGGTCGAGTCGAACACCAGCCGGTCCGAATAGGTGTCGAAATCGGCGATCGCGACACTGTTGCCGAAGACATCGTGAATGCGGCGCAGCGAACAAGGCGCTGGCGAGATGTCGAGCCGCTCCGACAGCACACGAACATCGTGGCCGCTGCGCGGACGCAACATGATCCGGTGTTCGCCGAACGCCACCGGGCGGTCGTAGCGATACTCGGTCTTGTGGTGAATCGTCAGCAGGGGCATCGTCTTGTTCTGGCCGATTGAATTCGTCTGCGAATCATACATGCTGTTTTTGCTGCATTTCCGGCTAATTGTTGGGCTTGAATGCCGCTGTGATAGGCAACGAAAGCAAAATGGCCCTGCCCGCTCCAGCCAACACTTTACGACTCCTTGAGGACGACGAAGTTCCGCCTGTGCTTGAGGAAAATCCCGGCAGCCGCTCGCCGTTCCTTTTCACCTGTGATCACTACGGCCGCCTGATTCCGCGGGCGCTCGGCGATCTCGGCGTCCACGCCAGCGAACTTGAGCGGCACATCGCATGGGACATCGGCATTGCCGAGGTCGCGACCTGGCTTGCGAAGGAAATGGACGTGCACCTGATCGCGCAGCGCTATTCGCGCCTCGTGATCGACTGCAACCGGCCGTTCGACAGCCCGGGCTCGATCCCGCTGATCAGCGAAGCGACGGAAATTCCCGGCAATGGCGGGCTCACCCGCGAGCAGGTCGCGGAACGGCAGCGCGCCGTTTTCGCGCCCTATCACTCACGCATCGCGCAGGCGCTCGACGCGCGCAAGGCCAGCGGCCTGCCGACCATCCTGGTGTCGCTGCATTCGTTTACGCCGGTCTATGCCGGCATCGCCCGGCCCTGGCACATCGGCACGCTGTACAACCGCGACGACCGGCTGCCGCATCTGTTGCGCGACAAGCTGCGCCTTGAGGGCGATCTCGTGGTCGGTGACAACGAGCCTTATGCGGTGAGCGATGCGACCGACTACACCATTCCTGTGCATGCCGAAAAGCGCGGGCTGATGCATACCGGCATCGAGATCCGGCAGGATCTGATCAGCGACCAGTCCGGCCAGCATCAATGGGCGGAGCGGCTGTCGCGTCTCCTGCGCGAGATCGAGGAAGGCCTGCACGCCAGGAAACTGATGCCCGCCGAGTGAGGCGCAGATCAGCGACTCCGCGTCAGGGCAAGCCAGATGCCGCCGCCGATCATGAAACCGCCGGAGATACGCGACACCAGCCGCACGCGCCGCGCCGACAGCAGCTTGCCCGCACGGCCCGCCAGCAGGGCGTATGCGCCGTCGGACAAGGCGGCGATCACCGTGAAAGTGACGCCGAGCAACGCCACCTGCGGCAGGTGATCCTGATTCATATCGACGAACTGCGGAATGAACGCGCCGAAGAACACCAGCACCTTCGGATTGCTGAGCAGCACCAAAAATCCCTGAAGGAAGAATCCGCCGCGCGGCGGCGGCGGCGCGTCGGTCGCCGACAGCGCGCCGGTCGAGCGGAACAGCTTGATGCCGAGCCAGACGAGATAGGCAGCACCTGCGAACCGCACCCATTCGAACCAGTAGCCCATTGTCGCCATCAGCGATGTCAGGCCCACGGCGATGATGCCGATGATGATCACAAGCCCCACCTGCGCCCCGGCAATGTTGGTGAGTGCCGCGCGCGTGCCGTAGCGAAGACCGTTGGCGATGACGAGGGTGACGATCGGACCCGGCAGGATCGCGAGCGCGACACAGGCAGCGACATAGGCGAGATAGAACTGAAGCGACATGAAATTCCCCGATGCGAGAGACCGCATCAAAGGATCAGACACTGCGCAAATGCAAGCGGTTCAAGTCCACCGCAAATGATTTCGGGCGACGCTTGACAGGCAACCATTTGGTTGCCTATTATTCTGACCATGGACGAGGTCTTCAAGGCACTGGCGGATGCATCGCGGCGCTCATTGCTGGACCGGCTTCACGCCCGCAACGGGCAGACATTGCTGGAGCTTTGCGATGGTCTCGCCATGACTCGGCAGGCCGTCACCAAGCATCTCGGAATTCTCGAAGACGCCAATCTCGTGACCACGCTCAAGCACGGCCGCGAGAAACTGCACTACCTCAATCCCGTTCCGATCCACGAGATCGGAGAACGATGGATCAGGAAATTCGAGCGCAGCAAACTCGCCGCGCTCAGCGAACTCAAACGTCAACTGGAGAAGCGTGATGCGTAAACCCGAATTCGTCTATGTGACCTTCATCAAGACCACGCCGGAGAAACTCTGGCATGCCCTGACCAACACGGCATTCACCGAGAGCTACTGGTTCGGCTGCAGCCTGCATTCCGACTGGAAGGTCGGCTCCCGCATGCACATGGACAGGTTCGGCAAGGTGGTGAACGAAGGATTCGTGCTCGAATCCGATCCGCCGCGCCGGCTGTCCTATAGCTGGCTGTCGGTTTTCGACGCGGAGATGATCAAGGAGCACCCTTCCCGCGTGACGTTCGTGCTTGAGCCGAGCAACGGCGCGGTCAAGCTCACCGTGATCCACGAGGATTTCGCCGAGGACAGCAAGACATTGCCCAGCATTTCCGAAGGCTGGCCGCTGGTCCTCTCCAGCCTCAAGAGCATTCTTGAGACCGGCAAGCCGCTTGATTTCGAAATGCCGCGCAGCGCGGAGAGCGCGTGATGGACATCGGCAAATTCAAACCCTCGCTTGTCTACACGATCTACATCGCCTCGACGCCCGAGAAGGTGTGGGACGCGCTGACATCCGCCGAATACAGCCGGGACTATTTCTCGGGCTTCGGCGTCGAGGTCGAGGATAGAGTGGGCGGCGCGTTCGTGCTTCGCGCGCCGGACGGATCGGTCCACATCAGCGGCGAAGTCGTCGCCTACGACCCGCCGCGCAAGCTGGTCATCACCTTCAACGTCAACTGGCCCGGCCTGATCGAGGCGCTCGGCGAGACACTGGTGACCTACGAGATCGAACAATCGGGAGAGTCGGTGCGGTTGACCATGACCGAGGCGAACGAGCGCGAGATCGACGAGGACATTCTGTCCGGCGGACGCGCGGGCTGGCCTGCTATTCTCTCCAGCCTCAAGAGCGTGCTGGAGACCGGCAAGCCGCTGTCGATCAAGATGGAGCCGCCGAAGCGAATGCTGGAGGCGCTGAAGCGGCTCGGCGTGAAAGTGCCGGGGATGTAACTCCCTCGCCCCGCTCTTGCGGGGAGAGGGTTGGGGTGAGGGGCAAATCCCGCACCAAACAAATAAAAAGCCCCTCACCCGGATTGCTCCGCAATCCGACCTCTCCCCGTAGAACGGGGAGAGGTGAAAAAGCGTCTACCCCAGCGTCCGCAATTCCCGCCGCAGCACCTTGCCGGTGGCCGTCATCGGCAAGGTGTCCGTGAACTGGATGTGGCGCGGATATTCGTGGGCGGCGAGTTGCACCTTGACGAAATCCTGAATGTCCTTCGCCAGCGCGTCGCTCGCGGTGAATCCCGGACGCAGCACGATCCACGCCTTGATCGCTTCGGTGCGGATCGGATCGGGAATCCCGACCACCGCGGACATCGCGACCGCCGGATGCTTCATCAAGGTATGCTCGATCTCCGCAGGACCGATGCGATAGCCCGCGCTGGTGATGACATCGTCCTCGCGGCTGACGTACCAGAAGTAACCGTCGTCATCCTGTACCGCGAGATCGCCGGTGAGGAGGAAGCCGCCGGCATATTTCTTCGCAGTGGCCTCCGGGTTCTTCCAGTATTCGATCATGGTCACCGGATTGGGGACGCGGACGCCGACAATGCCGCGTTCATTGCGCGGCAATTCCTCGCCATGCTCATTGACAATGCGCACATCGAATCCCGGCGTCGGTTTTCCCATCGAGCCCGGCTTGATCGGAAACAGATGGGAATTGTTGGCAAGGACCAGATTGCATTCGGTCTGGCCGTAAATCTCGTGCACATCGACGCCGAAGGTGGCGCGCACCCACTCGATCAGTTCGGCGCCGAGCGACTCGCCGCCGGAAAAAATGCTCCGCAGCTTGACGCCGGGATGTTTGACGTCCGCCTGACGCATCAGCTTCAGCGCGGTGGGCGGCAGGAACACATTGCGCACGCCTTGATCGGCCATCAGTCGCATCGCCGCCTGCGGCTCGAATTTTTTCGCGCGATAGCCGAGCATCGGCACGCCGTGATACCAGGCCGGGAATAGCGCATCGAACAATCCGCCAATCCAGGCCCAGTCCGCCGGCGTCCACATCAGGTCGCCGGGCTTGGGAAAGAAGTCGTGCGCCATCTCGACATTCGGCAGATGGCCGAGCAGCACGCGATGGGCGTGCAGCGCGCCCTTCGGATTCCCTGTCGTGCCTGACGTATAAATGATGATCGCCGGATCGTCGGGGCTGGTATCAACGGTCTGGAAATCCTCGGACGCATCCTCGATCGACTGCCAGAACGATTTCGCGCCGGCATGGACCGCGCCGCTGGTGACATAGATGTCCTGCAGGTGAGGCAGGCGGTCGCGGATCTTCGACAGCTTGTCCCAGCCGCCCTCGTCGGTGATGACCGCCCGCGCCCCGCTGTTGGACAGGCGATATTCCAGTGCGTCCTCGCCGAACAGGGTGAACAGCGGAACGGAGATCATGCCGGAGCGGAACGCGGCGAGATGGGCGATGGGCAATTCCACCGACTGCGACAGGAACATCGCGACGCGGTCGCCGCGCTTGAGCCCGTCGGCCTTCAGCACATTGGCGAAACTCTTCGACAGCGCGCTGATCTCGTCGAACGACAGCTTCTGCGTGCCGCCGTCTTCATCCACATAGATCAGCGCGAGCCTGCCGGAGCCATCCGCATAGCGGTCGCAGCACGCGGCCGCAATGTTGAACGTCGCGGGAATGTCCCAGCGGAAGTTCTTGTAGAGATCGTCGTAGGTGTCAGCTTGAGGGAGCATGGCGACCATCTCGAAAAAGCGCAATCCTAACACCCCCACCCTGGCGCTTCGCGCCTTCCCTCCAAGGGGGAGGGAGAAGAAAGGGGACGACATCACCGCATCTCTTAATCCCTCCCCTCGATGGGGAGGGCGGCTGACCGTAGGTCAGCCGGGTGGGGTGTCTTCCGAACTAACCCGCCAGCGCGGCCTTCACAAGGCCGCTGGCCTTGCCGAAATCCATCTGGCCGGCGTACTTCGCCTTGAGCGCGGCGATCACCTTGCCCATGTCCTTCATGCTGGCGGCGCCGGTCTCGGTCACGATGGCGGCAATCGCAGCCTTCACCTCGTCGTCCGACATCTGCTTCGGCAGATAGGCGGAGATCACCGCGATCTCCTCGCGCTCCTGCGCGGCGAGTTCGGCGCGGCCGCCCTTGTCGTAAAGCTCGACCGATTCCTGACGCTGCTTGATCATCTTTTGCAGCACGCCGAGAATGTCCTCGTCGCTGAGCGGCGGCTTGCCCTGCCCGCGCGCCTCGATGTCCGAGTTCTTCAGCGTCGAGTTGACCATGCGCAGCGTCGAGAGCTTGCGCTCGTCCTTCGCCTTCATGGCGTCCTTGACGGCGTTGTTGATGGCATCGCGCAGCATCGGTCTCTCCCTCGCGGCAAATCGGATTGCCGTTCATTTAGGGCGTTTTGCCAGCCCGCACAACCAACGCCGTCACATCTCCAGCCAGTCGAGCAGCGCATCCGTCACCGCCTGCGGCTTCTCGAGTTGTGTCAGATGACCGCAATCCTGGATGGTGACCAGCTTCGCACCCGGAATGCCGTTCGCGATCTCGCTCGACGCATCGGGCGGCATCATGTTGTCGGTGTCGCTGGTGAGGACCAGCGTCGGGCACTTGATCGTGGCCAGGGTCGGACGGGAGTCGATGCGCCCCGAGATCGCCTCGAGCTGCCAGACGAAGGCATCGGGACCGACATCGTCCGCCATGTCGAGGACGATGCGGTGCAGGTGCTCGTCGCGCGCCAGCGCGGGATGCACGAAGTTCGCAAACAGGCGATCCATCACGGCACGATAGCCGCCCTGCTTCACTTCGTTGATCATCGCCCGCCGCTTCTCGGTGAGCTCCGGCATTTCGGGCCGCGCCGATGTGTTCAGGAAGGCGAGCCGTGAAATGCGCTCCGGGGCCTGCCGGAACATTTCAAAGATGATGTAGCCGCCCATCGAATGGCCAGCGAGCGAAAAGCGCAGCGGCGCCTCGGCAAGGATGCGCCGCGCGATTGTCGCCATGTCGCCGCCGCGGGCATGGTTGGCGATGACCACCGGACCTTGCCGCCACAGCGACGGGATCTGCGGCTCGTAAATCCGCGGCGAGCACGCAAGACCAGGCACCAGTACGACGGGAAGCGAATTGAGCATGCGAACCTTCCTGTTCTGTCATTGCCGGGCTTGACAGCCTGAGTATGTCTCACATATCGCGAGGCCGAATCCTTTCCACTACGCCACGCCGCGCTTGCGGCCTTCCCAGTACGGCGCGCGCAGCGCCTTGCGGTCGATCTTGCCGAGCCCGGTCACGGGAATGACCTCGACGAAATCGATGGTCTTCGGCGACCATGGCGCGCCGCGCTTGTCTTTCACATGGGCCTGCAACTCGGCGACGCCGCTGTTGGCGCCGGCTTTCAGCACCACGAAGCCCTTCACTGCCTCGCCCCACTTGTCGTCGGGAATGCCGATCACGGCGGCGGACGCCACCGAGGGATGCGACATCAGCGCATCCTCGACCTCGCGCGGATAGATGTTGAAGCCCCCGGAGATGATCATGTCCTTGGTGCGGTCGACGATATAGAAGTAGCCCTCCTCGTCCTTCACCGCGACGTCGCCGGTGTGCAGCCAGCCGCCTTTCAGGGTTTCGGCATTCGCATCGGGACGTTTCCAGTAACCGTCCATCACCAGCGGACCGCGCACGCAGATTTCGCCCGGCTCGTTGATCCCGACCTCGCGCATCTCCGCATCGAACAGCTTCACATCCACGAACGGGCTGGCGCGGCCGCAGGAGCCGAGCCGCTGCGGCCTGGTCTCGTCATGGTCGATCTTGCGCATCGAGGTGATGCATTGCGGCGCTTCGGTCTGGCCGTAAAGCTGCACGAACACCTTGCCGAAAATCTTCATGCCCTCCAGCAGGCGATCCGGCGACATCGGCGCGGCGCCATAGACGATCATTTCCAGCGACGACATATCGTGACGCTTGCGCAGGTCTTCGTTGTCGATCAGCGCATAGATCAGCGTCGGCACCAGGAAGGTCGAGTTGATCTTCTCCGCCGCGACGACGCCCGCATAGATTTCGGGCTCGAAGCCCTGCACGAGGCGCATCAGGCCGCCGCGCATCATCACCGGAAACAGCGTGACACCGGCGGCGTGGCTGATCGGGGTCGCGGCGAGGAAGCGAATCTTCTCGGGCCAGTCCCAGTCCGAATAGAGCAGCAGCGTCATGGTCACCAGCGCGCGGTGCGGCAGCATCACGCCCTTGGAGCGGCCGGTGGTGCCGCCGGTGTAGGCCAGAAACGCGATCTCGTGAGACGAGCTTTCATCGACCAGCGGCGCGGCTTTCACAGTGGCGAGGTCCGGCATGATGTCGCGCACGCCGTCCATCGGCCCGATCGAGTAGAGATTCTTGAGCGACGGCACCCGGCTCTTGATCGCCATGCCGCGCGGGCCGAACTTGGCACCCTCCACGATCAGAAGATCGATTTCGGCATCCTCGATGATGAAGGCGTGGTCGTCCTCCGCCGCCATCGGGTGCAGCGGCGTGTAGCGCACGCCCATCACCAGCGCGGCGCAGATCGCGGCCCAGGATTCGGCGCGGTTGCTGGCCAGAATGGAGAGCGCGCTGCCCTTCCTGAGGCCGAGCGAGCGAAACAGGCTGATGAACCGGCCGATGGTGTCGCCGAGTTCGCGGTAGGTCCACCGCACCTTGCCGTCGGCAATGGCAGGCTGGTCGGCATACCGGCCCACCGCATTGACGATCAGATTTCCGATCGTTCCGCCCGAATGAAGGTGATGCAATTCCGGCGCGGTGCCCGTTGAACTCATAAAGTATGTCTCCTGCCTTACCGCGGTACATCGTGTCGCCGGGTGACCGCGTGGAGGCGCAGATTAGGGTTCTCTTGACACCTGTCAATTTTTCCAGAAAACGCCAAAAAACCTGATGAAAGATACCTGTTCCGCCTTTGACGCGCCGCGGCACAGGGGTTATGTGATGGGCTTATGACCACATCAGATAACTCCTCAGCCTGGCCGGACCTCAAACCGACCGCGCTCCTCGTGCTCGCCGACGGCACCGTGCTGGAAGGCTTCGGCCTCGGTGCGGAAGGCCAGGCCGTTGGCGAAGTCTGCTTCAATACGGCGATGACCGGTTATGAGGAAATCCTCACCGATCCATCCTATGCCGGGCAGCTCATCACCTTCACATTTCCGCATATCGGGAATGTCGGCACCAACGATGAAGATATCGAAACGGTGAACATGGCGGCAACGCCGGGCGCACGCGGCGTGATCCTGCGCGCGGGCATCACCGATCCGTCGAACTATCGCGCCGCCAGGCATCTCGATGCATGGCTGAAGGCGCGCGGTATCATCGGCCTGTCGGGCATCGACACGCGCGCGCTGACCGCGCTGATCCGCAGCAAGGGCATGCCCAACGCCGTGATCGCCCATAACAAGGACGGCAAGTTCGATCTGCACGGCCTCAAGGAAGAAGCGCGCGAATGGCCCGGCCTCGAGGGCATGGACCTCGTGCCGATGGTGACCAGCACCCAGCGCTTCAACTGGGACGAAACGCCGTGGGAGTGGGACAAGGGTTTCGGCAAGCAGGACAAGCCGGAATTCAATGTCGTCGCCATCGACTACGGCATCAAGCGCAACATCCTGCGCCTGCTGGCGGGCGAAGGCTGCAAGGTCACGGTTGTCACCGCGAAGACATCAGCCGAAGACATTCTGGCGATGAAGCCGGACGGGGTGTTCCTGTCGAACGGCCCCGGCGATCCGGCGGCGACCGGCGAATACGCCGTGCCTGTCATCAAGAAGGTGATCGAGTCCGGAACGCCCACGTTCGGCATTTGCCTCGGCCACCAGATGCTCGGCCTCGCCGTCGGCGGCAAGACCATGAAGATGCATCAGGGCCATCACGGAGCCAATCATCCGGTGAAAGACCTCACCACCGGCAAGGTCGAGATCACGTCGATGAACCATGGCTTCGCGGTGGACAAGACCACGCTGCCAACGAACGTCACGCAGACGCATATCTCGCTGTTCGACGACTCGAACTGCGGCATCGCGCTGGACGACAAGCCGGTGTTCTCGGTGCAGTACCACCCCGAGGCCTCACCCGGCCCGCGCGACTCGCATTACCTGTTCCGGCGGTTCGCCGACCTGATGCGCGAGAAGAAGCGGGCTTAGTTCGCAAACCCGCTTCGCCTTACGACTTCGCCGCGCTGAGTTCGGCCCAGTCGAACTCCTCCTCCAGCCGGTGAAACGCGTCATCGCCGATTTCACCGGAGTCGCGCATCTCGAACAGCACACGGCGCGCGGCATCGATCGCCTGCAACCGCACAGGATCGGCAGGCAGTTCGCTCGACATTAGACCATCCGGATTGCTTTCGGCCTGATCGAGCAACTGCCGGTATTCAAGCCGTAGCAATTCCGCCTCGGGCGAGGTGTTGCCGTCGATCGCTTCCAGCGCCGCATGCAAGGCCGCGCGGCGCGCCCAGCCGATCTCCTGACCGACCGGATCGCCATCATCCAGCGCAAACCAGTCGATCAGCGGCCGCAGCGTCAGCCCCTGAATGACGAGCGTGCCCAGCACCACCCCGAAGGAGGTGAGCAGGATCAGATCGCGATAGGGAAAGCCCACCGGCAGCGCGAACGCAGCCGCGAGCGTGACGATGCCGCGCATCCCGCACCACGAGATCAACAGGCTGCTCTTGACCGATGGAACGTCGGATTTCCGCTCCGGGTTGTAGCCGTAGCGCAGGAGCTTCGCGCGCACGACGGTGATGTAACACATCATCCAGACAATCCGCACCACGATCACGGTCACCAGCACGATGCCGGCGACGATGCAGTACTGCTGGCGGACCGACCCGTCGCCCAGTCCGCTCCAGATCGGCCGCAACTGCATTCCGATCAGCACGAACGCCATCACATTGAGAAGAAAGACGACCGTTTCCCACACCGCATAGGACGGCACGCGCATTCGCGCCGAGGTGAGCATCGGCACGCTGCGTGAGATGACGATGGCATAGACCACGATGGTCAGGATGGCCGACAGTTGCAGCTTCTCGGCGATGATCCAGACAACAAACGTTGTCGCGAACTGCATGATGATCGCGGTCGGCACGTCGGAGATCCGCGTCAGCAGCGGCATCACCACCCGCGCCAGCACATAGCCGGCGACGACACTGCCGATCAGCGACAGCGTGAGCGCCGGAGCGATGCTCTCCAGACTTAATGATGACGCCATCGCTGCGCCGACGGCGATACGATAGATCAGCAGCGCGCTGGCATCGTTGAGCAGGCTTTCGCCCTCCAGAATCTTCTGAATGCGGTAAGGCAGCCGGACGCTGCGCAGGATCGCGGTCGCGGCGGCGGCGTCCGGCGGCGCAACGATGGCGCCGAGCGCGACCGCCGCGGCCCACGGCATCTCCGGCACGAGCCAGCGCACCACGACGGCGACAGCCACGGTGGTGACACCGACCGCAGCCACCACCAGCATGGCGACCGGAAGCCAGTTGTCCCGCAGATCGCGGGTGGACGTGTCGAACGCCGCATCGAGCAGCACCGGCGCGACAAACAGCGCCAGCGCCAGATCCGGCTCAAGCGTCCAGTTGGGTGAATTGGGCAGGAACGCAATCGCGATCCCGCCAAGCGCCAGAAAGGTCGGGTAAGGCACGCCAAGACGCCGCGCCAGGCCCGACAGCAGCATGGCGCCCATCAACAGGCCGATCAGCCATTCGAATGCGTGCAAGAAATGTCTCCACCCCGCCCCGCGAAAGCGGGACACCTTATTAGCATGGGCCGAAGACAGATCGGAATGAAACAAAACGCCCGCTGCGAGGCGGGCGTTTTTCCGGAGCGCGACGTTCTTGGAGATCAGGCTTCGTTGCCGCCTTCCTGACGGCTGGCCTCGAACAGGAACCAGGTCCGCCGCTCGGTTTCGTCGATGAAGTTCTCAAGGATGCTGGCGGAGGCCACATCCTCGGCGTCGTCGCAGATCTTGTGAGCCTTGCGCATCGCGGCGGCGACCTTCTTGTTGTCGTTCATGAGTTCGCGCAGCATCTCGCGCGGCGGCACGAACTTCTCGTCATTGTCCTTGATGGTCTGCAGCTTGGCGATGTTGCCGATGGAGCGGATGGTACTGCCGCCGATCTTGCGGACACGCTCCGCCAGCACATCGGTAGTCGCGAAAATCTGATCGGATTGTTCGTCCAGCAGCAGGTGATAGTCGCGGAAATGCCGCCCGCTGATGTGCCAGTGGAAGTTCTTGGTCTTCAGATAAAGCGCGAAGGCATCGGCCAGAAGCGCGTTGAGGGCGGCAGACACCTTGGCCACGTCTGCGGTGTCGAGGTCGGTGGGCGTATCGAGGTCGGGGGAAACGCTGGTCCTGGTTTTGCTCACGGCGGGGCCTTCCTGCTAGGAGATACAGATCGGGCGATGGACAGGGATCGCCAGACCTTCTAACGCCTCCCTGTACCCGCCAGTTCCCGCATGGGAACATCTCATTTTGATGCATGATTTCCTGAAAACGAGCTTCCCGCTTTCAGGATAAATGCCAATCCGGACAGGCCGATGGACGACTGGATCGACTATTACGATTCAACGCATACGATTTATGTCAGCAAGCTGCATCGCGACGTGCATTTTCGCGTCATCGCCAGTGACATTCTCGCGTATGTGGCCTCGCCCGACGCCGTCGTGCTCGATTATTCCTGCGGCGAGGCGCTGTCCGCCGCCCAGGTCGCCGCCGCCTGTCAGAAACTCATTCTTGCCGAGCCCGCTCCCGGTGTGCGCGGACGGCTCACCGCCCGCTTCGGCCCGAACCCGAAAATCGAGGTCCGCTCCCTCGACGACCTCCCGCAATTGCCGAACGGTTCTGTCGATCTCGCGGTAATGATTTCGGTCGCGCAGTACATGACGCCGGCCGAACTCGACCGCGCCTTCGGCCTGATGCGCCGCATCCTGAAGCCGGGCGGCAAGCTCGTGCTCGGCGACATCCTGCGGCCGGAGGTTGGCGCCGCCACCGACGTGATCGCGCTGCTCAAACTTGCGGCCAAAAACGGCTTCCTGACCGACGCGCTGTGGGGCCTCGCGCGCACCGCGCTTTCGGATTACTGGCAGTTGCGCCAGAGCATCGGGCTGCAACGCTACAGCGAAACGGAGATGATGGCGAAGCTGAAGGCCGCGGGTTTTTCGCCTTCGCGGGCCAAAACCAATGTCGGCTACAACCCGGCCCGCATGACCTTCGTGGCGACGGCGCCGGACATGGCGAGCAAAAAGCCCGAAACTGCATAAAAATGCCGGTTAATTGCGGCCTTAAAAGCCTTTCACCGCTCGGGAATCTGGTCTAAAGACACCCCGCGCGCATGGCCCCCCAAGCGCCGGGTTCAAAGGACGCGCGAACGCGCGCCCTTTTTTTGTGCCCAGTTTTTGACCTAGCCGCGACCTGCCCCCTCTCCCCGGCGGGGAGAGGGTTGGGGTGAGGGGGCTCATCGGGAGATGTTCAGCTCTTGAATAACGGTCTGAAGAACGCCGTCGATATTGCCCAGAACGTCATGATTCCAGAAGCGGATGACGTGATATCCGGATTCTTCAATCATTCTGCTACGTTTGGCATCCTGATCGTTCTGTTCGGCATGCTGCCCACCGTCAATCTCAATCACCAGCTTCCGGTCCGGAGCGACAAAATCAACGATGTAACCGAAAAGCGGCTGTTGTCGCTTGAACTTGACGCCAGCCAACCGGCGGCTACGGAGCCTGCTCCACATCAGCTTTTCCGCGTCGGTCATCCTTTGGCGCAGGACACGAGCCCGTCCGTCCACCATAGAACCCCCTCACCCTACCCTCTCCCCCACGGGGAGAGGGTTTCAGCGCGGCGCCCCGTCTTTGCTGTCGCAAACTTCAATTCGATCCACTATTGAGCGACAATGCCTAAACGTACAGACATCTCGACGATCCTCATCATCGGCGCTGGCCCCATCGTGATCGGCCAGGCCTGCGAATTCGATTATTCCGGCACCCAGGCGGTCAAGACGCTCCGCGAAGAGGGCTACCGGATCGTCCTGGTCAATTCCAATCCGGCCACCATCATGACGGACCCGGAACTGGCGGATGCGACCTATATCGAGCCGATCACGCCGGAAATCGTCGCCAAGATCATCGAGAAGGAACGCCATGTCCTTCCCGGCGGCTTCGCGCTGCTGCCGACCATGGGCGGCCAGACCGCGCTGAACTGCGCGCTGTCGCTGCGCCGTCAGGGCACGCTGGAGAAATTCGACGTCGAGATGATCGGCGCCACCGCCGACGCGATCGACAAGGCCGAAGACCGCCAGCTGTTCCGCGAGGCGATGACCAAGATCGGCCTCGAGACGCCGAAGTCGCGGCTCGCCAATGCTTCCGCGCTGAAGAAGCAGTATCGCGACGAGTATCTCGCCCAGAAAGAAAAGCTCTCCGGCGAGGCGCTGGCCGAACATGAGCGCCAGTGGGTGCTGCATGAAGGCGACCGCCGCAAGCGCTATCAGGAATACGCGCTCGGCCAGGCCATGATGGCGCTGTCCGAAATCGGCCTGCCCGCGATCATCCGTCCATCCTTCACCATGGGCGGCACCGGCGGCGGCATCGCCTACAACCGCGAGGAATTTCTCGACATCATCGAGCGCGGCCTCGATGCCTCGCCGACAAACGAAGTGCTGATCGAGGAGTCGGTGCTCGGCTGGAAAGAGTACGAGATGGAAGTTGTCCGCGACAAGAAGGACAACTGCATCATCGTCTGCTCGATCGAGAATCTTGATCCGATGGGCGTGCACACCGGCGACTCGATCACCGTCGCCCCTGCCCTGACGCTGACCGACAAGGAATACCAGATCATGCGCGACGCCTCGCTGGCGGTGCTGCGCGAGATCGGTGTCGAGACCGGCGGATCGAACGTGCAGTTCGGCGTCAATCCGGCGGACGGCCGCATGGTCGTCATTGAAATGAATCCGCGCGTGTCGCGCTCCTCCGCGCTGGCCTCGAAGGCCACCGGCTTTCCGATTGCGAAAGTCGCGGCCAAGCTCGCAGTCGGCTACACGCTGGACGAAATCGCCAACGACATCACCGGCGGCGCGACGCCGGCGTCGTTCGAGCCGACCATCGATTACGTGGTCACCAAGATTCCGCGCTTCGCGTTTGAGAAATTCCCCGGCGCCTCCACAACCCTGACCACCTCGATGAAGTCGGTCGGCGAAGTGATGGCGATCGGCCGCACCTTCCAGGAGAGCTTGCAGAAGGCGCTGCGCGGACTGGAGACCGGTCTCACCGGCCTCGACGAAATCGAAATCGAAGGCCTCGGCCAGAGCGACGACAAGAATGCCGTGCGCGCAGCGCTCGGCACGCCGACGCCCGACCGGCTGTTGCAGGTCGCGCAGGCGATGCGGCTCGGCTGGACCAATGAAGAGATCTTCGCCTCGTGCAAGATCGACCCGTGGTTCCTCGCCGAAATGCGCGGCATCGTGGAGATGGAAGACAAGGTCAAGAAGCACGGCCTGCCCGGCAACGCCCATGGCATGCGCACGCTGAAGGCGATGGGCTTCTCCGACGCGCGCCTGGCGGTGCTGGCCGGCAAGACCGAGGCCGAAGTGAAGTCACTGCGGCGGAGCATGAACGTGCGTCCGGTGTTCAAGCGCATCGACACCTGCGCCGCCGAGTTCGCCTCGCCGACCGCCTACATGTATTCGACTTATGAAGCCCCGTTCGCCGGCAAGGCCGCGGACGAAAGCGCACCGTCGGACAAGAACAAGGTCATCATCCTCGGCGGCGGTCCGAACCGGATCGGCCAGGGCATCGAGTTCGACTATTGCTGCTGCCACGCCTGCTTCGCGCTGCATGACGCCGGCTATGAGACCATCATGGTCAACTGCAATCCGGAAACCGTGTCGACCGACTATGACACCGCGGACCGGCTCTACTTCGAGCCGCTGACCGCCGAGGACGTGCTGGAGATCATCGACACCGAGCGCAGCAACGGCAAGCTCCACGGCGTCATCGTGCAGTTCGGCGGCCAGACCCCGCTGAAGCTCGCGCATGCGCTGCAAGCCGCCGAGGTGCCGATCCTCGGCACCTCGCCCGACGCCATCGACCTTGCCGAAGACCGCGACCGTTTCAAGCGCGTGCTCGACAAGCTGCGCCTGAAGCAGCCCAAGAACGGCATCGCCTATTCGGTCGAGCAGGCGCGCCTTGTGGCCGCTGATCTCGGTCTGCCGCTGGTCGTGCGTCCGTCCTATGTGCTCGGCGGCCGCGCAATGCAGATCATCCGCGAAGAGTTCCAGCTCGGCGATTACCTGCTCGGCACACTGCCGGAGCTCGTGCCCGCCGACGTCAAGGCGCGGTATCCCAACGACAAGACCGGCCAGATCAACACCGTGCTCGGCAAGAACCCGCTGCTGTTCGACCGCTATCTGTCCGACGCGACCGAAGTCGATGTCGACTGCCTGTGCGACGGCAAGGACACCTTCGTCGTCGGCATCATGGAGCACATCGAGGAAGCCGGCATTCACTCCGGCGACTCGGCCTGCTCGCTGCCGCCGCATTCGCTCGAGCCTGCGGTGATTGCCGAACTCGAACGCCAGACCCGCGAACTCGCGCTCGGCCTCGATGTCGTCGGCCTGATGAACGTGCAGTACGCCATCAAGGACGGCGAGATCTACGTGTTAGAGGTCAATCCGCGCGCATCGCGCACCGTTCCGTTCGTCGCCAAGGTGGTCGGCATTCCGGTCGCCAAGATCGCCGCCCGCATCATGGCCGGCGAGAAGCTCGCCAATTTCAAGCTGAAGCCGCGCAAGCTCGACCATGTCGGCGTCAAGGAATCCGTGTTCCCGTTTGCGCGCTTCCCCGGCGTCGATACCGTGCTCGGACCGGAAATGAAATCGACCGGCGAGGTCATGGGCATCGATCGCTCCTTCGCCGTCGCGTTCGCCAAGAGCCAGCTCGGGGGCGGCACACGCGTGCCGCGCAAGGGAACCGTGTTCGTGTCGGTGCGCGAAACCGACAAGGCGCGCATCCTCGACGCGGTGAAACTGCTGAGTTCGCTCGGCTTCAAGGTGATCGCCACCTCGGGCACCCAGCGTTTCCTGGTGGAGAACGGGGTACCGGCGGAAAAGATCAACAAGGTGCTGGAAGGCCGCCCGCACATTGTTGACGCAATTACCAACGGCGAGGTGCAACTCGTTTTCAATACCACCGAGGGGCCACAGGCGCTCGCTGACAGCCGCTCGTTGCGACGCGCTGCCCTCTTGCATAAAGTGCCATATTACACCACTCTTTCAGGTGCACTGGCGGCCGCGCAGGGCATCCGCGCCTATCTGGGCGGGGACCTCGAGGTCCGTACCCTGCAAGGTTACTTTCCCGATCTCTGAATTGTTAGCCGGTTCGCTTGGCCGGCATAGTATAAAGTGGGACTTGCGGCGGGAACCGCCCGCCGCGGCGATGTTCCTTTTGTCCCCCAGCGGCCGATTGCCAACGGGATCACATCGAAACGTTTCGCGGCCACGGCAGCGCCGCCCGCGAAACTGAAGGACGACGACGAAATGGTTGAAAAGGTACCGATGACCCAGAGCGGCTACGCCGCACTGGAAGTTGAACTGAAGCAGCGCCAGTCGGTGGATCGCCCGCGCATCGTCGAGCAGATCGCCGAAGCGCGTTCGCACGGCGACCTGTCGGAAAACGCCGAGTATCACGCCGCGAAGGAAGCGCAATCGCATAACGAGGGCCGCATCGCGGAGATCGAGGACAAGCTCGCGCGCGCCGACATCATCGACGTCTCGAAGCTCTCCGGCGACACCATCAAGTTCGGCGCGACCGTCACCTTGATCGACGAGGACACCGAGAAGAAGGCGGTCTGGCAGATCGTCGGCGAGCCCGAAGCGGACGCCAAGAAGGGCCGCATCTCGATCACCTCGCCGCTCGCGCGCGCGCTGATCGGCAAGAAGAAGGGCGCGTCCGTCGAAGTCGTCGCACCCGGCGGCGCCAAGGCTTACGAGATCACCAAGGTGGACTGGAAGTAATCCGCCTGTTTGCAGCAACGCAATTCAACGAAAATGGCCGGGACACCCCGGCCATTTGCTTTTGTTTTGCTGTAAGGTTGAGGTGTTGGCAGCAATGAGACACGCGATGCAGCGCTTCCGCCCGACAATGCTGATACTGGCCGTTGCGCTGACTGCCGCCAGCGCGCATGCCGCCGAAATCGAAATCCCGCCGCCCGGCAAACCGAAAGAACTGTCGGTCTACGTCAACCAGCCGAACTGCATGCGCTGGACCGACGACTGCGTGAACTGCTCGCGCGGCGCCGACGGCAAAGGGCCGACCTGCTCGAACATCGGGTTTGCCTGTCAGCCCAAGGCCATCCGCTGCGTTGGCACGGACATTCCGCAGAGCGAGCCGGAGAAGAAGTAGCGGTTTCCAGCCGGAAACCAGGGCACACGCGTAACACTGTCACCTTGGACTTATTCCGGACCGCCCCACGAAATCGTCATCGGATTTCCAGGCAGCAGCGCTATTGCTTCCGCGTCGGTCACGATATCAAATCGCGTGGATTCAATTGGGGGAAACCAAATGCAGTATGAGAATTTTCTGGCTCCGTACCGGCCTCAGCTTCTGAGCGTGTTTCGTATCTTCACCGGCCTGCTGCTGTTTCAGTACGGCGTCGCGAAAATCTTCAAATTTCCGGTGTTGCCGTACTTCGCCAACATTCCGCCGCTGATCGTGGTCGCGGGAACGATAGAACTGGTCTTCGGCGCACTGCTGCTGCTCGGATTGTTCACGCGGTTCGCAGCTTTCATTCTGGCTGGCCAGATGGCCTTCGCCTACTTCCTCGGACACATGTTCAAGACCGGCAGCGCGGTTTTCCTGCCGCTGATCAATGGCGGCACTGCAGCGGCCCTGTTCTGCTTCGCCTGCCTTTATATCGCAGCCGCAGGTCCTGGTCCGTGGAGCCTCGACGCGTCTCTGCGCAACAAGGCGTAAGCGTCACTTCACAAAGAACACGACAGTCAAAACCGCGCCGACGGCCACCACCGCGGCGCGGATTATTTTTTCCGGCACCCGGCGCGCGAGCGTGACCCCGTAATATCCGCCGACGGCGGACGCGGCGATCGTCACCAGCGCCTGCGGCCAGTGCACAAGACCGCCGGCGATCAGCAGCGTTGCCGACACGATCTGAATCAGAAACGCGACAAGGATCTTGGTCGCATTTGCCTTGTGAAAATTGCCGCTTTCGAGAATGGCCAGTGCCGCGAGCATCATGATGCCGGTGCCGGCTCCGAAGAATCCGCCATAGATCGCGACCACCATCATGAGCCCGTAGGCTGCGATCCGTGCGCCCGCACGCTGTCCGCGCGACCAGGGTTCGACGAAGGCGCGGATCTGGTTGCTGAATGCGAACAGCAACGTCGCCACCAGCAGCAGCCACGGCACCAGCGGGCGAAAGCCGCTGTCGCCCAGCCCGATCAGCAACAGGGCGCCGGCTGCTCCGCCGATCAATCCGATGATCGCGAACGGGATCATCTCGCGGTAGTAGGTGCGAACCTCGGAGCGATAGGCCGCGACACTCGCGAGATTGGCAGGCGTGAGAGCGACCGCGCTGGTGGCGTTGGCATCGAGCGTCGGCAGGCCGCTGACGACCAGCGCTGCGAACGTAATGAACGTGCCGCCACCGGCGACAGCATTGACGGTGCCGGCGGCGAAACCTGCCACCGCCAGAACGACGATCTGAAATAAAGTCACGTCAGCCCCATTACGCAATTGGCCGGGGAAGCGCCCGGCCCTCAGCTTTTAGAGGCTCGCGCTGCGCGGGAGAATGCCTCCGCGCTGATGAGGCACCATGCCGAAACGCGCACTCTGCCAGGCACTTCAGTTGTGCGGGACTTTCAGTTCGAGCGGGACATCCGGCGCATTCTTGGAGTTGTGCAGCACCAGCGAGGTTCGCACGTTGCGCACGTGGGGCGCGGCGGTGAGGTGCGAGACGAAGTTCTGGAAGGTCGCCATGTCCGGCGCGACGCATTTGAGGATGAAATCGATCTCGCCCGACAGCATCCAGCATTCGCGCACCAGCGGCTCGTGGCGGACGAATTCCTCGAACGCGCGCAGGTCCGCGTCGGCCTGGCTGGACAGATGCACCGAGGCGAACACCGTGACGTCGAAACCGAGGGACGGCGGGTCCAGCAGCCCGCGGTAGCCACGGATATAGCCCTCCTCCTCCAGGGTGCGGACCCGGCGCAGACAGGGCGGCGGCGAAATGCCCACCCGCTTGGCCAGTTCGACATTGGTGATTCGGCCATCAGCCTGAATCTCATTGAGTATTTTCAGGTCGATTTCGTCGAGGCTCTTTGACACGGACACCTAATCCCTTGGCGACCGGATATTTCCGGCCTTTTGCAAAACTGTTCTAGCCAGCGGCACGGCTTCGCGCAATTTTATTTCGCGCGATACGCTATCTCATGGCTAGCTGGGGAAAATTTCATGATAGGGGTTGCATATCTTGCATAGCTCGCAAGATGGCCTACATTCGGAACTGATACTTTTAACGCCCCAGCGATGCCTTTGCGGGCATTTCCCGCCTCTTCGCTGATCAATCCATGCAACAAACTCCTAAGGGTCGGGCTATGGCCGCTCCTATTCATGCCAAGGTTGTCATCATCGGTTCTGGACCGGCGGGTTACACCGCCGCGATTTACGCCGCACGCGCCATGCTCGAGCCCGTGCTGATCCAGGGCATTCAGCCCGGCGGCCAGCTCACCATCACCACCGACGTCGAGAACTATCCGGGATTTGCCGACGTCATCCAGGGCCCCTGGCTGATGGAGCAGATGGAGAAGCAGGCGGCGCATGTCGGCACCAAGATCGTCACCGACCACGTCAACAAGCTCGAACTGGGCCAGCGTCCGTTCCGCATCTCCACCGACAGCGGCGACGTCTATCTGGCTGACACGGTGATCCTCGCCACCGGCGCGCAGGCGCGCTGGCTCGGACTGCCTTTCGAGGAGAAGTTCAAGGGCTTCGGCGTCTCAGCCTGCGCCACCTGCGACGGCTTCTTCTACCGCAACAAGGAAGTGTTCGTGGTCGGCGGGGGCAACACCGCCGTCGAGGAAGCGCTGTTCCTGACCAACTTCGCCTCGCAGGTCACGCTGGTTCACCGCCGTAACAGCCTGCGCGCGGAGCGCATTTTGCAGGACCGCCTGTTCAAGCACCCGAAGATCAAGGTGATCTGGGACAGCGAAGTCGCGGATATCCGCGGCCAGGACAATCCCTCCAAGGTGACCCACGTCGTCCTGAAAAACATCAAGAGCGGCGCGGTGACCGAACACGCCGCCGACGGCGTCTTCGTCGCCATCGGCCATGCTCCGGCGACCGAACTCGTCGCCGGCCAGCTCAAACTGAAGCCCTCCGGCTATATCGAGATCGCACCGCATTCCACGGCGACCTCGGTGCCCGGCGTCTTTGCCGCGGGCGACGTCGCGGATGAAACCTATCGCCAGGCCGTGACGGCTGCGGGCCTCGGCTGTATGGCGGCGCTGGAAGCGGAACGCTTCCTGGCGCACAGCGCCACCGAACGCGCAGCGGCGGAGTGACCATGCCTCGAACACGCGATGGATTAAGCGATATGGACTGGGACAAGCTGAAGGTCTTTCACGCGGCTGCGGAAGCGGGAAGCTTCACCCATGCAGGCGAACAACTCGGGCTGTCGCAGTCGGCCGTCTCGCGCCAGGTCAGCGCGCTGGAGCAGGAACTGGCGGTGTCATTGTTTCACCGCCATGCCCGCGGACTGATCCTCACCGAGCAGGGCGATCTGCTGTTCCGCACCGCGCATGACGTGTTCATGCAGTTGCAGGCGGCGCGCGCCAAGCTCACCGACAGCCGCGAGCGGCCGAGCGGCGACCTCAAAGTCACCACCACGCCGGGCGTCGGCATCAACTGGCTGATCCCGCGGCTCGGCGAATTCACCGCGCTGTATCCGGACATCCGCATTTCGCTGATCGTGACCGACGAAGAACTCGACCTGTCGATGCGCGAAGCCGACGTGGCGATCCGCACCCGCAAGCCGACCCAGCCGGATCTCATTCAGCGCAAGCTGTTCTCGATGGGCTTCCATGCCTATTGCTCGCCGGAATACGTCAAGCGGCACGGCACCCCGCGCACGCTCGATGAACTGGACGCGCACCGGATCATCGTGCTCAGCGACCAGAACGTGCCGCAGCACCTGCAAAACCGGAACTGGCTGATCGAGGCCAACACCAATGGTTCCGGCCCGCGCGAGCCGGTGTTCAAGGTCAACAACATCCTCGGGCTGGTGCGTGCCTGCCAGCAGGGCCTCGGCATCGCTGCGCTGCCGGACTACCTGGTGGAGGACAACAACCGGCTGGTGCAGCTCTTCAGCGAGGCCGACTCGATTCAATTGGATACGTATTTTGTTTATCCCGAAGAATTGAAGTCCGTGGCGCGCGTGCAGGTTTTCCGTGATTTTATCGTGAGTAAGGCGCAGCGCTGGCCGTCCTGACGGTGTCTGGAACGGGTTCAAACGAACGTTTGAGCCCGCATCCTGAGCATGACTGACATACCGGGATCGGAGTTGTCCGCATGGGAAATCGCGGACCATACTCTCCCCACACTGAATGAGCGTTCTGCGCACTGTCCCCCTCCTCCAGCGGAACGCGCGCTCAGTTATCCCTCTTGGAAGGTGATTGTGTCGGCCTCACGTGGCCAAAAACTAAACAGGCCGGGCTCTTTAGCCCGGCCTTTTTTCATGCGCATGTTCCCTTGCTATCGCGCATCACCCGAACAACTTCGAATGAAGCCTCTTATGATTGAAGCTTCGTGCGCGCCAGCCGCAGCGCATTGCCGATCACGCTGACCGACGACAGCGCCATGGCCGCAGCACCGATCATCGGCGACAGCAGAATCCCGAACACCGGATAAAGCACACCCGCCGCGACCGGAATGCCGGCTGCGTTGTACAGGAAGGCAAACGCCAGGTTCTGGCGGATATTGTGCATCGTCGCCCGCGACAGTTGCTGGGCTTCCACCAGCCCCATCAGATCGCCGCGCAGCAGCGTGATGCCCGCGCTTTCGATCGCCACATCGGTGCCGCTGCCCATGGCGATGCCGACATCGGCCGCAGCAAGCGCCGGAGCGTCATTGATGCCGTCACCGGCCATCGCCACCACGCGGCCCTCGCCGCGCAGCCTTGTGACCACGTCGCCCTTGCGCTCGGGCAGAACGTCGGCCTCGACGTCGGTGATGCCGAGCGTCCTCGCCACCGCCTGCGCCGTCGTCACATTGTCACCGGTCAGCATGACAATGCGCAGTCCGTTTGCACGCAACTGCTTCAGCGCTTCCGGCGCACTCGGCTTGACCGGATCGGCAATCGCAATGACGCCGGCGGCGCGGCCATCGACCGCGACATAGATCGCGGTGGCCCCGCGCTCGCGCTGGGTGCGTGCATCGGCTTCCAGTGTCTGAATGCCGACGTTCGACAGTTGCATGATCGCGGCATTGCCGAGCACGACCTTGCGGCCACCGACGGTGCCGCTGGCGCCCTTGCCCGCGGGGGAGTCGAAGTTCTGCACATCGCGAAGTTCGATGCTCTCTTCCTTCGCGGCATTCAGGATCGCGAAGGCCAGCGGATGCTCGCTGGCGCGCTCGACGCTTGCGGCCAGCCGCAGCAGTTCACCCCGATCAAAGCCATCGGCCGCGATCACAGCGACCACCTTCGGCTTGCCTTCGGTCAGCGTGCCGGTCTTGTCGATCACCAGGGTGTCGACCTTCTCCATCCGCTCCAGCGCCTCGGCGTCGCGAATGAGAATGCCCGAGCGCGCGCCGCGGCCGACGCCGACCATGATCGACATCGGAGTCGCAAGACCGAGCGCGCAGGGACACGCGATGATGAGGACAGTCACCGCGGCAACCAGCGCATAGGTGAATCGGGGCTCGGGACCAAACACCGCCCATGCCGCAAACGCCGCGAGCGCCACCGCGATAACCACCGGCACGAACCAGCCTGCGACCTGATCGGCGAGCCGCTGCACCGGCGCACGCGAGCGCTGCGCCCGCGCCACGAGATCGACAATGCGCGCCAGCATGGTGTTACGGCCGATCTTGTCGGCGCGGACCACAAGGCCGCCGCTCTGGTTGACAGTGCCGCCGATCACCTGTGCGCCGATCGCCTTCTTCACCGGCATCGACTCGCCGGTGACGAGGGACTCATCGACCAGCGACGATCCCTCGGTGACGGTGCCATCGACCGGGACCTTTTCGCCCGGCCGCACCCGGAGCAGATCATCCACCGCGATGGCGTCGATATCGATGTCCTCGTCGCCGGTCTGCGAGACGCGCCGCGCCGTCTTCGGCGCAAGGCCGAGCAATGCCCGGATCGCGCCTGACGTGCGCGCCCGGGCGCGCAGTTCGAGCACCTGACCCAGCAGGACGAGAACGGTGATAACGGCGGCAGCTTCGAAATACACCGCGACCGCGCCGTGATGATCGCGGAATGCGTCCGGAAACACCTGCGGCGCCAGCGTCGCGACCACGCTGTAAATGTAAGCGACGCCTGTGCCCATCGCGATCAGCGTGAACATGTTGAGATTGCGCGTTTTGATCGAGTGCCAGCCGCGCTCGAAGAACGGCCATCCGGCCCACAGGACCACCGGCGTCGCCAGCGCGAACGACAGCCAGTTCGAGGTTTGCAGCGGCAGCAGGTGGATGCCGCCGAGATGCGCGGCCATGTCGATGACGAACACCGGCAGCGTCAGCGCGAGACCAATCCAGAAGCGGCGCGTCATGTCGATCAGTTCGGGATCGGGCTTATCGTCGAGCGAAACGGTCTCGGGCTCGAGCGCCATGCCGCAGATCGGACAGCTACCCGGCCCGACCTGACGCACCTCGGGATGCATCGGACAGGTGTAGATTGTGCCTTCCGGCGGCTTCTCATCCGGCTGTGACGACTTGGGCGCGAGATACTTTTCCGGGTTGCCTTCGAACTTTGTGCGGCAGCCTGCCGAGCAAAAGAAATAATCCTCCCCCTTGTAGGCAAAGCGATGCTTGGCCGTCGCGACGGTGACGGTCATCCCGCAGACGGGATCGAGGACGCCTGCGCCTGCCTGATCCGCTGCGTGCGAATGACCATGCGCGCCGTGATGAGCGTGTCCGTACTCGGGCTTGCCGTGGCTGTGACCGCCGGAACCTTGATTGCCATGTCCGCCGCAACAACCGGCCTTGCCGTTTTCCCGATGATCCGATGACGCCACGATTCCAATTCTCCACTTGCAACTTATACCCTATAGGGGTATATAGTACAACATGCGACAGGAAATCAAGTCATCGTGCCTGAAGAGGCTGAAACGGATCGAAGGCCAGGTTCGCGGTCTCGCAGGCATGGTCGAAGACGATCGCTATTGCATCGACATCGTCACGCAGATCGCCGCCGCACGTGCAGCGCTGCGGCGGGTCGAGGAAGAGGTCCTGCGCGATCACGTCGCGCATTGCGTCGAGCACGCGATCTTGTCGGGTGACAAGGCGGACCAGCGGCGCAAGATCGCCGAACTGATGGATGTGGTGAGCCGGGCTGACCGCTAGGGAAACGACAGCCATCGTGACGTATTCAGAACATGGTTGATCGCGTGTTAGCTGTTCAGCATCGGCTATTGACGATCTGTTCACGACAGTAACGCCTGCGCCGCAGCCATTTTTTGATTTGTTCGCCTCGCGTACACACATCATCCGATCCTAGCCGATCGCGCGCGCCTCTATCGATCAAACGCCAGATCAGGAATTTACGCGTTCTTACGCAATTCCACTTACCTGCCGAGGTAACCGTTTGTTTCTCGCGTGCAGGCTGTTCGATGTTCAAGGTCTACAATTGTATCGCCACCGCCCATGATCTCTGGCTCGTGGGGCTCGCGGCTGTGATCTGCACGCTGGCTTCGCTTGCCGCCATCGGCCTGCTGCGCCATGCCCGTCACGCGACGCGCCAGATGCGTCCGGTCTGGCTCGCGATCTCAGCGATCTCGACGGGCTTCGGCATCTGGTCGACGCATTTCATCGCGATGCTCGCCTATTCGCCCGGCATTCCGAGCGCCTACAACATCGCACTCACCGGTTTGTCCCTTGCCGCTGCGATCCTGCTCACCGCAGCCGGTCTTGCCATGTCGATGCAGCCCAAATGGCGGCTCGGCCCGTGGCTCGGCGGCGCTGTCGTCGGCGGCGGTATCGCCACCATGCATTATCTCGGCATGGCGGCTTTCCAGATCGGCGGCGTCATCCTGTGGGATTCAACACTCGTTGCCGCATCCATTCTGCTCGGCACGCTGATCGGCGCAGCGGCGCTGCCGGCTGGTTTGCGGGGCGATTCACAGCGATGGCGGATTGCGGGTGCAGTACTTTTGACGCTGGCAATTTGCAGTCATCATTTCACGGCGATGGGCGCAGTCGCGATCATTCCCGATCCGACCGTCACGATCCCGCAATCCGCGATCCCCACCACCTGGCTCGCCATTGGCGTAGCCGTCTCGAGCTTCACAATTATTCTGCTGGCGATCGGCGCCGCAGCCCTCGACATTCATGACCAGCGCCGCTCGATGCTCGAAGCCGAGCGCATGCGCGGTCTCGCCAATGCCGCGGTCGAAGGCCTTCTGGTCTGCGACGGCGACGTCGCTGTGACCGTCAACACCAGTTTCGCGCAGCTCGTCGGCTCAACATCGGACAAGCTGATCGGTACGAACCTGCAATCGTACATTCCGGACGCCGGCGCGCGCGCGAAACTGTTCGCCGCCCCGAACCAGCCGGTGGAGGCCGATCTTCGTCACGCCGATGGGTCGATGATTCCGGTCGAACTGATCCTGCGTCCGATCGATTTCGCCGGGCAGGCGCATCACGTCATCGCCGTGCGCAACCTGCAGGCGCGCAAGAAGGCCGAGCAGCACATCCGCTATCTCGCTCATCACGATGCGCTGACCTCGCTGCCGAACCGCGGCACGTTCCATGCGCGGCTCGATCACGAGATCGCCGCCACCATGGCAGGCGGGCAGAAGTGCGCCGTGCTCTGCTTCGACCTCGACAGGTTCAAGGAGGTCAACGATCTGTTCGGACACGCGGCCGGCGACAAGGTCCTTCAGACCGTCGCCTCACGCGTCACCGCGATCCTCGACAAGACGTGCATGGTCGCGCGCCTCGGCGGCGACGAATTCGCGGTCCTTGTCCCCGGACTGTCGAACCCGGCCACGGCCGGACGGCTGGCCGAGCGCATTATCGAGGCGCTGCGTTCCGACGGTGATAAATCCGAAAGCGAGAACATGACGTCGTGCAGCATCGGCATCGCGATCTGCCCCGACGATGCGGACAATCGCGAGACATTGCTGACCCACGCCGACACGGCGCTCTACCGCGCCAAGATGGAAGGCCGCGCCACCTACCGCTTCTTCGAAGCGAAGATGGGCGCGGAAGTTCACGACCGCCGCGTGCTGGAGCACGATCTGCGGCAGGCAGTGTCCCGCGGCGAGTTCAATCTGGTCTATCAGCCGCAGCAAGACATTCAGAGCAGGACCGTGGTCGGCTTCGAGGCCCTGCTGCGCTGGAATCACAGGACCCGCGGCTCGATCTCTCCGGCCATTTTCATCCCGATCGCGGAAGAAACCGGCGCCATTCTCGGTATCGGCGAGTGGGTTCTGCGCGAGGCCTGCAAGCAGGCCGCGAGCTGGCCGCAGCCGCTGACCATCGCCGTCAACGTGTCGGCGGTCCAGATCTACAACGAGAATTTCGTGCAGCTCGTGCATGAGGTGCTGCTGGAAACCGGCCTCGCACCCGGCCGGCTCGAACTCGAAATCACCGAGACCGCGCTGGTGCGCGATCTCAACCGCGCGCTCACCACACTCCGGCGCATCAAGGCGCTCGGCGTGCATATCGCGATGGACGATTTCGGCACCGGCTACTCGTCGCTCTCCAACCTGCGCGCATTCCCGTTCGACAAGATCAAGATCGACGGTTCGTTCATCAAATCGGTCAACACCAACGAGCAGGCCGCGACCATTGTGCGCGCCGTGCTGGGTCTCGGCCGCGGTCTCGGTCTGCCGGTGCTGGCGGAAGGCGTCGAGACACCGGCGGAGCTGGCGTTCCTGCAATCCGAACTGTGCAACGAGGTTCAGGGCTATCTGGTCGGGCGGCCCGCCGCGATCGGAACCTTCGCGACGCTCACCCACCCCGAAAGCAGACCTGCAACAGGTGAGGAAATCCGCGTCCTGCTGGCGCAGTCGGCCTGAGACTTCGGATTTTTGGGGCTTTGGAAGTGGTACAGTTGGGTGGGATCGAACCACCGACCTCCGGATCCACAATCCGGCGCTCTAACCAGCTGAGCTACAACTGCATTTTTCAATCTATGGCAGCCGGCCGGCTGCCCCGCCGAGGGCGGCGATTTCGCGGGAAACTAGGTGCAACGCCGCGCTTTGGCAAGACGCTTTGACCTGCCGAAATCGCGTCGCCAACAGCCCGTTATGGGTGACCGTGGCGACAGAAACGGTTCAGTGGCACGGCCGCGCCTTTGCCAGGACCAGACGCCTCAATCAGACGCCGGGCTTGAAGGCCTTTGCCGCGCCGGCGGCGATCGGCTCGACGGCGGCAGCCGCAGCTTTCTGGGTCATGGCCGCAAGGTCTTGGGACTGCGCGGTCAAAACCTCGAACTGCTTGCGGGCATGGGTGTTCATAAGTTCGAAGGCCTCCGGCAGCGATTTCACACCCATCAGGCTCTGGGTGAAGGCAAACGCGGCTTCGGTGTTGGTCTGGGCCATGCCGATCATCTTCGAGGTGAAATCGCCGGCGCCCTTGGTGGCCTGCTCGACCAGCGCCTCGAGAGCCCCGTTGTTGGAAACGGCTGCGTCCTTGAACTTCTGATAGCCGTCACGAGCCTGGACCATGCCCATCTCGGTGAACGCGCGAAGCTGCTCAGGAACCTTGAAGGGGACGACAGCAAATGGATCGTTCGCGCTCATAGGGCAGTCCTCGTGTCTGGAATTGAAATCGCCGGAACGGCGCAACCGGCCGCGTGAGGCCTACAGGCCGGACGCCGGTCCGTATCTATTTGGCACTATATGGGAGATTTTGTGCGATGCAACAAAATACCACGGGGCCGTCCGCATGCCTGATCCGGCGCAAGCGCCGGATCTATCCTCCAAAATGACCGGGGCTAGCCACGGACTATTTGGGCTTGGCGGCATCCATGGCGGCACGGGTCACAACCTGACCCATTTCGCTGGCCTGCTCGGCCAGAGCCCGCATCTGGCCCTGAACGTATTCAGTGTGGAGACGCATCACCTCGGTGAGGTCCTTGGCGTGAATCAACTGCTGCGCATAGGCCAGCGAGGTCTGCACGTTCTTTTCCGCGAACGCGATGGCCTTCGCGCTGATTTCCTTGGCCGCATCGCCGGAGCCGCCGAGTGACGCCCCGCCGAACGCCGCCGCCGTCTGCTGCGCACTGCTGATGAAGGTATCGAATGCCTTGCGTGCCTGTTCGAGGCTCGCTTCCGCCATCGACCGCATTTCCTTCGGAATCTCGAACTGATTGCCTGACATGTCGCACCCTCTCCTGTTGGGTCTCTGAGCGGACCCCGTTGCTCCGCAATTTACCGCCGGGCGACATCTCACCTATGACGCAGCGCAACGACAGTTCCTGCCCGTCCATCGTGAACGTTTGAGCATCTTTTGCAACACCCAACGTCCGAGCGGCGCTGGGGTTCAGTGCGCCGGCGAGTTAACGTTATCGCCGGTTTGGATGGGTAGTGTCACACCCACCGGTGGACCTTGTGGCAGCCGCGCCATACTAATCATTTGTTAAGGCTGTCCGATCCACCTCCCGCGCCACGATCGGCGCTACGAAAGCGAGACACAGACCCGTTGTCCAAGACGAGCGAAGCCGACTTCCAGCTCCATGGCATCCGCGATCCGCGCCTTGCGGTTCACGCGACAAGCAGCTTGCCTGCGTGGGTCTGGTCGCTCAACGGCGCTCGCATTCTCTGGACCAACACCATCGGAGCGCGGCTGTTCGGCGAACGCAGTGCCGCCGCCCTTGCCGAGAAAACCATCGGCCCCGCCGATCCGCGGCGCCGCCAGGCCGCACAGCTTGCAGCGCGGTTGTCACCGTCAGGCGCACCACGGCTTGAACGGCTGCGCGGATTCGGCGCGCCGCTCGGCCGCCTGCTGACATGCTCCTGCGCGCGGCTCACCTTCGCGGACGGCACCGTTGGGATTCTCATTGCCGCCGCCGATCCTGTCGGCCGTCCGATGCCGCTCACCGAGCGGCTCGCGCATCTGGTCGACAGCATCACCATGCCGGCGATGACCTTCACGCCGAACGGCGCACTCGCCGGCGCAAATGAAGCCGCCAAAAACTTTCCGGGGTTGTTCAACGATCTGACCGGGCCCGGTTTCGATGACGCACGCAACGGCGCGCTGCGTAACGGACAATCGGTCCTGCAAATGGACTCCAGCCGCGTGACGGTGCATCGCGTCGGCAGCGGAGACGGCACCGCGCTGGTCGCATTGATCGAAGCTGTGATCGTGCCGAAGCCAATGCCTAAGCCGACGCCTGTGGTGCTCGCTCCCGAAGAGCCAGAGCGCGAGAGTGGTGTCGAACGGCCTGCGCCTGCCGCGTCGGTCGCTTCCGCTCCGGCTGAAGCGGCGGCGGAAACCGTCGCAGAGACGCCCGGTCAAGCCGCCGCGCTGGCCGAAGTGACACCGGTCGATCTTTTCGAATCGGTGTTCGATGAATCGTCTGAACCGGCGACACCGGTCCAGACCGTTGCGAACACTGAAACTCCGCCTCAACACATCGCAAGTGAAGAACCCGCGCCTGCCGCGCACGCCGACGCGCCGCGCGATGAACCTGCACATCATGACGCGCCCGCAGAAAACGTCACCCGGATCTATATCGACGACGAACGCTATAAAACGGCTTCTCCGCTCGGCGCCGGCGATGGGTCCGCAACGCTGCTTGAGATGGACCGCCCATTGACGCCGCGGCGGCATCCGCTGCGCTTCATGTGGCACATGGATGAAGACAGCCGCTTCTCGCTCGGCTTCGATGAGTTCACCCGCCTGATCGGCGCGCGCACCGCCGCCGCGTTCGGCCGGCCCTGGGGCGAGATCGCCGATGCGCTCGGCCTCGATCCCGAAGGCCATGTCGGGGCTGCGGTCGCAAACCGCGACACCTGGAGCGGCATTGTCGTGAACTGGCCCGCCGATGGCGCAGGCGCGCGGCTGCCGGTGGAACTGTCGGGATTCCCGATCTATGACCGCGCCGGGACTTTCCTGGGGTATCGCGGCTTCGGCATCTGCCGCGACGTTGAAGGCATGGCACGGCTGGCCGTGCAGCGCCGTGATGATATTCTGTATTCGTCTAAGCCGCCCGCAGCGGCGCAGCCGAGCGAACCGCCGCCGCGTGAGGTCACGAGACCGGAGCCGGTCGCCGAGGACGTTGTGAACGAGCCGCCATCAACTCCGTCAGAGACGGTGGTGCATGCCGCTGACAGCGTGCAAGATAACTTCCCGAGGGACAGTTTCCCGAGAACCGAGCAGAAGCCTGTGGTGGACACTCCGCAAAACGTCGTGCCATTTCCAGTCGCCGAGCCGAAATCGCCGGCGCTGACGGCGGTCGAGAGCAACGCCTTCGACGAACTGGCGCGGCGGTTGTCCGCGCGCCTCGAGAATGGAGCAGAGAACGAAACGCTGACCGACGCCTCGGTGGCCGAACTGTTCGCCGCTGACGATACGCCGCAGCACGAGCCGGTGTCCGAACCGCCTGCGCTTGAACATCCCCCTGCCTTCCTCCAGCCCGGGCCGGTGCTGCCGCGTGCCAATGCCGCGCAGGATTCGCAGTTGCTCGATCGCCTGCCGGTCGGCGTGCTGGTCTACCGGCTCGACCGGCTGATCTACGCCAACAAGGCGTTTCTCGCCTCCACCGGATATGACGACCTTCATGCGCTGAGCGAAGCCGGCGGCCTCGATGCGCTGATTGTCGAAGCCGGTGCGGGATCCGCCAGCAGCACGTCCGAGACCGGCACGCCGGTCGTCATCGCGGCCACCAGCAAGAGCGGCCCCGACAGGGGCGAGCCTGCCGACGCGCGGCTGTTCGCCATCACATGGGACAACGAGCCGGCGCATGCGCTGGTGTTCTCAGGCCCGCGCACCGAGCCCCGGATCGAACCTGCACCCGTCTTGACGGTCGCGCCGGTCGCCGTCGCCAGCGACGACACCACGCAGGCGGAAGAACTCGGCACCATTCTCGATAACACCGCCGAGGGCGTCATTGTTTTCGACGGCCAGGGCCGCGTCCTCTCCTGCAATCGCAGCGCCGAGATTCTGTTCGGCCGCGACGACAACGAGATGGCGACGCTCCATCTCACCGATCTGTTCGCGGCCGACAGCCAGCGCGCGGTGCAGGATTACGCGAACGAGGTCAGGGCCGCTGCCGTGACGGGTCTGCTTCGCCACGGCCGCGACATGCTGGGACGTGCGCGCGACGGCAGCGCGATCCCGCTGTCGGTGACGATGGGCCGGACACGGCCGGACGGCGCGCGCTTTTTCGCGATCTTCAACAGCCAGTCGCAAACCAGGAAAAGCGAAGGCGAACTGACTCAGGCGAAGCGGCAGGTCGAGCGCGCTGTGAACGCGCGAGCGGACATCCTCGCACGGATCAGCCATGAGGTCCGTATGCCGCTGAACGCCATCATCGGCTTCGCCGACGTGATGATCGACGAGCGCTTCGGCCCGCTCGGCAACGAACGCTATGTCGAATACATGAAGGACATCCGCGCCTCCGGGCAGCGCGTGATGGCGATCATCGACGATCTGCTCGATCTGTCGCGTATCGAAACCGGCAGGATGGAACTGTCGTTCGCGAGCCAGGACCTCAACAGCATGGTCGAGCAATGCGTCGCGGTGATGCAGCCGCAGGCCAATCGCGAACGCATCATCATCCGCACATCGCTCGCCCACGCGCTGCCGACCGTAAAGGCCGACGCCCGCGCGCTGCGCCAGATCGCGCTGAACCTGATCGGCAACTCAATCCATCTGGCCAATGCCGGCGGACAGGTCATTGTATCGACCGCAACCACCGACTTCGGCGATATCGTGCTGCGCGTCCGCGACACCGGCCCTGGCCTCAACGACAACGAGATCGCCGCCGCCATGGCGCCGTTCCGCACAACGGGCGCGTCCGATCAAACCGCCGACGGCTCCGTGGTGAACCTGTCGCTGACCAAGGCGCTGGTCGAAGCCAACCGCGCACAATTCCACATCAAGACCGCGCCGCATTCGGGCACGCTGATCGAGGTCGTGTTCTCGCACGCCAGCGCGATCGCCTGATCGCCACTCTGGAATCTCTCTAAATCAGCGATCTCGCGACATCGCGTCGCGTGAATGTGCACGCCCTCTGCGCTACAGAACCGGCACCGCGCGCTGCAACGCTCAGCGCCGCGATGCTCATCAAAGCTGCCGGAGCCGCATCATGTCACGATCTCGTATTCTCGCCGCCGCAACCGTCGTCGCTTCCGCGATGACCCTGAATGCGGCCGCATTCGCCCAATCCGGCGAGGTGAACGTCTACACCTATCGCGAGACCAAGCTGGTGCAGCCGCTGTTCGACGCGTTCACCAAAGATACCGGCATCAAGGTCAATGTCGTTTCGGCATCCTCCGGTCTTGAGCAGCGAATGAAGGCGGAAGGCGCCAACAGCCCCGCCGACGTCCTGCTGACGGTGGACGTCGGCCGCATGGCGGAAGCCGTCGAGGCCGGTGTAACGCAGCCGATCAAGTCCGAGGCGCTCGACAGGATCGTGCCGGCGCAATACCGCGATCCCGACGGTCACTGGGCCGGCATCTCGATGCGCGCGCGCGTGATCTACGCCTCGAAGGACCGCGTCAAGCAAGATGCCATCACCTACGAAGAACTCGCCGACCCGAAGTGGAAGGGCAAGATCTGCATCCGCTCCGGCCAGCACATCTACAACAACGCGCTGTTCGCGGCCTATGTCGCCCACCACGGCGAAGCCAAAGCCGAAGAGTGGTTGCGGGGCGTGAAGGCCAACCTCGCGCAGAAGCCCTCCGGCGGCGACCGCGAAACCGCGCGCGATGTCGCGGCTGGCAAGTGCGACATCGGCATCGGCAACACCTATTACTGGGCGCTGATGATGAACAACGATCCGGACAAGAAGCCATGGGCGGAAGCGACCAAGGTGATCCTGCCGACCTTCGCCGGCGGCGGCACCCATGTGAATCTCTCCGGCGTGCTGCTGGCGAAGCACGCGCCGAACCGCGCCAACGCCGTCAAACTGATCGAATGGCTGGCCGGCGAACACGCGCAGCATCTCTATGCCGACGCCAACTATGAGTATCCGGTCCGCGCCGGGGTCGCCGTCAACCCGACCATTGCCGGTTACGGCAAGTTGAATCCCGACGCGCTGCCGATCTCGAAGATCGCCGCCAGCCGCAAGGCCGCCTCGACGTTGGCCGACAAGGTCGGTTTCGACAATTGAGGCCTAAGCCGCACCTGTCGTTCTCAACGTGACAAGCGCGCGCATCGCGGAGCCCGCCGTCTCGGCGCTGGCGGTCTTAACCGCCGCGCTTGTCGTGTTGCCGGTGCTCGCGATCATCGTGATCGCGGCGCAACCCACCCCCGGTCTCTGGTCGCATCTGATCGACTACGTGCTGCCGCTGGCGCTGCGCGACACAGCGGCGCTGCTGGTCGGCGTCGGAGCGGTCGCGCTGCTCACGGGAGCCGGCACCGCATGGCTGGTGTCGTCGCATGATTTTCCCGGGCGCGGATTGTTGCTTTGGCTGCTGCCGCTGCCGCTGGCAATCCCGACCTACATCGCAGCTTACGTCTATGTCGATCTGTTTGAGCCACTCGGCCTCGTCCATCGCACGCTGACACTGTGGCTTCCGCCGCGCGATGCGCTCACGCTGCTGCCCGGCCTTCGTTCGCTGCCAGGCGCAATTCTCATCATCGGCATTGTGCTCTACCCGTATGTCTATCTCTCCGCGCGCGCGACCTTCCAGTTGCAGAGCGCGGAATTTGCCGAAGCCGCACGCACGCTCGGCGCCGGACGCTGGGATGTGTTTCGCCGCATCTCGCTGCCGATGGGCCGTCCGGCGCTGGCGGTCGGCCTCGCTCTCGTCGCGCTGGAAACGCTAAACGACATCGGCGCCAGCGAATACCTCGGGGTGCGGACACTCACCGTCTCGATCTTCACCACATGGCTCAATCGCGGCAGCCTTGCGGGCGCAGCGCAACTGTCATGCCTGGTGCTGGTGATCGTCGGCGGACTGATCGCGCTGGAGCGCTATGGCCGCCGCAACGCCATCACGGAATTTTCGTCCGAGAGCCCGCGGCTGACGCCGCGCACGCCCTTCACCGGGATCAGGGGCTGGCTTGCTTTCGCCGCATGCGCCCTGCCGGCGTTGCTCGGCTTCGTCGTGCCGCTGCTGTTTCTGCTGTACCAGAGCATCCACCGGTCCTCGGTGACGATGGATACCGCGATCTGGCGCGACGCATTCAGTTCGATAAGTTTCGCGGCGCTCGCCACCCTCGTTGCGCTGGGTCTCGGGCTGGCGACAATCCTCGCCACGCGCTGGCGTCCCGGTTCATGGCGCGCGTTCTCGGCCAACATCGCGCAGACCGGGTACGCATTGCCGGGACTGGTGCTGGCGCTCGGCCTGCTCTCGCCGGTGCTGACGATCGACAACGCGCTCAACACGTTTGCCGCGTGGCTCGGGCTATCGCTGCCCGGCCTGGTGCTGATGGGCTCGGGCGCGGCCGTGGTCACGGCCTATGTGATCCGCTTTCTCGCAGTGCCGACCGGATTTCTGCGCGCCGGCTTCGAGCGCATCCCGTTCGACTATGACGACAGCGCGCGCAGCGCAGGGGCCGGGCAGATCACCGCCATGCGGCGGATTCACCTGCCGCTGCTGCGACCCGCGCTACTCGGTGCCGCGATCGTGGTGTTCGTCGATTGCCTGAAGGAATTGCCGGCGACACTGTTGCTGCGTCCCCTCAATGTCGAGACGCTGGCGACCTCGATCTATCAGTATGCCAGCCGCGGCAGTTTCGAGGACGGCGCCCTCGCCGCGCTTCTGATCGTGGCGGCGAGCATCGGCCCGGTGGCGTGGCTGACGCGGTTCTCGGATATTCCGCAGGGACCAGCCTAAATATTGGCTGAAACAGGCCCGGCCTGATTCTTCCGCGATATCGAAAAGATATCCCACACCGCGATGAACATGGCCGCGATGACCGGGCCGATGACAAAGCCGTTGAGCCCGAAGGCTTCGATGCCGCCCAATGTCGAGATCAGCACCACATAGTCCGGCAGCTTGGTGTCCTTGCCCACCAGTATCGGGCGCAGCAGATTGTCGACGAGGCCGATGACCAGAAAGCCGTAGGCGATCAGGATCACACCATGAAGAAACGATCCGGTGGCTAGAAGATAAAGCGCGACCGGCATCCAGACCAGTCCCGCGCCGACGGCCGGCAGCAGCGACAGGAATGCCATCAGCACCGCCCACAGCAACGCTGCATGAATGCCAAGCACCCAGAAGATAAGTCCGCCGAGCGCACCCTGCGCCATGGCAACCAGAAGACTGCCTTTCACGGTGGCGCGGATGACGACGGTGAATTTTTCCAGCAGCGCATCGCGCAGCTCGACACGCAACGGAATGGCGTCCTTGATGCGCCGCGACAGCGCATTGCCGTCACGGAACAGAAAGAACAGCAGATAAAGCATGATGGCGACATTGACGACGAATTCGAGTGTGCTCTGGCCGATGTTCAGTGCCTGGGAAGCGATCTGCTGGCTGCCCTTGATGAGTCCCGCGGAGATTTTCTCCTGCATCCCGCCAAGGCTGGCGATGCCGAAGCGATCGAGCACGATGGTCACCCATTGCGGCAGGGCATCGAGGATCTGCTGAAACAACCTGACGAAGTTGAGTTCGCCGGACTGCACCTTTCCGAACACGACCGTGGCCTGCTGCGTCAGCGACGCGGCGATCATGATCAGCGGCAGGATGACGATCATGACGACCAGCACGATCATCACCACCGCGGCCAAGGTGGGCCGTTGCGGAATCCGCAGCAGCAACCGCCGGTATAGCGGCGCGAACATGATGGCGATCACCACACCCCAGAGAATCGCCCCGTAGAACGAGGTGAGTATCCAGCCGAAGGCCAGCGACACCACGACGATCAGGATCAGGAAGGCCTTGTCTTCAATACTGCCGCGCATCTGGTTGTCCTCGTTCGCTCCGATACCGACCACGTTCGGGGCAAAATGCAAGGGGTTCGATATGGACTGCGCCAGTTCCGGAAAGCGGATAGTCTTCGGAACCATTCCTTCCGCCCGGTTTGAGCGTCAAAGGATCAACACCTGTTCGCAGGACAACTCGCACTCATTGTTGCCGCGCTCTCGCCGGTGCCGCGTTTATAGATAACGCGGTTTTCGGACATACCGTTGGGCCCGGCATAATTTGTACTGAACCGGCTGTGCTTGGGCCCGCCGCAGCGGTATAGTGTGCGCGATGATGGATGCTCTGAAATATCGGGTCGCAGCCCTCGCCGCTGTGCTTTGTCTGGCGGCGTCTGCCGCTCAGGCCCAGGTGGCGCCAATCCGCTACTGGATTCCGGGTGGACCTTTCGGATTGGGCGGCGACACCACGACGCAATATTGGGGAAGCGCGCCGGATGAGGACGGCTTCCGCAAGGGCTTTTCTTTCAGCAGCTACAGCATGCCGGTGAATTCATTCACCGGCGGCTTCGGCGCGGGCGCATTTACCGCCGGCAGCGGATTGTCGTCCGAGGGCGCGCAATACGCCTACAGCTTCAAGGGCCTCGGCGACACGCCGGTCACATTTTTCGGAGGCGTCAGCTCGCTTCGAACGACGCCGGACGTATTTACGTCGCTCGTCACGCCGGGCTTCGAGCGGAGCAGCACGCTTGCCACCAGCATCAATGCCGGAGTCGAGTTCAAACCGACCTCGAATATCAGTCTGTCGCTTTCAGCCGGGTTCGTGCAGCCGTCCGCGACGCTCGACACCGACATCCGTTCGCAATTGCTGTCGGCGCAAAGTCCCGGCTTTCTTGGCCGGCGATAGCGTCAGATCGCGCGGCCAATAAGGCCGCGCTGCGCCGTCATGATGGTTCAGGCGCTCAGGCGTTCTTCAGCGCGACGCGGAAGGTCGCCTCGGTCTTCGCCTTCACCTCATCGAGCGTGACACCGTCGGCCAGCTCGATCAGCGCCATGCCGTCCTTGCCGTGCTTGTCGATGGTGAACACTGCGAGATCGGTGACGACCATGTCGACGACACGCTCGCCGGTGAGCGGCAGGTTGCAGCGATGCAGCAGCTTCGGACCATCCTTTGCGGAATGCTCCATCACGACGACGACGCGCTTGACGCCGGCGACGAGATCCATCGCGCCGCCCATGCCCTTCACCATCTTGCCGGGGATCATCCAGTTTGCGAGATCGCCGTTCTCGGCCACCTGCATCGCGCCCAGGATCGACAGATCGATATGGCCGCCGCGCACCATCGCGAACGAATCCGCACTTGAGAAGTAGCTGGTGTCGGGCAGTTCGGTCACGGTCTGCTTGCCGGCGTTGATGAGGTCGGGATCTTCCTCGCCCTCATACGGGAACGGGCCCATGCCGAGCATGCCGTTCTCGCTCTGCAGCGACACATCGACGCCGTCGGGAATGTAGTTGGACACCAGCGTCGGAATGCCGATGCCGAGGTTGACGTAATAGCCGTCGCGCAGTTCTTTCGCGGCGCGCGCTGCCATCTGTTCGCGGGTCCAGGCCATGGGGCTCTCCTTAAGGAAATCTGTTATGCGCGCTTGCGCGTGGTGCGCTGCTCGATCCGCTTCAGCGCTGGATCGACTGCGATGATGCGCTGAACGAAGATGCCCGGCGTGTGGATGTGATCGGGATCGATCTCGCCCGCAGGCACCAGATGCTCGACTTCCGCGATGGTGACCTTGGCGGCGGTCGCCATCATCGGATTAAAGTTGCGCGCGGTCTTGCGGTACACGAGGTTGCCCGCGGTGTCGCCCTTCCAGGCGTGCACGATGGCGAGATCGGCAACGAGGCCCGTCTCAAGGATGTACTTCTCGCCGTTGAACTCCTTCACTTCCTTGCCTTCGGCAATCAGCGTGCCGACGCCGGTCTTGGTGTAGAAGCCCGGGATGCCCGCGCCGCCGGCGCGGATGCGTTCCGCCAGCGTGCCCTGCGGATTGAATTCGAGTTCGAGTTCGCCCGCGAGATACTGCTGCGCGAACAGCTTGTTCTCGCCGACATAGGACGAGATCATCTTCTTGATCTGGCGGGTTTCCAGCAGGCGGCTGAGGCCTATGCCATCGACACCGGCATTGTTCGAGACAACCGTCAGGTTCTTGACGCCGGTTTCGCGCAACGCGTCGGACAACGTCTCGGCGATACCGCAGAGGCCGAAACCGCCGGACATGACCATCATGCCGTCTTTGACAACGCCATCGAGCGCGGACTTCGCGTCGGGGTAAACTTTGTTCATGGGGGTGCAACCTGATGGAGGAAAATAGGCGGACAAGCCGACTATTAGGCGGAATCTTCGAGGCGCGTCAATCGCGGCGCGGCGCCCCGTTTTGCCCGCTTTTCGGCAGCCCCGCTCGGAGCGCTGCCTTGTCCGAACACCTTCGAATACCTTTGGTTTTGGGGCGCGATTGCAGGGGTCAGGGCTTGGGATGGCCTTGAAAGCGTCAAGAAAAACAATCAAGTTGCAGTGGCTCGGCGCAGGGAAGCCCGCCGATGCCGCACACCGCAACCATACCGGATGAACTCATTGACGATGGCCCAAGGGATAAAGCGCCTCGGGATGCCGGTTGCGGCATTTCTCGCTGCCGCGCTGATCGGCCTGATCGCCATTTCCTGGATGATCGACCAGAACGCCGTGCGGCTTTCGGTCGAAAAACAGATTCGTGCGGCGACCGGTCTCGACCTGATGGTCAACGGCGACGTCCGCGTCTCGGTTTTCCCCGGCAGTTCCATCACCCTGCGGCAGGTTGGATTGAAGGGCGCGGGTTCGCGCGGCAGCGGCATTGCCGATGAACCGCTGACCGTCGATGAACTGACTGCCAACCTGCGCCTGCTGCCACTGCTGATGCGGCGCTATGAAATCGCCGACGTAACGCTGCAGACTCCGCGGATCAACGTGAAGCGCACCGCCGATGGCCGCAGCAACTGGGCCGGCATTATTGAAACACTGGCGCGCACCGTGAAGCCTGGCGTCGACAGTCCGGTGTCGTTCTCCGAAATCCTCATCAAGGACGGCGTCCTCGCCTATCAGAACGACGCACGCGACATCGCCGAGACCGTCAACGGGATCGACCTGTCGCTGGCGTGGCCGTCGATCTCGCGCTCCTTCGCCGCCACCGGCCAGTTCAACTGGCGGGGCGAACTGGTCGATGGCAGCCTCAGCATCAACGACTTCATCGCCGCGCTCTCCGGTGACCGTTCCGGCATCAAGGTCCGGGTCGCAAGCGCGCCGCTCAAATTCGCTTTCGACGGCGCCATCGCCAACCGCACCAGCCTGCTGATGGAAGGTACGCTGAGCGCCGACAGCCCGTCGCTGCGCAACGCCGTGCGCTGGGCGGGACAGGCTCCTCCCGGCACCGGTGGACTGGGACGCTTTTCGCTCAAGGCCCGCACCAATGTGGTGGGGGAATCCATAGCGCTGACCAACGTCAATCTGGAACTCGACGGCAACACCGCCGAAGGCGTCATCACCTACAGCAACAACGATCGCCAGACCGTGCAGGCGACTCTCGCCGCCGAAGCGCTCGACTTTTCGCCTTACATCGAAACCATCCGCCTGCTCGCCAGCGGCGCCCGCGACTGGAACCGGCAACTGTTCGATCTGCGCGGCCTCTCCGCCACCGATCTCGACATGCGCCTGTCGGCCGCGAAGGTCACCATCGGCACCTCCAAACTCGGCCGCACCGCGCTCGGCGCCAATCTGCGCAACGGCACTCTGGCGCTGAGCATCGGCGAAGCGCAGATCTACGGCGGCATCCTCAAGGGCTCGTTCGGCATCACCCGGACCGATCCCGATGCGGATGTCAAAGCCCAGTTCCAGTTCACAGATGTCGATCTGGCAAGCTGCATTCAGGAACTGTTCGGCGTCAACAAGCTGACGGGGCGCGGCAATCTCAACTTCGCGCTGGAAGCCAAGGGCGCCAGCCCGTTTGCGCTCGCGCAGTCGCTCGACGGCACCGCGACGCTGACGGCGCATGACGGCGCGATCAGCGGACTCAATGTCGAACAATTGCTGAAGCGTCTCGAGCGCCGCCCGTTGTCGGGCGCCGGCAATTTCCGCAGCGGCTCGACGCCGTTCGAGACGCTGAATATCGCGATCCGCTTCAATGACGGCGTCGCCACCGCCGAGGATGCGCGGATCGAAGGCCCGACCACCCGCGTGCTGCTCACCGGCACGGCGTCGGTGCCGTCGCGTGAATACGATCTGAAGGGCGTCGCCAGCCTTTTGGTCGCGAGCGATATGCCGCCGGCGTTCCAACTGCCGTTCGTGGTGCAGGGCCCGTGGGACGATCCGCTGGTTTTCCCGGATTCGGATTCGCTGATCCGCCGCTCGCCGGCCTCGGCGCCGCTGCTGGATTCACTCAAAGACCGCAAGACGCGCGACGCGGTGAAGTCTGTGATCGATCGCTTCACCGGCGGCAAGAAAGCCCCTGCCGAGGCTGTGGCGCAGCCTCAGGCCGCAGCCCCTTCGCAAACCAGCGCGCCCGCCGTTGTGTTGCCGACGCCGGTTCTGCCTGCGCCGATCGCGCCTGCTGCGGAAGCACCTGCTCCGGCAGCGTCCACCGAGACGCCCGAGAACCCCACACCACCGGCCGCCTCGGAATCAAAATCCGACAAGGCAGATTAAGCCAGCGCCAGTTTCAGAGCGCCAGCGCCTGCAAGGATCAGCACCACACCGGCGAGTCGCATTGCAGAGACAGGCCGTTGCGGCAGCCTGAACCAACCGTATCGATCGACCAGAATTGACGCCAGTTGCTGACCCGCGATGGTCAAGCCAATTGTCGTCGCCGCGCCTATCACCGGAATGGACGTAAAGACGGTCGTTACATATGTCGCGCCGGCGAAGCCGCCGAGCCAACCCCACCATGGCATGGCTGAAACCCCACCAAGTTGCGGGCGCGGCGTTTGCGGCCAGACCAGTGTCGCCAGAAGCACGGCAGCCATCGCAAACGTCGCCACGAGGAACGAAATGACACCGACCGGGAAAGCCGCGCCGCCGAGATCGCTGCGCAACAGTGCGTTGACCGCTCCCTGCACCGGCAAAACCGCACCGGCTGCTACGGCCAGAAGCAACCAGCCAAACCTGGATGCCGACATGGATTTCGTCGCATCCCTTTGACCGAAGACCACAAGACCGGCGCCTGCGAGTACCAGCAGGATCGCTGCGACTGCCATCGGCCGCAGCCCTGTCGCCGGGACTCCCAGCAGTCCGAAGGCATCGAGCGCTAGCGACGCGATCATCTGTCCGGCAATAAACAAGCCGACGGATACGACCGCGCCGAGCCGGGGAAAGAGCAAGATGGTCGAGACCACATAGAACGCAGACGCGGTCCCGCCGAGAACATGCCACCAGGTCACATGGGGCAGATTCTCCAAAGCCACCAATGAGCCGGTGGCGATGGCGACCGCGAGCAGCAGCAGCGTCCCCACCGAAAGCTGCAATGTCGTTGCCGCGAAGGGCGATGCGGTGGCTTTGGCGAGTTGCGCATTGGCGCCGGCCTGAACCGCGAGAAGGGTGCCGGCGAAGAACGCCAGCGGCAGAAACAGTACGTCGATCATTTCTCTCTCCCGATGCCGGTTGGATCGATGGCCCGCGCAAACTCATGTCGCGCGTTCAAATGCGCATCGAGCGGGCGAGACATTCGTGTCATCGCCCATCTAGATGTATGCACATGCATCTATATGGGAGACTTGCGTCCGGCGTCAAGATAGATGTAATTGCATCTATGTCACGTTCACCGAAAATCCCGGAACCACCGGTCTCGCCCGCGGTCGAGCAGGCTTGGATCGCCCTGATGCGCAGCCAGCGGCGCGTCTTCGACGCAATCGAGCGGGATTTGAAGCAGGCCGGGCTGCCGCCGCTGACCGTTTACGACGTGCTGCTGGAGTTGGACCGGGCCGAGGCCGGCCGTCTCCGCCCCTTCGAACTCGCCAGCCGTACGCTGTTCCCGCAGCCCAATCTGTCGCGCTTGATCGACCGACTGGAAAATGACGGTTTGGTGAGCCGCGAGGCTTTCAACAAGGACGGCCGCGGCCAGTGGGTCGTGATCACCAAACAGGGCCGCGCCCGACGAGCCGCCATGTGGAATGTCTACGGTGCGGCGCTTCATAAACATCTCGGCGCCAAGCTGAGCGACGAGGACGCCCGGAAAATCACCGGGATGCTTGGGGGCCTTTAGGACTAAAGCGGCGCGGCGCTCTTGCCCTGCTCGTTCGACAGTTTCGACGCCAGCGATGCCGCCACGATCACCACCGCCACTGCCGCGACAATCAGCGTGCAGATCGCGTTGATCTCCGGCTTCACGCCGAGCCGCACTTCCGAATAGATCCGGATCGGCAGCGTCGCCGACCCCGGCCCGGTGGTGAAGCTGGCGATCACCAGGTCGTCCAGCGACAGCGTGAACGCCAGCATCCAGCCCGCCGCGATCGACGGCAGCATCAGAGGCAGCGTCACCGCGATGAAGGCCTGCACCGGCGAGCAGCCAAGGTCCATCGCAGCTTCCTCGAGACTGCGATCCAGCGTGCTTAGCCGAGACTGCACCACCACCGCCACGAAGCACATGGTCAGCGTGGTATGCGCAATGGTGACGGTCCAGAATCCGCGCCCAGCATCGATCGCCACGAACAGCAGCAGCAGCGACAGCCCGGTGATGACTTCGGGCATCACCAACGGCGCGTAGAGCATGCCTGAGAACAGCGTGCGCCCCTTGAACCGCTCGCCGCGCGCCAGCCCCAGCGCCGCCAGCGTGCCGAGCAGCGTTGCCGCAGTGGCGGAGCAGAACGCCACGCGCAGGCTCATCCAGGCCGCAGACAGCATCGCCTCATCATTGAAGAATTCAGTGTACCAGCGCAGCGACCAGCCGCCCCACACCGTGACAAGGCGCGAGGCATTGAACGAATAGATCACAAGGATCGCAATCGGCAGATACAGGAACGCCAGCCCCAGCGCGATCGAGGCGAGGTTGAAGTTCGAGAAACGAGTTTGCCGGGCCGCCATCAGCGCTGCTCCAGATGGCGGCGTTGCAGCTTCTCGTAGACCAGCAGCGGCACCAGCAACACGACAAGCAAGACCACGGCGATCGCCGATGCCACCGGCCAGTCCTTGTTGGTGAAAAACTCCAGCCACAACGTCTGACCGATCATCATGCGGTCGGAGCCCGCCAGCAGATCGGGAATCACGAACTCGCCGACGATAGGGATGAAACACAGCAGCACGCCCGCGCCGATGCCCGGCAGCGACAGCGGAAATGTCACCAGCCAGAAAGCCTTCAGCTTTGAGGCGCCGAGATCGGCGGCGGCCTCCAGCAGTGCATCGTCCATTTTCGACAGCGTTGCGTAGAGCGGCAGGATCATGAACGGAAAATATGAGTAGACGATGCCGAGATACATCGCCGCATCGGTCGAGAGCCAGACCAGCGGCTTGTCGATGATACCGAGCGCGAGCAGCACCTTGTTGAGCAGGCCGTCATGCTGGAGCACGTTGATCCAGGCATAGATGCGGATCAGGAACGAGGTCCAGAACGGCACGATCACGAGCATCATTGCGATCGGCTGCCAGCGCTGCGGCAGCCGCGACATGCCGTACGCCACCGGATAGCCGATCAGCAGCAGAATCGCGGTGGATGTGATCGCGACCACGAGGCTGCGGACATAAGAGAAGATATAGAGATCGTCCGACGCCAGCAGCTTGAAGTTGTCGAACGACAGCGCGCTCATTGCCGATTTTAACGCGTCCCAACCTGCGGCCAGATCGAACACCGGGACATAGGGCGGCTGCGCGATGGCGGTCTGCGACAGCGCGATCTTCAGCACGAAGCCGAACGGCACCAGAAAGAACAGCGCCATCCAGAGATACGGCGCAATGGCTGCGAGCCGCGCCGGCCGGGTGAAGATGCGCCGGCCGCTCATCGGTCCAGCACCACGACATCGTCGGGCGCGAATGAAACGCTCACCCGCTGTCCGGTTACAAAGCCGTCCGCTGCCGCTCGCGTCGCGTTCGCCGCGGCCACGCGCAGCACCGCGCCGCCATCGAGTTTGACCGTGTAGACCGACACACCGCCGAGGAAGCCGGTGGATGTCAGTTCGCCGTTGAATGTGTTGACGGCGGATTCGCCCGACGCCTCCTTGGATATCCGGATTTTTTCCGGGCGGATCGCAACGCAGACGCTGCTCGTTCCCGATAACGGCGCATGCGACGCGACGATCGCACCCGCACTCTGCGTCGCGATCGTGAAGTGCCCGGCCTGACGCGCGGCCACCTGCCCCTCGATCAGATTAATGTCTCCGACGAAACCGGCGATCCATCGCGAATTCGGTGCTTCGTACAACTCGCGGGGCGGCGCGACCTGCACCAGCTTGCCTCTATCCATTACACCGATCCGGTCGGCGACCGTCATCGCCTCTTCCTGATCATGAGTGACAATGATGAAAGTCATCCCAAGACGGCGCTGCACCTCTTTCAGCTCGGCCTGCGTGCTTTCGCGCAGTTTCTTGTCGAGCGCCGCCAGCGGCTCGTCGAGCAGCAGCACCTGCGGCCGGCGGGCCAGCGACCGCGCCAGCGCCACACGCTGGCGCTGACCGCCCGACAGTTGATCGGGGCGGCGCTTCTCAAGACCCTCGAGCCGGACCAGCGCCACCATCTCGGCGACGCGGGCGGCGATCTCGTCTTTCGGCAGTCCCGCGCGTTTGAGACCGAACGCGATATTGCCTTCGACGGTCAGGTGCGGAAAGAGCGCGTAGTTCTGGAACATCATGTTCACGGGCCGCTCATGCGGCAGCACATGCGCGATGTCCGCGCCGTCGAGATAGATCGCACCCGCGTCCGGCGCTTCGAAACCCGCCAGCATGCGGAGCAGCGTGGTCTTGCCGCAGCCTGATGGCCCCAGCAGCGCGAAGAATTCTCCGGCGGCGATAGCGAGCGACAGATCGTTCACCGCCGTGAAGCCGCCGAAGCGCTTCACCACCGACGCGATCTGGAGCAATGGGTTTTTAGCAACGCTCCCCGTCATGCCGCCGCCATGAATGTTTCGAGCGCCTCGCGATCCTGCCGCGGCATCGTCAGGCCGAGTTTGGAACGCCGCCAGAGAATGTCGTCGGCGAAACGGGCAAATTCTTCTTTCATCAAGTACTCGACCTCCGCGGCGGTGAGGTCATCGCCGAACCTCGGGCCGAGGTCATCCATGCTTTTTGCCGCACCCAGAATCCGCTCGGTCAGCGTGCCGTATGAGGCGATCAGCCGCCGGGCATGATGTTCGCTTAAAAATGGCCAGCGCCTGCGCGCACTGTCCACCTGATCGCCGAACGCGTCCCACGAGAAATCGCCGCCGGGCAACGGTTCGTCTGCCGTCCAGGACGGCGGCATCTTGAGAAACGACGCAAGCCGCGCCAGCGCGATCTCCGCGCGTCGCCGTGCACTTGTCGTTGCACCGCCGATCATCGTCAACAGAGGTGCTTTGCGGGATTTCCGGCCCAGTTTCACGATGCCGTCGCGATGCCCTGTGGCATTGCAGCCGGCCATCGCATGCACGACATCCGCCGCCTCGATCCGCACACGGAAATAGCGGCTCACGGCCGCGCACAGATAGGCGATGTCGTCCGCACCGGCCGAGGTCATCGCCGGATCGCCGGTGAAGCTCCGCTCGGACGTGCCGATCAGCGTGAAGTCGCGGTGAAAGGGAATGGCATGGACCATGCGGCGGTCGTCGTTCTGGAGCACGTAGACATCGTCGCCATCGAACATCCGCCTCACGACGATCTGGCTGACTTTCACGAAGCTCGCTTGAACGGCTGGCAAATGCAAGACGGTTTCGGCGACCGGCCGCGTCCACGCCCCGCTCGCATTCACCAGCGCCCGCGCTGTGACGGTTTCGCGCTGGCCGCGGTTGACCACCGCGAGCCGCCAGACCTCTGAGCGTTCGGCCCACACGCAGCGGGCGCCGGTGCGGATCGCAGCGCCGCGCGCGGCCGCATCGACGGCGTTCAGAACGACAAGCCGCGATTCATCGACGGTGCAGTCGGAATAGGCCAGCGCCAGCCCGAGCGACCGGTTGAGCGGATGACCGGCCTCATGGATGGTCAGGTCTAGCACTTCGGACCGCGGTAAAGGGCTCCTCGCGGCAAGGCGGCTATAAACAAACAGCCCGCCGCGCAGCATGGCCGGAGGCCGTTCATCGGAATGAACCGGAAGCACGAAACGGGCCGGCCGCACCAGATGCGGCATGTTGCGCAGCCCAATGTCCCGCTCCGCCAGCGCCGCACGCACGCGCAGCGCATTCCCCCGTTCAAGATCGATGAAATTGCCATGCATCAGATGAGGGGCGGCGGCCGCGGCGCCATTGCCGAGGTCGGTCTGCTCGAACAAGGCCACCCGCAGACCGCGCCCGGCAGCATCGCGCGCGACGCTCGTGCCGTTGAGGCCACCCCCGATGATCGCAATGTCGACATCAGCCATGCCGCGATGATCTCCGATGGCGATCATCGCAAGTCAAGCCCGAGGATTAGTGACGGATGTTCGTCAGCCTACCCTGCGCGGGAGGTTCGAGACGTTGGAAACGCTCTTGGTGCGGCCGATCCACTCTGCATAGGTCTCGATCGGCGCCGGCTTGCCAAGGAGATAGCCCTGCACCTGATCGCAGGCCTCATCGGCGAGGAAGGACAGCTGTTCCTGGGTTTCCACGCCTTCGGCGACAATGGAAATGTTCAACCCGTGGCCAAGACCGATCATCGCGCGGATGATGGCGGCCGATTGCGGATTGCGTCCGAGATTCATGACAAAGGCGCGGTCGATCTTGATCTTGTCGAACGGGAACGCCTGCAAATAGGTCAGCGAGGAATAGCCACTGCCGAAATCGTCCATCGCGATCCGCACGCCGAGCGCCTTCAGCCGCCGCAGCAACGAGAGCCCGCGGTCGAAATCCTCGATCAGCACGCCCTCGGTGATCTCGAGCTCAAGCCGGCCCGGCGCGAGACCGGTTTCGATCAGGATGGAATGGACCAGCCCGACGAGATCGCCGTGCATGAACTGCGCCGGCGACAGATTGACCGAAATTTGCAGATCCTTCGGCCACGACGCCGCCTCGCGGCAGGCTTCGCGCAGAATCCACTCGCCCATCTCGACGATCAGGCCGCTTTCTTCCGCCAGCGGAATGAAGTCGCCGGGCGGAACGAAACCGCGCACCGGATGGGTCCACCGCGCCAGCGCCTCGAAACCGAGAACGTGATCGGACTTCATCTTGTGGCGCGCACGGGCCTGCGGCTGATAGTGCAGCGACAGTTCGCCGTTCCTGATCGCAGTCGACAGATCCTGATGCAGTGCGCGGCGGTCGCGGAGCTGCTGGTCGAGCTCCATATCGAAGAAGTTGATCGAGCCGCGCGCCTTCGTCTTGGCCCGGAACAGGGCGGCGTCGGCGTTGGTGAGCAATGTTTCGGCGTCGCGGCCATTGCGCGGATACACCGAGATTCCGATGGTGAGACCGATGCGGACTGCGCGCCCATCGAACATGAATTCGGTCTGCATCGACTGCATCAGGCGTGTGGCGAGCGCCTTGGCGGAATCGGGCTGAAGACCGTCGATGATGAGACCAAACTCGTCGCCGCTGAGACGCGCGACGACGCCGCCGGAAATGACCGATTCAAGACGCCGCGAGAATTCGATCAGCAACTTGTCGCCGACCTCGTGGCCGAACACATCGTTGATTTCCTTCAGCCGGTCGAGATCGAGCGAGAGCACCGCGAATTCCTCGTCGGTGTCCTCGCAAGCATCGATCATCTGCTCCAGGGCCTGCAGGAAAGCCGCGCGGTTCGGCAATTCCGTCAGCGCATCGTGATAGGCCATGTGGGCCATGCGCGACTCGGTCTCGCGCCGGTCGGTGATGTCTTCGTTGGTCTTGATGAGATATTGCGGCTCACCGGCCTCGTCGAGAACGGTCACGCGGCGGGTCAGGAACAGACGCAGCCCGTTTTCGGTCTGGATCGGATGTTCCTCGGTGACGACGCCCTTCTTGCGGACGGCATCCTCGTCACGCTTGAGAATAAACTGCACATCGGCCGGATTGTAGATGTCCTCGAGCGTGGAGCCGATCACATCCTCGCGCCGGCGAGTCAGCATGGCTTCGGCGGCGCGGTTGGCGAGCACGTACTGGCCATCGCTGAGCCGCTTGACGACGAGCGAAACCGGGATGTTGTCGACCACCTGTTCCAGGAATTTCTTCGCGCTCTGGACTTCCCGCGACAGGGACCGGCGATCGGTCACGTCCTCGAACAGGGAAACCAGGAATTCCGGCTTGCCTTTCTCGTCGCGCGCGATCATGCGGTTGCAGGCGATCAGGCGTCTGCCGCCATTGTGTTCGATGGACAATTCGGTGCGCGTCTGCCCGGTCGGAGAAGCGATCGCGTCGCGGTCCGCCTCCGTGACCATCTGCGCCGCTTCCGGCACGTAAACCTTCTCCGCGGTCTGGCCGATGATCTGATCGCGGCTCAGTCCGGAGAATTGCTCGAACGCGCGGTTGGCGAGGATGTACCTGCCGTCCTCGATGCTTTTCGCCGCGACACAGACCGGAATGTTGTCGATGACCGATTCAAGGAAGTGCGTGGTGGTCGCAAGCTGCCGGGACATCTTGCGCCGCGCGGTGCAATCCTCATGGGTCGATACAATTCCGCCGTTCGACAGTTCGCGATGCTTGACCAGGATCGAGCGTCCGTCCAGCAACTCGCAGACGTGCCCCTCCGGGCTTTTGACGTTGCGATAGTACTCGTCGATGTCGTCGCACAGCATGCCTCGCGTCGCACGCAGCGCGGTGAGATCGCGGCCGGTCATTCCGGCCACGAGGTCCGAACGGGAGAACCCATACATTTCCAGATAGCGGTCGTTGCAGAAGACAATGCGTTTGCGCGCATCGACCATGACGATGCCGGTCGTCAGGCTGTTGAGCGCGCTGGAAACGAAAGCCGCGCGCCTGATATTGGAGTGACGCGCGCGCCGCAGCGCGCTCGAAACCCAGAGGATGATGGCGGCAAGAAACGCGGCGACCACGAGGCCGCCCATTGCCACCTGCCAGACGAGCGCGGTGTTCGAGATTTCCAGAGCCGTTGCAGAGAACGAGCCATCGGGATTGGCGACGATCTGCGCGGCGGCGCTGCCCGGCGCCAAAACGGCGCAGAGACATACAGCGACCCACACCGGGCTCGCTGTGGTCGCTCGTGCTTGCTTCTGCCAGCCGGTCATTACCATTCCGCGGAATTCTTCATCCCGCAGTGTCTGGCTGTACCTCTTTGGATCGGGTAAACGCGTAATCGCGGTCCGTCACATTGTGACTTAAATGCGGGCAATTGGCCGCTTATGCTTAACCAAGCCCTAACGCGGACAGCATCGCAAAGCGGCGCGCTGAACATAGAATGAGCAAGAAACGAATCGTTCCGGCAAGGCGAAGCATCCATGGACAGAATTGAGTGTGTTGTGGTCGGCGCCGGTGTCGTCGGGCTCGCCGTTGCACGCAAACTGGCGCGCGCGGGTCTTGAGGTCGTGGTGGTCGAGGCCGCCGGGGACATCGGCACCGGCACATCCTCGCGCAACAGCGAGGTGATCCACGCCGGGATTTACTATCCGGCGGGCAGCCGGATGGCCCGGATGTGCGTTGCCGGCAAACAGGCACTCTATGCCTATTGCGATGCCCATGGCGTACCGTACCGGCGCTGCGGCAAGCTGATCGTGGCGACCGCGGCCAATGAGGACGAGAAGCTGGTCTCGATCAAGTCGCATGCGGAGGCCAACGGCGTTGACGATATGCGGGTGTTGTCGGCTGCCGAGGCGCGCGCGCTGGAGCCCGCCCTGCATTGCACCGGCGCGTTGCTGTCGCCATCCACCGGCATCGTCGACAGCCATGCCTATATGCTGGCGCTGCGCGGCGAGATCGAGGACGCCGGCGGCGCACTCGCATTTCACGCACCGTTCAAGCGCGCGAAAGCCGTGGCTGACGGTTTTGAAGTCGAGATCGGCGGCGATACGCCGATGACACTTGCGTGCCGCATCCTGATCAACTCGGCCGGGCTCAATGCGCCTGCCATCGCCCGCGCCATCGACGGCATGCCCGCCGACCGCATTCCGGTGAGCTATTACGCCAAGGGCAACTATTTCAGTTGCAGCACGCGCGCGCCGTTCTCGCACCTGATCTATCCGGTGCCGGAGCCAGGCGGCCTCGGCGTGCATCTCACCATCGATCTCGGCGGTCAGGCCAAATTCGGCCCCGACGTCGAATGGGTCGACACGCTCGATTACGCTGTCGATCCGGCACGGGCCGAGCGGTTCTATCCGGCGATCCGCCGGTACTGGCCGACGCTTCCCGATGGCGCGCTTAGCCCGAGCTATTCCGGGATCCGGCCCAAGATCGTGCCGCCCGCCGTGGCGCGGCAGGATTTCGTGATCCAGGGCCCGCAGGACCATGGTCTTGCGGGGCTGGTCAACCTGTTCGGGATCGAGTCGCCCGGCCTGACCTCATCCCTCGCCATTTCAGACGACGTGGCTCAACGCGCCGGAGCGGTGTAGCCTCTCAGCCACATGCACCGCCGTACCTCGCAACGGCAAGTTTTGCCGTTACGAGCATCGCGTTGCATTGCAGTGGGGTTCGGGTGTGGAAAAGTCAGTGGACCGTTGCGAGCTTGATACGCTCGATCTGGTCCTTGAGCACCAGCTTACGGCGCTTGAGTTCGATAATCTGGAGGTCGTCGGTGGAAAGATGCTGGAGAGCATCGTGCAATTCGTTTTCCAGAACTTCGTGTTTACGTTCCAGTTCAACGAGATGCGCCTGAATCGCCATAGAAGTCTCCTTTGTGAGTGGACCTCAGATCGGATCTGGACGGCCAAGTCTACATGACCGGGGGCGTCTGTCGACAGCGGAGTCAAAACAAGCGTTCAAAATTTTCGTGCACAGAGGAAACGAATTGTGACGGAACCCGCCCCACGATACCGTCGCTGGTACGCCACTAGAGTTGGTAACGATTTTCTGCAATGACGGGTCATGCGGAAGCGTTCTGAGACACTTACCTGAAAGTCTGGGCGAATTCAGTCAAATGACGGTTATGGTAGATCAGGACAACAACGAATACGCGCTCGAACTGGCGCAGTTGCAGCAGGAGCATCGCGACCTGGACGCCGCCATCGAGGCGCTGCATCAGTCGCCCGCACCGGACCTGCTCAGACTGCAGCGTTTGAAAAAACGCAAGCTTCAGTTACGCGACCGGATTTCATTCATCGAAGACCAGATCACGCCTGACATCATCGCCTGATTTCGCGTCATGACGCCGCGGCATGATTTCAGAGCGCGGCCTGCTCGCGGCCTCCGCGCCGCAATGCCTTTCGCGCATACATCGCGCGGTCCGCGGCCTCCATCACATCTGCAGCGCTGTCCGCGGTACCTATCAGCGCAATGCCCGCGGATGCGCCGGCGACCACAGGCCGGCCCTTGAAAACGAATGTGAGCTGATCGATGGCCTGCTCCAGAGCAGCGGCCTTCGCCAGCGCATCGGCCTCGGTGAGATTCCACAGCAGCAATCCGAACTCGTCGCCGCCGAGCCGGCCCACCACATCCGACGAGCGCACGTGACGCATCAGGACTGCGACCACGCCCTTGAGCACGATATCGCCGGCGGCGTGACCAAAGGTGTCGTTGATCGGCTTGAGGCGGTCGACGTCGAGCACGATCAGCGCGCCGCTCGCCCTGTAGCGCCGGATGTAGGCGATCGAGCGGTCAAGCTCACGCTCAAAGCCGCGGCGGTTGTAGATGTTCAGCAGGAAGTCAGTATCGGCCCAGGCCTGAAGTTCGTCGATCCGGGCCTCGGCAGCGGCGAGTTCCGCCTTCAGGGCCGCGACCTGCCGTCTGGCCTTGGCCAGCGGCTCGGCCGGCGGCTTGCGCGCGGGCTTCGGCGGGGCGGATTTTGCGGTTTTGCCCCGGCCTGCCGGTTTCTTCGCCGCCTGCCTCCGGGACGCCATTTTGCCGCGCGCCTTCTTCAAATTTCCACCTCTAATCCGCTTGACCGGCATGGCAATTGACCATGAAAGGATAACGGATTCGCGCAAGCTTGCCACGCAGGGGCGCAACCCTATAATCCGCCCTCTTTTTCCGGCCCTTTTTGAAGATTCCAGATGACCACCCCCGTTGCCATTATCATGGGAAGCCAGTCCGACTGGGAAACCATGCGCCATGCCGCAGAGACCCTGACCGCGCTCGGCGTCGCCCACGAGGCGCGCATCGTCTCGGCACACCGCACTCCCGAGCGGCTCTACGGCTTCGCCAAGGGGGCCAAGGCGGCCGGGTTCCAGGTCATCATCGCCGGTGCCGGGGGAGCTGCGCATCTGCCCGGCATGGCAGCCGCCTTGACGGAACTTCCGGTGTTCGGCGTGCCGGTGGAGTCCAAGGCGCTGTCGGGCGTGGATTCGCTGTACTCCATTGTGCAAATGCCCGCCGGAATCCCGGTCGGCACCTTGGCGATCGGAAAGCCCGGCGCTATCAATGCCGCCCTGCTCGCCGCAAGTGTGCTGGCGCTCAACGATGCCGGCCTTGCAACCCGGCTTGCGACGTGGCGCAAGCAACAGACCGAGGCCGTGAGCGAGCGCCCAAAGGAAGAAACTAAGTGACATCTTCAGGTCGGGTGACGCTGAAACCAGGCGACACCATCGGAATTCTCGGCGGCGGACAATTGGGCCGGATGCTCGCGCTCGCCGCAGCACGTCTCGGCCTCAAGGCGCAGGTGTTTTCGCCGGATCCGGATTCGCCGGCCTTCGATGTGGTGCAGAACGCGACCTGCGCGGAATACGCCGATGTCGAGGCGCTTGAACTGTTCGCATCCGACGTCGCCGTCATCACCTACGAATTCGAGAACATTCCCTCCTCGACCGCGATGATCCTGTCAGCCCGCCGCCCGGTGCTGCCGGATCCGAAGGTGCTGGAAACCGTGCAGGACCGGTTCGCGGAAAAGAATTTCGTGAGCAAGCTCGGCATCGCCACCGCCCGCTATGCCGATGTCTCCTCCGCACAGGAATTGAAAACCGCCATCGGCCAGATCGGGCTGCCCGCCGTGCTCAAGACCCGGCGCTTCGGTTACGACGGCAAGGGTCAGGTCGTGGTCCGCGAAGGCGACGATCCGGAAACGGTGTGGGCCGATCTCGAGACGCGATCCGCGATCCTCGAGGCCTTCGTGCCGTTCGAGCGCGAGATTTCCGTGGTCGCAGCGCGCAGCGCGAGCGGCGAGGTGGTTTGCTACGACGTCACCGAGAACGAGCATCGCGACCACATCCTGAAGTATTCCTACGCCCCGGCGCGTATTTCCGATGAGCTCGCGGCACAGGCCCGCGTGATCGCCGAGAAGATCGCAACCGCGCTAAATTATGTCGGCGTGCTGGCGGTGGAACTGTTCGTAGTGCCCGGCAAGGATGGCCCGAGCCTGCTGGTCAACGAGATCGCGCCGCGCGTGCATAATTCCGGCCACTGGACGCTGGACGGCGCGTCGGTGTCGCAGTTCGAGCAGCACATCCGCGCCATCGCCGGCTGGCCGCTGGCGCATCCGGTGCGGCATGGCGACGTCACCATGACCAACCTGATCGGCGACGACATTCTCGATTACGGCAAGTGGCTGGGCGTCCCCGGCGCCACTGTGCATCTTTATGGCAAGGGCGCGCCGCGCCCCGGCCGCAAGATGGGCCATGTGACCGAGGTCAAGGCTCCCCAAAAGCAGAAATAAAAAGGCTGCCGCGATCACTCGCGACAGCCTTGGTCTTTATCTGAAGATCAGGCGTTACCTGCCCGCGACGATCCCTTCCGGCTCGTCACTCAGCCAGCGATAGACAACGCCGCCGATGACGCCGCCGATCAGCGGCGCGACCCAGAACAGCCAGAGTTGCTGAACGGCCCAGCCGCCGACGAACAGGGCGGGGCCGGTGCTGCGCGCCGGGTTCACCGAGGTGTTGGTGACGGGAATGCTGACCAGATGGATCATCACCAGCGCAAGGCCGATGGCGAGCGGCGCGAAGCCGGCCGGCGCCTTGCCATGGGTGGCGCCCATGATGATGAACAGGAACATCGCCGTCATCGCCACTTCGGAGACGAAACAGGCCAGCAGGCTGTATTTGCCCGGCGAATGGTCGGCATAGCCGTTGGACGCGAAGCCGCCCGCGAGATCGAAACCGGCCTTGCCGCTGGCGATCACGTACAATAGGGCCGCGCCCAGAATCGCGCCGATAACCTGAGCGATGATGTAGGGAATCACCTGTCCGCCGGGAAAGCGGCCACCGGCGGCGAGCCCGACCGTGACGGCCGGATTGAGATGGCAGCCCGAAACATGGCCGATGGCGAACGCCATGGTGACGACACTCAGACCGAAGGCAAACGAGACCCCGAGCAGGCCGATGCCGACCTGCGGAAAAGCCGCCGCAAGGACCGCGCTGCCGCAGCCTGCAAATGTCAGCCAGAACGTGCCGATGGCCTCGGCGGCGTATTTCTTCGCATTCATGTTCACGTCTCCCCTCAATCGTGGTGTTGGCTCACCTCAATGGCGGGAACCGTAGAAATGGGAGTCTTAAGCCTTCCTTCTGAATTCCCCCGAATCGCGGGCCCGGCCCGTCTAATTTGCTCCGGAATCATGGCTTTCAGGCCCGTGAAAAAGGCCATCCACAGGTGGACATTCCCGGTTTGATCTGGTACATCCGCGCCTTCGATGAGAAGGGCGTGGCCTTTAGCCGGTCCTTCGTCGTCTCCAGAATTTCATGATTGAAACCAAAGAGGATGCCGCGTGCAGGTTCTCGTCCGCGATAACAATGTCGACCAGGCTCTCAAGGCGCTGAAGAAAAAGATGCAGCGCGAGGGTATTTTCCGCGAGATGAAGCTCCGCGGTCATTACGAAAAGCCCTCCGAGAAGAAGGCCCGCGAAAAGGCTGAAGCCGTTCGCCGCGCCCGCAAGCTCGCGCGCAAGAAGCTGCAGCGCGAAGGTCTGCTCCCGATGAAGCCGAAGCCGGTGTTCGGCGCAGGTCCGGGCGGCGACCGTGGTGCAGCCGGTGGCCGTGGCGGCGCAGGTGCCGGTCCGCGCGGGCCGCGCTAGGCGATCTCAACAGTTTTGAATATGAAAACGCGGGCCTTGCGGCCCGCGTTTTTGTTTTGAGCGGTGCGTCTCTTCACCTCTCCCCGTTCACGGGGAGAGGTCGGAGATTGGGCGAAGCGAAAACTCCGGGTGAGGGACTTTTGCCCTCGCCCCAACCCTCTCCCCCAAGCGGGGAGAGGGAGATTTCAAACGTTCAGATTCATCCAGACCGCTTTCGGCTCGGTGAAATTCGCCAGCGCTTCGGTGCCGTGTTCGCGGCCGAAGCCCGAGTCACCCGCACCACCCCACGGCAACCGCACATCGGTATAGCCATAGGTGTTGATCCAGACCGTGCCGGCCTTCGCCTTCTTCGCGAACCGCTGCACCCGGCCGATGTCGCGGCTCCAGACACCCGCCGCGAGACTGAACGCCGTGCCGTTGGCGATCCACAGCGCATCGGCTTCATCTTTGAACTTGATGACACTGACCACCGGGCCGAAGATTTCTTCCTGCGAGATCCGCATCTCGTGCTTCACGTTGGCGAACACCGCCGGGCTGATGTAGTAGCCGCGGTCGCCGACATGCCGGCCGCCGGTGACGAGCGTCGCGCCTTCCTTCTGGCCGATGTCGACATAGTCGAGGATCGACTTCATCTGCTTCTCGGAAATCACAGGACCCAGCACCGTGGTCTTGTCGGCGGTGTCGCCCATGCGCAGCGCTTCGGCGCGGGCTGTGAGGCGCGCGACCACTTCGTCATAGACTTTCTCATGCGCCAGAACGCGCGAACCCGCCGAACACACCTGCCCGGCGTTGAAGAAGATACCCGCCGCTGCAGCTTTGGTCGCCGCGTCGAGATCGGCGTCGTCATAGATCACGTTGGCCGACTTGCCTCCGAGTTCGAGCGACACGCGCTTGAAGTTGCCCGCCGCACCCTTGAGGATTCCGCGGCCGACTCCGGGCGAGCCTGTGAACGTCACCTTGTCCACGCCGGGATGATTGACCAGCGCATCGCCGACCACGCGGCCGGGACCGGGCACGATATTGAGCACGCCCGGCGGCAGACCCGCCTCAAGCGCCAGCTCGCCGATCCGCAGCGCCGACAGCGAGGTCAGCTCGGCGGGCTTCATCACGATGGTGCAGCCGCAGGCCAGCGCGGGCGCCAGCTTCCACATGCCGATCATCAGCGGGAAATTCCACGGCACGATCGCGGCCACGACGCCGACCGGCTCGCGCACGGTGTAGGTGAGCGCATCGCTGCGGGTCGGCACGGTGTCGCCGTGAATCTTGTCGGCCCAGCCTGCGTAGTACGTCAGCGTGTCGATGGCGGCGGGAAGATCCTGCCGCAGCACCGCCGCGATCGGCTTGCCGGCATCGCTGCTTTCCAGTTCGGCAAGTTCGTCGCCGTGCTGCTTCATCAGTTCGGCGAACCGGAACAGGATGTGGCCGCGCTCGGCAGGCCGCATGGTGCTCCAGACGCCTTCAAAGGCGCGGCGCGCCGCAGCGACAGCGCGATCGACATCGGCTTCGTTGCCTTCGGAGATGGTCGCGATCACCTGTCCTGTGGCGGGATTGAGGGTGTTGAAGGTCTTGCCGGAGACGGCCTCGACGTGCCGGCCATCGATCAGCAGTTGCTTGCGGAGAACCACGGCAGCGTCGCGGGACGTCTCGTGGGAATAGTCATATGCAATTGACATCATATTTCTCCTGTTGTTTCCCCAAGCATGCTTGCCAAGAATGCCTCAGTAAATATGATATAATGTGCAAATGGCTCACGAGCATATGAAGCAAATTTCATAAGAGGACGGAACGATGCTGCAAATCGAGATCGAACCCGTCTGGCGCTTTCACAAGGAAGGCAGCCCGCAGACCGCCGTCGTGATGCTCGGTGTGCTCAACGAAATCCGCACCACCGGCAAGCTTACCAGTGCGGCACACCACGCCGGCCTGTCCTATCGGCATGTGTGGAATCTGGTCGAGCAATGGTCCGAGTTCTTCGGCGTGCCGCTGGTCGAAACCCATCGCGGCAAGGGCACGACGCTGACGGCTTTCGGCGAGAAGCTGGTATGGGCCGGGCAACGGATGCAGGCGCGGCTCGGACCGCAGCTTGAAAACCTGGCGCAGGAACTCGCCACCGAGATCAAGCCGTTCCTGCATCAGCGCCCGTCAGTCATTCGCGTGCACGCCAGCCACGGCTTCGCGGTCTCAAGGCTGCGCGAGCTGCTCGACAAGGAACCCGGCATCGGTGTCGATCTGCGCTATGTGAGCAACCAGAACTCGCTGGTATCGCTGGCGCAGGGTGCCTGCGATCTCTCCGGCGTGCACATCCCCCGTGGCGAACTGCGCGCGCAGGCGATCAAGGCCTGCCGGGAGTGGCTCGACCCGCGGGAGGATCGCGTCATCAGCTTCGTGACCCGCGAGATGGGCCTGATGGTGAAGTCCGGCAATCCGCTCAGGATCGGATCGCTGAACGACCTCGTCGAGACCAGGGCGCGCTTCGTCAACCGCGACCACGATTCCGGCACGCGCACGCTGTTCGATCGTTTGCTGGCCCAGCACAAGATCGACGAAGCGAAGATCAATGGCGCGCAGCAGATGGAGTTCACGCATGCCGCTGTCGCCGCCTACGTGGCGAGCGGCATGGCGGACGCAGCCTTCGGCGTCGAGGCGGCCGCGAAGCAGTTCGGACTGGATTTCGTCCGCCTGCTGACGGAGGACTATTTCTTCGTTTGCCGCCGGGCGTTTCTCGATACCGAGCCGATGCAGCGCGTGCTCGATGTCATGAAGGGACAGGCGTTTCACGACGCCGTCACGCTACTCCCCGGCTACGTCGCGGTCAGCCCCGGAGCGGTCAGCACGGTCAAAGAGTTTCTGGACATCGTCGGCCCTGCCACCAGCCCGCCCGTTAAGATTAAGCCTTAACCAATTATTAATTCTGCGTTTGCGGGCCACAAAGGCCAGACCTAGCGTGCCTTGGAAAGCTGTTCGCCAACCCAGAGTGCGTGCCATGACCAACAGATCTTATGGAGCGCTTGTCGCCTCTCTCGGCGTGGCAGCGCTTATTCTTGTTTCGAACGAGGCATTTGCCGATCCGGGCGCTGCGCCTGGCGGAGCATCTGTTTCGGCGCATCCAGCTTTCCGTCCGTCAGCCGGCCGGCCAATGCAGCGGCACCGGGGACACTACGCCAGAACTTTCTGGCCCGGCGTTGGCGGCTATTTCTATGAACCACCCTATGCCGAACCCGGCATCGATGTCGCGCCGCCGCCGGCATCAGGTGATGTCCGTTACACCTACTCCTACGATGTCCCGTGGGACTGGACACACCGATTCCCACCGGCTGTCGCACCGTCCGACAGACCTTATGTACAGGAATGCACCAGGCAGACCGTCCAGGTCCCCCGGCGCGAAGGCGCCGAGGAAACCGTCAGCGTGAATATCACGCGGTGCTATTAGGCGGACCCTAACGGGCTTTGGCGCGCCGCTCATTTCAAGGTGTCGGCAAGACGCCCGCGTCTGGCATGTGGCGGACATGCCATCCGTTGTTACACGCCTAGTTCGACTGCTCAGGCACCACCGCGTGAAACACCGACTTCGCGGCCGAGACCACATCGTCCGTCACGGACGAGAGACGGCCCTGTTTGGCGCGCAGATCCATCGGACGCGGCGGAATGTCGGCTGGCGGCGTCAGCCGCAAGCCATCGTCGGCCCGGATCTCGGACGGTCCTGATATCGGCTCTGGAAATGGCTTCGGCGGCGCGACCGCGGCTTCGCTGGGTCCCGGTGCGACAGTCACCGCAGGCGGCAGCGGCTGCACGGCTGGCTGCTGTGGGGCAGGCGCGTAGACCACGCTGTTCACCTTCGCACGCTCCTGGCCTTGCGCGCCCTCGGGTGCGCGCGCCTGTTCGGCGGGCTGCTGCGGACCCGACCTGCGCAAGCGCTCGATGGCAGCCCGTGCGAGGTCATTGGCATCGCGCTTGTCGTCAGGCGCGGCATTGGCTTCGGCTGGCAGCGATGCGGCCGCAGGCTTTGCAGCGGCCCTCTCGCGCTTCTCGGCAGCAGCCTTGTCGGCAGCAAGCTTTTCACCAGCAGCCTTTTCGCTGGCGAGTTTCTCTGCGGCGGCTTTCTCGGTGGCAGCCTTCTCAGCCGCAAGCTTCTCGGCGGCCTTTCGTGCGTTCTCGGCCCGGTCAGCCGCTGATCGCTCGGCGGCAGCTTTTTCGAGGGCAAGCTTTTCCGCCTTGAGTCTGGCGGCCTCGGCCTTCGCGCTCTCTTTCGAGACCTTGTCGCCGGAGTCGTCTGCTTTCAGCGTTTGCGGGGCTGCATCCTTCGAGGTGCCGGCGGGGGCCGAGATCGAAGCTTTCGGCTTGTCCGTTTCCGACTTGGCGTTGATGTAGTGGGTGACGATATACGCACCGACCACCGTCGCCACGATCGACGGAATGACCTCTAAAAAATACTTGGTGAACAGTTTCTTGATCATGGCAACTCCCCGCGCGACGTTGCATGCGGGAACTTTTGGGCCGATTGAGGGATCAACTGCGACGGATCGGTGGCAAATGCCGGGAAACCGCCGGGAAACGGCTTTGTCAGGAATTTTTAGACGTTCCCGGTAAGCCCCGGGCGGGGGCTGGATGCCGCTACGGGACCAGCACCAGGAAGATAAACATCGCGAACACCAGCATGTGAACCAGCCCGAACAGGATGTTGGTCCGCCCCGTTCCGAACGTCATCATGCTGACCAGCATGGTCATCGCCAGCAGCACCATATCACGTGCGTCGAGGCCGAGCACCAGCGGCTTGTCCAGCACATAGGCCGCGATGGCGACCGCGGGAACGGTCAGACCGATGGTCGCGATCGACGATCCGAGCGCCAGATTGATGCTCTTCTGCAAGTCGTTCTTCCGTGCGGCGGCGAGCGCAGCGATGCTTTCCGGCAGCAGAACGAGCAGCGCCACCACAACACCCGCGAAGGCCGGCGGCGCGCCGATGGCGGCAGCACCCGCATCGACCACCAGAGAAAATTTCTTGGCGAGCAGCACGACAGCCACCAGCGACACCAGCAGAAGGGCGATACTCAGTATCAACTCGCCGCCGGATGCAGAGGCATGATCGGCGGCTTGTTCTTCGCTCTCGACGATGAAGTAGTCGCGATGACGGATAGTCTGGGTGTAGAGGAAGACACCGTACAGCACGACGGTGACAACGCTGACAAAGCCAAGCTGCGTTGCCGAATAGACCGGTCCGGGCGTGGACAGCGTGTAGTTCGGCAGGATCAGCGTGATGGTGGCGATGACGATCAGAACACAAAGATAGACGTTGACGCCCGTGACCTGGAAATCCTGCTCGCGATAGCGAAGCCCGCCGGCGAGAATGCAAACGCCCACGAGGCCGTTGCACACGATCATCACCACTGCGAACACCGTATCGCGTGCCAGCGTCGGCACGGACTTGTCGCCGAGCATGATGGTGGCGATCAGCGCGACCTCGATGATGGTCACCGCCAGCGTCAGCAGCAGCGTGCCGTAGGGCTCGCCGATCCTGTGGGCGATCACCTCGGCATGATGGACAGCCGCGAATACCGTGCCGAACAGGATCACCAGCAACACCGCCGCGAAGGCAAACCCTGCCGCTGTATGACTGAAACCGATCCCCGGAATCATCGTGCTTGCGAACAGCAAAACGGCCAGCGCGGGATAAACCCAGGCTGACCGCGGCATGTGTGTATGGGCACTCATTGGTTCACTCTACCGGCGTGATTGCAAAAGGCATAGCTGGCGCAGAGGAAATTTGCGCCCGGAAGCGGGATACCGTAACCAAAGAGGACTATTTCTCGGAAGGAAACGCAAAAATGTTCTCTCATGTGATGATCGGGACGAACGATCTCGACAAGGCCAAGTCATTTTATGACAAGCTGCTGGGGACGCTCGGCGTGCCGCCCGCGATCGTCGACCGGCATCGTATCTTCTATCGCACCAAAACCGGGACTTTCTCGGTGTCGAAGCCGATCGACGGCAAGCCGGCCACCCCGGCCAATGGCGGGACGATCGGATTTGCTGCCGCCTCGACCGCGGAAGCCGACGCCTGGCATGCGGCCGGGATCGCGAACGGCGGCACGACATGCGAAGATCCGCCGGGCATTCGCGAAGGCGGCGGTGTGAAGCTGTACATCGCCTATCTGCGCGATCTGGACGGCAACAAGCTCTGCGCAATCCACCGGCTGCCAAGGGAATAATAAAAAGAGGCCGTGCGCAGCGCACGGCCTCGATTGTTTCGGCGAATGGAAGGCGGCGTCGCCCTACATCGCCTTGACGATGTTTTCGGTCATCTTCTTGGCGTCGCCCAGCAGCATCATCGTGTTGTCACGATAGAACAGCGGGTTGTCGACACCGGCGTAACCGGACGCCAGCGAGCGCTTGATGAACATCACAGTACCGGCCTTCCAGACCTGCAACACCGGCATGCCATAGATCGGCGACTTCGGATCTTCTTCCGCCGCCGGGTTGGTCACGTCGTTGGCGCCGATCACGAAGGCGACGTCGGCCTGCGCGAATTCCGAGTTGATGTCCTCGAGCTCGAACACCTCGTCGTACGGCACGTTGGCTTCGGCGAGCAGCACGTTCATGTGGCCGGGCATGCGGCCCGCCACCGGATGAATCGCGTACTTCACCTCGACGCCTTCCTTCTTCAGCGTATCGGCCATTTCGCGAAGGGCGTGCTGCGCCTGCGCCACCGCCATGCCGTAGCCCGGCACGATGATGACCTTCTGCGCGTTCTTCATGATGAAGGCCGCGTCGTCCGCCGAACCGAGCTTGACCGGCTTCACTTCGCCGGTTCCGGCGGCGCCGGCCGCGGCCGTCTCGCCGCCGAAGCCGCCGAGGATCACCGAGATGAAGGAACGGTTCATCGCGTGGCACATGATGTAGGACAGGATCGCACCCGAAGAGCCGACCAGCGCGCCAGTGATGATCAGCGCCGAGTTGCCGAGGGTGAAACCGATGCCCGCCGCCGCCCAGCCCGAATACGAGTTGAGCATCGAGATCACGACCGGCATGTCCGCGCCGCCGATCGGAATGATCAGCAGGGCGCCGAGCACCAGCGCGATGATGGTGATCATCCAGAAGTCGAACGAGCTCTGCGAGACCACGAGGCCGTAGATGAAGAACACCAGCGCCAACGCAAGCACGATGTTGATGATATGGCGTGCCGGCAGGATGATCGGCGCGCCGCTCATGCGGCCCGACAGTTTCAGGAACGCGATCACCGAGCCGGTGAAGGTCAGCGCGCCGATGGCGACGCCGAGCGACATTTCAACGAGGCTCGATGCATGGATGTTGCCGCGGGTGCCGATGTCGAACGCGGCGGGCGCGTAGAAGGCACCGGCTGCGACCAGCACCGCCGCCATACCGACCAGCGAGTGGAAGGCTGCGACCAGTTCCGGCATCGAGGTCATCGGCACGCGGCGGGCAATCACCGCGCCGATGCCGCCGCCGATGGCGATGCCGAGGATCACGAGGATCCAGCCGGTCGCGCTCGTCGGCGGATGCGCCGCCAGCGTGGTGGCGATGGCGATGGCCATGCCGATCATGCCGAAGAAATTGCCCTGGCGCGACGACGCCGGGCTCGACAGACCGCGCAAGGACAGGATGAAGAGGACGCCAGCGACGAGATAGAGCAGCGCTGCGAGATTCGCGTTCATGTTCCCTGCCCCGTCACTTCTGCTTTTTCTTGTACATCGCCAGCATACGCTGGGTCACAAGGAAGCCGCCAAATATGTTGATGCATGCAAAAACCAGCGCGACGAAACCGAACGCGCGCGCCCAGAGCGGACCGTCGTCGTTGCCGACCAGCGCGACGCCGGTCGCCAGCAGCGCACCGACCACGATGACCGACGAAATCGCGTTGGTCACCGACATCAGCGGCGTATGAAGCGCAGGCGTCACCGACCACACCACGAAATAACCCACGAAAACCGCGAGAACGAAAATCGACAACCGGAACACAAACGGGTCGACAGCCTCAATTCCATGCATGTCGGCTCTCCTTATGCTTTCGGCTGGAAATTCGGATGGATGACAGCGCCGTCCCTGGTCAGCGCGGTGGCTTTCACCAGTTCGTCGTCCCACTTCACGGCGAGCGACTTGGCGGCCTTGTCGTAAAGCGTCTCGATGAACGACAGCAGGTTGCGGGCATAAAGGCTCGACGCCGATGCCGCGACCTTGCCGGCGAGATTGGTATAGCCGACGATTTTCACGCCGCCGACATCAGCCACTTCGTTGGCCTTCGCGCCCTCGACGTTGCCGCCGCGCTCGACCGCAAGATCGACCAGCACGGAGCCCGGCTTCATCGACGCCACCATCTCGGCGGTGATGAGCTTCGGCGCCGGACGGCCCGGGATCAGCGCCGTGGTGATGACGATGTCCTGCTTCTTGATGTGTTCGGCGGTGAGCGCGGCCTGCTTGGCCTGATACTCTTTCGACATTTCCTTGGCGTAACCGCCGGCGGTCTGCGCGTTCTTGAATTCCTCGTCCTCGACGGCGAGGAACTTGGCGCCGAGACTTTCGACCTGCTCCTTGGTCGCCGGACGCACGTCGGTCGCGGTGACCACGGCGCCGAGGCGGCGGGCGGTGGCGATCGCCTGCAATCCGGCAACGCCGACGCCCATCACGAAAACCTTCGCAGCGGGCACGGTGCCGGCCGCAGTCATCATCATCGGGAAGGCGCGGCCGAAGGCTTCGGCCGCTTCGACCACGGCGCGGTAGCCGGCGAGGTTCGCCTGCGAGGACAGCACGTCCATCACCTGGGCGCGGGTGATGCGCGGCATCAGTTCCATCGCGAAGGCAGAGACGCCGGCATCGGCCAGCGCCTTCAGCGCGGCTTCGTTGCCGTAGGGGTCCATGATCGCGATGACCAGGGCGCCCTTCTTGTATTTGGTAACTTCGGAGGCTTCCGGGCGCTTCACCTTGATGACGATGTCGGCGTCCTTGACCGCGTCGGCGCTGACGACAGCGCCTGCCACTTCATAATCCGCATCCAGCAGGCCGGACTTGATGCCCGCGCCCGGCTCGATCGCGACATCAATCCCCAATGCCTTGAATTTCTTGACCGTGTCGGGCGTCGCCGCAACACGCGGCTCCGTCGCATCGACTTCCTTGGCTATCGCAATTTTCATGACGCCTCCCGCAGCCGTTCGGCCGCGCATGACTTAATCACCGGCTACGCTGCCGGTACAACGAATTCAATCAGGTGAGAAATATCGCCATCAGGGCGACGATGGCGATGACGGCAATCGTGCCGTACTTCGTCATCATGAGAAAACCTTCGTAGGTCTGCTCGTGCGCGGGATAGTCCATGCCATCCGCCGTGGTGTACGCAACTTCGTTATGGTCAGACATCAATCCCCTCCAGCGCCATTCCCAATTGTGACGCGAATTAGCCCAATTGCGAGACAAGGGCAACTTTCGTCGTAGGCCGATTCCAAGGATTAAACACGTCCGCATGCAAGCCATGCAATGGCCCCGGCGGAAATTTCCGCGATGCGGAACGGGAAGTCCGGCCCGCCCGGCCGTTGCCTCGATAAGAGAGGCTATCCCATCTCCTCCAGCTCGGCGATCAGGTTTTCGATCACCGACAGCCCGCCGTCCCAGAATTTGGGATCCTTGGCATCCAGCCCAAACGGTTGAAGCAGTTCGGAATAATGCTTGGTGCCGCCGGCCGACAGCATCGCGAGATAGCGGTCGGCAAACCCCTCCGAGGCGTTCTCATAGACTGCATACAGCGAATTCACGAGACAGTCGCCGAAGGCATAGGCGTAAACGTAGAACGGCGAATGGATGAAATGCGGGATATACATCCAGTACGTCTCGTAGCCCGGCTTGATCTCGATCGCCGGCCCGAGGCTTTCGCCCTGCACGCTGAGCCAGATTTCGCCAATGCGCTCGGCGGTGAGTTCGCCGTTGCGGCGCTCGGTGTGGATCGCGCGCTCGAACGAATAGAACGCGATCTGGCGCACAACCGTGTTGATCATGTCCTCGACCTTGCCGGCGAGCAGCGCCTGGCGCTCCTTCGCGTTTTTGGTCTGGGCCAGCAGCCGCTTGAAGGTCAGCATCTCACCGAACACGCTGGCGGTTTCCGCCAGCGTCAGCGGCGTCGGCGCCATCAGCGCGCCCTGCTTGGCAGCGAGCACCTGGTGCACACCATGGCCCAGCTCGTGCGCGAGCGTCATCACGTCGCGCGGCTTGCCCTGATAATTCATCAGCACATAGGGGTGCGCCGACGGCGTGGTCGGATGCGAGAATGCGCCAGGCGCCTTCCCCGGCCGCACCGGCGCATCGATCCAGCGGTCATCGAAGAAGCGCTCTGCGATGCCCGCCATCTGCGGCGAGAAATCGCCATAGGCTTTCAGGATCGTGCTCTTGGCGTCATTCCATCCGATCTGACTTTTTGCCGCGAACGGCAGCGGCGCGTTGCGGTCCCAGTACGGCAGCGTCTTCTTTTTGAACCAGCGCGCCTTCATCTTGTAATATCTGTGAGAGAGCCGCGGATACGCCGCGCGCACCGAGGCGACCAGCGCATCGACGACCTCGCGCTCGACCCGGTTCGCAAGATGGCGCGAATCCGCGATGTCCTGAAAACCGCGCCAGCGGTCGGAGATTTCCTTGTCCTTGGCGAGCGTGTTGGTGATCAGCGCAAAGGTGCGCTCATTGGCCTTGAAGGTTTTCGCCAGCGCCTGCGCCGCAGCCTTGCGCTTTTCCGGGGCGCGATCCTGCAACAGCGTCAGCGTCGGCTCGATCGCGAGTTCCTTACCGCCGACCTTGAAGCGAAGCGCCGAAATGGACTGATCGAACTGCCTGTTCCAGGCGCCGTAAGCCGTCTGCGACTTCTCATGGAACAGTTGCTCGACGCGGTCCTCAAGCTGATACGGCTTGTCCTTGCGCAGATCCTCGATCCAGGGCCGGTAGTGATTGAGCGACGGCACCGCCATCGCGCGCTCGATCACCTCGTCATCGACACGGTTGAGTTCAAGCGCGAAAAACAAAAGATGAGTCGAGGCCGCGGTGATGCGCTCGGACACGTCGCCGTAGAACTTCGAGATCGCCGCATCGACCGTATTGCCCGCGTGCGCGAGGCCCGCATAGGACGCCAGCCGTCCGGCAAGATCATCGATCGCCTCGTAGCTCCTGATCGCCTCGGCCAGCCACTCACCGCCGTTCGGCGCCGCGACCTGCTCCGCGATCTTGCCCTTGTAGGCGCTCTCGAACGCCACACAGTCGGCATCGAGCTTATCGAGATCGCGTGCCACCTCCGGCGCATCGATCGCCGGGTAGAGGTCGGTCAAATTCCACTCCGGCAGCTCGGCTGCCTTGCCTGACGCGCCAGCCGCCTTTTTAGCGGAGGTTTTCGCCTTGGAAGCGGTTTTGGTCGCAGGTTTGGATTTTGCCGGAGATTTGCGGAGAGCAGATGTGCGCGAAGCCATATTTCAATCCGTGATGTTCAAGAGCTTACAGAACGCGTGACGATTGCAGCGGTTGTGGACAAAACCAACTCTTAAGAGGTCGTTAATCGGCATCGGCCAGAGTGCCCCGATTCGAGACATGTTGTGAGATAGTCCAGAGTTGCGGGGAATACCATGGTTGCCACCATCCTGATCGCCGACGACGATGCCGTACAGCGGCGCCTCGTCGAGAATATGGTGCAGCGCTGCGGTTACGACGCCGTGACAGTGGACAGCGGAGATGCCGCCCTCGCCCATCTGATCGATCCCGACACCAAACCCGTCGACGCCCTGGTGCTGGATCTCGTCATGCCCGGCCTCGACGGCATGGGCGTGCTGGCCAAGATTCGCGATATCGGCCTCGATCTGCCGGTGATCGTGCAGACCGCGCACGGCGGCATCGACAACGTGGTGTCGGCGATGCGCGCCGGTGCGCACGATTTCGTGGTGAAACCGGTCGGCATCGAACGTCTGCAGGTGTCGCTGCGCAATGCGCTCAACGCCAGCGCGCTGAAAGGCGAACTTCAGCGCATCCGGCATCGCCGCGAAGGCAAGCTCACTTTCGCTGACATCGTCACCCGATCCGAAACGATGAATCACGTCATCGCGATGGGCAAGAAGGCCGCCGGGTCCACGATTCCGGTACTGATTGAAGGCGAATCCGGCGTCGGCAAGGAACTGATCGCCCGCGCCATCCACGGCTCCTCCGAGCGAAGCGCCAAGCCGTTCATCACCGTGAACTGCGGCGCGATCCCGGACAATCTGGTGGAGTCGCTGCTGTTCGGCCACGAGAAGGGCGCGTTCACCGGCGCCACCGAGCGCCATGCCGGCAAATTCGTTGAAGCCAATGGCGGCACACTGTTCCTCGACGAGATCAGCGAGCTGCCGCTGGCGGCGCAGGTGAAACTGCTGCGCGCCTTGCAGCAGGGCGAGGTCGAAGCCGTCGGCGGGCGCAAGCCGGTGAAGGTCGATGTACGGATCGTATCGGCGACCAACCGCAATCTGCTCAATCAGGTGAAGGCCGGCGCATTCCGCGAAGACCTGTTTTACCGGCTGCACGTGCTGCCGCTGACAATTCCGCCGTTGCGGACGCGCCGCGAGGACATCCCGCATCTGGTCCGTCACTTCATGGCGCGCATCGCCGCCGAAGAGAACCGGCAAGTCACCGGCGTCAGCGGCGAAGCCATGGCGCTGCTCGGACAGATGCCGTGGCCGGGCAATGTCCGTCAGCTCGAAAACGCGGTGTACCGAGCGATCGTGATGAGCGACGGCGGCCAGCTCGGACCGGATGACTTTCCCCAGACCGGCGGAATGTTCCCGGTTTCGCCCGACGCCGAACCGGTGATGTTGGACAGCCCGCCCTCCTCGCCGACGGATATGGTTTCCGGTGCCGAGATACCAATCGCCCCTGCCCCTGCGTCCCACAAATTTGCGCCGGCCTATGGCACCCTGGCCATGCTCGGTGAAGACGGCGAGGTCCGGCCGCTTGACGATATGGAGGCTGAGACCATCCGCTTCGCCATCGCCCATTATCGCGGACAAATGTCCGAGGTTGCGCGGCGGCTGAAGATGGGCCGTTCGACGCTGTACCGGAAAATCGATGAGGCTGCGGCCTCCGGCAGGGAACCTGTCGACCCTACGGGCTGACGCGCGAATCACTGTCCCATGGAACGAAACCACGGCTTTTTCGCTTCTCTCATTGAACCGTTGCGGTCCGGTGACAGACGGAGGAAAAGCGCGCGGCAATGCGCGCAAATCGTTGCAAGACATGCCGAATTGAAGTCATTTCTCTGGAGTTGACTTCGAGTTGATCCGGCGGCGACTGGCCGCGTCAAGCTGGCGCGTGTACCGTTTCGCAATGTTTTCAATGCGGGATTGCGTAGCAAAGTCCGATCAAGCCGGCGCTTTTGCAACAGGTACTGACGGAAACCAACATGAGCTGTTCCATGCCGGGGCAGTGTCGTCCAAGGGGTGCGAGAATGCATGACTTTTCGACCGGCCACCGCAAGGGCCCGACAGGCTTCGACCGGGTCCTGATGGCTGTTGCAGCCACCTTCCTCACCATGGCGGCGACCAGCGCCATGGCTCAGTCGGGTCCGGCAAAGAGCCCCGCAGATCTCGCCATCGACGCTGCCGTTCCGCTTCCCGAACCTGCCAACTTACCCCCGCCAACCGCGAGCGACTTCAAGCCCGACGCCGCAGCAGCCGCGCCTGCCGCAACGGCTCCGAAGAAGGACGAAGCTGCAGCACCGGCTGCGGCTCCTGTCACCACCGCAACCGTTCCTCCCGCTGCGACAGCGCCGACCGCAACGCCGCCAGCCACCACGCCGCCGGCAGCCGCAGCAGCAGCGCCGGCCGTTGAGCCCGCCAAAGCCGCTCCCGCTGTTGCCGCCGCCGATCAGCCGGTCGCCGAGAAGCTGCGCGACCTGATCGCCACCAAGGGCGCGCGCTATTTCGACCGCAAGAACGAGCGCACCGCCGTCGAGAATTTCTACAAGGACCGCAACTACGCTCCGCTCTGGAGCGAGTCCGGCGCCGTCACTGCGCGCGCGAAGAGCGTGATCACGCGTCTCAAGGACGCGGGCAGCGAGGGCCTCAATCCTGCCGATTATCCGACACCGGATTTCGCTGCCGCGACCACGCCCGATGCACAGGCCGAAGCCGAACTGCGTCTGACCGAAAGCATGCTCGATTACGCGCGCCACGCCCAGAGCGGCCGCATGCACTTCTCGCGCGTCAGCGCGGATATCTCCTATCCCGAACATCCGGTTGATCCCATCGAGGTTCTGATCAACGTCTCGACCGCAAAGGACGCCTCTGCAGCGCTCGAGGGCTATAATCCGCCGCACAACGGCTACAAGGGCCTGAAGGCGAAGCTCGCCGAACTGCGCGGCATCACCGAAGACACCTCCAAGCACATCGCCGAAGGCGACACGCTGAAGTTCGTCAAGCCGACGAAGAAGAACGCAAACCCCGTCGTGATGGAAGACGAGCGCGTGCCGGCGCTGCGCGCGAAGCTTCACGTCACCGAAAACGCCGACGACAAGCGCTACGATGCGTCGGTTGCGGACGCGGTTCGCAAGTTCCAGTCGAACAACGATCTGAAGGCGACCGGCGTGCTCGATAACGCCACCGTCCGCGCCATGAACGGCCCGAAGAACGACCGCAAGATCGACATCGTGCGCGCCAACATGGAACGCTGGCGCTGGCTGCCGCGTGAGCTCGGCGCGAAGCAGCTCGGCGATGCCTACGTGATCCTCAATATTCCTGATTACACGCTTAAGCTGATGCACAACGGCAAGCAGGTCTGGACCACGCGCGTTGTCGTCGGCAAGCCGGGCAAGCACGCCACCCCTGAACTGACGGAGACGATGAAGTTCATCACCGTCAACCCGACGTGGAACGTGCCGCCGTCGATCATCTACAACGAGTACCTGCCCGCGCTGGCGCAGGACCCGACCGTGCTCGACCGCATGGGTCTCAAGCTCGCGCGCGCCGCCGACGGCAGCGTCCGCATCTCGCAGCCGCCGGGCGAGGCCAACGCGCTCGGCCGCATCCGCTTCAACTTCCCGAACAAGTTCCTCGTCTATCAGCACGACACGCCGGACAAGCACCTGTTCGCCAAGGAAGAGCGCGCCTTCAGCCACGGCTGCATGCGCGTGCAGAATCCGGATCAGTACGCGGCGAATCTGCTGAGCATCGCGCTGCCGAAGGAAGGCTACACGCCGGAAAAGATCAAAGCCCTGTACGGCCGCAGCGAACTCAACATCAACTTCCCGACGCCAATCCCGGTCAATATCACCTATCAGACGGCGTTCGTTGACGACGCAGGCAAGCTCGAGTTCCGCAAGGACATCTACGGCCGCGACGCCCGGGTAATTTCGCTGCTCAAGGGCAGCGAAGGCAAGGAGATGGAAATGGCCGTCTCCCACGCCCAGCCGAACTATGTCCGCCCGACCAACGTCCGGGTTCCCGGCGACAGCTTCGCCAGCAACAGCGGCATGGGCTTCTTCGAACGCCTGTTTGGAGCGCCGACCCCGCCGGCGCCGGTCCGCGGCCAGCGCCGCGTGGTTCGCTAAGCGACGGATTCGGCCGAAAACGGGTCCATTTTACCCGGTTTTACAAGTTCCAGGGCTCCGCCAACCGCGGGGCCCCTTTTGTTAACCATCGCCCACAAAGCATTCCGCCCCGGATCGGCCTACCGGCCCTTTTTTGCCATACTCGCAGCGGCATACTGGCCTTCACGGGCCTGTGACAGACTTGGGCAAGACTGATTAAGACTTGGGATCGCTAAAGACTTGGGCAACTAAAGACTTTGTGAAACGAAGACTTGGGCAGACGAGACTTGGGAAGCTGACTGAGAGGCCTCAGGCAGGGATTGGTAAATATCGATTAACCCTCCTGCCTTAGGACTATGTTCATCCTCTCCCGTTGCGTGGGGTAGCGGGGGATCACCTAACAGACTGACGGCTGACGGGATTCTGAGTGGCGGGCGGTTTTCCACGCAGCATTGGCTTTGAATGGCTTTCGCGCACCTCGGTGCGCGTCGGCCTCGCCTCGCTGCTGCTGGTGGCGACCAACGCCCGCTCCGTCCACAACGCCACCGCCGACGGCGACACCCGCACCCTCTCCTTCCACCACACCCATTCCGGCGAAGACCTCACGGTCACCTTCAAGCGCAGCGGCCGCTACGACGAAGCCGCGCTGAAGAAACTGAACTACTTCCTCCGCGACTGGCGCAGCCAGGACCAGACCACTATGGACCGCCGGCTATTCGACATCGTCTGGGAAGTCTACCGCGACGTCGACGGCAAGCAGCCGATCCAGATCATCTCCGCCTATCGCTCGCCCGCCACCAACGCCATGCTCCGCCGCCGCTCCTCGGGAGTCGCGCGTCACAGCCAGCACATGCAGGGCCACGCGATGGATTTCTTCATCCCCGGCGTGCCCCTCGAACAAATCCGCTACGCCGGACTTCGCCTGCAACGCGGCGGCGTCGGTTTCTACCCCACCTCCGGATCGCCGTTCGTGCATCTCGATGTCGGCAGCATCCGCCACTGGCCGCGCATGACCCACGACCAGCTCGCGCGCGTCTTCCCCGATGGCCGCACCGTGCATGTGCCGACCGACGGCAAGCCGCTGAAGGGCTATGAGCTTGCACTGGCCGACATTCAGCGCCGCGGCAATGGCGAGGATGTCGCCGCGCCGTCGAAGTCGAAGACTTTCCTGGCCTCGCTGTTCGGCCGCAAGACCGCGGATGACGAGGAAGAAGCCGGCAACGACGCTGTGACACAGGGCAAGGTCACGCAGGTGGCGATGGCCGCAGCCGACAAGGCCAAGGACGCCGCACAAGCCACCGTCACCGCCGCCGAGAAGGTTCTCGAACGCGTGCCGCTGCCGCGCGCGAAACCCGCAGGCGCAGCGTCCTATCAGGTCGCTTCGGCCGAACCCAAGGCCGTCGCCCTCGCGAAAGCCCAACCTGCGCTTAAACCAGTTCCTGCCGACGAATACGCCCCGCAATCTCCCATCGACATCATCAACGCCCGCGGTTTCTGGGATAACGAGCCGGCGCCGAAGCCTGCAGCAGCGCAGGCGCAGATCGCAGCCCTCAAGGCCCGCGGCGCTGTCGTCGCCGCCGATCCGCAGTTCACTGCAAGCCTGCCGCAGAACGTCTCGCAGGCGCTGGCCTATGCGCCCGCCAATGCTCCGCTCGACCGCGCCCAGATCGTCGCCGCCAGCGCGCCCGTTCCGCGCAGCAACTCGCGCGTCGCGGCGCTCGCTCCCAATCCGATGTCCGGCGCGGAGATCAAGGCCAACGATGCGGCGATCGGGAAAACCCGCCAGGGCCCGATCGCAACCTCCGCGCGGATCAAGCAGGCCTCCCAGACCAACGACATCTGGATGCGCGCGATGATCCTCGCGCCAAGCGCCAGCACGTCGCTGTCGGTCTCGTCGCTCGGCGATCAGGACATGACCGTGATGCGCGTCCACTTCGTCAAACCGAACACCGCGGTAGCGATGACGTTCTCGGAAGATCCGCAGATGGGCATCGTCTGCGAGAAGTTCACCGGTCCGGCGACGGCGACGCTGTCGACGACGTCGTTTGCGATGCGCACCGCCTCGCTGCGGTAAACCGTCATTGCCGGGCAATAGCCGTTCGAAGAACGGCGTCGCTTCGCTCGCCTATGACCCGGCAATCCCTCTTCTTCTCTCAAATCCCTGGATGGATGCGCGGGTCAAGCCCGCGCATGACAGACAGTGTGTGAATGCCTCACAGCATCCCCAGCGCCTGCATATACGTCTCCAGGATCGTTTCCTGTTCCTGACGCTCGTCGGCATCCTGCTTGCGCATGCGGATGATGGTGCGCAGCGCCTTGACGTCGAAACCGTTGCCCTTGGCCTCGCCATAGACGTCCTTGATGTCGTCGCTGATGGTCTTCTTCTCTTCCTCGAGACGCTCGATGCGCTCGATGATCGCCTTGAGCTGCCCCTTCGCGAAGCTGTGCGCGGTGTCGTCGTTGTCTTTCTCGGCAGGCATGGCCATCGGAGATACTCCTGAACTCGATATGGGGCTTTAGGGAAGCGTGCGCGGAGGCACGTCATTGGCGGGTCACACTCAAGAGTGGGGGCTGCCCCGTCAAGGCGGAGTCGCGGTCATCCACAGTGACCCACAGAAGAAAGAAAAGCCGGCGCTGGCGCGCCGATTTCGCTTGCGTGTTTCAGTGACCGGCGTGGCTCTTCTTCAGCGCCGCCTGCTGCTCCGGCGTCGCGTCGCTCTGATAGGTCGCCTTCCAGGTCTCGTACGGCATGCCATAGACCGCCTCGCGGCTGTCGTCCTTGCTCAGCGCCACGCCCTTCGCGTCGGCGGCCTCCTTCAGCCAGTTCGACAGGCAATTGCGGCAGAAGCCCGCAAGGTTCATCAGGTCGATATTCTGCACGTCGGTCCGTCCGCGCAGATGCTCGACCAGCCGGCGGAAAACCGCTGCTTCCAACTCCGTCCGGGTCTTGTCATCCATCGCCATGGTCATTTTTCCGCCATTTCATCCGTCGTATGAGCCGCCCCATAAGGGCTTCTAACATGGGACCGTATCCGGTGATTTTCCATATGGCGGAAAAAACCAAACCAGCCCACATCGCAACGCGGCAAGTGGCCTATTAATGCTTGCGCACGGTTTGGCGAAACCGCCAAGCCCCCTTATAGTGACGGGACCTGACCGGACATGAAATCTCAGCTTTTTGCCGATCATGGTCAATGTGTTACGCGAAATCAACGAACGGTTGATAGTACCTGGTATGACCGCCACAATCTCCCGCCGCATGACGCTTTCCCGCACGATCACCGCCGCCCTCACTGGGCTTGTCGCGCTGATCGGGCTGTGTGCGTGGAGCGCGCCCGCAGCCGCGGATTTCCGGCTCTGCAACAACACGTCGAGCCGGGTCGGCATCGCACTTGGCTACAAGGACAACGAAGGCTGGGTCACCGAGGGCTGGTGGAACGTGTCGTCCCGGGCCTGCGAAACCCTCCTGCGTGGAACGCTTGTCGCACGTTACTATTATATCTACGCCATCGACTATGACCGCGGCGGAGAGTGGTCGGGGCAAGCCTTCATGTGTTCGCGCGACAAGGAATTCACCATCAAAGGCACGGAAGACTGCCTGGCGCGCGGTTTCGACCGCACCGGCTACTTCGAGGTCGATACCGGCGACCAGCGCGCATGGACCGTGCAACTGACCGAATCCAACGAACAGAACCCGCGCTCGCCAGGCCTTCCCGGCATGCCGAATGCGCCGGGGGCTGCACAACCCGGCGCACTTCCCGGTGCAGCTCCTGGAAATCCTAAATGAGACGTCTGCGACGCATTAAAATTCTCGCCACGCTTGGACCGGCATCGTCGGACAGCGCCTCCATCCGCAAGCTGTTCGAGGCCGGCGCGGACGTGTTCCGCATCAACATGAGCCACACCCCGCACGACAAGATGCGTGAGCTTGTGGCGACGATCCGCAGCGTGGAAGGCAGTTACGGCCGCCCGATCGGCATTCTGGTCGATCTTCAGGGGCCGAAGCTGCGGCTCGGCAATTTCGAGAACGGCTTTGTCGAACTCAACAACGGCGCGATGTTCACTCTCGATGCCGATCCGGCGCCGGGCAACAAGACCCGCGTCCATCTTCCCCATCCTGAAATTCTGAAAGCATTGCGGCCCGGCCACGCGCTGCTGATCGACGACGGCAAACTTCGCCTGATCGCGGAGGAGACCTCGCCTGACCACGCCCTCGTGCGCGTGGTGACCGGCGGAAAAATGTCCGACCGCAAGGGCGTCAGCCTGCCCGACACCGATCTGCCGGTGTCGGCGATGACACCGAAGGACCGCGCCGACCTCGAGGCTGCGCTGGAAACCGGCATCGACTGGGTCGCACTGTCGTTCGTGCAGCGCGCCGATGACGTGATCGAGGCCAAGAAGCTGGTGCGCGGCCGCGCCTCGATCATGTCGAAGATCGAGAAGCCGCAGGCGATCGACCGTCTCGCCGAAATCATGGAGGCCTCCGACGCGCTGATGGTTGCGCGCGGCGACCTTGGCGTCGAATTGCCGGCCGAACGCGTGCCCGGACTCCAGAAGCAGATGACGCGCATGGCGCGGCGCGCCGGCAAGCCGGTGGTGATCGCGACACAGATGCTCGAATCGATGATCACGTCGCCGGTGCCGACGCGTGCCGAAGTCTCGGACGTCGCCAACGCCGTGTTCGAAGGCGCGGATGCGATCATGCTGTCGGCAGAATCCGCCGCAGGCAAATTCCCGGTCGAGGCGGTGCTGACCATGAACCGCATCGGCGAGGAATGCGAACGCGACCCGACCTATCGCGGCGTCATCGCTGCACAGCGGCCCGATCCTGAAGCGACCGCAGGCGACGCCATCGCCGATGCCGCGCGCCAGATCGCCGAGACGCTCGATCTCTCCGCCATCATCTGCTGGACCAGTTCAGGCTCCACCGCGCTGCGCGTTGCGCGCGAGCGGCCAAGGCCGCCAGTGGTCGCCATCACGCCGAGCGTCAACACCGGGCGCAAACTGTCGCTGGTGTGGGGCGTGCATTGCGTGATCGCGGAAGACGCGCACGATCAGGACGACATGATCGACCGCGCGGGAAGCATCGCGTTCCGTGACGGGTTTGCGAAAGCAGGCCAGCGCGTGATCATCGTTGCGGGCGTACCGCTCGGCACGCCGGGCACGACCAACATGGTGCGTATCGCTTATGTCGGCCCCGACCGCGAAGCCGACATCTGACGCCAACTCGGCTCTACTTCGCTGACTGGGCCGCCGTCTCCTGAACCCGTGTCACGGGGGCGGATTCCACTTTCCAGTCAGCGCGTCCGACTGAGGACCGTAGAGACGCATTGTCAGGTTGAATGACCATTCGAGACCACAACAATTCCGTTGTGAGCAAAGCACGATTGGCGACGAGCAAAAATTCTGTTGCGCCGGCATGCGGCCGGGCACCACCTCCGTGGCACCCGGCGAATGCCGGAGTCAGGCAGCCTTGTCGGTATGAATGACCGTATCGCGGAGTTCCCGCGCGTTGCGGGTCGCATCCTCGACAGTCCCCTGCGTCAGTTTCATCATACGCTGGGCTTCTTCACCGTACTGGGTGAATGCGGTTTGCCAGAACTGCGCGTACACCTGCTGCAGATCCTGCAACGAGCGGCAATCGTGGATCGAGCGGAATAACTGGGCATCCTCGCGGAGCCTCATCCCGACAAACTCGGACCATTCCTTGCCGACCGACTGCATGTTGGTGCTGACCTGCGCGTTGAACTTCGCGATTTCGTTCAGCATGGTTCCGTTCATCTCGCTGACGCGCGCGAGATCGGGAAACGGAATCGTTTCCGCGACTTTGCTGAAAGCATTGTCATTGTTCGATGAGGTTGTCATGTCCGACCTTCATTCTGCTGGAGCGAGAAAAGGACGCGTATAACGACGACACTCGATCATCGATCGATGGCAGCAGTATGATGTTCAGCGCATCGTGATCAAAAGAGAAACTTCTCCTCCGATGCACGTGCATGTTGCGCGTGCGAGCCGAGCGAACGATCTATCGCGGCGTGGCGGCCGTGCGGAGTTCGTTCCGAACCACCAGCCAGCCGAACAGCAGCATATCGCCGAGCAGGACAAGCGATCCGATGCCTGCATAAGGCTCACCGGCCTTGTTGCCCGCGTGCAGCATGGCAACACCCACGGTCAAGGCGATCGTGCCGACGATCCAGATCCAGACCTGCGCCAGCGCGATACGCGAAACTTCCAGCGCCGGATGAAGGCGATAGAAAATCCCGAACAGAAACAACGACACCCAGCCCAGCAGGTTGAGGTGAGCGTGCGCGGGCATGGAGGAATGGTCCTGCGACATCGCCATGACGATGCCCCAGGACATGCCGATGAGAACCGCGATGACAGCGGCGAAAAAACTCAATGACGAAGCTTTCACGGAAATCTCCAATCAAAATCAAAACTGAGAAATGCGGCACGCGCCGCTGCGAAAGACGCCGAACTAGCAATGGCGGGATCAAAAATCAACGTGCGCGGGTCCGTCGCCACCAAAATTGCTTGCAGTTGCGTGGCAATCTGCCCCGTGGGCGTGTCAGTGACGGCAGTCCGAGCGAATCAATCAGACCTGCGCGCGGTGACCGAGAACGCCTGCGCTTTTGCGGATATCGCCTCGATCTCCGCCACGATCAGGTCTGTTGCATAAACCTGCGGCATGTGGCCGCCATTCGGCAACACCACGAGTTTCGTCTGCGGCACAGCCTCCGCAAATGGGCGGGAATGAATATCGGTCGAAACCGTCTTGTCGGCGTCGCCAGCGATGATCGTCACCGGAACCCGGATCGACGGATAATTCGGTGACTGCTTCGCCACTTCCGCCTTCAGCGTCGTGAGATCCCGAGCATTGTCGAGAAAGACCTGCGGCCGCAACACCATGCGCACCGCGGTCGCATCGATATAGCCGTCGGGCATCGTCTGCGGCGCGAAGACATAACGCGTTCCGCCATCAACGAGAAACATGCCCAGCGGCAGCGTGATCGTATAGGCGAGCAGCGGGCCGATCACCGGAATGGTCGCGATCCTGTTGAACCGTCCGACCCCACCCGGCCAGGGATACGCCACCGGCGACAGCATCATGATGGCCGCGACCCGCTTGGAATATTGCATCGCCAGCGCCGGCATCATCGCGCCGGCCCACGAATGACCGACGATAATGGCCTGATCGACACCGAGCTTGCCCAGCGCCTCGTCGATCATCCGGGCCTGAATCGCGAGTGTCGAATCCTCGGTGCGGTCGCGCGTGCTCCAGCCGTGGCCCGGCCGGTCGATCAGGAGGACGCGATGATCTTTCGCCAGCCGCTCGCCGAGCGGCTGGCGCATGGTTTGCAGGCTCGAACTCGCGCCGTGAATGAGGACGATCGGCAGACCGGGCGCGTAAGTCGGGCCCAGTTCGACGACATGAAGCCGCGCTCCCTTGACGTCCACAAACTTTCCCTGCGGCGGATAGGCGCGTTCGAGCGCAAAAACGCCGGCCTGCGTGATCAGCGCCAGCGCCGCCAGCGTGACCACAGCCGCCAGAACAATCATGGAAAGAATCCGGGGAATTTTCTTCACGGCGGGAAATACGAACGACCGATGAATAAGTTTCACGTCAAAACAAACCGGCCGTTATGCCAGTCAGAATACAATAAATGACTGGTTAAATATCGCGGCCTTCAACCTTCTCGGACAGGGTCTTCACGAGATCGGGGACACGTTCGAGGTACGGGTTGATGGCGAGCGCCCTGCGGAAAGCGTCCAGCGCGTGCTTTTCGTCGCCGGTCTCCTGCATGATCATGCCGAGACCCGCCAGGGCGCCAAAGTGGCGCGGCTCTCGGATCAGCACCTGCCGGATGTCTTCCATCGAGCGGCTGTAGTCGTTCTGAAGGTAATAGATCGTCGCACGCCGGTTCCAGGCCTCGATGTAATCGGGACGCAGCTTGATGACCGCATCGAGCAGCTTCAGCGCGACATCGGTGTCCTTGCTGTCCAGCGCGAGCTTGGCCCGCGCCATCAAGAGCGCCGCCGTGTCGCTCGGCGTCGCGGTCCATACCGCCCAGATTCGGGCTTCAACGGCCTTGGCGCTCTCCTGATCCGGCGCGGCCTTCAGCGCGCCGAACAGAAAATCGAGATTCTTGGCCTTGTCGCCGATCACGCGCGGGAGCTTGGCGGGCGGCTGCGGCAGTTTCTTCTGCTTGCCTGGCGGGGTGATTTGCGGAGCCTGTGCCGCTGCGGGGGTCGCAGCGAACGCCACGAGCGTCAGAGCGACGATCGCGAGTTTCAGGACAGCCGTGGTCCATTCCGTCTTGGATGCCATGACGGAAAGTCTAAACGCGGAAAGCACCGCGTGCAAAGCACCAGCGGCGTCAAACGGCTGTGATATGGGGGAAGTTCTGGGCTAGACCTGCCAGCCGCTGGCGGCTGGCGACATCATCGAACAATCGGGCGGCGAATCAGCCCTGGCGCGCCTTGAAGCGGCGCTGAACCTTGTTGATGACATAAACCCGGCCCTTGCGGCGGACCAGACGGTTGTTGCGGTTACGGCCGCGCAGGGACTTCAGCGAATTACGGACCTTCATGGGACAATGCTCTCTGGAAGGCCGCGTTGCAGGCCGAGTATGAAACCGTTGGTTGATGGGCATATCCCGCAGGCCAAGCCGCGCGGGGCAGGGCGGTTTCTATGCCATCGGTGGCACAAATGTCAATCCGATCAGGCAAATTCAGCCCCTGCAACCGGGTCAAATTGCCCCGAACGGAACCCGGTTTCGGACTTTTCCCGGCCCAAATGTCTCTCTAATCAAACATCTAGAGCCGCTCGCGTCCCCCGTCCTTCATCTTCGGCGGCGTATGCGTTAAACACGGCCTTGGCCCCACCCGGAAGGCAGTTTTGGACCCTTTGACCGCTGAAATGACTAACAATCGTCCGGCGGCCGCGAAAGCCGTCCCCCTCCCCGGCACCGCGGAGCCCGGATTGTCCGGCCGTCTGCCGCTGCCCGCAGGGGTCAATCTCAACCGCATTGAATGGGGGGCCGCCCTCCCCATCCTGTTTTACCATCTGGTCGCGCTGCTCGCCTTCATCCCCTGGTATTTCAGTTGGACCGGGGTGATCGTGGCCGTCATTGCTGCCCGCCTGAGCGGATTGCTCGGCATCAATATCGGCTATCACCGTCTGCTCACCCATCGCGGCTTCCGCTGTCCGAAATGGTTCGAGCATGTGCTCGTGGTCATCGCCATTTGCTGTGTGGAGGATACGCCGGCCCGCTGGGTCGCCGTGCATCGCCGGCATCATCAGCACGCCGACGAACAGCCGGATCCGCACAGCCCGCTGGTGAACTTCCTGTGGGGGCACATCGGCTGGCTGATCGTCAAGAATCCCGAGCTCAACCGCCTCGGAATTTACGAGCGCTACGCCAAGGACATCCTGCGCGATCCGTTCTATGTCGCGCTCGAGCGCAACTGGCTTCAGCTCAAGATCATCCTCATTCAATGGCTGGTGTTTTTCGGCCTCGGCTTCCTCGCTGAGCTGGCGATGGGCGGGACTGCGATGCAGGCGTTGCAGTTCGGGCTGAGCATCCTGATCTGGGGTGTGTTCGTGCGCACGGTGTTCGTCTGGCACCAGACCTGGGCGGTGAACTCCATCACCCATCTGTGGGGCTACCGGAATTACCGCACCGACGAAGACAGCCGGAACAACGTGTTCATCGGTCTCCTTGCTCACGGCGAAGGCTGGCACAACAATCACCACGCCGATCCGCGTTCGGCGCGTCACGGCCACAAGTGGTGGGAGTTCGACACCACCTGGCTGACCATTCGCCTGTTCGAGAAGCTCGGACTTGCGACCGACGTTGTCGGACCAAGTCCGTATGTGATGAAGGCCGCGGCCACCGCGGGCCAGACCATCACGACGCACGGTTCTGACGGCACCCCGACCCACTAGGCGCGGCGCGCGTCTCCGGTCCAGCCAGTCAAAAGCCCGCCCCGGACAATCCGGAGCGGGCTTTCTGCAATCCTTGAGACCGGCTGCTATTGCTGCGGCACGTTCGCGGTCTTCACGACGTTCGCCCACTTGTCCATCTCGGCATCCACAAACTTCGTGAAATCCGGGCCGGAAAGCTTTCCGGGCTCGACGCCTTGTCCGGCAAACTTCTCGCGCGTTGCGGGCGAGGCGAGGATCTCCTTCATGGCCGCGACCAGCTTGGTGTAGGCGGGGTTGCCATTCGCGGCCGGCATATAAAGGCCGAACCACGCGGTCGCCTCGAAACCCTTCACACCGGCCTCATCGAGGGTCGGCACGTCGGGCAGCGATGCGGCGCGCTCCTTGCTGGTTACTGCAAGCACGCGGATGGTGCCGCCGGACGCTGCTGGCAGCACCGTCGGCAGCGTGTCGAACATGATCGGAATGTGTCCACCAATCAGGTCGTTCATCGCAGGCGCCGCGCCCTTGTAGGGAACGTGCACGATGTCGACGCCGGCCATCTGCTTGAACAGTTCGCCCGACAGATGATTGGCGCCGCCGATGCCGGCGGAGCCGAACGAATACTTGCCGGGCTCCTTCTTGGCCATCGCGATCAGTTCGGCGACGTTCTTGGCGGGGAAGTTCGCCGTCACAACGAGTGCGTTCGGCGCGCTCGCCACCAGAGCGACTGGAGAAAACTCCTTGCGCGGATCGAACGGCAGTTGCTTGTAGAGACTCGGGTTGATGACGTGATGCGTCGCGGTCAGCAGCAACACGCTGCCATCGTTCGGCGACTTCGCCACCACTTCGGAGCCGATGATGCCCGAAGCGCCGGCGCGATTCTCCACAATGGTCGTGACGCCGAGCTTCTCGCCGAGATACTGGGCGACAAAGCGCGCCAGAATGTCGGTGGTGCCGCCGGCCGGGAACGGCACGATGATCTTCACATTGTTGACGGGAAACTGCTCATTGGCGCTGCCGGGCGTGGTGACCAGCAGGAACACGGAGCAGATCGCGGCAAATAGTGACTTCATGATTTCAACCTGACTTGAGTTTGTATGGCGAGCATGCTCCTCGCCAGCGGGATCGATCCAACCGTTCAGGGCTGACGCAGCAACTTGGCGCGTTCAACCAGCGAGCGTTCGGAGAGATAAAATTCGCCGGCCCACTGCTGATATTCACCGGGCGGCTTCTGCCACTCCGTCTGCCCGAGTTGCACCAGCAGCTTCTTGTACTCGTCGCTGTCGGCCGCGGCCTTGAAGGCCTTGTACAGCCTGTCGACGACGGCGGGCGGCATTCCCTTCGGCCCGACCAGTCCATACGGCGCAGGGTAAACCAGATCGTAGCCGAGGCTCTTGGCTGTCGGCACGCCGGGCAGTGACGCCACCGGCTGCGGATCGAACGACAGCAGCACGCGCATCTTGCCCGATTCGACATAAGGCAGAATGGTGCCGATGGCATCGACCGTCGACATGGTGTGACCGCCGAGAACCGCGGTCACGGCTTCGCTGCTGCCCTTGTATCCGACATGGGTGATCTTCACGTCCGCCATTCCGGCGAGCGCTTCCGCGAGCAGATGCATGGTGGTGCCGGCGCCCGCGGTCGCGACCGTCAGAACATCGGGATTCTTCTTTGCGTAAGCGAAAAAATCGGCAGGTGTCTTGAGCGGCGAGTCGGTGTTGACCGCGAGCACAAAGGTGTAGCCGCCGAGACCCGTGATCCAGGTGAAATCCTTGATCGGATCCCAGTCGACTTTCTGCATGTAAGGGTAACGCAGCAATCCCGCAGTCGCCGCCGCGATGGTGTAACCGTCGGGCGCTTCTGTTTTGGCCATTGTCGACGGGGCCAGCGTTGCACCTGCGCCCGGCCGGTTTTCAACGATGATCGGCTGCCCGAGATCCTTGGCAGCAAGTTCGGCAAGCTTGCGGAACGTGGTATCCGTCGCCCCGCCCGCCGCGAAGCCGACCAGCAGTCTGATCGGCCGGGTCGGATAGGCATCCTGAGCTATGGCGATCTGCGATGTCGCAGCCATCACGCCAACTGCAACCAATGCAGAGCGCATCACATCCAAATATCGCATTTACGTCTCCCTCCTGTTCCGGATTGTTTCCGGTTCTTGATCTGTCGTTATCGCGAAACGTCAGAAACGCTCCACGATTTCCGGGTGTTCAGGGCATCGACATCGAAACCCGCAAGCTGCTTGTAGCGGCGTTCGACATCCTGCAACTCGGCTTTCGCATCGCCATGCGCGCCGCTGCGCGCCAGCGCGCTCACGCGCGCCATCACATCGCCTGCCTGCCGCCGATTTGCGAGCTGTACTTCGCTCGCAACCGGCCGGCGCTGCGCGTCATATGCGCGCAATGCGTCATCGATGGTCGCAGCGGTCGCCAGCTCATAAGCCAGCACCCGCGCATCAAGGATCGCCTGCGACGCACCGTTGGAGCCGAACGGATACATCGCATGCGCGGCATCCCCGAGCAGCGCGCATCGCCCGAAAATCCAGCGCGGCAACGGATCGATGTCCGCCATGGGATACTCGTAGGATTCCGATGACGACGACACCAGATGATGCACGTCCAGCCAATCGAAGCGGTAGTCTTTTACGAACTCCGCAATGACACTGGTCGGCACCGGCAGATTCCAGTTGCCGAGTTCGGTTTCGGCGCGCGTCGTATCCTTCGGTCGAACCAGCAGCCAGTTGATGACGCCATCCGCGATCGGATAGACCACCACGCGCTGGGTCTCATCGCCGATAATCACCATCGAGCGTCCGGAAAGAAACGGCCCGGCCTTGGTGACGCCGCGGTACATGACCCAGCCGTTCGATGCGAGCGGCGTGACCGCGCCATAAAGACTGTCGCGCGACGGCGAGCGGATGCCGTCAGCGCAGATCGCGACATCGGCCGTATAGGACACCGGACGATCCTCAATCAGATCGGTCGCGGCGATGACGGCCTTGTTGCCCGTGGCGCTGATGCCCGTCACCCGCTGCGCGACGCGGATCGTGGACGCACCCAGCCGTTCGTGCACGGCATCGACGAGCAGCCGTTGCAGCGTGCCCCGATGAATGGAGTATTGCGGCCATTTGTAACCGGCGTCTAACCCGCGCGGCTCGGCCCAGATCAACTGGCCTCTGGGATCGTAGTAAGCCAGCTCCTTGGTCGGCACGCCCACTTTCGCGAGCGCATCCCCAAGGCCCAGTTCGCTCAATTCACGGACGGCGTGCGGCGGCAGGTTGATGCCGACGCCCACGTCGCGAATTTCACGCGCTGCTTCCAGCAGGAGAATGTCGCCCTGGCCGGCGGCGTGCAAAGACAACGCCGCCGTCAGTCCGCCAACTCCCGCGCCTATGATCGCGATCGACATCGCGCTTCAACTCCCGGTCAGGCTGCTGCGGCTGCGCGCGGGAATTCGACCATCGCCTCGCCGACAGCGACCTTGTCGCCGTTCTGGTTCTTCACCAGCACGTCGATCAGCACGAAGCGCGAGTTCTTGGTGGTCTGCTTCGCCTTGATGATGCCTTCCGGCTGGATGGTATCGCCCGGCTTCACCGGCTTGACCCAGCGCGTTTCCAGACGGCGATGAATGGCGCCCGCGGGATAGGCCCAGTCGGTCAGCATCCGGGTGATCAGCCCGAAGTTGTTCATGCCGTGCATAATGATGCCGCCGAAATTGGTCTTGCCGAAATCGCCCTTCATGTAGTTGTCGTCGAGATGCAGCGGGTTGTAGTCGAGCGATGCATCGCAGAACAGGCGGATGGATTCGCGCGAGACCGAGAACTTCGGGCCGTCGATGCTGTCGCCAACCGAGAGGGTTTCGAATGTGGTCGTCATGTTTGAACTCCTCGCGTTACATCGGCCGGATGGTCTGGCCGCGGCCGGAACAGATCACGTCGCCGTGCTGGTTGAAGAAGACGTTGTCGTGGACCACGAACAGCCGCTCGCGCTTGATGAACTTGTCGAGCGCGCGAGCCTGCAGCGTAATCGTGTCGCCGGGCCGTGCGGGCTTGTTGTAGCTCCAGGACTGGCCCGCATTCACGGTGCCGGGTGAGCGCATCCAGTCGTCCGCCTCGGTGCAGGCGAACATCAGAAGGATGTGGATGGACGGCGGCGCGATGATCCCGCCCCAGGGCGTGGTCTTGGCATAGGCCTCATCGAGATAAAGCGGGTTGGTTTCACCGACGGCCTTGCACAGGAGCGCGATGGCTTCCTTGGTCAGCAGGTAGGGAATCGTCTTGCGCGGTTCACCCGGAACGATCTCGTCCCAGACCTTTCGCAAATTTTCGTCCTTCCAGAAGTCGGTCTCGAAAGCTTGTGCTTGCGCCATGGCAATCTCTCATCTATGTTCATCAGGCGAACTTTATAGTCACTGTACGAACACTATGATCCGGCTTTTCGATCCTGACAAGTCCGGTTTTGAGAGGATGTCTGAATGCCCAAGGAGAGTGACGGTTTCGTCCGCGCCATCGCGAGAGGATTTTCCGTGGTCGAGGCGCTCGGACAGCCGCCGGGACGGCATACGCTGTCGGAGACGGCAGCGTCCGCCGGACTGACGCGGGCAACCACTCGGCGCATGCTCGCAACACTGGTGGCGCTGAAATATTGCGAAGCCGACGGCCGCTACTTCAGCCTGCGTCCGCGCGCGCTTGGCCTCGGATTGTCCTATCTCAACGCGCTGCCCTACTGGGGTTATGCCCAGCGCGCGCTCGAAGACCTGCGTAACGAGATCGGAGAATCCTGCGCGCTGGCGGTGCTGGATGAAACCGAGATCGTCTATGCGCTGCGCCTGCCGGCGCGGCGCATTCTGTCCGCCAATCTCGGCATTGGCAGCCGCCTGCCCGCGCATCTGATCTCGCTGGGACGTGTGCTGCTCGCCGCGCTGCCGCCCGACCAGCGTGCGCGATATATCTCCGAGATCGAATTCAAGCAGGTGACTCCCCGCACCCTCACCTGCCCGATCAAACTTGGTGAAGAACTGACGCGGGTGGAGCAGCAGGGCTATGCCTGGATCGACGGCGAACTCGATCCTGCGATCTGCGGCATCGCGGTGCCGGTCCGTGACCAGGCCGGCCATGTCGTGGCCGCTGTCAGCATCAACACCATTTCGGGCACTGTGACCGAGGCCGAAGCCAAGAAGAAATTTCTGGTCGCGCTCAAGCGCACCGCGCAGGATATCCGGACCCAGACCACCGCCAATGGCTGACCCGACGTCAGGCTGCCTTTTTCCCGAACGCCTTCCGCACCTCGGACTTGGCCGCTTCGAGCTTGCGCTTGCGAACTGCGGACAGATTCTTGCCGCCCCGGTTGATGTAAAAATTCAGCATCGACATCGCCGACTGGTACGGGCTGGCCTTGCGGCGATGGTTGCGCTCCGCCGAGCGCTTCAACGAACGCGCGATGGCGGCAGGACTCCGCTGCTTGAACAGATGATGCTTGAGATCGAGCGCATCACTGGTGGCTGTGACACGGCCCGACCATTTACGGACGGAACGCTTGGCCGACGTGCGCATCTTGCCTGCCTTCCTTGAGGATGCTTTCCCTGCAGATAATGTCTTTCGCGTCCGTCTTGCGGACGATTTGCGCGCGGCTTTGGCCATGGTAGGTCCTCGGTCGGAATACAGGTTTGCCGACAGGACAAAGCATGAGCATCGAAACAGTTCGCGCGTTTTTCGCGAAAAATGCGCCCGATATTACCGTCATTGAATCGGACAAAAGTTCCGCCACGGTGGCGCTGGCCGCCGAAGCCTTTGGCGTGACACCTGCGGAGATCGCCAAAACATTATCATTGCGCGTGGGTGACCGCGTGCTGCTGGTGGTCACCTGCGGCACCGCCCGGCTCGACAACAAGAAGGCGCGCGCGGTGTTCGGCGGCAAGCCGCGCATGCTCAGCGCCGAGGAAGCGCTCGAGGCCACCGGCCATCCGGTTGGCGGCATCTGTCCGTTCGGATTGAAAACGCCGCTGCCGGTCTATTGCGACATTTCACTGAAGGCCTTCAGTGAAGTCGTGCCGGCTGCCGGCTCGATCAACAGCGCCGTTCGCATCTCGCCCGCACGCATGGCCGAACTGACCAGCGCCGAGTGGATCGACGTCAGCGAAATCCGGGAGCAGAGCGAAGTGGCATGATGGCGTGAGCGCGCGCTACTCCACCCTGCCGATCTTCTTCACTGCCGCGATCAGCCGCGCGCTGTCGGCTTCGACGAATTTCGTAAACTCCGGCGCATCGAGGTAGGCGACGGGGCTGCCTGCGGTCTCGAATGTTTTCACTACCTCCGGCGCGCGCACGGCCTCGCCCATGGCTTCGCGCAGCTTTGTCATGATCGGCGCGGGCAATGCCGTCTGCGCGAACAAACCCGCCCAGATGTAGAACTCGACGTCTTTGTAACCGAGCTCCTGAAACGTCGGCACGTCGGGGAAACTTGCGACGCGCTTTGCGCCCCATCCGGCCAGCACGCGCATCTTGCCGTCATCGACCTGCGCACGCAGGGTGCCCGGCGCCGAGGCCACCGCCTGCACCGTGCCGGTCAGCAATCCCGTCAGTGCCGGGCCTGCGCCGCGGAACGGCACATGCAGCAGCTTGATCCCGGCGCTGGCCGCAAACATTTCCATCGCGATGTGCAGCGTGCCGTAGGGACCGGACGAGCCATAAGGTATCTGGCCCGGCCGCGCCTTCGCGTCCTCGACGAACTCCTTGACCGTTTTCCATGGCGCGGATGCGGGTACCGCCAGCATGGTCGGATCGGCGAGCACCCGTGCCACCGGCGCAAACTGCGACATCTCATAAGCCACCGGGCGGTCGAACAGCCGGTCGGCTTCCGGCAATACCGCCAGCGACGAGAGTGTCATCAGCAGCGTGTAGCCGTCGGGCTCAGCGCGCGCAGCCGCAGCATTGCCAACCGAACCGCCGCCGCCGCCGGCGCGGTTATCGACGATCACGGGTTTTCCCAGAATGCGCTCCAGCGCCAGCGCCACCGGCCGCGCCGCGAGATCGGCCTGCCCGCCAGCGGGAAACGGTACGATCATGGTGATGTTGCGCGACGGCCATGCGGCCTGCGCATTGGCGTTGCCGGACAGCGTGTGCAATGCAACCTGTGACAGCGGCACAACTGCAGCCGCTTTCAGAAGCTCGCGCCGATTCATGATGCCTCCCTGAGAATTTGTTTTTATTCTTTGTCGCCATACCCTGAAGGAAGCGCAGATGACGATCAAGGCCGTTGTATTCGATGCTTACGGCACGCTCTATGACGTGCAGTCGGTCGCCGCTGTCACCGACGAGGCGTTTCCCGGCTATGGCGAGCTGATCACCCAGATCTGGCGCATGAAGCAGCTCGAATACACCTGGCTTCGCTCACTGATGGGGCGCTACGAGGATTTCTCGGTCATCACGCGGCAATCGCTGACGTTCACGCTCAAGGCGCTCGGCCTGACGTTCGATGAGAAGGCCTCCGAGCGCATCATGGAGAAGTACGTCCACCTCGATCTTTACCCCGATGCGAAGGAAGCTCTCGCGGCGATGAAAGACCGCAAGCTCGCGATCCTGTCGAACGGCAGCACCGATATGCTGAATGCACTGGTGCGCAACACCGGCCTCGACACCATTCTCGACGCCACCATCAGCATCGACACGACCAAGATCTTCAAACCGTCGCCGCGCACTTATGACCTGATCGAATCAAATCTCAGTGTGAAGCCGCATGAGGTGCTGTTCGTCTCCTCCAATCCGTTCGATGCCTGCGGCGCCAAGGCGTTCGGCCTGAACGTGGCCTGGATCGAACGCGTCACACCACGGGCGATGGCTACCGAATTTGTGAAAGCCGACCTCGTGCGGCCGTTGTCGATGTTCAAGGCGATCCGCATGCAGATGGATGAATTCGGCTGGGAACCGGACTATCGCATTGGCGCGCTGGCGGATTTGCCGAAACTGCTCGCCGCACACCCCTAAATCGCGGGCAAGCCGCAGGTGTTGCCGAATTGATTCGCCGGCACTGTCTTCGCAGTTCAGGCATGCCGCCGGAGATCGATAAGCCTTCCATCTGGCACGATTGATGCTTCGCATTTCCTCAAGGAGGTGATGTGATGCGATCAGTCATTTTCTTGTTCCTGACAGTGGGACTCCTGATAACCCGCGTCTGCTTCGCGCATGATGCGGATGGACGTCCGAACTGGATCGCCGAAGGGGCCTATAGAGGTTCCGATGGCGTTCACTGTTGCGGCCCGAGCGATTGCGAACAGTTGAGTTCCGACGAGGTTCAGGTCCGGCCCGACGGAATCTGGCTGACGCGATTCAAGGAACTGGTTCCGTTCGAGCAGGCGACGCCAAGCGAGGACGGCAAGACATGGCGATGCCACAACCTCTCGGGTGAGAGGCGGTGCTTTTTCATGAAGTACGGCAATACGTGACAATGCCAATCGTGCGCGGATGATAGCCGCGCCGGTTGATGTGCCGACGGACGCACAACGTGCGTCCGGAACGAGTGCTCAAATGCCGAGCGCCACGCCATCCTTGCGATGGTCGGTGGCGCCGAGCAGAACTCCGCGTTCGTGATCGATCCAGATCGCCTGACAGCCGCCGAGGGCGACATCGGCCCATTTGACCTCGTGCCCGCGCGCCGCGAGTTCCGTGCCGATCTCTTTTCCAAATGTCGGCTCCAGCGACAGCACGCCCTCGAACGCGAACGAGCGCGGCGCTTCGGATGCGGCCTGAATGTCCATGCCGAGGTCGAACACGTTGGAGAGAAAGTTGCCGTGGCCGGTCGCCTGATAGTGGCCGCCCATCACGCCGAACGGCATCATGCAGCGTCCGTTCTTCATCACCATGCCCGGAATGATGGTGTGCATCGGCCGCTTGTTCGGGCCGAGCGCATTGGGATGACCGGGCTGAAGCCGGAAGCCCCAGCCGCGGTTGTGCAGCAGCACGCCGGACTTCGGCGCATAGATGCCGCTACCGAACGGCTGGAACAGCGAATTGATGAACGACACGGCGTTGAGATCACGATCCACCACGGTGACATAGACCGTATCCTTGTGCTCGATGTCGTCCCAGTCGACAGCAGCGCTGGCCCGCGTCATGTCGATCTTGCTGCGGATCGCGCCGATATACTGGTCCGAAAGAAAATGCGCGGCATCGACCTTGCCGTGTGCGGGGTCGCAGAAGAACGCATCGCGCGCGCGATACGCCGCCTTGGTCGCTTCCGCCAAGAGGTGCACGCGGTCAACTTCCGCGAGCGCCTTGATGTCGTAGCCCGCCAGCGTGCGCAGGATCATCAGCGCCGCCAGGCCCTGCCCGTTCGGCGGGCATTCGAGAATGTCATGGCCGCCGTAGCTCGTAGAGATCGGCGTCACGTCTTCGGGCGTGTTCACGGCGAAGTCTTGCACGGTGTGCACACCGCCGAGGCCTTGCAGCACGCTTGCAAGCTCTTCCGCGACCTCGCCCTCATAGAATGCCGCGCGGCCTTCGCGCGCGATGCGGCGCAGCGTCTTTCCGAGTGCCGGCTGGCTGCGCCGGTCACCAATCGCAGGCGCGACACCGCCGGGGAGATAATGCGCTGTCGCCGCCGGATTGCTTTCGAGTTTCGCACGGTTGCGCGACCAGTCCGACGCCACGCGCGGCGTGATGCGGAAACCGTTTTCGGCGGCATCGATGGCCGGTTTGAAGATCTCGTCCAGCGATTTGCTGCCGTGCTTCGCAGCAAGCCTGCACCATGCATCGATCGCGCCCGGAACGGTGACGCCTTCGATCGAGGTCGGTGTGAGCGCCTTCGCGCCCTTTGCCATCGTTGCAGCGAGATCGGTCTTCTCGGGTGTACGGCCCGAACCGTTCAACGCAACCGGCGTGCCCGCCTTCGGCGAATAGATCACAAAGCAGTCGCCGCCGATGCCGGTCATCTGCGGCTCGACCACGCCCTGCAAGGCGACCGCCGCAATGGCAGCGTCCATCGCATTGCCGCCGGCTTTCAGAATGTCGAGTGCGGCGAGAGTCGCCTGCGGGTGCGAGGTCGCGGCCATGCCGCGTTCCCCCACTGCGATGGAGCGGGACGGCGAGATGAAATTGCGCATTCAGGGAAACCTTCGAGGATGGAAGCCCATGTTACGCAGACTTGGCCCGCCAATCCAGTGCGGAACAGGAACGTGATCGGACTTAGCGGGCCCCGCGTCTGGTGCGGCCAAGTTTGTCGGCGAGAAAATCCGCCAGCACTTCGACACGCGCGGGGCGCGGCCCGCCCGGCGGCATCACCAGATGAACGGCGCCCTCGGGCTGTTTCCAGTCCTTGAGGATGACTTCGAGTTGTCCCGACGCAATGGCGTCGCCGACAATGAAATCCGGCAGATCGGCGATGCCGAGCCCGGCCAGCAGCGCCGGCATGGTGGCTTCGCCGTTGTTGACACGCAGTTGCCCCGACGGCCGCACCGTCGCCTGCTCGCCCGCCGCATTGACGTAGTGCCACACGCCCGGCGTCGAGAGATATGCGTAGCCGAAGCATTTGTGCTGAGCGAGATGCATGGGATGCGTCGGCCGGCCGTACTTCTTCAGGTAGGACGGCGCCGCCACCGTGTAGCGCCGCATGTCGCTCAACCGGCGCGCAACGAGCGATGAATCCGGCAGGCGCGCGATGCGGATGCCGGCGTCGAAGCCGTCCCCGATCAGATCGACCATGGCATCGCTCAGATGCAGGTCGATGGACACTTCGGGGTAGGCGCTCAGAAACTCCGGCAGCAGCGGCGCAATGACCCGGACGCCATAGGTCATCGGCACAGCAAAGCGCACCAGACCGCGCGGCGCGGACGATTGCGCCAGCGCTTCGTTCTCCGCCGCCTCGCCGTCCATCAGAAGTCGTGCCGCGCGCTCGGACAGTCTCTGGCCGGCATCGGTCAGCGCCAGTTGCCGCGAGGTGCGGTTGAACAGCCGTGCGCCGAGCCGGTCCTCAAGACGGCTGACGGCCTTGGACACAGTCGCCTTCGATAGCGCCAGTTCGGTCGCAGCCCCTGCAAACGACCGCATTTCCACGACTTTGGCGAAGATCGCCAGCGCTTCGAAGTCCGGAAGCCTGGGCATGCGAGCCATCCCTTATGTGCCAAATATGGAAACAATGAGTTTCCATAGTTTCTATTTATGCACCATTCGGGAGCGCTTATCCATAACCCATCGAATTCGAGGTCACCCACCGTGCATCACGCACCCGGCGGTCACCTCAAGCACATTCAACGAAGGAATATCCCATGATCGAACTTCGGCCATTCAACAAACTCGGCAGCGCCAATCACGGCTGGCTCAAGGCAAAGCACCACTTTTCGTTCGGCAGCCACTACGACCCGAACAATATGAATCACGGCAGCCTGCGCGTCTGGAACGACGACGAGATTGCGCCGAACACCGGCTTCCCTGCGCATCCTCATGCCAACATGGAAATCATCACCTTCGTTCGCGAAGGCGCGATCACGCATCAGGACTCGCTCGGCAACAAGGGCCGCACCGAGGCGGGCGATGTGCAGGTGATGAGCGCAGGCTCGGGCATCCGCCACTCCGAGTACAATCTTGAACCGGTGACGACCAAGATCTTCCAGATCTGGATCGAGCCGACGCAGGAAGGCGGACAGCCGTGCTGGGGCGCCAAGCCGTTCCCGAAGGCCGACCGCTCCGGCAAGTTCGTTACCATCGCCAGCGGCTTCAGGGCCGACAACGATGCCCTGCCGATCCGCGCCGACGCCCGCGTGCTGGCGACAACGCTGAAGGCCGGCGAGACCGCGGAGTATGCGCTCGGCGAGACGCGCTACGGCTATCTCGTTCCGGCGGCCGGCCGCATTGAGGTCAACGGCGTACGCGCCAATGCCCGCGACGGCGTCGCCGTCCAGAAAGAAGCGTCGGTGAAGGTCACCGCGCTCGAAGACACCGAACTCGTTCTCGTGGATGCGGCTTAAGCCGCATCCATTCTCTCTCGCCAATTCACATTCAACCCTGAAAACTGAAGGAGGCCATCATGGCCAAGGTTCTTGTTCTTTACTATTCGGCTTACGGACACATCGAAGCGATGGCGAACGCTGTCGCCGAGGGCGCACGCGAAGCCGGCGCGACTGTCGACATCAAGCGCGTTCCCGAACTCGTCCCGCCCGACGTCGCCAAGGCGTCGTACTACAAGGTCGATCAGGCGGCGCCCGTTGCCAAGATCGAGGATCTTGCGAACTACGATGCGATCATCGTCGGCACCGGCACCCGCTTTGGCCGCATCTCGTCGCAGATGGCGAACTTCCTCGATCAGGCCGGCGGCCTGTGGGCGAAGGGCGCATTGCACGGCAAGGTCGGCGGCGCGTTCAGTTCATCCGCCACGCAGCACGGCGGCCAGGAGACCACGCTGTTCTCGATCATCACCAACCTGCTGCACTTCGGCATGGTCGTGGTCGGCCTGAACTACGGCTTCGCCGGACAGATGGGTGTCAAGGAAGTAACCGGCGGCTCGCCCTACGGCGCGACCACCATCACCGATGGTGACGGCAGCCGTCAGCCGAGCGCGAACGAACTTGCCGGCGCCCGCTATCAGGGCAAGACCATCGCGGAAACCGCGAAGAAGCTGCACGGCTGATCGAAGCGGCATAGACATGCAACAAAAGGCGGCACTGGCAACAGCGCCGCCTTTTTTTATGCTCCCGCATCGAAAAAACCGAAAGAGCAAAAAAGGAAAAGACACGATAGGTTTGCCGAAAGCCCGCGTCTCAAAAAGAGGCCAGTATGACATTTTCAGGCGTAACATAGAGACTGCCTGGATTTTCTGCGCAAATAACGGCACCCGCCCATGTCATCGAAACAGTGGACGAGCTATCGTATCAGGGGTGTCACCCGACTATCCGGCACGTTCTCGGGAAGATGAAAGGACAAACGATATGCCTATGGTCAAAACCAAAGACGGCGTTGACATTTTCTACAAGGACTGGGGCTCGGGGCAGCCGATCGTGTTCAGCCATGGCTGGCCTCTCTCGGCGGACGACTGGGACCCTCAGATGCTTTTCTTTCTCTCCAAGGGTTTTCGCGTCGTTGCACACGACCGGCGCGGCCACGGCCGCTCCACCCAGGTGGGCGACGGTCATGACATGGACCATTACGCCGACGATCTGGCCGCCGTCGTCACTCATCTCGATCTGAAAGATGCAATTCATGTCGGCCACTCGACCGGCGGCGGTGAGGTCGTGCATTACCTCGCACGTCACGGCACAAGCCGGGCTTCGAAAGCAGCTATTATCTCTGCGGTGCCGCCGCTGATGGTCAAGACCGACGCAAATCCGCTCGGTCTGCCCAAGTCCGTCTTTGACGATCTGCAGGCGCAACTCGCTGCCAACCGCGCCAAGTTCTATCGCGATCTGCCGGAAGGGCCCTTTTACGGCTTCAATCGGCCTGGCGCGAAGCCCAACGAAGGCAATATCGGCAACTGGTGGCGTCAGGGCATGATCGGCGGCGCCAAGGCGCATTATGACGGCATCGTCGTTTTCTCGCAGACCGATTTCACCGAAGACCTGAAGAAGATCGATATTCCCGTGCTGGTGATGCACAGCGAGGACGACCAGATCGTGCCGTACGTCGCATCCGGCCCGCTCAGCGCCAAGCTGCTAAAGAAAGGCACGCTGAAAACCTACAAGGACTATCCGCACGGCATGATCACCACGCATGCGGACGTCATCAACAACGATCTGCTGGCCTTCATCAAGGGCTGACGGCCCATCAGCCGCAACGCGAAAGGCCCGCTCAATGAGCGGGCCTTTTCTGTTTGAGAATACTATGACGCCTTTTGCAACTCGCTGACGTCGTTGACCGGCTTCTTCAGATGAACATGCGTGTCGACATGATCGATCCACGCGACCGGAACGAAATGGTGTACCCCATCGGGCGAGCTTGTCTTGGTGAGCTTGATCTTGTCGTTGCCTTCGAGGTGATCGACCTGACCAATGTTTTTACCGGTGGAATCAATCACGTCCATATGTTCCTTGATCTTCGATACGTCTGCCATGTGCAACTCCCTTGCTGTGCCCTATCAACGAGACAAATCGAAAAATGTTCGGCTGCTGCGGCATTTTCGGCATCCGACGGAACCCATGGCAGGTCAGACTGTTGTTGGTCCATCACCCCCGGAGAACATGACGATGGACAAGGATCGGATCACAGGCGCAGCAAAAGACGCCGCAGGAAAAGTTGAAGGTGCATTCGGCCGCGCAACGGGCGATGCATCGACCGAGGCGTCGGGACGTGCGCGCGAGGCGGCGGGAACCGTGCAGAACCTGTACGGCCAGGCGAAGGACGCGGCACGCGATATCGGCGATGCGGCAAGCGGATACGCCAAGGAGGCACTCGATACGGGCAGCGATTTTTATCGCGACGGTAACAAGGCGGTGGCCTCTGCCGTTCGCGAGCAACCGCTCGGCGCCCTGCTGATCGCAGGGGCGGTCGGTTTCGCGCTGGCCTTGATGCTGAACAGGCAGCCCCGCAGGCGGCCACTGCGCGGCTACTACTGATACGGAATCGGACTCAGCGAAAGGCGTGCGTTTCGACGCGCGCCTTTCGCGCGTGCGCAGATTGAGAATGTTTTGCATTGCACTTTGAGCCATCCGACGCTCGCTCCAACGAATGGACGAGCGTGGTCGCGTTGTGCCAACTCGGCGTCCGGGATATAGAGGCCCTATAGTTTATGAGGGAGTGGGGCTTTGCAAATGTGGAGATCTACTGGATTGGCTGCGGCTCTCCTTGCCGCTGGATTGACGATGGACGTCCCTGCCGCGCACGCAGGCACATGGGAAGACGGGCTGAAAGCTTTTGCGAAGAAGGAATACGCCGCCGCCGCGAAGCTGTTTCGACCGCTGGCGGAAAAGGGGAACGCCGTCGCGCAGTATCGTATCGCCCTGATGCATAAAATGGGTCTCGGAGTTTCCAAGGACCGCAAGCAGGCCCAGAAGTGGGGCCGCCTCGCGGCAAAGCAGGGCAATGCGGACGCTCAGGTGTTGCTCGGAAGCCTGTACTACACAGGCGAAGGCAAGGAATCCGAAGATATCGAGAAGGCATACATGTGGTACGACGTCGCCGCGATGCAGGGGAACGACGAGGCCAAGAAAGAACTCGCGGCCGTGTCCAGCCAGCTCAGCTCCCAGCAGATCGCAAACGCACGGGCAAGGGCGCAGAAGTGCTCATCGTCCGGCTACCAGCAATGTGATTGATCTGACCGCTTGGCCGTCATTCTGTTTGCGAATACAGCCCGGCCTCGTGCCAGGCTTTTGCTTGGCCCGGCTCAACGCTTATTTGCCAAGATGCCGGCGCACCGCGGCGACAGAGGGGCCGACCTCATCGATTGCGGCGGCAATATCCTGCGGCGATACACTGAGACGGTAAGCCCAGTAGCCGGTGGAGGCGTCATCCGTCGTATCGATCACAGGTGCGGGACGCGCACCGAGATTCGACGACAGCACGGACGCGACTGTCACAAGGCGGAGCATGCCTCAAAATATCACGGAACCGCCCTTGCCGCATGCGGCCGCGCCTATCAGTGTTAATGAACCTTGAAATTCCTTGAGCCCGCATCGGCTTCGGTTGCTATAGTCGGCCTCCGAACCTATCGCTCGAGGCACGACATTGGCTCAACCGTTCATCGTCTCCATTCCCCACAAGCTGGGGAAGGAAGAAGCGACTCGCCGCCTGAAGGCCGGACTCGGCAGCGTGCGATCAGAATACGGAAAGATTCTTCAGATCAATGAGGAAATCTGGAGCGGCGATCGCCTCGCATTCCAGTTGACGGCGTTGAAGCAACAGGTCGGCGGAACGATCGAGGTGGCGGAAGATCACGTCAAGCTCGAGGTGATGCTGCCCTGGCTGCTTGCAGGTCTTGCGCATGGCATCCAGGCGACGATCCGCTCCCGCGCCACGCGCATGCTCGAGAAGAAAACAACGGACGTGTGATCCTCCCGCGAACAACGGCCCGGCATTGCTGCCGGGCCTTGCTCACTTGAATCATCCGCGATCAAACTATCAGCCACTGCTGGCTTTCAGCTTCAGCCAGGTGGTGCGGACGTTTTCCTTGACCTGTCCCCACTCACTGGCGGCAACATCCCAGTTCACGATCTGGCGCGATGTGCCGGCGGATGAACCGCTGGCCACTGTCGATGTCGCCATTGAGTCGTGAATGTAGACCACGCCAATGGTCAGCAGGCAGCCCAGCACCATTCCGAGAAAAGTTCGCATGTGATCGTCCTCCGGCACAGGCAACGCAGCAGCGCCTTCAGAGTTCCAGACACGAAAACGCCCGCCGATCCAATGACCGGCAGGCGCGATTACCTGTAGAGGAAGATCACCAGCAGAAAGAACAGAAGCTGTCGCCCTGCGGATTCAGCAAGCGATACACCAGCGAGACGCGGTAGGCCTCATTCACGATCTGGTGGACATTGGATGCGGCGGCGAACGAATTGGTCGTGAGGTTGCCGATGCTTCCGCCGAAGCCTGCGCCGCCGATCGGGAGGTGACTCCACGTGTAGGTGTCCCGCAGATATTCGCCGCGGATGGACAGATCGTCGGTCGCCTTGAATTCAAACCCGCCGCCGATGGAGGTACCGATCAGGTTCTCGGGGGCAAAGGTCCGGGTGACCGTCGCCGCACCGAGGAGCGGGAAACTTGGTGGCGAAATCGTGAAACCGCCGGCGCTCGATCCGATGCTGCCCGAAACCGTGCCGTAGGATTTTCCGTAACTGAAGAACCCCGAGAGTTGAGGCGTGATGACAAAGCCGCCCATCAGACGAAGATGGTTCTTGCTCTCGACGGAAAGGTTGCCCGCCATCGCCAGACCAACGCAGGAGGTTGCCGGTGGAAACATGTAGCAGGTCATGTTGGCACCCGAGGGACCTCCGAATTGGCCGGGGCTCTTTCCGTTCGCAAGGCTGGACAGGGAGTTGAACTCAAAGTCGCCTTCGATACCCAGCCAGAACCTGTTCCACTGCGCGCGATAACCGATCAGAAGATGATCGCCGGTGCGATCCATTTTTCGCGAGAAGCCCTCTTGCCTTGAAAAATCCGTGCCAGCCGTGGTGTTGTCATCGAGGCTGATCGACATGCCGCCTTCCTGCTTGACCTCGTAGTTGTTCTGAGTGATGCCGCCGCCCACATAGAAGCCCGCCCATGTATTGGCGTAGAGCCCCGGATCGGTCGTGAACGACTTCCAGTTGAGAGCCGCAGCCGCCGACGGCGAGACATTGGGATCGAAACGATAGATCAGCGACGCACGAATGGTTTCGTTGGTCACTTTCACCTTCTCGCTTGGAGACGTCATCGTCACGATATTGCCGTTGACGTTCGCCTGAACAGTCGCGCCGCTCGTCATTACGTCGTTGTATGTATCCTTCAGATATTCGAGCCTTGCGATGAGGTTCTCGCTGGCTTTCACCTGAATGCCGCCGCCGATGGACGTGCCGGTCAGGTTCTTGTCCGGAGCGAACGAGTTGCCGGACACGATGACAGGTGCAGCCGGGCTGCTCGCCAGCGCGAAGCCGACATGAGAACCGACGGTGTCGCTTCGGCCAAACGCCGCGCCGCCGCTGATAAACGCCATCAGTTCCGGGGTAATGGCAAAGCCGGCGACGCCGCGCAGATGCCCCTTGGTTTCGACCGAACCGAACGAGGTCGGGCTTCCACAGATATAGTTGCCGGTCGTTCCGACGCCGCAATAACCGGGCTCAGGCCCGAACGGAATTGATGCCGTGACACGGTCGCCGAAGGAATAATCGCCCTCCGCGCCGATCAGAAACCGCTCGTACTGCCAGAGATAACCGCCGAGGACGTGACCGCGATTGAGATAGTTCGTGGAATCCAGCCGAACCGGTTCGTTCGACGGTTGGCCGGGCCCGCCAGGGACAAGCGTTTGATACGCCGTTCCCTGGTCGAGCGATTTCTTTTCGCGGCCCCAGCCCACACCAAAGTAGAAGCCGCCCCACGACCACGGATTGGCAGCCGTCGGACCTACAGGGACCACCGGCTGGGCGGCCATTGCGTCGCGCGCGGGCGAATTCTGGATCGCCGCGGCACGCTGCGCGGACGACTGACGGTCGGCTGTTTGAGCGGATGCGGGCAGCGCCGAAAAGGCAGGCACCGCAATCGCCGAAAATACGGCTGTGTTGGTCATGAAATCCCCCAGTTCCCCGGGAAATCCTATTGCGATGTCTGGAAAATACGATCTGCGGCAGGGCCATCGGCGGATTCGGATATCCGCTGTCTCCCCCATGCCAAGAGGCTGCTTGTATTGAGAGGCGATGGTGGGCGCGACAGGGATCGAACCTGTGACCCCCTCGATGTCAACGAGGTGCTCTCCCGCTGAGCTACGCGCCCTTAAAAACCATTGGTGCCGGGATGCGTCCCTATATCGGCTTGGATCGCCGCAGGCAAGGACGGGAAGACGTGTTTTGGGGTCAAATTACCCCCCGAATCGATGGCCCTCAGGCCGCCAGCATCTTGTTCACTTCGCTGACCAGTTCGCGCAGATGGACCGGCTTGGACAGGACCTTGGCGTTTTTCGGCGCCTCGGAGTCCGAATTCAGCGCCACGGCGGCAAAGCCGGTGATGAACATGATCTTGATATCGGGATCCAGTTCAGACGCGCGGCGCGCCAGCTCGATGCCGTCCATTTCCGGCATCACGATGTCGGTTAGAAGCATTTCAAAAGGCTCTTCGCGAAGCCTCTGATAGGCTGACAGCCCGTTGTCGTAGGACGAGACCTGAAAACCGGCATTCTCCAGCGCCTTGACCAGAAAGCGGCGCATGTCGTTGTCGTCTTCGGCGAGGAGAATTTTGTGCTGCATGGCCTGTCACTGGTCGTCTGATCGTGAATGGAGAAGTCCCCGCCGCCTATTTGGCCGATGGAGAGTAAATTTCGGGTGAAGGCGAAGTTCCTATTGGCAGATCAGTTAGGTTTGCGGACAATGATGTCGAACAAAACACCTGCTTTTCCGGCGAAATGTGTTGCCCGGGCAGGCATTTCAGCAGCGGTGAGCATAACACCGCAGATGAAAATGGCGAGGAAAGAGGTGGCAATGACCCAGTTCGAGGACGAGTTGTCGCCTCCGTTCGAGATCATCGAGCCGGCCGTCTGGCGCGCGCCGATCATCTTCAACTCACCGCATTCAGGATCGGTCTATCCGCGCGAATTTCTGGCCGCTTCCCGCATCGATCAGGCGGCGTTGCGCCGTTCGGAAGATTCGTTCATGGACGAGATCATCGCGGATCTCACCGGCCGAGGATTTCCGATCGTGCGGGTGAATTTTCCGCGCTCTTATGTCGACGTTAATCGCGAGCCCTATGAGCTTGATCCGCGCATGTTCGCCGGACGGCTGCCGAGCTTCGCAAACACCCGCTCGATGCGGGTCGCGGGTGGCCTCGGGACGATTCCGCGCGTGGTCGGCGACGGTCAGGAAATCTATTTCGAACGCCTCGACGTCGAGGACGCTCTGAACCGCATCGAGTCGCTGTATAAGCCTTATCATCGCGCATTGCGCCGCCTCATCAACAAGACACATCAGGCCTTCGGCACGGTCATTCTGGTCGATTGCCATTCGATGCCATCGGTCGGTGTCACGCGCGATGAGCCCCGACGCCCCGACGTCGTGATCGGCGATCGCTACGGCACCAGTTGCGCGAGCCTGCTGCCAGATGTGGTCGAGGAAACGCTCACCAGTCTGGGATACTCGGCGGGCCGCAACAAACCTTACGCCGGCGGCTTCATCACCGAGCACTATGGCAACCCGGCCAGCGGACTGCATACAATCCAGCTCGAACTCAATCGCGCAATCTACATGGATGAGCGGCGGCGCGAGCGTGGCCCGCAATTCCGCAAGGTCGCCGATGATTTCATGGTTCTCGCAGAGGCGCTGGCCGCGATCCCGCTCGACAGCCTCGGACCGTTCCAGGCGGCGGCAGAATAAATTTCCTCATGCGAATCTCCTCGCACAGGACGCCTCGGCGTTGCCGATTCCCCCGCCCAAGAAAAAAGGGCCACTCGCGAAAGCAAGTGGCCCAAGTCTAGGGAGGAAACGCCCAAGGAGGGCAGCAATAACGCGAGGCGTTATCGCACCGCAACAATATGCAGCCGCAGCGCACTCAGAGCAAGTATTTTTAAAGAATTAGTCATGCCCTCAGCGCATAACAGACTTGCGACCTTCCACTCAACTAAAAACTACATTCTTCTGATATAACAACAACTTATCGAGAAGTTTGACAAGCGGACGGTGCCAAAAAAGCATGAAAGCGTGCCCAAGAAATGAATGATTATTCTATTCATGGGCGATCAGGCTTTCATTTGCACCTTCGCTTTGGAATCGGAAAGTAAGGAATGAACACTCCGGTTAGTGGCGCGCTGTCAGAACTTCAGGCGATTGCTCCCCTGTCCGGACTCTTATAGGGCCGTAACAGGTTCGCACTTACACTCCATCGGCTTCGTGGTCGCTCTAAAGGAATCCCCGTGACGGTCATCGACTTCACCGCTTTTATCGGACGACTGGCGACCGCCTCGGGCGACACCATCCTTCCCTTCTTCCGCACCTCGCTCAGTGTCGAGAACAAGAATACTGGACGCGATCTCGATCCGGTCACCGAAGCCGACCGCGCCGCCGAAGCGGTGATGCGCCGGATGATCAAGGACAGCTTTCCACTTCATGGCATTGTCGGCGAGGAGTTCGGATCCGAACGCGCCGACGCGGAATATGTCTGGGTGCTTGATCCGATCGACGGCACCAAGTCTTTCATCGCCGGCCTGCCGATCTGGGGCACACTGATCGCGCTGATGCACAACGGCACGCCGGTGTTCGGCATGATGCATCAGCCCTATATCGCCGAACGCTTCAGCGGCGACGGCGGCTCCGCGCGCTATGACGGCCCCTCCGGCAAACGCAAATTGTCGGTGCGCCGCTGCGCATCGCTCGCAGAGGCGACGCTGTTCACCACCAGTCCGCGGTTGATGAAGGCGCCGGACCGCGCGCAGTTCGAGCGCGTCGAAGCCGGCGTGCGGCTGTCCCGCTACGGCGGCGATTGCTATGCCTATTGCATGCTTGCCGCCGGACATCTCGATCTCATCATCGAGACCGAGCTGAAATCCTACGACGTCGCCGCCCTGATTCCGATCGTCACCGGTGCAGGCGGCATTATCACCACGTGGGAGGGCAAGCCCGCGCAGTCAGGGGGCCGCCTCGTCGCAGCGGGTGACAAGCGCATCCATGACGAAGCACTGAAGATCCTGAATACCTAAGACGCCGCAGCTTTCGGCATCACACCTTCGCAAACATCTTCAGGTGATCCGCAAGTTGCTGCACCGGGCGGGGCAATGACTGCCTGCCGCGCGTGCAGATCGCCAGCCTGCGGCTGGTCCATGGATCGGTCATCCTGATTGTCTTGATCTTGATTGAGCGGCTGTAGCGGCGCGCGGCAGCCTCCGGAATGATCGCCACGCCGACGCCGGCTTCCACCATCTGGCAGATCGCATCGAAGCTTCGCAGCCGCGCCCGCACCCGCAAACGGACTCCGAGTTGCGCAGCATGAGTGGCGATATGGCTTTGCAAGGCGCTGACCTCGGTCAGGCCGACGAAATCGCGGGCTGCGACGTCGCGGAAATTCGTCTGGCGGCGCTGCGCGATCTCGTCGTCCGGCCGCACGATCAACACCAGGCGGTCGTCGCAGAACGGAAAGCGATCGAGCCCCTCGGGCAGCATCGCATCGACCGCGAGACCGATATCGGCCGCGCCCGACGCCAGTGCCGTGGCGATCTCCACGCTCTCGCGCTCCTCGACGTCCACGCTGATCGTGGGATGTTTCGCCAGGAACGACGCGAGCGCCTTCGGCAGATGCTCGCTCGCGCCGGAGGTATTGGCGAGCATATGGATGCGCGCCTTCAGGCCCCGCGCATAGGCGCTGAGTTCGCCCTGCATCGCCGCCATCTGATGCAGCACGATCCGGGCATGGTCGAGCAGGCTTTCGCCCGCTGCCGTCAGCCTGACGCCCCGCCGCTGCCGCTGCAGCAGCGGCACGCCCAGCGCCGCTTCCATGCCCTTGATGCGCGCGCTGGCCGATGCCAGGGCCAGCGCCGACCGCTCGGCGCCATGAGTGATGCTGCGGGCTTCGGCGACCGCCACGAACAGCCGCATATCCACCAGATCGAAATGCATGGCCAGGGCCCTTTACACTGCCTTCGCCAGAGCCGAAGGCTTGCTACGTAACCTCCAGATTGTGCAGTTTGCCGCCCTCGGTCAATGTACGCGCCATGTCCAGCTCCCTCTCCGATCCGATTCTCCTGATCGTCATTGCCGCGGTCTTCCTGCTAGCGGGCTTCGTCAAAGGCACCATTGGCATGGGCCTGCCCACCGTGGCGATGGGTCTCCTTGCCACGCGGATGCCGCCCGCGCATGCGCTCGCCATCGTGATCGTGCCCGCCATCGTCACCAACATCTGGCAGACCTTCGTCGGCCCCTATCTGCGCGACATCGTGCGCCGGCTGTGGCCGCTGATGGTCGGCACGGTGCTCGGCATCCTGTCGGGCGGAGGCCTGATGACGGGCCCCTACGCGCGCTACGGCACCATCGTGCTCGGCGTGCTGCTCGTGATCTACGCCATCATCGGACTGTCCAGGGTCCGCTTCAGCGTCGCGCGCCGGAACGAGAAATGGCTCGGCGGCATTGTCGGGCTGGTCACCGGCGTGATCTCGGCTGCGACCGGGGTGCAGGTCATTCCCTCGATGCCGTTCATGCAGGCCATCGGGATGGAGAAGGACGAACTGGTCCAGGCGCTCGGTGTGTTCTTCACCACCGCGACCGTGGCGCTGGCGTTCAACCTCACCGGCGCGGGGCTGCTGAACGCGACTGTCGCCATTCCCGGCCTTGTTGCAATGGTGACCGCCTTCGCCGGCATGTACCTCGGCCAGCTGCTCCGCTCGCGCATGGATGCGGATACGTTCCGGCGCTGGTTTCTGATCGCGATGCTGCTGCTCGGGATCTATCTCGCGGGAGAGATGGTGGCGCGAATCCACAGCGAGACGGCGGTCCCGGCAACGCACTGACGCGAAAACCGGTGCCGGTTGGCTCCGACCGTGCTAGGCGTGCTGCATGATCCGGGTCACACGCGACATCACCATTGACGAGAAGGACCTCGACATTGCGTTCGTTCGCGCCTCAGGCCCGGGCGGACAGAATGTCAACAAGCTCTCGACCGCGGCGCAATTGCGCTTCGATGTCGGGCGCATCACGCTTGAACCGGACGTGCTGACGCGGCTGACAACGCTTGCAGGCCAGCGCATGACCAAGGACGGCGTGATCGTCATTCACGCCCAGCGCTTCCGCACCCAGGAGCGCAACCGCGCCGACGCCATCGACCGGCTGCTGGAGCTGTTGCGCGAAGCCGCCGTTCGCCCGAAACCGCGCCGCGCCACGCGGCCGACCCTCGGCTCAAAGATGCGCCGTCTCGACGGCAAGAAGCGCCGCAGCGACGTCAAGGCAAAGCGCAATACGCGCAGTTTCGACGATTGAGAATTAGCGGGTAAAACATACCTGTTCGGCCGTACAATCGAGCCGATCCCCGGGTAAAATACGCCGGATCAGCGAATCGCCCCGGAATTCCCATGCCCGTCCGCCAGCTCCCCATTCAAATCGTCAACCGCATCGCCGCCGGCGAGGTGGTTGAGCGGCCCGCGAGCGCGGTGAAGGAACTGGTGGAGAATGCCATCGATGCCGGCGCGTCGCGCATCGATATTTTCACCGAAGGTGGCGGACGCCGCCGCATCGCCGTCACCGACGACGGCGCAGGCATGACGCATAACGATCTCGCGCTGTCAGTCGACCGTCACGCGACATCGAAGCTCGACGACGAGGACCTGCTGCGCATCCGCACGCTGGGCTTTCGCGGCGAAGCGCTGCCCTCGATCGGCGCGGTGTCAAAACTCAACATCGCCACCCGGCACGCCACCGAGCCTCATGCATGGACGCTCAGTGTCGACGCCGGAGCAAAGTCCGATATCGTCCCCGCCGCCCTGACTGCCGGAACGCGGGTCGAGGTCAGCGATCTGTTCTACGCGACGCCAGCGCGATTGAAATTTCTCAAGACTGACCGCACCGAGGCGGAAGCCGTTCGCGAAGTCGTGCGCCGTCTGGCGATGGCGCGGCCGGATATTGCGTTTTCATTGTCCGGCGAGGAGCGCGCGCCGGTCACATGGGCGGCGGCGCTGCCCGGCGCTCCCGGCCGTCTGACACGGCTCGGCGATATTCTGGGGGCGGATTTTCGCGCCAGCGCTATCGAGGTGCGCGCCGAACGCGATGGTGTAAGCGTCGAAGGCTTTGCGGCCGCTCCATCGCTCACACGCGCCAACGCGCTCGGACAATATCTGTTCGTCAACGGACGGCCGGTGCGTGACAAGCTGATTCTCGGGGCAGTGCGTGCGGCCTATGCCGATTATCTACCGCGCGACCGGCATCCCGTGGTGGCGCTGTTCGTCACCCTCGACACCCAGGAGGTCGATGCCAACGTTCATCCGGCGAAAACCGAAGTACGTTTCCGCAATGCCGGGCTTGTCCGCGCGCTGATCGTGCATGCGTTGAAAGACGGCCTCGCACGCGAAGGCAGGCGCACCGCTGCGAATTCCGACGGCGCCGCGATCATGGCTTTTCGTCCGGGAAGCATTCCGTCCAGCCGCGGCTGGGACTGGCGGCGCTCGCCGAGTTTCCCGACGGCTCCCGCTGCACCCGCCTATACCAACGTATTTGCCTCGAACGCTTTCGCGGAAGCCGCACAAGCCGCGTTCGATACCGGCGCACCGACAGCCGACGTTCGCCATGAGCCGACATCTGCGACTAGCCTGATCGACAGCCCGCTCGGCGCAGCGCGCACCCAGATCCACGAAAACTACATCGTCGCCCAGACCCGCGACGGCCTCGTGATCGTGGATCAGCACGCCGCCCATGAGCGCATTGTCTATGAACGACTGAAGGCGTCGCTCGAACGCAACGGCGTGCAGCGGCAGATCCTGCTGATCCCCGAAATCGTCGAGATGGACGAAGCCACAGTCGAAAGGCTTGTGGCGCGCGCTGGCGAACTGGAGAAATTCGGGCTGAGTATCGAGTCGTTCGGACCCGGTGCGATTGCCGTGCGCGAGACGCCGTCACTGCTGGGAAAGACCGATGCCGCCTCATTGCTGCGCGATCTCGCCGAGCACATGGCCGAATGGGACGAAGCGCTGCCGCTCGAACGGCGGCTGATGCATGTCGCGGCGACGATGGCCTGTCACGGCTCGGTGCGCGCGGGGCGCATTCTCAAGCCCGAGGAAATGAACGCCCTGCTGCGCGAGATGGAGGTGACGCCGAATTCCGGCCAGTGCAATCACGGTCGCCCGACTTACGTCGAACTGAAACTCGCCGACATCGAGAAGCTGTTCGGGCGGCGATAAGCCGCCAAAATCGTAACGGCAAAACGGTGACGATCTTCGCTGCAAAAGGCAAAGTGGTGGACGAATTGCGATGTCCCGGCGAATTCAGATTCAGCGTCGAAAAATGCTGCTGAGTTAACTTGACACGTTACATCTGAATGAAAATTCAAGTTATGGCAGCGCCGTCGCCCGCAGAAATACAAATTCTGTATCGTCATAGGAGCGGCGCTCGAGTTCCTCGAAGCCCTCGGGCGCTTTGAACGCCGCCGCCTTCGATTCCTCGACCACGACCAGCGCCTCCGGCGTCAGCCATTTGCCGTCGCGCAAGGAGGCCAGCGCCTTGTCGGCCAGTCCGCGCCCATACGGCGGATCGAGAAACACCAGCGCGAACGGCTCGACCGGATAGGCCGGGCCGAGATTGGTGGCATCGCGGCGATAGACCTTGGTGACGCCGCCGAGCCCGAGCGCTTCGACATTGTTGCGCAGCAGCGCCCGCGCCTCCGCGCCGTTGTCCACGAACAGCGTGAACGCCGCGCCGCGCGACACCGCCTCGATACCAAGCGCACCGGTGCCCGCGAACAGATCGAGCACCCGCGCGCCGTCGATCGGGTTCTCATACGCATGCATCAGGATGTTGAACAGCGACTCGCGCAGACGATCCTGCGTCGGACGGATGTCATTCGACGAGGGCGAGGCAATGTTCCGGCCTCTCAGACGGCCACCGACGACACGCATGCTAGACTCCGGGCATGATCTTATCGGAAAACCGGTTCCCACTTTTCCGGATCATGCATCAGTCTTCCGTGACGCCGTCTTTTGGCTTCAGATCGCGCTTGCCCTTGTAGCCGCGTTGCGGACGCCGCGGCGGGCCGTAGCCGCCGGCTGCTTCCTCGTTGCGCGCACGGGCTTCGTCGCTGCCTGCACGGGTCACAAGAATCCTGCGGCCCTTGCGGTCCGCGATCAGTCCGCTCTTCTTTCCCGCAGGCTTGATGCGGCCCTTGATGCGCGGCGCGTCTTCGTCCTCCGCGGCCTGCTTCACCGGCTTGTCGAACTGCGCGCCGGACATCGCGACGATCTTCTCGCCGAGCTGGTCGCGCAGCACCCGCGACTTGATCTCCTCGACCTGGCCTTCCTCGATCTCGCCGAGCTGGAACGGCCCGTAGGAAATGCGGATCAGCCGGTTCACTTCGAGGCCGAGATGCGCCATGACGTTGCGCACTTCGCGGTTCTTGCCTTCGCGGATCGCAAACACGATCCAGACGTTGGCCGCCTTGTCGCGCTCCAGCGTCGCATCGATCGAACCATACTTCACGCCGTCGACCTCGACGCCCTTTTTCAGTTCGTCGAGCTGGGCCTGCGTAACTTCGCCGTGGGCGCGGACGCGATAACGCCGCAGCCAGCCGGTGTCCGGCAGTTCCAGCGCGCGGGCGAGCCCGCCGTCATTGGTCAGCAGCAGCAGGCCTTCGGTGTTGAAGTCGAGCCGGCCGACACTGATGAGGCGCGGAAGCCCCTCAGGCAGATTGTCGAACACCGTCGGACGGCCCTCGGGATCGTCGTGGGTCGTCATCAGGCCGCGCGGCTTGTGATAGAGAAACAGCCGCGTGCGCTCGCGCTCCGGCAACGGCTTGCCGTCGATGGTGACGACATCGTTGTCGGTGATGTCGAGCGCCGGCGAATTGATCACGCGGCCGTTCACCGCAACGCGGCCCTGCACGATCCAGTCCTCGGCGTCGCGGCGCGAACATAGCCCCGCGCGCGCGACGATCTTGGCGATGCGCTCGCCGGTCTTTTTCTTTTCCGGTGCCGCACGCGGCGCGCGCCGGTCGAAATCGGGTTTGCGCTCGCGGTATTCGCCGCGGCCGCCGAACGCGGGCCGCTTGGCGAAGACCTTGCTGTCGTCCTCGTTGTCGCGGCGAGGGCGTTCACCGGCTTCACTGCGTGGATGCTCCTGCCAGTCACTGCGGCCACGCGGTGCGCGGTCGTCGCGCGGCTTGTCAAAGCGGGGGCGCGAAAAACGCGGACGCTCGCTGGAATCGCGATCGCCACGGTCGAAACGGGGCTTGTCGAAACCACCAGCACCTTCACGGCGCGGCGGACGGCTGTCACCATCGCGCGAGGGTCCGCGCTTCTGCCAGGGCTTGTCGGCACCGCGGTCTTCACCTCGGCTGAAATCCTTGCGCGGTCCGCGATCCGGCGCACCACGCGCGGGCCGGTCGTCACGGTTGAAGCGCGGGCGCTCATCGCGCTGCGGACGGTCGTCCCGGTTAAAGCGGGCGGGACGGTCATCTCTGCCTTCGCCGCGCGGCGTGTAGGGCCGCTTCTCGCCGAACTTCCTGTCTCCGAATTTTTTATCCTGGAAACGTCCGGCACCTGCGCTGCGTGGTGCGCGGTCGTCGCGATCGCGCGGCTTGAAGGAACGGCCTTCACCACGATCCTCACGCGGCTTGAACGGGCGCCCTTCGCTGCGATCACCACGCGGTTTGAAGGAACGGCCCTCTCCGCGATCCTCACGCGGCTTGAACGAACGCCCTTCGGGACGATCGCCACGTGGCTTGAACGGACGGCCTTCGCCACGATCCTCGCGCGGTTTGAATGACCGCGCTTCGCCCCGATCCCGCGAGCCGAAGTCCTTGCGCGGGCCGCGATCCGGTCCGTCCTTGCGGAAATCGTCGCGCTTGCCGGCATAGGGCTTCGGCGCATAGGGCCGCTTGTCGCCGGACGGACGCTTGTCACCAAACTTGCGGTCGCCGAATTTCTTGTCGCCGCGCGGGCCGCCGGATCGTGCCGGCCGCTCGTCGCGCGAACTTCCTCCGCCGCGCGCGCCTCCACCGGGGCGGTCTCTGCCGCCGGCCTTGTAGCCTCCACCCGCTCCGCCTTCACGGCGCGGCGGACGGCCGTTGTTTTTATCGTTGTCGCGGGGCATGAATGATCTCTCAGGACGTTGGGCAGAATATCGGACTGTCGCACAACGTGAAATTGGCTGGCGGCACGCGCCCTTGTAAATCAGGGCGCATTTTCGCGCAAAACCGGTTCTCGCGTTTGCTGAAGGCGTCGTACTAACAGAGTTTATTGCCGGAAACGAGGCATGACGGCACGATCTTTCATGGATTTGGCGCTGAAACAGGCCGAAATCGCCGAAACCGCCGGGGAAGTGCCGATCGGTTGCGTCGTCGTGCGGGGCGGCACGGTGATCGCGCAGGCCGGTAACCGCACCCTCACCGACCGCGATCCGACCGCGCATGCCGAGATTCTGGCAATCCGCGAGGCTGCCCGCGTCACCGGCAGCGAACGTCTGACCGATTGCGATCTCTATGTCACGCTGGAACCCTGCACCATGTGCGCGGGGGCGATCTCTTTCGCCCGCATCCGGCGGCTTTACTACGGCGCGGCCGATCCGAAGGGCGGCGCGGTGGACAGCGGCGTGCGATTCTTCGCCTCGCCGACCTGTCATCATGCGCCGGAGATTTATCCCTCAGTCGGCGAAAGCGAAGCCGCCGCGCTGCTGACGAATTTCTTCAAGGCGCGGCGGTAAGCCAAACCGTCATTGCGAGCGAAGCGAAGCAATCCATTCTCAAGTCAAGGATGGATTGCTTCGTCGCTACCGCTCCTCGCAATGACAACGCTAGTGGCCGTGGCACGAAACCGCAATATTTCAAATCAGATTGATCTTCATGCCCTCATGCGAGGCGTCGAAGCCAAGCCGCGCATAGAAGCGCTGCGCATCGACGCGCCGCTTGTCGGTGGTGAGCTGCAATTGCTTGCAGCCGCGCGCACGCGACCTGGCGATCATCGCCTCCATCATCTGTTCGCCGATGCCGAGCCCCCGCAGGGAACGGTCGACCCGCACACCTTCGACCTTCGCAATCCAGCTGCCGTGATAGGACATGCCGGGAATGAAGGTCAGTTGCAGGCACCCCATCGCCGTGCCCTCGTGATCCCACACATAAAGCGTGTTGTTGGGGTCCGCCGCGATGGCGTCGAACGCGGCGCAATACGCCGCCATGTTACTGGAGAAATCCTCGCGCCCGCGCGCGATCTCATCATCCGCCAGCATTTCAACAATCCGCCGGATATCTTCTCGCCTTGCCTCCCGTAATGCCATCAATCCTGCCCCTGAAAGAATTCAAGTAATGCGTTGGCCGTTGCCTGCGGGTTTTCCTCGGGAAGGAAATGGCCCGCATCAATGGCGTGTCCACTGACGTTCGTCGCCCAGTTACGCCAGGTGTCGAGCGGGCTCGAAGCCGAGGACGCAATGCCCGCCCCGCCCCACAGCGCCAAAAGCGGCACCGTGATCTTGTTGCCGGCTTCAACGTCGGCCTTGTCCTGCTCGAAATCGGCATAGGCCCCGGCGCGATAATCCTCGCACGCCGCATGAATGCGCAGCGGATCGCGAAACGCCGTCAGGTAATGTTCGACCGCACGCGGATCGAACGGATTGGGCGCATCCTTCTTGGCCCAGCTCTTGAAGGTGCGGCCGAAATAATCGTCGGGATTCGACGCGATCAGGTTCTCCGGCAACGGATGCGGCTGCGCCAGAAAGGCCCAGTGATAGATCCGGAGCGCGAAACCGCGATCCATCTTCGCCCAGTAATCGTAGGTCGGCAGAATATCGAGCGTCGCGAAACGCGACAGCCGCCCCGGATGATCGAGCGCCAGCCGGTAAGCGACGCGGCCGCCCCGGTCATGACCCGCGAGGCCGAAATGCACATGGCCGAGCTTTTCCATCGCCTCGACCATCACCTGCGCCATCGCCCGCTTGGTGAACGGCGTATGGTTCTCGTCGGTCTTCGGAACGTCCGACCAGCCGTAGCCGGGCAAATCCGGGATCACGAGCGTGAACCTCGAAGCCAGCATCGGCGCGACGCGATGCCACATCACATGGGTCTGCGGATAGCCGTGCAATAGCAACAACGGCGGTCCATTGCCGCCGACGCGGGCGAAAATGCGCCCGCCGCGTGTACTGATCCATTCGGATTTGAAGCCAGGAAAAAGATCGGCGAGATCGGACATGGGATTTCTGGACCCTTGTTATTATCCCGGCTATTGCGGGGACCCATACTCACTGAATTCAATGATCTAAAGTCAGTCCTGCAACAACACCGCACCGCGGCGAAAATTTCAGCTCGATAACGTGGTTATGGGTCCTATGCGTGCACGAAACAGCACCCGGTTTAGGACTTCTGCTCCCGCGCCACCGCCTGCCAGCCGATATCGCGGCGGCAGAAGCCTTCCGGCCACCGGATTCGATCGATGGCCTCATAGGCCCTGCGTTGCGCCTCGCTGACGGTCCCGGCTGTTGCAGTGACATTCAGCACCCGTCCGCCATTGGCGAGAATTTTATCTCCGGCGGCCTTGGTGCCGGCATGGAAGATCTCGACGCCTTCGATCTTCGCAGCGTCATCGAGACCTTCGATGACCGTGCCTTTGGCATAGTCGCCGGGATAGCCCTTCGCGGCCATCACAACGGTGAGCGCGGGCTCGGGATACCAGCGCAGGTCGAAATGCTTCAATTCACCTTCGACCGAGGCGAGCAGCGCCGGCACGAGGTCCGACATCAGGCGGATCATCAGCACCTGCGTCTCGGGATCGCCGAAGCGCGCATTGTATTCGATCAGCTTCGGGCCATCCCTGGTGATCATCAGACCTGCGAACAGCACGCCCTTGTAAGGCATGCCCATCGCCTTCATCGCGCGCAGCGTCGGCAGGATGATCTCGGTCATCGTCCGCTCGCGCACCGCGTCGGTGAACACCGGCGCCGGCGAATAGGCGCCCATGCCGCCGGTATTCGGTCCCTTGTCGCCGTCGAAGGCGCGCTTGTGATCCTGCGCGGCGGCCAGCGGCAACGCGCTGTCACCATCGCACAGCACGAAGAACGAGGCTTCCTCGCCCTCCATGAATTCCTCAACGACCGCTTCCGCTCCCGCGGCAGTGAACAGCGCATCGACGGCGGCTTCAGCCTCGGCCAGCGTCATCGCCACCACGACGCCCTTGCCCGCGGCGAGACCGTCAGCCTTCACGACAATCGGCGCACCCTGCTTGCGGATATAGGCTTTCGCGGCGTCCGCATCGCGAAACCGCTCATAGGCCGCGGTCGGAATGTTGTTCGCCTTGCAGATGTCCTTGGTGAAGCCCTTGGAGCTTTCGAGTTGTGACGCAGCCTTGCTGGGCCCGAACGCCTTGATGCCGGCTGCGGCAAGATCATCAACGATGCCGGCTGCCAGCGGCGCTTCAGGACCGACCACCACGAGGTCGACCTTGTTCATCTTGCAGAAATCGATCACCGCCGCATGATTCGCGACATCAAGGGCGACGCACTCCGCGTCCTGCGCGATGCCGGCATTGCCCGGCGCGCACCACAGTTTCGTCAGCAGTGGCGAGGCCGCCATTTTCCACGCCAGCGCGTGTTCGCGCCCGCCGGAACCGATCAAAAGGATATTCATGGATAAGGGTCGAACCGGCGTTTCTGGGATGATAGAAGGGTTTAACATGGTGTTTGATCACCGCAATAGATTCGAGTCGCGATGAAAGCCACTGCCGCCGAACCGCTGCCCAATTCACCGGAATTTACCGTTTCGGAGCTGTCCTCGGCTCTGAAGCGGACGGTTGAGGACGCCTACGGCCATGTGCGGGTGCGCGGCGAAATCTCGGGCTTTCGCGGACCCCATTCGTCGGGCCACTGCTATTTCGCCCTGAAAGACGACAGCGCCAAGATCGAGGCGGTGATCTGGAAGGGCGTTCATGGCCGGATGCGGTTCAAGCCGCAGGAAGGCCTGGAAGTCATCGCCACCGGCAAGCTCACCACCTTTCCGGGCTCGTCGAAATACCAGATCGTGATCGAGGCGATCGAGCCGGCCGGTGTCGGCGCGCTGATGGCGCTGATGGAAGAGCGCAAGAAGAAGCTCGCCGCCGAGGGCCTGTTCGACGAAGCGCGCAAGCAGCTTCTGCCGTGGCTGCCCGAAGTGATCGGTGTGGTGACCTCGCCCACCGGCGCCGTGATCCGCGACATCCTGCACCGGCTGGAAGACCGTTTCCCGCGCCGCGTGCTGGTGTGGCCGGTGCGTGTTCAGGGCGAGGGCTCCGCCGAGCAGATCGCCGCCGCCATTCGCGGCTTCAACGCACTTGAAGAGGGCGGCCGGATTCCCCGGCCTGACTTGCTGATCGTCGCACGCGGCGGCGGCTCGCTGGAAGACCTGTGGTCGTTCAACGAAGAGAGCGTGGTGCGTGCCGCGGCGGAGAGCATGATCCCGCTGATTTCAGCGGTGGGCCACGAGACCGACGTCACCCTGATCGATTTCGCCGCCGACAAACGCGCACCGACGCCGACCGCGGCGGCCGAGATGGCAGTCCCCGTGCGCGCCGAATTGTTCGTCGAGGTCTCGTCACTGGAACGTCGCGCCATGCTGTGCTGGCAGCGCGGACAGGAACATCGCCGCAGCGAATTGCGCGCGGCGGCGCGCGCGTTGCCGAAGGCGACCGACCTGCTCAACATTCCACGCCAGCGTCTCGACCGCGCCAGCGCGCAACTACCCCGCGCCTTGCGCGCCAACGCTCATGTGTACGAGCGACGGCTGTCCGCGATCGGCGGACGGCTGACGGTGACGGCACTTCGCGCGCAGATCGATCGCGGCAAGGAGAAGGTCGCGCGGCTCGCCACGAGCGCGCGGCGCTGCGCCGATCTGCATATCCAGCAGCGCGAGACGCGGCTGAAGTATGTCGCGCAGCTTTTGAATGCACTGTCCTACAAGGGCGTGCTGGATCGCGGCTTCGCACTGGTGCGCGACGAACACGGCCAGCCGCTGCATGCGGCGGCCCATGTCGGCTCCGGCCAGCATCTCACCATCGAGTTCGCCGACGGACGCATCGGCGCAACCGCAGATGGCGAGGGAACAGCCGCGGCGAAGCCGAAAGCCGCGCCGGCAAAGCCTGCATCGAGGCGGACCACCGATTTTGGCGTCAAAAAGGTTCAGGGCGACCTTTTTTGAGCTGCCAAAGCGGGTTCAACGCCTCTGCTGCCGGCTTTGCTGGCATGATCTCTCCGAAAACCGGTTTCCACTCTTCTGGATCATGCCTATATTTGAGCTATCTCTCCGGACGACAATCTGCCGGATTCCACAAGGACAGTTATCGTGCTCAATAAATTCGGGCCTTCCGGCCAGGGCGAAGCGCAGGTCGAATATCTCGACGGCGATTTTCGCGTGACCTCTCCCGGCTCCTACGTCCGCTGCGCCATCACCGGCGAACACATCCCGCTGGACGAACTGAAGTACTGGAGCGTCGACCGGCAGGAAGCCTATGCGACGCCGGAAGCCGTGTTGCAGCGGCACTATCCCGCGCAGTTGAAGAAGGCCTAAAGATTTATCGCGCGCGCTTTTGCCAGCCGCGCCGTCACGAAATCCCGCAACGCAGTTTCATCGTCGAACCTGAGCGTGACCGCGAAGGTCGCGATGCGATCTGCATCGGCCTTGAGGCGTGCATCGCTGCGGATGCGTGCCATATCCTTTTCGGTGGTCACCAGCTTAAGTGTTTTTGCTGTGGCGTCCGACACCAGCCGCCCGATCTCGTCCGGCGTGAATGGATGGTGGTCGGCGAAGGCCCTTTGTTCGATCACGTCCGCGCCGCTGGCACGCAACGTCGCAAAGAACCGCGCCGGATCGCCGATCCCTGCAAACGCCAGCACGCGCTGACCGCGCAAGGCATCGACCGAGGCTTGACCCGGCACGAGCCGCGCGCGCAACACGGGTGCGCCGCGCTTCGCCAGCACTGCGGCGATTTGATCGGCCGCATCGCCTGCGCCGATCACAATCAGCGCGTCGGTGCGTGCGACCTGGGGCTCGACAGGCGCGCGCAGCGGACCAGCCGGAAATACACCGCCGTTGCCGATACCGCGCGCAGCATCGATCACGATCAACGACGCATCCTTCGCAAGCGCCGGATTCTGAAAGCCGTCATCCAGCAGCACAACACTCGCACCGGACGTTCGCGCCAGTGACGCGCCGGCGACACGGTCGCGTGATACGATGACGGACACATTTGAGGCCAGCATCAAGGGCTCATCGCCCACATCGGCAGCGGAATGCGACGCCGGATCGACGCGCAGGGGTCCCTGCTGCGTTCCGCCGTAACCACGGCTGACCACGAACGGCTGCTCGCCCAGTTCGCGCAGGATTTTCACAAGCGCGAGCGTCGTCGGCGTCTTGCCTGCACCGCCGAGATGATAGTTGCCGACGCAAAGAACCGGAATTCCTGCAGACGCTCCGGCGCGCGACATCCGCCGCGCGGTGATCGCTCCGTAAATCGCGCCAAGCGGCGCAAGCAATCGCGATAGCAATGATGGCGGCCGATACCAGAAGGCCGGCTCACGCATCGGAGCCCCCGCTCTCCAGCCGCAGTTGCAGAAGATATGGCTCCAGCGCTGCGAGCGTCTTGTCGAGCGCGCCGCCAAGCCGGCTGACGACGGTTTCCGCCGCACCGACGGAACGCTGCCGCGCAATCGGATTCACAAGAAGATGCCCGAGCGACTTCACGAATTCCTCGCCGGTCTCGGCGCGAATAGCCCCCCCGGCCTGATTGAGCGCGTCGTAGATGTCGCCGAAGTTGAACACGTGCGGTCCGTGCAGGATCGCAGCACCCAGCTTGATGCCTTCGATCGGGTTTTGCCCGCCGTGCGCCACCAGCGAACCGCCCATGAACACCACCGGCGCCAGCCGGTAGAACAACCCGAGTTCACCCATGGTATCGGCGACATAGATGTCCGTCCCGGCGCCGGGCAGTTCGTCCTGCGAGCGCAGGGCCACCTGCATGCCGCCATCCGTCAGCATCCGCGCGATGGCCGCGCCGCGATTGGGATGACGCGGCACGATCACGCTCAGCAATTGCGGCATCCGCGCCGCCAGACGCCGATGCGCATCGAGAATGATTTCGTCCTCGCCGGGATGCGTGGAGGCTGCGAGGAACACCAGCCGGCGCTGCGTCGCCTCCCTGAGGCGCTCCAGCTTCTTCACGTCTGCGGGCGGCCCCTCGACATCGAGCTTCAGATTTCCGGATGTCACGACGTTCGGACAGCCCAGCGCCGCGAAGCGTTCGCCGTCGCGGTCGGATTGCGCGAGGCAAAGATCGAAGCACTCCAGCAGTGTGGAGATGGTGCCGCGCAGTTTCTGCCAGCGCGGGAACGAGCGCGGCGACATGCGGCCGTTGATGATGACCATCGGGATGCGCCGCTCGGCGCTCGACAGGATCAGATTGGGCCAGATGTCCGACTCAATGAAGAGCGCCAGGCCGGGCTTCCAGTGATCGAGAAAGGCTGACACAAAGCGCGGCGAATCGAACGGGATGTATTGATGAATGACGTCGGGCGGAAACCGCCGCGCCACAATAGCGGCCGAGGTGACCGTGCCCGAGGTCAGCAGGATGCGGACATTCAGCGCCCGCAGCCGCTCGATCAGTCCCGCCGCCGCAAGCACCTCGCCGACACTCGCGCCATGAATCCAGATCAGCGGTCCGGGCGGGCGCTCCACGCTGGCAACGCCGCGGCGTTCGCCGAGCCGCTCGGGATCTTCCTTGCCCTGCTTCAGCCGGCGCGCGATGAGCGGCGCTGCGAGCGGCGCGGCAAGAGCCGACAGCCGCCGGTACGCCGCAAGCGTCGCTGGGAGCGCGCTAGGCATGAAGACCCTCGTTCGGGAGTCCGACCAGGTCGTAGGCGCGGCGCGTCACGTCGTTCAACCGCTCTTCGAGTTGCAGGCGCAGCTTCTGCATCGTCTCGGTGTCCGCATCGCGCGGCACCCAGAGAATCTCGCCCGCGGCAATGACGCCACGCCCGAATGGCAAATGAATGACCGAGCGGTCCCAGTTGTTGAGGCGTTTGAACCGGCTGGTGGCGATCGCCACCGGCAGGATCGGCCGTCCGGACTCGCGCGCCAGCATGATAATGCCGAGGCCCGCCTTCCGCGCAACCTTCGGCACATCCGCGGTCAGCGCCATGTTGATGTTATCTTCCAGCGTCCGCAGCATCATCTTGAACGCGCCGACACCGCCCTTGCGGTGAAATTCCGTTCCGTGATCGCCCGAGCCGCGCACCGTCCCGACGTTGAGGCGTTCCGCTGCGATCGCATTGATCTCGCCGTCGCGATGACGGGAGATCAGGACCTTGGCGGAATACTGCTTCAGTTTCAGGAACGGCATCATGAAGTGCTGGCCATGCCAGAACGCGATGATGACCGGCATATCCGGTTCGATGCACTTGTAGACGTTCGGCGGGTCGAGCGTGAAACGGTTCGTCCACCACACAAAACGCAAAAATTCCGCCGCGGTCGTACCCGCAGCACGCTGCACCCATCTCGAGCGGCCGAGATCTCGAAGAAATCGTTTCAATGGGCCGACTTTGAATCTTGACCGGGATCGAGCAGCCGGTGGAGATGAACGATGAAGTAACGCATGTGGGCGTTGTCGACGGTTTGCTGGGCCTTGCTCTTCCAGGCCGCATAGGCGGTGGCGTAGTTCGGGAACAGGCCGACGACCTCGACCTTGTCGAGATCCTTGAAAGTCACGTGATCGAGGTCGAGAAGCTCGCCGCCGATCACGAGGTGAAGCAACTGCGGTTGCACAGTTTCGGACATGAGGTGCTTTCCCAAAAAGCAAGGACCGGCCGATGAATTCAAGCAAAAACCATGCTCGCAATCACCACGGAATCGGGTTTTCCCGAAAATGTTTCACGATATGCGCGTGCCGCGCATGCCCCGCCGCCACCAGCAACCCGTGACGAACGTCGGTCTGATTGTAAACCAGACGTTCTCCGGCCAGTGAGGTCATTTCCCCGCCCGCTTCGTGCACGATTAAATCGGCCGCGGCAAGGTCCCAGTCACGGCTATGCCCGGCGGCAAATGCGGCATCAAGCCGCCCATCTGCCACCCGCACCAGCCGCAAGGCGAGAGATCCGATTCTCGGATGAAGAGTTTCGCCCTCGCGCATGCCGCCGAGACGCTCAACCAGGGGTTTGGGCCCCGCAATCTTCGGAAAATCGATCGCGGCGCCGGGCGCGGCTGTTATCCGCGCTCCGTTCAGCACGGCGCCCCGCCCGCGCGTTGCGAAAAAGAACTCATTACTCGCGGGTGCGAAGACCGCGCCGAGCAGCGGCGATCCGTCTGCAACCAGCGCGATAGAGACCGACCAGTCGTCCTGCTTCGCGAGATAGGCGCGGGTGCCATCGATGGGATCGACGATCCATGTCAGCGATTTGCCGAGCCGCGACGGATCGTCGGCGCTTTCCTCAGAGAGCCATCCGTAATCCGGCGTCGCGGAACGCAACCGCGTCTCGATCAGGTCGTTGACCGCGATGTCGGCCTCGGACACCGGCGACGACTTGCCCTTGATCCAGGTTTTCAACTCGGTGCGAAACAGATCGAGCGCCAGCGCACCGGCTTCGCGAACCACGCCAGCGAGGAGTTCAGCGTCGCGCGTCAGGGCGGTATCGCTGATCATATCGGAATCAGCGACCGGCAATCGTCAGTTCCCCCACGCGCACGGTCGGTGCGTTGACGCCGTACTTGAACGCAAGGTCGTTGGCGGGAACCATCGATTTGAAAATATCCAGCAGGTGACCCGCGATGGTCACTTCGCTCACCGCATATGTCAGTTGGCCGTTCTCGATCCAGAAACCGGCAGCGCCACGGCTGTAGTCGCCGGTCACGCCGTTGACGCCGGATCCGATCAGGTCGGTGACATAGAAACCTTCCTTGATATCGGCGATCAGCTCAGCGGGCGAAAGCTGACCGGCCTCAAGGTGAAGATTGTACGGTCCGGGCGAGGGCGACGACGAGACACCGCGATGGGCGTGCCCCGTGGTCGCCAGGCCCAGTTCGCGCGCGGTCGCGGAATCCAGCAGCCATGTCGTCAACACACCGTCGTCGATAATGGCCTGTTTCCTGGTCGCTACGCCTTCGGAGTCGAAGGCCTGCGACCGCATCCCGCGCACGCGCAGCGGATCGTCGATAATGCGAATTCCTTTGTCGAACAACTGCTGACCGAGACGATCCTTCAGAAAACTCGTCTTGCGGGTGATCGATGTCCCGTTCACCGCGCCGACCAGATGACCCACCAGCGAATTCGAGACACGCGGGTCGAACACCACCGGCGCCTTGCAGGTGGCGACCTTGCGCGGATTGAGCCGCGCCACGGTGCGCTCGCCCGCACGCTGCCCGACGCTTGCCGGCGATTCGAGATCGGAGCCGTGGATCGCCGACGTGAAATCGTAGTCGCGCTCCATGCCGGTGCCTTCACCCGCAATCGCCACCGTCGAGATGCTTTGGCTCGAACGCAGATAGGATCCGTGAAACCCGGTCGAGGTCACAAGTACCATGCCGCCGATTCCCGCGGAAGCAGAGGCGCCGCCGGACTTCGACACGCCCTTGACTCCAAGTGCCGCCGCTTCCGCTTCCAGCGCACGCCGCTCCAATTCGTCCACAGAGGGCACCTGCGGATCGAGCAGATCGAGATCGGGAAACTGCTTCGCCAGCAGCGACGGATCGGCGAGACCGACGTACTCGTCGTCGGGCGCGACCCGCGCCATCGCAACCGCGCGCTCGGCCAGCCTTGCAACATCGCCGCCGATGTCGCTGGTTGAAACCACTGCCTGCCGCTTGCCGACAAACACGCGCAAGCCGACGTCGTCGCCTTCCGACCGTTCCGATTCCTCGACCTTGCCGTCACGAACCTCAATGCTCTGCGCTACGCCGCGCACTGCGATGGCATCCGCCGAGTCAGCGCCCGCACGCTTCGCCGCTTCCACGAGACGCTGTGCCAGATCGCTCAACGCGGTCTGATCGAGCAATCCGGATGTCGTTGATTTCGGTGATGGCGACAATGATGCGTTTGGTGAAGAGTTCACAAACAATTTCCCGAGGCTTGGATACGAATGCAACACATCATGAGATGTGCCTGTTTTACGCGGACTTCAAGCGTTTTCGAGGCCCGTAAGGCAGATATTTCACGTGAGGCGAACATCGGATTCGGGGCACTGGCAAGGTCTCGTCAATCATCCGCGCCAACGTCTCGTCAATCATGAGAACTGAAGCAAACACAGTGAGAGACGATTAACCAGCCTTCTTAAGCGGATTCGGACGCGGCTCTGGCATGCTCCTCCCATCGACCGGGAACATAATTCCGGCGTGGGAGATAAAGCCGTGAGGCGTCAATTCGGAGTCGGCGGGGTGCAACCCGTCGGGTCGAGCTGCATGTTGCAGCTCGACCCCCATTCTTTGCCGGTCAGCTTTGAAGCGCGCGATGGCCGCGCCGATGGCGGCGTCAGGCATATCGAAATCAATCGCGAACGCGTCACCGTGCGCCGTGCCGTCGGCGGCATCCGCATGGCGATCAATGTCCGCGTCAGCGAATTTCTCGGCATCGCCTGCCGCGAAACCAACGACGGACGCGCGCTGGTTCTGGTTCACAGCGATCCATCCTTGTCGGTGCCGCTGCTGGTCACCGCGGACGATCTGCATCTGGATATGGCCTGGCAGATGTGGGGCGATCTGTTTGCCTTGCCGCAGATCGAAGACGAAACGGGCGACACCCGGGAGCCCGCGCCGCGTCGCCGCCGCCGCAACATCATCAAGGATCGCCGTCCGAAGTTTCTCGTGCGCCGCAAGGCGGGCCGCCCTGCGATGGAGCAATCCATTCATCGCGGCGAACGCGAGATCATCGCACGTCACTGAAATCTACAAACTTCGCAGTACGGCGTCGGCGAGCAATCCGGCGAACAGCAGCAATCCCGCGTTCCGGTTCGATTTGAACAGCCGCAGGCATAGCGCCGAGTCATCGATCCGGATGGTCCGCACCTGCCAGACCAGATGCGCGGCGAACGCCGCCAGTCCGATCCACGCGAGCCATTGCGAGCCGCCGCGCCACAGCGCGACGCCGATCAGCACGACAGCAATGCTGTAGAAAATCGTCAGCGCGAGCTGCGTCCGTTCCCCAAACAGCAGCGCCGTCGACTTGATGCCGATCAGCACATCGTCCTCGGTGTCCTGATGCGCATAGATCGTGTCGTAGGCGATCACCCACGCGATCGAGCCTGCGTAGAGAAAAAGCGCCGTGGCATCGATCCGCGCCAGGATGACCGCAAATCCCATCAGCGCGCCCCATGAGAACGCGAGACCCAGAAACACCTGCGGCCAGTAGGTGACCCGCTTCATGAAGGGATAGATCGCAACCACCACGAGCGAGCCGATGCCGGTGAGGATCGCAAAGCCGTTGAACTGCAGCAGCACCGCGAGCCCGGTCAGCGCCTGCAGCACGAGAAAGGCTGCGGCCTGCCGGACCGTCACCTGTCCGGCCGGAATCGGCCGCGACCGGGTGCGCTCAACCTGTGCGTCGAGCTTGCGATCGGTGATGTCGTTCCAGGTGCATCCCGCGCCGCGCATGACCACCGCGCCGATGAAGAACAGCACGATAACCAGCGGCAGCCCGCGCACGTCATGCGCGATGCCCGCGGCCAGCGCGGCCGACCACCAGCAAGGCATCAGCAGCAGCCACCAGCCGATCGGACGGTCGAAGCGCGAGAGCCGGAGATAAGGCCGCGCCCAGAGCGGCGCATGGGTATCGACCCAGTTGGCGGTCGAGTCGGCGACGGGGGCTGCGGCGTTGCTCATCGCAACCCTTCTCGGATCAGCGGGTCAGGACGTTGCCGTTCAGCGTATCGAAAGTGCTGCCGCCACGCTTGGACGGCTTGGCCTCGGGCAACGTTGCGGAGCCGAGCGCTTCGCTCAGGCTCGGGCCCGCAGGTCCTGCCTGCTGCTGCTGCGCCGCTGAACAAACCCGCTGCTGAAGCTGGGTGTAATTGGCATGCCCCTTCTTCATCTGCTCACCGACCTGAGGAGGGATGCCGCATTTCTGCGCGTTGGCATCGACGAACTTGATCATCTTCGCATCGGCCTGCACGAAATTCCCGATCAGCTTGCAGGCTTCCTGCGGCGTTGCCTTACGCTTGCCGGCGGCCTGAACAAGCTTGCCCTTGGCTTCCACATCCGCGCGCAGCGGCAGGAAGCCCTTTTGACACTCTTCCGCGCCCGGCGGCGGACCGGCCTGTTGCTGGGGTGGCCCGCCGAAACCGCCGCCGCCAACGGGCGGAGCACCGGTACTAAAAGCGCTCGGCGACGGCTGCGGTCCGACCGGCGCAGCGGTTGCACCGTTGACGGGCGGAAATGGCGATGTGGCGGGTGCGCTGTTCACCGGAGGAAACGGCGATGCATTGCTCGCTGGAGCCGGTGCGGCCTGTCCTGGCAGCGGTGCCGGAAAGGCGCCCTGTGCGCGGACATCCGCAGCATGCAGGACGAAGGTGGCGGCAGCCAGCAATGCGATAGAACGGTAGGCGGTCACGGATTTTCCTCCGGCGGGTTCCAATGCGGATTTGCCACCACAGCGAAGGTGGCTTTTACGATTCTCGCCGCCCCTTAACAACCCGCTGAATCTGGCAGCAGCGCGGCGGCTCGTCATGCAAACGGCTGCCAATCCTGAATCATTCGGCTAGAAGTCTGAAAAATGAATGGATTGGCGTAATGCCCAAACTCGATTTCCGCAGCCCGCGGCTTTTTGTCGATGCACCGCTTGCGGCCGGTACCGGTCTCGCGCTCGACCGCGATCAAACCAACTATCTCGGCAATGTGCTGCGGCTCGCCGCAGGCGATACCGTCCTGATGTTCAACGGCCGCGACGGCGAGTGGCAGGCTACTCTCGCAGGCCGCAAACGGCCGGACCGCGCGGAGATCGTCAGCCAGACCCGGCCACAGGACGGCCTGCCCGATCTGCATTACGTGTTCGCCCCGCTGAAGCACGCGCGGCTCGACTACATGGTGCAAAAAGCCATTGAAATGGGGGTTTCGGCGCTGCGGCCGGTGACAACCCGGTTTACCCAGGCAAGCCGCGTCAACGTCGAGCGGATGCGCGCCAATGTCATCGAGGCCGCCGAGCAGTGCGGCATTCTCAGCCTCGCCGAGGTGCACGACCCCGAACCGCTCGAGCGCTGGCTCGGCGCGCGTAATGAAGCGCGGCTGCTGGTGTTCTGCGATGAAGACGCTCCGACGGCCAACCCCGCCGCCGCCCTCGCACAGGCGGGCAACGGCGGCGCCAGCGGTATCGATGTGCTGATCGGACCCGAAGGCGGGTTCGCGGAAGAGGAACGCGCGCTTCTCCTCAAGCAGCCCCGCCTGGTGCAACTGTCGCTGGGTCCCCGGATTCTGCGCGCCGATACCGCTGCGGTCGCGGCGCTCGCCGTGGTACAGACCGCGCTCGGCGACTGGGGCTAACCAGATGCACGCTGAGGTTGCATTCCGGAAGACCTCTCATTAAGCCCTTTTCCGGATCGTCGTCGAAACCCGGGTATTCCCGTGTTAAGGGACTGCCGATTCAAGCCTTTTACATCTCGTTGGATACCGAAGAATGAGCCAGACCAGTGCCGCAACCGCGACCGGGTCCGCCGCACGGGCGGAGGCCTTGCTGCAGACATTTGCGCGGGCTGGCTACACCCATGCGCGCCCGCCGATCCTGCAACCGGCGGAGCCGTTTCTCGATCTGTCCGGCGAAGACATCCGAAAGAGCCTCTATCTGACCACCGACGCCAGCGGCGAGGAACTGTGCCTGCGGCCGGACCTCACCATTCCGGTGGCGCGAGACTACCTCGCCTCATCGCGCGCGGGCTCGCCGGCGGGGTTTTACTATCTCGGTCCGGTGTTCCGGTATCGCGGCGGAGCGGCCAGCGAATTCAACCAGGCCGGCGTGGAATCCTTCGGCCGTCAGGATCGCGCGTCTGCCGACGCCGAAATGCTGGCGCTCGGTCTTGAAGCCGCCGCAGCGTTCGGCGTGACCGGCGTAGATATCCGCACCGGCGACGTCGCCTTGTTCGCCGCACTGATCGACGCGCTCGACCTGTATCCGGTGTGGAAGCGGCGGCTGATCAAGGATTTCAACCGCAAGATTTCGCTCGCGCAGGATCTCCAGCGCCTGACGCTGGAAACCGGCAAGACCCGCAATGAATATGAAGGCGTTCTGGCCGCGCTCGCCGGCTCCGACCGCAAGGCGGCGCTGGCGCTGGTCACCGACCTGATGTCGATCGCAGGTACCAGCAATGTCGGCGGCCGCACGGTGTCGGAAATCGCCGACCGCTTTCTCGAGCAGTCCACACTGAAGGGCGGCGCATTGCCGCTTCATGCGCTGCAACTGATCGAGCGTTTTCTCGGCATCGCCGGCGAGCCGGATGACGCGGCGGCTCAACTGCGCACGCTCGCGGCAGACGCGAAGCTCGATCTGGGCGCCGCCATCGACCAGTTTGAAAGCCGCACCGGCTTCATGGCTGCGCGCGGCATCGATACCAAGGCGATCCGCTTCTCCACGGCATTCGGCCGCGGCCTCGACTACTACACCGGCTTTGAATTCGAGCTGCACGCCAAAGGCGGCGGCTCGGAGCCGCTGGTCGGGGGCGGACGCTATGACGGGCTGCTGACCCGGCTCGGTGCGCGCGAGCCGATCCCGGCCGTGGGATTCTCGATCTGGATTGAAGCGCTTTCGCAGGGGAGCGCCGCATGAGCACGCCATTCGTTGTCGCCGTCCCGTCCAAGGGACGTCTCCAGGAAAACGCCGAAGCCTTCTTTGCGCAGGCGAACCTGACGCTCTCGAAACCGCGCGGCTCGCGCGAGTATCGCGGCACCATGTCCTGCCTCGCCAATGTCGAGATCGCCTATCTCTCGGCGAGCGAGATTGCGGCACAGCTCGCGCGCGGCGCGGTGCACATGGGAATTACCGGCGAGGATCTGATCCGCGAGAACATTCACAACGCCGACAAGCGCGTCATGCTGATCGAGAGTCTCGGCTTCGGCAGTGCCAATGTCGTTGTGGCCGTGCCGCAGGCGTGGATCGACGTTCGCACCATGGCGGACCTCGACGATGTCGCGACCTCGTTCCGCGCCCAGCACAATCACCGCATGCGGGTGGCGACCAAATACATCAATCTGACGCGCAATTTCTTCGCCAGCCACGGCGTGGTCGATTACCGCATTGTGGAAAGCGCCGGTGCCACCGAAGGCGCGCCCGCGGCGGGAACGGCTGAGCTGATCGTCGATATCACCACGACCGGCGCAACGCTCGCCGCCAACGGGCTGAAGGTGCTCGACGACGGTGTCATGCTGCGCAGCCACGCCAACCTCGTCGCCTCGCGCGATGCCGACTGGTCGGACAGCGCGCGGGAAACCGCGCGGGTTATCCTCGATCACATCGCGGCCAGCGCCCGCGCCCGTAAATACAAGGAAGTCCGCACCCGCTTCGCGGCCTGCAACGACGCCCTGCTCGCCGAGGCCCACAGCCGGTTCGGCGTGGTGTCGCCGTTCGGCGGCCCGACCTCATCGGGCATGGTGACGCTGCACTGTCCGCCGACGCAGCTCTATGCGCTCAGCAGCTTCCTGCGCGACCATGGCGCCGAGACGGTGTCGATCGCATCGCTGGAATATGTGTTCGACCGCGACAATCCGCTTTTCGCCAAACTCCAGACATTCCTGGGACAATAAGGTTCGGAGATTGCGGCGGCGCACGCTGCCGACACACCGTGGCGACAGCACCCGGCAACTACCATATGATACTTGAAGGCGCGTGATGCCGGATGACATCATGCTCCCGAGGGATGCTGAGGAAACCAACCCGATGACGCCGAGCGCCGATGTCTCGAACCTGTCAGGCAGCAGCCGAACTACGGCTGCGCAAGGCCTTTCGATCGTGGTGCCCGCCTTCAACGAAGCGGCAGGTCTGGCGCGGCTGCACGAGCGTCTCTGCGCCCTCGCCGCCGCGCTCAAGCAGAAGTACGGACTTGCCTGCGAAGTCGTCTATGTCGACGACGGCTCGACCGACACGACGTTGAGCATCGCGCGCGGGCTGCCGCCGACCGCTCTCGACGTGCAGGTGGTGTCGCTGTCGCGCAATTTCGGCAAGGAAGCGGCGCTGATGGCCGGGCTCGATCATGCCCGGCGCGGCGCGGTGCTGTTCATGGACGGCGACGGCCAGCACGCGCCGGAACTGGTGGAGCGGCTGGTCAGCCACTGGATCGATGACGGCTATGACGTTGTCTATACTGCGAAGGCGCATCGCGACAATGAATCGGTCCTGCGGCGGATGGGCGTGCGCACCTTCTACGCGCTGATCAACTGGGGCTCGCGGCAGAAAATTCCCGAGGACGCCGGCGACTTCCGCCTGCTGTCGCCGCGAGCGGCGGCCGCGCTGCGACAGCTTCCCGAGCGCAATCGCTTCTTCAAGGGCCTCGCAACATGGATCGGCTTCAAGCAGATTCGCGTCGACTATGAACCCGAAGCGCGCGCGCATGGCGTCACCAGCTTCAGTCCCGGCCGCCTGCTCGGTCTGTCCATCGAGGGACTGACATCGTTCTCGGTTGCGCCGCTGCGCGTGGCGAGCCTGCTCGGGCTGCTGCTCGCGTTCGTCGCGTTCCTGTTCGGCCTGTCGATACTTTGGGAAACGATTATCGACGGCAAGTCGGTCCCCGGCTATCCCTCGCTGGTGGTCGGCCTGATGACCATCGGCGGCGTGCAGCTCATCATGATCGGCGTGGTCGGCGAATACATCGGCAAGATCCTGTCCGAGATCAAGGCGCGGCCGATCTATTTCGTCGCGGAGCACAGCGTGAAGAGCGCCGACACGTCTGCTGCCGCCGACAAGACACCGCAGACCGCGGCTGAATGAGCGTGAGTTCGCCGCCGCGCCACATCTGGTTGTGCGCCGACGACTACGGCATGAGTCCCGGCGTCAATCGTGCAATCCGTGATCTGATCGTTCAGAAACGGATCAACGCCACCTCCGTCATGGTGGTCGGCGCCGCCGTGGATCGCACCGAGATCGAAGCCCTGACGCAGGCGGTTGCGGCCAATCCCGACTGCGCGATCGGATTGCACGCGACGCTGACTGCGCCGTTTCATCCGCTGACCATGCACTTCAACCCTGTCAATGGCGGACAGTTTCTGCCCCTCGGCAGGCTGCTGCGCGCGAGCCTGCTACGGCGGCTCGACCCGGAAATCATTCAGGCCGAACTGCTGGCTCAGATCGCCGCCTTCAGACAAATGTTCGGCCGCGCGCCGGATTACGTCGACGGACACCAGCACGTGCAACTGTTTCCGCAAATTCGCGATGCGTTTCTCGTCGCGGTAAAAGAGGCTGCGCCCGGCGCATGGGTCCGCCAATGCGGCCGCTCATTGCCGCTGGCGCAGCGGCTCGACAGCCCAAAGGCGCTGCTGCTCGATGTGCTGAGCGAAACGTTTCGCAAGAAGAGCGCGCGCGCTGGCATCGCCTTCAATCCGGGATTTTCCGGCGCGTATGACATGGTCCGTGGCCGCGAATTCGCCGACGCGATGAAAGGCTTTCTCGACGGTCTTCCCGACCGCGGCCTGGTGATGTGCCATCCCGGCTTCGTCGACGAAACGCTTGTCAGCCTCGATGACGTCACGCATCAGCGCGAACGCGAATTCGCGTTTCTGAGCAGCGACGATTTCCCCCGCCTGCTGGCGGCAAACAACGTGACGCTGGAACCGCCGTCATCCTGAGGAGCGGCGCAACGCGCCGCGTCTCGAAGGGCGACAGCGACATTCGGACAATCATCCTTCGAGGCTGGCCGCGGACGCGGCTCGCACCTCAGGATGACGAGGTTCAATGTGGTCCTTACGGCTTTTTGTCGCACCGCAAGCGCCAACTTTCCTAAATTTAATTCACGCCGGGACTTACCCCGACACAATGCAACGTTACATCTTTCCGCGCATTCGCATGCCGGATGCTTGAGGAGGGAATCATGACACCGCAGGAACGCCAACTGGTTGACGATCTGTTCGACCGCCTCGCCAAGGTCGAGAATTCACCGCGCGAGCCGGACGCGGAGGCCGCAATCATGCAGGGTTTGCGCCGCGCGCCGAATGCTGTCTACGCCCTCGTGCAAACCGTGCTGGTGCAGGACGAAGCGCTCAAACGCGCCGAGGCCCGCATCCAGGAACTCGAGGGCGGCGCGCAGCAACCGCAGCCCTCCGGCGGATTTCTCGATTCGATGCGCGATGCGATTCTCGGCCCCGGCCAGGGACGCGGTTCCGTACCGAGCGTTCGTCCCGGTGACGGCACGCAGCGCGGTCCAGTCTGGAACAGCGGTCAGGCGCTCAATCAGGCCGACGCCCGCATGGGCGGCGACCCGCGCATGAACGATCCGCGGATGAATGATCCAAGGGCCGGCAATCCCGGCGGCGGGATGTTCGGCGGAGGCGGCGGCTCGTTTCTCGGAACGGCGGCGGCAACCGCGGCCGGCGTGATCGGCGGATCGATGCTGATGAACAGCATGCGCGGCATGATGGGCGGCGGCAGCCAGCAGAGCTTCGGCAGCAGCGCTGACTCCGGCGGCAGCAAGATGCCATGGAGCAACGATCAGTCCTCGGGCAGCCTCGCACGCGACGCCGGACTCAACGACGTCGGCAAGAGCGGCAACGACAGCCAGCGCCAGAGTTCCTACGATCAGGCGCAGGCGGACGCCGATCAGGACCAGGATCAGGACGACGACGAGGATTACGACGACTTCGATGACGGCGACAGCGATTACGCCTGATTGAACTCGCAGCCAGACAAACGAAAACGGCCGCTGAAACAGCGGCCGTTTTTTTGCGGGTCCGGTTTTGCTCAGATCACGATGACCTTGGTGCCGACATTCACCCGGCCGTAAAGGTCGATCACGTCTTCATTGCGCATCCGGATGCAGCCCGACGACACCGCGGTGCCGATGGTCCATGGTTCGTTCGAGCCGTGAATGCGGTACAGCGTCGAGCCGAGATACATTGCGCGGGCGCCGAGCGGATTTTCCGGACCGCCTTCCATGTGGCGCGGCAGATCAGGACGGCGCTTGAGCATTTCCGGCGGCGGCGTCCATGCCGGCCACTCCTTCTTTGCCGAGATCGTCTTCACGCCCGACCACTCGAAGCCGGGCTTGCCGACACCGATGCCATAGCGCAGCGCCTTGCCGCCGCCCTGCACCAGATAGAGAAACTTGTTCGGCGTATCGATCACCAGCGTTCCCGGCGCATGCCGGCCATCGTACGCGACGACCTGCTTTTCGAATTTCGGGTCCATGCCTGGACGGCCCGGTTCGATGCCGACGTCGCCCTGCCGCATCTCATAACGATATTGCGGGTCCATCGGCGGCAAGCCGCCGCGCGAGGGCATCTGCTCATAGCGCTGTTCGTAGCGCGGCGCCTGATAGTTCGGATCGCCCGACTGTCCGCCGCTGAAAAGAAACTCGATCAATCCGCCGCCCATGTTGGAACTGGATCGTTCGTTATAGGCGACGCGGATCGGCATCGGAGGCGTTGAGGTCGGCTGCGCGTAAATCACGCGCGGCTCGGGGACAGGCATATCGTCATCGTATGCGAAAGCCTGCATTGGACTGGCGCCGAAACACACCGCGCCGGCGACAAGCGCGAGGGAAGTTTTTCTGAACATCGACGTACTCTGCACTGTTTCGTCGTTGACGCGCGGACGGCGCGCCTGAACACGAACATTTAAGGTTAAAAGCGCGTCGGTTTGGTAAACAAAACCGGCTTTTGGATTCACCACGTCAGCACCGGCAGCGTGTTCTTCGCGACAGCGTTTATTTTCGATAAACGCGCGCCCGCATGGTTAACCGTTGGTATGCGCCATCGGATACTTCGTTGAAGCAACAGTTCCATGCGAAACCTCGCGTTAAATTACGCCGGGTTACAAACGCCTCATCAGGGATGGGGAAACCAATGGCCGTTCAGCGTAAACGATTCCGTATTGAAACGATTCAGTCCGGCAGCATGCCGATAATCGATCACCATGAGAGCGAGATTATTCCGCATCATCATCAGATCATGAGCGAGCTGCGCGCCATTCGCGCGCAAATGGCATCGCATCACCGCGGCCCGGTCGCGGAGCAGGATGAAAATCCGTCAACTCACGAACTGACCGAAGCCCAGCAACTGCTCGGAAGCTACCGCGCGCAGATCGAACAGTGCGAGAAGCTGAAGGTCGAACTCGATCTCATTCACGATGCCATCAACCGCACCAAGCAGGAAATCGCCGTGCTTCACGGCAAGAGCTTCAGCGGCGACGAAATGGCGAAGGTCACCGGCGAACTGGGCGCCGTCGTCGGCGGCACCGAGGAAGCCACCCAGCAGATCCTTGAAGCCGCCGAGGCGATCGATCAGGCCGCAAGCGCGCTTGGCAAGACAATGTCGCCGGATCAGCAGATCCAGCTCAGCGAGGAAATCCAGGATCGCGTCGTCGGCATTTTCGAGGCGTGCAACTTCCAGGACCTCACCGGCCAGCGTATCAGCAAGGTGATGAACACGATGAAATTCATCGAGCATCACATCAACGTCATGATGGAGATCTGGGGCGGCGTCGACGCCATCAAGCAGCACGCGCCCGCCATCATCGACACCCGCGTCGGCGATGCCCGTCTGCTGAACGGCCCGAAGAGCGCGGATGAAGAAGGCCACGTTTCGCAGGACGACATCGACGCGCTGTTCAACTAACGCGGTCGATATCTCGGATTCGAAACCCGGAGGCCTGCCTCCGGGTTTTTTCGTTCAGGATGGCCGCCGAAGCAGCACGAAACACGCCAGTGCGAGCAACGCCACGCCGATCAGCAGCTCCAGCGCCACCTGCCCCGACCAGCGATCGATCACATAGGCCAGCGCGAACGGCGACAGCGCCTGACAGATTTGCGCCGGGCGCGCGATCCGGCCCACCACGCGACCATAACCGACCGCTCCGAACAATGTCAGCGGCAACGCCCCGCGCGCGATGGTCACGACGCCGTTGGCGGCGCCGAACATCAGCGCAAACACCGTTGCAACGACAGGCGAAATCCCGGCCGCGACAAGCAGAATGAACGCACACGCCATCAGCGCCATCGCGATCCGCACCAGCCAGAGTGGATGCAGCCTGCCGCCTGACATGAAGTCCGCGATGCGCGTCAGGACTTGCGCAGGCCCGAACAGCGCCCCGATCGTCACCGCGGTGCCTGCATCGATACCGCCCCGCTGCAGGATCGTCAGCAAATGCGCAAGCGTTCCCGATTGCATGATGGCATGGGCCGCGAACCCCGCAGCGACCAGAAGGAACGGCATGCCGATCGATGGGATGATGGCCGCGGTTTTGACGGGGGCAGCGCCCTCCGCCACCGGCGGCGGCGCATAGATGGCATTGCGCGGCAGCGCGAACGCATAGAGCGGCGCGACAATGAAGGCCATCACGCCGGCGAATACGAAATAAACGCTGCGCCAGCCGCCATGGGCGATCAGCATCTGGGTTGCCGGCCATGAAAACGTCGAGGCAAGACCGCCGACGAATGTCACCAGCGTGATCGCTCGCCGCGACGACGCGCCGAAAATACGCGTCAGGGCGGTGAACGCAGGATCGTAAAGGGTGCAGGCCATCGCGATGCCAAGCAGCACCCAGCCTGCGAGATAGAGCCAATATTGATCGGCGAGCGGCAGGATCAGGAGGCCGAGCGCGCCGATCAGCGCTCCAGCCGCCATCACGTAGTGGCCGCCGTGCCGCTCCACCAGATGACAACTGAAAGGCGAGGTCAGCCCCGAGACGCCAAGCCCGATTGAAAATCCAAGAAGCGCCTGCGCCAGCGACCAGCCATGGGCCGCCGCGATGTGGGGCATCGTCAGCCCGGGCGGGTAGAACAGCGCGCCCCAGCCCAGGACCTGTGTGATGCAAAGAACGATGACGGCGCGGCTGGGCCCGGAGCTAAATACCTTGGGCCCGGCCATTGCGCTTGCACTTCCCTGACGTCGCGAATTATCCGTCCGCCGGCGTCAGGCCTCTTGTCTCAGGCCCGCGGTGCGCAGCGAACATACACCATGGTTCCATAACGGCTGGAGGCATCCTTGTCGATGAAACGCGTCATCAGCACCCGTCCGTCGAACGAGACGATCTCGCGGTCCTTCTCGCCGCCGACCGGACCGGCCGGACCGATATAGTTCTTGCCGCTCTGGCTGCCTTTCAGGCGCAATTCCTGCGGCGTGGCTTCGTCCGGCAGATGCATGATGACACCGCCGGTGGCGCCTTGACCGATCACGTAGGGATTCTTGCACTGGCCCCGCGCCGCGGCTTCGGTTCGGGCACGATCTTCCGGCTTGTGGAACGAGGCGAGACCCCAGCGGCCGACAATTTCATCGGCCCGGATGGTGGCCGGCACATCGGGAGCGACGCCCGGTTCCTGCACGGTCGGCTGCGATCCGCCGCCGAAGCCGCTGAACCCACCGAAACCACCGCCACCGCAGGCACCGAGAAAGCCCGACAATAACGAAATGGCTGTCAACGTAACGATTCTGGAGCCTTTGGTACGCTCACTCACTGTGGTCATGGTGTCTCCCGGCAAGAACACTTGGCTGCCTGCCAGACCGACAGACCCGCCGTCACACTGCGTGAGCTGACCCCCGTCAATACGCAGCGTTCCCCTTTATGGTTTCCAGATCATCCTATATTGGCCTCACCAAGGCCTTAAGAGCCTTGCTTGACAGGATCGATACCAACCCATATTCCCGACCCCGTCATTAGCACTCTTGGAGCGCGATTGCTAAGGGCAAGGCTTCGTCCCCTCAAGGGGTTAGCCGAGCCCATTATCCACGGCCCGCGCCCCGCCGCACGTCAAATCTTACCTAACCAACGCCCAAAGGACATCCGATGGCCAAGACAACTTTTCGCCCGCTGCATGATCGTGTCGTCGTCAAGCGTATCGACGCCGAAGAGAAGACCAAAGGTGGCATCATCATTCCTGACAGCGCCAAGGAAAAGCCTTCGCAGGGTCAGGTCGTCGCCGTCGGCCCCGGTGGCCGCGACGAAGCCGGCAAATTGATCCCGATCGATCTGAAGGCCGGCGATACGGTGCTGTTCGGCAAGTGGTCCGGCACCGAAGTGAAGCTCGACGGTGAGGAACTCCTCATCATGAAAGAGTCCGACATCATGGGCGTGCTGAAGTAACGCACGTTTGCACGCTGTCATGGCCGGGCGTAGCCGTTCGAAGAACGGCGTTCTGGAAAACGCCTATGTCCCGGCCATCCCGACAAGATGAGCACCGCGCCTGATTGACCGGGATCACCCGGACAACCCCGGTGATGACATCATTCGACATCTCAATTTGGAGGAATCCCCATGGCTGCCAAGGACGTAAAATTTTCCGGAGACGCGCGCGACCGCATGCTGCGCGGCGTCGATACCCTCGCCAACGCCGTCAAGGTGACGCTGGGCCCGAAGGGCCGCAACGTCGTGATCGACAAGAGCTTCGGCGCACCGCGCATCACCAAGGACGGCGTCACCGTCGCCAAGGAAATCGAGCTTGAGGACAAGTTCGAGAACATGGGCGCGCAGATGCTGCGCGAAGTCGCCAGCAAGACCAACGACACCGCAGGCGACGGCACCACCACCGCCACCGTGCTCGCCCAGGCGATCGTCCGTGAAGGCGCCAAGTCGGTTGCCGCCGGCATGAACCCAATGGATCTGAAGCGCGGCATCGACATCGCCGTGACTGCAGTCGTGAAGGACATCGAGAAGCGCGCCAAGCCGGTCGCCTCCTCCGCCGAGATCGCGCAGGTCGGCACCATTTCGGCCAACGGCGACTCCACCATCGGCTCGATGATCGCCAAGGCGATGCAGAAGGTCGGCAACGAGGGCGTCATCACGGTTGAAGAAGCCAAGTCGCTCGACACCGAAGTCGACATCGTCGAGGGCATGCAGTTCGACCGCGGCTATCTCTCGCCGTACTTCGTGACCAACCCCGAGAAGATGACCGCCGAACTGGAAGACGCTTACGTGCTGCTGCACGAGAAGAAGCTGTCCGGCCTCCAGGCCATGCTGCCCGTGCTCGAAGCCGTGGTGCAGACCGGCAAGCCGCTGCTGATCGTCGCCGAAGACATCGAAGGCGAAGCTCTCGCAACACTGGTGGTCAACCGTCTGCGCGGCGGCCTCAAGGTCGCAGCCGTCAAGGCGCCGGGCTTCGGCGATCGCCGCAAGGCGATGCTGGAAGACATCGCGATCCTGACCGGCGGCCAGCTGATCTCGGACGATCTCGGCATGAAGCTCGAAAGCGTGACCCTGAAGATGCTCGGCCGCGCCAAGAAGGTCGTGATCGACAAGGAAAACACCACCATCGTCAACGGCGCCGGCAAGAAGGCCGACATCGAGGCGCGCGTGAACCAGATCAAGGCGCAGGTCGAGGAAACCACCTCGGACTACGACCGCGAGAAGCTTCAGGAGCGTCTGGCCAAGCTCGCCGGCGGCGTCGCGATCATTCGAGTCGGCGGCGCGACCGAGATCGAAGTGAAGGAAAAGAAGGACCGCGTCGAGGACGCGCTCAACGCAACCCGCGCGGCCGTTCAGGAAGGTATCGTTCCGGGCGGCGGCACCGCGCTGCTGCGCGCCAAGAAGGCCGTCGGCCGGATCAACAATGACAACTCCGACGTGCAGGCCGGCATCAACATCGTGCTGAAGGCGCTGGAAGCTCCGATCCGCCAGATCGCCGAGAACGCCGGGGTCGAAGGTTCCATCGTTGTCGGCAAGATCCTCGACAACAAGACCGAGACCTTCGGCTTCGACGCGCAGAACGAAGAGTATGTCGACATGGTCGCCAAGGGCATCATCGATCCGGCCAAGGTGGTTCGCACCGCCCTGCAGGACGCGGCCTCGGTCGCCGGTCTCCTCGTCACCACCGAAGCGATGGTCGCCGACGTGCCGAAGGAAGCAGCACCGGCAATGCCGGGCGGCGGCGGAATGGGTGGCATGGGCGGAATGGGCGGCATGGGCTTCTAAGCCGGGCCGTACGCCTCGACGACATCATCAAAGGCCGCCTGCGGGCGGCCTTTTTTATTGGCTCATATTCAAGAATCACCGCGACAATCCGTCCGGGTTTTGAGATTGTCCGCCGTCTCCACACTCGCCATCCCGATTCAGGATCGAAACTCATGCGCGCATTGATGATTGGCTGCACCCTCGCCCTGGTGGGAGCAGGACCATGGCCGGCAGCCCAGGCTCAGACCGCCAAGGATGCGAAAGCCGCGCCGGCCGCGAGCGAGGTCCGCTATTTCAATGCACTCGGTGATCTGCTTGGCGACCTGCCGGTCGATGCGTTCATCAAGGAGACGCGTCAGGGCGGCAAGCTCGTCGCATCGACACTCGACGTTTGCTACTCCGTCTCCACGGCCTCGGACCGGAAGGACCGCTTTGTCATCGACCTGAAGGTGGAAGGCGAGAAGCTCTCCGGCAGCGGACAGAGCATCGAAAGCAAAACCCCGGTCACCGTCAGCCTGACCCGCAAGGGCAGCAAATCCGTTTCGTTCGACGGCAAGATCACGGTGGGCAGCCATCTCACCTCGGTATCGTCACCGGACAACGCCGATGTCGACGAAAAGGAATTCCAGCAGTCGCAGGTGGTCGACGACGATCTCAGCGAGACGCCGAAGGACTTCACGCAGGTCTCGCCGCAATCGGTGGCCGTCCGGGTGAAGCGTGAAAATTTCGCGCCGCTCGTCAAGAGTCTGAAAGGCCAGAACGTCCAGATCGCACTCGACAGCATCGCCACCGACTGCAACGCGCTGCGCTCGGGCCATCAGGTGTTGCGCCTGTTCGTCGATCCCGCCCGTGCACCGGCTCTGATCGCGAACCTGAAGGCAGTTCCCGGCGTGGTCGCTGCGGGCTGGACTTCCGGTACTTACGATATGGAGCGCGCGGTCCGTTTCCCCGCCGGCGACTGGAGCGAGGGCGGCAAACTGAACCGCGACAAATTCACGGCGGCTCTCACCGCCCTGGCCGCGAAAGTCATGTCCGCAAAACCTGCGACGTCGACATGGAACGAGGCCACCGGCGAACTCACCTTCACGCTGAAGCGTCCGAGCCAGCTGGCTCCCGCGCTGGAACTGACCGAGACGCTGGAAATCACCGCGCTGGTCAGCCCGGACAAGCCGGGCGGCTCGGATCGTCTGATCGTCTGGCTCGGCGTTCCCTCCAGCAAAACCACCGACGAGACGGCAGCGCCTCAGTTGCAGTTCTCCGAGGATTCCGGCGGCGAGGAAGAAAGCACATTCAACGACGACGATGGAATGATCAAAGCCATCGCGGCCGAACTGAAGGGCCAGCGCTGGGACACCGACAAGGCATCATGGAAATAGCCCGCAGTCCCGTCGGTCACAGGATTCGATAGCGCATGGCGCGCTACGACGCCGTCATCATTGGCGCAGGCCTCGGCGGCCTGACCACCGGCGCGATCCTTGCGCGCGCGGGCCGCAAGGTGCTCGTGATCGAGCGCAGCAATTCCGTCGGCGGCGCTGCCTCCAGCTACAAGGTCGGCGACCTGTTTGTCGAAGGCTCATTGCACGAGACCAGCGATCCGCACGATCCGCGCGACCCCAAGCACGATCCACTGACGCGCGCAGGCGTGCTCGACGCCGTGACATGGATTCCATCAGGTACATTCTATGAGGCGCGCGGCGGACCGGTCGGTGCGCCGCTGACCCTGCCCGACAATTTCGATGCCGCCCGGCGTGCACTGGTCGAGCGGTTTCCCGAGGCCCAGGGCGGCATCGACCGCCTGCTCGGCGAAATGGAGCAGATCGCATCCGCAGCGAGCATGCTGTCGCGCGGTGCCGGCGCATTCAAATCCCCATCGCAGACATTCGGCGCATTGCGAAACCTGCTGCCCTCGATCCGGGACTGGAATCTGTCACTGTCGCAGAAACTTGACCGCGTCTTCGGAGCCAACGAAGCGGTCAAGGCGGCGGTCGCCGCCAACCTGTCCTACTACCACGACGATCCGGCCACGACCTGGTGGTTGTTCTTCGCCGCCGCACAGGGCAGCTACCTGCTCAGCGGCGGGCGCTATGTGCAGGGTGGATCGCAGCGCCTCTCCAGCGCGCTGGCGCGCGCCATCAAGGCGGCGGGGAGTGATGCGATCCTGCGGCGGACCGCCAGCAGCATCGGTGCCGATCCCGATGGCCGTATCGTGAGCGTCACCCACACAGCCAGGGACGGCAGCGATCCGCAGACCGTGGAGACCACACGTGTCGTCGGCAACGCTGCGCCCGAAACGCTGGCCGAATTGCTGCCCCAAGCCAGTGGCGCGAAGCTCACCGCAGCCTATGGCGATCGCCAGCGCTCGATCTCGCTGTTCATGCTCACGCTCGGCCTGTCAAAGCCGCCGCGCGAGGTCGGTGTCAGCAGCTATTCGACCCAGTTGCTGCCCGGCTGGATGACCAGCCTGAACGATTATGCGCAGGCGACCGCGCTGATGGCTGACGAGCCTCTTGAGCGGATGCCGCCGCTCGCCATCGTCGACTACGCCGCGATCGAGTCAGGCGTGCCAGCGCCGCCCTACGTTCTGTCCATCGTCGGCCCCGACCGGCTGTCGAACTGGACCGGCGGCGATCAGGACAGCTACCGCGCCAAGCGCGCGCGCTGGCAGGATGCGATCGTGGCCTATCTGGAGGAGCACTATCCCGGACTGACGCAAGCCACCATCGCGTCGACGTTCAACACTGCACTGTCGGTGCAGCAGTATCTCGGCGCGCCGCAGGGCGCTGTTTATGGATTCGCCCCGGTGACGCCGCGCTCGCTGTCCAGCGCCTTGCGGCAAACACCCGCCACGCCAGTGCCGGGACTGTATCTGGCCTCGGCCTATGCTGGGTTTGGCGGTTATACCGGCGTGATCCAGTCGGCCGGCGCCTGCGCCGACATGATCCTGCGCGAGCGCTAGAGCGCGCTCAGTTCGTGCTGATGCGGAATCGCAGTGTCGCGGCTCCGATGAACGAGACGAAATCGCCCTGCCGTTTCCATGTGGCGGCGGCACCCAGCGCATTCAGCAACGCGTCATCAAGCTGCGCACGCTCCGGCGTGCAGCCGCGGTCTTCCATCGTCCCCGGCACGAAGATGACGGTGTCGTTCGCCACCGAGAACTGCCCCTTGCCGGATTTGCACCACAGATCGAGCTGCGCCTCGCCGTTGTCGCCAATCTCAAGCGTCGGAATTTTCTTCGATCCCGGCTGCGGACGCGCCTCGAGAGTCATTTCCGCTCCGAACGGAAACTCGCTCGCCGCATGAGCCTGACCGATGACGCCGATGGCAAAAGCAAGACCGGCGAGAGCGTGTCGCAGAACCGTCATGGATGACCTCACGAGTTTCAAACCGCGCGCGGTTCTAGACGTTCAGGACTGCTTTTTCCAGTGTGCGCGCTGCTCAAATTGACGCGCAGAACGCGGACGGAAAGGCCAAAAAAAATCCCCGCGGCTTGCGCCGCGGGGATGCTTTCGCGCGTTACGGCAGCGATGGTTTACTTCAATACCATCTCCGTGAACGGATAGACGTAGGCCTGCAAGGTCACAAGGACACCAACGAGACACGCCAGCACGATCGAGTGCCAGAACACGTAACGCAGGATCGATCCTTCGTGGCCGTACCAGTTGGTCGCGGTGGAAGCCACCACGATGGACTGGGCGTCGATCATCTTGCCCATCACGCCGCCGGACGAGTTCGCCGCAGCCATCAGGATCGGCGACAGGCCGAGCTGTTCCGATGTGATCTTCTGCAGGTTGCCGAACAGCACGTTCGAGGCGGTGTCGGAACCGGTCAGTGCCACACCCAGCCAGCCCAGCAATGTACCGAAGAACGGATACAGCACGCCGGTCGCAGCGAAAGCCAGACCGAGCGTCGCATCAACGCCAGACAGGCGCGTCAACGTGCCGATCGCCAGCATCGCCGAGATCGTGATCAGCGAGATCGCGCAGACCTTGATGGTACGGCCATATTCGCCGATCAGCTTGGCGGGTGAGAAGCCCATCAGGATGCCGGAGATGATCGCCGCAATCAGCATGCCCGTTCCGGTGAACGACAGATAGGTGAACGAGAACACGGCACCTTCCGGCGTCGGCTTCGCGGCCACCGGCGGCACCTTGTTGATCATGTTGTGCAGATCGGGAACGGGATAGTTCCAGGTGAAGATCGAGTTCGCCCAGGTTTTGAACGCCCCGTTGCCCCAGATCAGCATCACGATGCAGACGATGATCCACGGCAGCATCGCACTCCAGAGCTGGGACTGCGTCAGCGGCGTGGTATCCAGCGGCTTGGTCGGCGCCATGGTCGCGGCCGAATCGTCGTTGCCGCGAAGTGCCGGCGACGTCCACAGCACCTTCGGCTGCCAGACCTTCAGGAACAGGATGAGAGCGCCCATCGAGATCAGTGACGCGCCGATATCGACGATCCATGGATTGATGTAGTTCGAGATCACGAACTGCGGGATCGCGAACGAGACCGCGGTGACCAGAATGGCCGGCCACACCTGCATCATGCCGCGCCATCCGGCGAAGGCCCAGATCACCCAGAACGGCACCAGCAGCGAGAAGAACGGCAACTGCCGTCCGACCATCGCACCGAGGACATAGGGATCGAAGCCAGTCACCGACGCGAGGCCCTGGATCGGTGTGCCGAGCGCGCCGTAAGCGACCGGCGCGGTGTTGGCGATCAGGGACAGACCCGAAGCGGCCAGCGGCGAGAAGCCGAGCCCGATCAGGACCGCGCCGGTGATCGCCACCGGTGTGCCGAAGCCGGATGCGCCTTCAAAGAAGGCGCCGAACGAGAAAGCGATCAGCAGCAACTGAATGCGCCGGTCGGTGGTGACGCCGCCAATTGCCCGCTGCAACAGTTCGAAACGACCGGTCTCGACCGTGATCCGGTAGAGGAAGATGACGTTGAGTACGATCCAGCCGATCGGGAAGAATCCGACGACGACGCCGAGCAATGACGCACGGATCGACATCCCGGCCGGCATGGTGAAAATGACAATCGTGATGATGTTGGCGACGATCAGCGCGATGATCGCAGCGATATGCGCCTTGACCTTGCCGCTGGCGATCAGCACCAGAAGCGTGACAACGGGGATCGCGGCCGCGATCGTCGACAGCGCGGCATTCCCCAGCGGATTATAGATTTGATTCCACATTACAGTTTCCTCCCCACGTTATTGTTGGCGACGCCTGACCAGAGCGTGGTTGGTCAACGCGTCTGCATGCCGGAGAGCACAACCATGTGATGAAAACCGTGAGCGCGGGCCGAGGCCCCAAAACGCTCACAATGCCAAATGAAACGGGCTCCCCAGCCCTTTCGCCGTCCGCGGCATGCTAGAGTGATTGCCGCACAATGGACAAGATGTCGCAGGAAGGGGATTTTGCGACTTTCGTCTAGTGCTTGAAAATTCCCAATACTTTTCAGGGCCTTGCCGCCCACCTCAGGAGAAAAAATCTGTGAATGGGATCGGCTCGACCCTCAAGACGGTGTGGCGGATTGCAGCACCCTACTTCCGCTCCGACGACAAATGGGCGGGCATTGCCCTGCTGACCGCGGTGATCGTGATCGAACTCGCGACCGTCGGCATCAACGTCCTGCTGAACTCGTGGAACAACCGTTTCTACAACGCGCTCCAGGAGCGCAACTGGGACAGCTTCGTCTCCGAGATCATCTACTTCACGGTGATCGTCACGATCTTCATCATCATCGCGGTGTACCAGCTCTACCTCAATCAGTGGCTGCAGATCCGCTGGCGCAAATGGATGACCGAACGCTACCTGGGCGAATGGCTCAGCGACGCCAACCATTACCGAATGCAGCTCCAGGGCGACGCCGCCGACAACCCCGACCAGCGCCTTACCGATGACGTCAAGCTGTTCGTCGACCGCACTTTGAACATCGGCATCGGGCTGTTGAACTCGGTCGTCACGCTGGCGTCGTTCGTGGTGATCCTCTGGACCTTGTCGAGCGCAGCGCCGCTGCACCTGTTCGGCAGGGACATCGACATTCCGGGCTACATGGTCTGGGGCGCACTGATCTACGCTGCCCTCGGCACGTGGCTGACCCACCTGATCGGCTGGCCGCTGGTCGGACTGGATTTCAGGCAGCAGAAATACGAGGCGGATTTCCGCTTCAACCTCGTGCGCGTCCGCGAGAATTCCGAACAGATCGCCCTGCTCGATGGCGATGCCGCCGAACGCCAGCGCCTGCTGACGCGGTTCGGTGCGGTGGTCGAGAACTGGCTCGGGATCATGAGCCGCACCAAGAAGGTGACGGCATTCACCGCGAGCTATTCTCAGGCCTCGGTGATCTTTCCTTACATCCTGGTCGCGCCGGCATACTTTGCGGGCAAGATGCAGCTCGGCGGCATGATGCAGACCGCATCCGCCTTCGGCAGTGTGCAGGGCGCGTTGTCGTTCTTCATTTCGACCTATCGTTCGCTGGCTGAGTGGCAGGCCGTGGTCGCCCGTCTCAATGGCTTCGAGGCCGGGATCGACGCAGCGAAGGCGCTCGCGGTGAGCCCCAACTCGATTCAGCCTGTCGCAGCACAGGGCGCGGACGTCATTGCCCTCGACCACCTGCTGCTCACTTTGCCGAACGGCAAGCCGCTGGTGCAGGCCTCCGGCTTCAGGCTGACAAGCGGTGAGCGCACGCTGGTCACCGGCCCCTCCGGCTCGGGAAAATCGACGCTGTTCCGCGCCATCGCGGGGATCTGGCCGTTCGGCAAGGGCGCGATCTCGATCCCGAAGGGCGCGTCACTGATGATGCTGCCGCAGCGGCCTTATTTCCCGGTCGGCTCGCTGGCGTCGGCGATCACCTATCCCTCCCGGGATAATACCTACAGCACGGCACAACTGGCCGATGTTCTGAAACTCGTCGGGCTTCCTGATCTCGCCACGCGGCTTGACGAGGAAGGACACTGGAACAGGACGCTGTCGCTCGGCGAACAGCAGCGGCTCGGCATCGCACGCGCGCTTTTGCACACGCCGCAATATCTGTTCCTCGATGAAGCCACGGCGTCGCTGGATGAGCCGTCCGAAGAACAGCTCTATCGGCTGATCGTGGAAAAGCTGCCGCAAACCACGATCATATCGATCGGGCATCGCAAGACCCTCGAGGCTTTCCACCAGCGCGAAGTGTCACTGGTCCGTTCCGGGGAGCAGTTCACGCTCGGCGAAGGCGAGCGGGTCGCGACTGTTTAGAACCAATGCTCCGGCCACTGCTGGCGCCGGACCCAGCGATGCCAGACGCATGCGAACGCCGCGAGCAGCAATGCTCCGGCGAGAACCGGGGCAACGATGAATGTCCACGGCAAATTGAGCGACACCACAAGCAGCGGATTGATCCCGGCCGGCGGATGAAACGTGCCGGTGAGGAACATCGCCAGGACCGCGAGACCGACCGCAAGGGCTGCCGCCCATGGCTGGGGCCCCGTCGCATGCACCACCATCAGCCCGACCAGGGTCGCCACCAGATGACCTCCGATCAATGCGCGGGGCTGCGCCGGCACAGCATCCGGTGAACCGATCACAAGCACGATCGATGTCGCGAACGGAATGACGGCCAGCGGATAACTCAGCCTGGCCGCCAGGAATTCCATGACGCCGATCGCCAGCGCGGAGCCGAGGCCCGCGATAACTCCAGCCCTCAGTCTGCGCTGTCCCGCTTCATCGAGAAATCCGGACGATCTGTCTCGCCAACTCCTGCTCACGACCCACCTGCTCATCACTGAACAAAAAGAAAAGGGCGGCAGATTTCTCTGCCGCCCTTAGATCCTTCAGATGAAGGAGATTACTTCAGAGCGCCAATTACTTCAGGGCGCCAAGGGTCACGTCAGCCGAGAGCTTGGCGATGAACTGATCGCCGCACCACTTGGAGCCGAAACCACCCGGGTTGATCGCGCTGAACGAACCGGTCTGCTGGGCGGTGTAGTCGCTGGTGAAAGCGTTACAGCCAGCCTTCGACAGGTCGGTGCCCGAGTAGCGGAGGTCGAGGGTGAACACCTTGTAGGTGAAGCCCACGCCGACGTTCCAGGTGTTGTAGTCGTCGTACTTGATGCCGTTCGGGAACGGACCAGCGAAGCCGGGAGCCGCGAAGGTGGTTCCGTAGAAGGCGTCAGACGTTCCGAGCCACTGGCGGCCGAATTCACCCGACACATAGGCGCCGATGCCCGAGGTGCCGAACAGGGTGCTCGGCGCGGTGAGCTTGGCGGTGATCGAGGCGTAGGTGCCGTCAGCACCGGTGTTCAGGAAGTTCGGCGAGTAGAACACGTTGCCGCCCATCGCGAAGTAGTCGTTAAAGGTGTAGTTCACCTTGCCGTAGACTTCGTAGAAGCTGACGTCCTTCTTCATCACGTTGAAGGCCGGGCCCGCGAGATTAGCGTTTGCGTCTGGACAAACAGTCGTTCCAGGAGCGCCGCCGTTATCGAAGCACTGTCCGCCTGGATAGAGGTAGCCCCAGACACCGAAGTCGAACGCGAAAGCGCCGAAGGTCGGGCGGATACCGGCGTAGACGTCGATTTCAGCAGCGGCGCGATTGGTGAAGGAAATGCTCTCACCGGCGACACCGGCGTAGAGCTGCAGGTTCGGGTTGATGTTGTAGCGCGGCTCGAAGTAGGCGGCGACCGAAGCGTTCTTGTTCGACTGGGTGATACCGCGGAACACGTAGTTGCTCATGATCGACGCGCCGAAGGCGACGTCCCAGGGCGACACGACCTCAACCGGCGGCGCCTTCTTGTAGACCTTGCCCAGATCGGCAGCCGACGCCGAACCCAGACCCATCGCAGCGACCGTAACTGCTGCGATCGACAAACTTACTTTCTTCATGACGATCCCCATCATCGTTTACAATTCAGTCCGATTGCCGAAGGTCCGAGAGACAAGCGTTAATCGACTGCGCGAATTCGTTTCGTGTCATCAATGTGATGGGCAATGCCTTTTGCGTGAAGCAAAAAACCCAAGCAACTGCCGACTTTTTAGGCGTTTCAGGGCTTCAGGATGATGTTCTGCCGCAGTGTTGCATTCCGACAACAAATTTCAGCCCGAATTTGCCCATCCAGCCGAGAGTTCCCGGCATTTCCGCCCGGTTCTCCCTCGATATCCCCACAGGGCCCTTCTGGACCCGGCTCCGATTCGCGCCCCTGAGCGCACGAATAAAGCCGCAGCGAAACCGCTGCGGCTTTTCCGAAAGGCACCAGCAAACCCGCCGAAGCAGGCCCTGATCTCAGTTGTTGCTGTCGTCGCTGCCGGAGCCGAAGCCCGATGACCAGCTGGGGGTCGACGCCGGAGCCGGGCTGGACCAGCTCGATTCGGACGCCGGAGCCGGCTCGGCGGCCGGAGCAGCAGCGGGCTTCGGAGCGCGCTTCTTCGCAGCCTTCTTAGGAGCGGCCTTCTTCGGCGCAGCGGCCTTTTTGGCAGAGGATTTTTTCGCCGACTTCTTGGCGGATTTCTTTGCGGATTTTTTGGCCGCCCTCTTGGCGGACTTCTTCACGGCCTTCTTCGCGGACTTCTTTGCCGATTTCTTTGCAGCCTTCTTGGCGGTCTTCTTGGCCGCCATCAGCTTCTTTGCTTTTTTAGCCTTCGATTTCTTCTTCTTAGCTTTAGCCATTGTGGTCCTCCTGTTTCCGCCGGCCGCATCTCAGCCGGCGTTCAGGCACTCCCAACGCGGGGGCCCTTCATTGATCTCGTCAATAAATCCGGTCGAGGACCGCCTGTCGCCCAGTCGAGCAGCTCAATCGTATGCACCACAGGGACTGACGTTCCATCGGTACTTTCCACAGAGCCGATCTGCACCATGCAGCCGATGTTGCCGGCAGAGACAACGTCCGGCTTCGTCGATGCGATGTTGGCGATCTTTCGTTCGCGTAGTCGCTTCGCAATGTCGGGCTGGAGGATGTTGTACGTTCCCGCCGAACCGCAACACAGATGACTCTCCGGCACATCTTTCACCACGAATCCGCTCTTGGAAAGCAATTCTTTCGGAAGCTGTGTGATTTTCTGTCCGTGCTGCAACGAACATGCGGAGTGATACGCGACGACGAGATCGTTTTTGCCTTGCGGCCACGCGATGTCGAGACCTGCAAGGTACTCGGTGATGTCCTTCGCAAGGGCTGAAATACGTGCGGCTTTTGCTGCAAACACGCGGTCTTCTCGCAGCATGTAGCCATAGTCCTTGATGGTCGTGCCGCATCCCGACGTGGTCACGAGGATGGCGTCGAGACCGTTCCTGTCGATCTCATTTGTCCACACCTCGATGTTCGCGCGTGCGCGTTTCAGCGCATCGCCATCGTGGCCCATGTGATGAGTGAGAGAGCCGCAGCACTGCTCATCGGCCACCAGCACCACCTCGATGCCCTGGCGGGTCAGCATCCGGATCGCCGCCTGGTTGATGCCGGGAGACAGAACCTGCTGGGCACAGCCCTGCAGCAGCGCAACGCGGCCGCGCCTTTGACCCTCGGCGGGGAAGACCGTGCCACCGGATGGCCCGGCCGCAGGCAGGCGTGCCGGTGCAAGCGCGAGCATGGCGCGAAGACGGCCGAAGAACGTCGGCGTGGTCCGGCCTGCGGGCGAGGCCGGCAGCAAGGCTGCGAACGGCCGTGCGATGCGCGCCGCAATCATGCTGACCCGGAACAGGCCGGGGCGAGGAAGAACATAAGCGAGGACGCCGCGCAGAAACCGCTCCGGCAGCGGCCGCGCATACTCTTCCTCGACCTTGACCCGCGCCTGATCGACGAGGTGCATGTAGTTCACCCCCGAGGGGCAGGTGGTCATGCAGGCGAGGCACGACAGGCAGCGATCGATGTGCTTGACCACCTCCTGCGTCGGCTTGCGGTCGTTCTCCAGCATGTCCTTGATCAGGTAGATCCGGCCGCGCGGGCTATCGAGTTCGTCGCCCAGCAGGACGTAGGTCGGACAGGTCGCGGTGCAGAATCCGCAATGGACGCAGGCACGCAGGATCTTGTCTGCTTCCCGGATGTCGGGATCGGCGAGTTGGGCGAGGGAAAATTCGGTCTTCATGGGTTGCCGTTCCGGATCATGTGCGCACCATCCGGCCGCGATTGAGAATGTTTTTCGGATCGAAGCTCGTCTTGACGCGGCGGCCGAGCGCAGCGACGCCGGCGTCCTGCGGATGAAAGACGTCGACCGTATTGCGGACCTCGTCGGTGGCGCGAATGAGCGTGGCGTGGCCGCCGACCGGCTTCAGCCGCTGCCGAAGCAGCGCCGCGTGGGCATCGGCCACAGGCGGCAGCGCCGCCCAGATCAGCCCTCCGCCCCAGTCGTAGATCACGTCGCCGCCGGTCTCGCGCGCCAGCGCCTGGCCGAATGCGCCGCCGGAAGCCGGCGGACAGACGATGCGCCAGACCGGCCACGCGCCCAGCGATCCCGATGCCGCGAAAGGCGCGACGTCGCGGAGCGATGCCCAGACCGCCGCGGAAGCGTCGTCCTCGATCATCTCGGCGGTCCCGAACGACGCGAGCGCCTTGCTCACCGAGCCCGCGCGATGAGGCACTGACGCCCCGATGCCTTCGAGACGGATCAGCGTCACCGCCTGCTGTGATGATCCAAGACCGGCGAGCCCGCCTCCCGTATCCCGGAAGACAGACAACGGAAGGTGCGCCACACCGGACACGTCATAGGGCGATCCGAGCGCTGCGGTCATGGCCCGGTTCGCTACGGCGTCGTCGAGGCCGCGCAGCACCAGCGTCCGCTCGGTTTCTGCTTTCGGCATCACCTTGAGCGTCACCTCGGTCATCACCGAGAGGGTGCCCCACGATCCCGCGAGCAGCTTGCAGAGATCATAGCCGGTGACGTTCTTCACCACCTTGCCGCCGGTCTTGAACGAATCCCCGAAGCCCGAGACCGCGTTTGCGCCGAGCAGATGGTCGCGCACGCCGCCGGCCTTGATGCGGCGGGGGCCCGCAAGTCCGGCCGCGATCATGCCGCTGACCGTCCCTGCCCCGCGCGGCGTACCCAGCAGCACCGAGGTATCCATCGGGTCGAATGCGAATTGCTGGTTCTTGGAATCGATCAGCGACAGCAGATCGGCCATCGGTGCCCCGGCCTGCACGGTGACGATCAGCTCATTCGGCTCGTATGACGTCACCGCATTCAGTGCGGACAGATCGAGCACCGCATTGGTGGCCATCGGCAGTCCAATGGCACGCTTGCTGCCGTGCCCGACGATCTCAAGCGGCTGTTCGGCGGCGAGCGCATCGCGCACCGCCTGCTCCACATCACCGGCATCGCGTACCTTCAACGTATCCACGCCCTGTCCTGTCTCGTTTGCATGCGAAGCTGACCCGGCGAGCGGTTCTCTCGATCCTGGGTCATCGGTTTAAAATCGCGGAATATCGGGGAAGGCGAGCTTTCCGCCATGGACGTGAACACGCCCGAGTTCGGCGCAGCGGTGCAGGGTCGGAAACACCTTGCCGGGGTTGAGCAGCCCCTGGGTATCGAACGCACATTTCAGCCGCTGCTGCTGCGCCAGATCGATATCGCTGAACATCTCGGGCATCAGGTCGCGCTTCTCGACACCGACACCGTGCTCGCCAGTCAGCACGCCGCCGAGCTTGACGCAAAGCCGCAGGATGTCGGCGCCGAAGGCTTCCGCCTTGTCCATCTCCTCGGCGATATTGGCATCGTAGAGAATGAGCGGATGCAGGTTGCCGTCGCCGGCATGGAACACGTTGGCAACGCGCAGTCCGTATTTTTCGGACAGGTCGCGAATCCCGGCCAGTGCTTCCGGCAGCTTGCCGCGCGGAATGGTGCCGTCCATGCACAGATAATCCGGCGACAACCGCCCGACCGCCGGAAACGCCGCCTTGCGCCCGGACCAGAACAGCAGCCGTTCCTGCTCGGAATTCGATATCTGCAGGGTGGTCGACCCGCATCCGCGCGCGATCTTCTCCACACGCTCGATCAGTTCATCCACCTCAGCTTTCGGCCCGTCGAGTTCGATGATCAGGAGCGCCTCGACATCGAGGGGATAGCCCGCGTGCACGAAGGCTTCCGCGGCGACGATGGCGTTCTTGTCCATCATTTCCATGCCGCCCGGTATGATTCCCGCGCCGATGATGTTGGCGACACATTGCCCGGCGGCCTCGATCTCCGCGAAGCCGACCATCAGCGCCCGCGCGGTCTCCGGCTTTTGCAGGATGCGCACCGTGACTTCGGTGACGACGCCGAGCAGGCCTTCAGAGCCCGTGATAACTCCCATCACGTCGTAGCCGTCGGTTTCCGGCGCCTTGCCGCCAATCCGCAGGATTTCGCCGGTGATCAGGACGAATTCGCAGCCCAGCACGTTGTTGGTGGTCATGCCGTATTTCAGGCTGTGAACGCCGCCGGAATTTTCCGCGATGTTGCCGCCGATCGAGCAGGCGATCTGCGACGACGGGTCGGGCGCATAGTAAAATCCCTCGTGCGCGACAGCCTGGCTGATGGCGAGATTGGTCACGCCCGGCTCGACCACCGCCACGCGGTTCTCGAAATCGATCTCGCGCACCCGCTTGAACTTGCCGAGCCCGAGCAGCACGCCGTCCGCCAGCGGCAGCGAGCCGCCGGACAGCGACGTCCCCGAACCGCGCGGCACGACCTTGATGCCGTTGTCATGGCAGTATTTCAGGACCTGCGAGACCTGCTCGGTGGTATCTGGCAGCACCACGACCATCGGCGGCTGGCGATAGGCCGTCAGCGCATCGGACTCATAAGGCTGCATTTCCCGTGCGCTCGAAATCACGCCTTCACCCGGCACGATCTTTTGCAGGGCCGCGACGATCTCGTCACGGCGGGCGAGCACTGCCTGATCGGCTTCAGGCATCATGATGGACATACGCGCACTCCAAAAAACGGCGCGTCGTATCACGCCTTGCTGTTCTGATATATCAGCATGTCTTGCACTATTTGAACAGTTCCAAACCGGAATAGCGAATCTGAGTTCGCCGCATTTCACATGCCTGGAGACATTCGGGTTCGAAAGAACATGAGGATGGACCGGGCGGCGTCTATCCGACCAGAGCACCCAGCTCCCGCCGCACAGGCATCACCGGCATCACCGCCTGCACCACGAGGCCGCGGGCGCGGGCATCGAGCACACCGACAGCCCGCAGCGCGAACAGCGTGATCGCCTGCACCGAGTCGCGCAGCTTCACCGGATCGTCGATATCGTCAGGCGCCAGCGGGCCCACCAGCGATTCGTGGAGCGCCCCGATCAGGGCCGTCGCGGCCAGCGAAATGTCCTGCGCCGGAAGGTGCCCTGCCCGGACCGCAGCCTCGATGCGCGTTTCCAATTCGGCGGCGATCTCGCGGCGGCTGGCGATGCGGGATTCGGTGACATCGACATCGACCGGCTCGGCGAGAATGCCCCAGGCGAGCTTGCGATTCGACACGACATGCACGGCGATGGTGGTGACAGCCGCGGCAAGCGCCGACGACGGCCCGGGTGCGGCATCGGCGGCACGCCGAATCGCGGTGAGCTCCGCCCGCGAAACATCCGCGATCAGTTCGGAGATCAGGTCGGCTTTCGAGGGAAAGTAGCGATAGACCGTGCCCGCGGCGACATTGGCCCGAGTAGCGACCGGCGCGATCTGAACCGCAGCCATTCCGCCTTCAGCAGCCGCATCGCGGGCTGCCGCAAGGATGGCGTTGCGGCGTGCCGCAAGGCGTTTAACGACCTGATGAGTTCGCCTGTAAACCATTGATGGCGTTCGTCTCCCAAAAAGAAGTGAACACCAGTTCAAAAGCGGAGACAAGCATTTCGATGAGTCGCGATTCAAATTCGCAGTGCAGCAAAAAGATACTTCGGTTTCGGTGCGATTGCCTGCGAAATCCGGCCCGGCTTTTTCCGAAATCAGCCGCTGAATCCGAGCGCGCGCGCCAGTGCCGCCACGGCCATGCCGGTGATGACGGCGACGAACTCATTGCGCCGGATAATGGTGATCGCGATCGCCGCACCGATGGCGAACAGCACGACTGCGCCGCCATTGACGGCAACCGGAAGGGACGCGGCAACGATGATTGAACCCGGCAGCGCATCCAGCATCCGCCGCACGCGCGGGGTGATGGTGACGTAGCCCATCAGCCAGTAGCCACCGAGACGCGAAGCGACCGTCACCGCCGTCATCACCGCGAAGGCGATCATCACATCGGAGCGCATGAACTCGCTCATGCCGCACCTGTGGGCCCTGCGGCCTCAACTGGCGGATCCTCCATCAACCCGGCGCTGATCGCACCGGACAGCGCGCCGGCAATGATGAACCACCAGCCCGGCACCAGCCAGTGAACGGTGAGCGCCACAGCACCCGCAACGGCCCACGGGATCGCCCGTCGCGGGCCTTTCCAGGCCGGCACCAGCATCGCCGCATAGAACGCCGGCACCACAAGATCGACGCCGTACTTCTTCGGATCGCTCAATTGCCCCGCGAGCAGATAGCCCGGCAGCGACGACACGAACCACAGGACGTACAGCACGATGCCCCCGCCGACGAAGAACGATGCATCGGCGCCGCCATGATTGCGGTAGCGCGTGGCGGCTAGCCAGCCGCCGTCGGTCACCAGCAACATCGACGGATACGACTGCCACCACGGCAGCGTGCCGAACCATGGGCGCAGGCTGGCGCTCATCAGCGAGAACCGGATATTCACGGTCGCCGTCAGCAACGCCAGCGTCGCGATCGAAGACACCGTCAGCGTATCGGGCCAGGATGAGACCGCGACGAACTGCGACAGCCCGCCGTAAACGAAAGCCATCATCACCTGCACTTCGGTGAGGGTGAAATTCTTCTGCGCACAGAGCGCGCCGAACGCCATGCCGAAGGCCAGCGTGCCGGGCAGCATCGGCGAAATGGCATAGATTCCCGGCGCGATGCCTTTGCGCGACCAGTAGGCCGGCGCGTGGAAATGATCCGGGTGGGATGTAGCAGGCGTAGTCATCTTTGCATCTGCGTGAACGCGCTCTTGCGTGCGGCGGATGTGAATACGGGTCAAGCCATGCGCGTGCGGGCCTGCCCCTCGTTTCCAACAGATCATCTGCGTGCAAACAAAAAGGCCGGTCCAAAGACCGGCCTTTTCAATTCGATATGGAGGGCGCTTACGCCTGCGGCTGCGGCTCGAGACCGGCATCCGGACGCGGACGCGGCTTGCCGGCGGGCGGCACCGCCGAAGTGCGCGGCCCGGTCGGCTCCAGCACCGATTCGCGGTTCGGCTTCTTGCCGGCCAACAGATCGGTGATTTCGTCGCCCGACAGAGTCTCGAACTCGAGCAGGCCCTTCGCCAGGGTTTCGAGGTCGGCGCGCTTCTCGGTGAGAATGCGCGTCGCTTCCTTGTAGCCCTCTTCGACGAAGCGGCGGATTTCCTTGTCGATCTTCTGCACGGTTGCCTCGGAGGCGTTCTGCGTGCGTGACACCGACATGCCGAGGAATACCTCGTCCTGGTTCTCGCCGTAGGACACCGTGCCGAGTTCTTCCGACAGACCCCAGCGCGTGACCATCATGCGGGCAAGCCGTGTGGCCTGCTCAATGTCGGACGATGCACCGGAGGTGACCTTCTCCTTGCCGAAGATCAGTTCTTCCGCCACGCGTCCACCCATCATGATGGCAAGACGCGAGGTCATCTGCTCGAGCGACATTGACAGCTTGTCGCGCTCAGGCAGTTGCATGACCATGCCCAGCGCACGGCCGCGCGGAATGATGGTCGCCTTGTGGATCGGATCGGTCGCGACGACGTTGAGGCCGACGATGGCGTGACCGCCCTCGTGATAGGCCGTCAGCAGCTTCTCTTCCTCGGTCATGACCAGCGACTTGCGCTCCGCGCCCATCATCACCTTGTCCTTGGCCTCTTCGAACTCGGCCTGGGTCACCATGCGCTTGTTACGGCGTGCGGCGGTCAGTGCGGCCTCGTTGACGAGGTTCATCAGGTCAGCGCCGGAGAAGCCCGGGGTGCCGCGTGCGATGGTCTTGAGGTTGATGTCCGGCGCCAGCGGCACCTTGCGGACATGGACCTTGAGGATCTGCTCGCGGCCGACAACGTCCGGATTCGGCACCACGACCTGACGGTCGAAACGGCCGGGACGCAGCAGCGCGGGATCAAGCACGTCCGGACGGTTGGTCGCGGCAATGAGGATCACGCCCTCGTTGGCCTCGAAGCCATCCATCTCGACCAGCAACTGGTTCAGGGTCTGCTCGCGCTCGTCATTGCCGCCTCCAAGGCCGGCGCCGCGATGACGGCCGACCGCGTCGATTTCGTCGATGAAGATGATGCACGGCGCGTTCTTCTTGGCCTGCTCGAACATGTCGCGCACGCGGCTTGCGCCGACGCCGACGAACATTTCGACGAAGTCAGAACCCGAGATCGTGAAGAACGGCACATTGGCTTCGCCGGCGACCGCACGCGCGATCAGCGTTTTACCGGTACCCGGAGGGCCGACCAGCAGCACGCCGCGTGGAATACGTCCGCCGAGGCGCTGGAACTTGCCCGGATCGCGCAGAAACTCGACGATCTCCTGCAGATCCTGCTTGGCTTCATCGACGCCCGCGACGTCCTCAAACGTCACGCGGCCATGAGCCTCGGTCAGCATCTTCGCGCGCGACTTGCCAAAGCCCATGGCCTTGCCAGCGCCGCCCTGCATCTGCCGCGACAGGAAGATCCACACGCCGATCAGCGCGATGAACGGCAGCCATGACACCAGCAGCGACACGAACCACGGCACGTTGTCGCCCGGCGGCTTGGCGGTGATCGAGACCTTGCCGTCGTAGAGGCGCTTGATCAGCGTCGGGTCGTTCGGCGCGTAGGTATGGAAGGTCGAACCGTTGGTGAAGGTGCCGTTGATGTCCGGCCCCTGGATGACCACGTCGCGGACGCGGCTCTGGTCAACCTCGGTCAGAAGCTGGGAGAACGAAATGTCCTGCGAGGCGGCCCGCTGCCCCGGATTCTGGAACAACGTGAATAATGCCAACAGCAGCAAGACGATGATGACCCAGAGGGCGAAATTGCGCAGATTGGCGTTCATTGGGCTTCCTTCGTGACCGCATGGATCGCGGCCTGATGTCCTTGGGTTTTCAACACGTTTTCGGTGCGGGTTGCATTACAATCTAGGTGTGGTGCCCCCGGATGCCAAGGGAACCTCTCGGGACTATTTAACGCATCTTAACGCCATTCCGGGTGAAATAAGGGCGGTTTGGCGGGGCTGTTTCAACCGTGGTTAAGGCAAACCAGCCATCCGCCGGCCGCGCCGCGGCGCGGGGCCGATGTGGATACGCTGGTTCTGGATGCTGATGAGGGCTCCGGCCAGCGTCTGCTTCAGTTGAACGCCCCGACCCGGCTTCTTCGCAGCCGTCGCCCTGTCCATCGCCTGCAACAACGCCTCGACCTTGCCGAGTTCCGCCGGCCCCTCATGACCGGCGCGGTCAATCGCGCGCATCAGCAGCCTCACCCGGATTTCATCGGACAGGGCCGCGAAGGCCGCGAGGTCGAAACTGCCGGAGGCCGCGCCGTTGATGCTGGCCAGATAACGCTCGGCGCCATCGGTCATGACTTCGAGCGCGGTGTTGGCGCGGGCGAGACGTGACGCAAGCCGCGCCAGCCCCCGCGCATCGGCACCCTCCGCCGCCAGCACCGGCATCAATGCGCGCAGCCGCGGGCGGGTAAAGCGCGGATCGTGATTGGTCGGGTCGTCGGCGAATGCGATTCCGGCTTTCGCAAGCGTCGTAATCAGGCGGGATTTCGGAACATCCAGAAACGGACGCGCCAGAACAACGCCGCCACGGTCCGACTGCCGCGCCATCGCCGCCAGCCCCGCGATACCGCTGCCCCGCGACAGCCGCATGATCACGGTCTCGGCCTGATCGTCCCGGGTGTGCGCGGTGAAAACGTGAGATGCGCCATAACTCGACGCAGCGCGCAGCAGCAATCGATAACGAGCATCGCGCGCGGCCGAGGGCAATCCGGTTTTGGGTTTCTCGCCGCGCCAACGAAGGGTGCGATGTTCGATGCCGAGCGCCCTCGCAAGCTGCTTGACATCGCGCGCCTCGCGCGCGGCCTCCTTGCGCAGGCCGTGATCGACCGTGATCGCGAGAAGACGCGGGCCTTTTTTCAGCGCACGCCGCCAGCGCGCGGCCAGCCACATCAGGGCCATGGAGTCCGGGCCGCCGGAGACGGCAAGCACCACCGCCGGCGCGGCCTTCCAGTCGGCGAACAGGCGTTTCGCGTCCAGAACTGAAACAGGCGACGTTTCGGCGGAGGGCATAGTGTTCAGAAGCCCGGTTTTGCCCTGACGGGGAAGAACTGCAGGCATCAGAATAGACGTTCCACCCCGTCATTGCGAGCGAAGCGAAGCAATCCACCTTTAAGGAGAATGGATTGTTGCGAGCGCTCCTCGCAATGACGGATTGATACTAGCAGCCGACCCGCTTCTGCTCGCGGGCCACACCCTGCTTCACTCCGTTCGAGGCACGGGGATACTTGCGGGTGACTTCGCCGAACGCGGCGCAGGCGGCTTCCTTTTCCTTCAGCGCTGCGAGGGACTGACCGAGACGCAGCAGCGAGTCCGGCGCTTTCGCCGAGGTGTCGAACTTCGTCGTCACACCAAGAAAAGCTTCGGCAGCGTCGCGGTACTTTTGCCGCTGGTACAGGCTCTCGCCGAGCCAATACTGCGAATCCGGCAGCAGCGCGTCGGTCGGATACTTCTGGGCGAAGTTGCGCATCGTCTCTTCGGCAAGCGCGTAGTCCTTGCGCTGGATGTAGCCGATGCCGAGATCGAACTCGTCACGCGGTGTCGCCGACGGCGGCAAGGTGGTCAGCGATGCGGTGGTGTTCGGAGCCTGCTGCGGCACGGGACGCTGCGCCGGCGCGCCATAAGGATCGCGCGGACCGCCGACATTCGACAGATCAAGCGGCTCGCCTGCATCTCGTCCGCCCGGCGCACCGACCTGACCGCCGGACAGCGGCGCCTGCCCGCCGCCCAGCGCACGGGGCACACCCGGCGCATTCGGATTCTGGCTTGGATCGAAGGCATCGCCGCGGCGGCCGCTGCTGGCGACAGGTGCTGCGATCACCGCCGGGCCCGGACCGGCGGGCGGCTGCTGATAACCAGGATTGGGCTGGTAGCCGGGATTGGGCTGAGGCTGCGGCGCGGCAACGACGTTCGGTGCGACGGGGCGAGGCGCTGCGGCCTGACCGGGCTGCGCCGGCTGGGCGCCCTGCAACGCCCGCAACTGCTCTTCGAGCTGGCGGTTGCGATACTGCAATTCCTCATTCTGCCCGGTCAGCGTGCGAAGCTGATTTTCCAGCCGCTCGATGCGCATTTCGGGATCGAGATCCTGCTGCGCGACCGCGCCGACAGGCAGCCACGCGGGCGCGAATGCGAGCACCGCACAGACGAGAATTTGAAATCTGGATGACATTTTGACCCGAAAAACAGTAAGGGCATCGCTTTTCAAAGCGACCAAGATTGAACGGTTCAGTACGCCAAAAATATGGCTTCCGACAGCGGCGCGTTGCCTCAGCACGATCGCTTTCGAGGTCATACCTGCACCCGCTCCAAAACAAAACGGCGCCCGCAGGCGCCGCTTTTAGAAGCTATCGACCAACGCTCTTACGAGCTGGCGTTGAGCACGGTCACAGCGCGGCGGTTCTGCGACCAGCACGAGATGTCGTTACAGACCGCCACCGGGCGCTCCTTGCCGTAGGAGATCGTCCGCATGCGGCCGGGATCGATGCCGCGCGAGGCGAGGAAGCTGCGAACCGACTGTGCACGTTTCGCGCCGAGCGCGATGTTGTACTCGCGGGTGCCGCGCTCGTCCGCATGACCTTCGATCGTGAAGGAATAGCGGTTGTACTGCTGCAGCCACTGCGCCTGCTTGTCCAGGGTCGCGATCGCCTGCGGCGACAGTTCGGTCTGGTCGCTCTCGAAGAACACGCGGTCGCCGACGTTGACCACGAAATCCTGCTGGCTGCCCGGCACTGCCGCGCTCGCCATGGCATCGCCGCCGACTCCGGTCTTGTTGGCGCAGGCGCCCATCGACAGCGCCACGGCCAAAACGGCGGCAAGCTTCAATCCCTGGAGGATACGCATCTGATGTTTCATTCCGGAGCCTCCACGCTCTGGTTCTGATGACTAGGGGTCCGGTCTACAGCGGCTTGGTTAAGCGAACGTTCCGTCAACCTTGATGAGGCGTTGCCGGAGACACTCAAATGCCCCACATCCGGCAAAACCGGTCCCGATGGTTAATGCGGTATGAATATGGCGCGACGGTGAATGCGCCAAGTAAAAAGGGCCCCCGCCTGCGGCTGGGACCCTTTATTCGTGGGAAGTTTGGCTGTTACGCGATGACGGCGGCTCAGGACCGCGGAGCGATGGTCGCCTTGGCAAACGGAAACTGCGGCAGGGTCAGAACCGGCGCCGACTCGACAAGCAGCTGGCTGCGCTCGAACAGCTTGCGGCGTTCAAAGAAGCTTGAGCGGAAATAAGGGTAACGGGCAAAGACCCGCTCGCGCATGGCCGCATAGTCGACCGCCATGAGGCAGATCGGCTTGGTGAGGCTCGGATAATCCCGCGGCTCGCTGATCGACCTGTGCAGGAACACCCGGCGGTAGAAAGCCTGATGTTCGGCGCGCACGCTGGCCAGCCCGATGTCCGCATCGAAGTACTCGCAGGCCATGTAGGCAAGGCGCAGCGTAACATACGGCAGTTCGGGGGAGCGGGCTTCGCGATCGGGATCCGCAACAAACCGTGTCGGATCGATCAGCACCCGGCCCTTGGCGATTTCGGGTTCGAGCAGATCGGGGAAAACCCCCAGCGACGGACAGGCCGGCGTCTCCGGTGACGATACCGTGATGCGCAGCGAACTCATCAGTACGCCATCGCGATACACGCCAAAATTCCAGGAGTTAGGAAGATCGTCGTACTGGTCCTGAACCATCTGCTGCGCATTGGGTACGATGGCCCCTTCGCGCAGATAGGCGCGATAGCGCAAACGATAGATCTGTTCTTTTTCGGCCTGCGTTTCCGCAAGCCTGTAGTCCACAGCTTCCAGCGGATAGCTGATCCGTTCCGACGGACGGCCGGTCGTTCGGACAGCAGAGACCATTTTCGATGCTCCGACGAGCGATACGACGGTACCGCGCCACATGAAAAGAGGTTAATACCTTCTTAACGAAATCGCAAAGCGTTGCATGAGTTAACCTTAACCCGTTCAACTGTGCGCGCGATGAATTGGCATTGCAGTCATGTCGGTTGCGGAGATGACGTTCGAGTGCCGTGCGCTGTCAGCGCAGAGTCTGCCGGATCGGGATAACGTCCTTGCTGACAGTGCCATGCGAGGCCTTCAGCAGTTCGCGCACCCGCGCCGCCGGCACTGGACGGCTGAACAGGAAGCCTTGCGCTTCGGTGACGGTGCCCTCGGCGCTGATGAGCTCGAGCTGCTCGTTGGTCTCGATGCCCTCGACCACAACCGACATGCCGAGATCGGCGCTGAGGCGTGCGACGCCGCGCAACAGCGTCAGCGGCCGCTGGCTGCCGATATCCTCAAGGAACGAGCGATCGATCTTCACCTTCTGAAGCGGGAAATTGTGCAGATAGCTCAGGCTTGAATAGCCGGTGCCGAAATCGTCGAGCGAGATGCGAACGCCGGCCTCGCGCAACTGCGTCAGCACATCGAGAGTCCACTGCGTGTTGCGCAGCAGCGACGACTCGGTGATTTCAATTTCAAGCCGGTGCGCCGGCAGCCCGGAGACCTCGAGCGCATAACGGACTTCTGTCATCACATCGCGCTGATGGAATTGCTGCGGCGAGAAATTGACCGCAACGCTGACCGGATCCGGCCACTTCATGCACTCCATGCACGCCTTGCGCAGAATCCAGCGGCCCAGATCGACGACGAGACCCATGTCCTCCACGACCGGAATGATCTCGGCCGGAGAAACGGCGCCGCGCGTCGGATGATTCCAGCGCAGCAGCGCTTCGCAGGTCGAGATGCGGCCCGACTTGAGATTGACCAGCGGCTGATAATAAAGCTCGAACTCTTCATGCGCGAGCGCGTGACGCAGATCCAGTTCGAGCACGCGCCGCGTTTCGACCGTGTGCGCCATCTCCTCGCGGAAGAAGCAGAAGGTGCCGCGGCCGTCGGCCTTGGCGCGATAGAGCGCCATGTCGGCGTTCTTGAGCAGGATATCGACGCTGGTCTCGGCCGACGTCATCGCGATGCCGATGCTCGCGCCGATCTCGACCAGATGATGGTCGATCTCGTAACGCTCGCTGAGGCGATCGACGATTCTGCGCGCAAGCGACGCTGCGTCCTCAGTGGACTGGATTCCACGCTGAAACACCACAAATTCGTCGCCGCCGAAACGCGCGACGAAATCCTCCGGCCGCAGCAAGCGGCGCAGCCGCGCCGTCACCGCGCAAAGCAGCTTGTCGCCGCTCGGATGGCCGAGAGTATCGTTGACCTGCTTGAACTGATCGAGATCGATGAACAGCAGGGCGGAGAGAGGCGCACGGCTCGAGTTCAGCATCTGGCCAATCTCGTCGCGGAAGTGCACGCGGTTGGGCAGCCCCGTCAATTCGTCGAACCGCGCCATATGGCCGATCTTGGCCTCGGCATTCCGGCGCGCGGTAATGTCTTCGACCAGGACGACCGTGCCGCCATCCGCCATCGGCTCGAAGGTCCATGCCAGCGCCCGCTCTTCGGTACCGGTGGAATAGAGTGTGACGATCTCGGCCTGCTGCTGTCTCGCGGTCTGGGCGATGATGGTATCGGCGTTGGCCGCCGTCAGCGTGCCGGCCTTGAGGCAGGCGGCAACGACTTCGGCCGCGGACGCGCCAGATCCGATCAGATCGGTCTTCAGTCCCATCATGTAATGGAAGCGATAGTTCATGACGGCGAGGCAGCCGTTTGCATCGAACATGCAAAGACCGTGCGGCATGTTGTTAAGCGCGGTGTCGAACTGCGCGGCGATCGACGCCTCGCGCTCGTTGGCCAGCAGCGCCTTCACGAAAATCGAATGCAGGCTCAGGTTGATGTCCTTCAACCCGAGGAAAAACAGCACCAGCAGACCCGCCAGCCCGATGTGGTAAAGATCGCCATGAACCGCGAGCGCGAGGGACATCGGCCCGCAGGAGAGCAGGATGTGGAGCTGGACGATACGCGGGCGGCCGTAGTTGCGCGCAGCACCTCCGCCGGTATAGGCGATGGTCACCGTCGTACAGAGCATATGGGCGATCGGATCGTCGGTGCCGAGCAGCACGATCGCGCACCAAAGTCCGAGCACTCCGGCGTAGAGCATCGCGCCAAGCATGTAGCGCGGCTCGAAATCGGCGGCCTGTTCAGGGGAAAGAACCGTCGTGCGCTTCTCGTATTTGCGCATCTGGATCGCGCGCGCGATACCGATGGTGATGATCAGCACCGCGCACGGCCAGATCGGAGCGTAGCCGGTCTTGAGCGCCGTCATCAAAGCCGCAGCGGCGGCACAGATAGCCCCGAACAACATCGGCCAGGAATTCTGGCACATGGAATCGACCAGCGCCGCGTAGATCGACGGCGACAGGGTCTCTTCGTCCGGGCTCTTCTTTCGATGAAGCAGTTGCATTTGGGCGCGCGCACGTCCTTTTGAACGGCTCAAGCTTTACCCACCGCAGATGAAGTCTTTCTGAGGGAACATCGTTACTTATGTCTTGCCGCGATCAGCCACGGACAAAATCTGCCAATAAATTCAGCAGAATAACAAACCCTGGCGGCCGGGCTGAAAAAACCCGGCCAGGATTTTAAGACTTCGTTTACGAAAGCAGCGGCGACCACGCCGGGTCGGAAGCAAAGCCCGGTGTCGGCACCTTCTGCTCGTTGCGTCCGGAAATATCCACTGTGTAAAGCGACGGCCCGCCCCCCGCTTCGCGGAAGAACATCACGACACGGCCGTTCGGCGCAAAGGTCGGTCCTTCGTTGTGAAACCCGGAGGTGAGGATGCGTTCGCCCGAACCGTCCGGCTTCATGATGCCGATCGAGAACTGGCCGCCGCCCTGCTTGGTGAAGGCGATATAGTCGCCGCGCGGCGACCAGACCGGCGTCGAATAGCTGCCCTCGCCAAACGAGATGCGCTGGGCCGCGCCGCCGTTTGCACCCATCACATAGATCTGCGGCTTGCCGCCACGATCGGACTCGAAACAGATCCGCCCGCCATCCGGCGCATAGGACGGCGATGTGTCGATCGCCGGCGTGTCGGTCAATCGCGTCATCGACTTGGAGCGCAGATCCATCACGAACAGGTTGGAGTTGCCGCCCTGCTGCATGCTCATCACGATGCGCTGGCCATCGGGAGAGAACCGCGGCGAGAACGACATGCCGGGGAAGTTGCCGACGATCTCGCGCTGGCCGGTCTCAACGTTGAAGAGATAGACGCGCGGATCGCCCTGGCCGAATTCCATGTAGGTGATTTCCTGCGTGGACGGCGAGAAACGCGGCGTCAGCACGAGGTCGGCGCCGCGGGTCAGATAGCGCACGTTGGCGCCGTCCTGATCCATCATCGCCAGGCGCTTGACGCGGCGATCTTTCGGGCCGGTCTCGTCAACGAACACCACGCGGCTGTCGAAATAGCCTTTTTCGCCGGTGAGGCGTTCATAGATCTGGTCGGAGATGATGTGCGCGATGCGGCGCCATGATTCCGGTGATGTGAAATACTGCTGGCCGGTGAGCTGTTGCGCCTGCGGCACATCCCACAGGCGGAATTCGGCCTTGAGGCGGCCATCGCCCTGCCGCGTGGCGCGGCCCGTCACCAGCGCCTGGGCGTTGATCTGACGCCAGTTCGCGAACTGCGGCGGCACGTCGATATTGGAGATGCGCTCGATGAAGGCGGCCTGATCGATCGGCGCGAACAATCCGCTGCGCTTCAGGTTGTTGGTGATGACCTGCGCGATGCCGGCTGCGACCTCGTTGTCGCCCTGCGTCCCGGGCACGAAATTGGGAATCGCAATCGGGATCGGCTGAAAGTTGCCTTCGGTGACCGTGACGCGCGCCTGCGCGAGTGCACGGCGCATCGGCGTCGCGAGCAGTAATCCCGCAGACGCGGCTCCCGTCATCATATGCCGCCGCGTGAGCTTCAATTCGGGCGCCGCGATCAGCGTCTTTGATGTGGCTCGCAAAGTCTTCGCCTGCAAAGTCTTGGCCTGCAACTCGTCCGGACCTTCGTTGTTCAAATCTCGCATCCTATCCAAATTTCATTCCGGCACCGTTGCCGTTCACGCCATCCAATTTTCGTGTCACGAAAATTTCTCGGTAAATGCCGGCTCGAAGAATTTCCACTCGTCGAAATAGGCCGCAGGCAGATTGTACGGCTGGCACTCGATGATCGCGCGCTGGGCGCTCTCCTGATAGACGCGGAAATACGGGCTCGATCCGCCCGGCAGCGGCACCGGCATGGTCTCCAGTGTGCCGTCACGTTTCAACTTGATCGTGAAGACCGCCTCGACCTTCTGCGCTTCGACGCCGCCATAAGGCTTCTTCCAGCACCGCTCCACCTGCTGGCGGAACATGGCGCCCCAGGTTGCTGAGTTGTCGGCAGCCCTGCCTCGCGCCGTGCCAAGCGCGGCCTGCGAGTTCAGCGCGGCGCCCGTGATGGACTCACGTGAGGGATCGCGCTTGTCGAGCAGGGCGGCGATCTTCGTCTGGTCGAACGTGCGTTCGGTCGGCTGCTTTTGCGGCTGAGGCGGCGCAGCCTTGACCTGCTGCGGCTTCGGAGGCTTCTTGGCCTCTTCCTTCTTCAACGCTTCGGCGATCGGATCGACTTTCGCCTGATCCGGCTTCTTCTCCGCCTGCTTCTGCTCTTCCTTCGGCTTGCTCTCGACCGGCTTCGGCGGATCGGGCTTTTTCTCGACCGGCTTTTCCTCGGGCTTCGGTGTCGGCGGCGGAGCGGCCTCGGTCACGACCGGGGGCTTTTTATCGTCGATCTTGCCGACGGCATCGTCCACCGGAGGCTTGGGCTCGGCGACCTTCTCAACCATCGGCTTCGGATTTTCCTTCTTGCCGGTTTTCATTCCCTGCATCGCCTTGGCGAACTGATCGGCGGAAATGATATCGACCGGAACGGAATCCTCCGGCATCGACTCGAAGGCTTTGGTCGAGAACGAGACCATGCCCCAGCCAATCACCAGGGCATGCAGTGCGACAGACGCTGCGACGGTCTTGTCGATCTTCACGTCAGTTTCCCTGCTCGACCTCGGTCACCAGAGCCACGCGCTTGAACCCTGCGGCGGACAGGCGTCCCATCACGCGCATCACGGTACCGTAATCCACCTTTGTGTCGCCGCGAACAAAGATGCGCTCATCCATGCCGCCGCGCGCCTGGGTAATTGCCGTCAATTTCGGCACCAGTTCGTTCATCGGGATCTCGGTGTTGTTGAGAAACACCTTGCCGGTGAGCTGGACCGAAACCGTCAGCGGCTCCTTGTCCTGATCGAGGCTCTTGGCCGCGGTCTGCGGCAGATCGAGCGGCACCCCGACCGTCAGCAATGGCGCGGACACCATGAAGATGATGAGCAGCACCAGCATCACGTCCACCATGGGCGTGACGTTGATCTCGGCCATGACGTTGGCGCGGCGATAGCCGCGGCGTCCGCCGCCGCCCGATCCGCCCCCGAGGCTCATGCCCATGACGAATATCCCAAGCCGTGGTTCAACCCGTTCTCCTTCACGCGCGCTCGTCGATCTGGCGCGACAGGATCGCCGAGAACTCGTCGGCGAACCCTTCAAGCCGCTGGGCCTGCCGGTTCACCTCCGAGGTGAACTTATTGTAGAAAATTGTCGCCGGAATTGCGGCGATAAGGCCGATGGCGGTGGCAAATAGCGCCTCGGCGATGCCCGGGGCGACCACCGCCAGGGAGGTGTTTTTCGACGCCGCGATGGACTGGAAGCTGGACATGATGCCCCAGACCGTGCCGAACAGGCCGACGAACGGGCTGGCGGAGCCGACCGTCGCCAGCACCAGCAACCGGCGGTCCAGCCGCTCGACCTCGCGGGCGATGGACACGCTCATCACCTTGTCGATCCGCATCTGGAGACCGGCAAAGGAGCGCGAATTGCTCTCGAACGAGCGCTTCCACTCGCGCATCGCGGCCACGAACAAGGCGGCCATCGATTGCGTCGGCTTGGCAGCCAGCGCGCGGTACAATTCGTCGATCGATTGGCCCGACCAGAACGCCTGCTCGAAACGGTCCATGGCCTTCTTGGTGCGCGCATAAAGCAGCATTTTATCGATGGCGATGGCCCAGACCCACACCGAGCACGCCAGCAAACCGAGCATGATCGTTTTCACGACAAAGTGCGCATGCCAGAACAGCGAGATCAGCGACACGTCAGCGGAGGCCAGCGGAAGGGCCGACTGCGCTACGTCTGCTGGATTCATGATCGGTATCCTCTCAAGGCGATTGTCACCTAAATTCACGCGCTAACGCGCTGGTCGCGGTCGCCGCAAGGCAATGACCGCCGCAGCGAAAGCGCCAACGCTGCCGATCGCCCCGTTCCGGTCTCGTGTCGCGTGGGATGGCCTGTCCCGAGGCCGGGCTCTGAATCCCCTGCTAACGTGTCAAAACGAGGGCTGTCAGCCCATATAACCAAACGCTAATCAGGGTTAAGGCGGGGTTACCGCAGGGCATTCAGGGCCCGAAAATGCCCTCAAAACCAACCCTGTGGCGCAGCGCGACCGCCGGTTCCAGCCCCGATCACGGCGGAAGCGCGGCAGCGCCCCGCAGCCGTCGTACCAGCGGGGTGAGTAACTGCGGTGACAGGTAAATCGGGAACTGGGCCAGCGCGAAATAGAGCCAGGTCAGTCCCGGCAACGCCCCGTCCACAGCGGCCAGCATCAGGCCCATGTTGCGCTGGGAGGCCATCAGCCCCAGCGCAAGCGCGCGCGCGAGGCCGGCCCTGCGGAACACCAGCGTGGTCACAGCCAGCAGCGCCGCAAACAGGGCGAAGGCCAGCACGAGGAGACCAAAGACGAGCAGCGGCGCCGCCCGCACGCTCGCGGCGACCGGCTCCATCACCGCGCTGACAAACACCAGCAACACCAGAATGTTGAAACCATCGATCGGCAGCTTGTGGCGGGCGATGGCCTCTACGCCGGCAAAACGGCGGATCACCGCGGCGACAAGAACCGAGCCAAAGAGGATCGCAAACAGTTTCAGCCCGAGCGCCAACGGCGAGAGCGTGAGCCCGCCTCCGAAGAACAGCCAGGCGAACAGCGGCGCGCTGAGCGGCACCAGCGCGGTCCCGGTGACGAGCGTGATCAGGACCAACGTCGAATCGAGGCCCATCAGCGCAACCAGCGCAGGCGAAGCCATCATCGGCGAGGCCACCGCCTGAAGCATCAGGCCGAGAAACAGATCCGGCGCGGACTTGTCCAGGCCGCCGATCATGCCGGCGAGGCCGAACAGCAGCGGCACCGCGAAACTGCTCCACAGCGTCGCAGCGATCACCAGCGCCGGCCGCGCGAGATAGCCGCGCATCGCCGCGACATCCACCCGCATGAACGACATACAGAGCAGAACGAATATCGCCTCGGTGACATAAGGCTTCAGCAAAACGCCGAGCGGCGGAACGGCGATGCCGATGAAAACCAGCGCCGCGATGGCCCGCGCGCCCTGACGGCCAAGCCAGGCGAGGGCCGCCACGGGAACCGCAAATGAATGCCGCATGATGCCGGACATGATGACTCCCGGAGGCCCCGTAAATCGAAGCCATGAAATCGATGAGACAGATCGATAAGAGAGATGATTTCAGTGAGTCCGAGGAAGCGGTCGAGCATGCCGTGAGTGCAAACAGGCGCTGGCACGCGACCGCGGGGATCAGCCTACCAAATGCCGCTGCATGAGACGGCTCGCCACCAGCGGCGGCGCGGTGAGATCACGTTCCTGATCATGCTGTATTCAAACCCATCCGGGCTGCGATGGCAATTGGCCCGGCCACGCGTGGCTGCTTTGTTTGTGGCGCAGGATCGGATTTAATCGGCGGATGACATCCACCGTCCCCACCACAACAACATCAGGCGCGTCCCGGCGCGGCGCGTTCACCTCGTCGATTCTGATTCTTTCGAATCTCGTACCGCTGGCGGGCATCCTGTTCTGGGGCTGGGACACCTTCGTCCTTTTGTGCCTCTACTGCCTGGAAACGGCGGTGATCGGCTTCTGGACCATCGCGCGGGCTGCAACCATGTCCCGCGATCCGGGATCGGCGACAGGCCGCAGCATCGCCGGTACGCTGGCGATGGCGGGATTCTTCACCGTGCATGCCGGACTGTTCATGTCGGTGCACATGCTGTTCATCTACACACTGTTCGCGGGGCCGTGGATGGGGCGCATTCACGACGCGCGGGACTTCATCCGCCTGATCGTGATCGGCAAGGATTTATGGATCCCGCTGGTCGCTCTGTTCGTGGGACAAGGCGCGATCTTCATCAACGACGCGGTCAATCGCTTCGTGTTTGGGAAGGCGTCGCTGACCAACGCCGACACCGGCGAGATCATGGGCGAGTTCTACAAGCGCATCGTCATCATGCACGTCGCAATCATGGGCGGCGCGTTCATCGCGCAGGCGATCGGAACGGCCGCACCGCTGATTATTCTGGTACTGCTCAAGATCGCGATTGAAATCAGGTTTCAGATGAAAGCCCGGAGTAAGGATGCCACTGCACCATTTCCGTCGCCTGCGGCCGAGTGACACGTTCGCATTTCATGCGTGCGTCCGGCGATTGAAACAAACGGCATCACCGAATAGAATTGACCCACTATGAAGTTCATCACTCTCCGCATCGGTTCGGTTTTCTTTCAACACTGACCTGGCTCCGCCCGCTTCGCGGGCAAACCCGTCAGTTGAAAAACCGAAATCCAATGACCAGCCTCGTTCCGAACAACGGAGCGGGCGACTGGCCGATCTGCACATGCGCTGAACGACGCGCAGATCGAGCAATTTGTCCGTGACGGATTCGTCAGAATCGATAACGCCTTTCCGCGTGCACTAGCCGACGAGTGCCGCGCGATCCTCTGGCGCGACACCGGTTGCGATCCGGACGATCCGAAGACCTGGACCAGGCCAGTCATTCGGCTGGGTCAGTATGGACAACAACCATTCACAATGGCGGCAAATACCCCGGTTCTCTGCGATATGTTCGACCAGCTTGTCGGCAAGGGCCGCTGGCAGCCTCGGATGAGTCTCGGCACTTTCCCGGTGCGGTTTCCCTCGCCGTATGATCCGGGCGATGCGGGGTGGCATATCGACGTCAGTTTCGGCACCGACAATCCCGACTTCATGGAGTGGCGCGCGAACGTCACCTCGAAGAACCGGGCGTTGCTGATGCTGTTCCTTTTCTCGGATGTCGGCCAAGAGGATGCGCCGACCCGGATTCGCGTCGGATCGCACCTCGACATCGCGAGGATGCTCGCGCCGGCGGGCGAGAACGGTCTGACGCTACGGGAGCTTGCCGCTAACGGCTTTGCCGAAACAGCGGCATTGCCAGAAATGCTGGCGACGGGCGATGCCGGAACGGTCTATCTCTGTCATCCGTTTCTGGTTCATGCCGCTCAGTCGCATCGCGGCACTCGCCCACGGTTCATCGCTCAGCCGCCACTTGCTCCTGCCGCGCCACTCTCGCTTAACCGGGAGGACGGCGATTATTCGCCGGTCGAACGCGCTATCAGGAATGCATTGTCAAACTGAGGCGCAAAACAAAACCGCCCACCTGATCGACAGGTGGGCGGCTTCGTGAGCCAGTCAGGGAGACGGGGGCTTGTCTTATCCCTGCGAAGGCTGATCGTTCGGCGGCGTCGGGCGCTGCTTGTGCTGCGCCATGAAGGCGTCGAATTCTTCCTTGTCCTTGGCGTGCCGCAGGCGATCGAGGAAGTCCTTGAACTCGGTCTGCTCTTCCTCGAGACGACGCAGCGTCTCCATGCGGTAGTCGTCGAAGGCACGGTTGCCGCTCGAAGGCGCGTAGTAACCGCGGCCTTCCATCCGGCTGCGCATCCGCTCCATCTTGTACTGCATGCGCTCCATCTTGTCGGCCCAGCGGCCGTGACGATCGTGAGACCAGCAACCCATGTTTCTGCTCCAGAGTGAGTAAGCGAGGGCGGCCAGACCCAGTGGCCACCAGATGATGAAACCGGCAACGATCAGGATGATCCGCCCGGGGTGAAACCGCGGCTGCCAGTCGTGCCGCGAGTCGGAGTTGTCGTGATGCGGTCCGGCCCAGTCCGGGCGGCCCCATCGGTCGAGACGTGCAGTGTTGGCGTTTGCGGTGTTCGCCATAGGCGTCCTCCCAGTTTTCACGTTCCCGTGAATGTAAATAACATTTACATAGATAAAACATCCCGGGATTTTGTCAAGCGGGCCCCATCAGGGTCGCGCAAATTATTTGGATGGCCGGTGATGCTGGTCGGTCGGGAACCCGAGGCCCTTGAGGTAAATCAGCACGCCCGCTTCCAGCAGGTCCTCCGCCGACATCGGCAGCTTGCGGCGCGCCGCATCGCCGCGTCCGAACAGCGACGCGATGCCGTGCGACATCGACCAGATGTGGAGCGCCATCATCATCGCGGGCGGGCGCGGCACGCCCGGAGGCGCCATTGCCACCAGCCGTTCAGACGCTGCACGGATGATGGCGAACGCGCGTTCGGACGCCACCAGCAGCGCCGGATTGGCCTCGAGCGGCACGCCGGATTCGAACATTGCCGAGTAATATGCGGGGTTTTCGCGCGCGAACGCGAGATAGGCCTTGCCGACGCGCTGGAACGCGGTCGGCGTATCGGGGCGGCCATCGTCCCAGGCCGCAGTGAGTTGCGATTCGAATTGTTCGAAGCCCTGCTGCGCGACACTGGCCAGCAACTCGTCGCGATCACGGAAATGGCGATACGGCGCCGCCGGGCTCACACCGGCCGAGCGCGCGGCCTCGGCGAAGGTGAACCCCGCCGGGCCCTTGTTCGCAATCAGATCGAGCGCGGCCTGCACCAGCGCCTCTTTCAGATTGCCGTGATGGTAGCCGCCTTCGCGGCGGCCGCGGTTCTTCCAGCTCATCTTGCGTATCTACTCATGTAAACTCCTTTTACATGAGTAGGGCCCCGGCGTCACTAAACCTTTGTCGCCGCTTGCGAAGGCCCGCAGATCAAATCGACGGTTCCTTTGGCGATGGCTTCCAGCTCTGTGCGCGGCACGCGGGCACGGGACCGGATCGCCAGCGCCTCGACGGTCGATGCGGCGATCTGGGACAGGATCTGCACATTCGCCGTCGGCGGCAGTTCGCCGGTTTCGATCGCCGCCTGAAACCGTTTCGCAAGCGTCCGCTGCGTCGAGCCCAGTGCCCGCTGCACAAGGGGGCGAATCTCCGGGTCGGCCATCGCCTCAGACGTCGCCGTCATCACGGTGAAGCAGCCGCGCGGACCGTTTTCGCCGGCGAGATAGACGTCGAGCGCCGTCGCGTAGATCTTTTCCAGCATCTGCCGCAGCGTCAGCCCGGGCGCGAAAGCAGGCGCGAACTTTGTCGCCATCTCGGCGCGATAGCGTTCATAGGCCTTGAGAAACAGCTCGCGCTTGTCGCCGAACGTTCCGTACAGGCTCGGCCGATTGATCCCCATCGCTTCACTGAGATCGTCCAGCGAGGTCGCAGCGAAACCGCCATCCCTGAAGGTGTCCATGGCTTTGCCGAGCGCCACATCCGGCTCGAAGGCGCGCGGACGGCCGCGCTTTTTCGGTGAGCTGGAGGCGGCTTTCGCCGGCTGAGGCTTTTTTTGTACCATATCGCAAATAATTCTCTTGACCGCATTTAATTTATGCGGAACGGTATAAAAATCAAGGACGGCCCGGTTTCAACAAGGAGACGCACCATGAAGCTCTATTTCTCGCCCCTCGCCTGTTCGATGGCAACTCGCATCGCGCTCTACGAAGCCGGCGCCGACGCCCGCTATCTGGAAGTCGATCCGAAATCCAAGAAGGTGCTTCAGGACGAATCCGATTTCTTCTCGGTGAACCCGCTCGGCCTAGTGCCGACCATCAGCACCGACGACGGTCTCGTTCTCACCGAGAACGCGGCGATCCTCCAGTATGTCGCCGATCACTTTTCCGATGCAGGCATCGGATCAGGCGCGGGCATCGAGCGCAGCCGGTTGCATCAATGGCTATGTTTCATCGGCACCGAACTGCACAAGGGGCTGTTCCTGCCGCTGCTCGACCGGAATGCTCCGGCGGAGATGAAGGGCTATGTGCTGGAGAAGTATCTCTCGCGGCTCGATGTCCTGAACAAACATCTCGAAGGCCGTGAATTCCTGCTCGATCATTTCAGCGTCGCCGATGCCTATCTTGGCACCATCCTGAACTGGACCATGGCGACGCCGCAGATCGACCTGACGAAGTGGCCCGCGATCAACGATTACCTGGCCCGGTTCAAGACGCGCCCGAGCGTGATGAAGGCTCTTGCCGAGGAGTTCGAACTCTACAAGGCGGAGATCGCGCGTCACAAGGCTGCGGCGTAACGGAAGACGTCTCGTCATTGCGAGGAGCACTTGCGACGAAGCAATCCATTTTTGCAAGAGTGGATTGCTTCGGTTCGCTCGCAATGACGGACAATCAATCCAGCAAACGCCGCTCCGATTCCTTCAGCGCACGCGAAAACACTTTCGCATCATTGAAGGCGCGCGCCAGCACCAACGCACCCTGGATTTCCAGCACCGCATGCTCTGCCTTGCGGCGGGCGGCGCTCTTGTCATCGCCGTGACGGCGCAGTGCGGCGGCCAGTGCATCGACCCACCCGGCAAAATAGACCTTCACCTTCTCGCTGAACAGATCGCGGGACGCCCCGAGCGCGACCACGCCGACGAGACAGACCCGCTGCCCCGAACGGAAATAGTCATCCGCCGCGGCATACATATCCGCAATACCCTTCACCGGATCGGACGCGGTGCGGAGCGGCGCATAGATATTGTCGGCAAACCAGCGATCGATCGAGGCGAGCACTTCGTCCGCCATCTGCTCCTTTCCGCCGGGAAAGAAATTGTAGAGGCTGCCCTTGCCGAGGCCAGTCGCATCCGAGATCAGCGCGAGCGTCGCACCCTCATAGCCGTGCGCGCGGAACACCTCGGCCAGCGAGGCCAAGATGTTTCCGCGTGCAGCTTCGGTCTTTGCCATTGCCAGTCCGCGCCGGCCGGGCTCAATTCGGCACCGGCGCAAGGCCGGGAACGTCCGCAGGCCGCGGCCCCGGCGCGGGCCAGTGAAAGCGGCGGTCGCTGTCCTTGATCGCGACATCGTTGATGCTGGCTTCACGGCGCTTCATCAAGCCGTGTTCGTCGAATTCCCAGTTTTCGTTGCCATAGGACCGGAACCAGTGTCCGGCATCGTCATGCCACTCGTACTGGAAACGCACAGAGATAAAATTTTGATCGAACGCCCACAGATCCTTGATCAGGCGGTACTCGTGTTCCTTCGCCCACTTGCGCGTGAGGAATTCGACGATCGCGGCGCGGCCCTGAAAGAACTCCGAACGGTTGCGCCAGATGCTGTCTTCGGTGTAGGCGAGCGAGACCTTGACCGGGTCGCGCGAATTCCAGGCATCTTCCGCCATGCGCGCCTTTTGCGCGGCGGTTTCTCTTGTAAACGGTGGCAGGGGCGGACGCGACATGGGAGAACTCCTGTTTGTACCGATAGGTACAACCTGTACCAGTCAGCACAATCCGTCAAGCGCCAAGCCAAAAGATCGCAGTAAAGTGAGGGAAACTCAGGCCGCGTCCTGGTCGGCCTTCATGGCGATGCGCAGCGCCTTCGGAATCGGCCGGGCACGGCCGCCGGACACAAACGCGACCTTGACCCGCGCCTCGACCAGCACATCGTCGCCGCGCCTGACTTCCTGCGCCAGCGTGATCGACGCGCCCCGGATGTCGGCGGGCACCGTCACGACATCGAGCACGTCGTCCATTCGCGCGGGCTTGAGATATTCGATCTGCATCGAGCGGACCACGAAGGCGAAACCCGGCGCTTCGTTCTGTGCTTCCGCGAACAGCGCATGCTGGTCGGCGCCGAGCAGCCGCAGGTAGTTGGTGCGGCCGCGCTCCATGAAGCGCAGGTAATTGGCGTGATAGACGATGCCGGTGAACACTGGTTTGACGATGTCGCAACAGAAGCCTAACGGGTTGCTTTCATTGGGTCGCTGGACGGCTAAGGCGCGAATGGCGAGCAGGTTTACCTATGGTCTTCCATAGCAAGCCGCAGCGCCTTCGGGATGCGCTGTGCTTTTCCGCCTGAGATAAAGGCTACGCGTACACGCGCCGTGACTAAGAGATCGTCTGCGCGCCTGCATTCCTGCAGCAAGGTAATGGACGCGCCTCTCACCTCTTGCGGTAGCGTGACGACGTCAAGCACGTCGTCCAAGACCGCCGGCTTTAGAAAATCAACTGTCATCGAACGGACAACAAAGGTAAAGCCGGGCGCACCGTTCCGCGCTTCTTGGAGCAGCGCGTGCTGATTGGTTCCAAGCAGGCGCAAGTAATTCGTTCTGCCGCGTTCCATGAAGCGCAAAAAATTCGCGTGATAAACAATTTGGCCGGAGTCTGTATCTTCAAAATAGACGCGGACCTGCATCTGATGGCGTCCGTCGCGAATTTCGCCGTCAAGAGAGGCTGTCACATTGCGATTCCCATTATTGCGGTTCCGAGAACCAATTGTCTTGCACAGAGGCGCTTTTCTGAGCAAGCGCCAAAACTCTTGGGCTTGGCTCCTGCAGTCGGAAGCTCCAGCGCCCTGCCGTGTGAATGCGGCATGCACTTTGCCGGGGATCAATAGCGGCCAGCCAGACAAAGTGTCGCGAAGCGTTGGTGCCCAGGGAGGGAATCATACGCAACCACCGACACGACGGCCCGCCGGAAAGCATGTCGCCGTTCAGGGCATTCGCCCGCATCGCCTGCGTGAATGCGGCGATCTTCTCTTCCGTGACCCTACAGATCGGTCACTCATATCAAAAGTATACATTGCCGGAACCTGACGAAGAGACACTCACGCCGAAAGAAGTACTTTTCCGGATCATTAACTAAGTGGCGGAGAGGCGTCATCCCTTCGGCTTCACCTTGAGGTTCATGTTCGTCCCGCTGCACGGACAGCGCAGCGATTCTGGAATTCCTTTGGGCGCCACATAGAGCCACGATTGGCAATCGTTGCACCGAAAGCAGTCAAGAAGTTCGCGGAACGCAGAGACCACCGGCTCGAAGTCCCTCTTTCCAAAATTAGCCCACTCATTGTAGTGGACCGCCTTGTTCACCGCCCATTGTTCGACATTCATCGCCCCAGACGAGCTGGAGAGCGTCGTCTTGCGGGTGCCTGCTATTTCCTTGGCCGCAGCATTGCTCCATGACTGAGCCGACTCGGCTGCTTTGCCATAAAGATCCTTCATGCGGGACAGAACGCTTGGCAGCAATTCTCCCAGCTCATAATTCCCGTCAGCGCGGAATGCCGGTCTCGCTCCGAGTTGGTCCGCCATGTGGCGCGATGCGTATTCAAGATGGTGACGAAGGCTCGCCGCTGCGGTGTCAACTTTACCTTTGGCCAGGGACCCGGCGATCTCGTCCCAGATTTCGGTGTTCGACTCGACAAGCGGACCGGTGTCGACCGTCCAGCTATGGAAAGCCAGGGAGGTCTTGGCAGTGACAAGGCCCGCCGATTTCATTTGCTCGGCCCAGAGCCGATCATGGGTCGTGATCACGAACTGCGTGTTGGGGAATTGAGACTTAAGGAGCTTGCAGAATTGATAGCGATGCGCTGAATCCACCGACATTACCACGTCGTCAAGCAGCGCGATGGTGAAGCGGTCCGCAAAGAGCCTCTTCATTAGCGCGAGGTAGAGGCAAACCCCCATCCCGTCCTGGTGGCCTTCGCTATGATAGGCTCCGGGCGGAAAAAGACCCCGCTCATAGAAGTTTACGTTGAAGTCGAGCTTGCCCTCACTCGGCGTCAGCTTCGCCGTGAACCTAACTTCATCGTCTTCGTTGATGGCCTTGTAAAACTCGCTGAAATCTTCCTGCACGGCTTCATACAGGGCATTCAATTCATCTTCCATCGCACGGCAATAAGCGTCATATGCCTCTTGTGCCGAGGCGCTCGCGATCTTCGCCGCTTCGTTTTTCCGCATCGCCTCGCGATAGTCATTAAGACGGAGCTGAGCCGTCGTCAAGAATGTCTGCGCTTCGACCGTGGCGCTTTGATCGGGTTTTGCCTCAATCTTGCCGGCGAGGGCTTTCAAAGCGGCGGGAAGGGCCTTCGGCGTGGCGGACCAGCCGCTGGCCAGACGGTCTTTCAGGCCCATGAGGCCGTCCATCGAGATGAGCTGAGCTTTCAGCTCTTCAAGGTTCGTAGTCCAGGCCGTGATCAGATTCGCGCAAGCAGCATCGCCTTCGCCGGATGCGACTTTCAGGGGTGGTCCGAGAAGGGCGAGCAGTCGGACAACGTACCGCGCAAGGTCGCTTCCGCTCTTTAGCAGTTCCCCCTGTAGCTTGCCCGCCTCCTCCGATTTCGCGAGTTTCGCTTTCAGGTGATCGCGAAGGTGCTCTTCATCGTCCCAAGGGCGGTCGCACAGGGGACAGTCGGGGCCGTCGATGAGGTCGAGACCCTTTTCGATCAGGGCGCGCCGCTGTAAGGCGTCGAGCAATGCCGGATCGCTTTCAAGGCGTGCCATGCTTGAAAGAATGGACGCCACTTCCTCCTTGCCAGCATTGGGCAATAAGCCGAGCGCCTCGGTCAGAGCCTTCAAATCGCGCAGTACCGAAGCCTTGTTAAACTCTGGCGCTTTGCCCGTCTCGGACAGGCCCGCATCGAGCTTAGTAACGGCAGTGAGTTTTTCGATTGGCGTAAGGCCGAGCGCGACGCGCCTTTCATTTACGGCAGCAAGGAGTTCAGCTGCTTGAAATGTCGCGATCCGAAGGTGACGCTGCAGCGTGTCGCGGCTCGCCTGCACCTGTCCTGCAGCAATTTTGTGAGCTGTCTGTAGCCTGCTCTGCGCCGTGTTCAGCGCCCCGCGCGTCTGGCCGATCTCCTCAAGCTTCAGGATCGTCTGAATTTCTTCGGACCGCTTGGCCGGTTCGACGAGGATGAAGCGGAGAATCTCGCGGCGGGAAAGCGTGATTTCAGGATGATCGGCGGTCTCATCAAGCACAGCTTTGATATCCGCGTCGGCGGGAACGATCTTGGGTTTCCGCGGCGCTGAGACCTTTCGCGTTATCTTCGCTGATTTCCCCAAGGACGGAATGAACACCTTGAGCTCGACGAACGCGGCGTCCGGAAACTTGGTCTTGTCGACGTGGGGACCGTGTTCGGCAACAGACAGGCCTTTTGTGCCTCGGCCCGTTAGGCGGCCTATCTGCCCGGTCAGCCCGAATTCGATGGCATCGATCACGCCGCTCTTGCCAGAGCCGTTCGGCCCGGAAATCGCGAATGTGCCCTTACCGAAATTGATATCTAGCTTTCGGATTCCCCGGACCTCTTCGATGTGAGCCGATTCGAGCTTGATCACTTCACGTCACCGTCTTCGGCAGCCGTAAAAATCTTCACCAAGTCCTCGGGTTTCACCTTTTTGCCGTCCGCAAGGAGCTTGCGCAGCTGCTCGATTCGGCTGGCATTCACGGCATCGCTGCCCGAAAGATTGTCGAGAAACTTCTTCGCAATTGTCTGCTGAAGCGTAGCCACACAAACCTCGATCGTCGTGAAGGGCGCTCACGCCAACTGGCCCAGCCGACGGAACGGCGGCCGGTGTGGCATCCGAATTCTATCCTATTCTGCACTCGCCAGGAACGGGAGACGGGCGCCCCGAAATGGCCTTGGACGCCGGAAATTGAGCCCGGATGTCGGTTGGTTACGGAGACGCAACCACCGATACCGACATTCGCTGATGGTGGCTATTTGACGGTCGAAGCCGACTGTTAGGCCTCAGGCTGGCGGAGAGGGAGGGATTGCCACGCTGTTCACAGAAACCCAATAAAATCAGGCATTTCTTGCAAGCCCGATGACGCTGTGTGTACCAGTCTTGTGTCCCGAAGTCGACGGATTCCGCTCCACCGACCGCAACAAAATGCCAGCGGTTTCAGTCGATGATCTAACACCTCCGCGCTAAATCAGTTAAGAGCAGCTTCCCCTCCGTCCGACCATCAGTCAATCGCTCTACCTACCCACCGACCCCCTCCCCACCGCCCTTAGAATTCACTTCCCCTACGGACGCGCCAGACCGCACCCTCCATGATCGCGTCGTAGAGGTCGGCCCGCCGGCGTGGGCCCCCTAACCGCGTCTACTTCTTCTTGCGTGCCGCGGCCCGCGCGTCCGCAATGGCCTGTTTGAAACCAGCCGCATCGAGCACGCCAGGAACACGGAACGTCCCCACGATGAAGGCCGGAGTCCCCTGAAAACCAAACGCTTCAGCCTGTTCATTGTTGCGGGCCAACAGCGCTTCGATGGCAGGTTGGTACGTCGCCATATCCTTGACGACTTGGTCGACGTCGATGCCGGCCTTCGAGAGTAGGTCCTGGACGATTTGCTCGCTCAGCTTCGTGGTGGCCCCGATGAGAGCGGCATGCGCTTCATGGTACTTGTTTTGATATTTGGCCGCGAGGACCATCTTCGCCGCATATTGCGAGGCTGGGCCGAAGATCGGCCAATCCTTCATCACAATACGCAGCTTTCCATCTTCTTTGGCGATCTTGACCAATTCCGGAGCGACTTTCTTGCAGTACGGGCATTGATAGTCGAAATACTCGACAATGGTGATGTCTCCCTGCGGATTGCCCATTGACGGAACGTCGGGGTCGCGCAAGACGCTTTCCCGGAAGGCATCGGCGCTCTCCCCCGAAGCAAAGGTTGAAAGGCCGACGAAGCTTCCGATGGTGACGCTAATTGCGATGGCGACAATTATTCTCTTCATGGTGTGACCTCTATTTGGAACGTGCCGCCGCGTCATTGAACGCAGCCGACACAGACGATGTGGAAAGGAATTCGGAAAGCACGATGCCGTCAGGAGCCGCAGGGCCGAAGACGATGTTGAAGGGAATTCCGTAGCGACCGTACTTGTTGAGAAACCGCGCGATCTCCGGATCCGGTTTGGTCCAGTCGGCGCGCAGGGGCACCACGTCCGAGGAGAGCCGCCCCGCGACCTCCTGCCCGTCGATCACAAGAGCCTTGTTGATCTTGCAGGTTATGCACCAGTCCGCGGTGACATCCACGAACACCGTGCGACCTGCAGCGACAAGCAACTGCACTTCGTGGGCCGAAAACGTGCGCCAAGGAATCTGCTGGGCGGGCGATCGATGCTCCGGTGTGAAAGCGGCAAGAGCTGCAATGACGACCGCGATCGCCGCACCCGCCCCCGCGACCATCCTGAGTGGCGCCCCTTTCGCCAGGCCGAGGACGGCGAGTGCCGAGGCTAACGATGCGCCGATCGAAATAGCCAGTGTCGTTCCGGCGACCTCGCCGAGAACCATCAGGAGCCACCCGGCCGTCGCCAGCAGCGCGATTCCGAAAACCCGTTTGACACCAGCCAGCCATGGCCCCGGTCTTGGGATGAACTTCGCTATCCCAGGAAACGCGGCAACGATCAGATATGGCGACGCCATGCCGATGCCGAGGGATGCGAAGATGATCAGAATCTCGCCAGTCCCCTGCGACAACGCGAAACCTACGGCCGTTCCGACAAGAGGAGCCGAGCACGGCGTTGCGAGGAGGGTCGCCACGAAACCGCTGAAAAAATGCGACGTCGTGGACGTCCCGCCCGCGATCCCGCTCACTTTCGTCAGCAGCGCGGATGGCGCAGCGAGATGAAGGAGTTCGAACTGGCTGGCGGCGAACAGCGACAGGACGATCGACATTCCCGCCAGGAACATCGGCTGTTGGAATTGAATGCCCCAGCCGACGCTTGCGCCTGCTGCCTTCATGCCCGCCAGCACGCCCGCAAGAGCTAGGAACGACAGGAGGATGCCGGCCGCCGTCGCTGTGAACCCCCTGCGCACCTGTCTCTTGTCGGCCGTGCTGCCGTGAACGAAGGATAGAAGCTTCAGCGAGAGCACCGGAAATACGCACGGCATCAGGTTCAGGATGAAACCGCCGGCGAGCGCGATGCCGATGAGTGCGAGCAAAGTTGACGGGGTGGACCCCGGCCGGGGATCAACGGACTCCGCCGAGCCTGCTTCCCCACCGGCCTGCAACGCGGGCGATACCGCCAGAACGGACCCGCCGTCGGATACCACCGTGGCGGTCACCGGCCGATTGCGGATGCTGTCAGCCGTCTCGCCTGGCAGATCGACGGTGAGCGTCGCGCGGTTGCCATGATCGAACGTCACGACCGGCTTGTCTCCGCTCAGCGGAGGATCGCTCTCGATAAAGGCGTCGGGTGCGAGAAGAGGCTTGCTTGAGGCGACCTCGATCCGCAACGACGCGGGGCCCGTAGAGGAACGTTCGATGGAGAGAACAGACAGCACGTCGGACGTGGCCCCCGGAACCTTCAAACGCCATGCGTCGATGGCGGCCTGGGATGGACCGCCCGCTCCCGGCTGGATCGTGGCGTCGAGTACTCGCTCGTCGCGGACGCAGATGGTGCTACAGGCGTAAACAGCCAGCTTGAGGCGGATGTGCGTCGCGACGTTTGGGTCGCGAACCTTGATCCTAACCGGAAAGAGTACCTCATGCGTGTACCCGACCGTTTCGAACCCGAGAATGGAGAGCCGGGACGGCGCAGGCCACTGCACCTCCGCCTCGACCAGGTTCGACGAACCGGACCAGTCGAACTCGGTCGGCAGGCCCGCGTCGCCCGGCGATTTCCAGTAAGTTTTCCAACCCGGCCCGAGATTGAGATGGACCCCCAACCATGTCTCGTCTGGGGCCGCCGCCGTCGAACCGCCCACCGTGAGGTCGGCCCTGATATCCGGCTTTTGCGCTGCCGGAGGCGTGAAGGTCTGGCCAAATGCGGCGGATGCGAAGAAGACGAAGACGGCGACGACGGTGAACAATCGGATGTTCGTCCTCATCAGCGCACCTCCGCTGTGATCGACGTCCCGGCTGCGACCGACGAGGTCGAACGCGATTCAGCCTCGGAGAGAACGACGACCTTGGATCCGACGGGCACGCGGTTGAAAAGATCGATCACATCCTGATTCAACAGCCGGATGCATCCGCTCGACACGTTCTTGCCGATGCTTTCCGGCTCGTTGGTGCCGTGGATACGGTAGAGCGTGTCCTTGCCGCCCTGGTAAAGATAGAGAGCCCGCGCTCCCAGCGGGTTCGCGATTCCCGCGGCCATGCCCTGACGGTATTGCTTGAGCTCGGGTTGCCGGGTGACCATGGCAGAAGGCGGGGTCCAGGTCGGCCACTGCGCCTTGCGGCGGATGTCAGCCGTTCCGGTCCATCCGAAGCCCTCGCGTCCCACGCCCACGCCGTAGCGGAGAGCGAAGCCGCCTTCCTGCACCAGATACAGAAATTTGGCATGGGGATCGACGACGACGGTGCCGGCAGGATACCTCGCGGCATAGCGCACGCGCTGCTTGACGAATTTCGGATCGATGGACTCAGCTTCGATCGCGGGGATGCGAACGGCGCCGTCGGTAAGGCCCGCATACTGCGGTTGAGGCGGTGTCGCAAAGGACGCCTGCTGCAACGTCGCCTGGTTGCAGGCAGCCAACAGAACGGTCAATCCGGCCGAGCAAAAGACGCGCATCAACGGATGCGCCGCCGCACGGAATGCGGCTAACGGCGATGTCATGAGATTTCTCCAGGGATCTATGGACGCAATAAGAGCGTCAGCGCGAAGCTGCCGACGTTACGCGCCGATCCGGGGAGGCCTGAACTGAGGAACGCCGATCCATTGCACATGGAGCGTCATGTCGGTGAAGGACGCTAATCCTGCATCGGTATGCAGGGGAGCAAATACTACCGAACTCATTGCTTCGAGTCCGACCATGGCGCCTGCGCTGCACGACGTGACGGCACCCGGGACCATCCGCTGGCAGGGTTTTCCGCCTTTGACGGCGTGATTCTTCAAGAACGCCGTCTGGACAGCGATCTCCGCCTTTGAGACGCCCCGTGCTGACGCGGGCTGCAGGAGGGATGCACACAGGCCCACCATGCAGAGCACGGCCAGCAGCAAACGAGACAAGCTCGTCCGCCGAGGCGCGGTTCCGATGGCATGGGCAGGATTCGGGTGCATTGTTGCTTTCTTCTCTAGCTGGAGCGCGACTGGCAAATCACCAGTCCGTGATGCCTTCGTGTTCCACGCTTGCCAATCACATAAGCATTACCTAATTTAGAAATTACTAATGAGGACAAAGACGATGGTTCCCGATGCCAAGAATCTCGCGGACTTCCAGAAGAACGCGACGGAGGTCGCGGGGATACTGAGCGCGCTCGCCAACGAGCGGCGCCTCATGATCCTCTGCAAGCTGGTAGAATACGGCGAAGCGACGGTGGGCTCTCTTGTCGACGCCGTCGACATAAGCCAGTCGGCATTGTCCCAACACCTTTCGAAGATGCGCGACGAGGGCATCGTCACGTTCCGCAAGGAAAGCCAGACGGTTTGGTACCGCATCGCCGACCCTCGCATCGAAAAGCTGTTCGCGACGCTTCACGACCTGTTCTGCCGCACCGCGCGCAAAGCCCGTAAGCCACGGGGAGCGCTCCGATGACCGAATTCACTCCAGGATCGGCCCTCGCGGGCGGATTGATGATTGGTGCTTCCGCGTCGCTCCTATTGATCCTCAACGGAAGAATCGCAGGCATCAGCGGAATCGTGGCGGGCCTGTTTCAGCGCGACCTCCGAGAGGTCTCATGGCGGGGGGCCTTCGTGGTCGGCGTATTGCTGACGCCCCTCCTCTATGGCGTCATCTTCGGTCCGCTGCCTCCTGTCACGTTCGATGCCTCCGCGGGCGTGATCGTGGTCGCAGGGTTACTCGTCGGCTTCGGCACGCGGCTGGGATCAGGGTGCACCAGCGGCCACGGCGTATGCGGCCTTTCACGCAGATCTCCGAGATCGTTGGTCGCGACCGGCGTCTTCATGATCACCGCCGTCGTTACGGTGCTCGTCACCCGTCACCTGATCGGACAATAGCGATGTTGGCCCTCTCCGCATTCGCCGCCGGACTCCTCTTCGGCCTCGGGCTCAACGTCGCGCAGATGGTGAATCCTGCGAAGGTGCTGGCATTTCTGGACGTCACCGGGTCATGGGATCCGAGCCTCGCTTTGGTGATGGTCGGCGCCATCGCCGCATCCGCTATCGGATACGCCGTGGCGAAACGCCGGGGTATTCCTGTCCTCGGCGACAAATTGGAGATACCGAGTCGCCGGGATTTCGACGCCCGTTTGATAGGAGGCGCCGCCATTTTCGGAGTCGGTTGGGGCCTGGTGGGCCTGTGCCCGGGCCCTGCGGTGGCCACGCTGCCGCTCGGTCTCTGGCAAGTATTGGCGTTCGTCGTCGCCATGCTCGCGGGCATGGGTCTTTGCGCCGCTCTTCCGTCCGGCAAGGCAGGATCTTCTTCGCGCGCGGTCGATGCGTGATGCCGGATGTCGTCACCAGCATGCTCACCCTCGTTTCGGGAGGTGTCGTCGGCATCGTGCTTGGCCTGGTGGGCGGCGGCGGCTCGATCCTCGCAGTGCCTCTGCTGGTCTACGTAGTCGGCGTTAGGTCCCCGCATGTGGCCATCGGCACCAGCGCGGTCGCCGTCGCGGCGAGTGCGGCGGGAAACCTGCTCTCGCACTGGAAAAACGGAAACGTCAAATGGGGTTGCGCCGCCGTCTTCGCGGCGGCGGGCGTCGTTGGCGCCTTCGGCGGTTCGACGGCGGCCAAGGCGGTCGACGGTCAAAGGCTTCTGGCATTGTTCGGACTGGTGATGGTCGTCGTCGGTCTGCTCATGCTGCGGCCCCGGTCCTCGGAAGGCGATCCCGACGTCAGATTGACGACGGAGTCCGCCGGCAAGCTCGCTCCGCTTCTCATCGGCGTAGGATTCACCGTCGGATTGTTCTCGGGGTTCTTCGGGATCGGCGGCGGCTTTCTGATCGTGCCGGGCCTGATGCTGGCGACCGGAATGCCGTTATCGAACGCCATCGGGACGTCGCTGTTCGCCGTGAGCGCTTTCGGCGCGGCAACGGCCGCGAGCTACTCGGTCTCGGGCCTCATCGATTGGCCCATGGCCGGCCTGTTCGTTCTCGGTGGTCTCGCCGGGGGCGTGGTCGGTGTCCGGATCGGGAAGATTCTAGGCGCCCGGAAGCGGGCGCTTACCCTTGTCTTCGCGAGCCTGGTCATCCTGGTTGGAGTCTACGTCGTGGCCAAAGGCTTCGGGCAACCATCGACTGTGGCATGAAAAGAGAAAATGAAATGACGAACGAGAAATCCACCTGCCGCCACGGCTGTCCCGTCGTGACCGGCTTCTTCGAGAAGCGCACGTCGAGCGTCCAGTACGTCGTTGCCGATCCGGAGACGCTGGAATGCGCGATCATCGATCCCGTCCTCGATTTCGATCCGAATTCCGGCGCGACGGCGACGACTTCGGCGGACGCCCTGCTGGCCCACATCGAACGTGAGGGTTACAGGTTGGTCTGGCTCCTGGACACACATCCGCACGCCGATCACTTCTCCGCTGCGGGTTATCTCAGATCGAAAACCGGCGTGCCGACTGCGATCGGTGAAAAGGTCGTCGACGTGCAGAAGCTGTGGAAGCGTATCTACAATTATGCCGACACGTTCGCGACCGACGGTTCGCAATGGGACAAGCTCTTCGGCGACGGCGAACGCTTCAGGATCGGCAACCTGGACGTGGAGGTCCTGCTGACGCCGGGCCACACGTTAGCTTCTATCGCCTATCTCGTCGGCGACGCGGGGTTCATCCACGATACGATCTTCATGCCGGACGGCGGTACCGCCCGCGCGGACTTCCCGGGCGGCAGCGCGCGCGCGCTGTGGTCCAGCATTCAGAGGATCATGGCTCTTCCCGACGACACCCGGTTGTTCACGGGCCACGACTACTGTCCCGGCGGACGCAAGAAGCCCCTTTGGGAAAGCACCGTCAAACAGCAACGCGTTGAGAACACCCATTTAACGAAGGCGAAGACCGAGGAAGAGTTCGTCGCGCTGCGCGACGCCCGGGACCGCGAACTTCCGATGCCGAAGCTCATCCTTCACTCTCTTCAGGTAAACATCCAGGGCGGGCGATTGCCGGAACAGGAAGAAAACGGCAAGCGTTACCTGAAGATTCCGCTCGACGCGCTTGAGCCCGCCCCTTGGGACGATTGATCGCACCTCCAAACCTCACAGAATGAAAGGACTCCGTCATGAAAACCGCTAACCAACTTGTGGTTGACGCCAACGGACAGATCGAGACGCTTGCCGCCGAGGAGGCGATCAAGCTCAAGGACGACGGAAACGTCGTCTTCGTCGATCTGCGGGAGCCTGGTGAGGTGGAGAAAGGTTCGCTCACGGGAGCGGTGCACGTCCCACGCGGACTTCTAGAGTTCCAGATCGACCCGGAGAGCCCCTCGCATAATCCAAAGCTTGCCGGAAAAAAGAAGCTGGTGCTGTACTGCGGCTCGGGCGGCCGTTCGGCATTGGCTGCCAGAACTTTGAAGGATATGGGCGTAACGAACGTGGCTCACGTCGCCGGCGGTTTTCCTGCACTACAGAAGGCTCTAGGCGGGAACAAGCCGTCCTGAAGCGAAGCGGCCCGAAGCTTGGTTACCTTCGCAGAAACCGGCTGAACTGAAAACGCTGCGTGTTGCCGCCGGGAGTCGTATGATCGTGCCGTCGGGAATCTGCCAGTTCGAAGGCTGGTCCAAGCGTCGAGGCAAGCTCATCCGGATCGTAGCGCACGATCGGCAATCCGCTGCACCTTTCGGGGCCGTCCGGAGCAAAAGTCGCGATGATTACGCGACCACCGGGACGTACTGCCTTCTTCAGGCTACTGACGTACGCATCGCGGTCGGTCGGCTCCGTCAAAAAGTGAAAAGCGGCACGATCGTGCCAGAGGTCATACGTACTCGAAGGCTTCCAACTGGTGACATCCGCGACGATCCAGTCGACTGCTTCTCCGGGCCGGTTTCGCTGCCTCAAGAGCTTTTGCGGAGAGGTCGAGTATCGTTACCCGGCGGAAACCCTGCTCGAGCAGGCTATCAACCAGCCGTGAAGCACCGCCCTTGACGTCAATGATGGCTGCGTCGGTCGAGATGCCGGTGGCGGCGATGAGATCGAGCGACGGGGCTGGATTCTCCTGAAACCAGCTCACTTCCTTCTCGGCCTTCGTCGCGTATACGTTCTGCCAATGAGCTTGGCGGTCGGCGTCGTTCACAACTGCTCCCCTTCCTTCTAATTACGGTGCAACGTAGATGGTCCTACCTGAACCCTTCAGCGCCTTCGGCCTTCGTGCCTGCGGCGCTGATGCGCGAGGCACGACGCCAGAAGAACATCAAGGAGGCTGACGTTCCCTCCGTTTGCCTGCTGGATCCGGACGGCGATCTGGTCCGCCATCTTCGCCGGACCGGGCGCGCCAAGCCGTTCGAAGGATGGCCATGCTATCACACCGAACTCGATGTTTTCTGCCTCGCCGGAAGGGATGTCGGCATCGTCGGACGGGCAGTCGGCGCGTCTTTCGCCGTTCTGGTGGCTGAAGAGCTTTTCGCCAGCGGTTGTCGCCTGCTGATCAGCTTAACGTCGTCCGGGCAGATCGTCGCCTCCGGCCCTCCTCCGTACTTCATCATCATCGACCGAGCGCTGCGCGACGAAGGCACAAGCTATCACTATGCTCCACCCTCGGAATATGCGAGCGCATGTCCGCAGTTGCTCGCCGCCGCGGTCGAGGCTGCAAAGCGAGACGGTCCCAGAACCATCAGCGGTTCGACCTGGACCACCGACGCTCCTTTCCGCGAAACCAGCGAAGCCATTCAGGCCGCAGCCGACAAGGGGATCCTCGCGGTCGAAATGGAAGCGGCCGCTCTATACGCCTTCGCCATGGCGACTGGCTGCAAGGTCCTCTGCCTGGCCCATGTGACTAACACGATGGCCCAAAGCGGCGCGGACTTCGAAAAAGGCGAGGACGACGGCACGGTGGATGCACTGGCGGTCCTGGGCAGCATCGTGGGTGCTTTGGCCGAAGGATAGGCGGACATGCCCGGGCGCGCGCCTGCGCGGCCGACGATCTGGGTACTTCCCCGCGGTGCAGCGCCATCGATGACCCATCCTTCGAAACCGGGCAGACGTCGGGAAGATCGCCGAGCCTTCATGGACCTGCCGAACGGCATCGACGATCCGGCTGCGGCTGGAAGCACCTGAACGCCCTGATATCTGGAAGCGCAGATCCGCCTCCGACCGCATCATCTGGCAACCGGGCACTCCAAAGGACGAAGGACTGGTTCCCTCAGATGACATTAGCTGGAGCCAAGGCTCACTCGTTACCTACGCCGACTCCGATCTGAAGCGTCGCGTGAGCAATCCGCTGCGCGGAGGCGACGGTACCATGCCTCTGTTCGTCTTACATGGCACGCGATCGGAGCAGGCGCAGGGAGCCGGTGGGCGCGGGCGACTGCCGACGCCCCGGAACGATGCTGCTCCCGTCGGCAGAGAGCTCGCCAGCGTATGGGAGGCGTCCCAAAGTGGGGGATTGCTGCCCCAGCCTCCATGCCTGCCTAGCCAGGCTGCTGGACGACCTCTGCCAGTATCGCCATTCTCCGCCGTGCAGATGCTCAGCCGCCGCGGTCCATGACCTCACCATCTGGCCCATCGGCTGCCGCAGTAGGCCGATAGCCGTGCACGCCGATGAGGCCTTCCCGTGCAAGTCCAGCGCGCTCCGAACGAGCAAAATCCCGAAAGGAAGCGCCTCCCGCCCGACGATGGGCTGCGCGGAGCGGGCGCCGCTCCGCGGGAGCTACTTACCTGCCCTTCGGGCCGCCCTGATAACGGCCGACATTGCCGCCGACCGATGATGTCGTCGGCAGAGGTGCGGCCGGCGCATAGGCGTCGGATGCGAAGGCCGCACTCGGGTTGGATTGCGCAGGGGCACCGGCTCGGGACATCCTCGCCTCATTCGGCCAATAGCTCTTATCGGTGATGGTCGAGCCGGCGTGCGCCGTCGCCGCTCCGGCAACAAGCGGCAGCACAAGCGAAGTCACAGCGATAAATTTCCTAAACATGGTCCGGCTCCATTCTTTGGAAACGCACCCGACGTGCGCTTCAAGAAGGAGTTCGGTTGATCCGCGCAACGGGTTACAGGATCACGCCGACGTGAAGACCCCTCTCCTCACCACCGCAACAGCCGCGGTCCCAACATTGCCCCCGCGAGGGTGCATAGCGCGATCGTGCCGCCGTACCATACAGCCACGAAAGGCAGCGAATCGTCGGTGCAGTGAAGGGCATAGGCCATCGCGCTGATGCTCCCCGCGACCAGGCCGGCGAACGCGCCTGCCCTGACGAGGTCGGTGGGCGCCGCTCTCCGCGCGGCCCAGATTACCGCGGCGAAGGGAGCGACGGCGATAATCGGTATCGAGACAAGGCATTCGAGCCACTGGTCTCCCATCACCATGCGGTCCCAGTGCGAAGTCGGCGCCATGATCATAACCGCGCCTGCAAGCCCAACGACCGCGACAAACGGCGCCGCCATCAGGGCGGGGGAAACTCTGTATTCGCCCCCCGGCCGCGCAAGCCGCAACAGATAGAGAGCCGACAACGCGAAGACAGTGGTGCTGAACGCAAGCTTTACGGCGACGAAGACCGCCGTCCGGGCCGTCGCCAGGTCGGGCCTCGTCCCGAGCAAGACGATTGCGGCGCAGAGAGCCAATGCTATGCCAACTACCAAAGCGATGCCGAAGCTGCGAACTACAATGCCGCGATCGACGGGGCGGTTGCTTCGGCCCAGCCCGGCTACAAGGTCCTCGGTTTTCATACGTTCGTCTCTCTGCCGATGAGGGTGGCCAATGCCTTCAAACCCCGGTGGATGCTGATCTTCACGTTGGATTCCGACATGCCGTAGCGTGCGGCGGTTTCGGAAACGCTCCGCTCCTCGAGTTTCACGGCTTCGATTGCCTGTCGCGTCCTTTCAGGCAACAAGCTCAGCAGCCGGCCGACGTCGTGCGCGCTCTCGACGGAAACCCGATCATCCGCCGCGATGAGGTCATAATGATCGTCGATCGGGACTTCAGCACGCGAAAAGCGGCTTCGCCGGAGATGGTCGATGAGCTTGTATCGCGCGATCGCATGCACCCAAGGCGTGAGCAGGGTCTCGACGTCATACGTATGACGCTTGAGGTGGATCGCGAGCACGGTTTCCTGCACCAGGTCTTCCGCCTCTTCGGCGCCGCCCCCGCTGCGGGCAAGATGCCGCTTGTAGTAGCCGCGCAGGTGTCGGCTCAGCCTGTCGAGCAAGGCACCGTGCGCGCCCCGGTCGCCGTCCAGGCTGGCCAGCATCAGCGTCTTTAACTCCAGTTCCAAGCTGCTCAAATCCCCTCCACCTTACTTAGTTCGGCTGCGGACGCGATCTGGTTACATTCCCCCGTCGGGCTCGTTGAAATCTTTCGGTACTGCAGGGGCTCTTCCTGCCTTTTCACTGCGCGGGTTCGTCGACAAGTGCGTGATGGCGATGGCGCCGCGATGATGGTCGAGCCCGGTGGACGGCCATCTGCATCGGCACCATTCGGCAGGCCGATAGTGGGCTCTTTTGAATGTGGCGGCTCGAACTCAGTCCAAATGTACCAGCCGATAGCGGCGGTACACAAAATCCAAATCGAGACAATAGCAACGGCTGCCCCCTTGCTCACGGGACGATCCGCAGCAGCTCTGGCAATGCTGCGATACTCGGCCATCACCTCTGGAGGGATCAAGGACACGACGAGCCAAATTCCGATCGGAACAATAACTAAATCGTCCAGGTATCCGATGACCGGGATGAAGTCCGGAATCAAATCGATTGGAGAAAGCGTATAACTCGCAACAGCCAACGCCAGCGCTTTCGCATACCACGGCACTCGCGGATCACGGGCCGCAAGATAAATCGCATGAACGTCCCGTTTGAGGGACCGCGCCCAGGTTTTCAATCGATCTAACATCGTTGGCTCAAGCTGCCTTAGTTTCAAAAGCCTCTAGTACATCAACGATGGCGTTTCCCAAGCCGCTCGGTGACAGTGGCTGCCATCGCGGCGTTTACGCGAAGCGTCTTATGAACGCGAACGAAATATAGTACACCGCGAACAACGTAACCGTCGATCATCGGCACTGCGATGCGCCCGGCCAGGTCGCGCGCGACGCGGAGGCGCTAATGGACTGGTTGTAGGTCAGCGGACTCCATCTACCGCCACGGTAAATCCAGCCTCCGTGAGGTGTTGCGAAGATGTTGTGGGATGGTCGAAAAGTTGCTCAAGCGACCAGGAAAGACGTGGTTGTGGGAAGCGGCATGATTGATCGTGTGCGGGATCGTGGCAACTCTATTTCAAGTACGCATGAACGACTTCGATGAGCTCGTCCGCCGCATCCGCATTGAGCGCGCCCGGATTCTTCTTTGGATCGACCAAATGGGTCCGAATGTGGTCCTCGACCACTTCAGCCATCAAGCCGGCGACGGAACCCCGTATGCCCGCGATCATATGCATGATGCGTTCGCATTCGGCTTCCTCTCCCAGCGCGCGCTCGATCGCCTCGACTTGGCCCTTGATCCGACGGACGCGGGCAAGCAGTTTTTTCTTTTCCCTTATGGTATGGCTCATTGCGACAACATAGCCTACCCCCCTATTCTACGCAATCGCCCTTGTATTATCCCCCCCGGGGGGATACATGCTTGCCATGGCCAACGATCATGTTCACGTAACGCACGCCGGAATCCTCAAGCGTCTGAAGCGCGCAGAAGGTCACCTTCACAAGGTGATCGAGATGTTCTCGGACGGCCGCCCCTGCCTCGACCTGGCGCAGCAGCTTCATGCCGTCGAGAAAGCCATCAGCGAGGCGAAGAAGACGCTGATCCACGATCACGTCGATCATTGCCTGGACACCGCCGCCAACGGCGGGAAGGCAAAATCGACTGAACGCGTGCTCGCCGAGTTCAAGGCGATCTCGCGCTACCTATGACGGCGACGTAGCCGTTCCTCACCAGCAACCGTCAGTAGTCTCGCATGGCCATCCGACCGATCACCGTCACAGCCTTTGTCCTGGGTGCCGCACTGGCGCTCGGCGCTCCGGCGTTGCAGCGGGTATCCGGTTTCGGGGTTCCGGCGGCCGTCGCGCAGCGGGACGCCAAGCCCGCCGGATCGTCGAACAAGTCCACAGTCGTGGCGATGGACGATGAGCGCATACGCCTTGCTGAGATCGAGCAGCGCAGCGTCGGACCCGCTACGATCGCGAGGCGCCTGGCCGTGCCCGGCACCGTCGTCCCCGATGCCGGCCGCGTAGCACATGTCGCCGTCAAACTGTCGGGCACGGTCGCCGAACTAAGCAAGAATATCGGCGACGACGTCGTCAAGGACGAGATTCTGGCCGTCCTCGAGAGCCGCGAGATTGCCGATGCCAAGAGCGAATATCTGGCGGCCCGGCTGTCGAACGATTTGCAGCAAGATCTGACCGCTCGCGACAAATCGCTTTGGGAGGGACGCGCCGTTCCGGAACAGCAGTACATCCGCTCGCGCAATGCGGCGGCTCAAGTTTCGATGCGTCTCAACATTGCGCGCCAGAAGCTGCTGGCCCTGGGCGTGCGGGCGGATGAAATCGAAGCACTTCCGCAAGCCCCCGACGCCCTGCTGCGCAGCCAGAACGTCCGTGCTCCAATCTCCGGACGGGTCGCGGAACGCCGGGTCGAACTTGGCACGGCCGTCGGTCGCGATAGTCTCGAAACCGAACTCTTCGTCATCGTCGACCTCGGCCGCGTCTGGATCGACCTATCAGTCTCCTCGGCCGATCTGCCTGCGGTCAGGGAGGGACAAGCGGTCAACGTCGCGACGCGTGGTCAACCGGAGGCAGGCACCGCGAAGATCGTCTTCGTGAGCCCACTGCTCGACAAGGATACCCGTACCGCGCGCGTCGTTGCGGCCATCGATAACGCCGACGGCCGCTGGAGACCAGGGTCGTTCGTCACGGCCGCTATCGCCATCGAGGAGCACACCGCTCCCGTGGTCGCGCCGTTCGGCGCCGTCCAAAACGTCGGAGGCCGCAAGGCCGTCTTCGTCCGCACCAGGGAGGGGTTTGAAAAGCGCGACGTCGTCTTGGGCCAGCGCGATGGCCAATCCGTCGAGATCGTCTCGGGCCTTGCGGCCGGCGAGATCATCGCGGTGTCGAACACGTTCTCGCTGAAGGCGGAACTGTCGAAGCCCGGCGAAGAGGACTGAGCGATGATCGAGTGGATCGTTGATTTTTCGGTAAAGCGCCGGTGGCTGGTCCTGCTCGTCACGCTCGCCGCCGCCGCGTCCGGTCTCTGGTCGCTGACTAAGCTGCCGATCGACGCCGTTCCGGACGTGACCAACGTCCAGGTGCAGGTTAATGCCGTCGCGCCGTCGCTTACGCCGGTAGAGATCGAAAAGCAGGTCACCGTCGCGTTGGAGACCGCGCTCGCGGGAATACCGGGACTGGAGTCTACTCGGTCGTTCTCTCGCAACGGCTTTGCGCAGATCACGGCGGTGTTCGCCGACCGCACCAATATCTACTTCGCGCGGCAACTGGTGTCGGAGCGGATCAACGACGCCAAGCCCAGCCTACCGCCGGGCGTCGACGTCAGGATGGGCCCGGTTTCCACGGGGCTCGGCGAGATCTACTGGTGGGCCGTCGAATACGAAAAGCCCGGCACGACCGCCCCCGTCCACGACGGCCAGCCGGGATGGCAGACCGACGGAAGCTACCTGACGCCGGAAGGCGAGCGTCTCACAGGTGAGTTCCAACGGACGGTGTACCTGCGCACGGTGCAGGATTGGATAATACGTCCGCAGATGAAGTCGGTGCCGGGTGTCGCCGGCGCCGATGCCATCGGTGGCTTCGTAAAGCAGTTCCAGGTCCAGCCGGATCCGGCGAAGTTGGTCGGTTACGGCTTGACGTTCGGCCAGGTGATCGCCGCCATCGAGGCCAACAACGTCAGCCGCGGGGCGAACTACATCGAGCAGAACGGAGAAGGTTACGTCGTGCGCGCCGCCGGGCGGGTCGAGAACATGGACGACATCTCCAACATCGTAGTCACCACCCGCGGCGGCATTCCCGTGAGGGTGCGGGACGTTGCCGACGTCGCGATCGGGCGCGAACTGCGCACCGGCAGCGCCAGCGTCGACGGTCGCGAGGTCGTGTTGGGAACAGCGCTGATGCTGATCGGCGGCAACAGCCGGACGGTCGCCGCGGCGGCCGACGTCCGGATCAAGGAAGTCAGCCGTACCCTGCCGCCGGGCATCTATGCGCATACCGTCTTGAATCGGACGCAACTGGTCGACGCGACGATCCATACGGTGGCGAGCAATCTGGCCGAAGGCGCGCTCCTTGTCATAGCCGTCCTCTTTCTGCTGCTGGGCAACATGCGCGCGGCCCTCATCACCGCCTGCGTGATTCCCGTGACGATGCTCATCACCGCTACCGGCATGCTGCAAGGGCGGATCAGCGCCAACCTCATGAGCCTGGGCGCGCTGGACTTCGGCCTGATCGTCGACGGCGCCGTCATCATTGCCGAGAACAGCCTGCGCCATCTCGCCGAACGGCAGCGCGAACTGGGCCGAACCCTATCGCTCGAAGAGCGCCTGTCCACAGTGACGGCTTCGACCTCGGAGATGATCCGTCCGACGGTGTACGGCCAGATCATCATCATCCTGGTGTACGTTCCCCTGCTCGCCTTTACGGGCGTCGAGGGCAAGACGTTCGAGCCGATGGCGCTGACGGTCATGATCGCGCTCGCGACCGCGTTCGTCGTTTCGCTCACCTTCGTGCCGGCCGCCATTGCGATCGCGGTGTCGAAGCCGGTGCGCGAGGACGAGAATTATTTTATCCGCCGGCTGAAGTCCGGATACGCACCCTTGTTGAGCCGCACGATCGCTAGGCCGCTGCCGGTGATGGTGGCGGCCGCGCTGATGTTCGTCGGCGCCGTTCTGTTGTTCGGTCGCCTCGGGCAGGAATTCACGCCAACCCTCGACGAGAAGAACATCGTCATGGAGGTAAAGCGCGTGCCGAGCACTGCGCTGGCGCAATCGCAACGGATGCAGCTTCTGATCGAACGCCAGATCAGCAAATTTCCCGAGGTGGCCTTCGTCTTCTCCCGCACCGGAACGCCGGATCTAGCTGCCGATCCGATGCCTCCGAGTTCGTCCGATACCTACATCATCGTCAGGCCGCAGAACGAGTGGCCTGATCCCGACACCACGAAGGACGACCTGATCAAGCGCATCGAGGCCGAAGCCACCAAGCTTCCGGGCAACAAGGTCGGCTTTTCGCAGCCGATCGAGATGCGGTTCAACGAATTGATCGCAGGGGTGCGCGAGGACCTTGCCGTGAAGGTGTTCGGAGACGACTTCGCGGAGATGCAGCGCACGGCAGCCCGGATCGCCGACGTGCTGCGCAAGGTTGACGGCGCCGAGAGCGTCAAGGTAGAGGAGACGGCGGGCCTCCCCTTCCTTGAGATCAAGATAGACAAGTCCGAGATAGCCCGGCGCGGTCTCAGCCTCGCGTCGGTCCAGGACCTGATCGAGACGGCCGTGGGCGGCCGCGCCGCGGGCCTAGTCTTCGAGGGTGACCGCCGATTCCAGATCATCGTGCGCCTCAACGATGCGCTGCGCAACGATATCTCGGCGCTTGAGGATCTTCCGGTCCCGCTTCCGAACGCCAATCCGAACGTTCCTTCTTCCTCCGTCCCGCTACGAGCGGTGGCCGCGTTCGAGCAGACCGAGGGCGCCAACCAGATCAGCCGCGAAAACGGCAAGCGGCGTGTCGTCGCGACCGCCGAAGTGCGCGGACGCGACATCGGGTCCTTGGTCACGGAGGCGCAAGCCAAGGTCGACGAGCAGGTCAAGCTCCCACCGGGGAGCTTCCTGACCTGGGGCGGACAGTTCGAAAATTTCTCCGTCGCGCGTCAGCGTCTGATGATCGTCGTGCCGGGCTGTTTTCTGCTGATCTATCTTCTCCTGTTCGGTGCGTTGGGCTCGCCGCGTGACGCCCTCATCGTCTTCAGCGCCGTGCCGTTGGCGCTGACCGGCGGCATCGCCGCGCTCTGGCTTCGCGGCATGCCGTTTTCGATTTCCGCGGCGGTCGGATTCATCGCCCTGTCGGGTGTCGCCGTCCTCAACGGCTTGGTGATGCTCACCCAGATCCGGAAATTGATTTTGGAAGGTATCGATACGCGCCTGGCCATCAGCCAAGGCGCCCTCACCCGCTTTCGCCCGGTTATCATGACGGCGCTGGTCGCCTCGCTGGGTTTCGTGCCCATGGCCATCGCGACGGGTACGGGGGCCGAAGTGCAGAAGCCATTGGCGACCGTCGTCATCGGCGGCCTGCTGAGCGCGACGCTACTGACGCTGCTGGTCCTGCCGGCACTCTACTCCTACTTCGCACCTGCCCAAGCACAGACGAAGCCCGACAGTGCATTCATCCCCAGCCGCGCGGCCGAATAGAAACCGAAGGTATGACATGTTGAAGCAAATCCAGGGCTGGTTCGGGATGTCGCCCCAAGGGCAATCGCTGGGACTCGGCCACGGGCCGGGCGATGGCAAGGGTCATGGCCACACGCACGGGTCGATAGATCCCACCATCGCGGCGACGACACGCGGCATCTGGGCGATCAAATGGTCGTTCGTCGTGCTGGCGCTTACCTCGGCCCTGCAGCTGGTGGTCGTGGTGATCTCGGGCAGCGTCGCGCTCCTCGCCGATACTATCCACAACGTCGGGGATGCCGTTACCGCGATTCCACTCTGGATTGCGTTCGTGCTGGCGCGCCGCAAGCCGAGCAAAACCTTCACGTATGGTCTCGGACGCGCCGAAGACCTGGCCGGGGTGGCCATCGTGGCGATCATCCTGTTCAGTGCCGTCTTCGCGGGCTACGAAGCCGTGGACCGTCTTATCCATCCCCAAAGCATCGATTTTATTCCCTGGGTGGTGGCCGCTGGCGTAATCGGATTTCTCGGGAACGAAGCCGTCGCGGTCTTCCGGATCCGGGTCGGACGGGAGATCAACAGCGCGGCGCTCATCGCCGACGGTTATCACGCGCGCACTGATGGCTTCACAAGTCTCGCTGTTGTCGTGGGTGCGGTCGGCGTGTGGCTGGGATTTCCGCTGGCGGACCCGATCGTCGGACTTCTTATCACCATCGCCATCTTCGGCATCGTCTGGCAGTCGTCCAAGGCGGTGTTCGTCCGGATGCTCGACGGCGTCGACCCCGAGGTCACCGACGAAATCAGACACGCTGCCGAGCACGTCGAAGGCGTCCGCGAGGTCCTTGACGTCAAGGCACGCTGGCTGGGACATCGCTTGCACGCGGACATCGGTGTCCGCGTCCATGCCGAAATGCCCGTCGCGGACGCCGACCGTTTGGCGGAAAACCTCCGGCACGAGATGCTTAAGCATATCCCCGCTCTTTCCGTTGCGAATGTCCGAGTATCGTCGAAAACCGTAGGCGCAGCCGAGATGTCCGCTGACCGTAGAGCGCCGGAGACGTTCCAATTTCGCAGCGAACTGGCAGAGGGCGAACTCTCGATCGCGAACACGCCGGCAGGGGAGCGGATGCGACTGACCCTGAGTCGGTCCGCAGCCGGGTTGAACGCGGTGGTGGTGATCGAGCGGGACGGACGGTCCGAGACGCTTGCGCTCTCACCGTTGTCGGGAAATCCCTTGAACTTCGAAAGCGCTTCCGCCCCATCTGAGCCCCATGCGTTCGACGGACAGCTGATCCTGTCGGCGGACGGCAAAAAAGACATTCGGGAGTTTCACACGACGAAGCCGGCAGCCACGGGCATTGGCTCTACTGCGCGCCGCAAGCATGGCCTTCAAGGCCGGTAGAGGCGCGCGCGGCATCCCTCTCTCGCCATACTCGGCGTGCATGTCTGTAGTCCTCGAAGCAGTCGATGCTGCCGCCAAGGTACCCCTTTAGTCTGCCCTGTTGCGGCGCGGGAACAAAATGTCCCGGCGATCGGTCGGGATGCTGCCGGTTGGTGTACAATCTTTGATTGGGCCCGAAGAAGCTTTGAGCGAGAACGCGGCGCATGGTGCAAGCATTCCTTCCGCTCTCCTGAAGCCTGCAGACCAAGACCATGAAAGATGGGCAGAGATGATCATGCACGGGACCAGCCCAGGCACGATTTGATCGACATGCTCTCCCTCGGCGGCGACGGAAGCGTCTCGATCGAGGTCGAGCGTGGAGTCGACGACAATCCGGTGACTGCGGCTCACCCTAAGGCTGCAGCAGCATGGCGCGGAGGACGCCGGTCGAGTTGAGCTTAGATGCTTTGCCGCCGCCGGTGTCGCAGCGACGCAGCTGACGATCATGACGGCTGCAAGCAAACGGTTCGACGAGTACCACGCACGACGGGCAACACATTCCCGACCGCCGCAATCGCCTGTTCAAATGCAATGGATGATATCGGAATTCTCTCCCTCGCATCGGAGCGAATCTTGCCCTTAACGAAACCGCCTGCCATTCCATTGCATTCGGTGGCGGCAAACCGAACCTCTTTGACTGCAATCTATGTCGATCGACGGGATACCGGACTCATTAGACATGTCGATTTCCAAGACGTCCCCTCGCCAAACCTCGCGAAGATTGCCTCTTTTGGAAACAAAAATGCGATGAAGGCAGCCGTTCGGCGAACAAAGTGCATCTCGGTTGAAACACTCTACTTGGTCGAAGTGGATTGCGATAAACTCCACGCCTTCCTTTCCTTTCAGGTATCGCAGGAAGCCCGTTCGAACATTTATTGCGTCGCCTCTGCACAGTAGCTGCGCTGCTTTGAACGCCTTGTGGATAGCCGGTTGAAGTCGTTGCAGCCGCTCGTATGATAACGTGGAGAATTTGCCCTGCGCGATTCCCGACGCGCGCGCGATAGCACCAGTAGAGATCACACACATCATCAGTGCTATGAACAGGCGCAGCATGCAACATTCCTTTGGTCAGACAATTCGGCGGCGCGTGGTCCAGATGGTTTGAAGATGACGCCGAACTCCTTTTCGATGATCCTCGGAAAGCTCTCCGAAACTTGTCGTACGCCGCCGCCAACCCGCGCTGGGCGGCCACCCGGCCGCCGGAGCCGCTCCGAGCCTACCTGCGCAGGGAGCCCGGCAAACTTTCAACCGGCTCGCGCGGGGCAGGACGTTCGGACGAATCGCGGCCGATCTTGGACTGCAGTTCCATCAGATCGATGAAGACGTCGGCCTGGCGCCGCAACTCGTCGGCGATCATCGGCGGCTGGCTGGAGATCGTCGAGACGACGGTGACGCAAACGCCGCGGCCTTGCACCGCCTCAACCAGCGAGCGGAAATCCCCATCGCCGGAAAACAGCACCATTTGATCGACATGCTCGGCGATCTCCATCGCATCGACCGCTAATTCGATGTGCATATTGCTCTTGACCTTGCGGCGGCCGCTGGCGTCGATGAATTCCTTGGTTGCCTTGGTCACGACGGTATAGCCGTTGTAATCTAGCCAATCGATCAACGCGCGGACCGACGAATGTTCCTGATCTTCGATGATGGCAGTGTAGTAGAATGCGCGCAGCAACGCTGCGCAGCCCTGGAATTCCTTGAGAAGGCGTTTGTAGTCGACATCAAAGCCAAGTGTCTTGGCGGTGGCATAGAGGTTGGGTCCATCGATAAAGAGCGCGATCCTGTTTTCCAATGCTATTGCTCCTAGATCGTCCGGGCGGGCATTTCAATCGGCCACCCGATTGGTTTTGTCGTATGCGTCTTCCTCATTGAGTCGAGATCCGGAGAACGTAATGTGGGACCCAAGACCGTGCTTGCGTCTTTCCCGCTGGCGACGTTTCAACATGCAGAGATTCCTAAGGGCTCGTTGTTTCTGTATTCTGGACCGCGATGAGCGTCACACCCTAGTGAAGCGTCTGGCACATGTAGGGAGACCGTGGCTACTCCTCTATCGGATTGACAGCCACATCAGCCGCCATCGCGGTTAGCCTCCCGAAGACATCGACGGGCTCGACCCAATACGTGAGGCTGTCAATCCGAGCATTCTTACGCAGGTCGTCGAGCAATTTCGTCACCCACTGCCGCGGCAGCACTGCGACCAGCACGCTAAGCTTCACTCGCCCCCGCACCCGCTCGTTGACGCTTGCTTCCTTGAAGTCGAGGCCGTGGCCATCGCTGACCCATGTCGTGAACCCGCTAATGGGTGGTTCAGCCCTCAGCAAATACTCGACGACAATGTCCTCTCCGCTTGGAGGGAAGGCGAGTGTGAGCTTGCATAAGGACTTGTCCATTCGAGACTCCGGGTGTGCAGTGTGGTTTGGGCCGCCGGGACGCCGAAGCGTCGAAACAGGATAGGCAGGAGAACCAGCGTTAAGGCCGTTGAGGTGACGAGGCCGCCGATGACTACGATCGCGAGCGGCTTTTGGATTTCCGAGCCAGGTCCGTCTGCGAACAGCAGCGGCACCAGCCCGAAGGCGGCGATGCTGGCCGTCATGAGAACCGGCCGAAGCCGCCGGACCGAGCCTTCATAGATGGCCCGATCTAACGGAAGCCCGCTGTCCAGCAACTGATTGAAATAACTGACCAGAACCAGCCCGTTGAGCACGGCGATGCCGAGCAGCGCGATAAAGCCGACGGAAGCCGGCACCGACAGATATGCGCCGGAGACCCACAGGGCCAGCATGCCTCCCACTAATGCAAAGGGCACGTTGGCAAGAATGAGCAGTGACTGGCGCATGGAGCGCAGCGTTGCGAAAAGCACAACGAGGATGAGACCCAGCGCGATCGGGATGACGATCGCAAGCCGGGTTGCCGCGCGGCGCTGGTTCTCGAACTGGCCGCCCCAGACCAGCCGGTATCCTGACGGAAGCTGGACCTTCTCAGCAACCGCCTTCTGTGCATCCTGGACGAAACCGACAAGGTCGCGGCCCGACACGTAGCCCTGCACGATGGCAAAGCGGGACGCGTTTTCACGGTCGATCTTGACGGCGCCAGCCTTACGTCCGATGCGCGCAACATCCCCGATCCGCACCAGGCCGCCGTCGCCGGCCGCGAGTTGCATCCGGCTGAACAGCTCGGGCGTGTCGCGAACCGCCTCCGGCCCGCGGACCACGATGTTGGTCCGCCGCCGCGGTTCTGCGACAATCCCGGCAGTGCCACCTTCAAGCAGCGTGCGCAGTTCATCCTGAATGCCGGTGACCGACAAACCGACCCTGCCTGCCGCCATGCGGTCAACGTCGATCTGCAAATAATCGACCTTGTCGTTCGAGACCGTCGATACCTCGGTTGCGCCAGGGACGCTTCGAAGAGTCGATTGGATTTGACCTGCCAACTCGGACAACACCTTGAGATCAGGTCCGAAAATTTTGATCGCAAGATCGCCACGGGCGCCGGTCAGCATTTCCGATGTGCGCATCTCAATGGGCTGCGTAAACGCGAATTCCATCCCCGGCAGATCGGCCACCGCTTCCCGAATACGCGCGACCAGCCGGTCCTTGTCGGGCTCGCGCCACTGGGCTTTCGGCTTCAGGACGAGAAAGGCGTCGGTCTCATTAGGACCCATCGGGTCGAGGCCCAACTCGTCAGAGCCGACACGCGAGATCACGCGATCGATCTCAGGCACCTTTGCGAGCAGGGTGCGCTGGATCAGGAGATCGGCGTCGATGCTGGCCTTGAGATTGATCGACGGTAGCTTGATGGTTTGCACAATGACGGAGCCCTCGTCCATGCTGGGCATAAATGTCTTGCCGACGGCTCCATACGCCACCACGGCAAGGCCAATCCCGCCGAGAGCAATGAGGTAGACCGGCAGCGGATGAGCGAGGCAGCTTCTGAGCAGCGGACCATAGCCACGGGTCAGCAGCCGCATCAGCAACGGCTCGCCATGGTTGCCGCCGCGCAGCAGAAAGGACGAGAGCACCGGGATCAGCGTCAGCGACAGAACCAGGGAGCCGCTGAGGGCGAAGATGATCGTCAATGCGACCGGAGCGAACAGTTTGCCTTCCAGGCCCTGCAGCGACAGCAGCGGTAGAAACACGAGACAAATGATGAAGATGCCCGACGCGACCGGAATCGCGACTTCGCTGGCCGCCTGGTAAATCTGATGCAGCAACGGCACTTTTCCGTCGCCCGGATCATGATTGAGACGCTCGACCGCGTTTTCAACGACAACGACCGCGGCATCCACGATGAGGCCGAGCGCGATGGCGAGGCCGCCGAGGCTCATTAGGTTGGCGGACATCCCGAACGCCTGCATCATGATGAAGGTGACGAGCGCCGCAAACGGCAGCGTTACGGCGACAACGAGCGCCGCTCTGAGATTTCCCAGAAAGGCGAGCAGCAGCAGAACGACGAGGACGGTTGCCTCAATGAGAGCCTTCTTGACCGTTCCAACGGCGCTCTGGACAAGATCCGAACGGTCATAGAACGGTTCGAGCCGAACGCCTTCAGGCAAACTTGGCTTTAACTCGTCGAGCCGCTGGCGGACAGCCTTGACGAGCGCATTGGCGTCAGCCCCTCTGAGTGACAACACGAGTCCTTCGACCGCCTCGCCTGTCCCGTCTTTCGTAACCGCGCCATAGCGCGTGAGGCTGCCGATATGGACGCTGGCCACATCATGCACCCTGAGGATTTTCCCGCGTTCGGATTTGAGCACGATCTGCTCGAGGTCGTGCGGGGTCTGGATTGCGCCTTCAGCGCGCACCACCAGCGCTTTTTCACCCTCGCCTAGGCGGCCCGCGCCGTCATTGCGATTGTTGGCCTGAATCGTCGCGATCAGCTTTGAGACGTCGAGTCCGGCGGCGGCCAACGCCGCGCTATCCGGCGTCACCTCGAAGGTCTTTACCAGACCGCCCAACGCGTTGACGTCGGCGACGCCCGGAATTGTTCTCAGCGCCGGCCGTATGGTCCAATCCAGCAGGGTGCGGCGCTCTTCAAACGAAAGGCCGCCTCCTTCGATCGTGAACATGAACACGTCGGACAGCGGCGTCGAGATCGGCGCGAGGCCCCCGGAGACGTTGGCCGGCAAATCACCGCGCACGCCGGCCAGCCGTTCAGCGACCTGTTGGCGCGCCCAATAAATGTCGGTCCCGTCGACAAAATCGATAGTGATATCCGCGATGGCATATTTAGCGGACGCACGCAGAATGGTCTGGCGCGGAATGCCGAGCAGTTCCATTTCCAGCGGGGTGATGACCCGGGTCTCCACCTCTTCGGGCGTCATGCCCGGCGCCTTTAGGATGATCTTCGCTTGAACCGGCGCGATGTTGGGGAAGGCGTCGATCGGGATGTTTTGAAACGCGTAGCCGCCGGCGCCGGCGATGAGCACCGCGACCAACAGGACGAAAACGCGCTGGGTCAGGGCGAACTCGATTAAGCGGCGCAGCATGCTCACTCCCTGGGAATGAGGTTTTCAAGCAGCGAAAGGCCGCTTGCCGCAACCATCTGTCCCGGCGTCAGATCGCCTTCGACCGTGGCAGCCGACGTCGTTTTTCCCCTAAGCTTAACGGGCACCACGTTAAACCCGGTTTCATTGCGCACGAAGACGGCATTGCTCTCGCCTATCCAGACGACCGACGTCGCCGGCACGTCGAGACCGCCCGAAGCAGAGGGACGAATGATGCTCACCGCGATCATCTGTCCGGCAACGAGGCCGGATCGCGGCGGTACCTCGGCAAGCATTGTCGCCGACCGCGTCATGCGGTCGAGCGCCCGCCCGATCGAGATCACCTTGCCGATCGGTCCGTCCGCGACCTGCACGCGGTCACCCGGATGGATGCGGCCAATGAGGTCGGCCGGCACTTGCGCTTCAAGCCAGAGTTGCTCGCTGGTGTCGATCACGACCGCCGCCCCCATAGCATCGAGCTTTTCCCCTGGCAGCACCCGCGTTTCCACCACCCGGCCGTCGGCGGGGGCTGGCAATGTGTAGTTCCCGAAGGCTCCCTGCGAGATGCCTCCGATTGCGACGAGTCGTTTTTGGTCGTCGGTCAGCGCACGAATTTTGGCGGCTTGGGCCTCCGCCTCCTCGGCCTTAACCGGAGCCGCGACGTCCTTGTCGACCAGCCTGCGGAAGCGCGTCGCGACCGTTTCCGCCATTTGCAGCTCGGCCTCCGACTGATTGAGCCTGCTCATGGCTTCGAGGAATTCGCGGCTGGCAACGGTAACGAGTGGCTCTCCTTTCTTGACGGCCTGGCCCGGCAGAACGTGCATCTGCGTGACCGTTCCAGCGAAAGGCGCCGCGGCGACAAGGCGCGCGTTGGTTGCCGGAACGACCGTGGCCGGAAGCAGGGCGACCGCTTCGGTTTGGGCGGGCTGAACTTTCTGAAGCTGAATTTCGAGGCGATCCACCTGCGCCTGGGTGACGGCAAGCTCTTTGGCGCCGGCGCGCGTCCCCAGAGGCATAAGCGACAGAAGGACCACCAGATATTTCAGCCGCGAGCAGCGCATGCAACCGTCTCCATCGTCGGAACCTGATCTATTGGCCCAGTCTCTGGCATGCGTATCTGAAAGGAAGCTGAAGGCGCTCCGGGCTGGCCGGCATGGCATGTTCAGGTTCATGTCAGCTTGTCTGTGATAGGATAGGGGCCGGAATTCAAGGAGGCACTCAATCCGTATTCTTCTGATCGAAGACGATGACGAGATCGCCCGGCGTCTGGTCGCCGGCTTGACGGCGGGCGGCTTCGTGGTTGAGCGCGCGGCCGATGGCCCTGACGGGCATGCATTGGGGGCAACCGAGCCCTACGACGCCGCCGTACTGGACCTCGGCCTCCCCGGAATGCAGGGCCTGGATGTCTTGCGACGATGGCGCGCGGCCAACCGCAAACTTCCCGTCCTCATTCTTACCGCGCGCGGGACGTGGGCTGAGAAGGTAGACGGCCTCAACGCCGGCGCCGACGACTACATCACCAAGCCGTTCCATATTCCCGAAGTGGCGGCGCGGCTTCGAGCACTCATCCGGCGCACGTCCGGGCTTGCGAACCCGTTGCTCGAGCATCGCGGCATTTCGCTCGACCCGGTCTCGAGTCGCGTCACGCGCGACGGCGAACCGGTCGAGCTGACCGCGAGCGAATTCCGCATGCTAAACTGTTTTCTGCACCGGATCGGCCGGGTGATCTCGCAGCAAGAGCTCATCGATCACCTCTACGCACTCGAAGATAGCCGCGAGTCCAATACCATTGAGGTGTACGTCAGCCGGCTGCGGCGCAAGCTCGGACCCAATCTCATCAAGACTGTCCGCGGTCTCGGATATCGAATGGAGTAATGGGAACGCATGACGAGCCTTAAAGGCCGCTTGATCGGCGTTGCTGTCGTCTGGATTCTCGTTGGGGTCCTCGTATCCGGGGTCGCACTGTCGACAGTCTTCAAGACGCATGTCACCCAACAGTTTTACGAGGAGCTCTATGTCCATTTGGACGAACTGCAGGGTCTTGTAACCGTCACGTCGTCGGGTCCGCACCTGCAGCGTCCGTTGAGCGATCCGCGCTATGACGTGCCTCTCTCCGGCTATTATTGGGAGGTCCAGAAGCCGGGACGCATTGTTGCCAGCTCCACTTCGTTGCAAGGCGGCGTGCTGCTGGGCATCCCCCCTGACGACCCGCCGGATGGTACCGTTCATACCCACATGATCGACGGCCCGACCGGGAAGGTTCTCGTCGCCGAGCGTGTGCACCGGTACAACCCTTCGGACCCGCCACTGCGCTTCATCATAGGGACCGACCGCCGCCATCTGGAAAGCGTTCTTCAAGGCTTCAACAGCACGCTGGCCTGGTCGATGGGCGCCTTCGCCGGTTCGATGATCATTGCCGCGAGCGGACTCATTCTGTTCGCATTGCGGCCCTTGAACTATCTTCGTACTGCCCTGAACAGGGTACGGTCCGGAAGCGAAAAGAAATTGCAAGGCAACTTCCCGCAGGAGGTGCAGCCCTTGGTCGACGAGTTGAATGCCATGCTGAGGTCGATGACCGAGCTAATGATCCGGGCGCGGGCGCAGGCGGGAAACTTGGCTCACGGTCTCAAGACGCCCCTCGCGATCCTCACTGACGAGGCCTACCGCATCGAGGACAAAGGCTTGCCGCAGTCCTCGGTGATCATCCTCGATCAGTGCAGGCGAATGCAGACACAGATCGACTACCAGATCGCCCGCGCCCGGGCAGTTGCGATGCACTCGGTTCCCGGAACGCTCACGTCTGTCGGCAAGGCCGGCGCGGAAGTGACCAGCGCCCTTTCGCGGCTCTACCAACCCAAAGGGATCGTGATCGAGAACGACATTCCGTCGACCGTGACGGCGGCATGCGACGCCCAAGACCTCAACGAGATGTTGGCAAACCTGGTCGACAATGCGTGCAAGCACGCAAAGGGACGCGTGCTGCTGTCTTGTGCCGAGGAATCGCCACAGCACACCGTTCGTGTTGTGGTCGAGGATGATGGACCCGGACTACCGCCGGAAGCCTTCGAGGTGGTCTTCAATGTCGGTGAGCGCTGGGACAGTCAGGCTCCTGGTTCTGGACTTGGCCTTTCGATCGTGCGCGATCTCGTGCGACTTTACGGCGGCGATATCGCTCTCGATACCTCGTCGCTCGGCGGGCTCAAAGTTGTTCTTGATCTCCCTCGCTTCCGAACTCTTGATGATCGAGTCAGCTGACCTTTCCGAAGCATACTATTGGCCAACCGGCTGATCCCGCTCAATGATCTTGTATCTTCAAGTCTCGGTCGATGCCTCGAACGACGTCGTTCAGTTTAGATCGGACCGATGGGTTTCTGATCCTGATCGGCAAGGAGCGAGGGGTCGATTCATGCCGGCGACGAACGAGCGCACGTCGACGATGCTACGGGACGCAACAACTCGTGCACAAAAGCGTCGTCTTCGGGAGTACAGATACTCGCTGCCGCTGCGTCCGAAAGCGATGTCCATCTTGGCGTCAGAACCATCGGATCGGTCCGAGCGGCCGTTGCCTACGAACAGCGCGTAGTCGCCGAAGCTCTTAAGAGTGGTGCCGCCTTTGCCGGTATCCCCTCCACGGTGACGGCCTGACTTATTCCTCCTGCGTATCTCCATTCAGTTGAGCGCCCCAGTGTAAGTCGACCCGAAGTCCGGACCGAACTTTTACTGGGTTGCAAACACCACCTCGCGAACGACGTTCCTGCGAATCGGAGTTGCTCCTTGTTTTTGTCGCGTTAGAGTGGCACCTAGCCTTCCAAATACAGCCCCCAACTACCGCGGCATGCGCCGCGACGCCGGCCCGCTGAGGAGCCTACTGATCGTAGCGGAATTGGTCGTTTTCTTCGGTCATTTTGGACAGTTGCCCGGCCCCAACAGCCGCAGCTGGGGTTCCTATGCACCAACATCGACCGGGAAGAAGAACCCGCGTTGAGCGCGAATGGCGATGCGGCCAGCCGACGACACCGCAAACTGCTCTTCACGTGTCGAGACGTTGGACACCAATTTGACACCGTGCCTTCTCCTCACCGGCGTTATACCAGCCGACATCCTTGATGCTCATCCTTGGCTCGTTACATCACCGTTATGTGGGAACGCTTTCATACTTCAGAATGGCTTACGGCTCAGCCCGAGCCTCTCCTTTCGGCAACTTGAGCCCCGAAGGTAGACCCTTGTCGACCTCCTTCGACCAAGCCCGATAGTAGGCGACCATCGTCATGATCCAAAGACCCGCGGCACCGACCAGGAGCTGGGCCACTACTCCCACTGACCCGAAATCCAGCACGAAGTGCGCGATGAAGGACAGGAACAGGCCAACGCAAAAGACAGGCAGCGACTGCTGACCGCATCTAATCATCGGCTTGAAGATTGGCCATTTCAGCCCCGGCCAATCGACCGGAATGAGCGAGACGACGATGAACATCAGGCTCACCAAATGGATCACCCGGTAAGGCGCGAGATTCGTCTTGTCGTTCGGAATAAATGTCTCTGCGATCGCGTCAGGAACGAACTGCCGCAATTCGGGAATCCGCTCAGCCAGCGTAATGGCGAGAGCAAACAGGACGAAGCCGATACTCAGGACGTAAAGGCTGCGAAACTGCAGAAGCCCTCGATTTGCCGCAGCTCCTCCGAGTGCCAGCCAGGCTCCGAAAACAAAGAGCAGCTGCCAGGTAATCGGATTGAAGTACCACACGCCCGCAGGATAGGAGGCAAAATTCCAGCCGTAATGGCGAGCAGCCAGATACAGGCCGATAGATCCGATCATCACCGCATTGCGCCATCGCAACATGAACCAAAGGAAGATCGGGAACGCGGCCATCAGCACGATGTAGAGCGGCAGAACATCGAGATTAAGCGGCTTGAACTTGAGCAGGAGACCTTGCAAGAGAGTCTCGACGGGCACGTTCATCAGGGGCGTGACGTTGAATTGATCCATCAGATGCGGATCGTCGAACTTATGCGAAAGATAGTGAACCGCAGTGAGGTAAAAAATGAAGATCAGCAAATGGGCAACGTAGAGTTGCCAGACCCGGCGCAACACTCTGGTAGCACCGATGACGAAGCCCCGCTCCATCATCATCTTGCCGAAAACAAGCGTCGCCGTGTAGCCGGAAATCAGCACGAAGAGATCGGCTCCATCGCTAAAGCCGTAGTTTCGCGTCGTGAACCATGCGAGTACGCTGTCAGGAATGTGCCCTAGGAAGATCAGCCAATTTGCCAGACCTCGAAATAGGTCCAGACGGACGTCGCGCTGGGACCTGGGCAGCACGGATCGGACGGCGATTACGTCTCGAATCCGGCGCCATACAGGCCTTAGGGCCCAACCGGCCGTACCGCCAAAGGTCTCGTCAGCCAACGTCTCTTTCTCCATTTCTTAATGATGAGTTTCCGCGCCTTCGAATGGAACGATTAGATTGCGCTTATCCACTACGCCGGTCCGCTCAACGAGACCCTGTGGGCGATGAGGCAGCTGAGAGCCATGGTCAATACAGCGGTGAGGTTAGTGTGGGCCGACCCTTCGATCTAGCAACAATCGCTGACCTCCGGTACGGCGGACGATAAATTCCCGCTGCGGTGAGCATTAGCAGCTTGGATTCGAAGTCTTAGTGCTTGGCGATCTTGACGAAACAATCAAGGTCGAGGCTTCGCTGAACTAACGTCGCAAAGGCACCTTAAGGAATTGCGATACTGAGAAGAGGCGATCCCGCCGCGTGCAGAATCGCCTCAGTCCAGTCACTGTTACTTTGGACCGATGTGGTGGGGTTCACGCGGGCCGCCGCTGTAATGATGGCTCCCGCGCGGACCGGATTTCTTCGAGCCCGTCTTCTGCTTCTTGGAGCCAATGTGATGCGGAACCTCGGACTTGGGTCCACCAGAGTAGTGGTGGCTGCCGCCCTTTCCTTCTCCAGAACTCGTCTGCGCCATTGCAGGGAACGCAACGAAGGACATGGCACTCGCGGCAACTAACAGTTTACAGATATTCATTTCTCTTCCTCCTAATTGACCGAATAGGTCCAGAAAAATCAAACCACGCATGTGATCCGATAGCAATCAACCCGATGCTGGCATCCGGATTCATGCCCCTCTTCATGTCCGCGTTGATCTTTTCCATCGACTTCATCTAGGCCTGACTGGCATCGTCGGCGAAAGATGGCATCGACAGCGAAAACGCGATCAGGGCGTACGCCGTGGACGTCTTCGGAAGATTTCGCATCACACATTCTCCGTTGGTCGAAAGCACGCTGGTTGATTGAAAGCACGCTCACAAACGACCGTTGAAAACGATTGTTCCGCGACTTCGAAGACAACGGAACGCATGACTCAACTGGTGTTCATGCGCGCACCAGCACGCGCTGTCGACCGGACCTCGCCAGGTTTTCACGGTGTTTGGGTGCTCAAGACATCTGCGCTACGAAGGAACTCCTGCATTAACATTGAATGTAACCACCGCAGCGTCGCGGTAGCGAACGGCAATCCGGGCTGCCGCAGACGGGACGATCCTCGCGCCGCTCGCTTCTCCAATCTCGACCCGAACTCCAGCGCCATGCGAAAAGGCGGCGTCACGACGCCGGACGCTTCGGCCCCTATTTTCCTTTCTGCATCTTCGTGATCGTGATGCCGGCGGTGGCCCGCTCGGCTTCGAACTGGACCTTGTCGCCCACCTTCACGTGCTTGAGCATCGAAGGATCCTGGACGCGGAACACCATCGTCATTCCGTCCTCGTTCATATCGAGGTTCTTGATGGGACCATGCTTGAGGGTGATTTTCCCGGTGGCTTCGTCGATCTTCTTGACTTCGCCGTTAACCATCGCTGTTTGCGCTAATGCGCCAGCGGACGGCCACGCGAGCGACAGCGCGAGAGCGGTAATTACGAACTTATTTGCCTTCATCTTGAACTTCCTTTGTTCGGTTTGATCTGTGCTAACCCCATTGATGCCCCACCCTTCTTGTTTCGCACCTCGTTAGCGAGCGACCTCCGGTCACTTGGACTTTTGCATCTTAGTGATAGTCACTCCTTCCGAGGCGCGCTCGGCTTCGAATTTGACTTTGTCGCCTACCTTCAAGTTCTTAAGCATGTCTGGATCGTTGACACGCAGGACCATTGTCATTGCGTCCATCTCGAGGTTTTTGATCGGTCCGTGCTTGAGCGTGATTTTTGCGGCGGCAGCATCGATCTTTTTGACCTCGCCCTGGACCATGGCGTTCAGCGCGAATGCAGCCGCGGAGGTCAGCATCGAGGCAAGGACGACGGCAATCTTCAGATTTCTCATATGAATCCTTGTTCCTATGGAGGTTAGGTCACGTGGGCTACTTCACGGTCACAGTGCCGATCATGCCGGACTTCCGATGCCCCGGAATCAGACACGCATACTCGAACTGGCCGGTTTTGGAGAACTTCCAGACGATCTCATCCGCCTTCTTCGGCTCGAGCCGCTTTGCGTTCGGATCGTCGTGCTCCATGTCGGGATTCTTTTTCATGGCTTCGGCGTGCTTGAGATTCTCGCCGGTCGTGGCAAGGACGAATTCGTGCTCGAGTTCACCGTTGTTGCGCAGGACAAACTTGATCTGTTCGCCCTTCTTCACATCGATCTTCATAGGCATGAACATCATCTTTCCGTCGGTTTCGCCCATCGTGACCTGCACGATGCGCGCCGGCTCCTTCGGATCGCCGGGTTCGCCAGCCGAAAAAGATTCGTCGTGGCTGTGGCCCTTAGGACCCTCGCCTGCCCACGCGATGGCGGAGATGGACGTCACGGCAGCGAGCGTGATCAAAGAGATCGTGGCTTGTTTCATTGTCTTGTTCCTCTGTTGTTGGGTGAAGCGGCGTTAGCTCCGAAAAACTACATGCCTTTCATTCCCTTCATGCCTTTCATTGCCTTCATGTCGCCGTCCTTCGGCGTGCCCGCCGGTTTGTCCTTGCGCATGGGTTGCTCCCAAGGAGCGTCGACTTCAAAAGCGACGGTCCCGGCAGGATATTTGTAGGGACCAGGATCTTTGTAGTCGTCCCGCGCCAGCCCTTCTCGGATCTTCATGACCGTGAACATGCCGCCCATCTCGATCGGGCCGAATTGGCCGGAGCCCGTCATCATGGGCAACGTGTTATCCGGTGCGGGCATTTCCATCTCGCCCATGGCCATCCCGGTCGATCCCATCACCATGGCGTCCGGAGCAAGCCTGCCGACGGCCCTGGCAAGGTCCTTCTTCGAAACTCCGATCAAGTTCCTGATGTTGTGGCCCATCGCATTCATGGTGTGATGCGACTTGTGGCAGTGAAACGCCCAGTCGCCTGGATTGTCCGCGAGAACATCGAATGCGCGGATGGCACCGACAGGAACATCGATCGTGGTTTCCGGCCATTGCGCGCTTTCTGGAACCCACCCGCCGTCGGTGCAGCTAACCGCGAAGTTGTGGCCGTGAAGATGAATCGGATGATTGGTCATGGTGAGATTGCCGATGCGCACGCGCACGCGATCGCCGAGCCGCACGGCCATGGGATCGATGCCGGGAAACACACGGCTGTTCCAGGTCCACATGTTGAAATTCGTCATTTCCGACACCTTCGGCAGATAGGTGCCGGGATCGATGTCGTAGGTGCTCATGATGAACACGAAGTCGCGGTCGACCGGCCGGAATGCCGGATCGCGCGGATGCACGACGATCATGCCCATCATACCCATCGCCATCTGGACCATTTCGTCCGAGTGCGGATGATACATAAACGTTCCGCTGTGCTTCATCTGGAATTCGTAGACGAAAGTCTTGCCCGGTGGAATGTGGGGTTGGTTGAGTCCACCGACGCCATCCATGCCGTTAGGCAAAAGCACACCGTGCCAATGGACCGTCGTCTGTTCGGGCAGTTTGTTCGTGACGAAAATGCGCAGCTTGTCGCCTTCGACAGCCTCGATCGTCGGGCCCGGCGATTGACCGTTATATCCCCATAGGTGCACCTTCATCCCTGGGGAAAATTCACGTACGACCGGCTCTGCGACGAGATGGAATTCCTTCCACTCGCCGTTCATCCGCCACGGCAGCGTCCAACCGTTCAACGTGACGACCGGACGATAGTCGGGTCCGCTCGACGGCCGCAGCGGCGGCTGCATCGTCGCCTTCTCCATGATCGGCGCTTCGGGAATATTGGCTGCCTGCACGCGACCGCTCACTGCGGTCGCGCTCACCAGCGCGGCAGTACCTAGAAAGCCTCTACGGGACAACATGGCTCTTCTCCTTAAGTTGTCAGCCGCCCGCCCTGGCGGTCTTCGAGGAACGGTTTTGCGGTTGAGTGTCGGGGCGACCACCACCGTTGACGACGGTCTGCAGTTCGGCTTGGGCCAGCCAGAAGTCACGCTTCGCTTCGATCGCCGCGCGCAGTGCGGCGATCCGCTGCCTTGCTTCCGTCAGCAGCGCAAACACGTCGTCCTGCATGCTCGAGAAACGAAGCTGCATCTCGTCCGAGATGATCTGTCGAAGCGGCAAGACTTCGCGCTGGTAGTGCCCGGCGATGTCGTAGGTGGAACGGTATACTTTGTAGGCATCGCGCGCCTCGGACCGAACGTTCACGGCTTTTTCGGTCAAAAGGTTGAAGGCCAGATTGTAGGTTTCGACCGCCTGCCGGACGCGGACCTCTCCGCCGTCGAATATTGGAATCTGAAACTGCAGATCGAGTCCGCGCTCGGTGACCGCACCGCCTGCATCGGTCGTTCTCTTGTGGATTCCCGCTAGATCGAGCAGCGTAACGAAGCGGCTCGCTTCGGTGAGTTGAAGAGATTTGGCGAGAGCGTCGAGTTCGAGGCGCGCGATCTGAAGATCGACACGGCGTTCAACCGCATCGACCTCGATGCGCGGCAGAGGTTGCGGGCGGCGGGGCATTGCCGGAAGCCGCGCCGGAACGCGGAAGCCGAGATCGCCGTCCCACAATCCCAGCAGGCGGATCAGGCGCTCTCGCGAACTGGCGGCCTCCTGACGCAGCAGTGCAAGCTCCGCGGTGACTTCGGCATAGAACACCTGTTCCCGCGCCTGGTCGAGTTTGTTTAGCGCGCCTGTCTGCCCCAACTTCAGCGCGAGCTGGGCGGTGGACTCCGCGGTCGATTTGGCATCGGTCAACAGCCCGACCAATTCGTTGGCGGCGACTGCGCGGAAGTAGGCAAGCCGTACTTCGGCCGCGAGTCGAAGCGTTTCCTCCGCCGCTCGGAGTTGCGCCTGGCGAAAACGTTGCCGGGCGATTTCCGAGCGGAACGGCAATGTCGCCAACGCAAGAATGTCACCGGCGATCCGACGCTCGATCTCGACCACGCCAGAACCGGCGATGCGCGAGATCGAGAAGACCGGATTGGGCGGCAGGCTCTCCTGGACGAGATCTGTCTCCGCCAGCGCGAGTTCGTTGTACGATGCTTGCAGGCCGCGGTTGTTAAGCAGTGCTATCTGAACCGCAGTGTCCACCGTCAGGCCGCGGCGGAGCAGGCCCTGAACGGCATTCTGCGCCCATGCCGCGTCGTCCGCCGTGCGGATGGAAACTACCTCCTTGTGAATGGTCTCGCCGGCGAGGTTGGCGACAACCGTCATGCCCCCGTCCGGGGAAAATGTCGCGCATCCTGAAAGAAGCAAGGCGGAAAGAAGCACGGCCGCTGCTGAACCGATCTTCGATCGGCTTGCCGCGTCGTTTGAAATCTCGGGATTCTTGTGCATCGGTCGCTCCTACCGGCCGGACTTCGGCGCCGGGGCGACGCGGTCGTTCTGTTCGCGCCACGACGACGGCGCAGTGGGACGAAGGCTGGTGTAGGGAGCGACGGTGGAGCGGTAACCCACGGCCGCGACCCTCGCGTTCGGATCCGTGGGATCGGCGCCCGCCAACGGCACCGCCGTCTGCACGCACCCGCCCAACGCGAGCGCCGTGGCGGCCGTTCCTGCTATCGTTCGAAATCTATTGCCAAATAACTTCTCCACCACCGACCGAACGGCGGCGAGAATCGCCCCAAGCTGCGCAAGCATGTTGTTTTCCTGAACTGACGATTGACCACAGGCGCGCGGCCCCTTGACGGGGTCGGCACCGCGTAGCTTCGATCAGGTCAGGTAATGGGGGGACGATAGAGCCGAGGGGGAGCGTTGTCGGCGACGTTCCGGTAGCCTTCGACCTCGCAAAGCGCGGTCGGAGCGGAAGGCTTGACGATGTCGGCGACCGTCGCCGGAATAGCGGTAACGCACATCAGCCCGCAGCACTGCCCGCCGGATGAATGCGGAGCTTTTCCGGGAGCAGACTCCGAATTCGATGCCACGGACATCGAATGGTCATGCCCCGTTGACTTACCATGCGCCGCGGCGTGATCATGGGCATGACCGTCGGCATGCACGTGCTGCGGCTCGGAATGAACATGAACCATTCCTGGACCGTGATTCGGGTCCGTCAGGCAGCGGGCCGGAGCGTGAACGCCGGGCACCGCGTAGGAGATCGTCGGCGCCAATACGCAAAGCAGATAGGCAAGGGCTATCAGCCACCCTGCCCTCAATCGCTTCGCTCTGGTCAACCGGACGAGCATGCAGACATCAATACCTTTTCGTACCAAGATTCGGGACCATAGCGGTGAAGCCTCGATCCGCCAAGATGGAACTTGTAGTACCGCTCATCGGTCCGCCCGGCCAATGACGGCCATCAATTCGGTGATCTTCTTTCGCTGGTCTACTTTATCGCCGCTTGCGATGGCGTGTTCGACGCAGTGGGAGACGTGGTCCTTCAGGACTTCCTCCTCGACACGCCGCAGCGCGGCACGGACCGCCGAAATCTGCGTGACGATGTCGATGCAGTAGCGCTCCTCCTCCACCATCCTGGAGAGACCGCGCACCTGGCCTTCGATCCGGCTTAGGCGTTTGTGACAGGAAGCCTTGATGTCCTTTCGCATGGCCCCTATATACCCCTACACGGTATAGGTTGCAAGTAGCCACGGAGCTCGAAATGGCCAAGGAACAGAAAGCTCTATCGCCAGGCGCATGCGGATGCTACTCCAAGGCCGCTGCCGGACCTGAACCCGCCGGATGCTGCGGCGGCGCCGGCGGCCACGATCACCATCAACATGACCACGCTGCGGCTGGAGCTGCTGTTGTCGACCCTGTCTGCGGCATGACGGTCGATCCCGAAACCAGCAAGCATCGCTCCGACTACCGGGGCGTCCCCTACCATTTCTGCTCGGCCGGCTGCCGGACCAAGTTCGCCGCCGCTCCGGAGCAATACCTCGACAAGGTGAACGCAAAGCCGCACCACGCCGACGTCCCAGAGGACACCGTCTACACCTGCCCCATGCATCCACAGATCCGCCAAATCGGCCCCGGAAGCTGCCCGATCTGCGGGATGGCGCTAGAACCGGACCTGGTCAGCCTGGACGACCCACCCAACCCCGAACTGGCCGACATGACCCGCCGCTTCTGGATGGGGCTCGCGCTGGCTCTGCCGGTCGTTGTCCTGGAGATGGGCGGCCATCTGGTCGGCAGCCACGGCTGGATCGATCAGAACCTCTCGAACTGGATCCAACTCGCTTTCGCCGCCCCGGTCGTGCTCTGGGCCGGATGGCCGTTCTTCGTGCGAGGCTGGCAGTCGCTGGTCACCCGCAATCTGAACATGTTCACCCTCATTGCGATGGGCGTCGGCGTCGCCTTCGCCTACAGCGTCGTCGCAACGGTTGCGCCGGGCATTTTCCCGCCCGCATTCCGGAGCCACGACGGCGCCGTGGCGGTCTACTTCGAGGCCGCGGCGGTCATTACCGTCCTGGTCCTGCTCGGTCAGGTACTGGAGCTTCGGGCCCGGGAGGCCACCTCCGGAGCGATCAAGGCCCTGCTCGATCTGGCGCCCAAGACCGCGCGCGTCGTCGACGAGAATGGCGCGGACCACGAGGTTCAGCTCGACAGCCTGAACGTGGGCGACAAGCTGCGGGTCCGGCCGGGCGAGAAGGTGCCGGTGGACGGCGTCATCATCGAAGGACGCTCGTCCCTCGACGAGTCGCTGGTGACCGGAGAGTCCATGCCGGTCACCAAGGAGCCCGGCGCCAAGGTGATCGCCGGCACGCTCAATCAGTCGGGTGGCTTCGTGATGCGGGCCGAGAAGGTCGGCCGCGACACCCTGCTTTCCCAAATCGTGCAGATGGTGGCGCAGGCGCAGCGGTCGCGCGCTCCCATCCAGCGTCTCGCCGACCAAGTGGCCGGTTGGTTCGTGCCGACCGTGATCGTCGTCGCCCTTGTCGCCTTCGGCGCATGGGCGCTCTTCGGTCCGGAGCCGCGGCTCGCGTTCGGCCTGGTTGCGGCCGTCAGCGTCCTGATCATCGCCTGCCCGTGCGCCCTCGGACTCGCGACACCGATGTCGATCATGGTCGGCGTCGGACGCGGTGCTCAGGCCGGCGTCCTGATCAAGAATGCCGAAGCTCTCGAACGCATGGAAAAGGTCGACACGCTGGTCGTCGACAAGACCGGAACGCTGACCGAAGGCAAGCCGAAGGTGGTCTCAATCGTACCCGGAGAGGGATTCGACGAAGCTGAAATTCTGAAGCTTGCAGCGAGTGTCGAACGGTCCAGCGAACACCCGCTCGCCGATGCGATCGTCCGGGCGGCGAAAGAACGGAATTTGGCGCTGGCCGATGTCGCGGATTTCGATTCTCCGACCGGCAAGGGGGTCACGGGTAAGGTCGACGGCAAATCGGTACTGCTCGGCAACGCCAATTATCTCAAATCCGCGAGCATCGAAACACATCTGTTGGAAACGCAGGCGGAAAAGCTGCGAGGCGACGGCGCGACGGTTATCAACGTCGCGGTCGATGGTAAACTTGCCGGCATTCTAGCCATCGCCGATCCGGTCAAGGCCTCGACGCCGGAAGCATTGAAAGCGCTGGCGGCCGAAGGCATCAGGGTAATCATGCTGACCGGCGACAACCGAACGACGGCAACCGCGGTCGCAAAGCGCCTCGGCATTTCCGAAGTCGAGGCCGAGGTGCTGCCGGATCAGAAGAGTGCCGTCGTCAGTAAGCTGCAGAAGCAGGGTCGTGTCGTCGCCATGGCGGGAGACGGCGTCAACGACGCGCCCGCCCTCGCAGCGGCCGATGTCGGAATCGCCATGGGAACGGGAACGGACGTGGCGATGGAAAGTGCAGGCGTGACGCTGCTGAAAGGCGATCTTGGCGGCATCGTCCGCGCCCGTCGTCTCTCTCAGGCGACGATGCGCAACATCCGACAAAACCTCTTCTTTGCGTTCATCTACAACGCGGCCGGAATTCCGATAGCCGCCGGCATTCTTTATCCGACGTTCGGACTGCTGCTTTCACCAGTAATCGCCGCCGCTGCCATGGCGCTGTCATCGGTAAGCGTCGTCGGCAATGCACTGCGACTTCGGGCGGTGAACATCTAGCGTTGCAGGAACAGCGTCCGCATGCGGCCTACCATCTATTCGTCGTCGGACCGATGCAAAGCGCAAGTCCGTGCTCATGCTCGGGGAAGCATCCGCTGCATGATCCGGTCGCGGAAGACGAAAGCATGAATGAAGGCTGCGGCAACGTGGATGCCGATGGCGATGAGCAGTCCAAATCCTGCTGCTTGATGCCAGCCGCCGACCAGGCGACCGGCGATGGAATCGGGTGCAGTCAGCATCGGCAGCGGCACTCCGACTAGGGGCGACAAGTGCCAGCCCCGGAACGACGCAAAGAACCAGCCCGTCATAGCCGTTGCAACGACCAGTCCATAGAGAAGCCAATGAACGCTCTCCGACAAGAGGCGCTGCCAACGAGGCAGCGTATTTGCAGGCGCGACGGGGTGGAAGAGCCGCCAAGCAAAGCGCAGGATGATCAACATCAGGATGATAAGCCCGATGGCGATATGCAATGTCATCGCGCTCCCTGGAGGTGCGCCCGGTTGAATGTCGGGCATCAGCCAGCCGATAGCGAACTGTGCTGCGAGCAGTAACACGATCATCCAATGAAGGACCTTGGCAGTGTTTCCGTAGGCGGGTTGTTGTGTCATGGGGGATACGATTCTCGGTGCAGAAGAAATTGGATCGCGGTCAGTTTGCTTTCTTCTCGGCCTTCTCCGCGGCCTCGACGATATCGCCATCGGTGAACAGAATGCCCCTGAGGATCTCCCGCCACTCCTTCTTGCGCCGAAGCAAGAACTCCAGATCCATGCCGAAATGCTTGAACTCCTCTTTTTGGGCGTTTTCCATGATCGCGCGGGCTTCCCCGTCCTTCTCAAGTGAATTGCGCTGCTGATACCAGCCGATCGCCTCGGCTTCTTCGACGAGGCCGATGATCATCCGCGCAAACGTACGCGTCTCCGAGGAGAGTTCTGCAGCAGGTTCATGGTACTGTTCAGTTGCCATATTCTGTTCCTAAGTCTGATTTGTGAAAGTGAATGTTGGCCTTCGCACGCTTCCGACGGCGCAAACGGTTCAGGCCGGATGCCGTCCTGCCCGCTGAGGCAGCAACGCGATGCATCCGACGATGAATACCGCGAGTACGGCGGACGCCGCGTATCGACTCAGTGCCATCCCTCCGTTGGAGAGCGGCTTGTCCAGGAAGTCGCCGACCGTTGCACCGAGCGGGCGCGTGAGGATGAAGGCGGCCCAGAACAAAAACGTGCGCGACATGTTCGTCCAAAAGTACGCCGCTGCGACCATCGCCAGCGCGGCTCCGAACACGACGGCGCCGCCGCTGTAGCCAAGTCCCGTAGAGTCCGCCATCCAATCGCCGAGAGCGGTTCCGAGGGTTTGGGAGAACATGATGGTCGCCCAATAAAACACTTCTGCCTTGGGCGTGGTGACGCTTTCGACCGATACGGTCCCCAGCGAGCGGTACCAGACCGCAAGCGACAGCAGCAAAAGAGCGAGGAGGATCGAGCTGCCACCGAGATATCCGATGCCAAGGGACCGGTCCACGAAGTCGGCAAGCGTCGTTCCCGCCGTCGTCGTTGCGACGATGACCGTCCAGTAGAGAAATGGATGGAATTTCTTGGCGCTTATCTGCGCGGCAACGGCGGCGACGAAGATGGCTGCAAAGATCGTCGTGCCGACCAGATAACCCAGATGCATCGACATCGTCACCGCGTCGCCGCCGGTTTCTCCGAGCGTCGTCGCGGCGATCTTTATGATCCAGAACCCGAGCGTGACTGCGGGCACCTTGCTCAGGCTTTCGCCAAGTTGGTCTTTCATGAGAAGTTGCTTTCGATTGAGGCGCGTTTGTTCTTGGCGGAGCCTTCGGCCTATGACCTGCCGACAAGGCGGTCCATCGTGGCGACGACTTCGTCGATCGCGGACTTGCAGGCTGCGAGATCCGGCGAAGCGGCCCGCACAGCGGTGAGCGCGCGGTCGATGGCCTTGTCGACGGTGTGCCAGTCCGCAGCCGCCCGCGGCTTCAATCCGGCTTCCGCCTCGTCCCAGGACGTTTCGAGATCCTTCAGGCGCGCCTTCGCCCCGGCCAGGTCGCCTTTGTCCAACAGCGCCTTGCTGTCGGCGACGACGTTCCGAAAGGAAGTGAGATCCCCCAAATTGGACGAAGCGGCATGCGTCTGGGTAATGCAGGCGACGATAAAAGGTGCCGACAGAATTGCGCTTGACAGCGGACCAGCGCCAAGCAGCGCCGACAGGACGATCCTATGAAGGGTATTTTGGGCAGACATGTTCGATCTCCATTTTTCGAAAGATTTATATTGAATGGCTCACGCCCGTTCGTCCGCGGCCGCCGGCCGGTCGTGCAGGGTGAGGAACGCGACAAGCGCAACGATGACGGTGAGGAAGCCGAGGCTGGTGTAGACGGAACCGAAACCGAGCCCGCCATATTCACGCGATTGCGAAAGCAGGTCGCCGAGCGAAGCTCCGAGAGGCCGCGTCAGGATGTAGCCTATCCAGAAGCAGAGCACCGCATTCGCGCCGAGATAGTACGCCGTCGTGACGGTGGCGATCATTGCGCCGAAGACGACGACGCCGAGCCTGAAGCCAAGCCCCACGGCCTCGGTTGCGAGATCGCCGGCCGCCGTGCCCAAAGCGAACGTCAGAAGGATGGCGGTCCAATAAAAGAGTTCGCGCCGTGCGGTGACGATCGTGTGAATCGAGAGCGTGCGCTCCACGGCATACCAGGCCGCGAAGGTCGCGGCTAAGGCTGCCGCGAATATCGGCGTACTGATGTAGAGGCTTACGCCCATGCCGTCGGTGAGCGCGTCGGTGATCTGGGTCCCGACGACGCTGACGAGCACGACGGTCAGCCAGTAGATCCAGGGAACGTAGCGCGACATCCGCATCTGAAGCGTCAGCGCCACCAATAACAAGATCAGCGTAATCCCGTTCGTGACCGTTTTGCCAAGACCGGCGTGCACGGCGAGGTAGTCGGCCCCGGTCTCGCCGACCGTCGTGGACATGATCTTGATCGCCCAGAAGGCGAGCGTCACTTGCGGAACCTTGTTGAGAGCTTCCGCCACGAGGTTTTTGCTGAAATCCATGTCGTTTCCCTTCGCAGGGCCGTCGGTATTCGTGCGCCCTCCCTCATCGTTAGAGTTGCCGACTTAGCGACGACTTAGAAGGTCCGCCGCTGGGCCGCCCGTGCCGCCGCCAGGCTGAATCGGCTAAGCTGCCGCTAAGTGGCCTGAGTCAGACGTGACGAGGGGCATTTCTGGAGAAGACAAAATGAACAAGCTGAAAACGATCGTTTGCGCCGTCGCTGTGATGACATCGGCGGTGGCTCTCGCGGACAATGCCAAGACGGCGTCCAACGATGCGGGTCCCATTGCGCAAGCCAAGATATCGATGGGAGCCGCCGTCGCCGCTGCCGAAAAACACACCAACGGCAAGGCGGTCCGTGCCGAGTACGAAAAGGGCAAGGACGGCCGGTGGGCCTACGACGTCGAAGTCGCCAGCGGCAGCGACGTGTTCGACGTCAAGGTCGATCCGGACGCCGGCACGATCATCGCATCGACCAAGGATGCGGCGGATGCCGATGACGAGGGTGACAAGGCCGATTGATCGCCGGTACGCTGTAAACGAGGCCGGCGGCGGCATCCGCCGCCGGCCTCCACGGGAACCGAACATGCGCATTCTTCTGATAGAGGACGACCGGATGATCGGAGCGGCCGTGACCCAGGCGCTCAAGGACGCCTCATACGCGGTCGACTGGGTCACGGACGGGGAAACCGCTATCGAGGCAGCCCGGGCCGAGGCCTACGATCTCGCCTTGTTGGACCTGGGCCTCCCTCCTCCGGACGGGACCGAGGTGCTGAGGCAGTTCCGCAAGACCGGACGTCAGTTGCCCGTGATCATTGTGACGGCGCGCGACGCCATCGACGACCGGATCCATGGACTCGACCTCGGGGCGGATGACTACATCGTCAAGCCGTTCGAGATCCGTGAACTTCTCGCGCGCATGCGCGCGATCCTGCGGCGGCAGGGAAGTGGCAGCTCTGCCGTCCTGAGCAACGGCGCAATCAGCCTGGATCCGGCGACCCACGAAGTGGCCCACGCCGGCGAGACGTCGCGTTTGACCGCACGCGAATTCGCACTGCTGCAAGCCCTTCTGCTGCGTCCCGGCACCATCCTGTCGCGCGTCGACCTCGAACGGCATATCTACGGCTGGAACGAGGAGGTCGAAAGCAATGCCGTCGAATTCCTGATCCACGCGATACGCAAGAAGCTCGGCGCCGCGGCCATCCGCAACGTAAGGGGCGTCGGATGGATGGTGGACCGCCCATGTTGATCTCCTCGCTGCGCGGGCGTCTCTTCGTGGGGCTTACCGTCTTCATCGTCGGGGCAGGGCTCGCGGCGGGTTACCTGGCCTTCAGATGGGCATTCGAGGAGGCGATCGAGCTGCAAGATGCCATTCTGCTGCAGGTCGGGTCGCTGGCGGCAAAAAATCGTCTGACCGATCTTACCTCCGAGGGAAACATCGACGGTGAAGCGCGAGTCGCCATCGAGGAACTGACGCCGCCCCCCGGGGATCCCGCCCCCACAAGTTCCCTTCCCCGCCTACCCCAGGATCTTCGCGACGGCCTCCAGACCGTTAAGCGCGGCCAGGAGCAGTGGCGGATCCTGGTCCGTACGCGAAAGGACGGAAGCCGCGTCGCGGTCGGCCAACCGACGGCCCATCGCGACGAAATTGCCCGGGAGAGCGCGCTGCGGACCATCGTGCCGCTGGGCTTGCTCGTTCCGGGTCTCATGCTGCTGATCGGCATCGTCGTCGATCGAAGCCTGCGCCCTCTTTCCAAACTGGCGGCGCGCCTCGACGCGAAGCAATCGGACCATCTGGAAAAACTGCCGACGGACGGCATTCCGAAGGAGTTGCTTCCTTTCGTCGCCTCCATCAACCGTCTTCTCGACCGTATCGGGACGATGTTCGACAAACAGAGACGGTTCGTCGCCGATGCCGCGCACGAACTCCGCAGTCCTATCACCGCGCTTTCGGTCCAAGCCGAAAATCTGGAGCATGCCGGACTTTCGCAGGACGGACGGGTGCGGCTGGATTCCCTCAGAACCGGAATCCGGCGAACCGCTCATTTGCTTGAGCAGCTTCTTGCGCTGGCGAGATACGATTCGGACGCATCCAGAGAAATGCCGCTAAGCGCGTTCGACCGCATCGTCAAGGAAGTGGTCGCCGATCTGCTGCCGGCCGCCCAGGACCGATCGATCGACTTGGGTTTCGCACGGATCGAGACGGCCTCGGTACGTGGCGAACCCGCTGCCTTGGCGATACTCGTCCGAAACCTGATCGACAACGCACTTCGGCATACGCCGGCAGGCGGTCGGGTGGACCTGAGCCTGTTCCGTCAAAGCGATGCTGTCATCCTCCAGGTCGCCGATACCGGACCGGGCATCCTTGCTTCGGAAATCGACCGGATCTTCGAACCGTTCTTCCGTGGAAGTCGCTCGCGCGGCGATGGGACCGGCCTCGGTCTTTCGATCGTGCGACGCATCGCCGAACGGTGTCACGGTTCGATCCGACTCGAAAACGTCGGGCCACCGGGCGGACACGGGCTAATTGCCAGCGTCAGCTTTCCGGCAGCCCCAGAGACCACTTCCCAAGCCTGATTGGCAAACGTATCGTGTCTACAGGCGACCTGCCTTCGACCTTTTCATCGATAGACAATCCCGGCCGTCCCTATAGTAAGGCACCTTTCAATTGCGGTGACAGTCGACGAAGCAAGGTCGGTCGTATGTGCTTCAATCAGACCACCGTACCGAACAATTTGCCTATTACCGCGGTCGTCGCGAGGGCGAGCGCTCCCCAGAACGTCACGCGTATCGTTGCATGCAGCATGTTCGCGCCTCCTGCCTTCGCTCCGACCGCACCCAAGAGCGCGAGGAAACCTAAAGACGCGGCCGAAACGACCGGAACCAAGGCACTTGCGGGCGCAATAACCACCATGAGCAAGGGCATGGCTGCGCCGATCGAAAACATGGCCGCCGATGCAAGCGCAGCCTGAACCGGCCTGGCCGCCGTCAGCTCGGAAATTCCGAGCTCGTCGTGGGCATGCGCCTTCAATGCGTCCTTGGCCATAAGCTGCTGCGCGACCTGTCGTGCCAGCTCGCGTTCGAGACCCCGCTTGAAGTATATTTCGGTCAACTCCTCGAGTTCAGCTTCCGGGTTCTCACCAAGCTCCCGGCGTTCGCGCGCCAAATCGGCGAGTTCGGTGTCAGACTGGGAACTGACGGAAACATACTCTCCGGCCGCCATCGACATGGCGCCCGCAACAAGCCCCGCAATTCCTGCAAGGAGCACTTCGTTCCGGGTCGCGGCAGCCGCCGCCACACCGACAATGAGGCTGGCTGTCGAGATAATCCCATCGTTGGCTCCCAGAACTGCCGCCCTCAGCCACCCGATGCGCTCGATAAGATGGTACTCTGTATGTTGACGAAGACGGATCATTCAATTGTTTCCTTTCGGCTCCGAAGTCGAACACAGTCAAAAGAGATCCGAGATCCGCCGTAAAGCGACCACGGACAAGCAAACCGATTGCGGCTTGCAGACGGCGCTCTTCCGGTCTTCCCGATCCGCGTCGGTTCTTGGCAGGGCCCGCATCGTCATCGCGCGCTCATCCTGGCGTGTTAGATCCCACTTAAGTCCTTTCGACCGAGGTGGTGTCAGCTCTCGCCGTCGTCAAATCTTACCCCTATACGCCGAACCTTCCGCCAAATGACGCTGCAAGGGCGCTTGACACGATCCGACTCGATCAACAGGGTGAACTTAAGTGGTATGCCGACTGGGCTTTCGACCTCCAATGCCGCGCCCATTTGAAATATTACGGTACGGTGCAGTCGACCACTGCGCCGTCGAAGAGTATCTTACCGGCTTTTAGAACGCGATGTCGCGATGCTATCCGCTTGTCGTTCATTTCGAATACCAAAGTGCTTTCATTAGAGTCCGCACGTCGCACGCCTTTACCGGGGTCGGCGCAGGTTGGTTGCAATCGACCAGCCAAACAGATCCTCGCCACAAATCGTTAGGCGCGTGCTGATTGTCCGCCCCATGGGCGACAAGACGGCCCACGATGACGCCGCAGCGACACCTGCGGCGCCGACAATGTCCAAAGGGAATGGGCGGCGAGGTAGACCCGGGCCCAGCCTACCGAGAGCCCGAGGGCGGCGGCTAGCGCCCCGGCACGACGTGCAGGCGTTGAGGCGGACGCCCAGAGGGCCAAACCCATCGCAAAGAGTACGGTGCTGTGATCGCTTGGGAAAGAACTATCCGGAGCGTGATTGAGGAAGTTTCGGTTCTGCAGGACGGCGAAAGGCCGGGGATGCATCCAGAACGATGAAATAGCCACGGCCAACGCCAGCGCCAGAAGAGTGGAGAGACCGCCATCTACGGCAGCCCGCCGTTCCGCATGCGCCCCGAAAATCCAGAGGAGGACGAGCATGAAAGGGCCGAGGTAGATGGCCGACTGAGCCAGCACCATCGCAACGGTGAGTGACGCACCTTTAAGCGTTGGCGCCGCCGCAATTGCTTCGAAAACGCGATGGTTGAGAGTTTCGAACATTAGGATCCGGATGGCGTGCATGGGCCATGGTTTGCGCCTCAGAACACGTTCAGACTTAGGACAGAATTAGGAGCTGCCGCACTTGAGATAATCGAACAAGTGCAGGCCCCCTCACGCATTTGACAAGATTAGAATCGCCTATTCATCAACTCGTTCATGCTGTTGATTTTTGGTGATTTGCACGCGAGTTGGTTCTTACGATGTCTGCCGGCGATATTTTGATTTCGAACTTAAGTTCGGCATTTTGCGGAACGATCGTAGCGATCTTCGCCGCAGGCGTTATTACGCCGCCAACGCTATGGACAGACAGTTCGTTCACATAACCCGACACGGGATAACGAATTTCAGTACGTGAAAGACGATCCTCGATCGCCAATTTGCGCTCGCTCAGTTCAGAACGCGCGCGTCCGCAGTCCGCAAGTCACGCTGCGCCTCGGTGCTGGCGTTCTGGTCGACAGCGATGATCTGTACCCTGATTTCGGTGGCGCGGACCTTGGCGCGGGCAATGCCGGCCGATATTTCGCCCCGCTCCCCCAGTATCCGCGCCCAATCGCGGTGCGCGGAGTAGACGCGCGTATACTCCACAACTTTCTTTTCGAAGAGGAAATCCAGCTTGTCGCGCTCTGCTCCAACTAGTTTAATCTCCGTCACCAGCGCTTCCCGTCAACCTCCAAATCCCGTTGATACTTGCGCGGGTTTGCGGGCTGTTCGCTTCGCCAGGCCGTAAATGGCGCCGGAAGTCCGGCACCATTTGTATTTTACGAGGTCGCCTCGCGTAGCTTACATGCACCTGAGATTCCTTTCCAAAATTTAATTCACTCGCCTCCTCTTCGTTTCATTCCATGCGCGTTTAACCGCTAAATTACGAATCCAATGCGATCGGATTGAAAAGATGAAGAGAGGAATTGCGGTCTTGGCTTGCCTCAGCGCCCTCACCTTGGTCGTGTATCTTGTTATAAGCGAATGGGGGATTCGGCACGAGACGCTCAATTTGTACGACGCAGCGCGACAACGGCCCATAGCGGTCGATCTGGCAGTGCGGCGAGACTACGAGATAGAGGCAAATGCCGGTTACTGGAAGCTGCCGCCGGCAATCATCAGCAACGGAAATACCGTCAAGAACACCGAATATTCATTTTTGGCTAACGTTCTTGCGGCGAGAGGCTACCTGGTCGCAAGCATTCAGCAGGATCTCCGTACCGATCCGCCATTGATGACCAAAGTCGGGCTGCCATATGTCGGTCGGCGGGAGGTTTATGAACGCGGAGAAGCAAACATCCTCTTTGTACTGAATCAATTGAAGAAGTTGCAGCCGAACGCCGAGTACCGGCATCTCACCTTGGTCGGACACTCCAACGGCGGAGATGTCTCCATGTTCTGCGCCAAGCATCATCCGGAGCTGGTATCGAAAGTTATCACGCTCGATAATTTGCGGGTTCCCTTCGTGCTCCGCACGAAACTGCAGATTCTTTCATTTCGTTCAAAAGACCCCAACTTCAAGACTGATCCAGACGTTTTGCCGACAGCCCAACAGGCGAAGGCGGACGGGATCGAGATTATCCGTACCAAATTTCAGCACACCGACATGAGCGATCGCGGGCCCGACCCCGTAAAGAAGCAAATTCAGGCGACGCTGGATCGCTTTCTTGGCGAAAGAGCCGCCAGCGCGCTCACGCCGGCGATACCGACAAGCTGATCGTTAGTCCCGAGCCGCCAAACGCATACTGCGGCCACGCCAGTACCATGACAAAAATTGTCGGATCATGACACACGGGTTGCTTCATGACCTCTGAATTAGAGAGAGCGCTCAACGCTCACCCCGGTCCGCCGAAACGCGCTGAGCGCCCGGTCAAGCGACGCCACGATCCGGCGGGTCTGCTGGCGTCGATGTCGGGGGCGCGCCCTGCCACGAACACTGCATCTTGATTGACGATTTGAGCCGCCAGATCCAAGTATGTGAAAAAATCTCGACATAGCGATTCAACGTCGGTCCAGTTCTGGCCAGCCAGCGCCGAAGCATCTCGAGCTGGCGTCCGAATGCGTCGTCGCCGGGCGGGTCAATAGCGGTCATCGCGTTGCGGCGTTACGGGGACGAATGACCTAGCGCGGTATCGACGGGGATAGTCAAAGAAATCAAGTTGCCTCCCCTATATCGAGGTTATCGCAACATTTCCCGAAGGGGCATCTTTTTAGATCGATGAAATACGTGGGGCCAATGGATCGGCATATCTTCGACGGCAGGTTAGCCAGCGCCCAGCGCGCGAGCGATGTTGTAGGCGAAGAAGCTCGCGGTATAAGCGAGCGCGAACATGTAAGCGAAAGTGATCGCCATCCACTTCCAACTGCCGGTTTCGCGGCGGATGACTGCCAGGGTCGAGGCACATTGCGGCGCGAAAATATACCAGACCAGCAGCGACAACGCCGTCGCGAGACTCCATTTGGCGGCGAGCACCTGTCCGATCTGGTCGGCGGCTTCCTTGCCGCCCTCGATCGCATAGACGGTGCCGAGTGCTGCGACCGCGACTTCACGCGCTGCCATGCCCGGGATCAACGCGACGACGATCTGCCAGTTGAAGCCCAGGGGCGCGAACAATGGTTCCAGGGCTTTGCCGATCATGGCGGCGAAGCTGTAGTTGATAGCGGGATCCTGTGCGCCAACCGGAGCCAACGGAAACGACGCCAGAGCCCAGATCAGCACCATCATCGAAAAGATCGTGGTGCCGGCTCGCTGCAAAAACATCTTCGTCCGCATATAGAAGCCGATAGCAATGCTACGAGCGCGCGGCAGCTTGTAGTCCGGCAGTTCCAGCATGAAGGGCGCCGGCGCGTAGTCGCGCCACATAAAGAACTTGATCAGGAATGAAACGCCCAATGCGCTGGCGATGCCCGCCGTATAGAGACCGAACATCACCAGCCCGCGCAGATTGACCCAGCCCCAGACCAGCTGGTCGGGGATGAAAGCGGAAAAGATCAGCGTATAAACCGGAATGCGTGCCGAACAAGTCATCAGCGGCGCGATCAGGATGGTGGTTAGCCAGTCGCGCCGATTGTCGATCACCCGCGTTGCCATGATACCGCGGATCGCGCAGTCGAAACTTGAAAGCAGCGGAATGAAAGCGCGGCCGTGCAGGCCGGCGCCGCCCATGATGCGATCCATCAAGAACGCCGCGCGCGCCATGTAGCCGAAATCCTCGAGCAGCAAAATGAACAGGAAGATGATGATAATCTGCGGCAGGAACACGATGAGGCTGCCTACGCCGGAAATTGCTCCGTTCTGCAGGAAGCTTTGCAGCAAGCCTCCGGGCAACGTGTCGTGTACCATACGGCCCAACAGGGTAAAGGCGGACGACAAAAGCTCCATTAGCGGCTGCGCCCATGCGCACACCGCCTGGAACATCACGAACAGAATCGATGCGAGTATAGCAAGACCCGTCACCGGATCCAGCACCACGGCGTCGATCCGCGTGGTCCAGGTGTCGGGCTTTGTCGGCAGGCCGATGGTGGCCGCGATAATGCGGTCCGCCTCGCGTTGGGTGGCTCGCAGTTCGGCGACAGCGAGCGGCTGCCAGAAATTTTGCTGCGACGCCACTGGCGCCTGCGATTCGAATGAGTTCGTCGATACGACGCAAGAGATCGGTGGCGCCACCCTTGCGCACCGCGATCGAGGTCACAACTGGGATATCCAAGGCCTCGGACAAGCGCGCGACATCGACGGTGACGCCACGTCGGGTGGCGATGTCGAACATATTGAGCACCAGCATTAGTGGTCGCCCGGCGCGTTTGTGTTCGAGCGCCAGACGAATGGTCAGCCGCAGATTGGTGGAATCGGCCACGCAGAGAACCAGATCGGGCAGCGCTTCGCCTGCCGTACGACCAAGCACGATGTCGCGGGTGATTTCTTCATCAGGACTGCGACCGCGCAGAGAATAGGTGCCAGGCAGATCGACCATCGATACCGGACGTCCGAGCGGAGTGACGAAAGAGCCTTCCTTGCGCTCTACCGTAACGCCTGGATAGTTCGCGACTTTTTGGCGGCTTCCGGTCAGCGCATTGAACAGCGAAGTCTTGCCGCTGTTTGGCGTGCCGACCAAAGCGAGATGCATCAACGGGGCTTCCATGGCGGTATACCATTTTATCAGGCGACGATAATGGCCATCGCCTCGCGCCGCCGCACCGCGATCGTCACGTTCTCGACCTGGACAGCGATCGGGTCGCGCCCGACGATGCCCTCGTGCAGCAGCTCGACTTTGGCGCCTTCGACAAAGCCGTGTTCGATCAAGCGGCTTTCGAGTTCGTCGCCAGACAACGCGGAATCCACATTCTTGGCCTGGATTGCATGAATGAGACCCGAAAATCCGCGGGGTGCAGTTCCGAGCGGCAGCACGGGCCGACGTTGTTGATACTGACCGTTAGACATCATCCTTATTTGCAATCGCTGACGGTAAGGTCAAGCGAGCGACGGTCATCATGATGGCACCTTAGAAGGACTGTAATCGGGAGCGTGGAAACAGAACCGCAGCGAAAAATGGCGATACCCTGTGGCCAATGGAATAGCGCTGGTCTATCGGAAACCACGATGGAAAGCTGCCAGAAACGAGTCGCGCACGGATTCGCATCCCTTCACCCACCCAAATAATTTTCCAGCCTGCGGGCAGACTTAAGAAAGCTTTAATCGGGGAATGTATGATAGCTTGGTACGGCGATCCCCGTGCAATTCGTGGTCGCGACCTGGAGAGGCATTATGGGCAAATTCGCTTTGGTTGTAGTGGCTGTTACATTGGCTGCGGGTCCACTTTTATTGCCGGCGCCTGCAACAGCGGAGAACGGTCAAATCGCCGCTGGCGTAGTGGGCGGACTCATCGGCGGGGCGCTGCTCGGCGGCGCCCTGGCGCGTCCTGCTCCTCCACCGCCGGTCTATTACGCGCCAGAGCCGGTCTACGTCGACGAACCAGTTTGCCGATTGGTTCGCGAGCGCTACTGGGATGGGTATGGCTGGCAAATTCGGCGAGTCGAGATCTGCAATTGATCGCGCATTCTCTGCGGACCTGCTTGGACGAACCAAAGTCAAGACAGCCGCAATGAGGCACGTGGCAACCTCGCGGCCAGCAGCCGCTTCGGAGTTCCACCCGCCGCCGGTTAAGACCGCCCTTATCGGACAATTCTACCCGCAAAACTATCCTATCATAGCGGGACCTTGTTCGGCCACAGGCTCCACGCCCGCCTCGGGTTGGGAAATATTCACTACCAGCAATGCCTTCGCTCATCGCGCGATAGCGGACGTCCCACACCGGCCTGCGATTCTGCGCAATGGAAGCGCAAGATAAACATTTTCCAATCCATGGCTGCGTCTTGTCGCGTGCTTGCTGCCCACCTCTCGGGTGGCAGGTCGACTTTTGCCGGTCGAGGAAGTCACCCGGACGTCGCTGGTGTTAGTTAGCGTCACTGCCACTTGTCGGAGCAATCCTGGCGATGCGATTTCGGCGTTTCGGCGGGCTAACAAGACAGACGTGATCCAACATCCGCCTGCCGGCTATCGCCGGATCACCCGCAACTCAAAGGCACAACCGACCGGTGATGCTCACTCGTTCGTTATCGACGACTTGCACCGTTGGCAATGAACGCATTCGTCGTCGTCGGTGAACCGCATTGGCAGCTACAGCGTCAGGATCTACATTGATAGACAAGTAACGTATGAACCTTCTTCCATGCTTGGTCCATTTTGCAATTCGTATTACTTGAGTATTTTTCCCATACGTCAAGCGGCCCGTGGCGGGAAAACTAAGATCAATACTCCCGATAAATCCGATACCGAGGCTGTGAATAATAGTAGTTGTACCGCGGGGCCGGTCGATACTCATGGGAGTATTCGTGCGAATCACGAAGTTCTTGATGATAGCCGCGATGGTCACGGCGGCTTTCGAAACCTTCCTCATGCGCCCGTTCGTGTCTGTCAGACAATCGGTCGTGAAGCTGTTCATGGCCAGCGCTATGACGACCATAGTCGTCGTACGCAAACGCGGGAAAGGCAGGAAGGCTAAACAGCAGAATGAGTGACGTTGTCAGAGCCTTATTTGGGATCACGGTTTGTCTCCATCATGAAAAGCGCAACGGGATCGAGGCAGAAGGTTGATCTAGCTGAGATTCTAATGTCGTAATTATGAACTTGCCCGGAACAGTCCATTTACGAGCCATTAATCTTCAGGCTGGGCCGAAAGAGCAAGCTGCTCGTTCGTATTGCGCAGGAACGATCACCAGGCGAGGTGAAAATCGCATGCGCGTCTCTCAGATGCGCATGCCGCGAATGTCATCGGAAAAATAGTTCCTTCCATTCAGGCACCTATCTCGCCTCGTCTGGATGCTTTCCTGCCCTTTGCGGCAATATCAGAATGCAGGCGACGATAAACGCCGCTAGAATGGCCGAAGCATAGAAGCGGCCGAATGCGAACCCGCCGGCGGAAAGCGGCTTGTCGAGGAGATCGCCTACCGTGGCGCCCAAAGGCCGCGTTAGGATGAATGCGGCCCAGAACAGCAAGGTGTGCGAGATATTCGTGTAGAAATAGGCCGCCACGATCACCGCAAGGCCGGCCGCGAAAATCAAGGCTCCGTATTCGTAGCCGAGGCCGAGCCCATACCGGTCGCTGCCAGCCATCCAATCGCCGAGCGCCGTTCCCAAGGTTTGGGAAAACAGGATCGTGGTCCAGTAGAACATCTCGACCTTGGGCGACGTGATGGTATCCACCGATACAGACCCAACCGACCAGTACCATACGCCAAGGGAAGCCATGAGAAGCACGAACAGAAGCGAAGTCCCCCCTGGATAACCAATGCCAAGGGAGCGGTCGGCAAAATCGGCCATCGTCGTGCCCGCTGTCGTGGTCGCAACGATCACGGCCCAATAAAGGAAGGGATGGAATTTTTTCACAGATACCTGGGCGGCGATGGCTGCAACAAAGATGCCGATAAAGATCGCGCTGCCGATCGCGTAGCCAAGATGCATCGACATCGAGACGGCATCACCGGCGGTCTCGCCGAGCGTCGTTGCGGCGATCTTGATGACCCAAAAACCCAAAGTGACTGCTGGAACTTTGCTTGAACGAAGATCTATGACACCGGCTGTCTTGCGAAGAGCTTCCATATTGATCAACCTATTGGGGGGGTCGAGAATCGTCGGCCACATTTTGTTGTGCTTAGTCCGTTGCGTAATGTCACGAACTGAATCGCGGACGTCTGGATGGATCTGTCCGGCGGGTGGTTAGCCTGACAGACTTAGGCGCGAATTAGCCCGCTGATACGACAAAAAAAGGTCCGAAGTGACCATGGTCCGGGACACATTCGCTGCATGATCCAGCCGCGGGAGACGAAGATATGCACGACGGCCGCAACAACGTGGATGGCGGTGGCAATCCATCGGATGAAAACAACGACCTGGTTGCAAGATGTCTCTTTGTCTCTCAGAGATCAATTGCAGGGTCTTCCCCGCCCTGCAATTTTTCCTTCACGTGCAAGCGGCGTATCTTAGGATGCTGTGGATTATTTCAACTTCAAGCCAGCCTTCGTCATCCCTTCCGCGATCGCGCTGTGACAGGTCTTGTCATCGTCCTTTTTTAATGCCGTTACGGCTTTCGTCTTTGCGTCGTCTAACGCGGTTTTTGCGACAGCGGTGAGATTCGGGGCCTTGAAGGCTTGTTCCAGTTGGAGCAGATCGCTCTCGCAGTCCGCCCGTGCGGCGCCGGTCAATGCAACGCCGATCGTGGCTGAGAGCAATGCGATTTTTAGAGGATTGTGCTTCATCGGGGTATCCTTTTTAAAGTGAAGGTGGGCCAGATTGCAACAAGCGTTGCCGGTGCTTGAGGCCGAAGTGGCGCCGGACTTCGGCCGGTTTCGTCATCAGGCTTCTGCTGACGCCTGCTCGATGCGGTCGAATCGACTGATCGTCAGGAAGATGACCAGCGCGAGAATGGCGGCGAGGAAGATGAGACTCGTGGTGACCGTGCCCCAGCCCAATCCGCCTGCGATCACGGGCTTGGCGAGAAAGTCGCCGATCGAGGCGCCGAGCGGACGGGTCATGATGTAAGCAAGCCAAAACGAGAGGATCGCGTCCATCTTCACTGCCCGATAAAGTAGCACAATGATGCCGATCAACGCGGCGAAGACGATCGCAGTGGGCCCATATCCCAGATTGAGTTTCTCCGCGATCAGATCGCCTGCCGACGTGCCCATGGCGAACGTGAACAGGATCGCCGCCCAATAGAACAGCTCGCGCCGCGTCGTAAAGATCGTGTGAATCGACAGCGTCTTTTCACTGCGGTACCAGAGTGCGAACACGACTGCGAGGGTCGATCCGAACGCGATGGAAGTGGTAGTCAGGCTAATTCCCATGCCGTCAACCAGATTGTCCGAGATCAGCGTGCCAACGACGCTGATCAGAACGACCGTGACCCAATACAACGGCGGCATGTAACGTTTCGCCCGAACCTGAAAGATCAGCGCCAGGATGAAGACCGCGCTCATCACATAGGATGTGATCGTCAGGCCAAGATTGAGCCTGGTCGATAGAAGATCTGCGGCCGTTTCGCCAACTGTCGTCGCCAGCACTTTGATGATCCAGAAATAGATCGTGACTTCTGGCACTTTGTTCAGCAGCGCCGGCTCACTCGCTTCGGTTCGGTTCATACAATCACTCCGAGTTTTCTTTCAAGAGCCGGCGGGCACGCTGCGGTGCTGACGCATATATGCCAGTGCGTTATGTTGGAAAGTGTAAGGTGCAAGACTTAGTAGCGAATGAGGACGTCGACGATGGCCAGAACCCAATAAGGCATCCGTATGCGCGGAAACAGTCTGTCCAGATCACGCCGGCGTCGGCGCCACGGATAGCGGCGACAGCTCTAGTGCTGAATTCGATTTCCGGCGACCAAGAGCATCGATCCCGTGCTGGAGTGCGGGGTGCGGACAGACCCGTTCAATGTACCGTCGTTGGGGGCGACAGCGCGATACGCAAGCTCAGATCCGCCCGCAGTGAACGAGTACATCAGGAGAATTAGGAGCGAATGAGGGTGGACGCACAACAGCCCGGGGGAGAGACACGAATTTAACGCAGGACATTGACAAAGAAGCGGTCGCGCCTTTTGATCACAATAGCACCACCGTTTAGAGTGCGACCGTCATGAGCGGCAAACGACCTGAAACACCAGAAAGTAAGAAAATGCGCGAACGGGCCAGAATGTGTCACCGTCTCGCCGTGGGCGCCGACGATCCGGCGTTTACCCTTAAGCTAAATGCGCTCGCAGAAGAATACGAGGCGATGGCAGTCCAAGCGGAGGCAACAGCGGCTTCTGACAAAAAGTGAGTTTTCAAGCTGGCCGTTACGCCGCGCAACACGAACGGTGTTCGTGCAGTAACATCGTGACCGTTCTTGCGCGACCTTTAAGTTAGCATCCACGCCCTGCTGCGGCAAACAACCAGGGCTTTGTTTACCCCAAACGGTCGCGGGACGAGAAGCTAACTACATCATTAGCGCTGATTGAGAGATCCTTCGTCCAGTAAAGCTGATACGCGTACCCGAAGACCAGCGCGGTCGGCCCGATTCTCGATCTGGATCGCGAAACCATGGCGCGTTGCCACAGCATCGGCGATCGACAACCCAAGTCCACTGCCTTCGACATCAAGCGGTGCCGCGCGGAAGAAACGGTCAAACAGGCGCGGAATATCGGCCTTCGCGACCCCGCAGCCGGTATCCAGAATCTCGACCGCGACCGAATTCCCGTTTTGTCGTACCGAAACGTCAACCGATCCACCGGCCGGCGTGTAGCGAATCGCATTGTCAACAAGGTTGCCAAACAACATTTTCAGATCGGCGGGCCAGCCCTGAACAACGACAGTGTCGCGCGCAGCGATGCCGAGATCGACCCCCTTTGCGTCGGCGAGGGGAACAAAGTCTGCGACGCATTGCGTGACGAGTTCAGAGAGGTCGACTGTCTCTCGTCGCGCTTCGCCGTTCGCGTTCTCCGAACGGGCCAAACGGAGTAATTGCTCCACCAGTACGGCGGCGCGGCTGACGCCGGCGAGCAGTTCCGAGATCAACGAAGATTGATCGTTGCCCGCGTTCGCGCGCAGATTGTCGATCTGGATGTGTAGCGCCGCCAAAGGCGTCCGCAATTCATGAGCGGCATCCGAGACGAAACGTTTTTGCTGTTCGAGCGCATGTTGGAGACGGTTGGTCAGGACGTTCATGGCCTCGACGATCGGCCGAACCTCAGACGGCACGCCGGTGACCGGAATTTGTTCGCGGCTATCGACGCCACGCTCCGCGATCTCGGCGGCAACCTCCCTCAGCCGCCCAAGTACCTGGCCGAGCGCCCATCCGACGACGAGCCAGGCCAAGGGAATAAGAATAAGGATTGGCGCCCCCGCCTGAATCGCGGCAGCTTCCGCCATTTCCTGACGCACGCTCATGCGTTGCGCCACCTGAACCGAACGGCGGGCGTCGCTAGCCAGGTAGACGCGCCAGTCTTCGCCATTCGCTTGGATTGTGGCGTAGCCTGGTTTTGAAAGGCGCGGTAGGTCGATGCCGCTCGGCGAATTTCGCATCGCTTCGCCAGCTGGATTCCAGATCGCGATGACGAATTCATCCTCCGGATCGTGCTTCGCGCCAGGCGCTTCGGCATTGGCGAGGCCGATGCCTGCGTTGAGCGCGATCTGACGTAACTGACCGTCGAGAAAGTCGGCTGCTTCGCGCCGCGCCAGGTCGTAAGAAACGAAGAAGGCCAATACACCGACAACCGTGAGCAGTGCGGTCATCCATATCAGGGCGGTGCGCCGCAGCGACGTCATGACGCTCCCTTGAGAACTATCCAGCCCGCGCCGCGCACATTGCGAATGATATCCTTGTCGAACTTCTTGCGAATGGAGTGGATCAGAACGTCGATCGCATTGCTTTCCACCTCATCGCCCCAACCGTAAATCCGTTCCTCGATTTCGCTACGCGACAGGATGACGCCGGGACGTTCGACGAGTACGCGCATCAGCGCGAATTCGCGCGCCGGCAGAATAACTGCCGTATTTCGATAGATCAGTTCATGGGTTGCGAGGTCGAGTGCGATCTCCCCAGCCTGCAAAACGGATTGGGCTGCGCCCCCATGGCGTCGCAAGACGGCCCGCATGCGGGAGACCAATTCGCGCATCTCGAAGGGCTTGATGACATAGTCATCGGCGCCGAGGTCGAGACCCGCAACGCGGTCGTCGAGACCGTCGCGCGCCGTGACCACGAGAACAGGAACGCGATTACCGGCGCGCCGCGCCGCGCGCAAAAGATCGAGTCCGAATTGATCCGGTAGCCCGAGGTCCAGGAGGACAAGCGCATGGCCGCCCATGGCCAAAGCCTCCGCCCCGTCGGCGCCGTTGCGCACCCAATCAACCGCCATGCCCTCGCGGCTCAAAGCCACCGACAGGCTGCTGCCGATCATACGATCATCCTCGATCAGTAAGACGCGCATCAACATTCTTTCGTATCAGATGACAGGCGCTCCGGCGGAACCAAGCGAAGATTCATGAGCATTTTCAGCAGCTTGGGAGCCAAGATTTGAAACGCTTTGCCCATTCTCTGGGTCGCCGCACAGCGCCCCGCCCAGCCTTCGTACGAGGAAGCGAGGACATTTCCAAGGCTTGTCAATCCGCACCTTTTTGTAAGCGCCTCGACTTAGCCCTGAATTAGCAATGAGCTCAAATGAACCCGGCATCATGTTATGGCCACACCGGACTTACGCTAACTAATCCGGCCTTCTGCTCGAACGCCATAGGCCTAAGATATCCGATTTTCGAGCATCGACGCTTTAGATTTGGAAGCGGTCAATGCAATCGAGCACGTTGGGTTTACCTAGTGTGTCATTCATTCGGTCTCGAAGACTCTCACCATTTCGACGCCACAAACTTTGCGGCGATCGGTCATCCGTCGCTCGAGCCGCTCAGTCGCAAATTGGCTACCCTGCCGGATTAATGCAGCTGCGCGGCAGACGAACGATGCAATTATCGCGAGCCCACCATCTTTTCCCGGTAACCCACTGAACCTAACCGATCGCGCCCACTTCTGTCGTCTGACTCCGATCTGAGGCTTTCGATCGGTTGATCGATCGCGCAGGCTTTTCGTCAACTTTTGGTGCACCAAGTCCATTTTAGTCGAATCGGTCATTCTCTGTGAGCTGCGGCTGCGATAAATTGGCCGCTCGTCCAAACGCCAAACTGCACCCTTGCCCGCTAATGACAAAGAGGGCAGTTAAATGAATTCTATCCGATTTCTCCGTGCTGGAGCCGTGATTTTCACAATCGCAAGTTTAGCTTGGTTGATCGAAACAGTAGCCGAGCATAATGGCACAACGGTAGAAATCTCTGTTGGCGCGCTGCTCGTGACGCTAGGAGCGGGATGGCTGCTTTGGGAATTTCTCGGCGCCCCCCTAACCGATGACGTGCGCTGGTATCGCCGCGACACGACGCAGTGGGGGAGGAAAAATTTGGGAGACCGAACTGGCTGGCCGATGCTCACGCCCGTCAGCGCACTAATTCTCCCCTAATTGTCTCCCGCTAGAATTTTTGCTGCACGGCGCTGGTCGCTGCATCAACCGTAGCCTGGGCTGTCTCCTCGTGAATTTGACTCTTTTCGCGGCGATGGCGGCACGTTCGGACGCCGCGCCGGCCAGATGGCGCCGGCCGTTTCTGGCATGGCTCGACGGGATCGAGAAGGGATGGGCGATCCCGCTCCTCATCGTTGGGTTCGCCGCGATCTGGCTGCTGTTTCTGGTGATCGCTTATCTCAGCGGCGATTTGCATCCGGACGTGTTGGAAACCTGGTCGGTCGGCCGAAGCTTCGCATGGGGTAATGCCAAGCATCCGCCATTGATGGGGTGGGTAGCCCACGTCTGGACGCTGGTATTCCCGCTAACCGACTGGTCGTTCCAGTTAATGGCGATGACCAACGCCGCGGTCGCGCTATGGGCGGTCGATCTGATCGCACGCCGATTCGTGCGAGGCGACAAACGGGCGGTGGTGCTGCTGCTCCTGATGCTGCTGCCGGCCTATCAATTCCACGCCCAGCGATTTAACGCCAACGCCGTATTATTGGCGATCTGGCCGCTGGCGACCTATTGCTTTCTGCGCTCGTTCGAGACCCGTCAGATCAAATGGGCCGCTGCCGCCGGAGCACTGGCTGCGATTGCGATGCTGGGGAAATATTACTCGGTATTTCTGGTCGGCAGCTTCGTTTTTGCAGCCGTTTGTCATTCGCAACGGCGACTCTTTTTTGGATCATGGGCACCCTGGGTTTCCGCGCTTGTCGGCTTGGTCGTCCTTGCGCCTCATATCTATTGGCTGGCGACAACGGGAGCCACCCCGTTCGAATATGCCATGGCGGCCCATGGCGGGAGGTGGTTCTGGCTGTCGATTCAGGAGGCCAGCATGTTCCTCCTTGGGATAGCCGCAATTTGGAGCCTTCCAGCGCTGTCCTGGGTATTAATCGCCGAGTCCAGGCTGAAGAGATTTTCGGCTGATTTCAGGGCGATGAATTCGGGCTTGTGGCTTCTGTTTCTCGTTTGCGCTGGGACCATTGGTTTTCCCCCAATCGTCGCCGTTGTTTTCGGTACGGATATGGCCTCGCTCTGGGCGATGCAGGGGCTGTTCCTGATCGGGATTCTCATCGTCTGCGGCGCCAGCTATCCGCTTGAGCGATTTTACACGGTCAATCTGGCCGTACTCGTGATCGGCATGGCTTTAGTCGCGGTGACCGTCGCAGCGCCAGTGCACGCTATCTACCGAAATGCCCACGGCTACGAAGAGCGCCGCAACTTTTACCGGCTGGTTGCGCTGGAATTGACGCGACGGTGGCACCAGGTGTCGACCTCCCCGCTTCCGGCCGTTAGCGGCGATGACTCGCTGGCATTTGCGACAGCATTCTACAGTCCGGATCATCCGCGTTACCGGCGGCCGTTTGCTTTGCAATACCAATGGGGATGGGCCGCAATGTGCTTCAGCGATGAGGAGGTTTGCAGTGCGTGGATCCGGAATGTACGCGCAACCGCACCCAATGCCATCCGCTTTGATTTCGACGTGGCTGGGAGCCTGTGGGGTCAGCCCGGCGTGTCCGCGAAGATTGCTGCGGTGATGGTTCCCCCCGGCGATGGGAAGGCCCATTGACCGAACTATCCGCCAGATGGGCAAGCCCGAGAGAGCTAATTCGCTGCTAATAGTGCGTCGCTAAAGTCCTCCATGGCGACACTGGCACCCGAGGCTTGTTCTGCGTGGCGGCGCAATCCGGTCAGGTCAATCAATTCAATCGAAAAGAAGAACCAGCATCAACAAAACCGTTGACGCAAATCCAGTGTCAATTTGCTGAATTTTCTTGCAGAAAGCTGGAATGCTAGAAACTTTGAACCATCGTATGTTCGACGCGCTCGCCGCACCGCACGGACTTGCCGGAGCGTCACTCCTCGCCATCCTTCTGCTCGCGCAAGGGGCGATCTATGCTGGTCCAAGCGTTCTGGTATTTCTCTGGATTTTCGGCGAAGCCGACGACCGCCGAGCCGCCGTCGGTGCCTGTCTTTCCTCGCTGCTTGCGCTGGCGATAGCTCACGTGATCTCTTCCGCCTACATGCACCCTCGCCCATTCATGGACGGTCCGGTTCGCAATTATCTCGGCCACAGTCCCGATAGCTCGTTCCCGTCCGATCATAGCACCCTGCTTTTTGCTCTCGGATTTGCATTGTGGATCTGTCCGCCTCGCCAAGGCCGCTGGTTCGGGAGTTTGCTTTTGGCCATTGGCATCGCCGTCGGCTGGGCGCGAATTTGTCTCGGAGCGCATTATCCGCTGGACATCGTAGGAGCGGCGCTCGTCGCGGCGGTCTCGGCCTGGACATTCGCGTTGCCGGCGGGGCGAGCTTTAAGCGCGCATATAACAACATTTTGTGAATGGCTCTTCGGTTGGTCAATCGCCGGAACGAAGAAGAATATCCGACGAAACTAATGCCGACGGATCTTTGCTGTTTTGGATGATGCTGCCCCCATGCGAAGACCACCTAAAAGCCAAACCAAAATTACCTGGATTTCCAATGAACGAGAAGCGAATAGCATCACGACATCGCGTCTTGAAGGCCGGTAAAATCTCGTTCGACGGTGGCACCATCGACTGCACTGTCCGCAACATATCAAGAACCGGCGCGGCGTTAGAGGTCGTAAGCCCCATGGGAATCCCTCGAACCTTTATCCTGGTCATCGAAGCCGATCACGTCCAGCAGCCCTGTCACGTCGTTTGGCGCACAGAAAAGCGGATGGGCGTCGCATTCGATCAGAACTGACGTAAGATTTCGCGTCGAGACCGGTTCCGAATGCAAATCGACCGTGCGTGCCGCGAGATTGGCCGCGAATAGCGCACACCTCATTCGCTGCTCACTTTGGAAGCCTATTGTCGTCTGACGGGCGACCTGTCACTTCCAAGGAAAATACATGACGAAAGTTTCGATCTCTCTAGCCCACGCGCTTCTGGGAGGAACCCTCATCCTCACGACTGCAACTGCCTCTTATGCCCTTGAAGGCGGCAGGCTGTCGAAGGAAGCAACAATCACCCTCGATCGAGCCCGGGACGCCGCCATGAAGGCGCAGCCCGGCACGATTCTTGACCAGGAACTGGAGCATCGGAAAGGCGGTTCCGGTTTGCGTTATTCCTTTGACATCAGGGTTGGGAGGGTCACCCACGAAGTCGGCATCGACGCCAAGACGGGGTCCGTTCTGCAGAACTCCGCAGAGGGTAACAAGTGATGTCCCGTGGAAGGCAGCAAGAGTTGACAGCCATGAAAGCAACCTACTTTGTCAGATCGATCCCGCAAGCGATTGCTCTCGTCGTCGCTTTGTACGCCAGTGTCGCGCCCGGACCGCTCTTCGCCGGGCCTACCGCCCCGCCGGAGACCGCGATAGCGCCGGAGAAAAATCCGCCAGGCGACATTCCCGACGATCAGGTCTTCATCACCTACAAGTCGCCGAACGGATTCTCTCTTAAGGTTCCGGAAGGCTGGTCGCGCAAGGATGCGCCCGAAGGCGTTTCATTCGCCGACAAATACGGCACGATTGATGTCGCTGTAACAGCGTCTTCGACGACCCCGACAGTTGCAAGTGTTCGCGCAGGCGAGGCAGCGGAGCTGGAAAAGACGGGGCACGCGGTGAAGATATCCTCGATCAAGGAAGTCAGGCTGGCGTCGGGTCCGGCGATCGAAATTATCTATAGTTCAAATTCAGATTCGAACCCGGTCACCAACAAGCGTATCCGCCTCGAAAACCAACGATACCTAATGGCGCATGCGGGAAAGCTAGGCGCTGTTACCTTTTCGGCTCCCATGGGAGCGGATAACGCCGACCAATGGAAGCTGATGAGTAACTCCTTTCGCTGGAATTGAAATGCCTCTCATCGAAGCCGACGATCTCTTCAAATTCTACCATCCGGGCGACGCAGAGGTGCGCGCGCTTCGGGGCGTCAGCCTGACCGTCGAGCGCGGCGAGGTCGTTGCGCTCATTGGGCCGTCAGGCAGCGGAAAATCCACGTTGCTTGCGTGTCTGGCGGGCCTCGACGAGCCGGACGGCGGCATCGTCACCATCGACGGTCGCCGGATGACGCGACGGCCGGAGGCGGAACGTGCAGCGCTGCGCGCCAATTCGATCGGCTTCCTCGCTCAATCAGGCAATCTCTTCGATCATCTGTCGGTTGCTGAAAACATCAAGCTGCAGATGAACCTGAGCGGGAAGTTCGATTCTTGCCGTGTCATCGAGCTCCTCAGCCTTCTCGGGCTCGCTGATCGGGGACATGCCATGCCCGCGACGCTCTCGGGTGGTGAACTTGCGCGTGCCGGATTGGCTGTCGCCCTCGCCTCCGATCCGCCGCTTCTTCTCGCAGACGAGCCGACGGCAGAAGTCGATGCCGAAACCGAGAGCCGTATTCTCGAACTTTTGGAGGCACGCCGCGCGAAAGGTGGCGCCGCGCTGATTGCGACCCATAGCAGCGCACTTGGCCTGAAGGCCTCGCGCGTCCTCGAAATCACCGATGGCCGTATCGCAGAGGTCAGGGAGCGGCGGCCTCCGGCGTTATCGGTAAGGCATCTCGAAAGGCCGTGGTCGCCAGTCACTGCCAGCCGTACAGGAGGCGCCAGCGAAACCCCTTTGGTTGAGTTGCGCAAGGCGTCCAAGCTATTCTCATCGGCCCACCAGACGATCAGTGCCGTCAAAAAAGCATTCTGCCGGATTTTTCCGTCGGACCGCATTGCCGTCATGGGGCCGTCCGGAAGTGGCAAGTCAACACTCCTCAGTCTTCTGGCCGGACTGGAGCAGCCGAGCGCCGGCACCGTGTCCTGGCCGGGACTACGCCAGGGCGAAGCATTGCGGCCACGGCAGATCGGCTTTGTATTCCAGGCGCCGTCGCTGCTGCCCGAGCTCACCGTGATCGAAAACGTCAGGCTGCCGATTCAAATCGCAGCGATCGATCCCGCTGAAGCCATGAACCCTGCGGACGCCCTTGAACGCCTCTCGCTCGGTGAGCTTGCCGACAAGCTTCCGGATCAACTTTCCGGCGGCCAGATGCAGAGGGTTGCGCTCGCAAGAGCGCTCGTGACACGGCCTGCAGCTCTTCTGGCGGACGAGCCAACCGGTCAACTCGACCGCAAAACAGGGCAAGAACTGATGGATGCGTTGCTTGCAGCGCTTGACGGAACAACGACGGCGCTCATCGTCGCCACGCACGACACTTCCGTCGCTGATCGCCTTGAGCGACGTTGGACAATGAATGCAGGCCGCTTGATGATTTATGCGTCGGAGGAAGCTGCGTGATTGTATCGTGGATCAAGGGCATCGCCCTGCATAGGTCGCGACAGCTGTTCCTCAGCGCAGCCGGCATCGCAATCGCTACGGCGTTGATCGGCGTAATTGGGGTCTTCGCCACGTCAAGCTCGCAGACCATGACGCGCAGAGCGGTGGCGAGCGTACCGGTCGATTGGCAGATCGCGCTTGGCAATGCAGCCGATCCTGCGACTTTGAAACAGATACTTTCGAAATCCGCGACGGTCACGGCCGTCGAGACAGTTGGTTATGCGGATGTCGCGGGATTCGAAGCCAGGACGGACGCAACGACCCAGACAACAGGGGCCGGCCAGGTGCTGGGAATTGGCGCTGACTATGTAAAAGCCTTTTCTGGGCAAATTCGATTGCTTGCGGGAGCAGTGGACGGAGCATTGATCGCTCAGCAGACCGCCGCCAACCTGCATATCTCGATCGGCGATACAGTTGCGATCCTGCGCGATGGCAAAACCCCCGCAAGCGTAACAATCGCCGGCGTCATCGACCTGCCGAATGCGAACGCGATGTTCCAGACGATAGGCCCGCAAAAGGGTCCCGCGCCCACGGCGCCGCCGGACAATATCTTACTGCTGCCGATGGACACCTGGACTTCCCTGTTCTCGGCGGCGATGCCGGGGGGCGGTGCAAGATTGCAAATCCACGCCTCCCTTGACCATTCGAAGCTGCCGGCGGCGCCGGAGGCGGCCTATCTGGATATAGCGGGGCGCGCCAGAAATTTCGAGGTTCGAGCTGCAGGGGTCGCACAGGTCGGCGACAACCTCTCCGCCCGGCTCGGGGCCGTGCGCCAGGATGCCCTGTTCGCTCAGATTCTACTGCTATTTCTCGGACTGCCCGGTGTTGTGCTGGCCATGTTGTTGACCATCGCGATCGTGCGCGCGGACGCCGCTCGTCGGCGACGCGAACAGGCGCTATTGAGCTTACGCGGTGCAAGCCTTGTACAAATCGCCCGGCTTGTTGTCGTGGATGGAGGCCTTGTCGCCATCGCCGGTGGCGTCAGCGGTACACTTTTAGCTGCGCTGCTTTCAACTCTAGTTCTCTCGGTGGATCTACAATCGGCAGCTGTTGTCCAGTGGTTGGCGATAACGCTTGGAGTCGGCGTCGTGCTCGCCCTCACGTCGATCTTGATGCCCACCCTGATCGATCTTCGCGAGCACACGGTCGTGTCGCGCCGCGCTGCTTTGGCGCTTGTATCAAAGCCTCTTTGGCAGAGAGCCTACGTTGACCTCCTCCTGCTCGCGCTAGCCGGGATTGTGTTCTGGCGCGTCGCCAATACGGGTTATCAGGTCGTTCTCGCGCCGGAGGGCGTCGCTGCGACGTCAGTTGATTATACCGCCTTCTTGGCACCGCTTTGCCTCTGGATCGGAGCGGGTCTGCTCGTCCTGAGGATCGGCGGCAGCGCGCTTGCGGCTGGCCGCAACGTCCTGACCAGGTTGCTTCGACCGATTAGCCGACATCTTGCAGATCCCGTGGCGGCTTCGCTCAGCCGCCAGAGTGGCCGGATTGCCGGCGGAATTGCGCTTGCTACCCTCGCCTTCTCTTTTGCGACGGCCGTCGCTGTCTTTGACACGACCTACAACGCTCAGCTGCTGGTGGATGCTCAACTCACCAATGGCGCCGATGTCACCGTTACGGGGACGAGCGCGTCCCCGGCCGGAGATCGCCTGCAAGACATACGACAAGTGCCCGGCGTTGTAGCCGCCGAGCCGATGCAGCACCGCTTCGGCTACGTCGGCAATGACCTCCAGGATCTTTATGGCATCGATCCCGGCACGATTGGTCATGCCACCACCATTGCCGATGCCTATTTCGGCAATCGCGACGCGCGCGCTACGCTGGATCGGCTGGCAAAGACGCCTGATGGCCTTCTTGTGTCGCAGGAAACCGTCAGCGATTTTCAGCTGACGGTCGGCGACCTCATCAACCTCAGGCTTCAGAACGCCGCCGACAACCAGTATCGAACAGTCACGTTTCATTTTATCGGCGTCGTGGCGGAATTTCCGACCGCGCCGCACGACAGTTTCCTCGTCGCCAATGCATCCTATGTTGCCGCACAGACAGGGAATTCCCATTCCGAGGTCGTTCTGGTTCGTAGCCGCGGCGATCCAGGCGCTGTCGCCCTGGCAATTGGAAAGGTCCTTGGTACGGAAAGCCCCCTGAAGGTGACCGAGCTTTCCCAGGCTGCGCGGCTCATCGGCTCAACTTTGACTGCGGTCGACCTGCGCAAATTGACTGCGATCGAGCTTTCGTTCGCGGTTCTCCTCGTCGCCGGCGCGACTGGCCTGGTTCTGTCGCTCGGGTTTGCTGAACGAAGCCGGGCGGCCGCGATCCTGTCTGCGCTAGGAGCAACCTCATCCGATATTCGGAAATTTGCGCAGGCGGAGGCGGCAATCATTCTCATTGCAGGCGCGGTCTGCGGATTTATTCTCGGAGAATCCGTCGCCTTTTTACTGGTTAAGGTGTTGACCGGTGTATTCGACCCGCCACCGGACGAACTTTTTCAGCCCTGGATCTATCTTGTAATTGTTGCCGCCGGAGCCGCGTTGACCACGATCATCGCCGTATGGCGCTCCAGCATCCGACTGATTAATGCGAGATTGTGAGCAATAGAACGCGGCCACGTATCTTAAGAGGAGGAACGACGCGTGAACGGTCCTGTCGGCGGCCCGCCGCAGGACCCACCAACAAGCGCCCATCGGGCCTGGAGGAATAGTCTTGGAAAATAGAATCGCTCTTTTTATCGACGGCGCCAACCTTTATGCGACCGGCAAGGCACTCGGTTTCGACATCGACTACAAGCGCTTGCTCAACGAATTCCAGAACCAAGGAACTCTGCTTCGTGCCTTCTACTACACGGCAATCATCGAAGATCAGGAATATTCGTCAATTCGCCCCCTGATCGACTGGCTCGACTACAACGGCTACACCGTCGTTACCAAGGCGACCAAGGAATTCATCGACGCCTCCGGCCGCCGCAAGGTGAAGGGCAACATGGACATCGAACTTGCTGTCGATGCCATGGAACTCGCCGAACATGTCGACCAGATCGTCCTGTTCTCGGGCGACGGCGATTTCCGCTCGCTGGTGGAAGCGGTGCAGCGGCACGGCGTTCGCGTCACCGTGGTCTCGACGATTTCGAGCCAGCCGCCCATGATCGCCGATGAGCTGCGGCGCCAGGCCGACGTCTTCACCGACCTCGTAGAGTTGCAGTCCAAGCTCGGCCGCGATCCAATCCAACGTCCAGCCCAACGCGAGGCTAGCTTTATTCGCAAGTAGCGGCAATATTCTTTCGTTTCCGTTCCGGTTTCAACGATTGGTTCTCACCAGTGCTGAGAGCACGTCGCGCAATATGCTGTCTTTGAACTTAATAATGGCCCATTCGCGATCACAGCGAACGCCTTGGTCTGGGCTTAGTATCTCGGCAACGAACGAATTTGTGTCTGTGTTCGAAATGGGCGGAGTCCAAAGGTGAAGACGGCAAGAGCGGCGCAGGTCCGACCTGGAGTGAGCCAAAAAATTGAGCCCGCCTATTTGGCGGTGTCACCATGAGGACCATGAACGTGTTGTCACCAAAAACCATCGGCGAAGCGCGGTTGTCAAATAAGCGGTTGGTCGATCGGCGCGGCCAAACCAGCGCGCCCGACCTAATAGCGTGACGGAATTTTCCGATCGTACTGCCGCCAGATTTGGCGATCGCCAATCATGCCATTCGATCAACTCAAAATTTCACTCGCAATTCTCCTCGACATTGGCGCAGCGCGCAATTTATGCTGCATGCGGTAGGCAAGGAATCAGCCTCCAACGCCACGACGTATTTTGCGGATGCGAATGATTGTTTTTCAAACCTTAGCTGTGCAGATATGACCCGGACCGACCGTGAGGGGACGTAACGAGTTTCGACCTGATATTCGTGAATCGTAAGTCGAGCCCATGTTGCTTGCCGAATTTTTCAACGCCCACTCGCCTTTGTCCAGGTTTCGCCACCACACAAACCTCCAACGCACCCTTCGACTTTGAGCGCCGTCGCACCCTCCAAACTCACGTTGCTCCGATAGGTCTTCCCGTCGTCCGCATTGTAGATCGCACCAGACCATTTGTTCGCGACAACCGGCTTCTTCCCAACGAACAACTGCAGGCCGATGATCGGGCGCGCCGGGCGAGAAGGATTTTGTTATCGACCTGCGGCTTTCCTGTTGCCCTATCGATCGGCTCTCTGAGCCATACGACTTCTGCGCAGATGGCCCTCCGCAACGCGTGATCTGAACTTTGGCGTCGCCAGCCTGGGTGAGCCAGACGCCAGTGGATCGGCGGACGTTTCTGCCCGCGCAGCCAGACCAGGATTTATCAGAGCCAACGACAGGAAAACGAGCAAACGCGTGGAGAGTATGGAGGATGCATTTCCGAACATCAAACTGGACCTGTCGTCAATGGAACAAGTTATTGATAAGTGATCGAAGCCAGTTCGACGTTAAAATAGGAATTGCAAGGGCTGAATAATCCATGCTCAATTTTCTTGCTAACCTTATCCATCTCAGTCAACAAATTTTCCAGAGCCTCTGAGCAGCCCTGAGCGATCGGTGTATCGGCCCGCAATTCTACGAGTGCATTATCGATTGATTTATCGATGCGCTTCCAGACGACCTGATTTGAAGGTCGCAATGTCGGCTCGGCATCGTCCCAACTTTTCTCAAGGTCCCGGATCTTTGAGCTGCTGCCGATTTGATGGACACCGAGATTGGGTGTTTCACGAAGCCGGAGGTGGGTCATGCGGAGACGGAGATTCAGTCGAGAGTTGAGGCGGTGAAGCTCGTCAGGGAGCGCGGGGTTTCGGCGGCACAAGCTGCACGGGACCTGGACGCTCATGAGAACGTGCAGCGCAAATGGGTTAAGGAGTTCGGCTCCGATCCTGTTCAAGTCTTCACCCGGCCAAGGGCGGAGGCCCTAGTTTCAGCAGGACTGTCTTGACAGAAGACAACGGGCGCAAGCGGCGGCTCATCGCGCCGCTCCTCGAAGGACCACCAGAATGACCAAGCCGATCAGCGCCGCCGCCTCATCCATTGAGGCCGCCATATCGCGGCTGATGGGCAGCGGCGACGTCCAGGCGACATTCACAATCGCTCGGTTGGCATCAGAGGCCGGACTCTCCCGCGCGACACTTTACAGGGCGCCCGAACTGCTCGAGAGATTCCGGATCGCCATCGCGTTGCATCAACGAGAGGTGAAGAGTCTACCGTCCCCCACAGATCGCGTGCACCAGCTCGAAGCCGAGATTGCCGCCCTAAGCGGTCGCGAGACCGACGAGCTTCGCGCGCCCTGCGGTCACCCAACCGGAACATGGCGCAACATATCCAGGCTCTCAGCCTCCCCGTGCGCCAGCAAAAGCAACGGACTGCTCGGCTCAAGCTGAACCGTCGGAGTCGAGACGCGTTGCAACGCTTTTGGCACTCGCCGAGACGCCGCCACGTTGACGAGTTTTTCCTTGTTCGGATAGTATGCGTCGGCGCCGGTAGCCGCGGTCAGACCGGATGAAGGCTTCGAGCATATGCGGGATCAATGTTGCTGCGTCGACCGGCTCGTAAAGCCGGCTGTGCTCGGCGGCATAGCGGTCGAGTTCTTCTTTCAGAGGCTCAGGGATACCGACCGTCATGCGGACGAGACCGACCTTCGGCAAGCGGCCAAGTTTCAGATCCGCCATGCGTCGCCTCCCTCCCTAAATGCGACAGAGACATGTTGACTGTTCAGATAATCGGCGTAAGTCACCAGATCGCGATGTATGCTCGCCGGCAGTTCGAACGTGACCTTGACTGGCTTGGCATCCTCGAATGCTCCGAGCTTAAGCTTAGGCATCGTCCTTATCCCTTGTAAGTCTCAAGCACCAGGTCGCGATTGACAATCACTCGGACCGGATATCCCGGACGGATCGTCAACGTTGGCTGGATGTTGAGATTGCGGCGAACCACCTGTTGGCCGGTCTGGTTGAGAGAGTCACCTGCCCCACGCTGCAGCGCCTGAAGGATGGCACCGTTGGTGCTGTTCGCATCCGTTCCCGAATTCACCTGGGTGCCGACCGCAAGCAACGTCGAGAGCGCAGCTGCTCCGAGCAACTCCTTCCAATGGTAGTCGACCTCATCCTCAAGGCCGGAGTATCCCGCGGCATCCGCGCCGGGCTGTCGTTCCAGCACGATCGAGCGCCCATTCGGCATGATGAGCCGGGTCCAGACCAAGAGCACGCGAGACTGCCCGAACGCGACTTGGCTATCGTAAATCCCTATCAGGCGCGCTCCCTGTGGAATTAGTTTCGCGCGGCCAGTTGGAGAATCAAAAACCGCCTCTGTTACCTGCGCGGTGATTTGGCCGGGAAGATCGGAGCGAATTCCTGTCATGAGAGCTGCGGGAATGATCGTTCCCGCCTGCACGACGAACGGAGACGTAGGACGTGAAAGCCTGTCAGGCGCCGTAGTCCGCCGATCGACGGGAGCATTGACGAACAGCAGTTTGCGATCCTGCCCGTTCTGCACGAAGGTTTCGTCAGAAGATGACGCGGTGTTGGTGACCGTTTCCTGGGATGGGGCACGTGGCGGCGTGACGGGCGCGGTGGTTGGCACAAATACTTTGCTGGTCCGAGCCGCCTCGGTGTCCTGGTTGACGCGCTGTTGTTCGGCATCAATCCCGATCGGCGCTGATTGTCCTTCCGCCGAAACGATGGGACGCCCCAGGCCTCCCGGTAAGGGCGGTCCGAGCCGGGGAACATCGTGAGGAACGCCGGCATAGTCTTTCGGCAACGTCGCGAGCCCATCTGCGATGTTGTGATGATCCGTGCGGTAGAGTTCGTCCGGCGCCGGATTGTGCGGATGATTGCCCCTCAGCGCCCACAGAACCGCGCCAGAAATGAGCAGCAAAGCCATCGCGGTGCCGCCGGCAAGGACCTTCCGGGAAAGCCGCGTGATCCTGGGGCGCTCTGCACGCAGACGCAAGGCCTGCGCGGGATCGTCAGGTGATAGCCCTGGTCCAGATACAGGACCTCGGCTCTCGCTTGGGCCATTGTCCGTCACGATCGTCCCCCGTCGTTTCTGACAATTCGGACTTTCTGCTGCTTGTCTCCGCCAAGGCGAAGCTCGGCCGCGGCGAACAAACGATCGGCAATCACGACATTCCTGTAGACGCGATAGTTGACGAGTTCGGGTTTGCCGTCCTGGCCAATCACGAACAATGGCGGCATTTCGCCCTGGCCGATCCCGGGCGAGAATTCGATATAGACCTTGCGACCGTCGTCATAGGCATTCACTGGCCGCCAGGGCGGATTGTCGCCTTCGATGACGTAGCGGTACCGGCGCTGATCCAACTCCGGGATGAGCGGCGTTAGCGGCACCGTCCGGGAGCGGCTCGACCGGTCTTCCGGATAGAACCAGGCGACCGACGGCATGTAGAGCTTCTCGCGAGAGCGAAGTTCGATGAGGTAGGTTCGTCGATCGGTGTTGACGACAAGGTTGGTCTCGATAGTGGGGCGCGTTGGCTTGACCATGATGTGAACGCGCCTGGTATCACCGCTGCCGCTCTCAGTATCGGCGACGATCCAGCGTACTGTATCGCCGGCCGCGAGCGGCCCCGAACCGGTCAATTGTTCGCCCGGTTCGAGCGCGATATCCGTAATCTGCCCGGGCGAGGCATAGATTTGATAGAGCGCGCCAGGACTATAGGGAAAGACCTGGACGGCGTTGAAATACCCTGCCCGCCGCGGCTGGACACGCGCCACATCGTTGGCAATCTCGACGCGACCGGTCGGGTCCTTCGACTCTGCTTCACCCTTGTTGCCGCCACGAGTTGGAGTCCAAGCCGGAGGGACATGCAGGGGACGCGCGTGGTCATCCGCCGGCATCGGGAGATCGGGAGATGGCGGCACCTCATCATCATAGCTGATCTGTGGCGGCTTGAAGGTCGTGCAGCCGGAGAGCGCGACCGAGAGAAGAAAAGCGAGATGTAAGGGCACCCGATTCCATTCGAGGTACGCGGATCGCGGTACGGGTTTTGTCACTAGCCGAGCTCCTTCGACCAATTGATGGCGTTGACGTAGACGCCGAGCGGATTCTTGCGGAGACGATCGGCATCGCGCGGGGTTTCGATGACGACGGAGAGGATCGCGGTCCAGCGCTCGGTTGTGGCGAGTTGGCCGCTGTCATAACGGCGTTCAGTCCATGCAATCCGAAAGCTCTCCGGCGAGGCGCGAATGACGCTGGAGATTTCGACCGCAACTTGTGTGTTGCCGAGCCTGGCAAAGGGGTTGTTGCTACGTGCGTAGTCGTTCAGCGCTGCAGCGCCACGATCGGTCGTAAAGTCGTAGGCGCGGAGCCAACCCTGCCGCAGCACAATGGCGTCCGATGGAAGGCCTCGCACATCTTCGATGAAGCGTGCGAGATGAAACGCGATTTGCGGATCGGTCGGCTGATAGAAAGGACTCGCCGGCGCGACCGCCTGGGCCTGACCGAGATGGTCAATCTCCACCACCCATGGCGTGACGGTGCCTTTGGTGGACTGCCAGACGAGGCCGGCGGCGAGCCCTCCCGACAACAACAGACATCCGAATGCCATCAACCGCCAGTTTCTGGCTTGAACGCGCGCTGACCCGATGCGCTCATCCCAGACCTGGGCCGCTTTCTGGTAAGGCGTCACCGGCTCTGGCGTGCGGCCGTAATGAACGGATGGTCGTTTGAACATCACTGCCCTCCCTCGGACAGGTCGACGGAGGATCCGCCGCCGGCACTATCGCCGCTACGGACGGCGTGGATGGCGGCGGACACGCCCTGGTTCACGGTCTGCGCGCGCTTCATGCGACGTGCCCAGGCCGGTGGCGCATCTGTCGTCGGCGAACCACTAGTCAGTCCGGCTGCCATACGGCGCAGCGGGCTGACGATTGCCGAGCCGCCTGCGCTGGCGACACCACTTAATCCTCCGGCTCGGTAGGCACTTGCCGTTCCTGTCGCTAGAGTGGCTGCCCCACGGGTGCCGGCCAGGAGCGCGCCACCTGCCAGTCCCGCACCGCCGGCTGCGAGGCCTGCACCAGCGACGATGGCGCCCCCTGCGGCGAGGCCAGTGCCTACTGCGGCGCCGGCACCGAGTTGCGGTCCGCCGGACACGATGCCGTTGGCAATGCCGGGCCCAAAGATGCCGAGGCCGAGAAGGGAAAGTGCCCCAAGCACGAGCGCCATGGCGTTGTCGATGGTCGGCTGGTTGCCGGCAAATCCTGCCGTGAATTGCGCAAATAGAGTCGAGCCGATGCCGACGATGACGGCCAGCACCAGGATCTTGATCCCGGAAGAAATCACGTTGCCGAGCACGCGCTCGGCGGCAAAAGCGGTCTTGCCGAACAGGCCGAACGGGATCAGCACGAAGCCAGCGAGCGTCGTCAGCTTGAACTCAATCAGGGTGATGAAGAGCTGGATGGCCAGAATGAAGAAAGCCAGCAGCACCACGATCCAGGCGAATAGCAGGACTGCGATCTGGATGAAGTTTTCAATGAAGCCGACATACCCCATCAACCCCCAGGCCGAGTCCAGGAGAGGCCGTCCGGCATCTAGCCCGACCTGAGCAATCTTTCCGGGCCTCAAAAAATCGGCGGAGGAAAGGCCGATGCCGGAGGCTTTCAGACCCAAACCAGCAAAACTTTCGAAGATGACGCGCGCAAGGCTGTTCCAATTGCCGATCAGAAAGGCGAAGACGCCGACAAAGAGGGTCTTCCTGACAAGGCGTGCCAGGATGTCCTCGTCTGCGCCCCATGCCCAAAACAGGCCTGCCAGCGTGACGTCGATTGCCGCCAGCGTCGTGGCGAGGTATCCGACTTCGCCTCCGAGCAGCCCGAAGCCGGAATCGATGTATCGGGTAAAGGTCTCCAGGAACTGGTCGATAACGCCGGTGCCGCCCATCCGCTTATTCCTTCCCAGACTGTGGAATTGAATTATGCGGCCCGAGCCTCGGCCCGCTGTCGCCCTCAGGGGGTATGAACAATGGCGACGCGCCGTGAGAAGTGGCGCTTTCCGATGATTTTGGAGATGGCTGCTCGAGGAATTGGCGACGCTTCTCGGCCCAGGCCTTGCGACATTCCGACAGAGCCTCTTTCTGCTCCGAGGTCACGGAGCGGCACTCCGCGAGTTTTTTCGCCAACGGATCGGACGCCTGGTCAAAGGACGTGGCGGGCGCGGTTTGGTTTTCCTCGTCACGCAGGCGAATCGCGCAGGCCGCGACTATGAGGACGACGAGCACCATGGCCACCATCATCGGCAGCTTATCGAGTATTGTCTTCTTCATCAGTGAAACATCCGAACGGCTGTGGGTTTATATCCCTGGCCCGGGGTCAGGAAGCGGCGCAGCTGCTCCCTGCTCTGGTCCTGCGCGGCGGCACGCTGAGCAGACTCCAGGTTCTGTGCGCGTCCATGGGCCGCGACGACCGCCGTGAGGTCGGCTAGCTGCTGGGCCTGCAGAGCCAAAAGCTGATTGCCGGCCTGGCTCGCCTGTAGAGCCCCGGTCGCGCCCTGGCTCGCGGTGACCAGCGCTGACATCTGGGTGCGGTTGGTATCGAGGTTGCCGACGACCGTGGCCTGCGTCCTCATGGCGTCCTGCAGGCCGACAAGCGCGTTCTGCCAACGTGTCTGCGCGTTTGCGATCAACGCCTGATCCGAGATACTGGATGTTGCCGGCGCATACGTCGTTGAAAACGCACGATCAATCTGCCCGACGTCGTAGGCGATGCGCTGGGCCTGAGCGAGAAGCCGCTGGGTCCGCTGGATCGATTGCTCCAGTTGCAACAACGACGAGAACGGCAACGTTGCCAGGTTCTTCGCCTGGTTAACGAGCATCTGCGCCTGATTCTGCAGAGACGCGATCTGGTTGTTGATCTGCTGCAGGCTGCGAGCGGCTGTCAGCACGTTTTGTGCATAGTTATTGGGATCAAAAACGACCAACTGCGCCGACGCGGGTCTCAAGCTGACGGCAACGGTGATCGCAATCATGCTGGCGGTGGCGAGGCGGTAGAGGCGGTAGAGGCGGTTCATTTGGAAGCCTCCAATTTGTCGAGATGCGGGATGAGGTCGGTCGCCCAGGAGATGTCGCGCGCCCTGAGCCAGCCGCGCACAAAGTCCTCACGGCCGTGTTCGGCAAGGACCTGTTCGATAAGGGCTTGGTCGGCTTTGGAGGAAGCGGCCGTGAAGGCCAGGGCAACCTCGCCGAGACCGAGCTCGAACAGGCGATTGCCTCGGCGCGACTGACAGTAGTAGTCGCGCTTCGGCGTTGCGCGCGCCAGGATCTCGATCTGCCGGTCGTTAAGCCCAAAGCGCCGGTAGATCGTCGCAATCTGAGGCTCGATGGCGCGGTCGTTCGGCAACAGAATGCGCGTCGGGCAGCTCTCGATGATGACAGGCGCGATCGCAGAGCCATCGATGTCAGCCAATGACTGGGTGGCGAAAATAACGGACGCATTCTTCTTGCGAAGCGTTTTCAGCCACTCACGCAGTTGACCCGAAAACCCTTCGTCATCGAGCGCGAGCCATCCTTCATCGATGATGAGCAGAGTTGGCCGGCCATCAAGCCGTGCTTCGATACGGTGGAACAGATAGGAAAGGACTGCTGGTGCGACTGCGGTGCCAATCAGCCCATCGGTCTCGAAGACCTGGATGGATGCATCGCCAAGGCGTTCGAATTCCGCATCGAGAAGCCGGCCATAAGGCCCCCCAAGGCAATAAGGCTGCAGAGCCTGCTTCAAGCCATTCGACTGAAGAAGAACGCAAAGACCCGTCAGGGTCCGCTCTTGGATTGGTGCTGAAGCAAGCGAGGTCAGTGCCGACCATAGATGATCCTTGGTTTCCGGCGTGACCTCGACTCTTTCACGACCGAGGATTGCGGTGATCCACTCTGCTGCCCAACCCCGCTCGGATGGTTCGTCAATTGCCGCAAGCGGCTGAAGCTCAACGAACTCCGCGGATTCGCCCGAGAGCACGCCGCCGATGTCATGCCAATTGCCGCCCATAGCCATGGTCGCAGCACGTACCGAACAGCCAAAATCGAACGCAAAAATCTGAGATTCGCCGTAGCGCCGGAATTGCAACGCCATCAACGCCAACAGCACCGATTTACCGGCGCCGGTCGGTCCCACCACCAGCGTATGTCCGACATCGCCGACATGAAGCGAAAAACGAAACGGTGTTGAACCTTCCGTCTTGGCCAGGAACAGCGGTGGCGCCTTGAAATGATGGTCCCTCGCCTCCCCGGCCCATACGGCCGACAGCGGGATCATGTGCGCCAAATTGAGGGTTGAGATCGGTGGCTGACGGACATTGGCATAGACGTGTCCGGGTAGGCTGCCGAGCCAGGCCTCGACTGCATTCACCGTCTCGATCATGCAGGTGAAATCCCGGCCCTGGATCACCTTTTCGACGAGGCGGAGCTTCTCGTCAGCGGTCGCGGGGTCGGTGTCCCAGACTGCGATCGTCGCTGTGACAAAGGCCTCTCCGATTTGGTCGGAACCCAACTCCTGGAGCGCCGCATCGGCATCCAGCGCCTTGTTATGCGCATCGGTATCGAGGAGCGCAGACGCCTCGTTGGTCATCACCTCCTTCAGGATTGCGGCCACTGACTTGCGTTTGGCGAACCATTGCCGTCTGATCCTGGTCAGAAGCTTTGTCGCATCCCCTTTGTCGAGCATGATCGCGCGGGTCGACCAGCGATAGGCGAAGGCAAGACGGTTCAGGTCGTCGAGAATCCCGGGCGTCGTCGCCGTCGGAAACCCGACGATGGTCAGGACGCGCAAATGCGCTGAACCGAGCATCGGCTCAAGCCCGCCGGTGAGCGGCCGATCGGCGAGCAGCGCATCGAGATACATGGGAACTTCGGGTACCCTGACCCGATGCCGTTTGGTCGAGACCGTCGAGTGCAGGTAAGTGAGGGTCTCCTCGTCATCGAGCCAGGCGCATTCCGGCATAAAACCTTCGACGAGTTGCAACACGCGGTTGGTACGGTCCATAAACCCGCGGAGGATCTCTCGTGCATCGGCGTCGACGGTGCGGTTGCTGCCTTCGTAAAGCAGCCGCTCTGCTCTCGCTGTGCCCTCGGCCGGCGGCAGATAAAGAAATGTCAGGAAGTAACTCGACTCGTAATGGGCGCCGGCTTCTTCGAACTGCGCTCTCCGCTCCGCATCGACCAAGGCGGAAGCTACATCCGGAAAGGTGTTGGGTGGATAAGCTCCCGCGGAATGGCGCTGGGCTTCGACAAAGATTGCCCACCCGGATTCAAGCCGGCGCAGCGCGTTGTTGAGGCGACCGGCAACACCAACAAGCTCTGCCGGCACGGCGCTATCGAGGTCCGGCCCCCGAAACTTCGCCGTGCGCTGGAACGATCCGTCCTTATTCAGAATGATTCCTTCATCGACAAGGGCAGCCCACGGCAGAAAATCGGCGAGCCGGGTATTGGAACGACGGTATTCGGCAAGATTCATCATGGGAGGCCTCACGTGTTGAGATGACCGGGGATGCGGAGGTGTCGGCGGACGACCTCGACAAAGTCAGGGTCGCGTTTCGCGGCCCAGACGGCGACCACGTGGGCGATGAACCAAAGCAGGAGGCCGGTGACCCAGAGGCGCAGACCGATGCCGAGCGCAGCGGCGAGCGTGCCGTTAATGATGGCGATGGACCGTGGCGCGCCACCCATCAGGATCGGCTCGGTCAGCGCGCGATGTACCGGCGTCACGAAGCCTGGGATCTGCTCATCCATCAGATCGTCACTCCGCCCCCAAACGAGAAAAACGACAGAAAGAAGCTCGAGGCGGCAAAGGCGATCGACAGGCCGAACACGATCTGGATGAGCCTGCGGAAGCCACCCGACGTGTCGCCGAACGCGAGCGATAGCCCGGTGACGATGATGATGATGACGGCGATGATCTTGGCGACCGGCCCTTCAACCGATTGCAGAATCTGGTTGAGCGGTTGCTCCCACGGCATGTTGGAGCCGGCGGCCTGGGCCGTACTGGCCCTCATGAGGACCGTTGCGAATATTGCAGCAGCGACGAAGCCTCGCCTGAGAGTCAGAGTCATACTCATGATTGGTCCCCTATTGCTGTCAGGCTGTAGTCGCCGGAGGTTCCGGGTCCTATGACGCTAGTGAGTTCGGCCAGACGGCGGTCGGCGCCGCGTCCGCAAAGGACGGCGATGACATTGATGGTTTCCGCGATCAGGGCGCGTGGCACCGTGACGACCGCTTCCTGGATCAGCTGCTCGAGCCGGCGCAACGCGCCAAGCGCCGTGCCGGCGTGAATTGTGCCGATTCCGCCGGGATGCCCGGTTCCCCAAGCCTTGAGCAGATCGAGCGCCTCGGCGCCGCGCACCTCCCCGATCGGGATGCGGTCGGGCCGCAGGCGAAGCGATGACCGCACAAGGTCCGATAGCGAGACCACGCCGTCCTTGGTACGAAGCGCGACAAGATTTGGCGCCTTGCACTGAAGCTCTCGCGTGTCCTCGATCAGAACGACCCGATCCGAGGTCTTGGCAACTTCCGCCAGGAGTGCGTTGGTCAGCGTCGTCTTGCCGCTGGAGGTGCCGCCTGCCACAAGGATATTCTTGCGTGCTTCGACCGCGCCTTTCAAAGCGTTGGCCTGACCCGAAGTCATGATTCCGGCGGCGACGTAGTCATCCAGCGTGAATACGGCGACGGCTGGTTTGCGGATGGCAAAGGCCGGTGCCGCAACCACCGGCGGCAATAATCCCTCGAAGCGCTCCCCCGTCTCGGGCAACTCGGCCGAGATACGCGGGCTGGCCGCGTAGACTTCGGCGCCCACATGGTGGGCGACCAATCGAATGATCCGCTCTCCGTCCGGGGCAGACATCTTTTCTCCGGTATCTGCCAAGCCACTCGACAGCCGGTCGATCCACAACCGCCCATCAGGGTTGAGCATGACCTCAACGACAACAGGATCTTCGAGGAAGCGTGCGATCGCGGGACCGAATGCTGTGCGCAGCATGCGCGCGCCGCGCGAAATTGCCTCCGATTGAATGGAATGGATTGCCACCGCCGTCCCCCAACGAATGAGGCCGTCCCGAGCGGCCTCAGATGGGGTTGAATAGAAAAGGCAGGAAATGGCTCAGCGCAACAAGGCAGTTACTGGGTTAGTAGCCTGGCGTAGGAAAAGAAAGATAAAGGAGTGTCCACACGGCGGCGTGAACAACGGCTTGTAAGGTCAGCCGCTCGATCGTTAAGACTGCGGTTTCGCTATTGTAGGTCGTGTATCTGAGCGCACGGTTTCTATCGTCACGATCTTGATAGGCACGAATTCGATCCTGCAGCGACCCATAGCCGAAGCGACGGGCTTCCAAGAATAACCGCCGCCTGATATGGTAGTCTCATGGAGCAAGCCTGTACAATTTTGCAATTCCTCGCGCTATCGGAGCGCTTGAAGCGTGAGTTGCGGCACAGCTGGTTATCAGATGGACGACGCGAGAGCGTCGCCGAGCATACCTGGCAAATGGCGCTCATGGCGCTGCTTGCTTATCGTCATCTTGAACTGCCAGTCGATATCGGGCGTGTGCTCAAGATGATCATTGTGCACGATTTGATTGAAGCCATAGCTGGCGACGTGCCGTATTTCGAAGAGGGAGAGAGAAAGGAACTCAAAGCAGAGCGCGAGCGCGCCGCAATCGAGGAAATCCGCTCAATGGTAGCGGGCGAAACCGGCCAAGAACTATTCGAACTGTGGCACGAGTTTGAGGCCCGAGCGACCGCAGAGGCAAGATGTGCTTCTGCGCTCGATCATCTTGAAGTGCAGATACAGCACAACCTTGCCAGCATCGACACTTGGGAACCAATTGAGTACGATCTCGTCTACACAAAAATGCTCGACCGATGTTCACATGATGCGTTTTTGACAAGCCTGTGTGGCGCTGTCCGAGATCAGGCAGAGAACAAGATGTTGGCATCTGGCATCGACGTTGCATCGATCAAGCACAGGCTCGGAATGGCCTGATTTCCGTCACGTCTGCCGTTGGCCCATTGCGCCGCTTCGTTGCACTGCGGAGTTGATCGCTATCAGAGAATAGCGGTCTCCCAATCACTCTGACCTGAGTTGGAGTGAGCGGTCTGCGGAACGACCGGGATAAGATCGAGCTTGGTACGTTCTCATTCCGAGTTCGATGAGAAGTGTCGCCCATCTCGATCCTTTAGTGGCCTGCTCAACATCGTGCGACCGCGCTTTGCGAGACTTCCCATGCGCCCTGCTTACCAATCCACTCCGTCACACGCCTCAAAAATGGGTCGCTCGAAGGCTGGCCTTCCGGATCCGGCCGAGATGCCGCGCGGTTTGGCAGGCCGGGCGAACAGACGGCAGAGGCCTTTGCCGAACGTGCTTATCCACGGCATCGCAAACCACACCAACGCGGCCGTTTGAAGGGCAACACTGAGACCGAATGCGGCCTGATAGGCGGCTACCGGATAATGCCCGTCCTGAGACGGCCATTGTCCGACCACGAGCCCAATGCCGTATTGAACCATGAACGCCCAGCCGAAGTGCAAGAGGTTGAGAGCGCCGTTGGCGCGCGCGGCAAATTGCTTGGGGAAATAATCGGCGATGGCCGCAAAGCTTAGCACGGTTGCGGCGCCTGCGATCGACACCATCGACCAAGGCAGAAGGGACGGCAAGGGAACGCGCAAAATCAGCGCAAGTTGGGCCACCACGAACAGTCCTCCCATGCCCGCCAACAGGATTTCCGTTCTTATGTTGTGTTTGCGTAGACGATCGGCCATGGCACCGACAAACAAGGCTCCAAAGCTAAGTACAACAGCCATAAGGAACATTTGATGGACGCGGCTCTGTTGGTCGAATCCTTCTACATCCGTAAGCCAGGCTGCGGCCCACAATGACTGCAACGCCCAAGACGAGCCGATGCAGGCCGCCGACAGCGGTGCAACTCTGAGGAATCGCGGATCTGAATAAACCGACCGCAAGGTAAGTGGCTTTTGAGCGGGCGTACCGATCTCCGAATCCGCGGCCCGTTCCGGAACGATCATATAGATGAGCCCAGCAACTACGACCGTCCCTATGGTCAGGACTTCAAACAGGCTTCGCCAGCCAATCCAATTCAGCAACCAATCGGTCGGCGCCGTCGCCGTGACTGCTCCCAGAGATCCCAACATGATCATCCAGCCGTTCATGAGCGCGACGCGCTCTCTCGGAAACCATGTGACGACGGCCTTGAGTCCGGCCATCAACGAGCCGGCAACGCCGAGTCCAATCATGGCGCGCGCCACAAGAAGCTCGGGGAAGCTTGATGCGGTACCGAACAGCGTGGCGCCGCCGGCCGCGATGACCAGCAGCACGCCCTGGACTCGACGCGGCCCAAGCCGATCCAGAAATACCCCTATTGGAATCTGGGCCAGCCCAAAGACCAGGAAATAGACCGACGCCAGCAGCCCGACCTCTGCGGCGTCGAGCCCAAAGTCGGAGGCCAATGCCGGCGAGATCGCGGCATTGATGGTTCGAAAGAGGTAGGCAAGATAGTAACCAGCGGCGAAGGGCAAGAAAACAGAGAGGATCAGGCGCCATTTTGAAGGCGAGGGCTTCTGCGAGATCTCCGCGTCCCTCGTCAATTCCGAATCGGAATCGATAGGTCTTGGCTGCGGGATCGGCTTTCCATGTTCAACGGCATCAAGCCGGCCGGCCGAGCGCGCTTGGACGTTGGCGAAAGTACATGTTGCCGCCGCCCTCCCCGGCGGCAGCGAACGATGCGGGCTTGATATCAAGCCCTTCCGTAGCAGGTCCTTGCTCTCTGTGTTGCTGATTGGGGCAGCGCGATATCTGGTTGGCTTCGCAGTCGCTAGAATTGAGACGATCAATCGTGTCCTGCATCAAGGGCCGGCCCTGCCGAACGCGGCGGTCGACCTGCTCGGCCAGAACCTTGAAGCGCTGGTCGCCGAGGCGAGTTGCTTCCTGCTGCCGCGCTTGCGGGAGCGGTGGCATCACTGCAAGGTGATACCGGGCGTGCAGCGCGACGGTTTCGGCCATGATCCGCATGTTTCGCTCAAGGCGGTCGAGCTTATCGTCCATGTCGTCAAACCGGTCCCTCACGGTATCTTCAATCGAGGGGGCTACGCTCAAAAAGCGTTCAAGAGCGGCTTCGACGACCATGCTCTTGCCGACACCAGGACGTTCAGTTGCAGCGGCAAATCGATTGTAGAGTTCCTCGGTAAGCCTGATCGTCACCTTGCGGCTTCGTTTAGGCCTACGCGTCGAAACCCGCGAAGCGTCCACTTCTGCGTGGCTAGCCTGCATATCGACTTCGCTCTGGATCTGCATGACCATCTTCCCATTCGCCAAGGACACACTGATCGTTTGCACCGTGCATTCCGGCACGAGATCAGGCGATCAATCCTGAACGAAATAAGAAAAGAACCTCATCGGCGTTGCTTTCAAGCGAACGAAGATGTCGATCGTAGTCTGGCGCAGCAAAAGAAAGGAATGGCGAGGTCAATCAAGCCGAACCAGGCTCGCTCGATTGCTTACCCTGCGGCTCGGCATCCACGGATATTTCTTGTGCCAGGCTCTGGCCCTTGGCCAGCCTTCGTGCCAACGCTTCGACAAACCGTTCGTAACGTTCGCGTCCCTTGGCTTGCGCAGCAGGAAGTGCTGCCTCAGGTACAGGCGACGTTGCGGTCAGCCAGAACCGCACGAACAGAGCGATCGCTTCATTGGAGATCGTGACATGACGTTCGAGCCGCTCGACCTGTCGCGTCAGTCGGTCCAGCCGTTTTCCAAGAGCGGCTTCCATTCTCTCGGAATTGTCCGGCGACAGAAACGAGGCCAGTGCCGTCTCGACGACGAACGCCTGATGCACGCGCTTTCGACCGGCATAGTCGGCGAGTTGCCTGGCAAGCTCGGGCGGCAGACGAAATGTGTGTTTGGTCCTCATCTCTCAGCTCATAGGCCGAGGCCGTCGCCGGGATCCATCGCCGCCTGGCGGGCGATATCCGCCCCCTGCTTTCTCAGGGTCGCCGCGCGCTGGACCTCATCATCCGCCTCTTCGTCAGCAAAATCGAATTCGGCCTTCGCCGGGCCAGGTTCTGCTGCGACTTCTTCATGTTTGGGAAGCTCCGGCTCCCGCCGAAGGCCGCTATTGGCTGGATCATTGCTTGTTTCGGCAGTCCGGGGCTGAACTATTGGTCTGGCTTCAGCGATATCCGCAATAGGCCGGTGCAGGCCGCTCCAGTCATCATTGCGCATCTCGCGACGCCCTGGATTTTCATCAGGCTTCGCGGGAGGAATGACGCGCTCGCGAAATCGCTCGTCTTCGAAATAGCGCGCTTTCTTGGCGCGGATCGGCGAGCATCCGGAAACCAGGACCAGTTCGTCGTCGGGCGGCAATTGCATCACCTCGCCCGGTGTCAGCAAGGGACGCGCGGTTTCCTGCCTTGATACCATCAGGTGTCCCAGCCATGGACTGAGCCGATGACCAGCATAGTTCTTCATGGCACGCAGCTCGGTTGCCATTCCCAGTGCATCCGAGATGCGCCGTGCGGTCCGCTCGTCGTTGCTTGCGAAGCAAACGCGGACATGACAGTTGTCGAGGATCGAGTTGTTTGGACCGTAGGCCTTCTCGATCTGATTGAGCGACTGGGCGATCAGGAAGCTCTTGAGCCCATAACCCGCCATGAACGCCAACGCCGATTCGAAGAAGTCGAGCCTGCCAAGGGCGGGAAACTCGTCCAGCATCAGCAGCAGCCGATGTCGACGCCTTTGAGCATCCAGATCCTCCGTCAAACGCCGACCGATTTGATTGAGGATCAGGCGTATCAGCGGCTTGGTCCGACTGATGTCGGACGGCGGTACGACCAGATATAACGAGGCCGGTCGCCTGGCTTCGACGAGATCGCTGATTCGCCAATCACTCCATCGCGTCACCTGCGCGATGACGGGGTCCCGGTAGAGACCAAGGAACGACATTGCCGTCGAAAGGACGCCAGAGCGCTCGTTCTCACTCTTGTTCAGGAGCTCGCGTGCGGCTGAGGCAATGACAGGATGTGGACCGGATCTGCCAAGATGCGCTGTCGTCATCATGGCATTTAATGTGACCTCGATTGGCCGCCGCGGATCGGACAGGAAATTGGCTACCCCAGCAAGTGTCTTGTCCTCCTCCGCGTAGAGCACATGGAGGATGGCGCCTACCAGCAGCGAATGGCTTGTCTTCTCCCAGTGATTGCGCTTCTCCAACGCTCCTTCGGGATCCACGAGCACATCCGCGATGTTCTGGACATCGCGCACCTCCCACTCTCCACGGCGGACCTCCAGAAGTGGATTATAGGCGGAAGATCTTCGGTTGGTCGGATCGAACAGCAGGACCCGGCCGTGCCGGGCGCGAAATCCCGAGGTCAGATTCCAGTTCTCTCCTTTGATATCGTGAACAATACAACTGCCCGGCCAGGTCAGCAGGGTCGGAATGACAAGGCCGATGCCTTTGCCTGATCGGGTCGGTGCGAAACACAGGACGTGCTCAGGTCCATTATGCCGAAGGTAGTTGCGGCCGAACCGGCCGAGCACGACGCCATCCTGGCCCATGAGCTGCGCGGACCGCAGTTCTGAAGCCGCCGCCCAACGCGCCGAGCCATACGTTGCCGCCGTCTTTGCCTCGCGCGCCCGCCAGATCGACATTGCAAAGGCAACGACTATCGAGATGATGCCGCCCGATGCCGCGATGCAGGCGCCTTGCAGAAATATTCTTGGCGCGTAGGCGTCATAAGCGTACCACCACCAGAAAAACGCCGGTGGATAATAGATGGGCAACCCACCAACTAGCTCAAACCATGGTCGGCCCAACCGCGGCTGAAAGCCCAGCTTCCAGGCAACCCATTGTGTCGCCCCCCACATCGTGAGGAGGACGATGCCAAGCACGACGCAGGTTTGGCCCCAAAGCACCTTGGTCGAAGACATAAGTGCAGGGTGCAAGGTGTTCGCAACCGTTCAAGATGAATTCGCCTTCAGGCGTACGCCTTCGGATCGGAGCGTAGAAATCGGACAGGAGCGCGCCGAACTGGGCCGTGAACCAATAAATCTTCCCAGACCGCTTGCCGGAGTCCGCTATTCTCCGACAGCGACGAAATTCCGCAGCGCAGCATACGACGCGATGGGCCGACAAGCGACATTTCGCACTCGGTTTGGAATGAAAGTGGCGGCCCTACGTTGGCGGCTGTGCGCTATTGAGAAGCTGGGAAATGGCAGTGACAAGCTGGGCGGGGGCAAACGGCTTGGTCAAAAGAATGCTGTTGGGAACGCCGTGCGAGGCCCACTGATCGGCCGCCGCGCCCGTCATGTAGATGACTGGAAACGCCGGGTCGATCTCTCTGGCCTGTTTGCCGCCCTCCCATCCGTCCATCTTGCCCTGCAGATTGATGTCGGTGACAAGCGCGCGGCATTTGGTGCTGCCGCCCTTTAGCAGGGTGACCGCTTCTTCACCCGAAGTGGCGATGACCAGCTCGAAACCTCCATCGGTGATTGTTCTTCCACGAGGGTCTGAATCAACGGGTCGTCCTCTACGACCAGGATCACAAGCAAATCTTCCGCCACTTCCCAACTCCGCGGCTGCCCAGCCAAAAACAGTACGCAAAAGCTAGGGATCCGTTCCATGAGAAATGTCCAAAAGTATACATAAGCGAAAAAGCGCGGCCCGGCATCTGTGCACTTGTGCACACAAAAGTCGGGTGTGGTCAGTTTATTATCGACACCAGGAGCAGGGGCACTTCGGGATGGCAGCGCGACGTCGAAACGATCCGAACGACATCGGACGGCCGTTCAACAACCTTTTGCGGCGGCTCAGCGCCGGCGACTTTGCTTTGATCGCGCCACATCTCGCGCATGAAGAGGCCAAGGCCAGCGACCTGCTTTATGATCCGGGCGACGATGTCGAGATCGTCCACTTCCCGTGCGGGCCGAGTCTTGTGTCATACATGGTCTCCAGCGAAGACGGCCGCGACGTCGAAACCATTCTGGTCGGCCGCGAAGGCGCTGTCGGCGGAATTGTCAGTCAGGGATATCTGCCGGCCTATACGCGCATCATAGTCAAGTTCGGCGGACCGTTCGTGCGGCTGCATGTCGGAAAGCTGAATGCTGCGAAAACAAAGTCGGCCACGCTGCGCAATGTGTTTGCGCGCTATGCTGACTGCATGCTGGCCCAGATCTTCCAGTCTACCGCCTGCAATGCGATCCATTCGATCGAGCAGCGCACGGCGAAGTGGATCATCGCAGCGATGGAGCGCACCAACGGCGAGGACGTGGTGCCGCTGACGCATGAGCAGCTTGCGACCATGCTCGGGGTCGGCCGCAGCTATGCCAGCCGCGTGATTCATACGTTTAAGGCGGAACGGGTTCTGGAGACCCGCCGCGGCTCGATCCTGGTGCTCAACCGCGAAGCCCTGCGGATCCGGGCCTGCCTTTGCGACGAATGCGTCAAAAACCACTTCGAAAAAGTGCTACAGGGCGTGTATCCCACCGAAGAGGCCCACCGCGGTTGAAGTCGGCGCAACCGCGCCGATACGTGGCTAGAATTATGCGAGCTGGCCGTCGGTCATGATGCGGCGGTGCAGATGATCGATACCTCCGTCGTGCGCGTGCGCCAGCACGGAGCATGCATCTCGGACAACAATCACCAAGCTATGGGTCGCTCGCGACGCCTCACGCAAGATTCACGCGGTCGTGGACACCAATGACCTACCGATCCATCTCGCGCTCACGCCCGGTGAGGCGCATGACAATCGGCCTCGTTCGGTCTCCTCAGTGCCTTGTTCCCACAAATGATGTTACTCGCGGATCGTGGGTACGACGCGGAATCGATCAGGGAGCTTGCCCGCCAGCAAGGAGCATGGGCGAACATTCCGCCGAAACGAAATCGCAAAGGCCCGATCTGCTTCAGCCCGTATCTGTATCGCGCGCGTAATTTAATTAAGCGGCTTCTCCAACAAGATCAAGCAATGTCGGCGCGTCGCAACCCGATATGACAAACTCGCGGCTAACTGTCTCGCGTTCGTCAAAATCGCATCAATCCGAATTTGGCTGCGTGCTAATGAGTCCGCGTCCTAATCAAGCACGCTCCTTTTGGCAGACGCTACCGCCGCGGCAACGATGGGAACGATGGGCAATCCAAAGCCATTCATCTTCGGACGCGGCATCTACTTCGTTGGCGACAGGCGAACGAGTGCGGGCGTGGCTCCAGAGCGGTTACAAACCCAACCCGCGTTTCCTCCCAAATTCCCATTCGATGCCCCCGGTCTCGCGTTGAATGCCGGCAATGAATTGACCGATGCGCTTTTCGAGAACCGGCTGCCAAGGCACCAGCCGAAAGCCGAGCCCATCCTCGATCATGGCGAAGCGTCCGCTTGCAAGAGAGGCAGCGCCAGTGAGCCGGCCGCTGATATATTCGCCCGCTTTGCTGGGTGTGAACGTCAGGCCGCGCTCGGCAGCCATTTGACGGCCGACGCGCTCCACCTCGCGCTGCTCAAGATTTGCGATAGCCTGCGCCGGGACCTGGATGGCACCTCGTCTTAAGGTGGCATGACCCATTTTGACGAGGTGCTCGGCGCGGCGATGGAGAGCGTCTCGGACATCGCGGCCAAAGCCGCCGTCAGCGGTGACCAGAGGCTCCCGAGCCGTTAGTTCCCGATCGAGCCAGGTGGCGGCGTCACTGGCAATCTGTCGCTCGAGATTTTGCGGCGAGAGGGTCGTGATCCTCGGACCCTCACCACCTCTGGTGCGATCGTAGGCCTGGCCGCGCTCGACGATATCGCCGGGGACCTTCCATTGATCTTCACCGAGGCGTTCGACATGCCCTTCCCGACGCAGAGCCTCCAGCCTTCGGACATGCGAGCGGACGAAGGATTCGGGATCCTTACCCTCTCGTTCGAATTGCTCGCGGATGCGCCGCAGATGCTGGCTTGGGCGGTAGATTTGATCCTTCTCGCCCGCGTTGAGAGCGATGTTGCGATCAGCGGCTCGCGGTCCGGAAATGGCCGGCGCCACCTCCACGATCATGTCGCGCTCGATGTCCTTCAGATGAGAAGCATCGGGGAATTCCATGTGGTGGACGCGGCCGTCTATCCCGTCGACGACCAGATAGATCCGCTCGTCCATCTCATCGCCAGCCAACCCTTTGGCCAGGACGCGACCTGTGACTCTCTCGCTCGGCCGGACACCGTGGCGGACGTATTGATCGACGCCGCGTTCTTCATCAAGCCCGTGAGTTGCGAGCGCTCGGTGCATGGTCTTGATGACATCATTGCGATCGGAAAGCTCCTTCAAGGTGACCTCGGCGCGGTCAGAGATAGCCCACTGCCCGGTCTCGATCTCATGCGTCAGTCCATAGTGCTCCAGGTGCTTGACCCGTGCGATCATGAGCCCGCGGTTCTCACGAAACGCATAGGTCGTTCCTCCTCCCGGCCTCAGGTCAACAATTCCCCTCTCGCGCTGCTCGGTAGCGAGCATCTTGTCGAGCCGAGTCCACCGCTCCGCCTCAACCTCCGTCTTCAATTTGGACTGAAGCTCGATCTCGCTCTGGTGTCCGAGTTCCAGCGTCACCAGCTCGGAAGCCCGATGACGGATGCCGTGGGCGATATAGTCTCCGGCGATATTGAGGATGCCCCCTCCCTCCAGGACACCGCGGACGATGATGTGGGTATGCGGATGGCCGGTGTTGTAATGATCGATCGCGATCCAATCGAGGCGCGTCTCGAGGTCGTTTTCCATCTGTCGCATGAGGTCGCGCGTGAAACTTCTGAGATCGGCCATTTCATTGGAGTCTTCCGGTGCCACAATGAAGCGGAACTGATGTCGATCCTCGCGTCCTCGCTCGACGAATGCCTTGCCACCAGCGTCGTCCTCAGAGGCCGAATAGGCCTTCCCTTTCTCGCCGTCGCGGTTGACTCCATCCCGCTCGAGGTAGCGGAGATGAGCATCGACAGCCTTGCTCGCCGCCTTGGCCCTTTCCGGACCATGCAATGCTCGCTTCCGTCCCTGGGCGTTAAGCTTGACGATCCTCGCCTTGACGGCGACGCGGCGCGAGCGGAAGCGCCCGCTCGAATCCCGTTGCCAACCACCGTTCTGACCATCGCGGAGAAATATGGGGACGACTTTCGCGCCCCGGCCTCGCGCATTGAACCGACCGGTTCTTGTCCCTCCGCGCCCTTCGCCGCCAGCCGGTCCGCGTCCAATCCTGTTAGGATCCCCCCCGGCCCTCCTGACGGCCACCTGAACCTGCTTCAGGAACGGCTGAGACCGCAGACCACCACGCGGCTTGATCCGGGTCCCCCGGCTGCCGACGCGTCCGGGTCGCACATGAAAATCGTCGCTTTGATCTGTCGCCATGAGCTGACGATCCTCGTCGGATCCGCCCCGCGCAAGAGCTGTGATATGTCGATCCTAGAAGATCGCAGTGACGCGCAAGAGATCGAATAAATGGCGGAGATCATTGAATTGAAGTCCGCGGGCGCCATCGCTCGGGCCGTTGAAATTCCTAGCCAAGCTCGAATTGCGCCATCCGCCCGCAGTGGAAGGTCGTTAACCGCCAGCCGTGACCATTCTAAAAACCAATGTGCAGACAAATATTTCTCGACCGCTGACCGGTCGGGGAGTTCGCGAACGCCAGTTCGCTTTATCTTGCCATAACCGATCGCCCTCACCGGTCTCAGATCGTCAGCACCAGCTTCCGAACTAAAAGCCTTAAATTAACAGGAGCAGTTTGCGATAGTATCCTACACCAATAGCTGTTCGTGAGTGGCTGGACCAAAGATTGTTGGACGCGATGCGAGCATTCACCACCAGGCGCTCAATTGGGCTTGGATTTGCACGATCGCTGCGGGTGAGATGCAGACAAGTCAACAAGCGGCGTGCCGCCCAATAGCAGAAATGCCGCCAAGAAAGAACTATCCCAACGCGCGGAACATCTCGTTGAATATTCCCCGGAGCGGAGCAATGGCATGATGAGCGAACGGCGCGATTGTTCAATGGGCGTATGGAGCGGGGCAATTGGTCGACAGCGGTAACGCGCTGAAATGACTCTGGGACTGCAGACTCACGTGTTGTCTTCGGTTTAAGAACGGACCGGGAAGGAAGGATCGGTGGCCGTCCGGAGGTGGCGAAGCGAACGAGCGGTCGCGAATATCGCGCGCGATTATTCCTCGTCGGTCCACACCGGAAGAGCCCGACCAATAACTGCGGATGCAGGCAGCGGTCCGAAATATCGGCTGTCGAGGGAGTCGGTGGACTGCCAGTTCATGACAAATATCTCGTCTTCGCCAATGATGCGGCACCCTTGCCAGGCCGGCAGCGGGCGGTTGCGACCGTCGCGCTCGCGTGCTTGTCCCATCTCAAGGTTATCAACGGTGATGGTGAGCCCGATTCGGCACACGACCTGTCCCGGCAGCGCCACGATCCGCTTAAGCATAGGAAGGCCATAGGGAAGGTAATCGTTCAGATCAAGGAAGGCTGCTAGCGGATCGGGCGGCTGAACGGCGACAAGCTCGGTGACGGTGAACTTGCCGGCCGGCGTGACGCGATAAAGGCCGATCGGAACGCTGTTCGATGCGTTCCAGATGTAGCGGGGCGTCGCTCCTCCGATCGTGGAGACGAGAGAAGCGACTGCCGCGAGCGCCGCAAAGATTGTGCTGCAGCGACCGTTCATGATGCAATTCGTCGGCGATTCAACCAGATTTGGTGGCGCGACCGGGTATAAGGTCGGGGCGTTTCGTTGACCGACAAGCGGTTGTGCACGTGGTGCCAATAATCGGGCGCCGCATCGGCTGGATTGATGCCGAGTGCTTCGACCGCATCGATCGTTTGCAGCACACGCTCGACTTTCGGCCAGCTTGATAGCCGCAGCAGGCTCTCGCCGCCGGGACTGATCCAGGGGACCGTCGAATAGGGTCGCCCGGGCGTTGCGGCTCGCAGGATGTCAACGCGGGACAGGACGGTACCGAAGTCATTGGACGTCCAGCGTACGAAAGCGAAGATGCTGCCGGGAGTGAAGGAGAGGACGCGGCGGTTTCCGTCCAGGATTCGTTCCGACACCGGATTGCCAAACCGAAGCCGGTTCTCTATGCGCTTTTCAAGCCATAAGAGCTCTACTGTCGTGAGATCGCTCATGATGAAGACTTCGTTGCTGTTGAATGGCTGCCCGATAGGAAGTGAAGACGGATCGCGATTTTCAAATCAGCTGGCCACGCTCGCGGAATTGCGCGTTGCCGGCGTCGCGGTCGACGACCCGCTGCACCGCAACTCTTGTCTTCGGGCATGCTTCAGCGACGCTCCTTGCCCGCATACGGGATGCGAGCGTGCCGCTTTGCCGCAAGGACCTTGGTTGCACCGGGATCGCTGGTTGACGTTCTGGTGCCGAGGTCGGCCCACGCGTTCAGATCGGCGACGGCGTAAACGACGCGTCCGCCGATCTTCCGGTAAGCGGGACCGGTGCCATAGATCCGGTGCTTTTCCAGAGTGCGGGGAGAAAGGCTGAGGAATCGCGCTGCTTCGGCAGTCCGCAAGTATCGGTGAGGCATTCCGGTGTTCGGATCCGACATATGAAGGGCTCCGTGATGATCTGGAACGCCGGCGAGGTTGCCGGCGCGTCAACGGACACAATGGCGGAATGGAGCCTCAAAGGGGGATGCCGAAGATAAGGGGGTGTGTTTTCGGCACCCCCAAAGGGCGGGGCTATTTCTTCCTGGATGTGGGGCGCAGCAACGCACGGTAGCCGCCGCGCATCAGAGCGATGCCGCTCTGGACCAGGCGGATGGTCAGGCTGCGAAGATCGTGATCCTTCCAGGAGCGGCCAAGAACGCGCTCCTTGCCGAACAAACCCTCTGCGATTTCACGATAGCTATGTCCCGCCAACCACGCATCGAGAGCCCGCATAATTAATATGAAGCGCCGGCGACGCTGGTATGCGAGCGCAAGAGGCGGCGTACCAAGACGCCGACCTTCGATGGCGGACCAAAATCGTTGTGCCGCCTGCAGACGTATGTCGAAATTGGCGTCGAGTGGCAATTCGACGGAAAGCGGTGAACCTCTGGCGGGCATTGCTGGCAGGTAGAGCCGGTGGATTGCACCTGCCAGCGGTACAATGGCATGCCATCCATCTAACCCATGGCGAAGTTCGCCACCGGCGAGTGTGGTCCAATCGAGATCATAGTGCCCGATATCGCTGCGCGCGCCCGCTTCCCGGAGCCACAGGACGGTCGAGAGAGCCTCGGGGGCCCAGAATATCGCTTGTCGGTCGAAAGCTTTTTCCGGATCAGCCGCGAAAAGACAACCCCCATTTATTTCGGAATTGGTGAGGTGTCCCACTAGATCGTGTGGCGGCTGTCAGACTTCTAAAATCTTGCTCGTATTCGCTATCACGGCGGAGCCATTCCCAGGCAATGTCGGCTGTTTCTGCCTCTCCGAAGTTTGCGTAATCTTGTTCTGATCTCCAATCAACAGCTGCCATGACCACTTCCCCACTGCACTAACGATAGGGAATTGCAGCACGACAAATGTGACCATTTCTGGTTGCGGCTAATTGGTTAATCGAATGAGAAGATTTGCCTTTTCAATCGCACGTCAACAAGACGTCACGTTTGCTTCAAACAACCTTCATTATTCACCCTTCGGCCATCCCCGCGCGAGGAGTTCACGATAACCATGGCGCGCAACCCATCTCGCTCGGGCTAGATGACTTTCGTAGACACGACGAGCACGATCGGGCTCCGAGATCGGATCGATGCTAAGAACAATCCGTGCGACTTCTTGCCAGTCGGCGTTGGCTTTTTCCGCATCGAGAAGACGCATATAGGTGACGGCGTGTTGCTGGTCATACGGCGTCAGCACCTGCTCATCAGGAGCTGTATCTGCAACTTTAGGATCAAGCGGCGGCACGCATGAAACTCCTGTCGTTCGAGAAGCTTCGATCTGGCGAACCCTAGCTGCACTTGAGCTATTGTCGTACCGACCAGCCCGAGTGGTCTACAGGATTTCGCGCGCTTCAGAGATTAAAGAATCGTTGGATTGCGGTTCCGTTAAGCGGGCTCAGACGTCGAATTGTAGAGGATACTCCGTGGTGAAATACTCTTCAAGGCGCTGCTCTCTCGATCATGGATATTCGAGAGATATTGGCGCAGAATTTGAGAAGGCTGCGGCGCGCGCGCCGCTTCTCGCAGGAGGAGCTGGCGCACCGCGCGAAGATCGACCGCACTTATGTCAGTTCGCTCGAACGACGGATTTACTCGGCTACGATCGACATCGTGGACAAGCTGGCCCGCGTCCTCGGTGTCGAAGCCGCGGATCTCCTGAAACGGCCGTCGACCGACAGTACCGAGCGAAAAAGAGCGCGCCCCTCGTCGAACAGTTGAAGTATCGGGGGGTTGTTTATCTCAGAATCCGACCATCCACGTCATCTGTCGAGCCGGCTAGCTCTATCTATCGCGAGGGTCCCTGATACCCCATATCGCCAAGAGCCAGATCGTCGCGCGTTGAACAGCGACGAGACAAACAAGATCAATGAGGGACCGTCACCACTGCGACGTCTTCGCGGTGGCCGATCTTTGAGCGGCAACAAGGACCCCGCCCGATTTCCTCGGGCGGGGTCTGGTGGCGCAAGGCTTACTCGCCATTCTTCCGCGGTCGCGACCACAGCAGGGTGTAGCCCTCGCCAGCCTCGTCGTCGAACAGGTTCGCGTAGATGGGCGCGTTGAAGGAGGGATCGTCGAGCTTAAGCGAGAGGTAGTCGCGGCCTTCCTCGGAACGCTTCGACCACGCGGCGCCAATCTCAGCCCGGCCGACAAACACGCGGTGGCTCGGAGCTTTGTCGTTGGAGGGATTGCTCTCGGCGACGATACGGACGCCTTTGGCCTGCAGACTGAGGGTGATGATCTCGCCCTGGAAATCGTTTCCGACCTTCTTGAACGAACCAATGGTAGCCATGTGACTTCTCCTGTTTGTGTTTCGAGCCCGCGACCACCGCGGCCTCGATGGCGATCTGCAGGCCGAGGACGATCGGCGACGCACCCGAAGGGCCGGAGCGCAGCGGAGGATGCTGTCGTAGCGACTTTCTTGCCTCGCGAGGAATGGGCGTAGCCCAGGGGAAGAAAGTCGCTTCGACAGCATTGCGGCTCAGACGATCGAGGCGTAGCCGGTCTTCGGCCAGATCAAGCCATCACAGAGGCCCGGTGCGTCCGTGCTCTGAACAACAAGTCCGGGAGAGGATGGTGGACTTCGGTTCGCTCCGTGCAAGAGGTCGAAACGGCTCGGCGTAGAAAAAGAAGCGAAGGGAAGTAAAAGCGGTATCGCCAGCGCGAAGCCAACCGCAAGAGAAGACTCAATCATCCGATTCTATGTGGACCGGCCGCAATCACGCTGTCGATCGAAGTTCGTCGAGGAAGGTCGCGACTACCTTTCGCTCAAGCTCGCTGACCGACCGAATGCGCCGCATTAGCCAACCAGCGAGAGAGGCAGATGGCGCAGGATCATTTCTGATGCGCTGCGGCTGTAAGAACTGGTTGAGGATCGTTCGCGACTGCCCTGCCCGAATCGAGCGGGCGGATTTCGGTGAAGATGGTCAACCGCGTCCACGCCGTGCCGCCAATAAAGATCGCGCCGAGACAGGCGAAGATCTCACGCCAGGCCAATGACGGCACGCCGATCTGCGACATTGCAAACACGACCTGATAGCCAGCAAGCGTCGCCGGGATGGCAAACAGCGCGGCGATGATGGCACGGACGCTGACAGAGCGCGTCATTGCGAACGCCATTTGACCGACCGCAAGAGTTATCCCGCCGGCGGCAATGCCGACAAGTGGCGCTGCGAGGATGCCGGCACCGCCATGCAATGCCAGCATGAAGACGTAGAGTCCGACAAAGAATGGCAAGGCGTATATTGCCAACGTGAAGATCAGCCAGCAGAACAAGCCAATGCCAGCAAAGTTCAGAAGAAGTCCAAGCGCGAGCATGGTGGTGGCTCCATATGCAAAGGGATATGGTTGCGCCTTCCACCACCACCACGGCGCAAGTTTGGATATGCAATCGAAACGAGGCGGAGTTGCGGCGATGCAACTCCACCTCGGTGGTGTGGAAGATGGCAGATCGGCGCTCACGAAGCGCCGAATTTCCAAACGGCGATGCCGAGGCGTCTGGCCTTGTCGGCGAGGTTGTCCTGGATGCCCGTGCCCGGAAAATGCATGACGCCGATCGGCAGCAGTTCGAGCATGGCGTCGTTGCGTCTGAACGGTGCCGCCTTGGCGTGCTTGGTCCAGTCCGGCTTGAAAGCGATCTGCGGTACCTTGCGGTTGGTGGCCCATTTGGAGGCGATCAGCTCGGCGCCTTTTGGCGAACCGCCATGGATGAGAACCATGTCGGGATGCTTGGCGTGGACCTTGTCGAGGCGATCCCAGATCAGGTGATGGTCATTGAAGTCGAGGCCACCGGTAAGAGCGACCTTTGGTCCCGCCGGCAACATGACTTCGGTCTCGGCGCGGCGCTTGGCTGCGATGAAGTCCCGGGAGTCGATCATGGCCGCGGTGAGCGTGCGATGGTTGACCAGCGATCCCGATCGCGGGCGCCAGGACGAGCCGGTGTGCATCTCGAAGCGTTCGATGGCCTGATCGCGGAAGAGTTCGAGAGAATTACGGCGTTCGATCAACGTGATGCCTTCGGCTGTCAAGCGCTCGAGTTCGACCGACTGCACCTCCGAGCCGTTCTGCTCGCGCTGGCTCTTGCGCTGGGCCTGTTCGTTGTCGTCGAGCTGGCGACCGATGCGGTCGGTAGCACGATGGAAGAGATTGACGGTCGACCAGAGCAGGTCCTCCAGGTCCGGCTCGAGCCGGGTGTCGTTCAGGGTGGCGACGAGGGCGTCGAAGATATCGGCCACGGCGCCAGCGATCATCTTACCTTCGGGCATCGGTCTGGGATCAGGCTGGTCGTCGAATGGACGGTAGCCAAAGAGCTGCAGTTCGCTGAGGACATGCTCGGTCGGAGACGCGGCGCGTGCTGGCTCGATGTCATCATGGTCGGTCATGAGGTAAGTCCTTTGCCGGTTCGGCCGCGATCATCGTGGCCTTCGTGGCGATCAGACGGCGGGCGGGACGGGCCAGAACCCGGAGCAAAGCGCAGGGCCGAAGCGCAAGCGGAGGATGGCAGAGGTGCGGCTATTTTGCTTCGCGATGCAAAGCGCGCCATCGAACCATATGTAATGAGTGCCTACTTTCGGCGGCGCGCGGCGGAAAATAGCCGCACCTCTGCCATTGCCGGCCCGGGTCGCCTGCCGTCCGATCGCCCTCTAGAAGGCCGTGGTCGCGGCCTCGCCGGCATTGGATTCGCCGTGACCGAACTAATGACGTTGATGGAAGGCAAACGTAGCTATCCGAGTGCCGTCGACGGCAAGAGGAAGCGGTCGACGTCCTCAGGTACGAGCTGTATCCGCAAGGCTGCGCGGAGGGCATCGAGACCGAAGACGTGCAGATCTTCGTTGAAGTCGCCTGACCGGGGCGACAACGGGATGGCCTCAATGCCGCAGGATTCCGCGCGCTGCGAGAGAAGAGCTTGCACCGCGTCTCCGGCGGCGTCCGCATCGCGAGCGATATAGAGGCGACGCAAGCCCGCCGACAGTGACATGGCGGCGAGGTGATTGGCTGAAAGTGCGGCTGCCATCGACAAGGTCGGAACGATACAGCGCAGCGACAGCATGGTCTCGATGCCTTCGCCGGCGACGAGTACGTCGTCGTCCGCCGGGCCGAAACGTACCGCGTTGCCGAGCAGATCTCCCATGGCGCGTCGCGGCGTATCGATTGGAGCTTTGCCGAGCCGAATCCGATCAAATCCAGCGGGATCGAGCCATGTCCGATGCACGCCGGTGATCCGGCCATCGAGGTCGGTGACGCAGGCAATCATCGCTGGCCAGGTCTCGGTCGGAAGGTGCTCGTCAGGTCGATAGTAGCAGCGCGGATGAAAGCGCAGGCTGCCGCCATGGTACACGTGAGCTATTCCCCGACGGTGCAGGTAAGTCTCAGCGATGGTGCCCTCAATCGGAACTGAGATTGCAAACAGCCGTCTCGCGGCCTCCTGCGATCCAGCCATTGCTGGCGGACGCACCGATTTCAAGACCGGTTGCGGTTCAGCACGGGGCAGGTTCAGAAATCGCCGCGCTTCCTCCGCGACCTCGCGGAAGTCGCGAAGCCCGAGGCTTTCTCGGATGATGTCGAGGAGATCGCCGTAGTCGCCGTTCGCTGCGTCGGTCCATTTTCCAGCGGGTCCTTTCGGCGAGTCGTGGAGCCGCACGAACAGCGAGCGGCCCGGCGTGTTGTGAACATCGCCAACCAGCCAGTACCGCCCCTCGCGCTTCCCATTCGAGAGATAATGGCGGCACACCGCCTCGGCCTCGCGCGCGAGACGGCGAGCCAGTTCGGAAGCGTCGCTCGGCATCACGCGGCCTCCCGTTCACCGACCCGTTCGATCGGGTAACGTTCGAGCACCCTGGCGAGAACGCCGACGCCACTGGCATCTGATGGCACGAACATGCGCAGCTTCCAGGAGATGATCTCCCCGAAGAGTCCATAGGCACGGAGACGATCCCGCATCGCGTCGGTGAAGCCGGACAGTTCGATGCGATGTGCACCCATGACGCGGACGCGCCGAAGCCTCACACCTTCGGCGAGCTCGAGAACCGTGCGACCTTCGAGCAGCGCGGCGAAGGCGGCATCCGGCGTCAGCGCCGGGACGTCGCCAGCCAGCGCGGTCGCCACCCAGGCCGGCGAGACCTTGCGGCCAATGATGCGCTCGCCGGCATCCGTCTGAAGCCGGTAGACGCGGGTCGACTCGTTCGGCAACCGCTTCCAGATCGGCAGGAGCAGACCCGCCACGACATGGATAGTGCTGTCGGTGAACTCGGGCACGTCGCCGAGCTCGGCCTGCCAGGCTGTGGCGAAGGATTCGCGGTCGGCTTCCGCCCAATGGCTTTCGGCCATCATCTTCAGCGGAAGGCTGTGATGCTCCATCGGCCGGATCAGCCGCACCCGCCGCTCGATCTCGCCGTCATCGAGCATGAGGCTCGGCGCCGGCACCTGAACGGCGGGGCGGCCCGAGCGCTCGTTGATCAGCAGGACCGCGTAGGAATCGGAGAGCCGATCGAGCGCCTCACCCAGCGTCACGGGACGGTTGCGCCGGCGTTCGGTGACGGTGAGCAGCCGTGTCTCCGCACCGGTCCCGGGATGGGTGTAGATGACGCGCCGGTCGGCGACGACAAAGCTCTCGGCCCGACGCGTCTCCAGGCCGGCATCATAGGTGCCGGATGCGATGGCGCCTTCGATCCGAGCGGTGAGCAACTGCTCGAACGCGGTGAACAGGACGTTCTGCAGGTCGATGGTGAGCGCCAACAGCCTGTTCAGGAAGGTGGTAATCGGCGGCAGCTCGTCCTTGATCCCGTTGGTATCGGTGAGTTTGAGGCCGGTCGCGTCCTCGAACCTCTCGAGCGAGCAGCCTTCGACCTTGCCGCGCACCAGCAGATGATAGAGCTGGCGCAGCGCGTCGCGGCCATAGTGGCTTTCGAGGTTGTCCTCGGGCCTGAACAGGCCCTGGCCGCCGGTCTGGCGCTGGCCGCGGGTGATCGCGCCCAGCGTGTCGAGCCGACGGGCAATGGTAGAGAGAAAGCGCTTTTCTGCCTTCACGTCCGTCGCAATGGGGCGGAACAGCGGCGGCTGCGCCTGGTTGGTGCGGTTGGTGCGGCCCAGGCCCTGGATGGCGGCATCCGCCTTCCATCCGGGTTCGAGCAGATAGTGAACCCTCAACCTGCGATTCCGAGCCGACAGTTCAGCATGGTACGACCGTCCGGTACCGCCGGCGTCGCTAAAGACGAGGATGCGCTTGGCGTCATCCATGAAGGCCGCCGTCTCGGCGAGATTGGCCGAGGCGGCGCGCTTCTCGACCATCAACCGATCGCGCTTACGGATGATGCGGCGGGAGCGGCCGGTAACCTCGGCGACCATGTCCGCGCCGAACCGCTGGACGATCTGGTCGAGCGCACCCGGCACGGGCGGCAGCGAGGCGAGCTTCTCGATCAGGCGATCGCGGCGCGCAACGGCTTCGCGGCTTTCGACTGGCTGGCCGTCACGATAGACGGGCCGGGAACAGAGGTTGCCCTCGGAATCCGTGAAGGGCTCGTAGAGCTGGACCGGGAAGGAATGGGCGAGGTAGTCCAGCACATACTCGCGCGGGGTGATGTCGACCTGGACGTCGCCCCAGTCCTCGGTCGGAATCTCGGCGAGCCGCCGCTCCATGAGGGCCTCGCCCGTCGAGACGATCTGGATCACGGCGGCGTGGCCGGCATCGAGATCGCGCTCGATCGAGCAGATCAGCGAAGGCGTCTTCATCGACGTCAGCAGATGGCCGAAGAAGCGCTGCTTGGCGCTCTCGAAGGTGGAGCGCGCGGCGGACTTGACCTGCGCGTTCAGTATGCCGGTCTCGTCCGTGATGTTCGCGGCCCGCATGGCGGCGTCGAGGTTGTTGTGGATGATCGAGAATGCACCGGCATAGGCGTCGTAGATGCGGATCTGTTCCGGTGTGAGCTGGTGTTCGACCAGCTCGTATTCGACGCCCTCGTAGGAGAGCGAGCGGGCCGCGTAGAGGCCGAGCGCCTTGAGATCGCGCGCCAGCACCTCCATCGCCGCGACGCCGCCCTCCTCGATCGCCTCCACGAACTCGGCGCGCGTCGCAAACGGGAAGTCCTCGCCGCCCCACAGGCCGAGGCGCTGGGCGTAGGCGAGGTTGTGCACTGTGGTAGCGCCCGTCGCCGAGACATAGACCACGCGAGCGTTCGGCAGGGCGTGCTGGAGCCGCAGCCCCGCGCGTCCCTGCTGCGAGGCTGCCTGGTCGCCACGCTCGCCTTTACCGCCGACCGCGTTCTGCATCGCATGCGACTCGTCGAAAACGATCACTCCATCGAAGTCAGAGCCCAACCATTCGACGATCTGCCGGACGCGCGAAAGCTTCTCGCCACGCCCATCGGTGCGCAGCGTAGCATAGGTCGCAAAAAGGATACCTTCCGCGAGCCGGATCGGCGTGCCCTGCCGGAAGCGCGACAGCGGCGTGACCAGGAGCCGCTCCATCCTGAGCGCAGACCAATCGCGTTGCGCGTCCTCGATCAGCTTGTCGGACTTGCTGATCCAGATCGCGCGCCTGCGGCCTTTGAGCCAGTTGTCGAGCAGGATGCCGGCGACCTGCCGCCCCTTGCCCGCGCCCGTGCCGTCGCCCAGAAACCAGCCACGACGAAACTGAACGACATTCTTCGCGTCGTCGGGTGCGGCGGCCACGACGTCAAAAGTCGCATCGACCGTCCAGGAGCCCGCGAGAAATGCCGAATGCGCCTCGCCAGCATAAATGATGCTCTCAAGCTGGGCGTCCGAGAGGATGCCATCCGCTACGACATTGGCTGGCAGATGCGGCCGGTAGGACGGCTTTGGCGGCGCGACGGAGGCCATGGCCGCCGACTGCACGAGCTTGGTCGGATGCGCCTGCGCTCTCGGGATTTGGACCGACTGCAGTGTGTAAGTCTCATAAAGTGCATCGGTGATTTTGCTGGCATCGGTGGGAATCCAGTCGGCTGGCTCGTAGGCGACTTCCGTCGCAACGAGATCGACGGCCGGCGCGACCGCCGCTGGCGAACGCTGGCTGACGTAAGCGCGGACCGTTCGAGGCGCTGAGATGCTGGCAATTGCTGGCAACGCTGTCGTCGGAGTGCCTACGATCGGGCCACGTTGCGGCACATGCTGCACCACCCAGCCGAGCAAAGTCGGCAGGTCGGGAGCGATGCCTGGGGAAGCCGGGAATGGCGCGACGTCGTTGGCTGGCACTCGATCAATCACGGTCAGGCGGGTGTCGATGTGGGTGCCGTGCTTGGCATAGACAGCGCCGTCGATTGCCGCCGAAAATACGACACGCCCCTGTTCCTGCAGCCGCATGAAGGCCTCCGTCCATGCGGGATTGTCCGGGGCGACGTTCGCGCCTGTGATGGTGACGAGCCGCCCGCCTTCGGGAAGGCGGGCCAGGGCGGATCCGACGTGCCGCAATGCCGCCTCTCGCATCTGGCGATCGACATGAACCGCGGCCGAGAACGGCGGGTTCATCAGCACGACACTCGGCACGATGCCAGCATCGAGGTGGTCGTTGATGTGCGCGGCGTCGAACCGGGTCGTGGAGATGCCGGGAAAAAGCTGCGTGAGGATGCCGGCACGGCTCTCGGCGAATTCGTTGAGGACGAGCGAACCGCCGGCGAGTTCGGCGAGGATAGCCAGAAGGCCGGTGCCGGCCGACGGTTCCAACACGACGTCAGCAGGCGTGATCGCGGCAGCCACGCTGGCGACAAACGCCAGCCCGATCGGTGTTGAGAACTGCTGAAGGGATTCGCTTTCCTCGGACCGCCGTGTCTGGGTCGGAAGCAGGCTGGTGATTCTCGTCAGCATCGGCAGCATGGCGGCCGGCGACGTCGCCTTGGTGCGCATCGCGGCGCCATACCGTCGTAGGAACAGGACGGTCGCTGCCTCGCAGGCGTCATAGGCCGTCTTCCAGTTCCAGGCACCGGTCGCATCGGAGGCGGCAAACGCTGCCTCCATGGCATTGCGAAGAACGGCGGCGTCGACACGTCGACCTCGTTCAAGATCGGTCAAAAGCTGTCGCGCAGCCTTAACGACGGCAGAAGCGACAACTGCGGTGGCACGGATCGGGAGCGACACGGCGGCGCCGTCGATGAGAGATTCGGTCATGGGAGGGATTTCTCGGAGAGCGGGACTGGGCCGAGCCGCCCGGCGCTCTCTTAAGACCGCGGCAGCTCAAACCCTTCCCGGCCCGGCTCTACCTCTCCCTGCCATTCTCCTCATGCGAGCAGAGAGGAGAGGACGTGAGGGCCGCGGAGCGGCGTCTGCCGCTCCGCGGCGGTGGTTATTCGGCAGCGACGCCCTGTGTCGGCTCGCTTTCGCCGACCTCGCTCGCCTGCCCCTCGTTGTCGGAGAGAAACTCCGGCAGTGCTTCTTTGACGTCCGACTGCGGCGCCACTTCGCAGAGCCGCAGTGGCTCGGGGAGCCAACGGGTGTCCTCGAGCAGACGCTCGGCTTCCTTGGCCATCTCGGTCTTCTTGAGATGGTCGATGAGCTGCGCGGCGGCTTCGCCCTTGGCCTCACGAACCGCATCGAGGATGCGGCTCTTGGTGACGCGGCCGAGATAGTTGTCGACCGTCGGCCGCCAGCCAACCTCCGCCATGTCGAGATTGACCGAACGCACCAGGCGATCCGCTTGATCGAGGCGACGCTGCAGGCCGTTGGCGGTCACGCCGGAACCGCCATAGCGGTCGACCTTCTCGAACAGCGCGTTGACGCCGAATGACGCACAATGGGCGAGCAGCGCCAGCCGGCTGGCATCGTCGAGCGTGGCTAGCCAGTCCCATAGCGCCTGTTCATCGGTCGGCAGATCGGCGTTCCAGGCCGCATGCCGATCCGCGATGGATTTGGCGGACGCACTCTCCTTCAGACCCGGCGTCTGACCGGGAAGCTGAACGTGGCGCACGCCAGCTTCAAGACATCCCGGCGTGTAGGTCTGGTAGAACGCGTCCACACAGAGCTTGTGCAGGAGCGCTGTCATCGCGACCTGCGGATGGCAAGCGACGGCGTCGCGCAGCGCCAGCGTGCGATGCGCGGTCAGCTCCGTCACGAGCCGGTCGGGTAACGGCCGGATGGCATCGTCGTCGTCCTCCTCATCCGCACTCGCCTGCCCCGCGACCGTGATCGTGGCGTGCTGGGCTAGTGGCACGCCCTGATCGTCACCATCGGCGTCGGACGTTGCTGCGTTTGCTTCGGGATCGGGCTCGGTCGTCGCCGCAACGAACGCGGTCTCGTCCTCGCGGCGGACATAACCCCGCTCAACCTGCAGGCCGCCTTCGGCATCGATACTGACAAAGGCGCCGGCGTGGACGATCTCGGCAGGCTTGAAAACATATGCCCGGTTCGCGAAAGCTTCGAGCGCTTGCTCGAGTTCGCCAAGACGGGCATCCACCTCGTCCGGCAGTTCGTCGGCGTCTTCATATTTTGCCTGGAGCGCGTCGCACTCCGCCTGGAGGGTATCGAAGCTCGCCTGCTCCTCGGAGGTCAGATCAGGCGGTATTCCTTCAAGCCGGCGGTGCCCGTGATCATGGCCGTAGGGAAAGCTGGCGGCGACATCCAGCCACTTCCAGCCTTCGGCGGCGATTATCTCGGCTTCCGCCCGCAGCTTGTCGGCGACAAGACGTTCGAGCAAGCCGACGTCCTCCAGCCAGCCGCCACCATCTTCTTCGAAGAGGTCGCGCAACACGCTGCCGCCGGCCGCCTCATAGGCCGCAAGGCCGACAAAGCGCGCGCGCTTGTCGGAAGCCCGCACCGCACGCTCGGTCAGAAGGCGCCTGATCTGATACGGCTCGTCGTAGCCTGATTTATTGACGCTTTCCCAAACCTGTTCCTGTCGAGTGTGCTCGGCGGTGACGGAGAACGCCATCAACTGTTCGAGCGACATGCCGTCGTCGGCATAGACGTCGAGCAGAGTCGGGGAGACGGCCGCGAGCCGGAGCCGCTGCTTCACAACATTAGGGGAGACGAAGAAGATGGCCGCGATATCCTCCTCGGAACGACCTTGCTCGCGCAGCGTCTGAAATGCCCGAAACTGGTCGAGTGGATGCAGCGCGACGCGATGCACGTTTTCTGCAAGCGAGTCCTCTTCAGCGGATGTCTCGGTGCTATCGCTGACGATGCACGGGACCGATGCGGTCTTCGCCAGGCGCTTCTGCTTCACCAGAAGTTCAAGTGCACGATAGCGCCTACCACCTGCAGGCACCTCGAACATGCCGGTCTCCTGGCCTTCGGCGTCGGAGATTGGCCGGACGTTGAGACTTTGCAGCAGAGACCGTCGCGCGATGTCCTCGGCGAGGTCCTCGATCGAGATGCCGGCCTTGGTGCGGCGGACGTTGGATTGAGCCAGCACGAGCTTGTTGAAGGGAACGTCGCGCGATGGCGATAGCTTGATCTTCTGAACGGCTTTTGCCATGTCAGTTTCTCCGGAACGGCCGGCCAAAAGCCTCTCTCTCGGCCTCCAAGCCGTTCACAGAGCGAAGCGCCGCCCTCTTGCTCCAAGAGGGCAGCGCCACGGAAAGGCGAAATGGAGAAGTGCCGCAGATAGGCGAAATCGGTTTCGGCGGCTTCGCCGGAGTCAGGCGACGCGGTCCAGGAGCTTCTTCGCCTTCGCCTCCATATCCAGCCGGGCATCCTGATGCGGCTTGTCGCGCGCGACGGCGGTGATGCCCTGCACGAAATCGAAGATGCTTTCAGGCGGGCGGCCTTCTTCTGCCAGCACCGCGTCGATCACCTTGCCGGTCTCGGCCTTGGAGAAGCCGCGGCGACGCAGAAACTCGGTGCGATCCTCGTCGCTGCATGCCACGATCTGCTCGCGGGCGGCCTTGATGCCGTTGACGAAGGGCGTGGCTGAGGAGTTGGCGAAGTTCAGGAGCGCCGGGGCCGCCTCGTGCGCAAAGCGGGAGGCTGCGTATTTGGAATGGCGGATGATGATCTCCTCGAAATCTTCCACGCCCCATAGATTACGATTTTGGCAGACGGCACGGAGATAGAAGCTCGCCATGCCGAGCGTCTTCGCTCCGACTTCCGAGTTCCAGCAATAGAAGCCTCGGAAATAGAGGTCGGGCGAGCCGTTCCGGAGACGGCCAGCCTCTATCGGGTTCAGGTCGTCGACCAGGAAAAGGAAAACGTCCCTGTCGGATGCATAGAGCGTCGTCGTGTCCTTGGAAATGTCGACACGCGGATTGTAGATTCCGGTCGACCAGTCAAGCACGCCCGGCACCTTCCAGCGCGTATCGCCCGTGCCATTGCCGGCGATGCGCTGCACGGCCTCAACCAGTTCGTGGTCAAAGATCCGGCCATAGTCTGGACTGGTTACGGCGCGAAGCTCAACGCGGCCATCGCCCGTCTCGAGCGTTTTGATCTGTTCCGCGCGATTGGCGGTCAGGCCATATTGCAGGTTGATGCCCGCAAGTGCCGCGGGGAGTTGCCGCAGGTAAGCAGCCGGAGCGCCGACTTGGCTTGCAAGCTGGCCGAAGCTCCAGTGGGTCGGCGCGACAGGCGTATCCGAGCCGGGAAGCATCAAGGCCAAGCGCTCGGGGTCCGCACGGTTTGCTTCCACGTGGATGAGCGCGCTTTCGACCACGCGCGTCCGGCTGCGGTCCGCGCGATCGCGCACCGACCGGGCGAGTTCGTTGAGCGACAGATAGCGCTCGTCCGCCGGACGGGAAAACCACTCGGAGGATACCCGACCGACGCGCTCGCCGCGACTGACATCCACCCTGTAACCGCCGCTGGCATCGCGGCGGGCATCAAGAACCTGCTTATTCATGGGAGCAATCTCCATGACGAGCGCCGGAAGACTCTCCTCCGGTCCTCAACCCGTCATGGCCAGCGCCGCCCCACTCTGCCTCTCCTGCACCGTCTATCGCGCGCGGCCCACGGTGTCGGGGAAGACCTCTGCTCGCCGCCCCTCCCGTCAGGGATGGAAGCCCGAAGGGTGAAAAACCGGCGCAAGCCGGGGTTTCAGCGCAAGCCGACAGCCCGGTCCCGAAGGGAGACGGCCCTAAGCTCTCGAAAAGGGTGTTATGACCATGCTTGTGCCGGACTTACAACAGCTCGACGTCCTCGCGAGTCTGTGTCTGCGCGTCATAGATTCTGATCTGGAGCATGGGAAAACGCTTCTTCAGCTCTTCCGCCCCCGTCTTGGCACCATCCCTCGTCGCAAATTCGGCCTTGAGGCGGCCGTCGACTTCGAGCGCATAACCTGAAGCCGGCAAATCACGGGCAGCAGCAACCATCCTATTCCCTTTGCGCAGTGAGGAGATGAGAGTGAATGCTTAGCGCGAGTCGCACAGATCGCGCCAGCTCACGCCACGATCCCGAAATGTGATTGAGCACCAGTTGTTTGACGCAGGCGCCGGCCGCGAGTTCGGCCGCCTTGGCCGCGGTCAGGTGACCATAATCGAGCGCGATGGCGGCGTCACGCTGCGGGAAGGTCGCTCGAGCACCAATAGGTCGGCGCCCGCCGACGTGCTGCAGCACGCCGTCGATGGTCTCGCTGGCGCCAATCACGACGAGCTTGGCGCCGACCTGGAGTGGGCTCAGCACACTCGTCCGGATCGATCGTACTGCCGTCCGCGAGCACGATCGGCCGCCCCTCCGCCAGGTCCCCGCGTACGGGGCCGTCCGGTACCCTGAGGGCCGCCAGACGCTCCGGCAGCAGATGCCTGCGAGCAGGACTTTCGAAAGTGAGCTACAGCCGCTACGACTACACGGCGTGGGGCGAACCGATCCAGACCAACGGCTTCGCGCCGGACGGCAGATGGTTCGGTGCCCTGCCCTAGACGATCGTCGCGGTCGACGGCGAGCGGGCCGAGGCGCTCATTCCGAAGATCCGCTACGTGATAGAGAACTATAAATTCCGGGCCTACGGCGACTACAGCGCCTGGCCTGGACCCAATTCGAATACCTTCGTTCAGGCCGCATTGGATTCCGTGCCCGAATTGCGTGCCGTCCTGCCGCCGACCGCGATCAGCACTCGTACTGAATCTTAGATCTGCGGAAGTGATCAGCGACTTTCGACAGGTCGTCGACGGCCTCGAAAGCGCCTTCGCCGAAAGCTATACTGGGAGCAATGGGAGTAAATCGCAAAGCACGTGCAAAACGGCCTGACGTGGCGGTCGGTGAGCGGGAGAGCTATTCTTCCCATCGCTCGTGGACGATGGCGCAGATCAGATCGAAGGATACCACGCCCGAACTCAACGTGAGGCGCGCCGCGCACGGACTAGGGCTCCGGTTTCGGCTTCATGGCGCCGATCTTCCCGGCAAGCCAGATCTCGTTTTCCGTCGCTGGCGCACCGCGTTATTCGTGAACGGCTGCTTTTGGCATTCGCACCGCTGCAAAAGAGCGCGACTTCCAAAAACCAACGTCGATTACTGGACGAAGAAGCTTCAGCGGAACGCGCTCCGGGATAAGGAGACTATCAGGCTCCTGAAAAAGTCCGGATGGCGATGCGCGGTCATCTGGGAGTGCCAGGCGAAGGATCCCGCAAAATTGGACAGGATCCTTCGCCGCCTGTTTGTTTCGGCGCCCCGTAGCTAGTCGCCGTTGGCCTGGAAGGCCGGTGCCGGCCCCCTCTCCTCGACCATTTCCAACGCGCGCAGAGGCCGTCGCTCGAGGTCGAAGGTGTCGATCGGAAGCGTGCGAACGCCGGGGGCCGCGACGCCCAGGCGGCTCAGGAGCGCTTGATCGGCGCGCCACAGCGGATGGATCACCACCAGCCTCCGGACCACACGCTGCTGTCCATCGGTCTCGACCAGGCACGGCAGACGCATGGCCCCAGTCCTCTCGGCCCGCCAGAACTTCGGGCGCATCGAAGCCACCGCCTCGGCCAACGCCTGCGCCTTTCCGAGCCACCCCTTCAGTTCCGGATAGGAATCGAAGTCGCCGTCGAGGCCGCACTGGAATGTGGGGTTCGTCATCGACCGCAGGTACGCGAGGCCGAGACGCCAATCCAGAAGCGGATGATAGCGACGGTTCTGATATTGCTGGATGCACATGTAGCAGGACGTCGAGCACTGCGCCTCATGTTCAGCGTCCATGAAGTCCGCGAGCGGCCATTTATCGCGCACCGTCAGGATCTCTTCGATCAATCGGGCGATGTCCGGACGTCCGTCTGCTGCCGTTTGGCAAAGCCGACGGCAGAGTCCTGAGCCGTTGATCAACGTGTCGGCGATCTGAAGCATCGGCCGGCCATGCCGAAGTCGCGGCTCGAGGGCCTCGAATTCGTCGGGCGCGACGTCCAATTTGAGTGCCGCCTTCTGCACCAGCAGGTGCGTGGCGCTGATCGCCGCCGCCCGGGCCGCGATGTGGGTGCGATCGCCGGCTTTCGCGACGAGATCGATATTGAGCCGCTGGTTGAAAAGTTTGGCCTCCACGAAAACGGCTTCGGTCGCCTTGCGCGCGAAGAGGCCGAACTGTCCGATGCCGTCGTCGGTCCTCTGAAATCGCCGGTTTTTGTCCTTGATGGAGACGCTGGTGTCGATCGCCTGCAGCGGAAGCTGGACGCCGCGCGGGAACGTGGCGACCTCCTGATCGGTCATGATCTCGACCTCGAAGAGCTGCTGCTCGCCGAGCTCGTTCGGGCGGCCGTCGTTCAGCTGCATGATGGTCGTGCCCGCTCCCGCGTGGATCCGGATGCTGCCGACGTCCTGCGGCTTGCCCTCCCGCGCGACCGTCGCCACAGTCCGGGTCGACATCACGCCGACCTCGTCGATGTCTCCGTCTTCGGGACGGAAATCCGTCCTGAAGGCGGACGGCGAGACGTAGTGACGAAACTCCCCGGGAAGTATGTCGCCCCGGCAATCGTCGCACTGAACTCCGATGCCGGGACGCTCGCGCTCATGCTTGGCGGCACCGCAAGCGACGCACCAGCCGACGAAGCCGTCTTCGCTGATCCAGTTCGTCATGGGGGGTTGAACATTGATGAACCGCCCTCGCCGCTCTGGATCCAATAAACTACCCGTGAAACCGATCGACTTGTGCTTCTCCTTGTCCTTCACAAGGAGGCTGCCAGGCGCGAACTCGAAGATCGCCATTTCGAGGTCGCGATCCATGGAAAGCCACGACAGCTCCTCGTTGGAGCCGGTGCCCTTCGTCAGCATCCCGAGATAGAGATTGCGCACGCGCGTGGGCATTCCGTACATGGGCAGGAGGCCCTGTTCGGCGAGAAACTGCGCCAGTCCGGCGTTGTCGCGGGGAGCCGCGTCCCTCCTCTTCATCATTTCGTCGAGCAGCGTCTCCGGCGTCGACGTCGCAAGCAGGCGCGCCCGCTGCGCCGGATCCAGGATGGCGGAATTCACGAAGCCGTCGCGGATGTGCTGCGTCTGGCGCAAGGCGGCGAGCAGTCGATCGGGCCAAGGTGATCCGGCGATGTAGAACGGTCCCGTCGGCACGTATTCTCCGTGCACATCCGGAGGCACTAGGTCGTCGCCGGGGAATGTGTCTCCGCGGCTGATGCAATCGTCGCGGACGACCGCGAACGCTGCCCGCAGCCAGACCTTTCTGAGGAGCCTGTGAGGTATCGGGTCATGGTCGACGGCGAGGAACGGCGGCGGCGGGGCATCGCCGGTGATCGACTCCGGATGACGGAAATAGAAGGCGTCATGGCTGCGGCCGCGGCAGAAGGTCGTCACGAACGAGAACGCTTGACCGCGGCGCCCAGCCCGGCCGACGCGCTGCTGATAGTTAAACCTTTGGGGCGGCATGTTGGCTTGGTAGACCGTCTGCAACGAGCCGATGTCGATGCCCACCTCCATGGTGGTCGTCACCGACAACATGTCGATCTCTTCCGCAAGACGGCCTACTTCGTTCGATTGTCCGACGAAGATGTCCTTGAACCGGCGCAGGCGATCCGAGAAGTCCTCTGTCTGTCCGCTCAACTCCTCGCATTTCAACCGGAAGCGCTTGATGCCCTGGTCGTGTCCGCGGACGATGCGCCTGCCGAGGAAATTCGAATTCCAGAGAGCGTCGACGGTTCCGGTCGGATTGTCCGGCAAGCGCGTGTAGCATCGGGTGCAGATCTGTTCGCCGCGATGCAAGTGGACACGCTCGCAGGACTCGCATCTCCAGTATGGATCTCCCGGCTGGGCGATGCGCAAATGCAGTTTCCCGACCTCGATCACGCCGCCGAGATGGCCGATCGCGGCGAGATCGTCGAGGATCTTCTGCAAGCCATTGTCCACGGTCGCGCCGAACACTCCATCTGCGAACCGCCGCACCCTGTTCTTCTTTGGCACGGCCTGCGGCTTGTCCCAAGTCATGAAATTGTGTCTGTCGAAGAACTTGCCCTCGCGGACGCGGGACGCGCTCGCGAACACGCGCAGCCAGGCGTCGAGCTTCCGCGTCTCCTCGGACGCATCGGGCGAGAGTGACGGGTAGGCCAGGCCCGTCTCCTCCAGCGCGAAGAATGTGTTGGCGAAGATCACGTCCTCCACCAGTTCGTACTGGTTGGTCATGATCTCCCTCTCCAGCGCCAGCCGCTGATCGGCCGCAAGCTGGGGGGAGAACTGGCTCACGCCCGCCGAGCGGACGAAGGCGTCCCACCACGGCTTGTTGTCGAACTTCTTTCTGCCGACTTCGTCGAAGGGGTGAATCCCGAGGCCGACGAACTCAGCGGTGATGCGCGACAGCGTGCGGTCCCTGCTCCCATACTGCAGGAGGTAGTCAAGGCGGATCTTCTTGGAGTCGAGGTTGATGTCCTTCAACTCGTCGTCCAATTTCGCCCACTCGGCCATGCGCGCCATCATGGCCTTCATGTCGCCCTTCAACTCTTCGTATACCCGCTCCCTCTCCTTCTGGCTGACGTACTTGTCCTGGGCCTCCGCGAGGCACTCGCGCGCGGCCGTGACCAGGATTTCGCGGCGCAGGTCACGTAGATGCAGCCGCTCGATTTCCAGCGATTGGTTCGCCGCATCCTGCCGGCTGTCCGAGAACACGATGCTTTTCGGCTCCGCGCGGATGGCGTGCAGCAGTTCGAAAAGCTCCGTTGCCACCATCTGTGACGCCTTTCCGACGCCCGTCCGGAAGGCCCTGATGGGAGAATTGGCGCGGCCCGATCGCGGCCGGAACGAGTAGTCCGTTCCGCACTTGGGACAGCAGAACGGTTGAGCCATCCGCAAGCGGACTTCCTGCCCTTTGGCGTTCTGAATCGCATCGTCCGTCTGGAAGTAGACGTGGCCGCCGATATGGCCCGCCGGCACGTCGTCTCGCTCGGTGACGGCGCCGGAGGTCGGATCGAGCGCCGCGGTGGTCCAATGATCGTAACCACGCTCCGATTCTCGCGGCGTCTCCGTCTTCGGCCAGAAGACGGCGAACTGCGCCCACGTCATCTTGTCGTAGTATTCCGAACCCGCCTTCTCGGGAATCGACTCGAGGTCGGCCGCCGACGGAAGCATCTCCACGACTTTGGTGTTGCCAGCGGACGATCCGCGTTGGCCGCCAAGCAAAAGTTCGCCGCAGGCTTCGCAATATAGGAGCTCGAAGAGCCTGCGGCCGCGCGCGGAATCGTCGGACGGCTTGCCGTGCGACACGCCGCGTTCGATCGTCAGGTCGCCGACCCTGATGCCTGCGTTTCCCTGATCCACCGAGCCGAATAGCCCTTCGATGTTCCGGATGAACCCATGAAAGCGGAATGACGGAAGGCCGACCGGAGTTTCCGCCTTATGCCCGATGCTCTCCGGAAGCGCGCGAGCCAGCATCAAGCCGCGCAGCGCCTTGGTCGCGCCCTTGTCTCCGAAGAGCGTGTCGGCAAGCCGATCGATGGACGTGGCTCTCACGTTGTCGCCGTCGATGCAGGCGCTCGTCAGTATCTCGGCCGAGCGGCGCGACAGATTCCGCACGAATTCCGCGTCGCCAGAGTTCAGGCCGAGGGCCGCGGCGATCTTCGCGAGGGCGGCCTCAACCTGCTGGGTCCGTGGAACATCCCTGATCAGGCCTTCGTTCTTCGCGTCAGATGCCGTGACCAGGGCCTCGAACGGGTCGCGCGGCAGCTTGACGAGCGGGACCAGGTCGAGATGCGGCTTGCCGGGCACGACACAGTCCCGCCAGAACGTCGGGTCCTGGGTGCCCGGATCGCCCGGCCCCTGGCTAGTGCCGTACGGGGCGAACAAATCACGCAGATATCTGAGGCTGTGGTCCTCGTTCTCTCCGTCCAGCGGGAGCGATGCGCTCGACGCGAGAATCCGGAGCTTGTGGATCTTTGCCGGATCGTCGAGACCCAAGCGCTGAAGAAGCGATTTGATCAGGAACGACACTTCCGTGCCGGCCGAACCGCGCACAAGATGCAATTCGTCGATGATGAGGAAAAGGTAGGAGTCCGGATCGCTCGCCAGCCAATCCCGTGTCGCCTCGAAGATCTTGTCTTCGACTTCGCGCGACAGCATCGTGCCCAGCATCGACGCATTGGTGACCAGGATGTCAGGCGGCGCCCGGTGCATGTCCCAACGGCTCACCATCTCGCCGCCATCGATCGAGCGGAAGATGAACCTGGTCGGATCGGGCGCCTTCTTGCCCGCCGCCGCAGCCTTTCGGCGCGCTTCGGCGTCGTGCTGCCGCGCCGCGTCCTGATCGCTTTCGAACCGGCGCATCTCCTCCCGAAGCTCGGCGCCTCGGCGCGCTCTCCGCGCTTTCTCGCCTTTGTCCTGCGATTTCCGCGGATGCTTTTCGTACCCCGTGACCGGCGTCGAACTGGTGTACTGTCCGAAGAAGATCCGGTTCCCGGCGAAGCGCTCGTCCATCACGGCGCGGGCCTCGTCGGAGTCCAGCGTCCGGCGCAGACGGACCATCTGGTCGTCGACCAGAGCGTTCATCGGATAAAGGACGATCGCGCGCAGCGCCTTGGCCCGTTGCTGGCTCTCATGGCGTCGCATGTGGACGAAAGGGTCGCCGCCCGCCCACCACTTCTCTTGAAGAAATCCCGCGTTCGGTGCCGGCCACTTCACGGCTTCGTTCGCGATGGCGGCCAAGACTGGCAGCATGAAGCTCTCGGTCTTTCCCGAGCCCGTGCCAGACGTGACGACGCCCGGCTTCCCCGGGTTCGAGCCGCGAAAGAGCATCTCGACCTGGTGGATGTACGGATTGAAGATCGACTTGCGCTTGACCGGTCCAGCGGCAGGCTCGCCGTCGAATAGGCCAGATAAGGCCAACTCGACGAACGCGTCGCGTCCCGCCTGCGACAGATGGCTCAACCGTCCGTCGGATATCACCTTCTCCAACGGGTCCTTGTATTGCTGATAGCGTGGAACAGGCTCGACGAAGGGCGCGGTGGCGAGCGCGCCGTCGGACTCGAGAAGGTTCCGGCGCTGATCGGCGGTCTGAACGCTTGAGATGCGAAACGCCGTCTCGACGTAGGAGATGAAGAAATCCTTGATGCGTTCGAAGCCGCCGATCGGGTCAAGCACGCGACGGTCCTCCGTTGTCGATCAGCTTCAGGGCCGGCTTCGCGTTCCCGGATTCCGCTTCCAGAATCTCCTTCAGGAACGGGGTTGCCTCGCCCTTGAGGATCGCTTTCGCCACCGGAGCGAACTGCGCCAGCCAACGGGCGTCGGAGATCGACAGCCGCAAGGGCGGAACGCCGATCGCGCTCAAGGCCGCTGGAGGATCGAACGGAAGGCTCGAGACGTCCACGACGCGCGGAAAGGCCTCGTCGACGACCGAGGCCAGAGCTTGGGCGCCGGCGTTTAGCTCGATCCAGCCTTCGGCGCGGAACGCGGACGGATCCTTCGAGGCTTCCTCCTCGCCATCGCCGGCTCGCGTGACGCAGAGAAGAAGCTCCTTCGGAACCGACCGTCGTCGGGCCGCCCGGCGCAACGTTTCGATCCAGAATCCGGATGGAGCGAGTTCGGCTCGGCGGATCGCGCAAAGCCGAATGGCGCCTGTCTTCTGCACGTCCGAAAGCGCGAGGCCAGCCTGCGTCGACGCGCCGGCGCCTGGACGGCGCCATAGATCGTCGTAGCTGATGACGGTGGGGTCGCAGTCGAACGACGTCATGGCGCCGCCGGCCAGCATCGACGACAGGATATCGAGCACGTCGTCGGCCTCGGGACCGTCGACGACCGGAACGCCGCCACCCAGCATCAGCGCCGCCAGTCTGGCCACACCGCGTCTGCCCGCGTCGGTGAGCAGCTGCGAGGCCGTGAGCCAGTCGGCGATCTCGCCTAGCGGCAGCGGCCGAGCGCTCGGCGAGACGATCGCGAGCGGAAACGATGGCCCGTCGTCGGCGGCCTTCGATCTTTCGCCCGAACTCCGCAGCAACTCCTCCATCCGCAGCAGGCGGTCTAGGTCCGCCTTGCGGTCGGCTACTTCCGAGGTCAGCCTGCCCACGTCGTTGGACAGCGCTTCGATCTCCTCGCCCTTCAGGCGGTGGCTTTCGTGCAGCGCGTCGCGCGTCTTCTCCAATTCCGCAACGGCCCGGTCCAGGCCCGCCTTCCTTACCTCGAGCGTCGAGAGCGCCGAGTTTGTCTGGCTGTCGATCTTCTGCTGCAGCTCCTGCAGACTCGAGGCTTCGAGATCCGACAACTCGGCCTCGAGCTTACTCGTCCGGTCCCGCCTGAGGCCAGCGAGTTCGGCCTCGAGAGACTCGCTCAACTGGGCGGTGAGCTCAGCCCTTTTCGCCTCGACGGTCTCCGCCGTAAGCCGCGCGATCTCCTGCTCGATGCGCGCCGCAATATTTGGGTCGCGCCTCAGCGCGTTCATGAATTCCGCGATAAGCGCGGGCCTCGACGCCAGAAGATCGCCCAGACGGCGCGACCTGAGGATTTCCTGGGCGACCTTCGGGTCGGGCTCGCCGCTGCCGGAAAGCTGGCCGGCGAGCCTGTCCGCGTGCGCCAGCAGCGTCGCAGCGACCGCAGCCGTGGCCTTTTGGTCCGCGTCTTCCACAGCGAGAGCGCCCCGCACGATCTGCTCGACATACTGGGCGTCGCCGATCCAGTTCGCGACGCCGGTTTCGGCGGATTGATGGTTCTTCTCCATCAACGAAACCGAACCGCCCGGGGTCGGAATCGTGAGAACCTTCGTGGGATCGAAATCGTAGACGGGCAGCCGTCGCATATCCGCCGAGGTGGCGCGGCATCTGCCGTCCTCCGATCGGACCATCGTGACCATGATCATCTTCTCGGCGCCGATCCGGAAGATCTTCTCGCCCGTGTAGCCGTCCTGCAGACCGGACTCGACCAGAAGCCTGCGCGCCGCCTCAGGACCGGCGAGGCCCGAAAGGTCTTCGAACGGCAGCAGCTTCCGCGCGGTCTGGGAGACCCAGCGCTGGCGGCGCGGCGGCCCGTCCAGCACCGGCCTCGCGATCGCCCAGTCGTCCTGCTTCAGGGTCGCGCGCGCGCCGCGCAGTTCGATCTCTCCATCGGGCGGGAACTCGTTTTGGGACGTATGCGTAAGATCGCGCATTGAGCCGTCGACCGACTGCGCGCGCGCTTTCATGAAGACGGTATCGCGCACCCGCGTGCACTGGCCGACCACGAAGCTATTGCTGGCGCTCATGCCCCACTCCACTCAGTCGAATTGAAAGGCGCCCGTCCCGAAACGAAGCGTCCGTCCGTAAACACCAGTCGTTCGGCGAAGCCGCTGCGCCTGGCGGAGGCAACGACGTCCCAGGAAGCGCGAACCGCAACGCCGGCGTCGACTGCGCCCCGCAGCAGGGCCGCGATCCCCGTCGCCTGACTCTGGTCGGCGCAGTATCCGTAGCCTCCGGACGGCATCGGCCCCGCGTTGTTCAAATTCACGTACCGGAGCCATTGCGAAATCCGGTCCGGCAGGAACCCGTCTCGCCCAAGCCGGACGAGCCGCGCCGCGTCGAAGCGGTACATCGCCCTTCCGGCCAACATGTGCGCGTGCACAATCGCGCAGCAGCGGGAAAGGAAAAGCCGCTCCTGCGTTCGTCCGGAGACCACGTAGACGTCGTGATCGCATTCACCCAGATGGACCCAACGCGCAAGCCGCACGGGCGAACGGGATCCGCCTGAAGTGAAGCGACCCAGGTCCCAGGACCATTCGTATTCCTGCCGGTAGGCGTCGAGCCGGCGATGCGGCGCGTCGTCGAAGGCCGCCGGGCGGCGGCCCGGCACCGTCGCCCGCTTCGCCGGCCAGTCCAGCCGCTCTTTCAGATTGTCGACGGGCACGCCTACGGCGCCGATCAACGGAACGCTCCACGGAGACGTCATTCGTCTGAACGGCCGCCCGCCTAGCGCCTTCACCGCCTGCTTGAAGTCGCGCAGCAGCAACGCGGGCAAGCATCCGTCGACCAAGACGAAATCTTCGTCGCGCGACCTCAGCGGCACCAGTGCGACGGGGTCGAGGGTCCACGATCGGCCGCGGAACCGCGCCCGCAGAAACGGGGTCAGCACGCTGGCGTCCTGAAGGCTTCGCAGAAAATCCCAAGGATTGATCTCCGCCGGAAGAACTCTCTCCAGCAATGGAATGAGATCGGCCTCGCTCCACCCTCCGCGGCCGCCCGCATAGATCGCCTCGAGAAGGTCGTCCAATGGTTCCGGGACCTCGTCCCAGCCTTGGGGAGGCTCGGCGACGCGCGACCGCAGCTCGACCGTGTCGTTCCACTCAGGCATGTCGACGATGTTGGACATCCGCCGCGCGTCGTGAACGAACGCGTCGGCGACGAACTGGAGCCGCGTCGCAGTCATCGCCGAACCCCTGAGTTCGTAGGCGCCGTTGAGCGGGCGTCGGGTCTTGATCGCGTAGAGATTTGGTTCGATCTCCTTGCACGCCAGCGGGGGCGCGTCCGGCTCGCCTTCGGCGCCGATCGTCGGTGCTCCAAGGTCTGTCTCGATCGTCGGCAGCACCGTGCGCCGTCCAAGCCAATGATGACCGATCCGTACGCCCCCCGCCACGGTCACGCCCGAGATGATCGCCGGCATCTCGCCCTTCGCAAGCAGCCGGTGCAGCGCGTCCTCCGCCTTGGCGATCGACACGGGTTCGACCGTTAGGCCCCAGTCGCCGCTGGCGGCTAGCCGGCCGAGCTTCGAACCGATCGCCGCGGTCAGGCGGCGGCAGAGCCCGACTTTAACCTCGCCGCGACAATCGGAAAATCTGGGCACCGCGGACCAGCGTGCCATCCCCACGCGCTTGAAGACGACGTAGCCGGCTGCCGTGACCTTCGCCAGATTCGACGCGCCGAGTTTGCCGGCGGTCTCCACCGCCGACTGGAGCGTCGAGTGGACGCTCTTGCCGTCGGACTTTCCGGCGACGTCGATCTTGAACTGAAGCAGCCCGTCTTCGTCGGGATAGATCTCCAGCGAAACGTCCGCCGGCAGATCGAGATTTCGAGCCGCGGCCACCGACAACACGAACTTCCAGAACCGGTGGTCCGCGAGCGTGCGCTGTCCGCCGAGATAGGCCTGGTGGAATTCGTCGAAGGCGTCATGCAATCCCGGCGACGCGCTTGATCGGTCGACCAGGTTGCGGAGCGTGCCGAGCATCGCGCGCTCGTCGGACGTGATCCCAGGATGCTGGTCGAAGAAGTTGCCGAGGAACGTGTGGTCTCGGCGGGACGGAAACGACAAGCGCAAGGAATAGCCGATCTGAACCCAGGCATCCTCGGTCGGAAGAACGAGCTTTCGGAACGGCCTGCCGGCTTTCGCTTGGCGGGCGAGCCAATCGCGCAGGAACCTCCACATGGACGCAACGCCGGACAGCTTCGAAAAGCCGCGGTCGCCACCCAGGAATGCGGCGAGCTTCGGCCTGAACTGCTCGGAGCCGTCCGCATCGTCGCCGTCGATGTGACTATCGACGAAGATCGTCAGCGCGAGATAAGCGAAGCAGCCAGGGCACTCGGCAGCAAGCTTCCGGTTGAAGGCTCCGTTCTCCAACGCCGCATACAGCGCGAATCTGTTCGCCAGCAGCGCCGTCTTGAACGCGGCAACCGCGTGGGTGCCGGCCGCAGGATCCGCGCCGACCGCGAGCGCCAACGTCTCGGGGCTGATGTCGAAGGACCTGATCGGACCGACGTCCTCGCCGACCGCCGTCAGGAAGCGCCGCGTTAGCGCCTCTTCCCAGTCGGACAGGCCGGTGGGCAGGTCGGCGCGCATCTTAAACCCGAATCTCAAATTGGCCGCGACGGCTCCGTCCCGGCGAAGCGCGTAAGCCGCGCTTCGTTTTGCGCGCGTTCGCCGGGCTCGATTTCTTGACGGAGCGCAACAGTGGATTCAGAAGCTTTTTGCGTAGGAAGGCGACGACGGGCACGGCTACGCCATCGCCGATCACCCTGAACGCGAATTCGTAGACTCCCGGGAGCTGGTAGCTCGCCTTCAATCCCATGAGCGAGGCTGCTTCCGCGGGCGCGAGAAGTCGCGTGCGCACGTCCGCACCCTTCACCACGATGATGCGCGGGCGCGAGCCGCCGCCTTTGGGCGTCCGCAGGCAGCCCGCCAGTCCGCGAAAACACACCTCCGTCCTCTGCACGGTCTTGCGGTTCGACGGCCGCATTCGCAGAGAAAGCGTGCCCACGATCCGCTTGCCAGACTTCTTGGCCTCGGAAAGCTTCTGCTTGTGTATCTCGGACATCATGCCGATCAGACGCTTGGTCTCCGCGGGCGTGTGCCACTCGACGCCGACCGGTTTGTCTTTCACGATCTTGTTCAGCGTCTTCTTCGGTTCCGGCGCGGCACCGAGATTGAACCACATCCACTGACCGCGGCACTGCGGCGACAATTTCTCGACGGCCTTCACTAGCGGATCCGGATGCCAGGTCGGATGGGGCTCCTCGCGAACGAGTTCGGCCGCGATCTTGGCCGCCTTCGAGACGGCGACGATGAAGACCCTTTGCCGGGACTGGGGAACGAAATGCCGCGCGTCGACCATGACAGCGCCGGCGCGCATCCCCAGCCGGTCGAGCGCCGCGATGACCGCCTTGAATTCCTCGCCGCCGTTGATGGTCAGAAGGCCGACGACGTTTTCGAGGACCACGATCCGCGGCAAGCGGCCGTTGGCCTTCAGGCTCTTCATGAGATCGATGAACGCCCAAAAGGTCCCCGATCGCGTGCGATTGGCTCCGCTGGCCTGGCCGATGCCGAGTCCGTTTCCCGCCATGGACAGATCCTGGCAAGGGAACGACGCCCAGGCCAAGTCGGCGCGACGCCCGAGATCTCCGGCCTCCACTTTGTGGATGTCGTCCTTGATGATTTCCTCTTCGCCCCAATTGTCGGCGTAGACTTGGACCTTCAGCGGATCGAAATCGTTGGCGAAATGGCACTTCCACCGGCTTCCCAAGCCGGCGCGTACCATTCCTCCGCCCGCGAAAAATTCGAGATAGCTCGGCACTTCAGACGGCCCTCCCGCTGACGGCGGCCATCATCATTCCGAACGCAGCAAGACGCCAGAAGAGCCCATGCGACTTCGGTCCGACGATCGCTTCAGACATCTCCATACCCCTACCCCAGCTTCCAATCGGCTTCCGCTCTCCGAACTTCGCCGCTGGATCTTGGGAAGCGGTGATGGCCTCCCCGCAGTCAGCCGGATGCGGATGACACCAGTCGGCTTTGTTCTAAGGCGAGACGCCGATTCGCGTTGATCGATCCCCTCGCTCCCGGCGGTCTCCAATCTAACCGAGTCGCGCCTACGGAAGCGGCAAAATCGTCGCACGGGTTGAATCCTGCCGCAAGCGCAATCAGATCGACTTTAGTCGGTCGGAACGCGCAACCATTCCCATTGGTAGTTGACAGGGCGGCGCCCTTCGACTTCTCCGCCCAATGTCGTTCGTCGGCGGCGCAATAGACTTTCACCCAGCCTTGAGCCATTCCCGGAGTGCGCGGGTCTCGGCCTCTGGCAGGTTCCTTAGCGGATCGCTTCCGAGCCGGTCGAGCGCTTCGGCGAGGACACTGCCGGTGCTGGTCTTGTTCTTGGCCATCATCTCGATGGCCCAAAGAATGCCGCGAACCTCGACGTTGACGGCGGCCGCAATGGTGCTCAGGTCGGCGTCGCCGGTCATCAGGATTCCCTTGTGGACCTCAGCGAGGCGCCAGGCAAAACAGTCGCTGAGGCTCAGCTGCCGGCGATGCTGCAGGAAATAGTCGCGGGCACATCGGGTCTGCGCCCCATCCAGCTCTCCCGCGACGAAGCCGAGCCGAAGCAGTCGCGCCGCCGTGTATGGGCCGAGATCGGCAACGTCGCGGGCGAGAATGACGTCGGGAATGACGAATTCGAACGGCAGCTTGAGGACGGGCTCGACAAGCCGGACCTTGGCGAGGTCCATCACAACAGATGAATCACTGACAACGATCTTCGGACGGCTCATCGCCATTCATCTTTCTTGCGATGGCCGCAACGGGCTGACGAAGCAAATCGGCTGCTTTCGAATTCGATATAACCCCTTCGGCTAGCGCGCGGTAGCAGAGCCGCTGAAAGCGCTGCGGGCATTCGGCGCTTGTCGTCGGAGGGAGCGGTTCCGGCTCGTTCCTGCGCCAGTGGCGGGCCGTCGTCTGGAACAACGACGTAAGTTGCTCCGGCGAAATAATCCCTAGGTCCCTGAAACGAACCAACAGAGCCGTGGCCGCGACCCGATAGACATGCTTCGTAGCGAGAAGCTCTGCTACGCCGAATCCCTGCCGATGCGCTCCGATGACCGCGCGCAGATGATCGGCCGGCATCAGAAAGGCGCTCGCAAAGCGATGGGCCGCCTTCTCCTCGTCGATTCCCTCGACCTTCATGAGCCGATGACCGAGTTCATGGAGCAACGTGAAGCGGATGCGTTCCAGATTGAAGGTCCGATTGACGACGATCACCGGCACCGCCGGCGCGTTCCCTCGCTCCACCAGGCACGTGAGGCCGGAAACCGAGTCGGGCAATTCGAGCAGCATCACCTTAATGCCATGCTCCTCGAGCAACTCGACCACATCGAGTATGGGCGCGTTGCCCAGATTCCACTTCGACCGCGCGTCCTGCGCAAGCTTTTCCACCTGATCGAAGCTGCTCACCGTGCGCGGGTTGAACGGTTTCTTCCACTCCGCGCTGTCCAGGCCGAGTATTTCTTCGATCAGAAGGTAGCGCTCGACGTGCTCCAGCACCGTCGCCTCGACCGACGCGCGATCCTTGGCGCTGGTCCCGGATTTCTTACGGAATTCGAGTTGACCGAGGCGCACGTCCAGCGGCGCCGCGAGGAACTCCATGGGCACGTCGAGCGCGCGCGAGAGCTCGATCAGGACCCCGGAGGTCGGCTCCATCTCGTCGCGTTCATACTTGGCGATGGCGTTGTGGGAGATGCGGCCGCCAAGGCGATCCGACAGGTCGCGCAGCGACAACCCCGCCTTTCGTCTTGCGATGCGAAGCCTCTCTCCGATCACCTTGACCTCCGTTGGTTTACAGAATATATAATTGATACGTTTTTGTAAACAAGGCGCTTACGAAGTCAAGCCTTTGTTTCTCAAACGAAAACGGCGGCCCGGTTGCACCCGGACCGCCGACAAGCCAGCCGTAATGCTCTGCCGGCTGGGCAGCTGTGAGGTGTGCCCCCACGTTCGCGACTCGGAGGATGGCACATTTTCGCCTCGCTGTGAATCCGGAGCGGATCGAAGCGAAGGAGCTTTGCCATGCCGGCGGAGACCAATGAAGAAGTTGTCGTCGTCGAACGTGACCTTGTCGTCGTCGAAAACGACGTTGTGGTCCTCGAGATCGTCGAGATCGAGGAATACGTGCGCGAGGGACGCCCTGTGCCGAAGGCGCGCACGTATCGGTATCGCGTGAACAAGCAGAAGTTCGACACCGACAAGGAGGAAATCACCGGCGCCGAGATCCTCGAGCGCGCCGGCCTCATCCCGGTGAAGGACTATCGCCTGCGCAAGAAGCGCCGGCACGGGCCGCCCGAAGAGGTGAAGCCCAACGACGTCGTGCACCTCCGCGACCATGGCGTCGAGCGCTTCGTTGCCCAGCACAAGCACGTCCAGGACGGCCGCGGCGGGCGCTTCGAGTTCGCCGTCGGCGAAGAAGATCGGGACTTTCTCGATGGCCTCTGCCTGAAGTGGGAGGCATTGAAGGTGCCGATGCCGAACGGCGCGGGGTCCCGCCTCTGGATCGTCATCTATCAGATGCCGATCCCGGCGGGCTTCAACGTCGCGGTGGCGGATGTCGCCATCGACATCGCGCCGGGCTACCCCAGCGCGCAGCTCGACATGGCGTACTTCAATCCGCCCCTCGCGCTGCCCACCGGGCGCCCGATCGCCTGCATCCAGGCTGTCGAGAAGATCGACGGCAACGACTGGCAACGCTGGTCGCGCCACCGCATCGGCTCGTCCGTCTGGAAGCCCGGCGTCGACAACCTGGAGAGTCATTTCGCCTACGTGCAGGACTGGCTCGTCCGGGAGCTCGGCCAATGAAAGCGATCACGCTGACGCTCACCGGCTCTCAGCGGGATCTTCTCAAGGGGCACCTCTTTCCCGGCGACGGGAAAGAGGCCGCCGCCCTGATCCTGTGCGGGCGCCATGACGGAGCCTCGCGCTACCGCCTGCTCGCACGCGAGATGCACCCGATTCCCTATACTACCTGCGTCCGGCGCGAGGACCACATCAGTTGGCCCGTCGAGTGGATGGACGACCTGGCCGACCGCGCTGCCGCCAGAGGGTTCGGCATCGTCAAGGTGCATTCCCACCCGGCAGGCTACGACCGCTTCTCCCGCGCCGACGATGTGAGCGACCGCAATCTGTTCCCCGGCATCCATGCCTTGGTCGAGGTGCCGGTGCATGCCAGCGTGGTGATGCTGCCCGACGGCGCCCTCTTCGGCCGCAGCGTCGGGCCGGAAGGCGAGTTCACGCCCATCGAGCGCATCACGGTCGTCGGCGACGACATCGAGATCTACCATGCCGACCCGCCGCGTCGGGACGGCGACAGCGTCGGGAGGGCAACGGCGGCCTTCGGCCGCCAGATGACGGCCGAGATGTCGCGCCTCACGGCAGCGATCGCTGGCGCCTCCGGCACCGGCAGCGTCATCAACGAAGAATTCGGGAGGCTAGGTCTGGGGAAGATCATCACGGTCGACCCACAGAACGTCGAACGCAAGAATCTCAACCGGGTCGCCAACGCCACGGCCAAGGACGCCGCGGACGAGACGCCCAAGGTCGCGGTCTGCAGCAGGGCCGTGTTGGCGATGGAGCTGGGAACCGAGACGGTCCCCATCCCCGAGAACCTGGTTTCTCGACGGGCGGTGATGGCGATCGCCGAGGCGGACATCCTGGTTGGCGGCGTCGACTCGGCGGAGGGGCGCGATGTCATGAACCGGATCTGTTCGGCCTACATGATTCCCTTCATCGACATGGGTGTGCGCATCCGAGCACTGGAGGACGGCATGATCGACTCCATTGAATGCGTCGTTCACTACCTCAAGCCCGGCGGCTCGAGCCTGCTCTCGCGCGAGGCCTATACCGTCGAGCAGGTCACGGCCGACGCGCTGCGGCGCCAGAATCCGACGCTCTATGCCGAACGCGTCCGCGAGAAGTATATCAGCGGCGCCGACGAGGAAATGCCGGCCGTCATCAGCGTGAACATGACGGTCGCGGCGATGGCTGCGAACGAGTTTCTTGCCCGCTTGTATCGGACGCGCAATCAGCCGAACCGCGCCTACGCGACCACGCGCATCAACCTCTCGGAGAACGAGATCGAGGTGTCTCCGGAGGGCGCCCCCTGCCCCGTCATGGGCAAGCTTCTGGGTTCGGGCGACGCCTCTCCGCTTCTCGGATTGCCTGAGCTCAGCGTATGACCGTATGGCAAACGATCTGGGGATTCTGGCTTTGGCTGCTCACGCGGCTGGGCCTTCGCAGGCAGACATTCCGAACCCTGCATGTCACCGACATTCCGGAAGCGCTTCAGGCCGAGAAGGTCTACGTCGCCGGCGAAGACGGCTATGCTTGGTCGGCCGCCATGCTATGCCCCGGCGGCTGCGGCGAGGTGCTGGAGATGAACCTGCTTCCGGACGCGCGTCCCTGCTGGAAGATCGCCGAGACAGGGGACGATCTAGCGACCCTTCACCCGTCCGTGTGGTTGAAGACAGGCTGTGGGTGCCATTTCATCCTGCGAAACGGTAAGGTTCGATGGGTTTAGTTCGCAACGGCGCGCGTCGTAAAAACCCGCCCAACTGCCGGCGACACCTGGAATAGCGCCGTTGAAGGGCATGTCAGATGGCGTTTACCGGCGCCACCGACCACAGATTGAACATGTTCGTCCCGAATATCGGATGACCGCCCCATCCGAGGTCATCATGAGCGACTATTTCTGGCGCCAACTGCGGCCGGTCTCCTGAAGAAGACGGCCAGAGGCTGGCTGCGCCTCGACGTCGATGTCAGAGAGCTCATTATCGAACTGGCCCGCGCGCAGAGCTTCAAATGCGCCTTTTGTGACGAGACTCAAGGTCTCGTCATCGAGCACGACCATCATCCAGAGCGCGGCAGTGGCGACAAACTCACTATCTACAACATCCGTGGACTCGTCTGCTCGGGATGCAATTGGCATCTAGGCATGTACGGAGCGGATGAGCGGGGCGACTACCGTGGCTTCGACGATGCCTATATCCGCATCTCTGAGAGCGATTTCGAGCCCTATGCTTACGCCTACGATTGCCGAGTGCTGGCGTTGATCGAGAAGGAGCTCGAACGAGAGCTCGGCCCGCGAATCTACTGGCGTCGGGTGCTAGCCTTGCAGAAGTTCGACGACTGGCAAGAACGGAGTCGCTGGCGTCATCCTCCGCTTTCGTATTTCTCCGAAATCAAGGAAAGGCGCCGTTCGATCATCCGGACGCCGGAGCAATTCTGGGAGGGATTCCTCGCGAGCGCTCGTTTCGTCGTCGAAGAAAAGCGGCGAAACCCTGACTTCGAAATTCCAGAGCAATTTCTGGCGGTATGGTTCAAGCTCAAGCCGATCCTGGACGAAGTCTGGCCGCAGATCGAGGAACGTTACCGCACGATCCAAGCGGAAAGGCAGTTGTCGGCACGCCCGACAGCATAGACGCTGGATCGCTGTCGATCGGGTTGCAAGTCGAACGAGTTCCGCTCTACGGTGGGCGTCTTTCAACCCAAAGTAGTTAGTAGAGCGTTCCCTGAAGCATTTTCCGATCGGCCCCGTCGGCGTGGCCGTCGTCTTCGCGGCCACGACTTTCCTCACCGACTGCACCCAGGTCCCCTCACTGGACGAGACGACAGGTTCGACGAATGGCCCGACGAGACGTTGGACCTGCGCCGATGTCGATCTCGCCGCCCTGCCCCAGTCGTCTCAAAACGCCCCACGCTTCCATCGGACTTCGGTTCGATGCCGTTTCTCTTCCTCGGCTTCGGTGTCGCAATCCGCATCGGCTCGCCCCGAACTGCAGCGACTGCGCGACGTAGCGAAGATCGCGATTGGCGGCGAGCTCTCGCGCCAGGACAATAAGCGTTGGAAACCCCATGTGACCATCCAGAACGAGGTCCCTGTGGAGACGGCCCCGCGGTTCCACCGAATCCTTGAGAATGGTTTCATTGAGCGCCGCCAGCGCGGCGACGGGATTAGCTGATTTGGGAGTATCTCGGCGGGCTGTGGAAGCTAGTCGAGAGCCTGGGTTCGGTCTTCCTAGATAACCAGCTGAAGTATCACCATTAACCTAGCAGGAATCACTAAACTAGTGTAATCATACAACATCAAGCTAGTGTTAATTAACGGCGTCAAACTAGTGTATATGAATAGCAGAAAACTAGCGTAATCAAACAGCGGCAAGCTAGTGTAACCGAACGCGAGGTTCCCATGGCCACCCTCAACGAAAAACTTGCCGACGCCCTCGGCAAATTGCGTGAACTGGGAAGCAACGGAACACGGCGCATATTCAAGTCCGACGAATTCACCCGTACCGAGCGAGAACGGCTAGTCGGGGCCGGCTTCGTCCAGGAAGTGATCCGAGGATGGGTGATGGTCACCCGCCCGGAAGACGGACCAGGAAGCACGGCCGCCTGGTACACGTCCTTTTGGCAGTTCTGCAGGGTCTATCTCGACGATCGGTTCGGAGCGGATTGGATGCTATCCGCCGAGAACTCGATTTCGCTGCTTGCGGGCAATCTTAACATCCCCAAACAAATTATCGTCTGCTCGCCGCGGGCGAACAATCAGCCTCTGTCTCTTCCGCACGACAACTCCATGTACATGCTGCGGATCCCCAAACTGACGCCGACTCCCATCGAGACGGCAGACATGCGGACGTTTCCGGCGGCGGAAGCGCTCTGCTCCGCCGCGCCAGCCTTCTGGCAGAACAACAGGAACGACGTCATAGCCCTTCTGGGGTCGCTACGCGCCACGCAGACGGTTCTTCGAGTGCTCCTCGAGGGCGGCCACACGCTCGCAGCCGGTCGGATCGCTGGAGCATACCGTCTGCTCGGAAACGCCCGCGTTGCGGACGAAATCGTGTCGACGATGAACCGCGCCGGTCACAAGGTACGCGAGCACGAAGATCCGTTCAAAGCGCCGGTGCCGATGCAACTCAGCGGGCCACGCCCCGTGTCACCCATCGTCACGCGGGTGCGATTGATGTGGGCCGAAATGCGGGAGCACGTCCTCGAGGCCTTCGACATAGAGCCTCGCCCCGTCAACGACAAGGAAGCTTACCTCGCTTCGATGGACGACCGGTACACGTCGGATGCGTATCACTCCCTGTCGATCGAAGGATATTCGGTCAGCGAAGCCCTCATCGAGAAGGTCCGCAGCGGTACGTGGAACCCGGACGGAGACGAAAGCGATCGCGAGACGAAGAACACGATGGCCGCGAAAGGCTATTGGGACGCCTTCCAGGAAGTAAGAAAATCAGTCGGCCGAATTTTGGACGGCGAAGACGCCGCGGATGTCGTCGAGCAGGAACACCTGAATTGGTACCGAGCCCTCTTCCAGCCATCGCTCGCAGCAGGCATCGTGAAGCCCGAGAATCTAGCGGGATACCGTCAGCACTTTGTCGGCATCAGTGGCTCGGTGCACGTGCCGGCAAGCTGGGAGGCGATCCCGGATGCGATGGACGCATTCTTCGAATGCCTCCGCGGCGAAAAAGACTCGAGGGTGCGCGCGATCCTCGGCCACTTCATTTTTACGTTCATCCATCCGTTGCCGGACGGAAACGGTCGAACCGGAAGGTTCATGATGAACGCCATGCTCGCTTCCGCAGGCATCCCCTGGACGATCATTCCGGTGGACAGGCGCGATGAATATATGAAGGTGCTGGACGACGCGAGCGTTCGCGGCAACATCAAACCGTTCGCCGCATTCGTGGCGGATTGCGCGAAACGCGAACCACCGCCGCCGCGCCGAAGGAAGCCGGGCGAAGTTCAGCCCGAGATCGACCTCGATGCGGCTCCCGGCCCGAAGCGGTAGCCGCAGCGGATCGTGCGCGCTCGTCCTAGCGGCGCGCACCCCTAGCGGCATCGGGAACGATGCCGAGCCCCGCCAAGGACGAATACTCCTCGGCAAATTCCGTCAGCCGCTTGGCTTCGCCTGCCGCCCAAATGTCGTTAGCGGCGAACATCGCCGACAACACGGCCTGACAGGCATGCTGGATCGTGAACTCGTCGCCTTCGCGACCAGACGGGACAGCGTCGAGGCACTTGAACACGTCGCCGTTCTCCTCCAGGCGCGACAAGTATCTTGCCAGCGAGTGAAGCGTAGGATGTGCATCGCGCGAGTATTCGGCGTAGAATAAGTAAGCGCTCTTGAATTGCCCCAGTTTGGCTAGGTCCTTCGGCGTCGGCCCGCTCGTCCCTTTCTTTCCTCGAACTTGCGCATAGCTTCGCGGAGAGCCTCGTTCACCTCGGCACCCTGCTCGCCGCGCAATTGCATCGCGAACTGGCCGATCTGATGGCGCGTGAAAAGCTCGGCGTCTCCCATCCGACGCAGAGCTTCGTCGCGCTCGTCAGATTCGGCGAGCGCCGCGAGCCAGAACGCGTTTTCGAAGCAATTGCGAACGATCGTTCGCGCCTCGACGATCAGACCTTCCTTCAACAGAATCGGGATGGTCTTGAAATGCGTGAGCGACCTGCAGAACAAGGTCGCAGCAATGATGCTGGGGTCCGCCGTGCCTTTGTCTGTCACCACCAGCCTCGGGTTCGCGGCCAGCAGCAAAGCGTAGCCGCTCTTCCTGAGTTTTTCGGCGAAGCGCGCCCAATCATCGCTCAACAATTCAACCGTCATCGCAATTACTCCTTGTTCGAAAGCGCTCAGTTTCGCTGGTGAGCAAGGCTATTGCGTGACCTTTAGAGTCTTCGTTCCGCCGTCGCGGCCGCTTGGTCTGCTGTCTTCAGGGCCGTTGCCGCGGCAGCATATGAACAGGATCCATCGCATTTTGACCCGCCTCACGCGTATTATTTTTTACTCCGCTTTGTTAAGCAGACCCCCTCCCGCCTACGATCATCTTCGCAGCAACACGCTAGCGCCCGACACTTGAAAAATCTCATTTTCATTCACGACGGCATCAGTCAACATGAATGGACTCGCCATTGCAGATCGTGACTTCCATGAGCGGTACAAAGGCAAAAGTCATCTGTAGTCTTGTCGTAATTCTTGTCGGGTCGCGGCGCTTGCCGACTGAAGCTGCCGCTCGAGCACGATCTAGATCTGGCGAAAACCGTAAAATAGCAGAGGAGCTTCGATCGAACCTCCGAATGGAGGATGCGAACGCCGCACGTGATCCCTGCTACCTGGCCGTAGCGCACGATGGAAGTTTGCGTTAGCTTGTGAAGGCTTTTCTGTAATGCGTACCCGAATCCGATCGCCTCGGGGGCAAAGGGCGATCATCCGACCGCTTGATCCTTCCCATCCTCAAAGTTGGGACAATCCCGGCAATGAGGAAATTTGGCTTGAGCTGGCGCGTGCCGTCGGACGGCAGCTTGCGCGGGATGAAAAAGACGGTTTGGGGCAGCCGATAGAGGAACGGGATGGCGACGCCGTTACCAAAAAAGAGGGCCGTGATATACGCCCGCTACTCGAGCGACATGCAAAAAGCGACGTCGATTGACGGTCAGCTATTACTCTGCCGGAAGGTCGCCGCACGAAACGACCTAGATGTCGTTGGTGAATTTGTTGACGCGGCAAAGTCTGGCCTCACCGAAGATGCGCGCGACGGCTATCAGCTATTGCTCAATGGTGTGCGAAAGCATGACTTTGATGTGATCATCGTCGAACATTTCGACCGCCTGTCGCGCGATCCCGCCACCATCCAGCGCCTCAAGCAGGTGCTTGAGTTCAACCGCGTTGAGCTGATGGATCAGAAAGGCGTTTATGCGACCGCAACTGACATCAGCATAGCAAGCCTCTACAATACGATCTACAAGCCGCAGCTCGCCGACAAGGTTCGGCGCGGGCATGATAACGCTGTCGCCAACGGAAGAGTTCCCGGCTCCTACGCCTATGGTTATCGGCCGAAGCCGGGCGCGCCTGGCGAGCGGATGATCGATGAGAGCGAAGCGAAAATCGTGCGCCGTATCTTCATCGAGTATACGTCGGGCCGTTCAACTCGAGATATCGCCGCCGATCTCACCCGCGAAGGCGTGCTCTCCCCTGGGGCCACGCGTCACAAGAACAAGGCTGGTCGTACCACCTGGAATCATCAGTGCATCACTGGCGGTCGCCATGGTCGCGGCATTATCGGCAACGAGCTGTATATCGGCGAGATACATTGGAATGTTCGCTCAACAATTCTCAATCCAGAAACGCAGAAGAAGCAGAAGCACCGCAATCCGGAAGAACGCCACATCATCGTCAAAAACGCCGAGCTGCGGATTATTCCGCAAGCGCTTTGGGATAGAGCGCAGAAGGTTCGCAGTGAACGCGCTATCCATATGTTCGGGCCGACCGGCAAGCCGCGGCGCCGGCCCGTGGTCCCGCGCAACAATGAGCACCCGCTTGCGGGAGTTCTTCGGTGCGGCGTCTGCAACGGCCGTATGCGAATCGCTCAATCCTCCCGGAATGGCGGCCCGCGTGCCGCATGCGCCAACGCGCATCAGCGAGGCACCTGCGAGCATACCCGCAGCTTTGATATGGACGTTCTACTGAACGATGTTGCCGAAAAAATGGAAGTAAGATTGCTTTCGCCGAAAGCCATTGAAGAGGCGATGCGTGCTTGGAAGGCGGAGCGGAAGAGCGATCAGCGAAAGAACAGCGAACGCTCTAACCTAGAGCGTCGACGCCGTGTGCTGAATACCGAGATCGAACGCTTGTCATATGCGATCGCAAACAGCCATCGCAAACCGGATGAGTTGGTCAAGCGGATAGATGAATGCGACGTGGAACGGGAAACTGTCGAGGAGCGCTTGCGGTTGTTGGGCAGTGGCGGCGAAAACGTGATCCCGTTCGATCACCCGAAGTTCGGTGACCGATACCGTTCGGAGGCTAAGAGACTGGTCACCGCGCTCAAGATAAATCCTAAGGCGATCGAAACCCGCATCGCTTTCCGTAACTTGGTCGACTGCATTATAGTGCATCCGGTGCGCAAGCGGATGCCTTACGAATACACACCGTACCTGAATGCCGCTGCCCTTTTCAGCATGAAGATTTTCTCAGAAGACCGCCACAAAACAGGAACGATCAGTACTGCCTACTACGACAACGTCCAGTCAGGGAAATCGGTGTCTTCGTAATAGACACGCACCTGCATCACGTGCTTGCCGTCGCGGATCGATCCGTCGAGATGAATGGTCATGTTGCAGCTTTTGCGCAAAATGCCCGCCTGCGCAAGCGGCGCGCGGCGCTATGAGATGGCCGCAGGCGCGCCCAGCGTCGCGACGCTGTAGCGCCTGACCTTCAGCCGGGCCGGTTCAACCCCGAACCCATAGGCTGTGGTCGAAGCGCCGAGACCGGCGATAAAACGGAGAAAATGTCGGCGTGAGATCATGAACGGTTCATCGTGATGCACCCCGTCCATGTTCATGAATTGGAGCGGAATTACGGCTCCCCGTCGCTCTCATCTCCATTGAATAGTCCGAACTGCGATGGATCGCGCGACGGCTCGGCGAGGCCGAGATGCCGGAAGGCGTGCGATGTCAGCAGCCGGCCGCGCGGCGTGCGTTGCAGATAGCCGCACTGAATCAGGAACGGCTCGATGATGTCCTCGATGGCGTCGCGCGGCTCCGACAGTGCGGCCGCCAGCGTTTCGACGCCCACCGGCCCGCCGCCGTAATGCATCGCGATGGTTGTGAGGTAACGGCGATCCATCGCATCGAGCCCGGCCTTGTCGACTTCAAGCGCGCCGAGCGCGTTGTCCGCAATCTTGCGGTCGATCGCGCTCGCATCCGCAGCCGAGGCGAAGTCGCGCACCCGGCGCAGCAACCGTCCCGCAATGCGCGGTGTGCCGCGGGCGCGCCGCGCGATCTCGTTGGCGCCGTCCGCCGTCATGCCGATGCCCAGCACGCGCGCACCACGGACGACGATCTTCTCCAGTTCTTCCTCGGTGTAGAAATTCAGCCGGATCGGAATGCCGAAGCGATCGCGCAGCGGATTGGTGAGCAGCCCCGCCCGCGTGGTCGCGCCGACCAGCGTGAACTTCGCCAGATCGATTTTCACCGAGCGCGCCGCGGGTCCTTCGCCGATGATGAGGTCGAGCTGGAAATCCTCCATCGCCGGATAGAGCACTTCCTCCACCTGCGGACTGAGCCGGTGGATCTCGTCGATGAACAGGACGTCGCGTTCTTCGAGATTGGTCAGCAGCGCGGCGAGATCGCCGGCCTTGGCGATCACCGGACCTGACGTCGCGCGGAAACCGACGCCGAGTTCGCGCGCCACAATTTGCGCCAGCGTGGTCTTGCCGAGACCCGGCGGGCCGACAAACAGCACGTGATCGAGCGCCTCGTTGCGCTTGCGCGCCGCGTCGATGAACACCTGAAGATTGGCGCGCGCCTGCTGCTGTCCGACGAACTCGGACAGGTTTTGCGGACGCAGTGAAGTGTCGCCGATGTCGTCGGCGCGGCGCTCGGGAGTGACGATGCGGGGCGAAGTCATGCGTCTCTCACTTTGACAATTCCTTCAGGCCCAGCCTGATGAGTTGCGCCGTCTCGGCCTTGTCGCCGGCGTTGCGCGAGGCCGCGGCTATGGCGGCGGCGGCCTGCGGCTGACCATAGCCGAGATTGACCAGTGCGGAGATCGCATCGGTCACAGGACGCGGGGCGCGATTCTCGTCGAGTGCGCCCGACAGATGCACCACTGCCGGATCGACCGTGCCGAATGCGGGAGTCTTGTCCTTGAGTTCGGTCACGATGCGCTCGGCCACTTTCGGGCCGACGCCCGGCGTGCGCGCCACCGCCGCCTTGTCGCGCAGCGCGATCGCGTTCGCGAGGTCCGAGGGCGGCAAGGTCGAGAGCACCGCGAGCGCCACCTTGGCGCCGACACCCTGCACGGTTTGCAGCAGCCGGAACCATTCGCGCTCCACATCGCTGCGGAAACCGAACAGCTTGATCTGGTCTTCGCGGACATAGGTTTCGATAGAGAGCACCGTGGCTTCGCCCGGAGGCGGAAGCGCCTGCAAGGTGCGCGCCGAGCAATGCACCTGATAGCCGACGCCCTGCACGTCGAGGATTACATAATCCTCGCCATAGGAATCGATCAGACCTTTAAGTTTTCCGATCATGCGCCGGCGACTCTCAGCTTCAGCATCACGCTCTGGCGGTGATGGGCGTGCGTGATGGCAATCGCCAGCGCGTCGGCGGCGTCCGGTGTTTCCGGATTCGCTTTCGGCAGCAATACGCCGAGCATGACGCGGATCTGGTTCTTGTCGGCGTGCCCTGCCCCGACCACGGTCTTCTTCACCTGATTGGGTGCATATTCCGCGACCGCAATCCCGAACATCGCCGGCGCCAGCATGGCGACGCCGCGCGCCTGGCCGAGCTTCAGGGTCGAGGCGCCATCCTTGTTGACAAAGGTCTGTTCCACTGCGGCCTCCAGCGGCCTGAAATCGCCGAGTACACGGGCAAGGCCTTCATGAATCGCCAGCAGGCGCTCTGCCAGCGGCAACGTCTCGCGGGATTCCACCGAGCCGCAACCGACATAGATCAGCCGGTTGCCGTCGATGTCGATCACACCCCAGCCCGTGCGGCGGAGGCCGGGGTCAATTCCAAGAATGCGAATCGCGCTCGTTGCCATGCGCCGATCATACGCGAATCCGCCCCCGGCGTCCGGGGGTCACAACAGGGTCCCGCGCAGGATCAGCAGCGCTGCGCTGAAATAAATCATCAGGCCGGTGACATCGACGAGGGTCGCGACGAAGGGAGCGGACGCGCTGGCGGGATCGAATCCAACCCTTTTTAATGCAAAGGGAAGCATCGAGCCTGACACCGAGCCGAAGGTCACCACGCCGACCAGCGCGGTGGCCACCGTTAGTCCCACCAGCACCCAGTGCTCACCATAGTCGTAGATGCCGAGCTTCTGCCACGCTACGACCCGCGCAAAGCCTATCGCCCCGAGCAGCGCGCCGAGAATGAGCCCCGTCGGCAGTTCACGCAGCATCACACGCCACCAGTCCGCCAGTTTCACATCATGCAGCGCCAGCGAGCGGATCAGCAGCGACGTCGCCTGTGACCCCGAATTGCCGCCCGAACTCATGATCAGCGGAATGAAAAGCGTCAGGACCAGCGCCTTCTCAAGCTCGCCCTCGAAATGCTGCATGACGCTGGCGGTCAGCATCTCGCTGACAAACAGCACCGCCAGCCAGCCGCCGCGTTTGCGGATCATGTCGAGAAGCCCGATCTGCATGTAGGGCTCTTCGGTCGCCGACATGCCGCCGAACTTCTGCACGTCCTCGGTGCTCTCCTCGATGATCGCGTCGATGATGTCGTCCACGGTCACGATGCCGAGCAGATGCCCGGCCTTGTCGATCACCGGCACCGCGAGCAGATCGTGCCGTGTGATCACACGCGCCACCTCCTCGCGATCGATCAGCGGGAATGTGGTGATAGGATCGTGGGTCGGGACGAGAGTGAGGATGTTCGCCGACGGTTCGCCCGAGATCAGCCGGCGCAACGTCACCGCGCCGACAAGACGCCGCGTGACGGGGTCGAGCACATAGATCGCATAAACGGTTTCGCGCGAGCGCTCGACCTGGCGGATATGCTGAAGCGTCTGCTCGACGGTCCAGTTGCCGGGAACGCTCACGAACTCCGTGGTCATCATCGCGCCGGCGGTGTTCTCCGGATAGGCAAGCAGTCCGACGATCGCACCGCGGGACACATCATCCAGCCCGGCCAGCAACTCTGTCTTCGCCGGCTCTTCCAGCTGCTGCACGATGTCTGCCGCCATGTCGGCAGACATGCCAGCAAGCAGGGGCGCGGCGACATGACGAGGCAAGGCCTCGATAATCTCGGCGCCGAAATCCAGTTCAGGCTTGTCGAGAATTTCGATCGCGAAGTCCCGCGGCAGCAGCCGCACGACATCGGCGGCATCGGACGGCGGGAGCTTGTTGAGAATTTCGACGGTGTCGGCGGCGTGCTCGCCGATCAGGGTCGCGGCCAGAACAGCCGCATTGAAAGCGCCTTCCCGCGCTGCGTGGGTATCAGTCATAGCTCACCTTCAGGTTCTGCCGGCAACGGCAGCGATCGGTGAGCTGGGCGCTCTAGACCACTGGGACCGTTGTCGGCGAAATACGTGGACTGTCGCTTGGCATAGTTGATTGGTTTCCAGTGGTGGGCGCCGAACGCGAACGAACGCACCCTCGCGGCTGACATGATCCCTCAGCAGGGCTGCGTCAAGAAAAAATCGTCAGGGTGCATGCGGCCCTTAAGCGCTCATCTTGGCGGCGAGCGCGTCCGAGACCTCGAAATTCGCATAGACGTTCTGGACGTCATCATGCTCGTTCAGAAGGTCGAGCAGCTTGAACAGCTTTTCGCCTGTTTCGTCATCGACCGCGATGGTGTTCTGCGGCTTCCAGATCAGCGCGGCCTTGCGCGCTTCACCGAACTTGGCCTCGAGGCCCTTGGCCACTTCGCGGAACGTTTCGGGTGAGGCATAGACCTCATGGCCGTCCTCGCTGGATGCCACGTCATCGGCGCCGGCTTCGATCGCCGCTTCCAGCATGGCGTCGTCGGACGCGACCTTGGCGTCGTATTCGATAACGCCGACGCGGTCGAACATGAAGGACACCGAGCCGGTTTCGCCGAGATTGCCGCCGGACTTGGTGAAGTAGGAGCGGATGTCGGAGGCGGCGCGGTTGCGGTTGTCGGTGAGCGCCTCGACGATCACAGCGACGCCGCCGGGGCCGTAGCCCTCGTAACGCATCTCATCGTAGTTCTCGCCATCATTGCCGATGGCCTTCTTGATCGCGCGCTCGATGTTGTCCTTCGGCACGTTTTCCGCGCGCGCTGCCGTGATCGCAAGCCGCAGACGCGGGTTCATCGCCGGGTCCGGGGTTCCCAGCTTGGCCGCCACAGTGATTTCGCGCGCGAGCTTGCCGAACATCTTGGACCGCATGGCGTCCTGTTTGCCCTTGCGATGCATGATGTTCTTGAATTGGGAATGTCCGGCCATAGGGGTCTCTCGAGAATCAGGGAACGCAGGCATCCTTAACGTAAGTGCCCGGCGGCGCGGCGTTATAGGCCCGGAACGGCGAAATTTAAAGGCAGATCGGCCGATTTTGGTACGGCGGTGTGGGATGCCAGCCCGCTTGGCAGGCAAGAGTTAACCATGAGTTCATGCCGGAGTGCGATACTGCCTAGGTACTGATCATATTTCAGAGATTCCCTTATGGCGTTCGGACTTTTTCGGAAGCGGCTGCCAGAACAGGCGCAGCCGGACATTACCCCTGACGCGCCGGTTGCGGCACCGGAACCCGCTGCCGCCTCCGATCACGATTCAGCCCGCGAAATCCTCGAACTGCTTGAGCTTGAACTGGTCGCGATGATTCGCCAGCTCGAGCGGGCCGCCAATTCCGTCGCCAGCGGCGCGCAATCCACCGCCGCCACCCTGTCCGCCATCCGCCATCGCGCCGACGCCCTGACCGACCGTACCAGCGATGCGCAGGCCACCGCCGAGACCTTCTCGCAGGCTGCCGAAAAGTTCACCCAGTCGGCTCACGGCATCGGCGCGCAGGTGCGTGACGCCAGCAAGCTTGCGGATGAAGCCAGCGAAGCCGCGCGCGAAGCCAGCCTCAATGTCGAGCGGCTGCGCGAGTCCTCCGCCGCCATCGGCAATGTGGTCAACCTGATCGCGACCATCGCCAAGCAGACCACTTTGCTCGCGTTGAACTCCACCATCGAAGCCGCACGCGCCGGCTCCGCTGGCAAGGGGTTTGCGGTCGTCGCGTCCGAGGTGAAGGCGCTGGCGGTCCAGACCCAGAGCGCCACCGAAGAGATCAAGCAGAAGATCGACGCCCTGCAACAGGACGCAGCGACATCATTCGACGCGGTCCATCGCATCTCCGCGGCCATCGCTGCGATCAAGCCGGTGTTCGCGCATGTCAACGGCGCAGTGGCCGAGCAGAACGAAACCACCGGCGAAATCACGCAGAACGCCGCATCGGCATCGCAGTTCATCGCCTCCGTGAGCAGCAGCAGCGCGGAAATCGACAGCGCAGCCAAGGAAGCCGAAACCCACGGCGAAAGCGTCGCGCAGGCCGGCAAGGCCGTGACGATGTTCGCCGAAAAGCTGAAAACCCGCTGCGCGGTCCTGCTGCGCCAGAACGAGAACGAAGAGCGCAAGGCCGAGCGCATGCCGTGCCGGCTTCAGATCGAGATCGCGACCCGGCCCACACCGATCAAGGCCGAGGTGTTCGAGTTGTCAGTGGACGGCGTCCTGATCAGCGGTGCGGGTGCGGCCGCGATCCCCACCCAAGAGATCCTGAAAGCGACGCTGGAAGAAATCGGCGCATGCAGCATTCGTATCAGCGGGCATACCGCCGCCGGCGCGCAGGCTGAATTCGTATCACCCGACGCCGTGCTCAAGGACAGGATCGAGGACAAGGTCTGGAGCATCCACGACGAGTACACCGAGTTCGTGACGCGGGCGATGGAAGCCGGCGATGCCATTACCAAGATTTTCGAGAACGCCGTCGCCAAAGGCGACATCAGCCTCGATGATCTGTTCGACGAGAATTATGTGAAGATCGAAGGCTCCGACCCGGTGCAGTACCGAACCCGCTTCCTCGACTGGGCCGACCGCGCCCTGCCGGAAATCCAGGAAGCAATGCTTGCGCGCGACGCCCGGGCCGCCTTTTGCGCCGCGATCGACCGTAACGGCTATCTGCCGGTCCACAACAAGATATACTCGCATCCGCAGCGCACAGGTGATGTCGCGTGGAACACCGCGAACTCACGCAACCGCCGCATCTTCAACGATCCGGCAGGTTTGGCCGCAGGCCGCAACACCCGCTCCTATCTGATCCAGAGCTACGCCCGCGACATGGGCAACGGCAAAACCGTCATGATGCGCGAGGTCGACGTGCCGATCCGCGTCCGCGGCCGTCACTGGGGCGGATTCAGAACGGCGTACAAGATCTAAACTTCAGGTGGCGCGAAAATCGCGCAACGTCATTGCGAGGAGCGCAGCGACGAAGCACTCCAGCTTTCTTCCTGGCACTCTGGATTGCTTCGCTTCGCTCGCAATGACGAGCTACCAGAAGTCCGGCACCGCGCGTTCCAGCAGCGGGCCGATCCGCACTGCGGCGACGCGCGTGGCAAGACCCGTCGCATCGTCGGTCTCCACTGCAAGGCCGCTCAGTGTCCCGACACCGTCCGCCGCCTCGAAACGTCCAGCCGGATAACCGCGCAGAAATCGTCCCAACGGTTCTTCCTTCTGCATGCCGATCACGGACTCATAATCGCCGGTCATACCGGCATCGGTCATGTAGGCGGTCCCGCCGGGCAGAATGCGATGATCGGATGTCGGCACATGGGTATGCGTGCCGACCACGATGCTGGCGCGGCCATCGCAGAAATAGCCGATTGACTGCTTCTCGCTGGTCGCCTCGCCATGAAAGTCAACCAGCACCGCATCGGCGGCTTCGCGCAGCGGGCATGCGCTCAGTTCGCGATCAAGGATGGCAAACGGATCGTCGAACGGCTGCATGAAGACGCGGCCGATGGCATTGATCACCAGCGCGCGCTTGCCGCTCCTTGTATCGATCAGCGCAGCGCCGCGGCCCGGCGTTCCCGGCGGAAAATTCGCCGGACGGATCAGGCGCGGCGCGCGATCGATGAACACCAGCGCCTCGCGCTGATCCCACGAATGATTGCCCAGCGTGATCGCATCCGCGCCGGCTTCCAGAAATTCGTGATAGATCGCCTCGGTGATGCCGAAGCCGCCCGCAGCGTTCTCGCCATTCACCACAACGAGATCGAGTTTCCAGTCGCGGATCAATCCCGGAAGAGTTTCGTTGAGGGCCACGCGGCCGCTGCGCCCCACCACATCGCCAACAAACAGAATTCGCAAAATTATAATCTCCGCAGATCGATCAGCTCGCGTTCCGTTAGCACACAATCGAGCTGCTCGTCGTGCGGAAGTCGCGGCACGGTCTCGATTTCCTGCACTGCAAAAGCGACACCGATGACGGTAACTTTCTTGATCGCGCGAAGATTTTCCAGCGTGCGATCATAGTAACCGCGGCCGTAGCCGATGCGGTGACCGGCACGATCAAATGCTGCCAACGGCACCAGCACGATATCGGGGTCGACTTCGTCCGCGTCCGACGACGGCTGAAAAATGCCGTAAGGTCCGCGCACCAGCCCTTCATCAGGCTGCCATTCACGAAAGATCAGCGCGTGATTGCGAGCGATGATCACCGGCAGCGCCAGCGTAGCGCCCTTGTCCGCAAGCGCGCGCATCAATGGAAACGGATCGAGTTCGCTGTTGATCGGCGAATAGCCCGCGACGATGACACCGGGCGGCAATTCAACCGGCAGGAGCGCGGCCGCGATAACCTTCGCGGCATCGGCACGCGCTTCCACGCTCAGTGCGTCGCGCTGCGCCAGCGCTCCGCGCCTGAAATCGTCTTTCAGATTGTCGAGAAACCGGTTTCCATCCACCGCGGAAAGTCCTTGTCACCTCTCTCGTGCGACAAGAGGGCGGAGGCGAAAAGAAAGTGCGAAGCCACGATGGCCGTTGAAGCACTCGATCCCGGAGCACCTACGAAAGTAGGTGGGCACCATGTGACCGGATCCACGGATCCGGTCAGGGACAGTTCCCTGAAGGATCGATAAGGCCCCGGGGATATTATGGCTTCTGACGCGCGACGCAGCCTCGCACGGACAATGTAACCACGATCAAGGCTCACCGCCAGCGGCACGCGGACGATTAAACGGGGGGATTAACCGATTGCGATTCCGTTGCGGGCCGGGCGATTCAGCGCCTGCGCCATCTTTTCGATCCGCTCGGACGCCGAATTCAGCGCATTGGCGACCGCCGATTGCGTCGCCCGGGCACGGTCCGCGGCCACGACGCGGACGTCGCGCAATGCGTTGAGTTCTTCTTCGAGCGCGCGGATTCGCTGCCCTGCGTCAACGAGTTCGTCGGCGACGGTGAGCGCCGCCATCACGGTCAGGCGACCGTCGCCGATCTCGCCGAACTTGCCGCGCAGGCTGGCGATGCGGGCCTCCAGGCTTTCCGCCAGCCGCAGCAGCCGGCTTTCCTGCCCGGCTTCGCAGGCCATCCGATACTGCCGCCCGTTGATGGTGACGTTGATATGGCTCATGGAGCTTCTCCGGAATCGATCACCGAGCGGATGGTGTCGATGGCGACATCGAGCCGTTCGGCGATCTCGCGGTTGGTTCGCTCCAGCGCGCGCGAGCGCACCAGCGTTCCGTCCAGTTCGTTGGCAAGCCGCGAGCGATCGGCCCCCAGCGCCTGAATCCGCGCGCCCAGTTCATCGTCCGCGCGGTCGAACTCCCGCCGCCGCTCCACGGCGCTTTCGAGCGCATCGAGCGCCGCTGCCAGCCTGCGGGTCGCAAGTTCGATGTCACTCACCCCGGATGGGGCAGGCTCAGGATTGGCAAGACCGTTGGTACTGCGATCAGTCATCACGGAACGGACGCCCTTCAAACTCTGGCCCGGCATGAAAAGCGGCGGACCGGCAAGCATTTAGGCGGATAAATTTACGACCCGGAAGAGCCGCGCGCAACGCTGGCCGCAAGCTATGCACACAAAGCGAAAACTCAGGGCAGAAAGGCTGCAATGCCCTTGGACTCAAGGGTTTCGCGATGCTATCCACCCCCTAGAACGCTTCCCCGGCCGTGGCATTTTTGAGACATGCGGCCACTTCCCACACCGAATTTCAGGCGGACATCTCATGACTGTGCGTGTCGACCCTTCCCGTATGGCCAATGCGATTCGCGCGCTCGCCATGGACGCCGTCGAAAAGGCGAAATCGGGCCATCCGGGCCTGCCCATGGGCGCTGCGGACGTGGCCACCGTGCTGTTCACGCAGTTCCTGAAATTCGACGCCAGCAACCCGGCATGGCCGGATCGCGACCGATTCGTGCTCTCCGCCGGTCACGGCTCGATGCTGCTGTACGCGCTGCTGTATCTGACCGGCAATTCGTCGATGACCATCGACCAGATCAAGAATTTCCGTCAGCTCGGATCGATTACGCCGGGGCACCCTGAAAATTTCGTCACGCCGGGCATCGAGACCACCACCGGTCCGCTCGGTCAGGGCATCGCCACCGCGGTCGGCATGGCGCTGGCGGAGCGCCGCATGGCGGCTGAATTCGGCGGCGACATCGTCGATCACCACACCTACGTGCTCGCCTCGGACGGCGACCTGATGGAAGGCATCAGCCAGGAAGCCATCGCCTTCGCCGGACATCTCAAGCTCAACAAGCTGATCGTGCTGTTCGACGACAACGGCATTTCCATCGACGGCGCGATCTCGCTGTCGGATTCGGTCGATCAGGTGAAGCGTTTCGAGTCGGCCGGCTGGGCTGCAGAACGCGTCGACGGCCACGATCAGAAGGCGATTGCCGATGCGCTGACCCGCGCGCAAAAGTCCGATCGCCCCACCCTGATTGCCTGCAAGACGACCATCGGCTTCGGCGCGCCGAACAAGGCTGGCTCGGAAAAGTCCCACGGCTCGCCGCTCGGCGCCGAGGAAATTGCCGGTGCACGCAAGAACCTGAAGTGGGATTCGGCTCCGTTCGAGATTCCGCAGGATATTCTCGACGCCTGGCGCGCAGCCGGATCGCGCGGCAAGGACGCGCGCACGGCATGGACCAGGACGATCGGCACCAAGGACGCTGGCGTTCGCTCCGAGTTCGAGCGCCGCATGAAGGGCGATCTTCCTGCCAAGGCCCTTTCCGATGCGGTGGCGGCGATGAAAGCCTCGCTCGCCGCGAGCCCGAAGGACATCGCCACCCGCACCGCCTCCGAACATGCGCTGGAAGTGCTCTGCGCCGCCGTGCCGGAGATGATCGGCGGTTCCGCCGACCTCACCGGATCCAACAATACCCGCGTGAAGGGCATGGCCGCGATCTCCGCCAACAATTACGGCGGCCGCTATGTCAACTACGGCATCCGCGAGCACGGCATGGCTGCTGCCATGAACGGTATGGCTCTGCACGGCGGCCTGATCCCGTATTCGGGCACGTTCCTGGTGTTCTCGGACTACCTGCGCCCGGCGCTCCGCCTCGCCGCATTGATGGGCGAGCGTGTGATCCACGTTCTCACCCACGATTCGATCGGCCTCGGCGAAGACGGTCCGACGCATCAGCCGGTCGAGCATCTGGCGGCGCTGCGCGCGATCCCGAACTGCAACGTGTTCCGGCCCTGCGATACCGTCGAGACGCTGGAATGCTGGCAGCTCGCCCTTGAAGCGAAGGAGCGCCCGAGCGTTCTGGCGCTGACCCGCCAGAATTTGCCGCAATTGCGTCTGGCGAACGACACTGAGAACAAGTGCGCCAATGGGGCCTATGAAATCTCCAAGGCAGACGGCGAGGCGAAAGTCGCGATCTTCGCGTCGGGCTCGGAGGTCTCGCTGGCGGTCGAGGCACAGAAGCTGCTCGCCGCACGCGGCATTCCGACGCGGGTGGTCTCCGTGCCCTGCATGGACCTGCTGCTGGAGCTTCCCGCCGACAAGCGCGCCGCCATCATCGGCAAGGCACCGGTGAAGGTCGCCGTCGAGGCCGCCATCCGTCAGGGCTGGGATGCGATCATCGGTTCGGACGGCATTTTCGTCGGCATGGACGGCTTCGGCGCCAGCGCCCCCTACAAGGACCTGTACCGGCATTTCGGGATCACCGCGGAAGCCGTGGCGGAGGCCGCGCAGGCCCGTCTTTAACCGCATTTCCGTGCGAGCCGGGACCGGTTCGCATGGCAAGAATGCGCGAAATGAGGGCTTGGGGCCGGATGGCTCCCGGCGCGATAACCTTGGCCCAAGTTTGGGGATTCAAGTGATTGCATCAAAACGTCATTCGGGGCAAAAACCGCCTCGAAAATCGTCATTTCCGAACCGTTGAGGAGAACTTGAGAATGGCAGTCCGTGTCGCGATCAATGGATTTGGCCGTATCGGCCGCAACATCCTGCGGGCCATTTATGAATCCAAGCGCACGGACATCGAGGTGGTCGCCATCAACGATCTCGGGCCGGTCGAAACCAACGCCCATCTGCTGCGCTATGACTCGGTGCACGGCCGGTTCCCGGGCACCGTGACCGTTGAGGGCGACTCGATCAGCCTCGGCAACGGCAAGATCAAGGTGACTGCGGTGCGCGATCCGTCGGCCCTGCCCTGGAAGGACCTCGGCATCGACATCGCCATGGAATGCACCGGCATCTTCAGCGCCAAGGCCAAGGCTTCGGCGCATCTGACCGCAGGCGCCAAGCGCGTGCTGGTCTCCGCCCCGTCCGACGGCGCGGACGCCACCATCGTCTACGGCGTCAACCACGACAAGCTCTCCAAGGATCATCTCGTCGTCTCCAACGGCTCGTGCACCACGAACTGTCTTGCGCCGGTCGCCAAGGTGCTGAACGACACCGTCGGCATCGAGACCGGTTTCATGACCACGATCCATGCCTATACCGGCGACCAGCCGACCCTCGACACCATGCACAGCGATCTCTATCGCGGCCGTGCGGCTGCGCTGTCGATGATCCCGACCTCGACCGGCGCTGCGAAGGCCATCGGTCTCGTGCTGCCGGAATTGCAGGGCAAGCTCGACGGCGTCGCGATCCGCGTGCCGACGCCGAATGTCTCGGTGATCGATCTCAAGATCGTCGCCAAGAAGGCGACCACCAAGGAAGAGATCAACGACGCGGTCAAGCGCGCGGCCCAGCAGGAGCTGAAAGGCATCCTCGGCACCACCAGCGATCCGAACGTCTCGATCGACTTCAATCACGACGCCCACTCCTCCACCTTCGCCTTCGACCAGACCAAGGTGCAAGGCGGAACGCTGGTGCGCGTGCTGTCGTGGTACGACAACGAGTGGGGCTTCTCGAACCGCATGGCGGACACCGCCGCTGCGATGAGCAAGCTGATCTGATCTCACCGGCCCTCGCCGCAACCCGTTAGTCGCAACGAGTCCTGATGTCCGGATTTCGCACCCTCGATGATGTCGACGTGAAGGGAAAGCGCGTGCTGCTGCGCGTCGACCTCAACGTGCCGATGGACAATGGACGCGTGTCTGACACCACGCGTCTGCAACGCATCGCCAAGACCATCATCGAACTGTCGGAAGCCGGCGGCAAAGTCATTATCCTTGCGCATTTCGGCCGGCCGAAGGGACCGGACCCGAAGGACTCGCTGAAGCCGGTCGCTACCGCACTGGGTTACGTTGTGAAGCACCATGTCGAGTTCGCGCCCGACTGCGTCGGCCCGATCGCCGAACAGGCCGTCGCCGGCCTGAAGAATGGTGAGATCCTCTGTCTCGAGAATACCCGCTTTCATCCCGGCGAAGAGAAGAACGATCCGGCCTTCGTCGCGCAGCTTGCGAAGCTCGGCGACATCTGGGTCAACGACGCGTTCTCCTGCGCCCATCGCGCCCACGCCTCAACCGAAGGTCTCGGCCGCGTGCTGCCGGGCTATGCCGGCCGGACCATGGAAGCCGAGCTCGACGCGCTCGGCAAAGCGCTGGAAGAGCCGGTGCATCCGGTGATCGCCATTGTTGGCGGGTCGAAGGTCTCGACCAAGATCGATCTTCTGGAAAACCTCGTCGGCAAGGTCGATGCGCTGGTGATCGGCGGCGGCATGGCCAACACCTTCCTGCACGCCCAGGGCGTCGATATCGGCAATTCGCTTTGCGAAAAGGATCTCGCCACCACGGCGCTGCGCATTCTCGTCAAGGCCAATTCCACCAACTGCGCGATCATCCTGCCGGTCGATGCGGTGGTTGCAGAAAAATTCGAGGCCAACGCGCCGTCCCATGCCTATGGCCTCGACGCGATTCCCGCCAACGGCATGATCCTCGACGTCGGGCCGCAGTCGATCAAGCGCATCGATGCCGCCATCGACGACGCCGCGACGCTGGTGTGGAACGGGCCGCTCGGCGCGTTCGAAATGTCGCCGTTTGACCGCGGTACGGTCCAAGCCGCCAAGTATGCAGCAGCACGCACCAAAGCCGGCAAGCTGGTGTCAGTCGCCGGCGGCGGCGACACCGTTGCGGCGTTGAACCACGCTGGCGTGGGCCGCGATTTCACCTACGTTTCGACCGCAGGCGGCGCCTTTCTGGAGTGGATGGAAGGGAAACCTTTGCCCGGCGTCGAAGTTTTGAGAGTACGCTAAATTTTCAACGGATCTGGCGCCCTTGGCGCTGCCTTCAAGACGACGGAGAATACGCACCCATGGCCCGCATCACGTTGCGTCAATTGCTGGATCATGCCGCCGAGAACGACTACGGCGTGCCGGCATTCAACATCAACAACATGGAACAGGCGCTGGCCATCATGGAAGCCGCCAATGCCGTGGATGCGCCGGTGATCATCCAGGCCTCGCGCGGCGCACGTTCCTACGCCAACGACGTGATGCTCAAGCACATGATGGACGCGGTGACGGAAATCTATCCGCACATTCCGGTCTGCGTGCATCTGGATCACGGCAACGAACCCGCCACCTGCATGACCGCGATCCAGGCCGGGTTCACCTCGGTGATGATGGATGGCTCGCTCAAGGCCGACGGCAAGACGCCGGGCGACTGGGACTACAATGTCGGCGTGACCAAGACCGTCACCGACATGGCCCATCTCGGCGGCATTTCGGTGGAAGGCGAACTCGGCGTGCTCGGCTCGCTCGAAAGCGGCGAAGGCGAGAAGGAAGACGGTCACGGTTTCGAGGGCAAGCTCTCCCACGACCAGCTTCTGACCAATCCGGATGAAGCCGTGAAGTTCGTCAAGGAAACCCAGGTCGACGCGCTGGCGATCGCGATGGGCACCTCGCACGGCGCCTACAAGTTCACCCGCAAGCCGGACGGCGACATCCTTGCGATGAACGTGATCGAGGAAATTCACCGCAAGCTGCCGAACACACATCTGGTGATGCACGGCTCGTCGTCGGTGCCGCAGGATCTGCAGGACATCATCAACAAGTTCGGCGGCCAGATGAAGCCGACCTGGGGTGTGCCGGTCGCCGAAATCCAGCGCGGCATCAAGAACGGCGTGCGCAAGATCAACATCGACACCGATAACCGCATGGCGATGACCGGCCAGATCCGCAAGGTTCTGCAGGAGAATCCGAGCGAGTTCGATCCACGCAAGTATCTGAAGCCTGCGATGGAAGCGATGACCAGGCTCTGCAAGCAGCGCTTGCAGGAGTTCAACACCGCAGGCCAGGCCAGCAAGATCAAAAAGGTTCTGACCACCGCCCAGATGGCGCAGCGTTACGCCAAGGGCGAACTCGACCCGAAGATCGCCTGACGTTCAGCATGAGGGCGGGACACGATCCCGCCCCTTTTTTGGCCGCAGTCCGGTGATCTGTTCCGACCTCACACGAGCATCACACCGCCATCATGGCCACCAAACCTCCCCCGCCGCGCCCCGCGCCTCGTCTCTATCTCGCAACACCCGTCGTTGCCGATCCCGCGCAGCTTGTGTCCGAACTACCGGCGCTGCTGGCTGCGGCGGATGTCGCCGCCGTTCTGCTGCGCCTTGCGCCTGGCGATGAGCGCAGCATCATCCAGCGCGCCAAGGCGCTTGCAAAGCCGGTTCAGACGGCCGGTGCGGCACTGCTGATCGATCAACATTTCGGACAGGTCGCGCGCTCCGGCGCGGATGGCGCGAACGTCAGCGGCATCGAGGCGATGCAGGAGGCGATGCCCTCGCTGAAGCCGGATCGCATTCTCGGTGTCGGAGGCCTTGTCACGCGGCACGATGCGATGGTGGCCGGTGAAGCGGGCGCGGATTACGTGCTGTTCGGCGAACCGGATGCCAATGGCGAGCGCCCTTCTGCGGACGCGATCTGCGAACGGCTGGACTGGTGGGCCGAACTGTTCGAACCTCCATGCGTGGGCTTTGCCACAACGCTGGATGAGGCGCAGATGTTCGCGGCGGCGGGCGCGGATTTTGTTCTGGTGGGCGATTTCATCTGGCAGGATTCGCGCGGCGCGCAGGCGGTCCTGATTGAGGCCGGCCAGGCAGTGGCGCGCGGCTTCGAGGCGTCTCTCGCGCACGCCACGGTCACGGGAGGATAAGCCGCGATGACCGCGCTTCGCCGTGCCACGCCCCTCGCAGCCGCTCGTGCAAGACTTCTTGCATCGGCCGTTGCCGGTGTTGTGGCGTTCTCGGCGAATGCCCTCGCGCAAGGCGCTCCCAATCCTTTCCCGGAGCCGATCAAGCCGGAAGCGCCCGCTCCGAAGTCCGCAGCGCCTAAGGCCGCGGCACCTAAGGCAGCGCCGCCGAAGGCGGCTGCGCCGAAACCCGATGCACCGAAACAGCAGAAGAAAGGCGCGCCCGAAAAGACTGCGGCGCCTGCTGCTCCGGACGATCCGAATGCCGATCTCGCTTACGGCGCCTACCAGATGGGCCTTTACCGTACGGCCTTCAACATCGCATTGAAGCGCGCCCAGGAAACCGGCGATCCGAAATCGATGACGCTGCTCGGCGAACTTTATTCCAACGCGCTCGGCATCAAGCGCGACGATGCCAAGGCAGCGGAATGGTACAAGCAGGCCGCCGACCGCGGCGACCGCGAAGCAATGTTCGCGCTCGGCATGATGAAGATCGCCGGACGCGGCGGTCCCGCCAATCGCGACGAAGGCGCGCGGCTGCTGGCATCGTCCGCCAAGCTCGGCAAGGCCGCGGCCGCCTACAATCTCGGGCTGCTCTACCTTGAAGGACAGGTCTTCCCGCAGGACATCAAGCGCGCCGCCGAACTGTTCCGTCAGGCGGCCAATGCCGGAAACCCGGAAGCGCAATATGCACTCGCGACTTTCTACAAGGAAGGGCGCGGCGTGGAGAAGGATCTCGCCGAAGCCGCGAAGCTGATGCGCGCCGCAGCGATGGTCGACAATCTCGATGCCGAGGTCGAGTACGCCATTGCGCTCTACAATGGCACCGGCACGCCCAAGGATGTGCCTACCGCCATCGCGCTGCTGAACCGGGCAGCCCGGCAGAACAGTCCGATCGCGCAAAATCGCCTGGCGCGCATTCTCGTCGACGGACTCGGTGTTCCGGTCGACAAGGTGCAGGGCTTCAAGTGGCATCTGATCGCGAAGACCGCCGGGAACGGCGATCCGGACCTCGACGCCAAATTTGCGCAGTTATCTCCGATAGAAAAAGCGAAATCCGAAGACCTCGCCAGGAAATGGTTCGGCGCGAAATGAGCAATAACCACCGCCATTACTCTTGACGCGCCAGCGCTTATCCGCAACACCAGCCCCACACTTCATCCAGCAAGCCGAGACAATGCTTCATTCAGCGCTCATCAACGTCATGGTCAAGGCCGCGCGCCGCGCCGGCCGCAGCCTCAAGCGCGATCTCGGCGAGATCGAAAACCTTCAGGTGTCCCTGAAGGGTCCGGCCAACTTCGTATCGCTCGCCGACAGGCGTGCGGAGCAGATGCTCTACGACGATCTGACCAAGGCCCGTCCGGGTTACGGCTTTCTTGGCGAGGAAGGCGGCACGCGCGAAGGTACCGACAAGGCGAACACCTGGATCGTCGATCCGCTCGACGGCACGACGAATTTCCTGCACGGCATTCCGCAGTTCGCGATCTCGATCGGATTGCAGCGCGAGGGCACCATCATCGCGGGCGTGATCTACAATCCCGCCAATGACGAACTCTACATCGCCGAACGCGGCAAGGGCGCGTTCCTGAACGACCAGCGCCTGCGCGTCGCCGGTCGCAAGCAACTCAGCGAGTGCGTAGTCGCCTGCGGCCTGCCGCATATCGGGCGTGGCGATCACGAACTCTCCCGCCGCGAAATGGCCGAGATGCAAAATCGCGTCGCGGGGCTGCGCCGCTTTGGCGCGGCATCGCTCGATCTTGCCTTCGTCGCCGCCGGACGCCTCGATGGGTACTGGGAGCGCAATCTCCAGCCGTGGGACATCGCAGCCGGTTTGATCATGGTGCGTGAAGCCGGCGGCGTCGTCAGCGGCATCGAGGGCGGCGACACCGCAATGGCCACCGGTCATGTCGTCTGCGGCAACGAGACAATCCAGCGTGAACTGGTGAAAATTCTCAAGCCGCTCTGATAGCGGTTGTCATAGCCTGCCGAAGACAGGCGTGAACGCCCTTTTGTCCCGGCCATCCCGATCACATGAACACCGTGCTGGGTTTATCTTCTCTCCTCGGATTGAGGAGAGAGAGCGTTCGATCCACCCTGAATTACCGGTGAGACGAATCCTTCCCGGAAAAACCGGATCATATCCTCGCCTCAGCAATTGACCGAGACCGCGATTGTTACCCGCGCCAGTTCGGGCGCGGTTCCGCAGTTGGGGTCAAATCGGCGATGGTGTCTTTTTTCCCGCCCCCGCTGTGCCATATTGATGCCCGACACGTTCCACGGACAAGGATTGAATATCCGCCATGGCAAAGACTCCCGCCTCCAGCACTGCAGCCGATATCGTTGTCACAAAACTGTCGACACCGCGCATCTTTCTGGTCCGGATGCTGGTGTTCCTCGTTCTGTGCGGCCTTCTTGTTGTCGTGCTCTACAAGCAGATCTGGGTGGCGTTTCTCGCCAATCCCGGACTCAACGCGCTGATCGCCGGCGTGCTGGCCATCGGTATCATCCTCGCCTTCCGGCAGGTGATCCGACTTTATCCTGAAATCTCGTGGGTCAACAGTTTCCGCATTTCCGATCCCGGCCTTGCGGTCGACCGCCGGCCCAAGCTGCTGGCGCCGATGGCGGCGATGCTCAGCCACCGCACCGGCGGGCGCATGAGCATTTCGCAGCAGACCATGCGCCATATGCTGGATTCGATTGCGACCCGCCTCGATGAAGCGCGCGACCTGTCGCGCTACATGACGGGACTTCTGGTGTTTCTCGGCCTGCTCGGCACATTCTGGGGCCTGATCGAGACCGTCGGGTCGGTCGGCAAGGTGATCGAGGGTCTGAAGGTCGGCGGCGACGCCGGCTCGGTGTTCGACACGCTGAAGGAAGGCCTCGCCGCCCCGCTCGGTGGCATGGGCATCTCGTTCTCGTCGTCGCTGTTCGGCCTCGCCGGCTCGCTGATCCTCGGCTTTCTTGATCTGCAATCGAGCCAGGCGCAGAACCGCTTCTACACCGACCTCGAAGACTGGATGGCGGAGACCGTGCAGGAATATTCCGCCGACGGCCACGCGGTGAACGGCGATCTCAATCCGGCGCTCGACCGGCTGCGATTGGCTGTCGAGGAAATGGGATCGAACCGCACCGCCACCACCGCGATGGCCAATCTCGCCGAAGCGATCCAGGGCCTCGTGCATCATATGCGCACCGAGCAGCAACTGATCCGCGAATGGGCCGACGGCCAGGGCGAGCAGAACAAGGAAATCAAGGCGCTGCTGGAACGTCTCGCGCGGCAGCCCGAGACCAACTGACCGGAGACAGCCTATGGCGCTTTCGCGTTCACGCCGCAGCGACAGCGGCTTCAATTACTGGCCGGGCTTCGTCGACGCGCTGTCGACGCTGGTTCTGGCCATCGTGTTTTTGCTGTCGGTGTTCCTTGTGGTGCAGTTCTTTCTGTCGCAGGAGGTCACCGGCAAGGACAAGGCGCTGGAGCGGCTGAACGCCCAGATCGCACAGCTCAACGAGCTCCTGTCGCTGGAAAAGCTCGGCAAGCTGAACCTCGACGATCAGCTTTCGCAGATGCGCGCGGGGCTTGCATCCGCCGAGGCTGAGCGCGACCGGGTCAAAGGGCTGTATGACGGCCTCGCCGGTGCAGGCGCGAGCGCGCAGGGCCGCGCCAACGAACTCGGCAAGGCGCTCGACTCCGAGAAGCAGGTCTCCGCGCGGGCACTGGCGCAGATCGAGGTGCTGAACCAGCAAATCAGTGCGCTCCGCCGCCAGTTGGCGGCGCTCGAGGAAGCGCTCGACGCATCGGAAAAACGCGACAAGGAGTCCCAGACCCGGATCGCGGATCTCGGCCAGCGGCTCAATGTGGCGCTGGCCCAGCGCGTGCAGGAACTGTCGCGCTATCGCTCCGAATTCTTCGGGCGGCTGCGCGCCATTCTCGGCAATCGCCCGGATGTCCGCATTGTCGGCGACCGTTTCGTGTTCCAGTCCGAAGTGTTCTTCGACACCGGACAGGCGCTGCTGCTGCCGGAAGGCCGTGCTGAACTCGACAAGCTCGCCACCGCGCTGATCGATCTCGACAAGCAGATTCCAGCGGAAATCGCCTGGGTGCTGCGCGTCGATGGTCATACCGACGTGCGGCCGATCAACAGCCCGCAGTTCAAATCGAACTGGGAGTTGTCATCGGCGCGCGCCATCTCGGTGGTGCAGTATCTGGTTTCGCTCGGCGTGCCGGCCCAGCGTCTGGTCGCGGCAGGCTTTGCGGAATTCCAGCCGCTCGATGCGGAGAAGACCGAGGAAGCCTACAAGCGCAACCGCCGTATCGAACTGAAGCTGACCGAGCGATGATCCGCTTGCTGCGATCATGAGTGCATCGTTCACGCTGCGGCCATACGTCGCCGAGGACGAGGACGCGGCGATCGGCCTGTGGCTTCGCACCTGGAGCCTGGCCTATCCATCGATCGATTTCGCGCAGCGGCTGCAAGGCTGGCGCGCGCGCTGGCGCGATGAACTGGTGCCGGTTGCGCAAATCGTCGTCGCCGAACAGAACGGCGCGATGACCGGCTTCGTTACCATCGATGCATCGGGTTATCTCGACCAGCTCGTGGTCGCGCCCGAAGCATGGGGATCGGATCTCGGCAACGTGCTGATGGACAAGGCCAAGGCGATGTCGCCGGGTGGCATCACGCTGCTGGTCAATACCGACAACACCCGCGCCATCCGCTTTTACGAGCGCAACGGCTTTGTCCACACCCATGACGACGTCAATCCGGTGTCGGGACGCAAAGTCTACGGCATGGCTTGGAAGCCCTGAACGTCAGGCCGCCTCCAGCAGTGCCACGGTGCCCTGCCCGCCGTCGGCGCAAATGCTGACGATGGCGCGGCTGCCCTTCGGCATCGCCGCCAGCTCTTTGACGGCCTGACTGAGGATGCGCGCGCCGGTCGCACCGAACGGATGGCCGAGTGCGGTCGAACCACCGTTCGGATTCATACGCTCGCGCGGAAATTTGCCGAAATCGGCTTTGACGCCGGCCTTGTCGCGGATGAACTCCGGGCTCTCCAGCGCCTTGATATGCGCAAGCACCTGCGCCGCGAACGCTTCATGGATTTCCCAGAGCTGAATGTCGGCATAGGTCAGCGAATGCCGCGCCAGCAGCCGCGGGATGGCATAGGGCGGCGCCATCAAGAGGCCTTCGGTGCGGAAATCCACCGACGCGATTTCCCAGTCGATCAGTTTCACGCGCGGCGTGCTGGAGGGAAGCTTCTCCAATCCCTTTTGCGAAGCCACCCAGATGCTCGATGCGCCGTCGGTGAGCGGCGACGAATTGCCGGCGGTCAGCGTGCCCTTCCCGCTGGTGCGATCGAATGAGGGCGACAGCCGCGCCAGCTTCTCGAGAGAAGTGTCCTTGCGCGGAATGGTGTCGCGCTTCACACCGTCGAACGGAATGACGAGGCCATCGAAGAACCCGCGATCCCATGCGGCGACTGCGCGCTGATGGCTCTCCAGCGCGATCTGGTCCTGCGCCTCGCGCGAGATGTTCCAGACCTTGGCGGTGATCTCCGTGTGCTCGCCCATGCTCATGCCGGTGGTGCGATTGCTGACCGCCGGAATGTAAAGACGCACGTCGCTCAGCTTGAGATCGATGGCGTGGGTGAGTTTTTGTCCCAGCGATCGCGCGGTCTGGAACTGGCGCACCCAGTTCGACAGCGACATGCCGAGACCGAGCTGAACCTGGCTGAGGCTGTCGACGCCGCCGACCAGTGCGAGATTGCGGACCTCGCCATCGATCATGCCGGCAGCCTCGAAGACGCCCATCATGCTGGTCGAGCATGCCATCACGGTGGAATAGGCCGGCACCGTCGGATCGACCCCAGCATCCATCAGAATCTCTCGCGCGATGTTGCTCCAGGTCAGGTTGGGCACCACGTTGCCCCACACCGCGAAATCCGGCTTGCCGCCGCCCAGCCGCTCGACCATATGCTTGACCACCGGGACCGACAGCGCGATGGCGTCCACGCCGCTCAGCGGGCCGTCGACTTTCGCGAACGGCGTACGCAGGCCTGCGGCCAGCCAGATATCGGTTTTTACGGATTGCGCCATCAGATACTCCCGGATCGAACGCCGGAACCGGCGCCTTTTGAACACTATTCGATCCGGCGGAGGGCATACAAGCCGACGGCGCGCGAAGCGCGCCGGGGCCATAACATCAGGACATCAGTGCACAGCCAGCAGCGCTTCGTTCGGCAGCCAGCCCGCCATCGCGGCCTGCTTCCAGCTCGCACAAGGTATCTCGGCGGCGCGATGCAACGGCTTCTCGAACCGCACCTGCCGCCAGTCGCTGGGGGCTGCCATGAAAGAGTAACCGGCCTTGCGCGCGAGCCCGATCATCTGCTCGTTGTTGCGGAAGGTTTCGCCGAACAGACGCGATGCACCGAGCGCCGCCGCACGGCATTCGAGATTCGACAGGATGGCGGAGCCGATGCCCTGGCCCTGCCAGGCGTCACCGATCGACAGTCCGAATTCAGTTTTCTGCGTTTCCGGGTCGTAGCTGTAGCGGGACTCGCCGACAATGGTCTCGACGCCGTCGACCTTCATCTCGGCGATGACCGCATAACGGCTGGCCTCGCCAATATGAAGCGCCTTGTCGAGTTCCGATGGCGGCAACTCGCTCGCGGCGCCCATCAGGCGATTGTAACGCGACTGGCGCGACAGCGAGCGGAAGTAGAACAGCAGCCCGTCAGCATCTTTTGGCTCGATAAAGCGAACCGTCAGCGGCTTGCCATCTTTCAGCCGGACAACATCGGTGTAACGGCCGAGGTTGCTCAGGACAAAGCGATGATCAGGTTCGGCCTGCATGACGCGCTCCATCGGCTTCATGTGAGAGGAAAAAGCGAGTCTGATCCGGGGAGGAGGACAAGGGCGGATCAGACTCGCGTCAGGCGCTTACTCGCGCCAGAAGGGCTTGCTGGCTTCGTAGGCGAAGTCGCTCCAGCTCGCGCCGACGTCGTGAAAGTCCCTGTCGCTCAGGCGGGCCAGTTCTGCCCGGCGCTTGGAGCGCTCGGCCCAGGTGTGGAACAGGTCGGAGATCGCAGCGGCGACCGGGTGCATCGTTGAGTGATGATGATTTGTCATCAAATTGGTGGTGTGAGCAGACATCGTAGCCTCCTGAAATAAATCTGATGGTGCGAATATCGGCGCGCGACCCCCCATTGACAAACGATAGCTTGTCCCCTGTAATATGAGATAATCTCATGCGTTAGAGGCGCCGATGACCGCCAGACTTCCTTCCCTGAACGGTTTGCGCGCTTTCGAGGCCGCCGCACGGCACCTCAGCTTTACCCAGGCTGCGCAGGAGTTGAACGTCACCCAGACCGCCATCAGCCACCAGATCCGGCGGCTGGAGGAAGAACTCGGCATCCGGCTGTTCATCCGGCAAAGCCGCGCGCTGGCGCTGACGCCGCAGGCCGCCGAATATCTGCCGGGCATCCGTGCCGCGTTTCAGGATTTGCGCACCGCCACCGACCGCCTGCTGCGTAAGGGCGACGATCGCGTGCTGACGATCAGCACCCTGACATCGCTCGCGGTGAAATGGCTGCTGCCCAGATTGTCGTCCTTTCAGGAACAGCATCCGGAGATCGACGTTCGCATCACCACCTCGACCGAACTGGTGGATTTCCGCACCAGCAATGTCGACGCGGCGATCCGGTACGGACAGGGACGATGGCCGGGGCTGGACGCCGAGTGGCTGATGGCCGAACATCTGTTTCCGGTTTGCAGCCCAAAACTCCTGACTGGCGAACGCGCGCTGCGGCGGCCGGAAGACCTGGAGCATGCCACGCTACTGCATACGTCCAGCACCATTGACGACTGGCGCCTTTGGCTCACCGCAGCAGGCCTGCCCGCGCACCTGTCGCAAAACCGCGGGCTGACATTCGATCTGGCCTTCATGACCATTCAGGCCGCCATCGACGGTCTCGGCGTCGCCATGGGTCACACCGCCTATGTCGCGGACGACGTTGCGAATGGACGCCTGGTGGTGCCGTTCAATGTCTCCATGCCGTCGGCGGGCTACTACTTCGTGACGCCGCAAGACAGGCCGGCGACCCCGAAACTCAACCTGTTTCGCGACTGGCTGAGAACGGCGGCGAAGCAGTAACAGCCATGCCGGTCAAAAAATCCCAAGATTTGCATGACACTGCGACGACATGCAGCCACGATCACGCCCGCGAGGCGGTGCAGCGACTGCGACGCAAAAAAAGCTCTATCCCGCACCGGGTAGTCGTTTTCACTTTGACATCAACTTGGCGACCGTGATCACTTCTCCTCTGCCGTGAAGTCGGGAAATCAAGCAGCCGTATCTCTGCTTTGAATTACATCGATCAGGGAGGATCGCCATGGAAAAGTCGATGCCGCTCACCTCGCTCGAAACTTCGGAACACACAATGATTGCGCGTCGCAAATTCCTGAATTTTCTGGCAGCGAGCCCGCTTGTCGCGACCCCGACGGTCACCTCCGCCATCGCATCGGTTTTTGCTTCCATGCCGGACCGGGCGCTTGCGCAGAGTTACGACGTCCTGCGCGGCTCGCGCCGCGCGCTTGGTCCGGACGGGATCATCACCGCCCCGGGGGACGCGTTGAATGTGTTCGAGTTCGAGCCTGCGGCGAAGAAAGCCGTGCTGGCTCAAGATGCGCCGGCACATTGGGGTTATCTGGAAAGCGGAGTGGACGGCGACGTCACACGCGATGCCAATCACACCGCTTACGCTCATTACAATATCCGCGCGAAACGGCTGATCGACGCCCGCAAGGTCGATACCAGCGTGAAAATTTTCGGTGAAACCTGGCGCAGCCCCATCTTCCTCTGCCCGGTCAGCAGTCTGGGCGCCTACGATCCGGAGGCGGGAGTCACAGCGGCTCGCGCCGCCGGCAAGCGCGGACATCAGATGATCCTCTCGACAGTCGACAACGCGAGCATCGCCGACGTGAGCAAGGCGCACGGCTCACCGGCCTGGTTTCAACTTTATCCGACAGATGACTGGACCGTGACGCAGGCACTGGTGAGCCGCGCCGAAGCGGCAGGTTGTCCCGCCATCGTCCTTACGGTCGATCGGCAAGGCGGACGCAATACCGAGGATCTGTTCCGTATGCGGCGTCAGGATCAGCGCGACTGTTCGGGCTGTCACACGCCCGGCTTTGCAAATGAAGTCAGCCGCAAGGCCAACTTCGCCGGCCTCGACGTTTCGAAGGTCAATAATCTTTACGGCACCGGCATGACGTGGGACTTCGTCGATCGGCTGCGCGGGATCGTGAAGGGCAAGCTTCTGCTGAAGGGCATTGTCACCGGCGAAGACGCCAAGGAAGCGTTGCGCCACGGCGTGGACGGTCTTCTCGTTTCCAATCACGGCGGACGCGCCGAGGAAAGCGGACAGGCCACGATCGGTGTTCTGGCTGAAATCGTGGACGCGATAAGCGGCCGTATTCCGGTTCTTATCGATGGCGGCGTGCGTCGCGGCACCGATGTCCTGAAGGCGCTTGCCGTCGGCGCGGCGGCCGTCGGCATTGGCCGCCCCTATGTGTGGGGTCTCGCCTCATTCGGCGAACCCGGCGTTGACCGCGTGCTCCAAATTCTGGACGACGAATTCATCACCATCATGCGCCAAACGGGCGCACTTAATGTCGGTCAGATCACGCGAGATACGGTTACGCGGGCCTAGCCGCAAAACTTCCGACGCGGGACGGTGGAAATGACGCCCGAAGAGATTCGAGCTCCTCCCCTCCAGATTCGTGGTTTGGGCTGAACCATTGAATCCATTGAGATCTGTTACCGTAACACCCCCTCGTTCCTGCGATAACTCTGGAAATTCGCCTGGCCAGGCTCGCGAGGCAGGTGATCGTCCACCATCAGATGTGCCACGATGGCTTTGAGCAACAGGGATCGTGCAAACACGAAATCAGACAGTCGAAGGCGGAAGAAAGGAGTTTGGTCTGCTCGCTAAGAAGGTGTCCTAGCCTTAGCAGGAGACCAACATGATCAAGGCGGAACTGACGAGCGAATTTAACAAGAGTGGGAACCTGGATATTCCCGCATCTCTTCGGGCCTTACTCGACGAAGCAACAAGGTTTGTTCAAACACAGTTTGATGCAAAAGCGCATCAAGCTGCCGTTTCCTTTTCAGGAAAGGGGCTCGATCGCCGCCGGCTGATCCGGGTGCTGGACTTCATCGAGACAAATCTTGAAAACGATCTTGATCTTGATCGTATGGCTTCGGTTGCGTGCCTTAGCCGGTTCCACTTCTCCCGAAAGTTCAAGCAGGCTGTCGGGTGTTCTCCCCTTCGCTATGTCAGCAAGCGGCGTTTCGAGCGGGCCAAGGCCTTGCTCAGTCAGGGCGATCGATCCTTGATCGATATTGCGCTTTCGTTCAGATTTTCCAGTCAGGCCAATTTCACGCGCGCGTTCAAGCGCGCGACGGGACTGGCTCCCGGCCAGTATCGTCAGCAATTTGGCTGGCGAAAGGGAGTTTCGATTGCCGAAGCTGTGGTGTGGTAACGACGTCAACCCTGTTCGCTGAATGCGGACGGAGAACATCGCAATGGCTGGTTAGTCGGAAATTTATCCGGCAGACCGAACGCGGCCTGACCTCCGAAATCATGTCGAAGACCACATCTGATTTCGAAAGTCAGAGCCGAGACCGCGGTAAATGATTGGACAGATCGAACTTACCGGGACCGCTGTGGATGTCCGTCCGCCAATGCGTCTTCCAGACACCGTATGATCTCATCGCCGCTCGCGGGCTTGCTGAGATAGCAACAGGCGCCCGCCTCCATGACACGCTGCCGCATGGATTCCGTCGGGAAAGCCGTCATGAAAACGATCGGAAATCGCCGACCCGTCGCGACGAGGAGCGCCTGCATCTCATCGCCTGTCATCACACGCATCTGGATATCGGCAATCATGCAATCCGGATCGAGCGAATCTTGCATAAAATCAATGCCGGATGGATACGTGCGCACGCTATACCCAAGCGAGCGCACCAGACTCGCCAGGGAGGTGCGAACCCCCTCGTCATCGTCCACAATCGCTATAGTCGGTGCTTTGGGCATGGGCTGGCATCCTGACCACCTACAGCACACGAGCGGCCGATGGGGATCGTGCGGCGGTAATCCATTCCTTTATGCACGCATGCCTGACGCGCCGAAACTATACTCAGGTTTGGTCCTCACCTCCGCCCTTGCGAGACAGCCCGAGCGCTTCCGCCTTCCTCACAAGATCCGCCAGCGATTTGACGTTCATCTTGCGCATCACATTGCCGCGATGGATTTTGACCGTAATCTCGCTGAGGCCCATAAGGCCGGCGACCTGCTTGTTCATCAACCCGGATGTCACGTGCCCCATGACCTCGCGTTCGCGGGCCGTCAGCGCAGCGTATTCGGCGAGGAGCTGACCCTTTGCCGTGGCGATGCTGCGGCGCTGAACATCGCGTTCCAGTGCCGCTGTGACGGCATCCAGAATGTCCTGATCTCGAAACGGCTTCGCAAGGAAGTCTATGGCGCCCGCCTTCATGGCTCGGACCGACATCGGGATGTCCCCGTGCCCTGTCATGAAGATGATCGGAAAATCGAGTCCCTGACGGGCCAGTTGGCCCTGAAGATCGAGCCCGCTCACGCCGGGAAGCCGGACGTCCAGAACAATGCAGCCCGGGCCGGCCGGCATTGCACCAGCCAGCAGTTCGGCCGGAGAGCCGAACAGGCGGGTCGAGAGGCCCACAGAGCGAAACAGGCTGTCGAGTGAGGCGCGAATGGCCGCGTCATCATCCACGATAATGACCGTGGCCGGTGACGACCCGGTCTCGGCACCCTTGCTGTCAATCGGTAGCTTCATTAGGGAGCTGGAAGTTGGACGGCCGGCAGCCTCAAACGAAAGGTCGCCCCAAGGCCGGATGGACTCTCGGCAGTCATCTGTCCCCCATGAGCTTCCATCGTCGTGCGACAGATCGCAAGCCCCATTCCCATGCCTCCGTGCTTCGTCGTGAAGAAAGGCTCAAATAGCCGCGTGAGATCGTTCGTTGCGATGCCAGGGCCGGTGTCCGTGATCGTAATGACGATGTCGCTGTCATCTGCCGTATCCGCGGCAACAGAGATATGGCGAGGCGTACTTTGTCCAGCCATCGCCTGGGCCGCATTGATAAACAGGTTCACAAAAACCTGCTGAAGCTGAACTCGATCGCCACGGATTTGAGGCAACTCCTGCGATGCAGTGAATGACAGGGCAACCTCGCTCTTCGCCAGCTCACGCTCAACCAGCAAGGCCGCGTCCGCGATGATGTCGCAGATCTTCAACATATCCTTCGGCGCCGGGACCTTCTCGACAAAACCACGGATACGGGTGACGATCGCTCCGGCGCGCCTGCCCTCATCCACGACTCTGCACATCGCAGCGGACACTTCTTCCAGATCGGGAGTATCCCGCTGAAGCCACCGCAAGCCGGCTTCGCCGCTGGTCACGATTGCCGCGAGCGGTTGATTGACCTCATGAGCGATGGATGCACTGAGTTCACCCAGTGTTGCGGCGCGTGCAGCGCGGGCAAGCTCCGATTGAGCCGCCTGAAGAGCGTCCTGAGCCCGCCTGCGCTCGGTCACATCGACGACGAAAACCAGCACGTTGCGGTCATCGTCGGGCGGGAACGTAATCGTAAAAATTGCCGGGATGCGATGGCCGTCCGCATGCATCACCTCGGTCTCCCCTTCATAGAAGGGGTCCTTCCGTGCGAAGGACAGCAAGGCATGGATGAAAGTCCTGTCGTTGTTTGGCAGGATATGATCAACGCATCCTACAGAATCTGAAGAACTTTCGGCTCCCACCATCGCTTGCAGCGCCGGATTGACCTCCCTGATCTTCGCCAGCAACCTGGCTTGCTTGACGAAGCCGGGGTGTCGCGCCAGATAATCGGCCAACTCCGCATCATCGACGTCCAAAGAATTCAGCGCCTGCCGAACCCCGGTCCAGTCTTCTTCCGCGACACCGATACGGCTGGCATCAAACATCCGCCGGTAACGCCGCTCGCTTTGCACCAGAGCGTCATGTGCCGCGATGCTCTCGGAGATGTCGGTATAACTCTCCAGCACGGCGATCGGATTGCCAAGGCGGTCGCGCTGCAAGACCCACCGCGCATCCACCGTCAGCGTGGTACCAGCCCTCGTGCGCTGCTTGACCTTGCCCTCCCACCGTCCGGCATAGAGGAGCGCGATCTCAATGGTATTCCTCTCGGTCGAATAGGTGGTCTGTAGCAGATCGTCCGCCACCCGGCCTATGGCGAGTCCGCCAGGCCAGCCGTAGGTCTCTTCCGCGGCTCTGTTCCAGAACGTGATGACCCCCGCCCGGTTTCTGACAAAAATCATGTCATGCGAAAGGTTGAGTAAGCGCGCTTGATCTGACAGCCGCTTTGTTGCCGCCTGGTTCTGCAATGCGAGCGCCATCGTAATGCCGATGGCGGCAAAGCTCATCAGCAAGCGTAGCGCGGCAGAATCAAGAGCAAGATGATGTGCCGACAGATAAGCTAAAATCGTGAGGACGACAGCGCCTGATGCCGCAACGAGAACATCCGCGCGTTGCATCGTTCGCGCCGCCAGGAGGATGACGACGACGTAACCGACAGCAACAGCGCCCTCAAGCGGCGTGAGAATATCGACAAGGAAAACCACGCCCGCAAGGACGGCTGCCGATATCCGATACGCCGCACGGCTCATCGAAAAATCCATCGCCTGCTCATAGGCGGCCCTCACCAAGATTCGTGCAATTCGACATCGAGATTGATGGCAATATAACAGCCGCCCCAGGCCGCATGAAGGTTCGCCCCCAGGATAGTTTCACCGCATACCAAGGTATGATGCGGCCAAACCTACAACCTAAATCCATCAACCGCGCGTAGAATGGTGGCTGGTGGGCGATGAAATACCTTGCCAGCACGGCTTTCGAACAGGCCTGAGGCAAGGAAATTCATTATGGTGCTGCAATCGCTTCCTGCGACGCAACAGGCAACCAGGGTTGACCCGCAGTCGATCGAGATCCTCCGGATCAATCACACGCCGGCGAAAAATTACACCAGTCGGGCAACGTCCGGCGACGTCATTCTTGCCCTTCAGAATCTGGATATTGCGCTGTCGATCAAGACGGACCAGCCGATCATGATGGAGACAGGCGAATCGACCCGGGATTCAGTCATCCGGCGCCTCACCGAAGCTCTCGTCGCAGCGGAATCCGCGCACGACACCTATTCCGGCATTTGCGCTGATGCGCTGCGTCTTGCAATCGTCACTTACCAGGCGATCCGGCAGGCAGAACAGCCGTCCAATCGGGGCCGCAACGCGCGATCCCTTCAGAAATGGCGCCTTAAGCGCGTGCTCGAATTCATCGACCACAATCTTGCGAAAAAGATCGGTCTGGAAGACCTGGCCGCCGTCGCCGGTCTGAGCAGGATGCACTTCGCTGCCCAGTTCCGGGTCGCAACCGGGCAGCGCCCCCACGAACTCCTGCTGAGACGCCGGATTGAGCGAGCCGAAGATCTGCTAAAGCAAGGTGACATGCCGCTGGCGGAGATCGCGCTGGAGGTCGGCTTCCAGACGCAGGCGCATTTTACGACAACGTTCAAACGTTTTACCGGCGACACGCCTCATCAATGGCGCTGCGCTCATCTCGCGATGTGCAGCCCCCTGCCTGCTAATCGCGAGGGACTCTCGTAACCGGCTTCAACAAATCCCGCAGAAAAGTCCGACGGACGTGGGCGCTTCGCGCGCCGCACGAAACTCCGCATCGTTGACTCGGATGCCGCTGACCAAGGTCAGAGCATCCGATTGGCACCAAGAAATTCATGGGCGGAGCGGCAACTCTCACACAAAGGAAAGGCTGTTGGCGGCACGCCCCGAGAATCTCGAAACACAGGGCGACTGCGCTAACCTTGGAGCCGGTCATTTTGCCGGCTCCACCCAGGTTCGGTATTTTCTGCCGGCCTCGGCAGGCGACCGCTATGCCTGCTTGAGCTTGGTCACCGTTGACTGCGGCACGCCGGCGAAGTTGTTGCTCAACAGGTAACGCGGGCTGGATTGCACCCACTTGTTGAGTTCAATTTCCTCGAACTTGCCGTTATCCCAGGTCTGGACGATTTCGAGATCCTCGTTACCGATGTTCCTGATGGCGTGCCCGTAGCCCTGCGGAATGTAGGCCACGTCACCCGGGTTGAACTCGGCGACCTTGCTGCGTCCGCCCGAGCCGAACATCACCACTTGCGCCTTACCGCGCAGATAGTAGTGCCATTCGTTGGCGTTCACGTTCCAGTGCAGCTTCTTGATGGCGCCGGGTTTGAGGGTCATCAAGCCGCCCGACATGGTCTTCGAGGCTGGCCACTCATCGACCGTCGCGAGCCGGAAAGTCCCGCCGTCGAAATCGCGCACAGCCCGGTTGTCGTGCAGCAGGCTGAACTTGTGCGTCGACTCCCGTGGCCAGGGCGCATCGAGCGCGTCGGAGACCGGCAGGACCGGCCCCGCCTGGATATAGGTTTCACCCTTGGGGAAAGCGTCAAACACATCCTTGGGCAAGCCGAAGTCGAGGGCAAGCAGATCCTTGGGCGTCACGTCAATCCAGTCGGTGATGGAGAATGTGCCGTGTTCGGAGAACGCGCCGTTGTCGAAAGACAGGATAAAGTGGCAGGGCTTGTCGCCAATCGTCTGGATCGAATGACCATGTCCCTTCGGGAAGTACCAGAGGTCACCCGGTCCATAGTTGTTGATCTCGCTTGCCCCCGACGGGTCGAGTACCACCGTCTGGCAGCGGCCGTCGATCACGAAGGCCCATTCCGCTGCGATCGCATGCCAGTGCAGTTCGCGCGATGCACCGGGATCGAGGAACATGTGGACGCCTGCGATCCCCTTGCTGATGGGGAACTGGTGGACGGTGGCTTCTTTCGCCCAGCCGCCCGAGGTCACTTTCGGAATGTTGCCGTCGAGCGGGAAGCGGAAATCGGGAAGCGCGGCCACATCCTTCGGATCGTGGTAGGTGACTTTGTCGCCAGGCGGCAGTTCGACCGCTTGCCGTGCGATGCCGCCGTCACCCGCCTTGAACTGGGATGACGCGGCTTGTGCATTTGTCAGTGCAGACGCCGTCAGAAGACCTCCGGCGCTGGCAGCAAGGATATGGCGGCGTGACATGGGGTTCATGACATTCTCCTGTGTTCAATCGTGGGGCCGCAACTGCGGCATTTCTTCCATCAGGAGACGATAGGCGGTTGAGCGATCAACGCCTTTGCTCGGCATGCTGTCGCTTTGTCATTCCTTGCCCCATGAATCCGCGGATGGAGCAAAGGCAAAAGCCGGGTTCGAGAGCGCATCACGATTTCCCGCCGGACTTCGAGACGATCTTCGACAGCAATGGGCGACAACAGCCCGGCAATTCGTGCAAAGCCGCGGCTGACAAGACCTCACATATACGAACGACCGAACCATTCGATCGCCGGCCAATCATGCCAGGAGATAGTCGTGTCGTTCTTCCGATCTCAACACGAGCACGCTGGCCGGATTCGCCTCTTCACGCGCTGCATGCAAAGCGAGCTGGTCTGTTCGATCAGCGCTGTCTTGGTTGCCATCCAAATGAGGGATGTCGCCAGCTTGCTCGTTCTCGCGGCCCGCGTGATGAGCCTTGCGACATCCTTGGCGATGCCGCGCCGGAATGCCACCGGGCAGGATCGCTCTGCGTCCATGCAGCCTGCTCTCGCTCATTCGCCAGTTTTGCTGACAGCCAGTTCCGGACCAGGAGATATCCATGACTACGAACTCGAACAATGAAGTCATCAATCACGATCGCCGCCGGCTTTTAGGGACCGCTGCAATCGGCATCGCATCCCTCAGCACCTCAAGTCTGCTTTCTTCCGGGCCGCCTGCCGTCGCGGCTGAAGCCAGTGAGGCCGTCCACCCGTTCCGCATTGACATTCCCGAAGAGCAGATTGCCGATCTTCGGCGGCGCATCGCAGCGACACGCTGGCCCGACAGGGAGACGGTCGCTGACGATTCCCAGGGCGTGCGGCTCAAGACTGTTCAACAGCTCGCAAAGTACTGGTACGCCCACCATGACTGGAGGAAGGTCGAGGCGCGGCTCAACAGCCTGCCGCAGTTTATCACTGAGATCGACGGACTCGATATTCACTTCATCCACGTTCGCTCGAAACATTCGAATGCGCTGCCGATGATCGTCACCCATGGCTGGCCGGGCTCGATCATCGAACAGATGAAGATTATCGAACCGCTGACCAACCCGACGGCCCATGGCGGGACCGCGGCGGATGCGTTCGACCTCGTCATCCCCTCGCTTCCCGGACACGGATTTTCCGGCAAGCCGACGGAGCCCGGATGGACTCCTGTTCGCATTGCGCGTGCATGGACGACCCTGATGCGGCGGCTCGGCTACAAGCAGTTCGTGGCGCAGGGCGGGGATTGGGGTAATGCCGTCTCGGAAACGATGGCATTGCAGGAGCCGGTCGGGCTGCTCGGCATTCACACCAACATGCCGGCGACAGTTCCGCCCGAGGTTTCGAGAGCCCTGTCGTTCAACCAGGCGCCGCCTGCCGGTCTTACCGGCGAGGAGAAACAGGCATGGGATCAACTCGACGTCTTCTACAAGAAGGGGCTGGGTTACGCCATCGAGATGTCGAATCGTCCGCAGACCCTCTACGGGCTGACCGATTCGCCTGTCGGGCTCGCAGCCTGGATGCTCGATCATGACGCCCGCAGCGAGGAGATGATTACCCGCGTCTTCAATGGACAGAAGGAAGGACTCTCGCGCGACGATGTTCTCGACAACATCACGCTCTACTGGCTCACCAACACCGCTGTCTCATCAGCCCGCCTCTACTGGGACACGCATCAGGTCTCGACCGCCGGCTTCTTCGATAGCAGAGGCGTCAAGATTCCCGTCGCAGTCAGCGCATTCCCCGACGAGATCTACACCGCGCCGCATAGCTGGGCCAGGGACGCCTATTCCAGGCTCATTCACTACAACAGGATGAGCACGGGCGGCCACTTCGCCGCGTGGGAGCAACCCGAACTCTTCGTCGACGAAATGCGTACGTCGTTCCGTTCGCTCCGAAACGCTTCGTAGTTCAACCGGCGGCGCGAGCGAATGCCGCGCCGCCATTTCACACATGTTCCATCATGAACCGGATTTCGGCATTCTGCGCCCGACATGCAGCGCTCGTTTTCGCGCTGAGGACATTTGCGGCTGCAATGCTGGCATTCTCCCTCGCGCTTCTGCTGGAAATGCCGCGTCCCTACTGGGCGATGACTTCCGTCTACATCACATCAAGCCAGCTCATCGGAGCGACGTGGTCCAAGGCCGTCTATCGCATGCTTGGAACACTGATCGGAGCTGCGGGGACGATCCTGCTGATTCCGAACCTCGTCAATGCCCCCGAACTGCTCAGCGTAGCTATCGCGCTCTGGGTCGGCGTATTCCTCTACCTGTCGCTGATCGACGGAACGCCGCGCAGCTACGTCTTCATGCTGGCGGGCTACACGGTCGCACTCCTTGGATTTCCGATCCTTTCCACACCGCAACTGACATTCGATATCGTGTCGGCCCGCGTGCAGGAAATCCTGCTTGGCATCGCCTGCGCCAGCGTTTTCTCGATCCTTGTGCTGCCGCGAACCGTCGCCGCCACGATTGCAGCGCAGGCGGACGCGTGGCTCGACGGCGCACGCCGGCTCGCCATCGATACGCTGACCCGCCGCGACAACAATCAGGAGCGCGACAGCCAGCGGATGCAGCTCGCGGCAGCCGCCTCGGAAATCGACCAGCTCAGCCGGCACCTCGGCTACGAGATTTCCACATCCGCAAACATCGCGCGCGGCTTGCAACGGCTTCAGCAACATATGCTGTGGCTTCTTCCTCTGCTGGCGGCCATCGAGGATCGTCAGACAGGAATTGCCTCACATGCGGAAGCCTGCGCGCGCATGGCTGCGCTCAGCGCGAGAGTCGCGGACTGGCTCGCCAAGAGCGGTCAGGCAGGACAGGAAGCAACGCAATTGCGCAGCTCGCTTGGCGAGGAGCTTTCGCAACTCGATGCGGACGCCACATGGGTCAACGCCATGACCGCCGCATATGCTTTGCGGCTGCGGAATCTCATTGACATCACGCTGGATTGCCGGCTCCTGCGCAACGCGATTGCCGACGGCAGCGATCCGGACTTCCTGCCGCTCGCCTTCATTCCCGACACATTGACCGCTTCCGTCCAGCACCGCGACTACCGGCTTGCGCTGTGGAGCGCGGCCACGGCCGCGTTTTCGATCCTCGCCTGTTGCACGTTCTGGATTGCCACGGGCTGGGTCGACGGCGAATCAGCCGCGATATTCGCGGCCGTCCTCGGCAGCCTGTTTGCCGGCGTGGACGATCCGCTTCCGACATACCGCAACTTCTACAAGATCATCCTGCTGGTCATTGCAGTCAACGGAATCTACATGTTCGGCATATTGCCGCGGATCACAACTCTCGAGATGCTGATCGCCGCGCTGATGCCGGCATTCGTGCTGTTCGGCTGGATGTCGGCACGCCCGGCCACTGCACGCGCCGGCACATTTCTTGCCATCTTCACCTCGGTACACCTGGCGCTGAATTCATCTTACACCGGCGATTTCGCGTCCTTTGCCAACGGCAGCGTATCGCTCTTTTTTGGCGTCGTACTCACCGCCATTGTCAGCGGAATTGTCCGTCTGTCCGTTTCGGAGTGGGTGGCGGAACGCCTGCTCTCCAGCAACTGGAAGACGCTGGCCACGGTCACCGAGGGCCGGACGTGGCAGCAAAGCGTGGCCATCGCCAGCCTTATGCAGCACCGCCTTGCCCTGCTGGCAACGCGGATCACGGTGGTTCCTGCCGAGGCAAGGAGCAACGCCGCCCATCTTCGTCAGCTTCGCACCGCCTTGAACATCATTGATCTGCGCCGAGCGAATCCCGAACTGTCATACCACGCAAGGCGAATGATCGATGCCCTCGTCGATCGCCTCGGATCGGCCTTCCGAACTCAAACAGCCGGGCGGCTTTCGAGTGAACTGGTTGGTCCGCTCGATAACGCGATTGCGATCACGTTGCAGGAAGTCGCGAGTCCGGCGCGCAATGAAGCGCTCATCGCTCTCACAGGCATGCGTTTCGGACTATTTCCCGAGACGCCGGAGTATGAGCCGCATGAACCTCAAGAGATGAGATTGATCGCATGAAGTACGAACTTGATCTCTTCGGCATCGTCATTCCCAGCCTGCTGCTCTGGGGTGTGGTTGCAGGCGTGCTCACACGCATCGCCAGCAAGTTGCTGATGCGCGCCGGAGTCTACCGAGCGGTCTGGCATCCGGCGCTGTTCGATTTCGCACTCTATGTCTGCATGGTCACCGGCCTTGTGTTCGTTTCCAAGGAGTTTCTGTCATGAGCATCTTTATGCATCTGCTGCGCCGCTTCACTCTGACCGGGGCGATGATGGCTCTCGCGCTCTGGTCCGGCTACAAACTGTGGGACTACTATTTCGACGCGCCCTGGACCCGCGACGGTCACGTGCGCGCCGATGTCGTGCCCATTGCTCCCGATGTCTCGGGCTTCGTCACTGATGTCCTTGTCAAGGACAACCAAAAGGTCCGGCGGGGCGATGTACTCTTCCGGATAGATCAGGCGCGCTATGCAATTGCGCAGGCCCAGGCGGTAGCCGTGCTGGAAGGCAGGCGCGCAATGCTCGAACAGGCCAATGCCGACCTGAAGCGCTACAGCGCCCTCACTCCCGACGTTGCCGTCACCAAGCAGAAGCTGGATCAGGTCGTTGCCACCCAGGGTTCGGCGAAGGCAGCCTACGACCAGGCCGTCGCGGACCTCAGCCTTGCCAAGCTGAACCTTGAGCGCAGCGAGGTGCGGGCCTCCGTCAATGGCGTCGTCACCAACATGGAGTTGAGACCCGGGACCTATCTCGCTTCCGGAAAAGGCGTGATGGCGCTGCTCGATTCGGACACGCTTCGCGTCGAGGGCTATTTTGAGGAAACCAAGCTGGCGCGTATCCGTGCAGGCGACGCTGCCAATGTGCGGCTGATGGGCAGTGACCATACGCTGCGCGGAAGCGTGGAAAGCGTTGCGGCGGGCATCGAAGATCGGGATCGGAGTGCGGGAAGCAGCCTCCTTGCCAATGTCAATCCGACATTCAACTGGGTGCGGCTGGCGCAACGAGTTCCGGTTCGGATCGCGCTCGACGATGCCGCGCGCAGCGAACTTGTTTCCGGAGCGACAGCGACAGTGGAAGTACTCGGATCGAACACCGGCAGCTTGAAATCCGTCAAGGTTCGCGACGAACGATGCGAACCTCATTCGGGTCACAGCCGGATCGTCCCCGTGCGGCTGGATCAGGTCATGAGCACCTACCAGGAGCGCTAACCCAACGGAACGCCGAACAGTTCATTTCGTCCTGCACACAGGACATGTGTACCGCCGCATCGCATCAGAGACGTAAAGGAAATCAACCATGACACGCACAGTTGCAGATCAGTTCGCCGAAACGCTTGCCGCAGCAGGGGTCAAGCGCATCTACGGCATTGTCGGTGACAGCCTGAACGGCCTCACCGATTCGATTCGCCGCCAGGGAAAGATCGAGTGGATTCACGTCCGGCATGAAGAGGTCGCGGCCTTTGCCGCCGGCGCGGAGGCCCATCTGACCGGAGAAATCGCTGTCTGCGCCGGAAGCTGCGGACCGGGCAACCTCCATCTCATCAACGGCCTGTTCGATTGCCATCGCTCGCGCATGCCGGTACTGGCGATCGCCGCGCACATTCCGTCCGCGGAGATCGGTTCATCCTATTTTCAGGAGACCCATCCCGAGTCCCTGTTCAAGGAATGCAGCCATTATTGCGAGCTGGTCTCCGGCGCCAATCAGATGCCGCGCACGCTCGAGGTCGCGATCCGCGAGGCGGTCGGCAAGCGCGGCGTTTCGGTTGTGGTGATTCCGGGCGACGTCGCGCTGCAGCCCGCCACCGACGTGCCGCTGTCCAAGGCCGCAGCACTTCTCCCGCCGCAGCCGTTGACGGTGCCGCCGGCCGCCGATCTCGATCGTCTGGCAACCATGCTGAATGACGGCGCGCGGGTGACAATTCTCGGCGGCTCCGGTTGCGCCGGGGCACATGACGAATTGCTGGCGGTTGCCGGAAGGCTGCAGGCGCCTGTCGTCCATGCCCTGCGCGGAAAGGAGCATATCGAATGGGATAATCCATACGATGTCGGCATGACCGGCCTGATCGGCTTTTCGTCGGGCTACTATGCCATCCGCGACTGCGACGTCCTTCTCATGCTCGGCACGGACTTTCCATACCGGCAGTTCTATCCGGAAGGAAACAACGTTCAGATCGCGCAGGTTGACATTCGCCCCGAGAATCTCGGCCGCCGCGCGGCGGTCGACCTTCCTGTGGCGGGCGACATTCGCACGACCCTGCAAGCCTTGCTGCCGCGTCTCGAGCAGAAATCGGACCAACACCATCTCAAACAGGCTCAAAAGCACTACGCCAAGTCGCGTCGGCAGCTTGATGAACTGGCCGACGTGAAATCGGGAAGACGACCGATCCATCCGCAGCAGATTGCAAAGGCCATAAGCGACCATGCAACGGAAGATGCAATTTTCACTTGCGATGTCGGACTGCCGACCGTATGGGCCGCTCGCTATCTGACAATGAATGGCAAGCGACGGCTGCTCGGCTCGTTCTGGCATGGTTCGATGGCCAACGCGATGGCGCAGGCCATCGGCGCGCAGGCTGCATTTTCCGGCCGACAGGTGATCTCGCTGTCCGGCGACGGCGGCTTCTCCATGCTGATGGGTGATTTCCTGACCCTCGCGCAGCTCGGATTGCCGGTGAAGGTTGTGGTCTTCAACAACAGCGCGCTCGGCTTTATTGAACTGGAGCAGAAGTCGACCGGCTTCCTGAATTTCGGAACTGATTTCAAGAATCCGAATTTCGCCGTCATGGCTGAAGCGGTCGGCATACGCGGCATTCGCCTCGAAGATCCATCGGAGGTCGAACAGGGTATCGCCGAAGCGCTCGCATATGATGGGCCCGTTCTGATCGACGCCGTGGTCAGCCGAACTGAACTCGCCATGCCGCCCTCCATTACGATCGAAATGGCAAAAGGCTTCTCGCTGTACATGGCCAAGGCAATCATCAGCGGCCGCGCCGACGAAGTCATCGACCTCGCCAAGACAAATCTGTGGCGCTGAGAATTTGATCTATGGGTCGCGAGGCCGCGAAGCGAAGCGCGGCGAATTTAAGTCGCCGCCAGCTACAGTGATGTGATGGACGCCGGCAGTTGCTCTCCTGCCGGCGTTTTCAATAGCTCGCTTCAAATAAAGAACCCGCCCAGCAGGAGCTGAGCGGGCCAAGTCTAGGGAGGGACGCCAGTTGGGGACTGGCGAGAGTTAAAATATCCGGTCTGTTGCTTCTGCCAAGTGCGGAGCGAGGTAGTGAGCAATTTGTGCAAACGAACCCGACACATGAGCAAGCAATGACAATGACCGTTATCGGCATCTCAATTTCCAGACAACTCGGCGCGCAGGTATCGCGTGCGACAACGATCATTCGGTCGAGTCGAAATCGCTCTCGCCGGCGTTCAGCATCGACGCCAATGTGCGAAGCCCTGCATTGAGTTGATCCATTGTCGGAGACGCCAGCGCGAGCCTGACCGCGTTGGGCGCATGGCCCGGCGTCGCCGCGAAAGTCGTCGATGGCGTCAGCGCGATGTCGCGCCTTGCTGCGGCGGTGACCAGTGTTTGCGAGCGCCAGTGCGACGGCAGCGTCAGCCAGAGGTGATAGCAATTCTCATTCGTCTGAACTTCAAAATCTGAAAGACGATCGGCCGCCAGCTTCTGGCGTGCGCGCGCATCGAGACGTTTCAGCCTTGTTAGTTCGGCGACGGTGCCGTCGCCCATTAGCCGCTGCGCGGCGGCAAACGCAAACCCCGAGGCGATCCACCCGCCTGAACGCACCGAAGCCATGATGCTTTCGCGCAGCCGCGGCGGCGAAACAATGAAGCCCAGGGTCAGGCCCGGCGCGACTTTCTTGGACAGACTGTCGATGACAATGCAGGTTTCGGGCGCCAGCACTGCGAGCGGCGGCTGTCTGTCGAGAAAGCCATATACATTGTCCTCGATCACCGGAAGATTGAGCTTCTGCACAACGCGCAAAAGCTCCGCGCGGCGGGCTTGCGGCATTGTGATGCCGAGCGGATTCTGAACCGCCGGCTGAACGTAAATGGCGGAGAGATTGTTTTCCCGGTGCGCCTTCTGCACCGCGTCCGGACGCACACCGCTTTCATCCATCGCCAGCGGCACCAGCGAAATGCCGAGCCGTGCGGCAATGCCCTTGATGAAAGGATAGGTCAGCGCCTCGACGCCGCAGCGGCTGCCGGTGGGCACAATCGCGGCAAGCGCAGCGGCAATGCTTTGCCGCCCGTTGCCGGTGAAGACGAGCTGATCGGGCGACGGCGACCATCCGCCTTGCGCCAGATGGGCAGCGGCGATGCGCCGGATCGCCGGTGATCCGCTGCTGGTGCCTTGTCCCAAAGCCGCGTCGAGCGCCACGGGCTTTTCCAGCCCGTCCAGGCTTTTCGCGATCATCGCCGTCTGGCCGGGAAGCAGCGGATAATTGAACTCGAGATCGATCCGGATGCCGCGCGGCTCGTTCTGGGTGGATGAGCCGCGCCTGGCCGAGATGAAGGTGCCCCTGCCCACCTCGCCCACCACAAGACCACGGCGCAACAGTTCGGTGTAAACGCGGCTCGCGGTCGATACGGCGATCTTGCGCTCATAGGCAAAGTTGCGCTGAGGGGGGAGACGGTCGCCCGGCTTGAGGACGCCCTCGGCAATTTCGTCTGCGATCGCATCAGCCAGCTTCAGATATTCCGACTTTGGCATTATTGCACCGAGATCAATTTTAATATTGCACCGATACATATATCAGAACATTGTATCTCCATCAATTCGATTGTCCTGATCCGCAAAGGCCGCAGCGGCACGCTTCCTAAGCGTTTCGCCGAGGGATTTGCTTTGCCTCGCAAACAAGAGAGCCGAGGCACCGTCCGATCGCTACCACGGAGCAATGCCATGGAACTGACAGTTGTCACGGTCTTGGTCGCCTTCGCCGGCGTGTTCCTGATCGCCTTCATGCGCGGCGCATTCGGCGGCGGCTTCGCCATCATCGGCATCCCGCTGCTGTCGCTGGTCATGGACCCGGTCACGGCCGGCGGCCTGCTCGCGCCGCTCTTTATCGCGATGGATCTCTATGCACTGCGCTACTGGAAGCCTTCGACCTGGTCGAAGCCGGATCTGGTGGTCCTCGTGCCGGCGCTCGTAATCGGGATCGGATGCGGCTATCTGCTGTTTCGCGTGCTCGACCATCGTGCCATCGCAATCATGATGGCCATCATTACGCTGGCCTTCGTCGCTCTCTGGCTACTGCGGGGCGCGGACGTGACAACGCAGCCGCGATCGACACCAAAGGCGATCGCGGCCGGCTTTACATCCGGAATCACAACCATGGTGGCCCATTCGGGCGGACCGCCGCTTGCGATGTATCTGCTGCCGCTCGGCCTCAGCAAGGCCATCTACGCAGGCACCACAAGCATGTTCTTCACTGTCGGCAACGCGATCAAGGCGGTGCCGTGGCTGCTGATCGTGAAGCCGACGGAAAACGTCTGGATCCTGATGGGAATCTGCCTGTTTGCGATTCCACCAGGCGTCTGGGTCGGTTGGCGGCTACATGGTGCGCTGGATCAGCAGCAGATCTATCGCGCCTGCTATGGATTACTGACCCTGACGGCGATGAAGCTGCTGTGGGACGGCGTGTCGGGTTATCTTGTGTGATGCTCCCGTGTCCTGCTCGCGCAAGCAGGAAGCTGGAAAGGTTTCACGCCAAATCTATTTGATTTTATTGATAAATGGCGCCCCACCCTGGATAAAGATAACGAATACGAATCGCCGTTTGCACTACCTTAGAGCCGTCTCGGACCGACAAGCCGCGCATAACGCCGCCGTCACCGCCTTTGACCACTACGGCAGGGGTTCAAGCGGGCTCCGTCAAGGGGGCGGCCATATTGATCTACTAAGCGGCGATTTGTCCGTACCGTCTCCCGCTTCCCATGGCCTTGACGTCATATAGTCTGCTACCGAAGGCCGTGACGAAATCGTCAGCTTCCAGCGCCCACATTTTAAAGCGATTTGCCGAGCGCTGGAAAACCAAAACCTTGCCGTCATAGAGATCGAGACCGTGGGTTTCGGGGATCGGTAGAGTGATCTTCTCCATCAGATTGTTGCCGAGTCTGAGGTCTCGCGAAACAAGACCGCCACTCGGCGGGTCAAAGGTGATGGTTCCAATCACTGAGTTTTTGGCCAGATCGTCAGGTGGATTGAAGCCGAAATACCGGCTCATGCCTCTCGGGAAATCAATCTGATTGCCAGGATGATCCGGCCCGCGATTTTGCGTGACGTAACCAGCCTCGACCCAGAAAATATCGGAAGCTGGCTGGTCGGCTTGCGCTTCTTCCTCCGCCGTTACTGCCGCAAAGTCTGCCTTCCAGCGTTCCTCGTAAACATCAAGAATATCGGCCAAAGGCGTCGCTTGCGCCAAAGGTCAGTTGCCATCGTCTCGATGTTGCGGATTTTGCTTTCGTATTCAGCCTGAACGTCGGTGCGAAGAGTGGCACCCGCCTCGATGCTCTTACGCAGGCCATTCGAGGAAAAGTTTCCGGAACCGACGATCATGCCAAACCGCCCGTTGGTCCGGTTCGCTAATATCGATGATTTCGCGTGAAAATCCCGGCGCGGTAGAAATCCGTTCTGCTCGACGATCCAAGCACCATCATAAACGCGAACCTCGGCATTCGGTTTTCCGCTAATGATCCTGAGAGCTTGAGGCTGGGTCCGTCCGTAATCTAGTCCGAACAGCCAGCGCGATTGCGTTCCGGCCCAAAAGGCAGGCGCCATGGCGATGCTGAATGAGGAAGCTCCGGATTGGGTGGCGTACGCGAATATCCCGAAAAATTCCTCAGAGGCGATCCAATCGTGCGCTCTTTGTATCTCCGACAAGGTCGTCGGCGAATTCTGATCGCTATGAAGGAAAGTGCGTAGCTTCATGCCCCGTCCCCCGATGGAACGAGCGCGGCTTTGCTCGGGTCGTAAACGAACCCCGTGATCGAGCCGTCTTTGATGCGCTCGACCGCTTCGTCGATTACGAACAGCGGCACGAGGAACCATTCTTGCGGCACGACAGGATTTCCAAAGCGATCGGTGATGGTGATGTCCAGCCGCGCGGGATTGAAAACGCGGTGGATGAGACGCTCCAGCTTCGCACGGTTGATGTTGAAGAGGTCGTAGGTGGCGACGATCTCCACGTCGGCCATGATGAATGTGGGTTGCAAACGCGCGCCCGCGATGCGCTGTTCGACGCTCATATTCGTCACGCCGATCTTGTGAACCAGATCGCGATTGGCGGCGACGGTGGGATGATCGGACTTGCTCCGGAGAACGTAGATGGTGCCGGAAGCCAGATCATCTCCGGCGTGCTCACCGGAAAACAGCGGCCCTGCAACAGGGTCGGTAATGCGCCTTCCGGCCTCGTCCTTATGGAGCGCCCGCTGGAGCGAGCGCATGAGCATGTTGCTCTCGGTGCCGTTGTCGAAAATTACACGGAGCCGCGCATCGGTCTTGCCCTGCGCGTTGATGAAGACCTCCTCCATATCCGCGACATAGGCCTTTTGCCCGCTGACGATGAACCATGCGCCAGGGCCGATCTCCGCTTTCATTTCGAACGGACGCGTTTCGCGCAGGCCGGAATCGATCTCAGCCTGAATGGCTTCGAACAACGGTCTGAACCGATCAAAATCCTCACACCGCTCGCGATTGGCGATTTCCTCTGCTGCACGCTTCTCGGCGGTCGTTCGCACATGACGAAGCTCGGTGATGTCCGCCGATCCTGCCGCGCCTTCCAACTCGGCGAACAGCTCGTCCTCGTTCATTTCCTCGACGGGCGAAGCGGAAGCGTTCTCCCCGCCGGTCAGCAATCCTTGATGGTCGAGCGGCCCTAGAAGGGCACGGCACTCCTCCAGACCACGAAGGCGATCAAGTCGGACGGCATATAGCCGCTCAAAGACATCCCCGTCTTCGCCGTGCTTCGGAGCGCGGCCATGCTCCTCAGTGAATCGCTGGATTTCCTCGAAACCCGCAATGATGCGCTCCTCGCGCGGGGTGCGCCCGCTCTTCTTTTCCGGCTGGGCAAACTCCCCCAGTTCCTCGCGCAGCTCATCAAGGTTGAGATCACTCATAGCGTCCCTCATCCTTGAAGCGGACAAAGGCGGCCGCGCCCTCGGCCATGCGCTTTTCCCACGCATCGGTGGAACTGATAGAGGGAAGCCGTCCGCGCTCATTCTTGAACTTCACGGCGCGCACGGCCAGTTCCTTGGCCTCTTCGGGCGTGAGGGTCGTGCGTTTGGCGGCGATGGCGGCGGCGACCTGCTTAAGACTTTCCTCGCTCATCGTTTTTGCAAGGATGGCGTAGGCCTCGCCGAACGGGTTGATCCGGTCGATAAGATCGATGTCGAGTTCTGTGACACTGAGCGCGAACTTACGCACGCCGTCGATCAGGGCGGTGTTGGCGCTCGGCTCGCCATCGGTTTGCTTCTTCGCTTGCTGCGTCAGGGTAAGCGCGGCGATGGCGTGCTGGCGCACGGCCTCCTGATCCTCGTCGCTCAGCTCGGGATACCTATCCTTGATGATCTTGCCGAGACGCACCTGCGTAAGTTCCTCGGGCACAAGTTCCTCGTCGAACAGGCCTCTCTCGATCGCGGTCTTGTCCTGCACGAAGGCCGCGATCACCTCGTTGAGGTCCTCCTGACATATGCGCGCGGCTTCCTTAGATTTGGGCTCGGCAAGCCCGTTGATCTCGATCTGGAAGTGGCCGGTCTGCTCGTTGAAGCCGACATTGCACTTGGCGGGATCGTACCCGCCTTCGCCATAGTCGAAGCCGGGCGTCGGGCCGCTTGCCGGATTCTTCGGCTTGAACTCGAAGCGCGGCGCAAGCACCTGCTCCATAAGAAGGCTGGCGGCGATGGCTTTGAGCGTGTCGTTGACGGCTTCGGTAACAGCCGTCTCCGAAGCGTCGGGTTCCGCGATCAGATTGGTAAAGCGCGCGCGGGTCTTATTCGGCGCGTCTCTCGTCGCACGACCGATGATCTGGACGATCTCGGTAAGGCTGGAGCGGTATCCGACTGTCAGCGCATGCTCGCACCAAATCCAGTCGAAGCCTTCCTTCGCCATCCCGAGCGCGATGATGATGTCCACGAAATCGCGGTTGTTCTTCTGCGCGGGATCCTTGAGCGCCAGCGACACGCGATCCCGCTTGGCCGGATCGTCATCGACGAGATCGGCAATGCGCAGGATGCGCCCCTCGGGCGTCTTGACGAGCTGGAAACCTGTGAGCGGATCGGCTCCCTGCCACTCGCCCAACTCGCCGATGATGTGTTCCACCTCCTTGATCTTATCCTTCGTGCTTTCACGCGAATTGACGTTCGGAATGTGGATGATCGTCTTCTCAGCAGGGTCGAGGACGCCGAGAATGTCGTCGGCATACGAGCCGGAGTAGAAGAAGTATCCGATGTCGAGCTGCTTGAGATACTCGTAGCCGTTGAGCTGCTCGTAATAGGTGTAGGTGACGCTTTCGAATTTGGTCTCGTCGTGGGGGGCGAGAACAGCTTCGGCATCTCCGCGAAAGTATGAGCCCGTCATGGCGACGATATGCACGCGGTCACGGGCCATGAACTGACCAAGGTGTTGACCGAGCTTGTTGTCGGGATTGGCGGAAACGTGGTGGAACTCGTCCACCGCGATCAGCCGGTCGTCGAATTTCTCGACGCCGTACTCGTCCACGGCGAAGCGGAACGTGGCGTGGGTACAGACCAGCACCTTCTCGTCGCTTTCTAGGAAGGCGGCGACGGATTTGACCTTCCCGCCGTTGTCCCCGCCTGGCGCGTTGCAGAGATTCCACCTCGGCTCGACGTGCCAGTCGGCCTCGAAGCCGTATCTGGTGAGGGGCTCGTCGTTGAAGCTTGAGCCGATCGATTTTTCCGGCACGACGATGATGGCTTGCTTCACGTCCTGATGCGCCAGCTTGTCGAGCGCGATGAACATGAGCGCGCGGCTTTTTCCCGATGCAGGCGGCGATTTGATAAGAAGGTATTGCTCGCCGCGCTTTTCGTACGCACGCTCCTGCATGGGCCGCATGCCGAGTGCATTGGCTTTGGTCGAAGCACCGTTGCGGGCATAGGAAACCGAAACGGAGGGTACGGATTTATTCTCGTTGGTCATGCGCTGGCCCCCGCCCTGCGTTTTCTGGTTCCGCCCTGCGCGGTGGTCATCTTGGTGTAAAGATCGAACAGCTTCTCCAGCCGCTCCGTATCGTTGCGAAATTTCCGCCCGATATAGATGCGCTCCAGAACCTCGTCGTTGTGCTCATGCGCCTCCCGCAGGTCGGTCGGCATGTGCTCAGGGTCGTAGAGATCGGCGATCGTTGCAGGAAAATGAGCCTCACGGGCGAGGAGAATATCTTCCGCGCATCGCGTCAGGTCGGCCTTGTTTTTGTCAGTGAGGATGGGAACCGGAAAGGTATTCCAGCCGATCGTGTTGGAGTATCGGAAGTCCGTTTTCAGCTTCCCGCAGACGGTGGCGACCCAGACCAGATGAAGCCGCGACGCCACGATAGACATATTCCACAATGGCGCATCGTAGAGGGCGAACAACAGATCGCTTACGATCGTCTCCCGATCGAAGAGATGCACCGGCAGGTAAGGCCGCCTTTCGGAAGACACTTTCGCCACGGCGAGTGTGTAGCGCTTGGCTGTGCCCGCGATCTGGACGAAACGATAGGGCTTGGAAGCGAAATCCCGCGTCGATGCGGCTGCACTGCTGGCACGGAAATCGCGGACGCGGCTTAACAAAGCCTGCAGATAAGGATGCTCTGCCGCAAACTCCGAATCTTTAGCCTCGATCCACACGCACCAGCGGGGCTTCCCCTGGATCATCTGCTCGGAGCCCAGATACGGCCGAACGAACCGAGCCAGCTCGGGATACTGGTCGAGGACCTGCCTCCGCTCATCTGCCGACAATATGAAATGGCCGCCATCTCGCGGCATGTTCCCGAAGAGCATCGGAGATAGGCCTCCGATCGGGCTCCGTGCCGCCTCGACCGAAGTGTTGGAGCCTGCCGCAAGGTAGGCGTTGATGTTGCTTACCTGCCGCTCGATCACCGCACCATCATCGGCAATGGAGAACAGCCGCTTGGAGGCTGGCGCATCCCGTGAGATGGCGACGATGGCCACAATCACACCGGCGTTGTGGCTTGCCAGATTGGCCCATTTGAACGAGGTATGGGCGAAGGAAATCTGGTGGCCCGTCTCAAAAATCAAGGGCCACAGGATCGGAACCTGTTGTCCTTGGCACACGGAATTGGTGGAGACGAATGCAGCAGAGGCATTCGATCTCAGACCGTAATCTGCCGCCTTCATGAACCAGCCGGCGACATAGTCGAGGGACTTCCACGCGGGCGTGCGGCTATCAAAAATCGCTTTCAGATCGTCCTTTTGATCGTCGTTCTGCCATTTGCTCCCGAGGTAAGGCGGGTTTCCGCAGATGTAGGTTTCGCCACCCTCATTCTCGAAGTCTATCTGAGCTTGATCCAGCGGCGTGCTGAACAGATCATCGCCTACCAGTTTCACGCCCGTGCCGGTCGGCGGGCAGATGCTCAGCCAATCTAGTCGCAGGGCATTGCCTCGGAAAATCCAGTTCTGGGCGTCAAGCGGCAGTAGGTCCGCAAGAGCCAGTTTCTGCCCGCGATAGAGCACGTCACATTGGTATTCCGCGATTATGAGCGCGAGCCTCGCGATTTCCGCTGGGAAGTCGCGCAGCTCGATCCCCCGAAAGTTCGTCACGGGAATTTCGGACGGTCGATCCACTTCGTCCCGTAGTTTGTTAATCTTCGCTTCAATCGCGCGCATCTCCTTGTAGGCGATCACAAGGAAGTTTCCGCTGCCGCAGGCAGGATCGAATACCCTGATTTTCGACAAACGCTTGCGAAGGTTGAGCAGCGTCCGCGGGTTGTCCCCCGCCTCTTCAAGGCGCTCGCGCAGATCGTCGAGAAATAGCGGGTTGAGCACCTTCAGGATGTTCGGGACGCTGGTGTAGTGCATCCCAAGCGCGCCGCGTTCTTCATCGTCCGCGACGGCCTGGATCATCGAGCCGAAAATGTCGGGGTTGATCTGCTTCCAGTCGAGCTTTCCGATATGGATCAGATACGAGCGCGCGATACGGCTGAAGCGCGGCACGTCCATATTCCCGGAGAACAGCCCACCGTTTACATAGGGAAAGGGCTCTGCCCAGCGAGGAAGCGATGCCGAACTCCGATCCTCGGCCTTGATGTTCATTGCGCGGAAGAGCGTGGCGATCACCTCATGGGTGTTCGACGAATCCTTCGCGCTCATCCGATCGATCGTGTCGGTGAACAGTCCCGTTTTGCTGAAAATGTCCGTGTCTTCGGCGAAGAAGCAGAAGATCAGGCGCGCCATGAAATGATTCATGTCGGGTCGGCGCTCTGCCGTGCCCCAGTCCGGATTATCCTTCAATAGCTCGACATAAAGGCGATTGAGGCGGCTAGTTGCCCTGATATCGAACGAGTTATCGCGGATTTGCTTGACGGTCGAAATTCCCGCCAAAGGCAGGAAGAAGCCGAAATGGTCAGGAAACTCCGTATAGGCGGCTACAACGGTTTCGCCGCTCTCTAGGTCTTCCGCCTCGAATGTGTCGCCATCGGTCGCGAGCACGAACTGAGCCTTGGCCCGCGACGTGGCGGGGCTCGCCTTGAGCGCAGAAAGGGTATGCGTGACCTCCCCGGCAGCGCAGGTGACGATATGGATGTTGTTGGTTTGAAGGACGCCGCCCATGTCGGATTTGTTCGACACGCCGCTTCGCAGGCGCCTGATGGTGGTTTCTTTGTTGCCGAAAGCTTCGAGGAACGCGAACGGAAACTCGGCTGGGTCGAACGGACGTTCGGCCAGTGCGCTGACAGCTTCCTCGATCTCGACCGCGTTCATTTCCTTTCAAGCCCGCCACTTGCCGCACCCGCATCACTACCGTGGGCGCTGATATAGCCCTTCATGAATTCGCGAATGACTTGCGCGGCGGGTCGGTCCTGATCGCGGCAGACTGCAAGGAATTTCTCCCTTAGATCGCGTTCGATGCGGATGCGAAGCCCCGTGTCCTTCATGGCGCCACGTGTACCCGATGGATACACATGGCGCCATCGCTTTCCAGCGTGGGGGTGGCAACTGGTTGCTCGCTCACGCGCAACATACTGAAGTTTAAGGCGTCCACGCCTCATCCGCTGCGATCACGCGTCACCTACCAAAACAGCGATATGTCAGGTTATCGATCAATCTATATTGACAATGTCAGACAGTCGTCTCATTTAAGGTGCGGGGAGCACGATTCGATGAGCGATGGCCCGTACAAATCTCTTCCGATGAAGCCTCGTTGGCGGCATGCAGCAAAGTGCGCTTACAAGGATGCGTTCTCTCAAGACGAGATCGTCGAAAGCGTGACGCGCGCGTCACACGCCGACTGGCGCGCCGAAGTCCGGCAGGCACTTGTTGGGTCAGTCACCTCCGTTGTTGCTCCTTTGGGGCAGCAGGCCCTCTTCGCGGACCAGGTTCTGGCAGATCTCGGTGCGCTCCGGCGCGGCTGCGCCTCGCCGCTGGAGGCGTCGTTCGTTCGCAACGCGATCGATGCCGTAGTAACCGGACGCACTGGCGCCGATGCCGTCCAGTTCGCCGCCGAGGAAGCACTCTCCGACCGCCTGCTCTGCAATTACCGTCAGGTCGAAGAGCATGTCCGCCGTGACGACAGCATCCGCAACGCGGAGTTTGTGCGGAACCGCTTCGAGGCGGCGCACGGCCAAATCGATCTGTCTGGTCTTGCGCGTGCCGCACTGCGGACGGGCGAGCCGCTGACGCGCCGCACCCGCGCCCAATTCACCGATCTCGACGCTGGAGTTCCGCTATGACCGCCCGCACCTATCATGCCTCACGCGAGACCGCATTCGTGGTCGATGCGGTTGAGCTTGACGCGGCCGTTCGCGACGGCGCGATCGCCGCCAACCTCGGGTCCGCGATCAATCTCTCAATCGCTGGGCTGGAGAGCTATTTCTATACCGGCTGGCGTCCAGAACTTGTCGACCTCCTCGTCATCGCGGCCGCTGTCGAATATTGCGATCTTAGCGTCAAACGCCCGGCGTGGGGCTGGGCGCGGTCCTTCGACCTGCGTGTTGCCGTCCATTCGCTCGATCGTTGGGAGGATTCCGCAGTCCACAATGCGCTCGAGGATGCTCTTTCGTTCCTAACGGGCGATCAGTGGATCGTCAGCTTCGTGCAACGCATGCGCGACATTGAGCGCGTGGGACAGGGCTCCCTCGGCTTCGACGTGCGCGACCGCGTGATCATGCCGTATAGCGACGGTGTGGATTCCCGCGCTGTTTCGGCGCTCGTCGATGAGGCCGAAAAGGGCGGGCTCGTGCGCGTCCGCCTTGGCACCAAGGGCGGCGATACTCACTCAAAGGATCCCCGCGAACGCCGCTTCATGTCGGTGCCCTATCAGGTGCGGTTCGATGTCGGCCAAAGGGTCGAATCGTCGGCGCGGTCGCGGGGTTTCAAGTTCGCAGTGATTACAGGCATCGCTGCGGCGCTCGCAAATGTAGAGCGGATCGTAGTGACCGAGAGCGGTCAGGGCGCCCTTGGTCCGATCCTCGTCACCTTGGGGCAAAGCCACCCCGACTATCGGGTCCATCCCGCCTTTACCCGTCGGATCGAAGCGCTGTTCGAAGCCTTGACCGGCAAGGCGCCGCACTACGAGTATCCCCGCATCTGGTCGACCAAGGGCGAGACCGTCACAGCGGCGCAGAACCTCGCGCAGCCGCCCAACTGGGCGAACACCCGCTCGTGCTGGCAGGGTGCTCGGCAGGTAAGCTTTGAGCACAAGCGCCGGCAATGCGGTATCTGCGCTGCCTGCATGTTGCGCCGCCTCAGCATGCATGCGGCCGGCGTTGAGGAGCCTGCCGCCAACTACATCTGGGAGGACCTGTCCGCCCCCAAGATCGAGAAGGGCGCGGTCGCGGGCTTCACCCTGATGACCCCGTCGCTCCGCGAACATGCCGTCGCCGGCGTACTCCACCTCGACCATCTGGCCTCGCTCTCCGGTTCTGCCATCCATAGTCGCGCGGTTGCCCGCGTCGCCCGTGAAACCGCCGATGCTCTCAGAATGTCGTCGTCCGAGGCGGAGTCGAACCTCTTGGCGTTGCTTGCGCGTCATCGCGCCGAATGGCTCGCGTTCCAAGAGAGTCTCGGGCCGAATTCCTTCGTCGCCAAGCTCGCGCAGGTCTCGCCGTGGCAGCGGTGACAGGCAGCCTGACCTCGGAAGCGCTTGGAGAGCTGCTACGCGACGCCAGGGAGAATGCGAAGCTGACCCAGGCTGCGGCGGCCCAGGCGCTGAATGTCGCGCGCACCACGCTAGTCGCCATCGAGCAAGGCCAGCGCCGTGCGCGCCTCGAAGAACTTCAGAAGCTCGCTGCCCTGTATCGCGTGTCACTCAACGTGCTGCTGCGCCAGGGCAGCGCGAAGGTCGATTTGCGCCCCCGCTTCCGGCGGGCCGGTGAAGGCGATGCAGAAGTCGAAGAGGCCGTCGCTTTGCTTAACAGCCTCGTCCAGGCGGAACTGGAACTGGAAAACCTGCTCGGTATCAAGCGTGCGCGCAACGACCCGCCGGAGCGCCCCCTGCTGCCCGGCAACGTCTCGCTCCAAGCCGAGCAGGACGCGAGCGAACTGCGCCAGTGGCTAGGGCTTGGCATGGCACCGGTCCACGATATGGTCAGCCTGCTGGAAGTCCAACTGGGCGCGCGCGTCTTCGTCCGGCAGTTGCCGGCCCGGATTTCGGGACTCTATGCGTTCGACGAAGTTGCCGGTGCCTGCATTCTGTTGAACGCGTTGCATCCTCGCGACCGGCGCACGCAGACCGGGGCCCATGAGACTGGCCACTTCATTTCCACCCGCCGCGCACCGGATGCGCTTTATGCGGATTCGCCTGAAGCTTCGCGGGAAGAGCGCTACGCTAACGCCTTCGCGCGCTGTTTTCTAACGCCCGCCCGAGCGGTTGCCGCCCGCTTTCAGGATGTCACCGCCGGTGCCGCGCGGCTCACTCGCCGCCATATCATTATTCTTGCCCACGCCTTCGGTGTGTCGCGCGAAGCAATGGTGCGGAGACTCGAGGAACTCGGCCTTACTAAATCCGGCACCTGGGACTGGTTTAAGGAGCACGGCGGCATCACGGACGAGCAAGCACACGAAGTGCTCGGCGACGCGATACCGCCCGATTCAGCTAAGACCGATGCCGCTCGGCAAGTGTCGATGCGCATGAGCCTCCTTGCGAGTGAGGCGTGGCGGCGTGGTCTTCTGAGCGAGGGGCAGTTGGCGCGCCTTCTTCATATCGACCGCGTCGAAGCACGCGAGATGATCGATGAATTTGAAGCTGAAGGAGCGGTCGACGATGAGTCGCCAATCCTCCTGGCTTGAGCGGGCGGCATCGCTCGTCGGCGATGCCAGCGTCTGGATCAACCTCGTCGCGACAGGCTGCGCCGAGGACATTCTCCGATCATCGCCGGCGGAACTCGTCATCACGACGACTGCGCTCGGCGAGCTTGAGAATGGGCGCGCGAAAGGTCGGCAAACTGCCGCCGAGGTTGCGAGGCTGATCGAGGTAGGTTTGATCCGCGAGGTTTCGCTCAGTTCTACCGACGAAGCTGTGTTTCTGGACCTCGTCGCTGGTCCGACGAGCCTCACACTTGATGATGGCGAGGCGGCAACAATCGCATATGCGCTCAGTTCGGGAGCGGGCGCGCTGATCGATGAGCGTAAAGCCACCGACTTGTGCGCCGACCGCTATCCCGCGCTTATCGTCATGAGCACGACGGATCTGCTTCTTGCCGATCCGATCGTGTCGTCCTTTCAGGCCGATGGTCTCAGCAAATGTTTGTTCCTGGCGCTGACGGTCGCACGTATGCGTGTCCCCGAGCGCCATCTTGCTGGCGTCTGTGAACTCCTAGGACCGGATCGTTGCCGAGAGTGCCGCAGCCTGCCCGGGGCATGGCGGCAATCGGCGGCTTCGCGCTTGACCGGCTAAGAACCATTAGAGAACAAAATCTGCTGGCGAAGGCTTGTGGATCAGTTAGGCAGGTCGAATGGAGAGCATAACGAGCCCGAGCGAGCTATCGAGCGATGATTTTGCGCGGCGCTTCGCGCTGCGCCCCGGCCAATTAATGTGGCTGCTTGGCGCGGGTGCCTCGGTTTCAGCCGGGATCCCCAGCGCCTGGGACATGATCTGGCAGTTCAAGCAGACGTTGTTCGTTGCTCAACGTAAGGCGTCGCCGCAGAGTGTCGCCGATCTCGGCAATCCTGCGATCCGCGCGCTGCTAGACTCGCATATTGCGAGTTCCGAGCGGTTACCGCCGTCGGGTTCGCCGGATGAATACGCGGCGCTGTTCGAGGCAACCTACCCGGTGGAGCGCGATCGCACGACTTTCATCCAAGGCATGATTAGCGGCGCGAAGCTGGCCTATGGCCATCTTGCCCTCGCGTCACTTCTAAAGGCGGGTCACACTCAACTCGTCTGGACGACCAATTTCGACCACTTGATCGAAGATGCTTGCGCGAGAACGTATGGCACAACGGGCACGTTGAGCGTCGTTGCACTCGACGCGCCCGAACTGGCGGGGCAATTGATCGGTGCGCAGAAATGGCCGATCGCAGTAAAGCTGCACGGCGATTTCCGCTCGCGTCGGCTTAAGAACACGACCGATGAGCTGCGCCAGCAGGATGCCGCGCTTCGTCAGCAACTCGTGGATGCCTGCCGGCGATCCGGCCTCGTAGTCGCCGGCTACAGCGGACGCGACGATTCAGTGATGGACGCGCTTGAGGCGGCGCTCGATCAGCCGGGCGGTTATCCTGGCGGACTGTTCTGGCTGCATCGCGGTAACGATCCACCGCTCGGACGGGTCATCCGACTTCTCCAGCGCGCCAACGACGCGGGCGTGGAATGCGGGCTGGTGCGGATTGAGAGCTTCGACGAGATATTACGTGATCTGGTGCGGCTGTTGCCCGCGCTCGACACATCCGCTCTCAACGCACTGGCAACAGGACGGTCGCGCGTGTCGGGCGCTCCCGAGCCTTCGGGCCAGCGGGGCTGGCCCCTCATTCGGCTCAACGGGCTTGCCGTCACCATCCCGGCCAATTGCCGCAAGCTGGTATGCACGATCGAGGGTGTCGCAGCGGCGCGCTCAGCGGTCGCCGAGGCGAACGCACGCCTGATCGTGACGCGCACGCAAGCGGGCGTGCTCGGTTTCGGCAGCGATGCCGAGTTCCGTCGAGTGTTCGACCCGTTCGGAATCACTGCGTTCGATCTGGCCACCTTCGAGAAGCGGCGCCTGCGCTACGAGTCCGGCGAGCGCGGCCTGCTACGCGACGCCTTAGTAGAGGCGCTGGGTGCCGCCAAGAATGTTCGTGCGATCCGCCGCCGCAGCGCTGATTTGCTCGTGCCAGTAGATGCCGCCGACAGGGCATGGGATGGGCTTCGCGCGATAACTCGTCAGACGACTGGCACCGTGCCCAAACACCCGGACCTGAAATGGCACGAGGGGGTCGGGGTCCGGCTTGACTGGGCGGACGACGGTCTTTGGCTGCTGCTTGATCCAAAGATCGTGTTTGAGGGTGTCACGGACGCGACCAAAGCGATCACCGCCGACTTCGCGCGCGAACGGACGGTGAAACGCTATAATCGTGACCTCGATCGGCTTATCGATTTTTGGGCAAAGCACCTTGCCAGCGAAGCGCTTCCGGCGCTGTCGATTGGCGACGGGATCGATGCTCGCTTCGCGGTCGGGAAGAACACGGCCTTCTCCAAGCTGGTGCAGCCATGACGAGCGAGATCGCCCCGACCATATGGTATCCAGAACCCGAGCTGGTGTTTCATCCCGAGCGAACAAGCGAGCGGGACATCCATCCGCTGCGCGGGCTCAAGCGGTTCGGCCCCCATTCGCGCGGTTTGGTGCAATCACCGATCCGGGTAGCGACGCTGGCCCCGAAGGGCGAATCCGAGCGCCTGTTCGCGTTCATGCGCGAGCTGAGCCAGAGCGTGCGCCCGGTCGAGCGAACCGACTATCTGCCGGACTGGCCGGGCTTCAACACCGTGTTCGACATGCGCGTGACAGCGGCAGCCAAGAAATGCCGTGTGGAGCTGGACGGATCGTTTGAGAGCGAGATGGCACAATCTGCGATGCCGCACGTGTTGCTCGCTGATCAGCTCGTCCGAGCAATCCAGCCGCTTGAGGCGTTCCGTAGTGAGTTCGACGTCTTGTTCATCTACCTGCCGCAGCGGTGGGAGCGCGGCTTCTACGGCGCGGGAGACGATTTCGACCTCCACGACCATCTCAAGGCTTACACGGCCGCGCGCGGGATGCCGATCCAGATCGTGCGCGAAGACAAGGCGCTCGCTTATCGCTGCCGCGCGAGCGTGATGTGGCGAGTCGGGCTGGCGCTGTATGCCAAGGCCGGCGGCGTTCCCTGGAAGCTAGCCGACGTCGATCCAGAAACAGCCTATATCGGCATTTCCTATGCGGTGCGGTCGAACGGTGCCGACAAGCCGCGATTTGTGACTTGTTGTAGCCAGGTGTTCGACGCGGAGGGCGCTGGCCTGGAATTTATCGCCTACGACACGGCCGATGTGCAGGTGCAACGCGATAATCCCTTTTTATCACAGGCCGAGATGTTCCGTGTCATCACGCGATCGATGACGTTGTATCGCCACCGGCATGGCGGACGCTCGCCGCGCCGGGTGATGGTCCACAAATCGACCGAGTTCAAAGATGCCGAAGTGCTCGGCTGTTTCGAGGCGCTACCGCTGTGCGAAGCGGTCGATTTGATCCAGGTGATCGAGGATGTGGGCTGGCGCGGCGCGCGTTGGGAACGCGACCAGGCCAATCCCGGAGGTAAGGCGGCGGCGTTTCCAGTCAAGCGTGGCTCACTGATCGGGCTTGGCGAGCGCGAGGCACTACTGTGGATGCACGGTGCCGTGGAGACTTTGGGACCGAAAACCTATTTTCAGGGTCAGCGCGGCACGCCGCGTCCGATCCGACTTGTCCGCCATGCCGGGCACGGCACGTGGGACGACAGCGCACGCGCGGCGCTCGCCTTGTCGAAGATGAACTGGAACAATGATGGGCTGTATGATCCGCTACCTGTAACGATGAGTTATGCGAAGGTGCTTGCGCGTGTCCTCAAGCGCATGACGAATCTTGGCAGCACACCCTACCAATTCCGATTCTTCATGTAGTGAAAGTTCATTGCACCTCACAGGATTCGAACTTTTTGCCGCCGATGACCGCCGTGCCTACGATCATGTAGGCACTGAGATTTCGCTGATCGTAGCCTGTGCAGCTTACGCGCATAAACGGCGCCCGGCGGCGGAATTTGGTGCCCCGTGCAGGATAAACATAACGAATACATCTCGTTGTTCCTACTACCCTAGCGCCGCCAAACACCGAAACGAGCCAGCGATCGTCGCCGTCGAACGTCGCCTGCGCTTCGCCCGCAATCCGCATGACATCTCCCCCCAAACTCGGAGCCCTCTGGCGTTCGCCATCTGTATAGGTTAGGGGGCTATGCTATGGCTCATACGCAAGAGAATAGCTCTGAGTTGATCGCGCGCGTCCGTCGCATCGCCGGGCAAGTTAGCGCGGTCGAGCGAGGGTTGGAGCGTGGCGCTTCATGTGGCGAGGTTCTTCACCTCGTCGCGGCGGTTCGGGGGGCAGTAAATGGCCTCCTCGACGAGATCATTGTGGAGCACCTCGACCAGCACGTTGCGAAGCCAGGGTTGAATGATGCCGACCGCCTTCACGCGGCGGAGGAATTGAAAACCGTCGTTCGCCGTTATTCGAAATAGGCTCGATAATGACCGTCGCCTCTCAAGCAGACCGCTTCACCCACGATCACGTCTTTCTAGGGGCGTCACACGACGCCAATGCGCGTCGCACGCTGTGGGTGGTGGCGCTCACGGCGACAATGATGGTCGGGGAAATTATCGCCGGCTATCTGACAGGCTCGATGGCGCTCCTCGCGGACGGCTTTCACATGGCGACACACGCCGGAGCATTGAGCGTCGCGGCTATCGCCTACTCCTATGCGAAGCGGCATGCCTCGGATCGCCGGTTCAGCTTCGGAACGGGCAAGGTCGGCGACCTGGCGGGGTTCGCCTCGGCATTAGTCCTCGCCGTCATTGCGATCGGCATTGGCGTCGAATCAGTAGTGCGGCTGTTCCAGCCAACCACGGTGGCGTTCACCGAGGCGACGATCGTGGCTGCTATCGGGCTCGCCGTGAATGTCGCCAGCGCCTTCCTGCTGGCGGGATCACATTCTCACGATCATGGGCACGGCCATTCTCACGGCCATCACGCTCATGACCACGGGCACCACGATCATGCGCATGACGATCATCATGACCATCCGGTGGCGGGGATGCGCAGCCAGGACAACAATCTTCGCGCCGCCTATGTCCACGTCCTCGCCGACGCGCTGACGTCGGTGCTGGCAATCATCGCGCTCCTATCGGGCCGTTTCTTGGGTTGGTTGTGGCTCGATCCGGTAATGGGAATCGTAGGTGCCCTCGTGATTGCTCGCTGGTCATGGTCGCTGATGCGCGAGACCGCTTGGGTGCTGCTTGATCGCACTGACGAGCATGTCGCTGAGGAAATCCGCGAGTTGGTTGAAGCACCCGGCGATGCAAGGATCGCCGACCTACATGTCTGGCGTGTCGGCCCTGATGCCCATGCTGGCATCGTGAGCGTAGTAGCGGAGCGCGCGGTGGATCGCGCTGAAATTCAAGAGCGGCTTATGCCAGTCAATGAGCTTCGCCATCTCACAATAGAGATGCAGTCGATGTGAACGTGCCCTGCATTGCATATGCAGTTTGACGGCCGCACGATAAATGTCGGGCTGCGGTCAACCACCGAAGAAACCCGGAGACGACCGCTATTCTCAAAATTGAACATCATGCTCGGCAAGCCGCCGTGCCTCCGTTCGTATAGACTCGGGGTTCTCGCTGATCGTAACCTCGACGACCCCTGCGTACTCGCCGGCCTGCGGCGAGCCACGCCGGCCCTCGGCGTTGCGCGAGGCTCGACACTGAGCCTCCTCCCGGACTTCTGATATTGGAAGGAGTGCATGGGGCCAGCTCCTCGCTGCCGTTGAGGCCGCATCGATATCGCCACCCTTCCTCAAACGTTGCAGGATGGAGATATACATGTTTCATTTCAATATTGGAAATGATACATATGCGTCATGGAACCTTCGCAAGACTCCGAGCATTGGCTAGCATTGCTGCACCAAATCCCTGCGAAGCCGCCCTATCTGCGTGTGAAAATCTGGCGCCGCTTGCAGGCGATTGGCGCAGTGCCGCTCAAGAACGCGGTTCATGTGCTCCCCCGTCGCGAGGAGAACGAAACCGCATTTCGCGACCTGCTGGCAGAGATCACGACCAGCGGCGGCGAGGCGGTGCTGATCGACGCGCAGATGATCGAAGGCCAGAGCGACGTTGAGCTGCGCCAGCTTTTCGACGCTGCGCGGGATGCCGATTATAACGAGCTGGCCCAAGCCGCACGGCAGTTGCTCGAGACTGGGCCGGCGTCGGGGACCGAGATCTCAAAACTCCAGCGACGGCTTTCTGAGATTGTCCGGCTCGACTTCTTTGGCGCGCACGGTCGTCAAGGTGCCGAGGCGGCGCTGCGGGATTTGGACGAGAAGCGTTACGCCCATCCCGACGTCGGCCGCACAGGCCAAGCGGCTGCGGTGTCGCCCGCTGACCTCAAGCATCGCGTCTGGGTGACGCGGCGCGGCGTCCACGTCGATCGCATCGCCTGCGCTTGGCTGATCCGACGATTCATCGACCCCCACGCGAGCTTCAAGTTCGTCGATGGCAGGAGCTACGCGTCCGATGCCGGCGAGCTTCGCTTCGATATGGCCGACGCCGAGTTCACCCATGAGGGCGATCGGTGCAGCTTCGAGACCCTGCTGCTACGCGCCGGGCTGGACGGCGATCCGGGATTAGCCGCGATCGGGGAGATCATCCACGATCTCGATATCGGCGACGACAAGTTTGAGCGGCCGGAAACACCGGGACTCAGCGCGATGCTGTCAGGCGTGTGCGCGACGTTCGATGACGATCTCCAGCGCATCGCCGGTGCCGGCGACGCGCTCGATGGCTTCTACGCCTACTTCACCCGGCAAAACCCGTGAAGTCGGGAGTCAGCCCAAGGCACTCTGCCGTCGACCGAGAGATGACTGTTATAGCTTGAGGAACGTGGTGAATGCAGACAAATGTACCGAGCGAGGCTGTAGGTTCTGCGGAAGGTCAAGGCATTTTGCCGCAGCTTTCGTATGCACAGATCTTCGCCAAGTTCTTGCGGTTCGGTTTCCTGGCATGGGGTGGCCCGATCGCCCAAATCGCCATGATCCGCCGCGAGTTGGTCGACGAGGAACACTGGGTCTCAAGTGCCAGGTTCAACCGCATCCTAGCCGTGTATCAGGTGCTCCCCGGTCCGGAGGCTCACGAGCTATGCGTCTTCTTCGGCACGCTTCCTAAAGGAAAGCTCGGCGGTCTTCTTGCAGGCCTGGGATTCATGATGCCGGGCTTTGTCCTAATGTTCGCGCTGTCCTGGCTGTATCTCTCCACCGGGATCATGCAGACTGCCGCCGCAACCGCAGCATTTCTCGGAGTGCAACCGGCCGTCATCGCCCTGATCGTGCGCGCCGTGCACCGGATTGGCGGTCACATCCTGCTCGACCGCTGGCTTTGGGGTATCGCGGGCGTTGCCGGCCTAGCGGCCCTCGTCGGCACGCCGTTCTGGCTCACCCTGCCGATCGCGGGCTTCGTCTATATGTTCGCGACGCGCCGTCAGCGGGTGACGGCCGGCCTGCTCATGGCCGTGCTCGTCGGGGTCGGGCTCTACTTCGCCTGGGTCACTTTCGCCGGTCCGGTCGGTGGAGATGCGGTCTCGGCGCAACCCATCGCAAACCAAGAACCGTCGCTGCTGGACCTTTTCATCTCGGGCCTCAAGGCCGGGCTCCTCACCTTTGGCGGGGCCTACACGGTCATCCCGTTCCTGCGTGCCGATGCGGTTGGCAATGGATGGATGACGGATGCGCAGTTCCTCGACGGGCTCGCCCTATCGGGGATTCTGCCGGCACCCCTGATCATCTTCTCGACTTTCATCGGATATTTCGGCGGCGGCCCACTCGGAGCGATCGTGATGACGATCGGCATCTTCCTGCCGGCATTCAGCTTTTCTCTGTTCTTTCATGACCAGCTTGAACGGCTGGTGGACAACGAAAAGATCAAGACCTTCCTAGAGGGAATATCCGCAGCGGTCGTCGGGCTGATCGCCGCCACGACGCTGGAACTAGGGCAAAAGACTCTCGTGAACGTGCCCGGCGTGGTGATCCCGCTCGCGATCTTCGCCGTCGCCCTCGCGCTCCTTTACGTGTTCAAGGCCAAAACGACGATCCTGTGGGTTGTTCTCGCCGCGGCGGGGGCGGGCCTCGTCCTGTTCGGATGATCGCGACGCACCGTCACTCTTACGCAGCCTAATCAATCATATTGGAAAGGACTGAATGTGACGATCGACAATCTCTCCCGACGCAGTGCAATCGCAACCCTAGGCATAGGAGCCGCCGCCATGACGATCAACGAAGCCTCCGCCCGGACGCCGGCCGCCGCGCCGCCGACTGTCCCCGCCTTTGCCGGCAACCATCAGATCAAGCCGCTCAAGTTCGATCCGGCCAGGCTTGAGGGCTTGTCCGAGCGATTGATCACGTCGCACCACGAAAACAACTATGCCGGCTCGGTCAAGACGCTGAACGCATTGCGGCCACGGCTGGCCGCCGCGCTCGCCGATACCGAAGCGCCGCCTGCCACCTACGGCGGCCTCAAACGCGAGGAACTGCACCGTACCGGCTCGGTGGTGCTGCATGAAATCTACTTCGACGGGTTGGGTGGCGACGGCCAGGCGGCCGGTTCGGTCCGCGACGCCATTGACGCCGCCTTCGGCTCGTTCGCGACATGGGAGGCGGAATTCCGCCGCACCGGCATGAGCCTTGCGGGCGGCTCTGGCTGGACAATCCTCGCTTACAACGTCCACACGCGCTCGCTCAACAATCATTGGGCTTGGGATCACATGCACGGCGCTGCGGCCGGCATACCGCTGCTCGCGCTCGATATGTATGAACACAGCTTTCACATGGATTACGGCACCCAAGCCGCCAGGTATATCGACGCGTGGTTCAAGAACCTCGACTGGGAAGCGACCGACCGCCGTTATGCGCAGGCGATCGCCACCGCCAGCGCCTGAGTTGGAGAGCGGCGATGAACGGGAAGCGAGTGAAGTCGGCCTCGACCACTTGCCCCAAGATCGGCCTGTTGTGGCGAACCGACCTCCCCACCAGCCCTGCGGATGTGCAAAGCGCGCGCCAGTGGCCGATCATGGCGGCGCTGCGTGAGCTGGGCGGGGAGGTCGAGGCAATTGGATATGCCGACGAGACGGCTGGTACAGCGCGCGACCGTCTGCTGACGTGCGACGGCGTGATGGTCTGGGCCGACCCGATCAGCGACGCCGGTGACCGCTCAAGGCTCGACCCGATTTTGGGCGAGGCGGCGGCGGCGGGCGTCTCGATCAGCGCGCATCCCGATGTCATCGCGAAGATGGGGGTGAAAAACGTGCTTCACTCCACGCGCGCGCTAGGCTGGGGCACGGACACCCACCGCTACGCCGATCTGGAGGAACTGCGCGCGCTGCTCCCTGAACGCCTCGCTTCTGGGGCGCGTGTGCTCAAGGAAAACCGGAGCAATGGCGGCCGGGGCGTGTGGCGGGTCGAGCTTGCTGACCGGGGGGGTTGCGCCCAACCGATCGTTTCGGTCCTTCACGCCGCGCGGGACAGCGTTCCGTTCAAGATTCCCCTCGATGCCCTGATCGCTCGGTTCGCACCCTATTTTGAGCGCGGCGAATGCCTCATCGACCAACCGTTCCAACCGCGGCTCGGGGACGGCATGATCCGCTGCTATGTGAGCGAGGGCACGGTCGTCGGTTTCGGCCACCAACTGATCCGCGCGCTATTGCCGCTACCCGCGGAAGGGGTCGATTCTCCGAAGGCGCAGCCAGGGCCGCGGGTCATGCAGCCTGCCGACGCGGGCGCTTTCCAGTCGCTCAGAGACGATATGGAACAGTCGTGGATTCCCGGGTTGCAGCACATCCTCGCCATCGAGCACGACGAGCTGCCGCTCCTGTGGGACGCGGACTTCCTCTACGGACCGAAAGACGATCGCGGCTCGGACAGCTATGTCTTGTGCGAGATCAACGTCAGTTCGGTCGCGCCGTTTCCGCCCAGCGCCGTGCGACAGGTGGCGGATGCCGCATACCGTCGCGCGGCCGCCGCGCACGAACGCCGTGTCGCCGGCCGAGGAACCACGGCTTCACCGGCATAAACGTTCGCACGTTCCGGGATACGTTAGTCGGTCGCTGGACCAGCGAAGCGCCTCTCATCGCGCTCAGTCAACTTGATCCAGTATTCGAGCCGCCGTCACCGCCGGTGCCCGCGGCAATCTGATTTCGACAGCCAGCCCTGGCTGGAGCCGCGCAAAGGCCAGCGCTCCACGGTGCAGTCGGGCGACGGCGTCGGCGATGGCGAGGCCGAGGCCGTTGCCGGATGCACGCCGCGCTCGGTCCAAGCGCCCGAACGGGCGCAGCATCTCGGAGACCTCGCAATCGGATACGCCGGGACCGTCGTCCGCGACCGCCATCGTCAACGTGTCGGCCTCCTCGGTGACCGAAACATCGATACGAGCGTGCTCACCGGAGTATTTGAGCGCGTTCTCAATCAGGTTGGCGAGCGCACGCGCCAGCAGGTCGGCGTCACCGGCGACCAGCGCTTCTCGCGCTAAGCTCACAGAGATGTTGCGGCCGGAAGCCTCGATCTCTGCACGATAGGCATCCACCACCCGGTCAACGATCTCCGCCAGGTCGATAGGCTGAAATCGCGCGCGCGCGTTACCGGCATCAATCTCCGCTAGATCCAGCACCGCACTGAACAGCCGAAGCGCCTCGTCCAGCCCGGCCAACGCCTCACCCAGCGCCGCAGACCTGAGCTCTTCATCGTGCTGTGCCAACGCCAATTCAACAGGGTGCCTCACCCGCGTGAGCGGCGTGCGCAGGTCGTGGGCGACCTCCGCCGACACGCGACGGATCGTGGCTACCAGCGTGTCAATCCGATCGAGCATACGGTCGATGGCCAACGCGAGTTGATCAAGGTCGGTGCGCGCATCGACCGGAGCGCCAGTCCGCGCCGAGAGATCGCCACGCTCGACTGCTCGGACGGTAACGTTGATCCGCTTCATCTGGCGCAGCGTCTGCCGCGTGGCGAAGAGGCCTGCGATGATGCCGAACACCAACGCGATTCCGCCAGCGATCAGAATGGCCCCGAAAACAGCGTCGCGGATTGCTTCGCTTCGCTCCATGTCCTCCCCAACGATGAGAAGGGATCCATCGGGAAGGCGTCGCGTCATTGCCAGCAGATGGACACCCTCGACGCCGGGTTGCGGCGGAGGCTGGTCGATAAAGTGCCAACCGACCTTTCGCGGTACAATTTGGATGTCGCCGATCAGCGTGCGTCCATCGGGCCCAACTAAATAATACTCGGGCGACCCCGGCCGCTCGGCCTTTGCTCGAATTATTCCCAGTGCGCGATCAAGGCCTCCCCGTTGCGCTTCGAGGGCGATCACGTGCGACTCCAGCTCGATGCGATTTCGAGCCTCGCGCTCAACCACCCCGCGCGTTGCGATCCAGCCGCCGAGCGCGCCGGCGACCATGCTGATGACGAGCAGCAGCGCGTTGAGCGCAACAAGACGGGACACCGTCGAGCGCAACAGCCGGCTAATCACTCCAAGCGGCATAGCCTTCCCCACGCACGGTATGGATCAGGGGGGGATCGTCACCGCGATCGATCTTTGCCCGCAGCCGACTGATGTGGCTTTCGACGAGATTCCTGCCAGGATCGAAACGGAACTTCCACACGGTCTCCAGCAGCATCAACCGCGTAAGCACGGCCGGCGAGTTCAGCATCAGTAGTTCGAGCAGCTGGAACTCGCGTGGGATTAGTTCGATGGGTGTGTCGCCTCTCCGCACCGTCCGAGCGAGACGGTCGAGTGTCAGATCGCCCAGCGAGAGGATGCTGGGCGGGCCGGCCGCCCGGCGCTGCAGCGCTTCAACGCGGGCGACCAGTTCGGCGATCGCGAACGGTTTGACAAGATAGTCGTCGGCTCCACCTTCAAGACCTTCGACTCGTTGGCCCACGGAGCCTAGCGCCGTGAGCATCAGCACGGGTGCTACGACTTGGCGACGGCGCAGCTCGGTGACAACCGATAGCCCATCCATCTCTGGCAGCATTCGGTCAACGATCAGCAACGCGTGAGCACCGCTCACAGCGCGATCAAGTCCGCTTTTTCCGTCGCCCTCCCAATCGACGGCGTGACCGCGAGCACGCAGCGCTTCAACAACGGCGCTCCCCGTGTCCTCGTCATCCTCGATCAGTAGTAGGCGCATAATGCCCGAGGCATCTCCTCTGTTGTTTGCGGCCGACCATAGCCGCGTGCGAGCAGCGCCGACAGTGCGCCAATGTCGTTTGCCGACGGCTGCGTTCGCACAAGAGTTCGATCGCCTTCTAGTGCAGAATGCCGCCAGCGGACCTTGTGAATCTACAAGGTGCCTTGCGGTCGGCGCCGATGCATGAGTGTCGCAGCTTTGGCGTGCCCGAGGAGGCATCGACCATGATCTCATTATGCATCAGGAGTTGAAGCAAAACTATGCGGACGGTGCTGTTATCGGGGTTGGCCACGCTGCTACTAGCCGCACCTGCTTGGGCGGCACCGGACTGGGCGAAGGTTGACGCCGCGCTGGGACGCCCCGGCGTCGAGCAGGCGGACGGAGTTCGTCGCTACGGATTTCCTCGCTCCGACCTGCGCGTTGTTCTGGATGGCGTATCGATAGAGCCTTCGCTGGCGCTCGGCTCCTGGGCCGCGTTTCAGCCTATGGGGGACGAAGTGATGGTAATGGGCGATCTTGTGCTCACGCACGAGGAAGTGAACCCTGTGATGACGCGCCTTTTGCAAGGTGGATACACCATCACCGCGCTCCACAATCACCTGCTGCGGTCCGCGCCCGGCACCATGTACATGCACATAGCTGCGCATGGCGATCCGGTAAGGCTGGCGGCGGCGCTGCGCCAAGCCATTTCCGCAAGCCGCACACCGATCTCTCCACCGTCTCCTGGAGCGGGAGCACCGTCTCGCCTCGATCTAAACTCCGATGCTCTGGACGAGCTGATGGGAGCCGAAGGCAGGGTCAATGGTGGCGTTCTGCAATACAGTATTCCCCGTGCGGAGCGGCTCATGGATGACGGCATGGTGACGCCTCAATCAATGGGAACCGCGACCGCAATCAATTTTCAGCCCACCGGCGGCGGCAAGGCGGCGATCACGGGCGATTTCGTCCTCATCGCGAGCGAAGTAGACCGCGTCCTTCGAGTGCTTCGAGCGAACGACATCGAAGTCACAGCGCTTCACAATCATATGTTGAACGACGAGCCGCGCCTGTTCTTCCTGCACTTCTGGGCCAATGACGATGCGGCAAAGCTGGCACGCGGTCTCCGCTCGGCACTCGACACAATGAACAATAGAAAAAAATAAGAATCGGACGACGGCCAGTCGGGCCGCGACCGCCGCCCGTTCATCCCCCGGCCCCGAAGGAAGTGGAACGGAACATGGCTAGCAAACGAACTCTCGTCATCGGAGCCAGCGCTGCTGTGTTGACGGTGGCAGGCGTGGCGCTCGCGGCGCAGCAGAACCATGAGGCGAACGAGAACCGCATTATCGGCGAGCATAGCGAGAAGGAAGTCGCACTCGACCAGGTGCCGGCGGCCGCGATGAACGCCGCACGCACACGACTCGCGTCTGTCCGCGAAGCCGAGCTGGTAACCAGAAAGGCGGACGGCAGCACGCTCTACGAGATCGAAGGCAAGGATCAGGCTGGCAAGAACGTGGAGCTGTTCGTAACGCCGACAGGCCAAATCCTCGGGAATGAAAACGACAGCGATGAGGATGGCGACTGAACTCTCAGTCGTCTGAATGGGCCTGAATGGGGGTAAGGCCCATTCTTTGAAAACACCATCCGAGGATCAAAAAATGTTTAGGACTGTCGGTTATTGCATCGGAGCGTGTGTATCATCCGTCGTGCTCGCTGCTTCGAGTTATGCGCAAGAACAACCGATTCACACAAACGGCTCTGAACTCGTTGCAAGCTGTCGCGCCAACAACCCAGCGTGCGGCGCATACCTTCAAGGCGTGCTGGACATGATGATAGTGGCGCGGGGTAGCGAGTGTGGGGCGCCGCGTTACGATCGGAATAGATTGCGTTCAGCCTATCTGCGCTGGGCAGAAGACAACAGCTACTTCATGGACGTTCACATGGTTGCTGGAGCCGAACAAGCATTGGCCGAAGCTTGGCCTTGCGCGCCGCGACGATAGGAAGAAGTTGCATCATCCCAATCGATCCACAGCGGCGCTCAGATAGGAATTGTCTCTGGCAGGTAGCTGATATCACCGAACGGAGTAAGGAGTTCTGCTTGCCCTTTGAAATCCGCCAGCTTCGTTATGCTATCGCCGCGGCGGACCATGGTAGTTTTTACAGAGCCGCCCGGGCACTTGATATTGAACAATCGACCCTCAGTCGCTCCATCTCGAAGTTGGAGCGCTCGATCGGAATGTCTATCTTCGAGCGGTCGCGGGCTGGGGTCAAAACAACGCTGGCCGGAGCCGCGTTCATTCGTGGCGCGCGACCAATGGTGGCAACGGCAGATAAGCTAGTCACGATGATGCTCGCAGCCGGCCAGGGCCGCGCTGGCGGTCTATTGCTCGGGTACAATAGCTCGGTCTCCGCCGGCAATCTCCGGGCGACCCTCATTAGCTGGCGCGAGGCGCATCCTGACGTCGAACTGGAATGCGTCGAGGCTGATCGCAGCGTTCTGCTCGCTGGGCTCGACACGGGCGAAATCGACGTAGCGATCCTGATGGGGACGCCCAGCCACAACGGATTTCGCTGTGAGCCGCTATGGAGCGAGCGTATGCTAGCCGCGTTGCCCGCCTCGCATCCGTTGGCTAGACGGGACATAATTCACTGGACGGATCTTCGGGGCGAGCACTTCCTTCTGCCCGCGGCCGATCCCGGCCCTGAAATCCGCGACATGTTGCTTGGCAGACTTCCAATCTCGGGCGGTAAGCCTGACATCCGAATGTCGCGGGCGAGCCGTGAGACCGTGCTGAGCATCCTCGGCGTCAACTCGGGTGTTACCATTGTCTGCGAGGGATCGACCGGAGCGACCTATCCTAGTGTCGTCTATCGGCCGATTCATGGCGAACAAGGACCGGCACTGACCGGATACTCGGGTTGCTGGCGAGACGACAATCGCAATCCAGCGCTGCGGCGCTTTCTTGGATTTATCAAGGCCCGCTATGCGCTCTCTTTTGATTTCTCGCCAAGATTCCAGTAAATTAGGCGGCCAGTCGGTGGAGTAAATTTTTGATGTCGCAAGGCAGGACCATCATCATCGTGCTTGTCACTTTGGCCATCGGCTTCGCAGGTGGCTTTGTCTTGCGGCCGGTCATCGCCCCCCTTAGCCAAACAGCCGTCGCCGTCAGTCCGGCCCCGGCCGCGCCGCAGCCGACCGCAGCGCGCGGGACGCAGTATTTTGCGGCCAATATCGACGAGGCTCGGCAGATCGTAGCAGCATGTCGAGACGGTTCGATGCGCGGTGATGAATGCGCCAACGCCGAGCAGGCAGTTATCGAGGCCGATAGCCGCGATCGCTTCAAGCGTTTCACCGGCAACTGAGAAGCCGGGAACCCCTTAACTGCCTTGCGCGCGGTGGCGACGAAAGCCGCGGTCGGTGTCCATGAAGCGCGCAAGCATAGGTGCCACCAGCTTTTCCGGCGGCATCGGCTGCTGGCCGGTTTCCGCCGCGAGCGCGGCGGCGTAGGCGACGAGATCGCGGTGGACTCCGGCGGGTAGTTCCACCGCCAGTTTGACAGGCCGGTCGTCCACCAATGGCCCCAGCTTCAATTTCGTCATCGTGTCGCTCCCAAAGGTTCGAGCACTAGGTCGCGGGTGATGACCACGCGCAGCGGATGGCCCGGCCGGATGGTAAGGGTCGGCCGCACGTTGAGCTGCCGCCGAACGATCTGCTGGCCGGTCTGATTGATCGTGTCTTGCGAGCCGCGCCGCAGCGCGCGGGTTAAGTCATCCTCGCTGTCCGCGCCCAGCTCGGCGCCGACGCCGAGCAGCGTCGAGACGGCCGCCGCCCTGAGCAGATTGCCCCAATGCTGATTCACGCGGTCCTGTAGGCCGGCGAAGCCGGCGCCGTCCGCGCCGGGTTGGCGCTCGAGGACGATCGAGCGCCCATCCGGCATGATGAGCCGATCCCAGGCGAGGAGCACACGGGTCTGCCCGGCGGTGATCTCGCTGTCGTATTCGCCGATCAACCGGGCACCTTGCGGGATGAGCAAGATGCGACCTGTCGGGCTGTCATATACGTTCTGCGTCACCTGAGCCGTGATCTGGCCGGGAAGATCGGACCTGATCCCGGTGATGAGCGCGGCCGGGATGATGCTGCCAGCCTGCACGATGTTGGGCGACACGGGTGCGGTCAGCCGCTCCGCGCTGACCGTGCGCGGGTTCGACGCCTGCGCCATGAAAGCGCGCCGTCCAGCTTGATCGCCCTGCGGTGCGCTCGCCTGCTGCGATGGCTGCGCGGCTTGGTCGGGTAAGATCAGCGATGGGTCCGGAGCCGCTCCGGCGTTGTTCGCGTCGCTCGCGTTGCCGCCGAGGAACACGCCACTCATCCGGGCAGCCTCGCGTTCCTGCTGGGCGCGCTGGCGCGCAGCCTCCTCGGCCTGCGCGCGCGGATCGGGCTGGACCGGCTGCGTGCCGACCGGCGGCACGGGCACGTTCTCGCCGCGCTGCTGGGCGGACACGATCGGGCCGCCGAGGTCGCCGGGAAGTGGCGGCCCAAGGCGCGGCGCCTGAGCATAGTCCCTCGGTCCCGAGGTGATGGCTTCGGCCGTGGCGCGGCTCTCGGTGTTGTAGAGTTCTTCCGCTTGTCGCTCGCCTGCCGGCTTTAGGGCGTAGATCAGCGAGCCGCCGATACCGAGACCGGCGGCCACGCCTACGACTGTCAGCGCCTTGCGGGACAGTCGCATGACGCGGGGCGGATCGCCTCGAAGCTGGAATGGCCTTGGATCGGCGGGAACAGGCTGCGGCGCGGCCAGCTCGGCGGAAGGATTGTCGGTGCGATCGTTCACGGCCGCCGCTCCCGTCCGTCGTCGCGCACGATGCGGACGCGCTGCTCGCTGCGGCGATCGCCCAAGCGCAACTCGGCGGCGGCGAACAACCTGTCCACCACCATGTAGCGGCCCTGCACGCGATAATTGACCAGCTCGGCGTCTCCGGCCGCGCCCGTCACAAACAGCGGCGGCATCTCGCCCTGCGAGATCCCCGCCGGAAACTCGATGAATACCTGCCCTGAGTCGTCAAACGCACGAACGGGCCGCCACGGCGCGCGGTCGCCCTCGATGCGATAGCGGAAGTTGAGCGAAGTCACATCCACGCCGGTCGCGGCCGGCGCTACCGCCGCAGCGGCGATGTTGCCGCCGCGTAGCGCGATGAGCTGATCTTGCGGGTAGGTCCACGACACTGAGGCCATGTAGGTCGCAGGTGTCGCGCGCAGCTCCAGATGATAGGTGCGCCGATCGGTGTTGATGACGAGGTTGGTGGCGAGGTCCGGCCGCGTCGGCTTGACGAGGATGTGGACGCGCGCGGTCGCGCCCGCGCCGCTGATTGTGTCGCCGATGATCCAACGAACGGTGTCACCGGCCGCGACTGGCCCCGGTCCAACGAGTTGCTCGCCCTCCTGCAAGGCGATGTCCGTCACTTGGCCGGGGGCAGTATAGACCTGATAGAGCGCACCATCCATCCAGGGATATTGCTGGATGGCATTGAGGAAGCCGTCACGCGCCGGCTGCACCCGCGCGGCGGCGTTTGCGTCGCCGACGCGCCTACGGGGATCGGCCGGCTCCGAGGCGCGAGGCGCATCCGGCAATGGCTTGAGCTGACCGGGAAGCGGCAGCGGTTCGGGAATAGTAACGATCTCCACCGGGCGCGGCGGCTCCGCGGCCGGCGTCGCGGCCACCTCGCGCGGCGGATCGTCGTAAGCGATGGCGGGCCGGCGGGCGGACGTAGTGGCGCAGCCGGCGAGTGAAGAGGCGGAAACGAGCAGCGCGGCGGTGACGGCGCGCCGGAAGGGAATGCCGGTCATTGCGACAGCTCCTTTGACCAGTTGAGGGCATTGACGAATACGCCGAGCGGATTCTTGCGAAGTGCGTCCGGCGTGCGAGGCGGCTGCACGACGATGGTGAGGATCGCCGACCAGCGCTCGGTGGCGGCGAGGCTGCCGTCCTGATAGCGGCGCTCCGTCCAGGCGACGCGGAAGCTGTCCGGTGATGCGCGGATGACGCTAGACACGTCCACCGCCACCTGAACCCGCCCCACGTTGGCGAACGGGTCGTTGGCGCGAGCGTAATCGTTGAGCGCGACAGCGCCCCGATCGGTGGTGAAGTCATACGCGCGAAGCCAGTTCTGACGAACGATGACCGGATCGGCCGGCACGCTCCTGACTTGCTCGATGAAGCGGGCGAGATGGAACGCGATCTGCGGATCGGTCGGGCGATAGCCGGCCTCGGCCGGTGCGACCGCCTGCGCCTCGCCGAGCCGATCGACTTGCACGACCCACGGAACGATGTGCCCGCGCGCCGATTGCCAGACGAGGCCGCCAGCCAGACCGCCCGAAAGGGCAAGCGTGCCGAAAAATGCGAGACGCCAGTTCTTCGCCTGCACGCGCGCCGAACCGATCCTGTCGTCCCAGGCTTGGGCGGCGCGCTGATAGGGCGTGGTCGGTTCGGGGGTCTGGCCGTAGCGGATGGTCGGTCGTCGGAACATAGCAGCTAGTCCTTCTGATGGAGATCGACGGACGAGCCGCTTCCACCGCCGTCGCCGGAACGCAGGGTGTGAGCGGCGATGGTCGCGCCGTGGGTCATGGTCTGGCGGCGCTTCATGGCCGACGCCCAAGCGGGCCTGTCGTCGGAGGCTTGTGCCGATGGCGAAGCGCCTCCTGAAATCGCGCCTCGCGTCGCGGTGACTGCTGCGCGACCGCCGGCGCGATAGCTGTCTTTCAGGGACGCGGCGGCTTTCCGTAGCGGGGAAATCGCCGCACCCGCCGCCGCTTGGCCGACACCGGCCGCGCCACCCGCGACCGCGGCTGCGCCGGTCTTGCCTGCCGAGCCGAGCGCATAGGCGCTGCTGGCGGCGCCGGAAGCAAAGGCGCTCCCTCGTGCCGCGCCGCCGATCGCGCTTGCAGCCGCGCCGACGCCGAGGCGTGCGGCGGCTGCACCGCCAACCAGCGCGCCGCCTGCGGCCAGCGCGGTCCCGGCGGCTGCGCCCGCGCCGAGGGCCGGCCCGCCTGAGACGATGCCGTTCGCTACGCCGGGGCCGAAGATCGCCAAGCCAAGCAGCGACAGCGCGCCGAGCGCGATCGACATCGCTTGCTCCAGCGTGGGCTCTGGGCCAGCGGCGGCGGTGAATTGACTGAACAACGTCGTGCCGATGCCGGTGATGACCGCGAGCACGAGAACTTTGATGCCGGTGGAGACGACATGGCCCAACACCTTCTCGGCCATGAAGGCGGTCTTGTTGAAGAAGGCGAAGGGCAGCAGCACGAAGCCGGCGAGCGTCACCAGCTTGAACTCGATCAGCGTCACAAAAATCTGGATCGCCAGGATGAAGAAGGCGATGACGACAAGCGCCCAAGCGAGCAGCAACACGACGATCTGCACGAAGTTCGTGAAGAACGAGATTGGACCGACCAGCTCTCCCGCCGCTTCGACCAGCGGCTCGCCAGCCTCCAAGCCGGTCGCGGCGATGAAACCAGGCCGCATGAAGTCGGCGATGCTCATGGCATCGCCCGTCGCCTTCAAGCCCAGCCCTGCGAAGGACTGGAACACGATCGTCGCCAGCGTCGAGAAATTACCGATAATGAAGGCAAAGACGCCGATGTAGAGCGTCTTTTTGATGAGGCGTTGAAGCACGTCCTCATCGGCGCCCCACGCCCAGAACAGGCCGGCAATCGTCAGGTCGATGGCGATCAGCGTGGTTGAGAGAAACGCGATCTCGCCGCCGAGCAGCCCAAACCCACTGTCGATATAGGTCGTGAAAACCTGTAGGAAGTTGTCGATGACGCCGGTGTCGTTCACGGCTGATTGCCTTCCCTGCCGAAGAACCGGCGTTGATGCGCCGCCCATGCCGCCTCGCAGCCGGAATCCGGCATGGTGAGCGCGCGGCAACGCGCGAGTTCCGCCGTAAAGGGATCGCGCTCGGCGCGTGCCGCCGCGGCGTTGGCCGCCTCCGGCGCGCGCGGCTCGGTGACGGCGGCGATCACCGCCACCGTCATCATGAGCCCGGCCAGCGTGGCGACGCCGGCGATCTTGACGGCTGCCGACATCGGCTCAGTTGCCGAGGAAGCGGCGGAGGCGTTCGCGCCCCTCGGCTTCGGCCGCTGCGTTTCGTGCCGCCTCCAGCGACTGTGCCCGGCCTTGGGCGGCCAGCAACGCCGCGATGTCGGCGAGCTGCTGCGATTGGAGCGCGAGAAGCTGGTTGCCGGCCTGTGCCGCCTGGAGCGCGCCTTGAGATGACTGGCTCGCCGACACGAGGCGGTCCATCGTCGCGCGCGAGCCGTCGATATTCCCGACGACGCCGGCTTGAACGCGGAGCGCGTCCTGAAACGCGCCTACGCTGGTCTCCCACCGCTCGCGCGCGTTTGCGACGAGCTGCCGTTGCGGGACCGACATGGCGCCGGCCGTGTATCGGCTGGTGAAAGCCTGGTCGATCTGGCCCACGTCATAGGCGATGCGCTGCGCCTGACCGAGCAACTGCTGGGTCTGGCGCACTTGGCCCTGCAACTCGGCGAGCGAGGATTGCGGGAGGCTCGCCAAATTGCGGGCCTCGTTGAGCAACGAAGTCGCCTGATTCTGTATCTGGCGAATCTGATTGTTGATCTGCTCCAGCGTGCGCGCGGCGGTCAGCACGTTCTGCGCATAGTTGGTCGGGTCATAGACGATCCCGCCGAGCTGCGCGTAGGCCGGCACGGGCGCCGCGATTGGAGCGATGGTCGCAGTGGCGAGGACGCCGGCCAGAATGGCGCGGCGCAGGGGAAGTCGGGTCATAGCGGTAACTCCTGCTGGCGGGGGGGAAGAAGCTCGATCGCCCAGGCGCAGCCGCGATGGCGCAGCCATTCGGCCGCGAATGCGGTTTGGCCGTGAGTCTCGATGATGTCGGCGATGCGGAGCTGATCGGCCTTGGCCGACGCGGCGGAAAAGGCCAGCGCGACCTCGCCCAGCCCCAGCTCGAACAGCCGGTTGCCGCGCCGTGACTGGCAATAATAGTCGCGCTTAGGTGTCGCCCGGCTGAGGATTTCGATCTGGCGGGCGTTAAGCCCGAACCGCTCGTAGATGGCGGCGATCTGCGGTTCGGCGGCGCGCTCGTTCGGCAGGAAGATGCGCGTCGGGCAGCTTTCGATGATGGCCGGGGCGATGCTCGACGTTTCGATGTCCGCAAGGCTCTGCGTGGCAAAGACGACGCTGGCGTTCTTCTTGCGAAGGGTCTTCAGCCACTCGCGGAGCTGCGCTGCGAAGTCCGGGCTGTCGAGAACCAGCCAGCCCTCGTCGATGATGATGAGTGTCGGTGAGCCGTCCAGCCGGCCGCCGATCCGGTGGAACAGGTAGGACAAAACGGCGGCGGCGGAGCCGGCGCCGACCAGTCCTTCGGTCTCGAACGCCTGCACGGCGGCTTCGCCCAGGTGCTCGTCCTCGGCGTCGAGAAGCCGGCCCCAAGGCCCGCCGATGCAATACGAGGCGAGCGCCTGTTTGAGCTGCTGGTTCTGCAACAGCACGGCAAGGCCGGTCAGCGTGCGTTCGCTGACCGGTGCCGACGCCAGGGAGTTGAGCGCCGACCAGACATGCTCCTTGGCCTGCGGATCAACCGCGACGCCTTCGGACGCGAGGATCGCCGCCAGCCATTCCGCCGCCCACGCTCGCTCGGCCGGATCGTCGATGCGGGCGAGCGGTTGGAGCTGCACCCCGTCTCCGGTTTCGTTGGCAAGCATTCCGCCGAGATCCTGCCAGTCGCCGCCCATGCCGATCGCGGCGGCGCGGATGCTGCCGCCGAAGTCGAAGGCAAAGACCTGGCTGTTCTCGTAACGGCGGAACTGCATCGCCATCAGCGCGAGCAGGACCGATTTGCCGGCGCCGGTCGGGCCGACGATCAGCGTGTGGCCGACATCGCCGACGTGAAGGGAAAACCGGAACGGGGTCGAGCCTTCGGTTCTTGCGTAGAGCAAGGGGGCTGCACCGAAATGCTCGTCCCGTTCCGGCCCCGCCCATACTGCTGACAGGGGGATCAGGTGGGCGAGATTGATGGTGGAGATCGGGGGCTGGCGGACGTTGGCGTAGGTGTGGCCGGGAAGGCTTCCCAGCCACGCTTCGATCGCGTTCATCCCCTCGGGGATGACGGTGAAATCGCGGCCCTGGATGACCTTCTCGACCAGCCGCAGCTTCTCGGCGGCGATGGCGGGATCGCGATCCCATACCGTCACCGTGGCGGTGACGTAGGCCATGCCGGCATAGTCGGCGCCCAGCTCCTGCAAGGCGGTGTCCGCGTCGGCGGCCTTGTTCGAGGCGTCGCTGTCGAGCAGCGTGCTCGCCTCGTTGGTCATCACCTCCTTCAAGATGGCGGCGACGGACTTACGCTTGGCGAACCACTGGCGACGGATGCGGGTAAGCAGCTTGGTCGCGTCGGTCTTGTCGAGCATGATCGCGCGCGTGGACCAGCGATAGCCGAACGCCAGCCGGTTCAGCTCGTCGAGCAGCCCCGGAAACGTCGAGCTGGGAAAGCCGGTAATGGTGAGCGTGCGGAGATGATGGTCGCCCAGGCAAGGCTCCAGCCCGCCGGTTAACGGTTCATCGGCGAGCAGCGCGTCCAGGTGCATCGGCGTCTCGGGCACGCGAACGCGCTGGCGGCGGGTCGAGATCGTCGAGTGGAGGTAGGTCAGCGTCTCGCCGTCATCGAGCCACCGGACCTCGGGTACGAAACCCTCGACCAAATTGAGCACGCGGTCGCTGCGATCGGTGAAGCCTTTGAGCAGCTCCCACGGATCGACGCCGGTGGTGGACCGGCCCTCGTAAAGCCAGCCTTCGGCCCGCGCGGCTTCCTCGGCCGGCGGCATCCACAGCAACGTCAGGAAATAGGCGCTCTCGAAATGCGCGCCTTCCTCACGGAACTGTTCGCGCCGCTCCATATCGACCAGCGCAGAAACGGGATCGGGAAACTCGGACTCGGGGTAGTCGAGCGCGGGACTGCGCTGCGCCTCCACAAAGATCGCCCAACCGGAGCCTAGGCGCCGGAGCGAACTGTTCAAGCGAGCCGTGGTGGCGACCAGCTCGGCCGGCGTCGCACTGTCGAGATCAGGGCCGCGGAAGCGTGCGGTGCGCTGGAACGACCCGTCCTTGTTGAGCACGACGCCTTCGCCGACCAACGCGGCCCAGGGCAGGAAGTCCGCAAGATGCGCGGCTTTGCTGCGATATTCGCGCAAGCTCATCATGGCTGCATCCATGTCGGGAAGCGGAGATGGCGCCGGGCCACGTCCACGAACTGCGGATCGCGTCGTGCAACCCATACGGAAAGCGCGTGGCCGATCGCCCAAATGACCAGGCCCGCGATCCAGAGACGCAGGCCGAGGCCGATCGCGCCGGCCAGCGTCCCGTTGACGATGGCGAGCGACCGCGGCGCGCCGCCGAGCAAAATCGGCTCGGTCAGCGCCCGGTGGACGGGGGCATAGAAACCCGCGATCGGCTCGGCTGCGTCCTGCATCAGACCAGCGCCCCGCCGCCGAACGAGAAGAACGACAGGAAGAAGCTCGACGCGGCGAAGGCGATGCTGAGACCGAACACGATCTGGATCAGCCGGCGGAAGCCGCCGGAAGTGTCGCCGAAAGCCAGCGTCAGGCCGGTCACGATGATGATGATGACCGCGACGATTTTCGCCACCGGCCCCTCGATGCTTTCGAGGATGCTTTGCAGCGGCGCTTCCCACGGCATCGACGATCCGCCCGCGTGGGCCGGAACGGCAAAGGTCAGCGCGACGACGCTGGCGGTGGTGGCGAGCATGGCGCGACGCGCGCCATGCCGAATGGCATGGATCATGGCAGGTCTCCGGGCTGGGGTTCGGGAAGCGGGGTAAGGCGGTAGTCGCCGGTCGCGGCGTCGAGTCCTTCGACGCGGGCCAGCTCGGCGAGACGCCGGCCGTGCGCGTCACGGAGCAGCACGGCGATCAGGTCGATGGTCTCGGCGATCAGCGCGCGAGGGACCGTCACGACAGCCTCTTGAACGAGCTGCTCCATGCGGCGGAGCGCGCCAAGTGCGGTGCCGGCGTGAATGGTGCCGATGCCGCCCGGATGGCCGGTGCCCCAGGCTTTGATGAGGTCGAGCGCCTCGGCGCCGCGCACCTCTCCGATCGGGATGCGATCCGGCCTAAGCCGTAGCGACGAACGGACCAGCTCGGACAGTGACACCACGCCGTCCTTCGTCCGCATGGCGACGAGGTTGGGCGCGGCGCATTGCAGCTCGCGCGTGTCTTCGATCAGAACGATGCGGTCGGTCGTCTTGGCGACTTCGGCTAAGAGCGCGTTGACCAGCGTGGTCTTGCCGCTGCCGGTGCCGCCGGCGACGAGAATGTTGGCGCGAGCCGATACGCCTTCGCGCAGCGCCGTCGCCGCGTCGGCCGACATGATCCCGGCGTTGGTGTAGTCGTCGAGTGTGAACACCGCGACGGCGGGCTTGCGGATAGCGAAGGCGGGAGCCGCTACGACAGGCGGCAGCAAGCCCTCGAATCGTTCGCCGCCCTCGGGCAGTTCCGCCGACACGCGGGGACTGCGCGCATGAACCTCGACGCCGACATGATGAGCGACCAGGCGCACAATGCGTTCGCCATCGGCGGCGGTCAGCGTCTCGCCGGTATCGCTAACGCCTTCGCCGAGCCGATCGAGCCACAACCGCCCGTCCGGGTTTAGCATCACCTCGATCACGGTCGGGTCGTCCAGCCATGCCGCTATCGACGGCCCGAGTGCGGTGCGCAGCATACGCGCGCCGCGCGTCTTGGCCTCGGATCGGATCGGATGAACTGTCAAGGAACTGGCCCCTGCGAAGGGCCGGGCGAACCGCCGCCCGGCTGTCGGGGCACAGCAAGAGACGCACAAATACTTTCGCTGCAACAGCTACTTGCAGGCGTAGTAGAGGGGACGGCAGATACGTTGCCGGCGGCGGAATTGCTTTTCGACTACACGGTCGTCGGCGCGTCTATTCAGTCCGACTCGGACGACGCGGAGCGCGGCCAGACATCTTCCGGTATCTCGTCCATCAAGCTCTTGCCGCTGGCGAAGCGCCGGCCGAGCGTCTCGACGAAACCTTCGTAGCGCTTGCGCCCCTTCACTTGCGCAGCCGCTTGATCCTCGTCGGGCAATGGCGGCGTCACCGTCAGCCAGAACCGCACGAACAATGTCAGTGCCTCAATCGTGAGTCCGGTGTCGCGCTCCAGCCGCTGGACCTGACGCGACAAGCGATCGAGCCGTCGAGCGAACGCCGCCTCCATGCGGTCGGCCCCGTCCGGCGAGAGGTAGGAGGCGACCGCTGCCTCCACGATCGCCGAGCGGGAGATGCGGCGACGTATCGCCAGCTCGTCAACCTGCTTGGCGAGTGCTGGCGGGAAATAGACATTGAGGCGGGTCCGCATGATCCCTCCTACAGCTCGATGCCGTCGCCAGGGTCGAGCGACGCCTGACGCGCAAGACCCTGCATCCGGCGCCGGACGGCAGCTTGCCGAGCCGCGTCATCCTGTTCGTCATCGACAATCGCAAACTCCTGCGCCGGGGGCGGCGATGTCTCCGACGCGATGGCAACATGCTCAGGCAATTCGGGCTCACGGCGCAGCCCGCCGTTGGCGGCATCTTCCTGTGCCCGGACGATCCGCGCCACGTCGGCCGGATCGGCGGCGGCCGAGCGCCCGGTCCAGTCGTCCGGCCGCGTCGCGCTTGCTCCCGGCTTGGGTGCATCCGTAATTCGCTCTGCGAGCCGATGGTCCTGAAAGTAGCGGGCCTTCTTCGCGCGGATTGGGTGAACGCCCGCCACCATGACGATCTCGTCGTCGGGCGGAAGTTGCATCACTTCGCCGGGTGTAAGGAGCTGCCGGGCCGTCTCCGACCGCGACACCATCAAGTGGCCCAGCCACGGCGACAGGCGATGGCCGGCATAGTTCTTCATCGCGCGCATCTCGGTCGCGGTGCCGAGCGCGTCCGATACGCGCTTGGCCGTCCGCTCATCGTTGGTGGCGAAGCTCACCCGGACATGGCAGTTGTCCAGGATCGCGTTGTTCGGCCCATAAGCCTTCTCGATCTGATTGAGGCTCTGCGCGATCAGAAATGCCTTGAGCCCGTAGCCGGCCATGAACGCCAAGGCAGACTCGAAGAAGTCGAGCCGGCCTAGTGCGGGAAACTCGTCGAGCATCAGGAGCACGCGATGGCGGTTGCCCTTCGGGGTCAGCTCCTCGGTCAAACGGCGCCCGATCTGGTTGAGGATGAGGCGGATGAGCGGCTTGGTGCGCGATATGTCGCTGGGCGGCACGACCAGATAGAGCGTCGCTGGCCGTTCGCCCTCCACCAGATCCGATATGCGCCACTGGCAGGCCCGCGTGACCTGTGCCACGACAGGATCGCGGTAGAGACCGAGGAATGACATGGCCGTGCTGAGCACGCCCGACCGCTCGTTATCCGACTTGTTCAGCAGCTCCCGAGCAGCGCTGGCGACGACAGGATGCACGCCGGCTTCGCCAAGGTGCGGCGTCGCCATCATCGCGGCCAGCGTTTGTTCGATCGTGCGCGACGGATCGGACAGGAACGACGCTACGCCGGCGAGCGTCTTGTCCGGCTCGGCGTAGAGGACGTGCAGGATAGCGCCGACCAGCAGCGAGTGCGACGTTTTTTCCCAATGGTTCCGGCGCTCCAGGCTTCCTTCGGGATCGACCAGCACGTCCGCCACATTCTGCACATCGCGCACCTCCCATTGGCCGCGCCGCACCTCCAGCAACGGGTTGTAGGCAGCCGATGCGGCATTGGTCGGATCGAACAGCAGAACGCGGCCGTGCCGCGCGCGAAAGCCCGAGGTCAGTGACCAGTTCTCGCCCTTTATGTCGTGGACGATCGCGGAGGCCGGCCAGGTGAGTAGCGACGGCACAACCAACCCAACGCCCTTGCCGCTCCGCGTCGGAGCGAAGCACAGCACATGCTCAGGGCCATCGTGGCGTAGATAGTCGCGGTCGAGTCTGCCGAGCACTACGCCGTTCGCCCCCAGCAGCCCGGCCGCCCGAACCTCCCGCGTCGTCGCCCAGCGTGCCGAGCCGTAGGTCTCGGCGTTCTTCAACTCGCGCGCACGCCACACAGACATTCCAATGGCGACGGCGATCGACACGAACCCGCCCGACGCGGCGATGAACGCGCCGGTCTTGAAGATGGCTGGTGCGTATGCGTCGAAAGAGAACCACCACCAAAAGAAGGCCGGTGGCGGATAGACACGCCAGCCTGCGACAACAAACCAAGGTGGCCCCAGCTCGGGTTGATACGCCAAGGCCGCGGCGGTCCATTGCGTCGCGCCCCACACACCAGCGAGCACGATCAGAAAGACGGTGATGATCTGGCCCCACAGGATTTTCGTCGCGGACATGGCTGTCTCCTTGTCAGAGGCCGAGGCCGCGCTTGCGGCCGAGTGCTAGGTCGATCCCGCCACCAGCGCGGATAACGCCGGACACTTGGCGACCGAGCTTCTGTTCGAGCGCGCTGGCCCAGGGCACGAGACGGAAGCCGAGCCCGTCGTCGATCATGGCGAAGCGACCGGAGGCGAGTGCGAGGCGCTGGCGGACGACGCCGGCGATCTTTTCGCCGGAGGTGGTCGAGCGATACGCAAGGCCCGTCTCGCCGGCGATCTTCGCGCCAACGGAGTCCAGCTCGCGCTTGCGCAGCGTGTCGAGCAAGCCGCGCTCGAACACCGTGCGTTGGCCATAGCGGCGCGCCAGCCCTTCGCGGACGAGATGATCGGTGCGGGCGTCCATGGCCCGGCGCACCTCGGCGCCGAACCCGCCGTCCGCGACGCCGGCGCCGCGCTCGATCAAGCGATGGTCGAGCCAGGTCGCACCGGGCGCCTTGACCTGCGCGGCAAGGTCTAGGTCCGAGCGCGTGGCGAGGATCAGCGTCGGCTTCGCTTCGCCGGGGCGGCCGACCCCGCGCAGCTCGACGATGCCGCCGAGCGCCGGGCTGTGCTCCAGCGCCTCGATGCCGGGAAGCCGGACGTGGTGGGTGCGCCCATCGGTGCCGTCGATCACGGCATAGGCCGTGCCGGTCAGCTCGTCGTGAAGTCCCTTGTCGATCAGCCGGCCGGCGATCGGCTTCTCGGGCGCGCCGCTGACAACGGCGTAGCTGTCGAGCGGCCGATCCTGGCCGCGCTCTTTCAACGCCGCGCCGATCGTGCGGATGATGTCGCCGCGCGCGGCCAGTTCGCGCAGCCTGGTTTGCGCGCCTTCCGCCACCGCCCACTGTCCGGACTCGCCCTCGGCGGCGAGCCCCATCGTCTCCAGATGCTGCAAGCGTCCGACCATCAGCCGGCGGAGCCGCGGATCGTCCGGGCCGGGCCGCTCGGGGCGAAGGTCGATCACGCCCAGCTCGTCAGCGGCCCGGCCGATCTCGGTATCGAGCCGCGTCCAGCGCTCGGCCGTCACCTCTCGGTCGAGCGCGCGCTGCACCTCATGCTCGGGCTTCGGTCCGAGCTCGGCGAAGGCCAGTTCCTCGGCGCGCGAGCGAAGATTGTGGCTGATGTAGTCGCGGGAGATGACAAGATCACCGCCTTCGTCGTTGACGCCGCGCACGAGCAGATGGACGTGCGGATTGTCGGTGTTCCAGTGATCGACTGCGACCCAATCGAGCCGCGTCCCCAGGTCCGCCTCCATCTGCCGCATGAGGTCGCGGGTATATTCGCGCAGGTCGGTCAGGTCGGCCGCATCCTCGGGCGACACGATGACCCTGAAATGGTGCCGGTCATCCTTGCAGCGCTCGGCGAAGCCGCGATCGTCGGCGCGGTCCCCCTCGGCGTCGAACATGCGCGTCGGCGAGCCGTCGCGGGTGACGCCTTCGCGCTTCAGATAAGCAATATGCGCGGACAGCGGCGCCATGCGCCGGCCGCCCCGGCTGCGCGTGGTGACGGGCAGCATCTTCACCACGACCCGCCGGCCCGAACCGAACAGCCGGCTACGCGCGAATGCCGTGCGGCCCCGGCCGAAACTGGATTGGCCGCCACGACGCGACGCTCCGCCGCTGTGCCGGCCGGCGCTGTGCAGCGCGGCGACGCGCAGCACCTCGGCCACCAGCCCGCGAGCATTGCGGCCCTGCGCCTTGCTGCGCTTGGCCTTGCCCGGCCGGACACGAAACTCGCTGTCCTCACTCATGGGCGGGCCGCTTTCGGCCGAAAATGGCTCATGGTGTCATTCGAGGTATTGATTTCGTTCGCTTTTCTCTTCCGCGCGGCACGCGCGCCGACCGACGCACCCGCGTGAAGCCACGGAAAAACCTCGGCTTTTCGGCGAAACGGGGTGCGGCTTATATCTTGCCCTCGTCTGTCCCTGCCGTTTTCTCCCTCCCCAGCCACTTTCCTGCTCGGGACGGATGATGGGGATGATGCGCAAATCATTGCGGTCGGCCCGCGCGGGCGCGGGGCACGAACAGCGTGTCCCCCGGCTCGCTCGAAGGCGAACCTGCGGAGCGAACGTCACCGGATGTCGGCCCATCGGCTGGCAGCTCCGACGCGGGCTCCTCGCCGTCTGACTGCACGGAAACGGTTTCGGGCGAGGCGCTTGCGGTGCGGATGAACAGCGCGGCACGCCGCCATGCGAAAGGGTCGGGCGGCGCAGACACCGCCACTTCAGGCGTGCCCGGCGTGCCTGCGATGGGCGCGAGCTGGGCGAGGTAGCCGACCGTCTCGGGCGGCAGCGGACGGCCGCGCGACAGATAATCGTCGTAGCGGCCCGGCCCGGCATTATAGGCCGCCAGCATCGCGCTCGCGTTGCCGTAGCGGTCGTGCATCGCGCGCAGATAGGCCGCGCCCGCCATAATGTTGTCGCGCACGTCGAAGGGGTCAGCGCCAAGGCCATGCCGAATGCGAAGATCGGCCCAGGTCGCGGGCATGATCTGCATCAATCCCATCGCACCCGCGCGCGAGACGGCGCGCGAGTTGCCGCCGCTCTCGACGCGCATCACCGCCCATATCCATGCCTCGGGGATGCCGAACCGCCGCGCGGCATCGGCGACGTGGCCGGCGTAGGGATGAACCGCCGCCGATCGCGCGGCCGGCAAATCCTGCGCCGTCGCCGCGACTGGCGCAGCCCCGCCGGACAGCAGCGCGACGGCCAATGCCAACGCCGATCCGACTCCACTCCGCCGCCAGCCTGCCAGCGTGCTCGCTACGCTCAAGGGTGCGCGCGCTGCGCCGGCCTGCGGCCGCCCTTGACCTTCGCTGCGCGCCCCGGCCGGCCTGCGACCGAGCGGGACGGAGGGATGAGACGGCTTTCCCGCGAACAAAGGGATGATGGACAAGCGCACCGGATCAGTCCTGCTCGCGCGACTTCGGCTGGCGGTTCCAGCGCAGCGACCAGGCCGACTTGTCGCCGGTGTTCTGGAACAGCGCGGCGCGGAGCGGCTGCGCGAAGGCGGGATCGTCGATGCGCAGCGAGACGTAGTCCCCGGCGCGTTCGCCGGTCTCGTTCCAGCCCGCGCCGATCTCTGGCCCTTCGCCGCCGTCGCCGCGATGAACGCGCCAGTCCGGCGCCTTTTCGGCGTCGCTCGCCTCGGCCGGGACGATCGAGATGCGGATGTCGAGCGTCGCCGTCTCGATGATGCCTTCGTAGCCGCTGGCGGTACGGAAAAAGCTGCCGATCTGCATGGGACTCTCCTTAGGGTTGGCAGGGACAAGCGGGTTCAGCGCCACGCGAGCGGCGCGTTCGGGGTGTCGCGGGTGAGCACGGGCATGGCGCGGCCGAGCACGGTCGAGGCCGGCAGCGGCCCGAAATAGCGGCCGTCCATGCTGTCGGCGTGATCGGGATTGAGCATCAGCAGCTCGCCGGCGCGCAGCGTGCGGCAGCCCTGCCAGACAGGCAGCGACCGGCCTCGTCCATCACGCGCCAAGGCGACGACGACCGGCCGTGCATCGACGCTCACCACGGCGCCGATCCGGCACACGCGCTGCCCGGCCTTAGCCGCGACATGCTTCAACAGCGGCACGCGCTCGCCGAGATAGCCGCGCTCGGCCAGCCACCGCGCCAGCGGCGCGGGCGGCGTCACGGCGACCAGCGCGCCGATAGCGGGATCGCGGTCGGGCTCGATGCGGTAGAGGCCGAGCGGCGCGCTCGCGCTGGCGTTCCAGATGACGCGCGGCAGCGGGTCGAATACCGCGACGGCGGTGAACGACACGGCGAACAGCGACGCGGCGGAAGCCGTCGCGATGGTCCATCCACGGCGCGTCATCCTTCGATCTCCCGGCGCTTGAGCCAGGCGCGATGACGCTCCAGCGTATAGGGGCGCGGCTGATGTCCGGCGGCGATGCGGTTGGCGACGTGTCGCCAATGATCGGGCGCGGCATCGCAGGGATCGACGCCCGCGGCCTCGGCCGCGTCGATTGCGGCGAGCACTTGGCTGACCTTCGGCCAGCCCTCGATCTTGAGCAGGATGTCGCCGCCGGGCCGCACGAACGGCAGCGTCGTGAACGGCTCGCCCACGCCGACCGCGCGCACGATGTCGATGCGCGAGCTGACCGTGCCGTAGTCGTTGGCGGCCCAGCGGACGAACGCGAAGATGGCGCCGGGACGGAAGCGGACGATGCGGCGGCGGCGGTCGACGATCTCGTCAACGGCGACGCGCCCGAACCTGATCCAGTGCTCGATCCGCTTCTCGATCCAGGTCAACTCGACGCGAGTCATACCGTCGTCGGACGGCTGGCGATGACGCATCGGGGACGGGGGGACGGTCATCGCCGGCTCCGGGCGATGGCCGAGTCCGCGCGCGGCATGAGGTCGTCCTGTCCCGGATCGGAGGTCGAATGCTTGATGCCGATGTCGGCCCAGGCGCGCAGGTCATCGACCGAATAAACCACCCGGCCGCCGATGCGGCGGTAGGCCGGCCCGGTCCCAAAATAGCGGTGCTTCTCAAGGGTGCGGCCGGAGAGGCCGAGAAAGCGCGCGGCTTCCGGCGTGCGCAGAAAGCGGGGCGGCAGGTTGGTGGGCGTATCGGACAAGTGACGGCTCCTGCGGGCGGTGGCGGCAGGAGGCGTAATTGTCAGAAGGGAGGCGGCCGGGTGGGGTATGAAGATGTGCGGCTGCACGGATGTGCCCCCCCCCCCGCGCGGGGTGGCAGCGGGGAGCGGATCAGCGGATGCGGAGCAGCTTGCGGTAGTCGCCGTTCATCATGGCGATGCCGTCGCGGACCAGCCGGACGACGAACGACCGCGCGGCGGACATCTTCCAATCGCTCGCGGACAGCCGCGCCGCCTCGTCGCGCCCGAGCGCCACCGCGATCTCGCGATAGGTCGCGCCGCCGTCGCGCAGGTCGAGCGCGCGGAGCATCAGGTCGAGCCGGGCGAGCCGATAGGCGGTCAGCGGCCAGCCGCGCGGCAGCGGCCCGGCGGCGCGGCCGAGCAGGCGGCGATGGAAGCGCAGCAAGCTGGCGATGCGGGTGACAAAATCCTTGTCGAGCGGGATGACGGCAGCGAGCGGCCGGCCGGGCTGCGGATCGCGCAGCCACAGCCGATGCTCACCCGCCGCGTCGGCGACGATGACATGGCGTCCGTCGATGCCGGCTAGGTCGGCGAGCAGCCCGCCGAGTGCGCGAGGATCGACCGGCGAAGCGCTGTCGAATCCTTCCGGCGCTGCGTCGAGGATGACCGTGACGGCGGTCAGTTCCGGGCGCCAGGGGACCGGCTCTGAGAGGTCATCCGGCGCCGTAGCGAAAGGACAACCCCCATCGCCGCGCGAAGGCCATCTCGGCGGCACTTTGCGCGACGGCGCCGCTTGCGATGCGCTGCTGCATCTGCTTGTGTTCGGCGCGATAGGTGCGGTTTCGGCGTAGAAACTCAGCGGCGAAATCGGCGCGCCCGAGGGCGCCGGACAGTCCGTCGGCGCGCCGCTGGCGACGCCTTGGCGGCGTCGGCATTGCATCCTCCCAACCGCGCTTAGCGCGCGTCAGGAGCGCAACATCTTCCGGTTGTCCTGGCTATTATAGCGCAAAGATAGCGATCAACCGTGCGGCGAAGGCGGCGCGAATACTTCCAATTTGGGGTTCAATCTTAACGATTTAGCGGCCGGTTGCAGCCGAGCAGATGCGCATATCCAATCTCTGTCATCCACCGCGCGCGGGCAAGATGACTCTCGTGCATCGCCTTGGCGCGATGGGGTTCCGCGCCCACGTCGATGCCGAAAATAGCGGCGGCAATCTCCCGCCAGTCGGTCCCTTCTGCGTCAGCATCGAGCAGGCGAAGATAAGCGGTCAAATGGCCTTCGTCGTACTCGGTGAGTTGCGGCGAATCAGGCGCTCGGTCATGAAAATGGTTGTTGCCCATCATGCCCTCACGTCTTGGCCCGCGTTAACCAATAGACCCTCGGCGAAGCATTTTCGATGCGCTTGCTCAGCATAACTAGGTGCGCAATCCGCATTGCTCGACAATCACTCACGGAGCTGCTGGTTTGCGGTGCGCCCCCGCAAACAGCTCCTGAACCCGTGATCGGGGAGTGGTAAACCGCGTTTAGTCGGCCCTACGACCTTTAGCACCGGAGCGCCTGGACATACGTCGCAGGCTCCCCGACCGCATGGTCAAGGATTCGCGGCGTCGTTTCGGCCGACACCAAACCGCTAAACGTGGGGCTACCAACCCCAGGCCGCCGCGTAGCGGCCCGCTGTCCTTTTAGGACAGCGGCAGGGATTTTACCACTACCCAGCGCGAGCCGGGCGCCAGCCCGGCGAGCGCGCCATTGCAGTCGCGCGGACCTATGGGGCGCGCGACTGCCGCCGATCCGGTGCAGCGGATCGGCGCGAAATCGCGGAAGCCGCAGGGCCGGAACTTCGACCCTGCGGCGGCGAACCTTAGGCTGCCTTGAGGCGCTGCATTCCCTCGGCGAGCGTCCAGAGCGCGCGGTTCAGCGTCACATTCTGGTCGATGCCGTTGATCGCGCGAGTCTGTGCGCGGCGGATACGGCCCTCGGCGTTGCGCTTGCGGCCCTGCAATCCGCCCCGAATGACATTCTCCTGAATGACATTGAATGTGGTCCACAAGCTGCGGTCCACATCCTCGCGCCGGCGCGGCTCGATGATCTGCTCGGGCCGCAGCGGGCTTTCATCCTCTCCGTAGCGAGCGACAAGGCTAACCTCGCCGAGCAACCGCCGCTCGTCCTCGGAAAGCTGGATGGACTTCATCGACTCGCTGGCGTCGATCAGCCGGGGGAAGTCCTCGGCGACGGCATAGACGCCCTCGATAATGTCGTGCTCGATGTCGCCCTTGTGCGGAACGCGGACCTCCTCGAACCGCTCGCCCGCGATCATGCTGTTGGTGCAAACGAACCGCAACATCCCGGCGAACATCTGATAGGCGCTGGTCCCGTCATGGCTGTTCACGATGATGACTTCGGCGGCCTCGGCCTTGCCGATGCCCTCGTCCCGGCGCAGGCGCAGCATATGCTTGGCGTGGCCGTGGCGGCTTCCATCACGCGGCACCGACTGGACAGCGAAGAAGGGGAACCATCCTTCACGGCGCAGTCCCTCCACAATGTCGATAGTGGGCACATAAACATACCGCTCCGAACGGCTGTCGTGCGCCTCACGGGCGAAGATGGACGGGACGTGCCGATAAAGCGCCTCGTTGTCGAGCGGCTCCCGACCGCTGATCTGATGGGCGTTGCGGCCAAACCGCGTGGCAAGTTGATGATACATGGCTGAACTCCTTGAGCTTGGGTTTCCGCGCAGCGGAGCGCCGCGCTGAAACCCTGCCCGTCGGCGAGACCGGGGGTGCAAACGGAAGGCGGCTTCGCGGGGAACCGGCTGCACTGAGCGAAGCGAGGGAAGCTGGGCGGAAGCCGCTTGCAGTGCGCCGGGGGCAGAGCCCCAAGCACCGCGCCGCTCTGCGGCGCCAGCAAACAGCCCTTGCCATTTGTTCCCGTTTTGATCCAAACCGGCGGCAAGGAGTCGGTATGAGCATCACGATCACGGGACAGCCCGGCCGGCGCATCGCGGTCGCGGGCGACATCACCAAGACGCTACGCGTGCCCTATGACGCGGTTGAGGAGCGTTTCCTGCTGGCGGCAAGCGACGGTTCGCTGATCGAAGGTCGCCTCGAAGCCGAGGAGGATCGCTTCGATTTCCGAGTCGTGGTGGACGGTGCCGGTTTCTCGCGCATCGGCCCCGGCAAGCTGACGCTGGAATGGGCTGTCGAATGGGTGGCGATTGCGCCCTACGATGCCGGCGCGCTGCCGGAGCGCGCACCGATGCCGCTTCCGCTGTTCGATTCGCTGCCCGGCTAGCCAACCTTTCCCGACAAGAGGCGCCCCGCTCCGTGGAGCGGGGCGCTGCGGCGGATCAGCGAGACCAGATCAGCGCGTACTCGCCGGCGGTATCGGTCTCTGAGAGGGTGGCGTAGATCGGTGCCGGGAAGGTCGGATCGTCGAGCTTGACCGAGAAGTAGGCGCGATCCTCGCGGCTGGTCTTCTTCCAGGCGGCCCCAATGTCGAGGTTGCCGACGGTGACGCGGAAGTCGGGAGACTTGTCGCCATTCCTCTCAATCGGGCGGAAGACGGCCTTGGTGTTGAGGGTGAGCGTCTTGATGACGCCGTTGAACTCGCCCTTGTCATTGGCGGTGAAGGTGCCGATCGTAGCCATGTCGTAATCTCCATTTGCTCGAGCCACGCCCATCGCGGCCTCGATGGCGATCGACGGATCGGTGGCGAGCGGCTGCGCACCGTGGGCGGCCGGAACGAAGTGCAGGACGGCGGCGGGCGGCTTTTTTGGATCGCGATGCAAAGCCGGAGGCGGCGGAAAAAAGCCGTGCGACGCCGTTGCGCCAAGACGATCGAGACGGAGGCGTCCTCCGATCAGATCAGGCCATTACGAGGCTGTGCGGGGTGGTCGGCAAATATCGGGGCGGAACATGGCATCGACGGCGCCATGCCTCACGCGGGCCAAGAGCATCAGCGGGCGTTAGCCGGTCCCCCGCTTGGCCGGGCGATCATCACTGCCGAGGACGTGAAGCGAAGGCGAGCGTTCGCCTCGTGAAGTCGGCCAGCTCGCGATCGTTAATCGCCTCGGTTTGGTAAGCCGGGTTCTCATCGTGGTGATAGCGGTTGCCGAAGTCGAGAAGCGCCCGTAGCTCGGCGGTGTCGTTTGGCCCCAGTATCTCGTCGGCCGTTCCGAGCCGTTGACGGCAAATATCTGCGAACTGACCGAGCTTACCGCCGGGCCTGAACTGCGCGGGGAAGGCGACGCGGACAAAGGTTTCGAGCATCGGGCGAAGCGACTCCGCGATCTTGCGCTCGACGGCCGGGTCCGCCGCTTGGAGATAGGCGAGCGCATCGGCGTGTCTCTTGTCGTGCAGCGTAATCATGTCGCCGGTGACGTCCCAGGCCACCAGCGTCGAGCCCTGCTGCGCGCGCACAACCTGGAGCGAGGCGCGCGGGAGCGCGCCGCACTTTTCCCAGACATTGAGGATGAACGGCTTCGAGTGCGAGAGGACGATGACCTGCCCCACGGCGCCCGCGAGACGGTGAATCTCTTGCACGGTGTGCAGGGTGCGGTGCTCATCAAGGCTGCTCATAGGATCGTCGATCACGACAATCTTCTGCGCGAGCGCCTGGTCACGTTCGAGCGTGGCGAAAAAGAAGGCGAGCGCCAAGGTGTTGCGGTCGCCAGCACTCAGCGCGGTCCGGAAACACGGTCCCTCGGCAGCGTTGAGCCCCACGGCGATATTGTTGATGAGCACATTGTAGTTGGCGGCCGATCCGCCGCGATTGTTCACGGGGGCGACGTTGCCCAAGCGAAAGCCGGCGTTGAAACGACGCAGATAGTCGTTCACCGCGTCTTGGTAGGCCGGGAAGACGTTCTGACGATATTGGTTCAGCGCCTCGCGGGCTTGGTCCCGCGCGGTCTCGGTCCGGCCCTTCTCATCGCGCTCGTCAACATAGGCGGTGCAGAGCGCGGCCATGTCCGGCTGATGTCGGGCCTCGACAGCGCGAAGCCGCGTCAGATCGGCGGCAAGCGCGGCGACGTTGGCCGCGCGCGCTTCTTCCTTGACGAGTGCCAGAGCCTCATTCGCCTGCACCAAGACCGCAGCAACCCGATCAAGGCCCACCCGCTGTTCCTCATAGGTCGCGACGGCGGCGCGCACGTCGTCGCCTAGCGCCAAGGGCTCCAGCGGGGCGGCCTGCTTGGCTTTCAAACGCTCCATGATGCCGTCGCGGGCGGCTTTCCAGGCGCGCGCAATTTCCGCGGTGTCGATCTGGATGGCGGGGACTTCCGTGAAAGCCTGCCAAAATTCGCGGCGCTCGATCGCTTCGCGCACGGTGCGCTCGAAGGCGGCCGGCACGTCGCCGGCATGGGTGGTCGTGAGGGCTTGGATCGCGTTGGCGATGTCGCGCTTCAAGTCGTTGTAGGCGTCACCGAAATAGGCGCGGTAGTGCCCGATCACGGAAGAGCCGGCGAGATCCTGGGCGCAGAACGGACAGATGGCCGGGCCTGCCGCCGCGGCATGGTCGGCGTGCGTCAGCCCTTCGCCAATCCAGCGCTCACCGCCACGGGCAAGCAGCGCGATATGGGCCTGCACCCGCTCGGCCGCCGCCTCTTCCAGACCCGGCAAATCTCGGCCGAGAAGCCCGTCCAAGGCGTCGAGGTCGAAGGCTGGCAGGGAGAGCGCTGGGAATATCGCTGCCGTCGCGACCACCTCCGACGACCGCGCTGCGGCCAGGCGCTTTTCTGCGTCGGCCAATTCCCGGTCGAGGTCGGGGATCGGTTGCAGCGCGCAGAATGCCTCGGCGTCGAGCCCGCCGCGCCGCGCGGCGGGAATCGCATCGGCCTTGGCGCGGAGCTCACGGTTGTGCTGCTCGATCCGATCGACATGCGTTTGCACGGCGGCGTTCAGCGCGACACCCTGGCTCCCGACGATCAACTCATGCAGGTTCTGGCGATTGCCGGGAATAACCTCAATGCCCGAGCACACGTTCTGCGCCACGAACTCATCGTCGAAAACCGCGACATTGGGCTCGGTTCGGGACCAGGCGCCGTTTTCGAAGACGGCGGGCGCTCCGGCGGCCAAGCCGATCACCACATGCGGGGGATTGGCGGCGCCGAGACGATGCCGATCGCTGATCGGCGTGGCGGCCCCCGTTGCGAGGGAGCGCAGGATGGCGGTGAGCGTCGTCTTCCCGCGCCCATTCTCGCCATAGACAACCGTGAGCTTCGCGAACGGAATCTGAGCGCCAGCGTTCACCGAATCGAACTGGCCAATATTCCGCAGTAGTTGAATTGCCTGGACCACGCCGAATCCCCCCCTTGGTCCGCCACTATACTATGGATGGCACAACCATAAGCTCTCCGTCGTGAGGGTCAGCGATGATTCAGGTCAAAACCACCGGCCTGCGAACCTTTGGCCTGCGCTGCCCGGCCGACATCGCCAGATTGCGGGTCCGGGCCACGATTCTCAGAATGGCGGCGCCATGATGGAATTGCCGGAACGCGGCGACAACGGCCGGATCGACGAATGTCGTCGTGGTTTGGCTGTCTGCCGGGACGGTGACGGTGCCGGGGGGCACTTCGTGCTGCCATCCCCGCGCGGCGCGAAAGCTCAGGACCAGTTGGCCGAATGTCGGATAGGCGTGGTCGATATGAGCCGCGTCGATGGTGATAAGCTCATCGGTCAGCTCGCAGGGAACGCGGCCGAGTTCGTCGCCGTAGGTCTTGAAGTGCCGGGCTTTGGCGGCTTTCAAATCTGCGGCCACCGCCGCCCGGCAGGCGTCATAGAACTCCTGGGCGTTTGATTTCGGGGCTCCCCGAACGGCCGCCAGATAGCTGAAATCCGTCTCACTCCCGTCAACGCGCCGCACCCAGAAACCGGGCGTCGAGTAGCCGTCGCCGGTGTTCCGGCGCCGGAAAAAGGAGTCCACCCCGTCGCCGATCTTCGAGGGGCCATCGACGATCACGGCATCATAGCGTTCGAGAAGGGCAATCAGGTCGTCATGGTCGGCACGGTCTTCGACCACGTCCTCATCGGAATAGCGGGCGAGCATATCCTTGAAATGAGCCAAGGCGGCGCTTTGGGTCTTCCATGCTCTACCGTTCGACAGATTGATCGCCTTTGCCACTGCTACCCCGTATCCCCGTTCCGCCTGCCAAGCTGGCTATCGGCGAGGATGGTTCGACGCAAGGCGACACGCAACAAGGTCGGCCGCGCGCCCGCGCGCGGCCGATTTTTTTTAGGGTGAGAGCAAGGCCGGGACCGCTCGCGCGGCCCCGGCCCGGTGCCGCTACTCGGCGGCGACGGCGTAGGACGCTTCGCCGTCCTCCGTTTCGGACGGCTGCTCCACGGCCTCGGTGTCGTCGACCTCGATGGTCGCGGGCTGCTCGGCCTCCGGCGTTGGCGTCCGCAGCACGGCAGGCAGCCAGCCGGTCCCGGCCAGAAGCTGCTCGGCGGCTTGCGCCATGTCCGGCTTCTTCATGTCCGCGATACGGCGGGCGGCATCCTCGGACACGCCTTCGGTCACGGCCTCGACGATGTGCGCCTTGGTAACGCGGCCAAGGTAGCTGTCCACGGTAGGCGTCCAGTCCTTCGCCATGTCCAGCGCCAGCGCGCTTGCCAGCCGGTCGGCGGTTTGTAGCGTCCGGGGCTTGCGGTCCCACGGCAGCCGCAGGGCGTTGACGGTGCGAGCCGCGCAATGCGCCAGCAACGCCAGCCGCTTCGCCTCGTCCAGTCCGACGATGAAGTCCCACAGGCCCGCGATGTCACGCGGCATCCGCTCGGCCCAAGCCTCGTGCTGCTCGCTCGACCGCGCCGCCAAGGGCGTATCCTCGATCCCGTCCGCGTGGCTCCCCAAGGGGGTCACGGTCGGACGGACCTCAAGGCAACCCGCCTCCGCATAGCTGTAGAACAGTTGCGCGGTGAGCGTGTGGGTCAGCGCGACCAACGCCGTGTCCGGCTGGTCGGCCAACGCCACGCGAAGCGCCAGCGTCCGATAGGCGGACAGGTCGCGGGTGAGGCTGTCGGAAATGGGCTTGCCCGGTTCCTCGTCCTCCTCCTCGATTTCCCGCACGTCCTCGTCGCCGTCCTCCGGCTGCTCGTCCTCCCCGGCCTGCGGTTCGGGCGCATCGCCTTTGGCTTCCGGTTCGGGCTGCGGGTCCGCCAGCGCCTCGTCCTCAAGACGGACGAAACCGCGCTCGACCCTGACACTGCCGTCATAGTGAAGCACCACGAACGCGCCGCCATACGCGACCACGTTGGCGTCGTAGGCGGAACGCTTCTCGGAAATGGTGTCGATCTCATCGGACACCGCCTCCAGCTTCGCCGCCACGTCCTCGGGCATTTCGTCATAGGACGAATAGCCTTCGGCAAGCTCGTCATGCTCGGTGGACAGCGCCTCCAGCCGCGTCTCGTCCTCGTCGGACAGCGGAACCGACTGCGGATAGAACCGGCGCAACCCGTGGGCGTGGGGGTAGTCGATATGGGCCTCGGCCCATTTCCAGCCCTCGGCCTGAACCTGCTCGGCAACCTCCCGCAACTTCTCGGCGGCAAGCATGTCGAGCAAGCCCGCATCCTCGAAAAACCCGCCCCGGTCCTCGCTGAACAGGTCGCGGATGATGTTGCCGCCCGCCTCTACATAGGCGTCGGCCCCGACGAAAATCGCGCGCCGGTCGGTCGCCGGAACATTGCTCGCGGTCATGTCGCGCCGGATGATCCACGGTTCGCGGTTGTGATGCAAATTGGCGAACACCTGCTCCTGCCGGTCATGGTCCTCGGTGATGGCAAAGGCCATAAGCTGATCCAGCGTAAGCCCGTCCTCCCGATAGACCTGCAACAGCTTGGGGCTGACCGCGCCAAGGCGAAGTCGCTGCTTCACCACCGCCGCCGTCTTGCCGAACCGCGCGCCGATTTCCTCCGCGCCCCAGCCCTTGCCGTCCGCAAGCTCGCGGAACCGCTCGAACTCGTCGGCGGGATGCATGTTGGTCCGGGTCACGTTCTCGTCCAGACTGATTTCGGACGGATCGTTGGCGGTATCGAGCCAACAGCGCACCGGCTCGGACTTCTTGATCTGCTTGCGCTTGGCGCGCAGAAGCATCGCCAGCCTGCGGCCTTCGCCAGCGGTGACGAGATAGTAGGCGGTCGGCGTCCCGTCCTCTCTGGTTTCAGGCTCCACGACAAGGTTTTGGATCAGCCCCTTGTGCTGGATCGAAGCGGCCAGCGCCTCGATAGCGGCTTCCCCGTGCGGCACCTTTCGGGCATTGCGCGGAGACTTCTTGAGCTTGGCGAGCGGCACGAAAATCTCGACGCCCGACGCAGGCTCGGCGGCCACGGTTTCGGTTACAGCGTTCATCACACACTTCCTTCTAAAACCACACTCACCCCGGAATGGGGTGGGCGGCGAAGAAGCGGATCGGCAGGCCCGCCGACGGAGCCGGGCGGCACCCTTTGGGCCGGAACATCGTGGAGGACGCGCTTGCGCGTTGCCGCCCGGCGCGGCGGGCCTAGAGAGAAGCGGCGCCCACCCCACCGACGGGGAGAGCTACAAACAACGCGATCGGGACGGCGCAGCCGTGGCCCGATCTCCGCAGCTCGAACGACCCCGCAATCCGCAGGGCGGATTGACCGACCGGCGCGCCAGCGCCGCTCCGCCATGCTGATCGTCACCCGGCAGGGACGAGACCCGTCAGGGGCTCGGTCGGAGCGAAGCGAAGATAGAGCGGCGGTCCCGTAGGGAGGCGCCAACCCTAACCTTGCAATTTCCCACTTCATCGACTAACATGCAGTCAATGAGTTATGGAGGTGCGTAATGGCGGTCATGACGATCCGAAACATCGACGACGCGATCAAAAATCGCCTGCGCCTGCGCGCGGCGATGCACGGCCGGTCGATGGAAGATGAGGCCCGTGACATCCTGCGTTCGGCGCTCTCGACCGAAATCCCGCGGCCTCGCAATCTGGGCCAGGCGATCCATGAACGCTTTGGCGCGCTGGGCGGCGTCGATCTGCCTGACCGGCCCCGCGAGCCGATCCGGGCGGTGGACTTCGGCGAATGATCGTTCTCGACACCAACGTCATTTCCGAGTTGATGCGGCGCGAGCCTGACCCGAGGGTCATGGCGTGGATCGCCGAGCAGCCGATGGCGGGCGTGTTCACGACGACGCTGACGCAGGCGGAAATCTTCTACGGTCTGGCGCTGCTTCCCGACGGACGCCGCCGCGATGACCTGCTGGCAGCGGCGCGCCCCATGTTCGATGTCGATCTTGCCGGGCGCGTGCTGCCGTTCGATACCGACGCGGCCGGCGCCTATCCAGAGATCGCCGCCGGGCGGAAACAGGGCGGCAAGCCGATCAGCCAGATTGATGCGCAAATCGCCGCCATCGTGCGCTCGCGCGGCGCACGATTGGCGACTCGCAATGTCCGCGATTTCACCGACTGCGGCATCACCGTTGTCGATCCTTGGGGGGAAGCATGACGTCCGCCGCAGCACGCCCCTATCTGCGCTACGACGCGACAGAAACTTTGTGCAAGGCGCGGGTGCGAGGCAGCCTGTTGGAATGGCCCTTCCTCGCAAGCTCCGCCGCCGCACGCCTCGTCGCTGGGCCGAGTGCCCGGATGACCTACACGACTACACAAGTCAGCTTGCACCCCGCCGCGCTTCGCGTCGGTTGCGCGAAGATGATGGGCCGGTCGTCGTCACCGATGACTGGCCGGAGCAAGTTCCGATCGGCGACGCCGAGTTGCGCGCGATTGAAGGCCACATGCGGCAAGCGCTGGACAAGCTGTTCGGACCGCTGCCGTGAAGTGAGGAGTGAAGCGTCATGACCAGCGCCGCCCTGCGACGAGATGAGGATGGGGCACCGGTTGTGGCGACCGCCCGCGCGGCGCTCTACCTGCGCGTTTCGACCGGCCGCCAAGCCGATAGCGATCTGTCGATCCCGGACCAGCGCCGCCAGATCGAGGGCTATTGCCTGTCTCGCGGCTGGGAGGTCACGGCCGAGTTCGTCGAGCCGGGCAACACGGCGACCGACGATCGTCGCCCCGCTTTCCAGGCGATGATCGACGCGGCGATGCAAAAGCCGTCGCCGTTCAACATCATCCTCGTCCACAGCTTCTCGCGGTTCTTCCGCGACCAGTTCCAGTTCGAGTTCTACGTTCGCAAGCTGGCAAAGAACGGGGTGAAGCTCATCTCGATCACGCAAGACCTGGGCGACGATCCCATGAGCGTGATGATGCGCCAGATCATGACGCTGTTCGACGAGTATCAGTCGAAGGAGAACGGCAAGCACACGTTGCGGGCGATGAAGGAGAACGCGCGGCAAGGCTTCTGGAACGGCGCGCGTGCGCCGATCGGCTATCGCGTGGTCGCGGCCGGAGAGCGCGGAGCGAAGATCAAGAAGAAGCTGGAGATCGACCCAATCCAGGCCGAGACGGTGCGGCGCATCTATCGCATGGCATTGAACGGCGTCGATAACAAAGGGCCGATGGGTCTCAAGTCGATCGCCACATGGCTCAATGAAAACAACATCCGCACCCGCGACGGCGGGCGCTGGGGCTTGGGTGCGGTGCATCAGGTGCTCACCCGGACGACCTATATCGGCCAGCACCGCTTCAATACCCGCGATCACAAGACGAAGACGCCGAAGCCGGAGAGCGAACATGCCGTCATGGAAGTGCCGGCGATTGTCTCGGAAGCGGAGTTCGAGGCTGTCCAGCGGTCGCTCAAGGCGCGCAGCCCGAAGATGATGCCGCCGATGGCGGTGGGCGGCCCGACGCTGCTCACCGGCATCTGCTTCTGCGCGTGCTGCGGCGGCGCGATGACGCTGCGCACCGGCACCAGCAGCGTCGGGCGGGAATACCGCTACTACACCTGTTCGACGAAGGCGCGGCAGGGAGCGACCGGCTGTCCCGGCATCACCGTGCCGATGGATCGGCTCAATGAGGCCGTGGTCGATCATCTCGAAGCCCGGTTGCTCGACCCGGCGCGGCTCGAAGCTCTGATGGATCAGATCCTCGAACGGCGCGACGAGTGGGTGAACCAGCGCCGCGAGCATGTCGCCGATCTTGAACGGCGCGCGACCGAGGCCGAAGCGAAGCTCAAGCGCCTCTATGACGCGATCGAGAATGGCGTGATCGACGTGAACGACCCGTCGCTCAAGGATCGCATCACCGAGCTGACCGCGACGCGCGACCAGGCTAAGGGCGATTCCGAACGCGCCTTGGCGCATATCGTAAAGATCGGCCCAGCGATCACGCCGGAAACCCTCCGGGCGTTTGCGGCGGCCCTGCGCAAGAAGCTGCGGAACGGCGATGGGACGTTCGCCCGCGATCAGATTCGCGCGGTCGCGCAGCGGGTTGAAGTGGTGAGCCGAAAGGAGGTCCGCATCCGTGGGCTGCGGAGCGAACTGCTCCGAACGCTAACCGCCGCCTCTGGCGTAGAGGCGGCGGTGCTAGGCGTTCGTGCCTTTGAACCGAAATGGCGCGCCCGAAGAGATTCGAACTCCTGACCCCCAGATTCGTAGTCTGGTGCTCTATCCAGCTGAGCTACGGGCGCGCATTTCGCGGACTTGAGAGAGGCCGGAGGCCGGGCCGCGAAAGAGCGCCATAGCTACCGGCTCCGGGAAAGCTTTGCAAGATCGATAAGGCATGGATTTCGAGCCAAAACGGCAGTTTTTCAGGCCCGGGCCCGTGCATCTCGCAGACTGCGCAACTCCACGGCCCGATCCGGAATCGTGATTCGGAACGTGGCGCCGATGGTGCCGTCCACCAGATTGAGCTCGCCGCCATGCGCCCGGATCAATTCGGCCGCGATCGCCAGCCCGAGCCCGGTGCCGCCGTCCCGCGACGAGCCCTGAAACGCCTCGAACAGATGCGCGCGGGCCTTTTCCGGGATGCCGGGACCGGTGTCCGAGATCTCGAGGATGGTGACCGCGCCCTCGCGGCGGCCGGTAAAGCGGATCTGCTTGGCGATGCCGTCGCCGGACTTGTCACTCTCCAGGGCCTGCGCGGCATTGCGGGCCAGATTGAGCAGCACCCGGAACAACTGATCGGGATCGGCATCGACGGTCAGCCCGCGCTCGATGGCGTTGATCCATTCGATCGACGTGTCGGACGCAAGTCCGGTCGATTCGCGCACTTCGTTGACCACCGGCTCGATCAGAACGCGGCGGCGGTCGGGCGGCGCCTCCTGCGCCTTGCCGTAGGACAGCGTCGACTGGCAGAACGCGATGGCGCGCTCCAGCGAGCGCATCAGCTTCGGCGCGAACCGCTGCACGCGCGGATCGGGCACGCTGGCGAGCTGGTCGGACAGGAGCTGCGACGAGGCCAGCAGGTTGCGCAGATCGTGATTGATCTTCGAGACCGCGAGCCCGAGCGCCGCAAGGTGATTCTTCTGATGCAGCATCGACACCAGATCGCGCTGCATGTCCGACAGTTCGCGCTCCGCGAGGCCGATCTCGTCGGTGCGCTTCGACGGTTCGATAATGCGCGCGGTGCTTTCCGGATTCTCGTGGAAGGCGACCAGATTGGCGGTAACCCGCCGCATCGGCCGCACGAACAGATGATGCAGGGCGTAGTAGATCAGGCCCGCGGTGATGCTGGTCATCACCAGCGACAGCAGCAACACGTTGCGTGAAAAGCGGAACATCGCGTCGCGCAGCGGCTTCTCGTCCACGACAACTTCGATGAACTGTCCGCTGCCGGGCGCGGGACCGATGATGCGCATCACCTCGTCGCCGCTGTCGAGCATGACCTGAAATGCATCGACGATCGCCGACCATGCACTTGTGTCACGCATGTCGATATCGTGGTCGATCTTGGCCGGCATATCGGCCGCCGCCAGCAGCCGCCGCTGCGATCCGCTTTTGATGGCGACTGCGCGCGCCCCGATGCTGGCGAGAATCTGCCGCGCCAGCGCGTCGGGAACCATGCCGCTCGGGGCGGCGTCCAGCACCAGCGCAGCGGTGCTTGCCGCAGCTAGCCGGTCGTTCAGGCGGTTCACCCGGAAATTGGCGATGGACGGCACATAGATCAGGATTTCAACGATCAGGATCAGCGGAATCGTCAGCAGCAACAGCTTTCCCGACAGCCCGAACCGCAGTCCGGGACGGAGCTTTGCCAACGTCCGATCAGGTTCCTGGCCGGATACCGCCATTGAGTGATCGCCTGCCCGTTTTTCATGATTTGCCGCCACAGGATGCGCCTGCCGACGGCCCGGGTCAAACCCCCGGAACTGTTATGGTTTAAGCCTCTGGCCGCGCTCCACAACCTGAGCGCGGTATAAAACCCCAAGATTGACGAAAACAGACCGCTCCCGTATAAGCCGCGCCAACTGTCCTCGATGGCCCGGCTTGACCGGGCCGGTTCATTTTGGACCGGAATTGGTCCACTTCAGGGCCGGCATCGCAGGATTTCATCTCATTATCGGCGAAGTGCCTCCGACAAGCTGTCGGACGAGCATTTCGGTAGCGGAGAACGACCGTGAAGCGGACTTATCAACCCAGCAAACTGGTGCGCAAGCGCCGTCACGGCTTCCGTGCCCGTCTCGCGACCGCCGGCGGCCGCAAGGTTCTCGCCGCCCGTCGTGCCCGCGGCCGCAAGCGTCTGAGCGCCTGACCGACCTTACCCCGGGACCTTTCCCATGCGCCGGTTGAAATCATGGACCGGTTGAAGCAGCGCGCGGATTTCATCGCCGCGGCCAGCGGACCGCGCATGGCCAGCCCGGCCTTTGTGGTGCAAACGCGCCGCCGCGACGATAACGGCCCGGTCCGTGTCGGATTTACCGTTACCAAAAAAGTCGGCACCGCCACGGAACGCAACCGCGTCCGCCGCAGACTTCGCGAACTGGTGAAGCGGCTGGATGTCATATCCATGCGACCCCACCATGATTATGTGATAGTGGGCCGTCGAGCCGCGCTGGACCGCGGCTTTGAAACCATGTTCAACGATCTGCGCTCGGCGCTCAGCCGCCTCGAGCGCCAGACGCCCAAGCCACCAGCGACCTAAGCCACACACAGTCCTTTCCCGAACACGCCCGAGCGCATGACGAGACCTGAACGATGATCGAAAATCGCAATACCATCCTCGCCGTGATCCTGTCGGGCCTTGTGCTGATCGCATGGCAATATTTCTACAACATTCCGACCATGGAAAAGCAGCGCGCCGCGCAGCAGGCCGAGCTCGCGCAGAAGCAGGCCGCCAATCCGGCGACGCCCGCAACGACCACACCGGGTGCGAACCAGCCCACGCCCGCCGCTCCCGGCCAGCAGGCCGGTGCGCCGGCGACAGCCGCGCCAGTCCAGAGCCGCACCACTGCGATCGCCGCCGGACCTCGCGTGAAGATCGACACGCCCAGCATCAGCGGCAGCATCGCGCTGACCGGCGGGCGCATCGACGACGTCGCTCTGGTGAAATATCGCGAGACCGTCGATCCGAAATCGCCAGCCATTGAACTGTTCTCGCCGTCGGGCACCAAGGAACCCTTCTACGCCGAGTTCGGTTTCGTGCCGGCCGCAGGCGCGACAACGAAGATGCCGGACAAGGACACCGTCTGGAAACAGGAAGGCGCAGGTTCGCTGACGCCGACCACTCCGGTCACGCTGACCTGGAACAACGGCCAGGGCCTGACCTTCAAGCGCACCATCTCGATCGACGACAAGTATCTGTTCACGATCAAGGACGACGTCTCCAACGTCGGCGACGCGCCGGTCACACTGTATCCGTTCGGCCTGATCTCGCGTCACGGCACGCCGCACGTCTCCGGCTACTACATCCTGCACGAAGGCCTGATCGGCGTTCTCGGCGATCAGGGCCTGCAGGAGTATGGCTACAAGAAAATGGACGACACCAAAGCGGTGGAGTTCAAGGTGACCAACGCCTGGATGGGCATCACCGACAAGTACTGGGCCGCGACGCTGCTGCCGAGCCCGAAGGCCAACGTGCAGGCGCGCTTCTCGTCCAACCTCGTCGGCACGCTGCGCACCTACCAGACCGACTACCTGCTCGATCCGATGACGATTGCGATCGGCGGCACCGCCAGCACGGCGACCAGCCTGTTCGCCGGTGCCAAGGAAAGCGCCACCGTCGACGCCTACGACAAGCAGCTCGGCCTCAACAAGTTCGACCGCCTGATCGACTGGGGCTGGTTCTACTTCATCACCAAGCCGATGTTCTGGGCCATCGACTGGTTCTTCCACATCTTCGGCAACTTCGGCGTCGCCATCCTCGCGGTGACGGTGCTGGTCAAGCTGATCTTCTTCCCGCTCGCCAACAAGTCCTATGCGTCGATGGCGAAGATGAAGGCCGTGCAGCCGCAGCTTGCCGCGCTGAAGGACAAGTATCCCGACGACAAGATGAAGCAGCAGCAGGAGATGATGGAGATCTACAAGAAGGAGAAGATCAACCCGATCGCGGGCTGTCTTCCGATTCTGATCCAGATCCCGGTGTTCTTCTCGCTCTACAAGGTTCTGTTCGTCACCATCGAAATGCGGCACGCGCCGTTCTTCGGATGGATCAAGGACCTTTCCGCGCCCGATCCGACCAACCTGTTCAACCTGTTCGGTCTGTTCGCGTTCGATCCGACCCAGCTTCCGGTTCTCGGCTATTACCTGCATCTCGGCATCTGGCCGATCATCATGGGCATCACGATGTGGTTCCAGATGAAGCTGAACCCGACGCCGCCCGATCCGACGCAGAAGATGATCTTCGACTGGATGCCGCTGATCTTCACCTTCATGCTTGCGGGCTTCCCGGCCGGTCTCGTGATCTACTGGGCCTGGAACAACCTGCTGTCGGTGCTGCAGCAGAGCTACATCATGAAGAAGAACGGCGCGAAGATCGAACTGTTCGACAACGTGAAGTCGACCTTCGCGGGCAGCAAGAAAACGACTTAAGACCGTCTGAAACGCAAAACGCCCGGCGCATTCGCCGGGCGTTTTCACATTCGAGAACCTTCGCATGACCGATCAAACCGATGCGGAGCTGATTGAAGCGGGACGAAAGATCTTCGCCGGCGACTGGCAATTCTTCTGGGCTTCGCCGTCGATCGAAGCGCTCCCGCCCATGAAAGGCGTCGAAGTCGCGTTCGCCGGCCGCTCCAATGTCGGCAAATCCAGCCTCATCAATGCACTGACCGGCCGTAACGGGCTGGCGCGTACTTCGCACACCCCCGGCCGTACCCAGGAACTGATTTTCTTCGAAGGTCCGACACCTGCGGACGGCAAGGACGCCGGCCTGCGGCTGGTGGACATGCCGGGCTACGGTTATGCCTCCGCGCCAAAGGCCCAGATCGCATCGTGGACCTCGCTGATCCACAAATTCCTGCAAGGCCGCGCCAATCTCGCCCGCGTCTATGTGCTGATCGACTCCCGCCACGGCTTCAAGGATGTCGACAACGACGTGCTCAAGACGCTCGACAAGTCCGCCGTCAGCTATCAGGTGGTGCTGACGAAGGCCGATCAGGTGAAGAAGGCCGCGCTTGAGGAAACCATCGCCGCCACCAAGGCGGCGCTGCTGAAACATCCCGCGGCGTTTCCGGAAGTTCTGGTAACATCGTCGCGCACCGGCGACGGCATGCCCGAACTGCGCGCCGCCATGATCCGTCTTTTGAGAGAGCGAATCTGATGACCCAGACCGGTGTGTTGCGCCTCGCAGTTGTGCTCGCGGGGCTGATGGGGGCCGCCGGTGTCGCGCTGGCAGCCGCATCCGCGCACCAGGCCGACGCCTCGCGGCTGGCTTCCGCCTCGTCGATGCTGCTGTTCCACGCCACTGCCGTGATCGGCGCCGCACTCCTGACCGGGCACGGCATCGCCCGGCGTGGTCTTGGGCTGACCGCGACCTTTGGTTTCATCGTGGGCGCAGCCCTGTTCGCCGGGGATCTGACTATGCGCCAGTATGCCGGTCATGGATTGTTCACAATGGCCGCACCGACCGGCGGCACACTCCTTATTCTGAGCTGGCTGGTGCTGGCGATTGCCGCAGCCTGGCCGCGTCGCGGGGCCTGACTTGCGCGGGCGGCACTTTGCACGCCTTGCGTCAATCGGCTAAACCCTCGTCCAAATCCTTGCCGAACGAGATTTCCCATGATCGATCTGCCGACAAACATCAGCGCACAGGATCAGGCCCGCATCCTGTCGGAGGCGCTGCCGCATATGCAGCAGTACGACGAGGAAACCATCGTCATTAAGTACGGCGGCCATGCCATGGGCGAGGAAAACCTTGCCCGTCAATTCGCCCGCGACATCGTCCTGCTCGAGCAGACCGCGATCAACCCGGTTGTGGTTCACGGCGGCGGCCCGCAGATCGCGAGCATGCTGGCGCGGCTCGGCATCAAATCGGAATTCGCGGCCGGGCTGCGCGTGACCGACGCGCCGACGATGGAAATCGTCGAGATGGTGCTGGCCGGTTCGATCAACAAATCGATCGTCAGCCACATCAATGAAGCCGGCGGCAAGGCCGTCGGCCTGTGCGGCAAGGACGGCAACATGGTCACCGCCGTCAAGGCGACACGAACCATGGTCGATCCCGGCTCCAACATCGAGAAGGTGGTGGATCTCGGTTTTGTCGGCGAGCCCGACAAGGTTGACCTCACACTGCTCAACCAGCTCATCGGCTACGAACTGATCCCGGTGCTGGCGCCGCTGGCTTCGTCAGGCGACGGCAAGACCTACAACGTCAACGCCGATACCTTCGCGGGTGCCGTAGCCGGTGCGCTGAAGGCCAAGCGCCTGTTGCTGCTGACCGACGTGCCCGGCGTGCTCGACAAGTCGAAGAAGCTGATTCCGGAACTTTCGATCAAGGATGCGCGCAAGCTGATCGCCGACGGCACGATTTCCGGCGGCATGATTCCCAAGGTCGAGACCTGCATCTATTCGCTGGAAGCCGGCGTCGAGGGCGTGGTCATCATCGACGGCAAGACGCCGCACGCGGTGCTGCTCGAACTGTTCACCAATCAGGGCACGGGAACGCTGATCCACAAGTGATGCCAGCTCAAATCGTCATTGCGAGCGCAGCGAAGCAATCCACACAGATAAAAATGGATTGCTTCGTCGCTGCGCTCCTCGCAATGACAGCCTTGCTTGTTTCCTCCCCCGCCCGCGCCGATCTTAAAATCTGCAATCGCATGAGTTATGTCGTCGAAGCCGCCATCGGCATCGAGGACAAGACCGCGACCGCGACGCGCGGCTGGTTCCGCATCGATCCGGCAACCTGCCGTGTGGTCGCGCAAGGGAACATCACCGCCGACCGCATCCTGCTCCATGCACGCTCGCTGCCGGTCTATGGCGCGTCGCCCGCGCCGCAGAACGGCACCGATAATCTTTGCGTTGCGTCGAAAGACTTCGTCATTGCCGGACGCCAGTGCCGCGGCGGCCAGACCGCAGCGGCGTTCACCGAAATCAAACCCAGCACCGGCGAAGACGGACATCAGATCGCATACCTCGCCGAAGGGGCCGAGTACGATGACGAGCAGGCGCGCCTCGCCGCGATCCAGCGGCTGCTGGTGATCGCAGGTTATGACGCGGCCCCCATCGACGGCGTCGACGGCCCGAAAACCCAGAACGCCCTCGCCGCATTCCTGAAAGCGCGCGGCCTCAATACCGATGCAGTCCAGGCGCCCAATTTCTTCGAGACGATGATTGCAGCGGTCGAAAAGCCCTCCGCCACCGGCCTCACCTGGTGCAACGACACGCAGTATCGGGTGATGGCATCCATCGCCACCGATGACGGAAAAACAGTCACCAGCCGCGGCTGGTATCGCATCGAACCTGGCAAGTGCCTGCATCCCGACGTGACGGGACAGCCCCGCAGGATCTACAGTTTCGCCGAAGCTGTCGACGCCGATGGCCGTACCATCAAGATCAACAGCCGCCCGGTGAACTGGGGCGGCACCACGATGCTCTGCACCCGCGAGACGCAGTTCGAATTCACCGAACAGGGCGACTGCGGCGGGCGCGGACTGAATGCCAGCGGCTATGAGCGCGTCGAGATCGGCGCCGGCGCCGGCAAGACATTACGCTTCGGGATGCCATGACCCTTAAGTATCAAGGTAACGACTCTAACGTTGCTCCAATCGCAATGCGCTCCCTCTCCCGTGGGGAGAGGTAAAGAAAAGAACATGACAGACGCTCCAAACGAAAAAATGCCCCGCAGCTTCACCCATATCGAGACATGGGTGTTCGATCTCGACAACACGCTCTACCCGCATCACGTCAATCTGTGGCAGCAGGTCGATGTCCGTATCCGCGATTTCGTTGCGCAGTATCTGAATGTGCCGAAGGACGAGGCATTCAAGATTCAGAAGGACTACTATCGCCGCTACGGCACCACCATGCGCGGCATGATGACCGAGCACGGCCTGCGCGCCGACGATTTCCTCGCCTATGTCCATGAGATCGATCACTCGCCGCTCGAACCCAATCCGGAAATGGGCGCGGCGATCGAAAAGCTCCCCGGCCGCAAGCTGATCCTCACCAACGGTTCGCGCGCCCATGCCGGCAAGGTGCTGGAACGGCTCGGCATCGGCAGTCACTTCGAGGACGTGTTCGACATCGTCGCGGCCGAACTGGAGCCGAAGCCCGCGCGGCAGACCTACCTTAAATTTCTCAAGCTGCACGGAGTCGATCCCTCGAAAGCCGCGATGTTCGAGGACCTCGCCCGCAATCTGGTGACGCCGCACGATCTTGGCATGACCACCGTCCTCGTAGTCCCGGACGGCACCAAGAACGTGGTCCGCGAGGACTGGGAGCTGGAGGGCCGCGACGCCGCCTATGTCGATCACATTACCGACGATCTGACCGGGTTTTTGGCGGCGATAAGAGCCTCAAACTGATCCGTTCAACTTGACTTGCCGCCGCCAAATCCCGACAAAAGCGGCATCCAAAACTGCTTTTCCCCCAAGGAACACCGATGTCTCTCTCCGCGCTTGAAAACACGCTCAATGCCGCCTTCGAGGCCCGCGATACCGTCAACGCCAATACCAAGGGCGAGGTGCGCGACGCCGTGGAGCTGGCGCTCAACCTGCTCGACAAGGGCGAGGCGCGCGTGGCCGAACGTCAGGCCGACGGCAAATGGCATGTCAACCAGTGGCTGAAGAAGGCGGTGCTGCTGTCCTTCCGTCTCAACGACATGGCGCCGATCACCGGTGGGCCCGGCGGCGCGCAGTGGTGGGACAAGGTACCCTCGAAGTTCGAGGACTGGGGCGAGAACCGTTTCCGCGATGCCGGCTTCCGCGCCGTGCCGGGCGCGATCGTCCGCCGTTCCGCCTTCATTGCCAAGAACGTCGTGCTGATGCCGTCGTTCGTCAATCTCGGCGCCTATGTCGATGAAGCGACCATGATCGACACCTGGTCCACGGTCGGCTCCTGCGCCCAGATCGGCAAGCGCGTGCACATCTCCGGCGGCGTCGGCATCGGCGGGGTGCTCGAGCCGTTGCAGGCCGGTCCTGTGATCATCGAGGACGACTGTTTCATCGGCGCGCGTTCGGAAGTCGCCGAAGGCGTTATCGTGCGCAAGGGCGCGGTGCTGGCGATGGGCGTATTCCTCGGCGCATCGACCAAGATCGTTGATCGCGAGACCGGCGAGACCTTCATCGGCGAAGTGCCGGAATATGCCGTGCTCGTTCCCGGAACGCTGCCGGGCAAGCCGCTGAAGAACGGACAGCCCGGCCCGAACACCGCCTGTGCCGTGATCGTCAAGCGCGTCGACGAGCGCACCCGCTCCAAGACCAGTATCAACGAACTGCTGCGGGACTAAAAGGTAGAGCGCGTCACGCCTTCAATGTCATTGCCGGACTTGTTCCGGCAATCCCGACAACGAAGGTGTGGCGCCCTCTTGATCGAGATCACCGCGAGCAGATTGGATTACGCAGTCTACGACTGCCATGCCCGGTGATGAAAAGTTTGGGAAACCAATGTCGACCGACGCCCTCTCCATCGCCCGTGATCTGCTGCGCTGTCCCTCGGTGACGCCGGCGGACGCGGGCGCGCTCGGTGTGCTGGAGAAGCTGCTCGGCGATGCAGGGTTCGAGGTACATCGCGTCACCTTCTCCGAACCTGGCGCGGCCGACATCGACAATCTCTATGCACGCATCGGCACGGAGGCGCCGCACATCACCTTCGCGGGCCACACCGACGTGGTGCCCGCCGGTGACGAAGCGGCGTGGAGCCACGGCGCATTCGCCGGCGACGTCAAGGACGGCATGCTCTATGGCCGCGGCGCGGTGGACATGAAGGGCGGCATCGCCTGCTCGGTTGCCGCCGTGCTGGAGTATCTCGCGGCCAATGGCGGCAAGGTGAAAGGCTCGATCTCGTTCCTGATTACCGGCGACGAGGAAGACATCGCCGTCAACGGCACGATCAAGCTTTTGCAGTGGGCGGCGGATCGCGGCGAAAAGTTCGATCACTGCGTCCTTGGCGAGCCGAGCAACGTCAACGAAATGGGCGACACCATCAAGATCGGACGGCGCGGCTCGCAATCCGGCACGATCATTGTCGATGGCGTGCAGGGTCATGTCGCCTATCCGCACCGCGCCTCCAACCCGGTGCCGGATATCGCGGCGCTGATCGTCGCATTGAGCAGCGATCCGCTCGACAAGGGTACCGATCACTTCCAGCCGTCGAATCTCGAATTCACCTCGGTCGATGTCGGCAATCCGGCCTGGAACGTGATTCCGGCGCAGGCGCGCGCGCGCTTCAACATCCGCTACAACGACTGCCACACCCGCGAATCCCTCCGCGCGCTGATCGAGGAGCGCGTCACCAAGGCGAGCGGCAACCGCATCAAGGCGCATGTGGTCTGGGAGCCGTCGAACGCCGACGTGTTCCGGACCAGGCCGGGGCCGTTCACCGATCTCGTCATCGCCGCCATCGAAGACGTGACCGGCCGCAAGCCCGAGCTGAACACCGGCGGCGGCACCTCGGATGCACGCTTCATCACGCATTATTGCCCGGTGCTGGAATTCGGCCTTGTCGGCCAGACCATGCACCAGATCGACGAACGCACGCCGGTGTCCGATCTCGAAAAGCTCACGAAGATCTATCGCGGCGTGCTGGATCGCTATTTCGCATGAATGACCCGGACATGAGCGGACATATCGTTGTTCTTACCGCCATCGATACCGAACTGAACAAGGCCCGCGCGCCGGAAGGTGTCGAGGTGATCTACACCGGTGTCGGCAAGGTCAATGCGGCGAGCATCGCGACGCTGGCGGTGATGGCGCTACAACCGAAGCTGATCATCAACTACGGCACCGCGGGCAAGATCGCGCACATCCACAACGGTCTCGTGGAGGTCGCGCACACGGTTCAGCGCGACATGGAAGCGATGCCGCTGGCGCCGCGCGGGCGCACGCCGTTCTCGCCGGAGATGGACCGGCTGTCGTCCGGTCACGGGACCGTTGTCTGCGGCACCGGCGACAGCTTCGTGACCTCCGTCGATCCGTGGCTGGTCGAGAACAACATCGACATCGTCGACATGGAACTGTTCGCAATTGCCCATGTCTGTCAGCGCCACAACGTGCCGTGGCGCGCGTTCAAGTTCATCACCGACGCCGCCGATGAGAACGCCGCGGATCACTGGAACGAGAATGTCGCGGGTGGCGAGGACCTGTTCTGGGAAGTGATGAAAGATATAGCGCGATAGTCGCTTCGTACCGTCATTGCGAGCGAAGCGAAGCAATCCAACTTCTCAGATGTGCCGACAAAGAGTGGAATGCTTCGTCGCTTCGCTCCTCGCAATGACGATGTACCGAACTAATACTCCACCCGCACCAGATAGAGGCCGTCCGGCGGCGCGACGGGACCGCAGGCCGTGCGGTCGCGCGCTTCGAGCGCACGGCGCATGTCGCCGGACGTCCAGCGTCCATGGCCGACCCAGACCAGCGAGCCGACCATCGAACGCACCTGGCTGTGCAGGAACGAGCGCGCCGAGGTCGTGATATTCACGTCATCGCCGTCACGCGTCACATCGAGTGCGTCCAGCGTCTTCTCCGGCGATTTCGCCTGGCATTCGGTGTCGCGGAAGGTGGTGAAGTCGTGCTTGCCGACCAGCACCTGCGCGGCTTCCTGCATCGCCGCGACATCAAGCGGCCGCGGCACGCGCCACGCGTGCCCCGCTTTCAGCGCGAGGTTCGCCCGGTGATTGACGATGCGGTAGATGTAGTGGCGCTTGGTCGCCGAAAACCGCGCATCGAAAGTTTCCGGCACGATCTCGGCGGACAGCACGCCGATGGGGTGCGGGCGCAGATGGGCGTTCAGCGCATCGCGCACGCGATCGGCCCTGTAGTCCTTTGCCAGATCGATATGCGCCACCTGCCCGAGCGCATGGACACCGGCATCGGTGCGGCCTGCGCCATTGACCCGCACATCCTGACCGGTCATCGCCTTCACGGCATCTTCCAGCGCGCCCTGCACGGACGGGCCCTTGTCCTGATACTGCCACCCCCAGAAGGGAGCGCCGTCATATTCGATGAGGAGCTTGTAGCGGGGCATCAGCTCACGCGCGCCGGAGGCTTGAGGGGCGTGCCGTTGAGAAACGCCTCGGCCTTCATCGGCGGCTTGCCGGCGCGCTGCAAGTCCAGGATGCGGATCGCGCCGTCGCCGCAGGCAATGGTCAGGCGATCGTCGAGCACGTCGCCCGGCGCACCGGAGCCTTTCGCCAGTTCACAGCGCAGCACCTTGATGCGCACCGGTTCGCCATCGATGGCGATTTCGAACCATGCGCCGGGAAACGGCGACAGGCCGTGGATATGCCGCAAAACCTCATGCGCGGATTTGGTCCAGTGGATCCGCGCCTCGGCCTTGTCGATCTTGGCCGCGTAGGTGACGCCCTGCTCGCTTTGTTTTGTGAGTTGCAGCCCGCCGCGCGACAGTCCGCCCATCGCACGCACCATCAGGTCCGCGCCCAGCGGCGCCAGCGCATCGTGCAGATCCTGCGCGGTCATGGCGTCAGTGATCGGCAGCCGTTCGGCCATCGCGACATCGCCGGTGTCGAGCCCGGCGTCCATCTTCATGACCATCACGCCGGACTCGGCATCGCCGGTCATGATCGCGCGCTGGATCGGCGCGGCGCCGCGCCAGCGCGGCAGCAACGACCCGTGCAGATTGAAACAGCCGAGCGGCACGGCATCCAGAATATTCTGCGGCAGGATCATGCCGTAAGCCACGACAACGGCGGCATCGGCATTGTGCGAACGGAATTCCGCCTCCTCTTCCGGCGTCCGCAACGTCTTCGGCGTCAGGACCGGAATGCCGAGTTGCCGCGCCGCCTGCTCCACCGGGGTCGCCTGCAACTTCATGCCGCGTCCGGCGGGCTTTGGCGCGCGCGTATAGACTGCCGCAATCTCATGGCCGTGGTCCGCCAGCGCCAGCAGGGTCGGCACCGCGAAATCCGGCGTGCCCATGAAGATCAGACGAAGCGGCATGAGAAGCTCCGGCTTATTTCGCCGCGAGCTTGGCGGCCTTGGTGAACTTCTTCATCACGCGATCGCGCTTGAGCTTTGAGAGATAATCCACGAACAGCACACCGTTGAGATGGTCGATCTCATGCTGGATGCAGGTGGCGTAAAGCCCGTCGGCTTCCTCCTCGTGCATCTTGCCGTCGAGATCCATAAAGCGCACGCGCACCCGCGCCGGCCGCTCGACCTCCTCATAGTATTCCGGGATCGAGAGACAGCCTTCCTCATAGACCGACATCTCTTCGGACGAGGACAGGATTTCCGGATTGATGAAGACGCGCGGCTCCTTCTCCCCTTCCTTCTTGGAGAGGTCCATGGTGATCAGCCGCAGCGGCACCGCGACCTGGATCGCGGCAAGGCCGATGCCCGGTGCGTCATACATGGTCTGGAACATGTCGTCGGCAAGCGCCCGGATTTCGGGCGTGATCTTTTCGACGGGCTTCGAGATCAGCCGGAGCTGCTTGTCGGGAAGAATGATGATGTCGCGATTGGCCATGGGCGCGATGTAATGGGAGCGCCCGCCGCGGTCAAACCCGGCGTGAGGTCAGGCGCTTGGCCGGGGACGAATGCTGTTAACCGGCGATTAACCATAAAAATCAGGGAGTTATTAACCATAAAATGTTCCCTATTCGTTCGCGTCGCGTGCCGAATCGGGTTACAAAGGGGGCATGAACGAGATCCTTTTCATGGCCGGCGATGTGCCGGTTCACGTTGGCGCCGCCCTGATTGCATTCGGCGTGCTCGCGCTGCTGTTGTTGCTAACCATCGCCATCGTGATCGCGCGCTCAGGCCGAAAGGGCGCGGAGGCTGCCATGGCGCAGGCGGTGCGCGCGGACGAGTTGGAAGAGCGGCTCGCAGAAGTGCTGCGCATGCAGAACGAATCCACCGGCCGGGTCCATGAAATGGGACAGGCGCTGGTGGGGCGTCAGGCGGAAATGGCCCGCGCCGTCAACGAACGGCTGGATTCGGTGACGCACCGCGTTGGCCAGTCCATGGAGCAGACCACGCGCAACACGATGGACTCTCTGCGCGTGCTGCACGAGCGCCTCGGCATTATCGACAACGCGCACAAGAATCTCACCGACCTCACATCGCAGGTGACGACCCTGCGCGACGTGCTCGCCAACAAGCAGTCGCGCGGTGCATTCGGCCAGGCGCGGATGGAAGCCATCGTTCAGGACGGCATGCCGAAGGACTCCTATGCCTTTCAGCACACGCTATCGAACCGGACTCGCCCCGACTGCGTGATTTTCCTGCCCGATCAGCGCCCGCTCTGCGTCGATGCAAAATTTCCGCTCGAAGCCTTCACCGCGCTCCGCGATGCGCGCAGCGACGAGGAAAAGAAAGTCGCCACCCAGCGGCTGCGGCAGGACGTGATGAAGCACGTCAACGACATCGCCGAGAAGTATCTCATTCCCGGCGAGACACAGGATACGGCGCTGATGTTCGTGCCCTCGGAATCGGTCTACGCCGAAATCCACGATGGCTTCGACGATGTGATCCAGAAGGCCTACCGGGCGCGGATCGTGCTGGTGTCGCCCTCGCTTTTGATGCTGGCGATCCAGGTGATGCAACAGATCCTGAAAGACGCGCGGATGCGCGATGCCGCCGACCAGATCCGCACCGAGGTCATGCATATGTCGGACGATCTCGGCCGGCTGCGCGACCGCGTGCTCAAGCTGCAGAAAGATTTCGGCAATGTGAATGAGGACGTGCGCCAGATCCTGATTTCGGCGGAGAAGATCGAAAAGCGCGCCGGGCGTATCGAGGAACTGGACTTCAGCAAGAGCAGCGAGCCTGCAGACGCGACGCGCGTGGTGTCCTCCAGCGACCTGTTTCCGCCACATCCCCTGCGCAAGCTGCAGGCGGGGGAGTAATCGTCGCAATCGGGATTTACCCCCAACCCCGGCGCTCCGCGCCGACCCTCCCCACACGGGGGGAGAAGAAAGACTTTGCTCGCCGCGCCTCTTATCCCTCCCCTGAATGGAGAGGGTGGCTGACCGGAGGTCAGCCGGGTGGGGTGACCGGCCAAGAATCTGCTAACACCGCTGCATGACAGTTCCTGACACAGCGAAAGCCGAAAGCCCTCCCCGCGCTTCGTGGCGCGAGGCATTTGCAGTCTATCTGCAGAAGCGCGTGCTGATCGTGCTGTTCCTCGGCTTCTCGTCGGGACTGCCGCTGGCACTGTCAGGCTCGACGCTTCTGGTGTGGATGCGGGAGTCCGGTGTCGATCTCGGCACCATCGGACTCTTTGCACTGGTCGGCACGCCCTACACCCTGAAATTCCTCTGGGCACCGCTGGTTGACGCGCTGCATGTGCCGCTGCTGACACGCCTGCTCGGACGGCGCCGCGGCTGGCTAGTGTTCGCGCAATTGCTGCTGATCGCCGCGATCCTGCTGCTGGCGCTGACCGATCCGGCACGCTCGCCGTTTTATGTCGCGCTCGGTGCGCTGCTGGTCGCGGCCGCGTCGGCAACGCAGGATATCGTGGTCGATGCCTTTCGCGTCGAAAGCCTGCCTGAGAGCGAGCAGGCCGCCGGCATGGCCTCGTATGTCGCTGCCTATCGCGTCGGCATGCTGATCTCCACCGCCGGTGCGCTGTTTCTGGTCAGCGGCTTCGAAGCCACCGGCCTCACCAAGCCGATCGCATGGATGTGGGGCTACATCGCGATGGCGGCGATGGTGCTGATTGGGATGATTGCCGCGCTGGTCGCCACCGAGCCTGAACAGTCGCGCCGCGCCGAGGAAGCGACCTCCGGCGAGAGCGCCATCACCCGCGTCATCACCGCCGCAGTGGGCGCCTTCACCGAATTCCTGACGCGGAAAGACGTCTGGGCGGTTCTGGCGTTTGTCATTCTCTACAAGTTCACGGACTCGTTCTCGGGCACCATGACCGCGCCGTTCGTGATCGATCTCGGCTTCACCCGCAACGACTATGCCGCCATCGTCAAGGGCGTCGGACTTGCCGCGACACTGATCGGCGGATTCGCCGGCGGCTTTCTCGCCCGCGCATGGTCGCTGGAAGCGTGCCTGTGGATTGGCGGCGTGTTGCAGGCGATCTCGAATCTCGCCTTCGCGTGGCTTGCTTACGTCGGGCTCAACCAGTGGGCGCTGGCGCTGGCGATCACGGTGGAGAATTTCACCGGCGCGATCGGGACCGTGATCTTCGTCGCCTATCTCTCTTCGCTGTGCCAGAGCCCGCTACACACCGCGACCCAGTATGCGCTGCTCACCGCGTTCGCAGCCATCGGCAGAACCTATCTCTCCGCAGGCGCGGGTTATGTCGCGCAGGCCACCGGCTGGCCGGCATTCTTCGTGCTCAGCGTGCTGGTCGCGGTGCCGAGCCTGATCCTGCTGGCGTGGCTGCAGCGGCGCGGCCACTTCAAGACGCTCGGGCAACGCAAGAACGTAGCGGCATAGCCGCAACGGACAGCCCAATCAGGCCGCTTTCTTCTTCGATGCCTTGCTAACCAGCGCCGCAACCGGCCCGATGGTCTTGCCGACCATCTTTCTGTAGCCCGCCGCATTGAAATGCTTATCGCCGCCGCCCACGGTGAGCGCTGGATTCTGATGATCCGCCACATTGTACACCGGCGGGCGGATCACATACGTGTCGATCCCCTTCGCCCGCAGGCGGCTGACGATGCCCGCGACATTCGCCTGAACTTCCGCCATGCTTACTCCACGGCGAATATCGTTGATCCCGATCCAGATCACCGCCACCCGCGTGCCGGAAGGAACAGCCGAATCCAGACGTCCAGCAAGGCCGGAGCTTGTATCGCCGTTGATGCCGCCATTGCTGACAGTCACGTTCAGACCTCGCGCGTTTAGCGCGGCCTGAAGCTGACTCGGATAGTTCTCAGAGGGAGAGATGCCCTTGCCGTAAACGTTGCTGTCGCCGATCACCGCGACCTGCACCTGCGCGCGTGCGGAATGCACGGCCACCGGAGATGCGAGGAAAAAACCCGCAACGATAAAGGAAACGAACAGATTGAGCCGCAATGACATAACCCGCCCCCCAAAACTGATTTCCAAAATCAGCAGACTAGGGCGGGCGTCCGAATATCGTCAAGCACGTCAGTGCTTGGTCACGACGCTCCACTTGGTGACGACGGCGTCGCTCAACTGCCCGGCGGCCTGCGCGCAGGCCATCTCATTGGCCTTCAGCGCGATGCTTTTCCCGATAAAGGGCTTCAGCGCCGCGGCTTCTGCGTCGCTGTTGGTCACGATCTGAAATGTTTCGGGACCGGTTTCCAGATTGCACATACCCGACGGTGGCGGCAAACGGCGCGGTTCGCTGGTGAGCTGATACGTAATGACCCGCTTCTTCTTCGGTCCAGAACGCATCGCGGTCAGTTCGCCGGACAAGACTTCGCCAGCGTTGATCGGCTTCGCCTTCTGCTGCGCCATCGCGCCGGATGATGAGAGCATTGCAAGGCATACGGCCAGGCAGCCAGCGGTCAGTTTTGCCGGGGCATTCACGAACAGTCGGGAGATCATGCGGTTTCCATTTGAGTTTCAGAACAGTGTCCGCTGCCGCATGGCGGCCGACAGCGTTCCTTCGTCGAGATAATCAAGTTCCCCGCCGACCGGCACACCGTGCGCCAACCGCGTGACCTTGACGTTGGCATCCTGCAACAGGTCGGTGATGTAGTGCGCGGTGGTCTGGCCATCGACGGTTGCATTCAGCGCAAGGATAATTTCCGTCACGCGCGGATCGAGCGCGCGCTGCACCAGTGCATCGATGGTCAGATCCTGCGGGCCGACGCCGTCGAGTGGCGACAGCGTGGCGCCGAGCACGTGGTAAAATCCATTTGTGGCATGAGCGCGTTCAAGCGCCCACAAATCCGCGACATCCGCCACCACCACGATGATCGAGGGATCGCGCCGTGCATCGGTGCAGACCGTGCAGGGATTCTGCGTATCGATATTTCCGCAGGTGTTGCACACCTGGATCTTCTCAATCGCCACTTGCAATGCCGCCGACAGCGGCGTCATCAGGGCTTCGCGCTTCTTGATCAGATGTAGCGCGGCACGCCGCGCCGAGCGCGGGCCAAGCCCTGGCAGCCGCGCCAGCAACTGGATCAGCCGTTCGATTTCCGGACCTGCGACCGAGGAGACCATCAGAGCATTTTCACGTTAAGAAGGCGCATCGCGGCTCTAGCCGAGACCCAGCCCCGGAGGCAGGCCGAGGCCGCCGGTCAGCGCCTGCATCTTTTCCTGCATGGCGGCTTCGGCCTTGCGGCGCGCATCGTTCTGCGCCGTCACCAGCAGGTCTTCGAGAATCTCGCGCTCGTCGGCTTTCATCAGCGACGGATCGATCTTCACGGCCTTCACTTCGCCCTTGGCGGTCATGCGCACATTGACGAGACCGCCACCGGACAGGCCTTCGACCTCGATGGTGTCGAGTTCATCCTGCAGCGCCTTCATCTTGGACTGAAGCTGCGCCGCCTGTTTCATCATGCCGAGAAAGTCAGCCATGAACGGGTCCCTTTATCGAATTGAGTTAGAGATCGTCGTCTTCTTCAGCCGCAGCAACAGGCCCGGATTCATCCACACCGGAGCCGGTATCCGGCACGATCCGCCGCACCTCCACCAGTTGCGTACCAGGAAAGCGTGACATCACGGCCTGCACGCGCGGATCGGCCTGTACGCCGTCGGTGAGTTTTTCCTTCGCGGCCTGTGCCTGTGCGCGCAGCGTCGGCTCGCCTGCCTCGTTGGAGACGATCACGGTCCAGCGCCGCCCGGTCCAGAATTCGAGCTTGCGGGACAGATCGTTGATCATCGAACGCGCGGCGCTGCGTTCCAGTGCGACCTCAAGCCGCCCGTCTTCCATCCGCACCAGCCGCACATCGGCTTCCAGCGCGGACTTGATTTGGACATCGCGTTTTTCGCTCGCGAGCGCCACGAGCTCCGCAAATGTGTTTAGCCGTCGCGCGGGCGCGGCTTCAGCCGGAGCGGGCGTAGGCGCAATCATCTGCGGACGCGGTGATGTATCGAGCGCCGGCCGTGTGCTCGATGCCACCGCCCGCAACTGCGACCCGTCATCGCCGCCTGAAGACAGCATGGCGGACGGCGCACGCGGCGCGGCGTTGCCAGCCCCATTGCCGCTCATCGCAGGCGACGAGCCGCCATTGGCGTCGATCATCCTGATCGCCTCGTCCGGCGTCGGGAGATCCGACACATAGGCGATGCGCACCAGCACCATTTCGGCGGCGGCTTGAGGACGCGTCGCGGATTGCACTTCCGCGATGCCCTTGAGCAGCATCTGCCACATCCGTGACAGCACGCGCATCGAGAGCTTGGCGGCGAAATCGCGCCCCCGCGTGCGCTCGGTTTCGCCGAGCGCCAGATTGTCCGCCGTGGCGGGAACGACCTTCACCCGCGTCACGAAGTTCACGAACTCCGCAAGGTCGCTGAGCACCACCACCGGATCGGCGCCGGTGTCATACTGGTCGCGGAATTCCTTGAAGGCGGCGGCGATGTCGCCGCTCGCCAGCGACTGGAACAGATCGATGACGCGGGTGCGGTCGGCCAGACCAAGCATCTGCCGCACGTCTTCGGCGCGCACCATGCCCGCCGCATGCGCAATCGCCTGATCGAACAACGACAGCGAATCGCGCACCGAGCCTTCTGCCGCGCGGGCGATCAGGCCCAGTGCTTCGGGCTCGGCCCCAACGCCTTCCTTGGCCGCGATGTTCGCCAGATGCGCCATCAGCACATCAGAATCGACGCGCCGCAGATCGAAGCGCTGGCAGCGCGACAGCACCGTCACCGGGACTTTGCGGATTTCAGTGGTGGCGAACACGAACTTGGCGTGCTCGGGCGGCTCTTCCAGAGTCTTCAGGAAGGCGTTGAACGCCTTCTCCGAGAGCATGTGGACTTCGTCGATGATGTAGACTTTGTATCTTGCGCTCGAAGGCGCATAGCGTACGCCGTCGGTAATCTGCCGCACGTCGTCGATGCCGGTATGCGACGCCGCGTCCATTTCGAGAATATCGATGTGCCGGCTTTCCATGATGGCCTGGCAATGCACGCCCATCTTCGGCATGTGGATGGTCGGCCCTTTGACCGAGCCATCCGGCAGTTCGTAATTCAGCGCGCGGGCGAGAATGCGCGCGGTCGTGGTCTTACCGACGCCGCGCACCCCGGTGAGAATCCAGGCCTGCGGAACGCGCCCCGCCTCGAACGAATTCGAGATGGTCCGCACCATCGCTTCCTGGCCGATCAGATCCTCGAATGTGCCGGGACGGTATTTGCGTGCGAGAACGCGGTAGGCGGAACTTGAGCCTGCCGACGGGGCTGGCGTTCCGCCGAGTTCGAAACCCGGCTGATCGTCCGCAGTCGCGCCGGCAATGTCAGCATCGGTCATCAATCGATCCGCGATTGAGCACGCTAGGCACCAGGCGCGCGTTGCGCCGCTGCGGACGCACGAAAAAAGAGAAGTAGGAGACTGACGAGCGACCCGATCCGGACCTCGTTAGGGCTGCTTCCTTCCGGACCTGACCCGGTTGGCGAGTGGCTCGTCCACCGCCAATCTCCCGGTCCCTATTTGGGGCCAAAAGCGCCGGAAAGCAAGCGCGCGGCGCACCTTCGCACCACGTTGTTTCAGCTTGCAAAATGGCCTGCCTCGTGGTCCGGCCGCTGCGGGTCCAGCCCCGCCCGGACAAAGGCATGGAAGCCCCGCGCAAAGCCGGGCATGACAGGTGTTGTTTGCAGCACTGCACTCTGCAAAATTGCCGGAACCGCTCCTGTTCCGTATCCGACGTTCAGAAACCTAATGTCCCCTTCCGCCTGGTCGCTCCATCCAACCCTCGAGAAAGACACCATCAGCATCGGCGATCTGCCGCTGTCGCGCGTGCTCGTGATCAAGGATGCGAATTATCCGTGGGTGCTGCTGGTGCCGCGCCGGCCGGACGCGGTCGAGATCATCGACCTCAACGAGATCGAACAGGCGCAACTGACCACCGAGATTAACCGCGTCGCGCGGGCCCTGAAAGAGGTCACCAAACCCGACAAGCTGAACATCGCTGCGCTGGGCAATGTCGTTCCCCAGTTGCATGTTCATATCATTGCACGCCGGACCACCGACGCCGCATGGCCGCGGCCGGTCTGGGGCGCAGTGCCGCCGCTGGCGCACGATCCGCAGGAAGTCGAAGCCTTCATCGCCGCGCTCCGCCGCAAGATCTGGCTGAGCTGAAAATCCGGACTGATCAATGACAACAAAAAATGATCCCTTTCCGCTCGGACAGCCCGGCTTCGTGTCGCATCCGATCGACCGCGCGGCGCATATCCGCACCGACGCCGAAAAACTGTTCGCGCTGGAAACCCATCGCAATGCGCGGGCCTATGTGGTTCATCGCGATTCGCTGGTGGTCACCCTGGGCGCCGACGGCCCCCGCGCACTGCTGACGCTGGATGAAGCGCACAAGTTCGGCGCCAATCCCGGCACCATCTTTCTCGGACTGCACGAAGGCGCGGCGATATTCGGCATGGGCATCAGTGCCACCGCCGCGGAAGACCTGATGGGCCGGCAGGACGTCGGCGTGGAAAATCTACGGGCGGTTGCCGCAAGCGGCGCCATACCGGCGCGCGAACTCTCCACCATCGCGATGGCGAAGTCGCTGGTGAGCTGGCATCAGCGCCACGGCTTCTGCGCCAACTGCGGTTCGCGCTCATCGATGGCGGATGGCGGCTGGAAGCGCATTTGCCCAAGCTGCAAGACCGAACACTTTCCGCGCACCGATCCGGTCGTCATCATGCTGGTGACCGCGGGCGACAGATGCCTGATGGGCCGTCAGTCGCAGTTTCCGCCGACCATGTGGTCGTGTCTCGCCGGATTCGTCGAAGCCGCCGAGACCATCGAGAACGCCGTGCAGCGCGAGATTCTCGAAGAGGCCGGCATCCACTGCACCGACGTGCGCTACTACATGACGCAGCCTTGGCCCTATCCGTCATCGCTGATGATCGGCTGCACCGCGCGCGCCACCACCACTGACATTACCGTCGACAGGAACGAACTGGAGGACGCCCGCTGGTTCAGCCGTGATGAAGCCGTGGCGATGCTGGCGAAGACGCACCCCGAAGGCTTGACAGGGCCGCATCCGGTCGCCATCGCGCATCATCTTCTGGCGAACTGGATCAAGGAAACAGCCTGACCGATTTTTACGGTTCCCTTGAACGGGAACCGCGTGGCGTGTCATCGATTGTCTCAATCACGAGCATTTCCGGCGAGGCGCAGTGTCAGTGAATATCCAGAATCAACCACGCAAGGCATCTCCACGCATTGTCTGTATCGGGATGCCGGTGCGCGATCTTATTTTCCGCGTGCCGGAAGTGCCCGCGCGCGGCCAGAAGGAATATGCCAGCGAGTTCGTCGAGGTGGCCGGCGGCAATTCGCCCAACGCCGCCATTTCGATTTCACGGCTCGGCGGGCGTGTCCTGCTGGCAGGCCCGATCGGCGGTTTGCTTGCGGCGAGCAATGCCATCATCGATGATCAATTCAGAAGGGAGAGGATCGACACCAGCGGACTTGTTGTCGTCGATGACGTGGTCACACCGATCTCCAGCGTGCTGATCGATCCGAGCGGTGAGCGCACCATCGCCACCTTCCGCGATCCCAAACTGTGGACCGTGGCGCTACCGCCATCGGACACGCTGCTCGCCGACTGCGATGCCATTCTGATCGAAAGCCGCTGCGCGGAATTCGGCACCGATGTGTGCGCGGAAGCCAGCCGCCGCGGCATTCCCGTGGTGATCGACGGCGACCGGATGATGTCGATGCGCGAAGGGCTCTTGCAGGTCGCCTCCCACATCGTGTTTTCGGCAGAGGCGCTGCACGCAACCGCCGGCGAAAGCGATGACGTGACTGCCCTGCGCAAGCTCGCGCTGGTGACCCCTGCATTGCTCGGCGTCACATCGGGCGCCAGGGGCGTGATCTGGCTCGACCCGCAGGGTCAGCCGAAACACATGCCGGCCTTCCCGGTCCATACCGTCGATACGCTGGGCGCGGGCGACGCCTTCCACGGCGCCTTCACGCTGGCCGTGGCGGAAGGGCAGCCGCTGGAGCAGGCGATGCGATTCGCCTCCGCGACCGCCGCCCTCAAATGCACCCGCTTCGGCGGCGCCTTCGGGTCGCCGCAACGCGCTGAAGTTGATGCCCTTTTGGCCTCCAGCCCGGTCACCCTCCCAGCATAGAGACCCTCTAAAGCCGCAAATCCAGGCTTGTCAGAGAATGATTTTCTATATATGAGGTATACAGCCCTCAATTATGGAAGAAAGTTCTTCTAATGTCTGACGCTGCTGTAGCAATTCTTGACGCTCCGCGCCGCCTGGACGCGATCGATCGCAAGATTCTGACCGTTTTACAGGACGACGCTTCGCTTTCGGTCGCCGAAATCGGCGATCGGGTCGGCCTGTCCTCGACGCCGTGCTGGAAGCGCATTCAGCGCATGGAGGCCGAAGGCATCATCCTGCGCCGCGTCGCGCTGGTCGATCAAAACAAGATCGGCCTCGGGATTTCGGTGTTCGTTTCGGTGGAAAGCGGCGATCACTCCGACGCCTGGCTGAAGAAATTCGCCGACGCCGTCAGCGCCATGCCCGAGGTAATGGAGTTCTACCGGATGGCGGGCGATGTCGACTACATGCTGCGCGTGGTCGTCGCCGACATGCAGAGCTACGATATTTTCTACAAGAAGCTCATCAGCGCTGTGGCGCTGAAGAACGTCACGTCACGCTTCGCGATGGAAAAGATCAAATCGGTGACCGCGCTGCCGGTGCCGGCGCTGACTGCAGCTTAGTTTCTCCTTCTCCCCGTTTACGGAGAAGGTCGGGATGAGGGGCAAGGGTTCCACCAGCAACATTAAAGTGCCCCTCACCCGGATTGCCATAGCGCGTCGCAGACGCGCGTAAACGCGTTTATGGCAATCCGGCCTCTCCCCGCAAGCGGGGCGAGGTTAAGAAACCTCAAATCTTCTGATTGTACTCGCCGACTTCGGGATGGGTGCGCAGCACCGAATCCATCGCCTCGAACATATCGCGCATGCGCTGTTCGGAGACCGGGCTCTCGACCACCACCACAAGCTCCGGCTTGTTGGATGAGGCCCGCACCAAGCCCCAGCTTCCGTCCTCGCAGGTGACGCGCACGCCGTTGACGGTGACCAGATCGCGGATCGGCTGACCGGCGACCTTGTCACCCTTCGCCTTCAGATCCTCGAAGTGCTTCACGACCTGCGCTACGATTCCGTACTTGGTTTCGTCGGAGCAATGCGGCGACATGGTCGGCGACGACCAGGTCTTTGGCAGCGCATCCTTCAGGTCAGCCATGGTCTTGCCCGGCGCATGGTCCAGCATCTCGCAGACCGCAATTGCCGAGACGAGGCCATCGTCGTAGCCGCGGCCGATCGGCGCGTTGAAGAAGAAGTGGCCGGACTTCTCAAAGCCCGCCAAAGCCTTCAGCTCATGGGTGCGGCGCTTCATATAGGAATGGCCGGTCTTCCAGTAGGTGGTGTGGGCACCCTGCTTTTGCAGCACGGGATCGGTCACGAACAGGCCGGTCGATTTCACGTCGACCACGAACTGCGCGTTCTTGTGAATCGCGGACATGTCGCGCGCCAGCATCACGCCGACCTTGTCGGCGAAGATTTCCTCGCCGGTATTGTCCACCACACCGCAGCGATCGCCGTCGCCATCGAACCCGAGGCCGACGTCGGCCTTGTGCTCGAGCACTGCATCGCGGATCGCGTGCAGCATTTCCATGTCTTCGGGATTCGGATTGTACTTCGGGAAGGTGTGATCCAGCTCCGTGTCGAGGCGGATGACCTCGCAGCCGATCGCTTCCATCACCTGCGGTGCGAATGCACCGGCGGTGCCGTTGCCGCACGCGACGACCACCTTCAGCTTGCGCTTCAGCTTCGGACGCTTGGTGAGATCGGCGATGTAGCGCGCCGGGAAATTCTCGTGAAACTGATATCCGCCCGCGGGCTTCAGCTTGAAATCTGCGTTGAGCACGATCTCTTTCAGGCGATTCATTTCGTCCGGGCCGAAGGTCAGCGGGCGGTTCGCACCCATCTTCACGCCGGTCCAGCCGTTGTCGTTATGCGAGGCGGTGACCATCGCCACGCACGGCACATCGAGATCGAACTGCGCGAAATACGCCATCGGCGTCACCGCGAGGCCGATGTCATGAACCTTGCAGCCGGAGGCCAGAAGGCCGGAGATCAGCGCGTATTTGATCGAGGCAGAGTAGCTGCGGAAATCGTGCGCGGTGACGATTTCCTGCTTCTGGCCCATCTCGCCGATCAGGGTGCCGAGGCCCATGCCGAGGGCCTGAATGCCCATCAGGTTGATTTCCTTGCCGAACAGCCAGCGCGCGTCGTATTCGCGGAAGCCGGTCGCCTTCACCATCGGCTCGGATTCATAGGCATAGGTATTCGGAATCAGTTCGGGCTTTGGCTTCGGAAACATTCAGGGGGCCTCATGGCAGGGCGGGCGGGCGATATCCAGCAGCTTTAACGAATGCTTGGAACCGTGGAAAGGCGGGAGCCGGGTGTTTAGGAGCAAAATGCGGCATATTGGCAGCGAGCTTGTACAGCCTTCATTCAGATCGGACCCGCATGACCGACCGCCGCCTTGAGTATCCCGCCACCTTGCGTAACCGCGACGTCATCCTCGACGTCCTGCGCGGTGTGTTGCCCGCGTCCGGACTTGTACTGGAGATCGCCAGCGGCTCCGGCGAACACGTCGTGCATTTCGCGCGGGCTTTTCCGGGCCTGACGTTTCAACCCTCGGACCCCGAGGACGCCGCCTTGCAAAGCATCGCGGCGTGGACGAAGGACAGCGGTCTTCCCAACATCCGCCCGCCTGTGGTGCTCGATGCCTCATCAGGCCACTGGCCGGTGACCGCCGCCGACGCCATCCTCTGCATCAACATGATCCATATTTCTCCCTGGCAGGCGACGACAGGCCTGATACGCGGCGCTGCGAAACTGATGCGCATCGGCGCGCCGCTCTATCTGTACGGGCCGTACCGGCGAGCGGATGTGGTCACTGCGCCGAGCAACGAGGCGTTCGACGCGAGTCTCAAGTCTCGAAACCCGGAATGGGGATTACGCGATCTGGAAGCTGTGGCGGAGGTGGCGCGGGCTGAGGGATTTTCGGCCCCGGCGATCACTGAAATGCCGACGAACAATCTGAGCGTGGTGTTTCGGCGGATATAGTCGTTATTACAAGGGAAGCGAAGCAATCCAGAACTGCAGGCACGAAGCTGGATTGCTTCGTCGCAAGCACTCCTCGCAATGACGCAGCAGCCGCTATCGCTTACTGCTCCATCACCAGCTTGCCGCCGGCCATTTCAAACCGGCGAAGCTTCGACAGATAAGACATGCCGAGCAGATTTTCCGACAGCGCGTCGTCGGGCAGCACCAGCGCATCGACATCGCGTACGACGAGGCCGCCGATATCGACCATCGCAAGGCGCGTGCGCGCGGCCCTGATCGAGCCATTGGCGGTTGAAACATTCGCGGTGTATTCGCTGGGCCGCGGACGAATGCCGATCAGCGCCGCCGAGCTTTCGTTGAGTGCGATCACCGAAGCGCCGGTATCGACCATGAAGCCGATACGGCGGCCATCGACGCGAGCGTCGGTCTGGAAGTGCCCCCGGCTGTCGCGCGAAATGGTGACACTCCGCAGGCCGGCATTGCCTGTGGTTTTCGGCTGCACCGACGCGAAGGCATTCATCGCCTTGGACTTGTCGACGGACTGAGCCTGCGCCTTTTGCGAGGTCATCTGATCGGCGACCTTCGCCATGGACGTGCCGAACACAACCAGCAGGGCCGCCAGAATCATGATGTTACGCATCACACATACGCCTGTTATCGCCCGGTCCCATGTGGACCTTACGGGAAGCACGTCACAGCAGGCCGAAATGACCGCCCGGCACCTTCAAAGGAGGCTTTTTCCGAAATAAGGGTGAGGGAAGCGTTAATTCTCACGTTCCGCGGGGCTTGACCCGGCGGGTCGGCGGTGCGGACGCGGGATCTTCAGGCCAGGGATGGCGCGGATAGCGCCCGCGCAGATCGGAGCGAACCGCCGCATAAGACCCGCGCCAGAAGCCCGGCAGGTCGCGCGTCACCTGCACCGGGCGATGCGCCGGCGACAGCAGTTCCAGCACCAGCGGGATTTTGCCCTTCGCGATCGACGGATGAACATTGAGCCCGAACAATTCCTGCAGGCGAACCGCAATGGTCGGCCCCTGCTCGGCCTCATAGTCGATCGGCAGCGACGTTCCGGTCGGCGCCTCGAAGTGCGTCGGCGCTTCGCGATCGAGTCGCGCGCGCATTTCCCACGGCAACAGATTCATCAGCGCGTCGGACAGGTCGCCGGCGGAAAAATTTGCCAGCGAGGTCTTGTCGTACAGTGCCGGCACGAGCCAGTCGCCTCGTGTCTCCGCCAGCGCATTGTCTGAAAGATCGGGCCATTCCTCAGGCGAGGCCGCGCGCAAAAACATCACGCGGTCGCGCCATTGTTTCAGCGGCTTCGACCATGGCAAGCGCTCCAATCCCGCAGCGACAAGACCGTCGGCCAGCACCCGCGCTGTCTCTGCCGAGGGAGAAACCGGAAGGGTTTGTTCTGAGAGCGTGATGGCGTGAAGTTTCTTCCTGCGCCGTGCGCGCAGCGCCATCGCGGCGCGATCGAACGTGATCTCGTCGTCGGTCTGGATATGATCGGCGAACTGCGCCTCGATCTCGGCCTGCGTGATCGGCGCCGCCAGCAGGATGCGCCCGTTCGCCGCCGTGCCGGTCAGTTCCGCCACCGCGATGTAAGGCGATTTCGCCAGCGCGGAAGTCTGCTCGATGCTCGCGCCGCGCCCGTTGGCGAGCACGAACGAGCCGTTGCCGCGATTGCGTGCGACACGATCCGGGAATGCGAATGCGAGCATAAGCCCGGTGGAGAGTGAACGATCTGTGATGTCGAACGGTTCACTCGCCGCCACCTGTTTGGCCCAGCGCTCCGCCAGTTGCCGCGCGCTTTGCGCCCGCTGCGACCGGTCGCGGCGGAAATTATCCAGCCGCGCATCGAGATCGGCAATGTCTCCGCCAAGCCCGCGCTCGGTGAGAATGGCCGCGATCAGTGCCGCCTCATCACCCGAACCAAGCCGATGCGAATCCACGATCATGCGCGCAAGGCGCGGCGGCAGCGCCAGCGCACGCAAACTGTTGCCCTCGGGTGTGATCCGCCCTGCCTCATCGAGCGCATTCAGTTCACGCAGCAGCGCCCGTGCTTCAGTCAGTGCCGGAAGCGGCGGCGGATCAAGGAAGGCGAGGGCCGAAGGATCGCCCGCGCCCCAGTGCGCGAGGTCGAGCACCAGCGACGACAGATCGGCGGACAAAATCTCGGGCCGTGTATAGGCCTCCAGCGATGCGGTCTGCGGCTCGTCCCACAGCCGGTAACAGACGCCGGGCTCGGTGCGGCCAGCGCGGCCCCTGCGCTGATCGACGGCGGCGCGCGAGGCGCGAATGGTTTCAAGCCGCGTCAGTCCGATGTCGGGTTCATAACGCGGCACCCGCGCCATCCCGGAATCGACCACGATGCGCACGCCCTCGATGGTCAGCGACGTCTCCGCAATCGAGGTGGCCAGCACCACCTTGCGCTGCTCCTTCGGCGGCGGCGAAATCGCGCGGTCCTGCACGCCGGCATCGAGCGCGCCGAACAGCGGCACGATCTCGGTGTTAGGATCGCTGACACGCTCGCTGAGAAAATTCTGGGTGCGGCGGATTTCGGCGGCGCCCGGCAGGAACGCCAGCACCGAACCGCTATCTGCGCGCAGCGCCGTGGCGATGGCGTCCGCCATCTGCCGTTCGATCTGCACATCCGGCTTGCGGCCGAGATAGCGCGTATCGACCGGAAACGCGCGGCCTTCGCTGGTGATCACCGGACAATCGCCGAGCAGTTTAGCGACCCGCGCGCCATCGAGCGTCGCGGACATCACCAGAATGCGCAGATCCTCGCGCAAGCCGGTTTGCGCATCTCGCGCCAGCGCAAGGCCAAGGTCCGCATCCAGCGAGCGCTCATGAAATTCGTCGAACAGCACGGCGGCAACGCCGTTCAATTCCGGATCGTCGAGAATCTGCCGGGTGAAGATCCCCTCAGTGACCACCTCGATTCGGGTCGCGCGCGAGACCTTCGAACCGAACCGCACGCGATAGCCGACCGTCTCGCCGACCCGCTCGCCCAGCGTCTGCGCCATGCGCTCGGCCGCGGCGCGCGCCGCGATCCGGCGCGGCTCCAGCACGATGATCTTCTTACGTCCGACCCAGTCCGCATCCAGCAGCGCCAGCGGCACGCGCGTGGTCTTGCCCGCGCCCGGCGGCGCGACCAGCACGGCAGTGCTGCCGCGCGCGAGCGTCGATGTCAGGTTGGCCAGAACCGCATCGATGGGAAGAGGCGTGGAGAAATCAATCATCGGAACAGATATAGCCGTCATTGCGAGCGAAGCGAAGCAATCCACTCTTAAGAAAAGCTGGATTGCTTCGTCGCAAATGCTCCTCGCAATGACGCCAGGCGGCCTGCGCCTAAATCGCTCCCCGTCCGACGCTCTCGTAGGTGAAGCCGAGCGCTTCCATCTCGTCGCGGCGATAGATGTTGCGCAGATCGACCATCACGGGATTGGCCATTTCGCGCTTCAGCCGCTTCAGATCGAGCGCGCGGAACTGCCGCCACTCGGTGACGATCACCAGCGCGTCGGCACCCTTGGCGACGGCATAGGGATCTTCGCAATAGGTGATGTCCGGCAGTTCGCTCTTCGCCTGTTCCATGCCGGCGGGATCGTAGGCGCGCACTTTCGCACCGAGATCGAGCAGGCCCGTCACCAGCGGAATCGATGGCGCTTCGCGCATGTCGTCGGTGTCCGGCTTGAAAGTGAGCCCAAGAAGACCAATGGTCTTGCCGCGCAGGTTGCCGCCGAGAGCGCTCGAGACCTTACGTGCCATGGCGCGCTTGCGATTGTCGTTGACCGCAAGCACCGCTTCGACAATGCGCAGCGGCACGTCATGGTCCAGCGCGGTCTTGACCAGCGCGCGGGTATCCTTCGGAAAACACGAGCCGCCGAATCCGGGACCGGCGTTGAGAAACTTCGGGCCGATGCGGTTGTCGAGGCCGATGCCGCGCGCAACTTCCTGCACGTCGGCGCCGACTTTCTCCGACAAATCCGCCATCTCGTTGATGAAGGTGATCTTGGTCGCGAGAAATGCGTTGGCAGCGTACTTGATCAACTCCGCCGTGCGGCGCTCGGTATACATGATCGGCGCCTGATTGAGGTACAGCGGGCGATAGACCTCACCGAGAACTTTTCGCGCACGTTCGTCGTCGGTGCCGACCACGATGCGGTCGGGATGCTTGAAGTCGCGGATCGCCGCGCCCTCGCGCAGGAATTCAGGGTTGGAAGCCACGGCAACATCGGCCTGCGGATTGGTTTCGCGGATGATGCGTTCGACCTCGTCGCCGGTGCCCACCGGCACGGTCGACTTGGTGACGACAACGGTGAAGCCCTGCAGGGCCTTCGCGATATCGCGGGCCGCGGCGTGCACATAGGTCAGGTCGGCATGGCCGTCGCCGCGCCGTGACGGCGTGCCGACAGCGATGAACACCGCGTCTGCCTTGCCCACGGGCCCGGCAATATCGGTGGTGAAATCCAGCCGCCCCGCCTTGACGGACGCCTCCACCAGCCGGTCCAGATCGGGCTCAAAGATCGGGATTTCGCCGCGGTTGAGCGCTGCGATCTTGCCGGCGTCGGTATCGACGCAGGTCACGCGATGGCCAAAATCCGCGAAACAGGCCCCCGAAACCAGCCCCACATAGCCCGTGCCGATCATGGCAATCCGCATGTACCACCCGCTCCAAAACTCATTAACGATGTTCCGTTTCGCGGGGCTTTTAGCGCAAATCGGCGTGAATGGGGCACAACATTTGTATGAATAAAGGAGAATGAAACCCATGCGCCCCAGGATGGCGTGCAACTGGACCGAAACGGGACATCATGAGCAGCAACGGCACATCCGGCGCGCGCCCGTCGCCCGCCTCCGAGCGGATCGACTGGGTCGATTACGCCAAGGGCATCTGCATCGTCATGGTGGTGATGATGCACTCGACCCTGGGCGTCGAGGCCGCCGCGGGCAAGCAGGGCTTCATGCACCTGTTCGTCGAGTTCGCGAAACCGTTCCGGATGCCGGATTTCTTCCTGATATCGGGCCTGTTCCTGGCGCGGGTGATCGGCCGCGACTGGCGCACCTATCTGGACCGCAAGGTCGTCCATTTCGCCTACTTCTATGTGCTGTGGGTCACGATCCAGTTCGCCTTCAAGGCCCCCGCTTTCGCCGCCGAGCAGGGCTGGACCCATGTCGGTGTCATGTATCTGCAATCTTTCATCGAGCCGTTCGGCACGCTGTGGTTCATCTACCTGCTGCCGATCTTCTTTGTGGTGACCAAGGCCACCCTGCGCGTGCCTGCAATCGTGATCTGGCTTGCGGCCGCGGCGCTTGAAACGGCGCATGTCGCCACCGGCTGGACCGTGATCGACGAGTTCGCCGCGCGCTTCGTCTACTTCTATTCCGGCTATCTGCTGGCGAATTATGTGTTCGCGCTGGCCGATCGTGCACGCGAAAAGCCGGGTCTCGCGCTGGCCGGTCTCGCGGCATGGGCGCTGGTCAATGGCGTTCTGGTATTTACCGGCTTCGGAGACCGGCCAGTGATTTCGCTCGCACTCGGATTTGCCGGCGCCTGCGCCATCATCGTCACCGGCACGCTGCTGGCCCGCGCCAACTGGCTGGGCTTCCTGCGCTACTGCGGCGAGCATTCCATCGTGATCTATCTCGCCTTCTTCCTGCCGATGGCGATCGTGCGGGTGGTGCTGCTCAAGACCGGCATCATCCCCGACATCGGCCTTGTCTCGCTGATCGACACCATCGCCGGCGTGGTCGGTGCGCTCCTGATGTGGTGGGGCGCCAAACGCGCCGGGCTCAATTTCCTGTTCGAGCGGCCTGCCATGTTCTGGATCGCGCCGAAGCAGAAGCGTCCGGCGGCCCTGCAGGCGGCGGAATAGCTCAACATTTCCGTGAGGAACTCCGCGCGGGCAGGTGTCAATTCCGGGAGAAATCCCTAAATTGCGCCCATGCCCAAAAAGCCTGCATCCCCCGCGAAATCGCCCGCCACGAAACCCGCCGCCAGCGCGCCAGCCGCAAAGACCCCCGCCAAGGGCGATCACGTCTTTCTGGTGGACGGCTCGGGCTACATCTTCCGCGCCTATCACGCGCTGCCGCCGCTGAACCGCAAGTCCGACGGCTTGCAGGTCAATGCCGTGCTCGGTTTCTGCAACATGCTGTGGAAGCTGATGCGCGACATGCCGCCGGACAACCGGCCGACCCATCTGGCGATCATCTTCGACAAGTCCGAAGTCACGTTCCGCAACGAGCTCTATCCCGAATACAAGGCGCAGCGCGCCCCTGCTCCCGACGATCTCATTCCGCAGTTCGCACTGATCCGCGAAGCGGTTCGCGCCTTCGACCTGCCCTGCCTCGAACAATCCGGCTATGAGGCCGATGACCTGATCGCAACCTATGTGCGCGAGGCGTGCGAGCGCGGCGCGACGGCGACCATCGTCTCTTCCGATAAAGATCTGATGCAGCTCGTGACTGAGTGTGTGTCGATGTACGACACCATGAAGGATCGCCGCATCGGCATTCCTGAAGTGATCGAGAAATTCGGCGTGCCGCCGGAGAAGGTGGTCGAGGTGCAGGCGCTCGCGGGCGACTCGGTCGATAACGTGCCGGGCGTGCCGGGTATCGGCATCAAGACCGCGGCCCAGCTCATCAACGAGTACGGCGACCTCGAAACGCTGCTCAAGCGCGCCCCCGAAATCAAGCAGCCGAAGCGGCGCGAGGCGCTGATCGAGAACGCCGACAAGGCGCGCATCTCGAAGAAGCTGGTACAACTCGACGACCGCGTGAAGCTCGATGTGCCGCTGGACGATCTCGCCGTGCACGAGCCGGATTCACGCAAGCTGATCGCCTTCCTGAAAGCGATGGAATTCTCGACCCTGACACGGCGCGTGGCGGAGTATTCGCAGATCGATCCATCGGATGTCGAAGCCGACGCCAGCATGAAAAGCTCGTTCGCGCCCGCCGATGTCGCAGCCGATTCACCCAAGACGCCGCCGCTGGGCGGCGAGCCTGACCTTTTCGCGCGCGGGACGGCCGAAAAGACGTCAAACGCCGGACAGTGGACCGGATCGCAGCCGAAGCAGGCCGCGGCACCCGCCACAGGACCTCAAACGCCGAAGGCGCTGGCCGATGCGCGCGCCGAGGAAGCGCGCAGCGCCAAGTTCAATCGCGCCGCCTACACGACGATCAAGACCGTCGACGAGTTGCAGCGGCGGATCGCGCGCGCCTTCGATCTCGGTCAGGTCGCCGTGACGGTCGAGACCTCGAGCGCCGATCCGATGCAGGCCGAGATCATCGGCATCTCGCTCGCCACCGGCGTCAATGAAGCCTGTTACATTCCCCTCGCGCATACCAAACCCGGCGATGGGTCGGGGCTGTTCGCCGGCGGACTGGCTCCGGACCAGATCAAGGCCGCCGATGCGCTGGCCGCGCTCAAGCCGCTGCTCACGGACGCGGGCGTCCTCAAGATCGGCCATGATCTGAAATTCGATACCGTGGTGCTGGCGCAGCACGGCATCGACATGGCGCCGATCGAAGACACCATCCTGATTTCCTATGTGCTAGACGCAGGCCGCGCCAAGCACGATTACGAGTCGCTGGCCGAGAGCTGGTTCGGCCACAAGGCCATCGGCTTCGGCGAACTCATCGGCAGCGGCAAGAACCGCGTTGCCTATGATCAGGTGCCGGTCGAGAAGGCCGCCGAATACGCCGCCGAACGCGCCGACGTAACGCTCCGGCTGTGGCGGGTGCTCAAACCACGCCTGCTGGCCTACCGCGTCAACACGGTCTACGAAACGCTGGAGCGCCCGCTGGTGTCCGTGCTCGCGCGCATGGAGCGGCGGGGCATTTCCATCGACCGTCAGGTGCTCTCGCGCCTGTCCGGCGAATTCGCGCAGACCGCCGCGCGCGTCGAGGCCGAGATCCAGAAAATGGCCGGCGAGGCGATCAATCCTGGCAGCCCGAAACAACTCGGCGACATCATGTTCGGCAAGATGGGCCTGCCGGGCGGCGCGAAGACCAAGACCGGCGCATGGTCGACGTCGGCGCAAATCCTGGATGAACTGGCCGAAGCCGGACATGAATTTCCGAAGCATGTTCTGGAATGGCGGCAGGTCACCAAGCTGAAATCGACCTACACGGATTCGCTGCCGGAATACGTCAATCCGCAGACCCAGCGCGTGCACACGACCTACGCGCTCGCGGCGACCACCACGGGGCGGCTATCGTCCAACGAACCGAACCTGCAGAACATTCCGGTGCGCACCGAGGATGGCCGCAAGATCCGCAAGGCCTTCATCGCCGCCAAGGGCCACAAGCTGGTCTCGGCGGATTACTCGCAGATCGAACTGCGGCTGCTGGCGGAGATCGCGGACATTCCCTCGCTGAAGCGGGCGTTCCAGGACAAGCTGGACATTCACGCCATGACCGCGTCGGAAATGTTCGGCGTACCGATCAAGGACATGCCGGGCGAAGTGCGCCGCCGCGCCAAGGCGATCAACTTCGGTATCATCTATGGCATCTCCGCCTTCGGCCTCGCCAACCAGCTCGGCATTCCGCGCGAGGAAGCCGGCGCGTACATTAAAAAGTACTTCGAGCGTTTCCCCGGCATCCGCGCCTATATGGACGCGACGCGCGACTTCTGCCGCGAGCACGGCTATGTCGAGACGATCTTCGGCCGCAAGTGCCATTACCCGGACATCAAGGCCAGCAATCCGTCGGTCCGCTCGTTCAACGAGCGCGCCGCGATCAATGCGCGGCTGCAGGGCTCGGCGGCCGACATCATCCGCCGCGCCATGATCCGCATGGAGGATACACTCGCCGAGCACAAGCTGTCGGCGCAGATGCTGCTGCAGGTTCACGACGAACTGATCTTCGAGGTACCGGAAGACGAGGTCGCCAGGACGCTGCCGGTGATCCAGCATGTGATGCAGGACGCACCGTTCCCGGCGGTATCGCTGTCGGTGCCGTTGCAGGTCGATGCACGAGCAGCGAACAACTGGGACGAGGCGCATTAAGCCGTAACTGCGCGCCTATACGTGGGAGATCGAGATGGATGATCAAACCGTGCGGGCAGCGCTGGAGCGCCATTGGGAGGCATCCGATGCGAACGATTTCGACACCGAACACGAGATCTATCGCGAGGATGCCGTGCTTCATTATCCGCAGTCCGGTGAGCGGATTCGCGGCCGGCGCAACATTCAGGAAAGCCGGCGCCTCCAGCCGAACAGGAAGCGCTTTACGGTTCAACGGATCATCGGCAGCGGCGATCTCTGGGTCACGGAATTCGTCCTGACCTACGACGGCATACCGTCCTACACTGTGAGCATTATGGAATTTCGCGACGGACTGGTGGCCAACGAAACGCAGTATTTCGCCGATCGGTTCGACCCCGCACCCTCGCGCGCGCATCTTGTGGAGCACGTCGACGCCCGCGTCCCCCACGGCTAGGACGGGCACATTGATCCGGCGTGAAAGGTCATAGCAATGTCCCCGCCCTTGCTCGCTTTCGCGCTGACCTGTCTCGTGATTGAGATCACGCCTGGCCCGAACATGGCTTATCTCGCCGCGCTGTCGCTTTCGCAGGGCGTCCGCGCCGGCATCGCGGCCGTCGCCGGAATTGCACTCGGGCTTGCAATCTATGGTGTGGCTGCCTCGCTCGGGCTCAGCGCCATCATCGACAACTCGCGATTCCTCTATGAGACGCTGCGCTGGGGCGGCGTCGCCTATCTGCTGTGGCTGGCATGGGAGGCATGGACCGCCGAACGCGAGGTCTCGCCGGAAACTGTCGACGGCGGGATCAACCCATGGACCGCATTCCGGCGCGGACTGATCACTAATCTACTTAATCCGAAGGCCGCGGTATTCTATGTCGCCGTGCTGCCGGACTTTATCCAGATCGAGAAAGGCGCGGTCCCGGAGCAGACGCTCATGCTCTCGGCGATCTATGTCGGCATCGCGACTTCGATTCATCTCGTCATCGTGTTGCTTGCCTCGCGGCTGCAACGTGTGATCGCAACGGCAGAACAGCGGCGTACGGTTCGCCGCGTCCTTGCCGTGTTGCTGGCCGCCATCGCGATCTGGTTTGCGTTCAGCACCAGCCGCTAAGACCTAACCCAGCTTCACCTCAAACCCGCGCTTCACGCCGGGCCGCGCCATCATCATCGCGTACCACCGCTTCACGTTAGGGAAATCGTCGAGCGCCACCTTGTGGCGCTCGTGCCGCCACGCCCAGCCGATAATGGCGAAGTCGGCCACCGATATCTTGTCCGCGGCAAATTCATGCTCCGCAAGGCGGCGGTCCAGCACGCCATAGAGCCTTCGCGTTTCCTTTGAAAAACGCTCGAGGCCGTAGCGGCGATCCTGCTCGTTTTCGAGTGCGATAAAGTGATGCACCTGGCCCGGCATCGGCCCGAAGCCGCCCATCTGCCACATCAGCCATTCCAGCACGGGAATCCGCTCGCCCAGATCCTTCGGCAGGAATTGTCCGGTCTTCTCGCCGAGATAGAGCAGGATCGCCCCGGATTCGAAGATGCTGACCGGCCTGCCGTGCGGGCCATCCGGATCGATGATGGCGGGAATCTTGTTGTTCGGGCTGATCTTGAGAAAATCCGGCGCGAACTGCTCATCTTTGGAAATGTTGATGGGATGCACCTTGTAGGGCAGCCCCATTTCCTCGAGTGCGATGCTGATCTTGCGGCCGTTCGGGGTGTTCCAGGCGTAGAAGTCGATGGTCATTCGCTTCCTTTAATTGATCTTGCGCTGTTGACGGTGAGCGATCCGCTGTGGAATGTCTACAAAGCAGAGGATAAATTCCCGCAAATCCCCATAACCTGAAGAGATCGCCTTGTCCAAATCAGCGTCCCGCGCCCGCCTCGCCGACATCATCCGCAAGCGCTCGTTCGGGCGCGGCGAAATCACGCTGGCCTCGGGCCGCAAGAGCGATTTCTATTTCAACCTGAAGCCGACCATGCTCGATCCCGAAGGCGCGGCGCTGCTCGCCGAGCTGTCGCTGGATGCGCTGAAGGACGATCAGGTCGATTACATCGGCGGACTGGAGATGGGCGCGGTGCCGATCGCGGGCGCGATCGCACAACTGTCGTGGCTGAAGGGACATCCCATCGCGGCGTTCTTCGTGCGCAAGAAGCCGAAGGAACACGGCGCACGCCTCGCAGTCGAAGGCCTAGCCAAGGGCGAGAGCCTGGCCGGCAAACGCATTGTCATCGTCGAGGATGTCACCACCACCGGCGGCTCGGCGATAAAGGCGGTGGATGCGGTGAAGGATTCAGGCGGCGAAGTCGTGCTGGTGTTCACCATGGTCGACCGCGACGAAGGCGCGACCGAAGCGTTCTCCGAGGCCGGCATTCCGTTCCGCGCGCTCTACAAGGCGGGCGAATTTCTCAAGAGCTGACATCGGCCCTATCGCTGCTCGGAGAAAGTTCTCCGGTCGCTCCAGCAAAGCGAGCCCGAGCCGGACGGAATCCATCACCACGGAATAGAGATGAGAATGCAGATATCTCCCCGTCACCACCGGTTTCAAGGTTTATGGGTCCGGACCTTCGCCGGCACGACCGTGACATGCATTCTGGCCTTTACGTTGTTTTTCCTTCTTCCCGCGCCGGCCTTCGCCGCCGAAGGGCTGAACGGCGCAAAGCTCTCGATCCTCTGGGCGCTGCCGTTCGTCGGCATTCTTTTGTGTATCGCCACGGGTCCGGTGTTCTATCCCCACGTCTGGGAGCATCACTACGGCAAGTTCACCGCGCTCTGGGCGGCGCTGATCGTCGTTCCACTGTTCGCCACCGCCGATGTTCACACCGTCACGACGACACTCGCGCACACGGCGCTGCTTGAATACATGCCGTTCATCCTGTTGCTGCTGGCGCTGTTTGTGGTCGCGGGCGGCATCTATCTCGAAGGCAACCTGCACGACAGCGTGTTCACCAACACTGTATTGCTCGCCGTCGGCGGGCTGATGGCCAGCGTCGTCGGCACCACCGGTGCGGCGATGATCCTGATCCGCCCCCTGATCCGCGCCAACGACGACCGGCGATACAACGCGCATGTCGTGGTGTTCTTTATTTTCCTCGTCGCCAATATCGGCGGCGCGCTGTCGCCGCTCGGCGACCCGCCGCTGTTCATCGGCTTCCTCAAGGGTGTCGATTTCTTCTGGACAACGAAACATCTATGGCAGGAGACCCTGGTGGTCGGCGGCATCGTGCTCGCGATTTTCATGGTGATCGATCTTTACATGCATCACCGGGAGGGCCGCTTCACCAAACTGAAAGACCCGACGCCGGACAAACCGCTCAAACTGCACGGCAAGATCAACCTCGTGCTGATCGCGGTCATCATCGCCGCCATCCTGATGAGCGCGCAGTGGAAGCCCGGAATCTCCTTCCACATCGCCGGCGTCGATCTCGAAATTCAGGACCTGCTGCGCGATGCGATCTTCGTCGTGGTCGCGATCGCATCCATGACGTGGACGCAGAAATCAGATCGCGAGGCCAACGGATTTTCATGGGGGCCGATTCAGGAAGTCGCGATCCTGTTCGCCGGCATCTTCATCTGCATCGTGCCGGTGATGGCGATGCTTCAGGCGGGGCCGCAAGGACCGTTCGCCGCGCTGCTCGGACTCGTCACTAACGCCGACGGCAGCAACAACGCCGCCGCCTATTTCTGGCTGACCGGCATCCTGTCGTCGTTCCTCGACAATGCGCCGACCTATCTGGTGTTCTTCCAGCTCGCCGGCGGAGATCCGCAGGTTTTGATGGGAGTAAAGGCTGCGACGCTGGCCGCGATTTCCTCCGGCGCGGTCTACATGGGCGCCAACACCTATATCGGCAACGCACCGAACTTCATGGTCTATGCCATCGCGCGGCAGGCCGGCGTGAAAATGCCGAGCTTTTTCGGCTATATTGTGTGGTCGATGCTGGTGCTGGTGCCGACTTTCGTGCTGGCGACGTTCCTGTTTTTCAGGCCTTGAGCGCGACGCTCGTCTGCACGATTCTTTGGCGCAAAGCCGCTCCCTAACTCGGCGTTTACCATCACGCATTAAGGTCATTGACGCTGCGGCATGAAGTTGCCGCAGGCGTCAGCGTTGCGTGAGTGGGGCAGTCCGTGTTGCGTACAGAGTTGCGTATTTCGCGCGTGCGGCGCCGCATGACGCTTGTTCTCACTGTCATGCTGGCAATGCCCGTGGCGCTTGCGCCCCACGCGGCTTCCGCCGGCATTTTCGATTTCCTGTTCGGCGGTGACAAGCCGCAGCGGCAGGAGCCTCAGCAGCAACAGCAGCCGAGCAATGCCTTTGCCGATCCGTTCGGCCTGTCCACACCCAATCCCGCGCCTGCGCCGTCGGCTTCCTCCGGCGGTCGCTTCACCACCTATTGCGTGCGGACCTGCGATGGCCGCTATTTCCCGCTGACGTCGCGCGGCAACGGTACGCCGGCACAGATGTGCCAGGCGTTCTGCCCGGCAAGCGCAACCAAGGTCTATTCCGGCAACAGCATCGATTACGCCGTAGGCAATATGGGCGAGCGCTATGTCGACACGCCGAATGCCTTTGCCTATCGCAAGGCGCTGAAGGCGGACTGCACCTGCAACGGCCGCGACCCTGCGGGCCTTGCGCCGGTCGATCTGTCGCTCGACACCACGTTGCGCCCCGGCGACATTGTCGCGACCTCGAACGGGCTTGTTGCTTACTCCGGCACCAGTTCCGCCAATGGCCAGATCGCGCAGTTCACTCCGGTCAACAACTATCCCGGCCTGACATCGGAGTTGCGCGCGCGGCTCGGCGAGATGAAGGTCGCGCCGGTGGCCGCTGAAATTCCCGAAGACACCTATTCGTCGCAGGACGTCACGGGGTCGGTGCCCGAGCCGAAATACGCCCAGCCGATGGCGCCGGATGCCGTCATGCCGAAGCTCGCGCCGAAGCCTCGCGCACGGATGTGATTCAACTCACCGCCCGACGATGACGCCGATCACGTTCGGCGCGGCGAGATACTTCTCTTCCATTTCCATCCGCGCCCGCGCCTTGATCTCCGGCGTCAGCAGGCCGCGATGCTCGGCCAGGATCATCCAGCAATAGCCCCACCAGTCGGCGAGAATGCCGGTGTCGTCGACCAGATCGTAGCCGTGTTCGGCGGCGAAGATGCGTGCCCGCGCCTCGTCCAGCGAGTCGAGGAATTCATGATCCTTCAGCGAGAACAGATCGTCGCTGAAATCGTCGGTGGTATAGCCCCACACCGACATGCAGACTGCGTTGAATTCGCGGTCGATGTGGTCGTCGTCCACCAGCCGCGTCCGCGCGGCGGCATGGAGACGGGAAAGCGTCCGGGCAAAGTCCGCGATGCGCGTCAGCGCCTTGTTGTCGAAAGCGATATTGGACATGTAGTCCTCAAGACCGATGACAGACCCTAGATGTGGTGGCCCATAGGGACCGAATCACAATGATATATCAATGACTTGCTAAAGTGTTCTTAATTTGTTCCGAGATCATTCTTCTTTGCACAATGCTGTCGTCGGATGTCTGCTAGCCTGACTGCTCGGGCCGGGTATCACTCACCAAAATACGGAGCATGCGACGATGAAGACTCAAGGATCGGCCGTCTGGAGCGGCGGTATCAAGGACGGCAAGGGTGCGATCTCGACCAAGAGCGGGGCACTGAGCAGCTACCCCTATGGCTTCGCTTCGCGCTTCGAGGGCAAGCCCGGCACCAATCCCGAAGAGCTGATCGGCGCGGCCCATGCCGGCTGCTTCACCATGGCCCTGTCGCTGATCCTGGGTGAAGCCAAACTCACCGCCGAAAAAATGGAAACGGTCGCCGAAGTCTCGCTCGACAAGGACGGCGACGGATTTTCCATCACGGCCGTGCATCTGACGCTGAAGGCGAAAATTCCCGGCGCAACGCAGGAGCAGTTCGAGAAACTTACCGGCATGGCCAAAGCCGGTTGCCCGGTGTCGAAACTGCTGAAAGCGAATATTACGCTGGACGCAACGCTGGAAGGCTAAGCGAGCAGACGGATAGCATCTGACAACAGAGGGGCGTCGCACCAACTCGCGGCGTCCATCCGCTAACCCGCGATGCTCGCGCGACCCTTACGGCACAACCATGATAGGGATCGAAGCGAGTTCGTGAGAGAGCTTGCGCACGGCCTTTTCAGCCTCTGCCGGAAGCTGCTCCGGGCTGCAGCAAAACGGTACCTCCAGCCCCAGTGATTTGCTGGCGTCGCTTTCCCAGACCAGTCCGACGAACGACTTCTTCGTCACGAAGTCATGCGTGAGACTGGCGATCTTGATACCGTCGATATCCGCCATCTGACCCTCCCCGGTTTGGATTTCAGAATAGCGCGCCTTGCGACTGGATTATGACGGCAACCGCCGAAGCCATTGGGGTACTCAAGGCGTGACGTTCAGCGCGGATAGACCGGCGCGCAGACCGTCTGCCCGCTCGTCAGCCGTTCGACCGTGACATCGATGCCGTACACTGCTTTCAGCCGCGCGGCGGTGAGCACCTCGTGCGGCGTTCCTTGCGCAACGATGACGCCGTCCTGCATCAAGGCGACCCGGCTCGCCACCGCAAAGGCCTGATCCGGATCGTGGGTTGAGAGAATGATGCCCGTGCCGCGCGCGGCGAGCTTGCGGATTTCCGCCAGCACAGCGGCCTGATTGCCGAAATCGAGACTGGCGGTCGGCTCGTCCATCACGATCAGCGGCGCCGCCTGCGCCATCGCCCGCGCCACGATCACGAGCTGGCGCTGTCCACCGGACAATGTCGTTACCTCGCGCGAAGCAAGTTCGGCGATCCCAAGCTCGGCCAGCGAATTCTGCGCGATAGTCCGGTCTTCCTTCGTGGGGGCCGCGAACACGCCGCGATGCGCGACCCGCCCCATCAGCACCAGATCGGACGCGGTATAGGGAAACGCGGTGTCCTGCGCCTGCGGCACATAGGCGATGCGGCGCGCGATATGCGCGCGCGGCAGGGTAGACAGTGCATCGCCGCCGAGCGAGATGTCGCCGCCCTGCGGCCGCAGCAGGCCGAGCAGTGTCTTGAACAGCGTGGTCTTGCCGCAGCCGTTCGGCCCGAGCAGACACAGCACCTCGCCGGTCTCGACGGTCAGATTCAGATTCCGGCCGACAGGCCGCTCGGGATAACCGAATGAAAGATCGCGGGCGATGAGACGCATCATGACCACCCGTGCCGGCCGCGCCACAAGAGCCACAAAAAGAATGGTGCGCCGACCACTGCGGTGAGGATTCCGAGCGGCACTTCGATGCGCCCCAGCGAACGCGCCAGCGTATCGACCAGCACCAGATAGCTCGCGCCCATCAGCATCGCCGCTGGCAGCAGCCGCTCGAAATTCGGGCCGACCAGCATCCGCGCAATGTGCGGGATCACCAGACCGACCCAGCCGATCACGCCGGAGATCGCCACCACGCTGGCGGTGATCAGCGTCGCCGCGGCGATGACGATGACACGCAGCCGCCCGGATTCGACGCCAAGGGATTTGGCCTCCTCGTCACCCAGCGACAGCACGTTGATCTGCCAGCGCAGCAGCACCAGCGGCACAAGGCCGATCGCGACCGCCGGCGTGACATTCCACAGATCGCCGCCGCGCACACTGGCGAGACTGCCGAGCAGCCAGAAGCTGATTGCGGGCAACTGGTCATAAGGATCGGCGAGAATTTTCAGCAGCGAGATCGCCGCGCCCGCAAGCGCGCCGACCACCACGCCGCCCAGCACAAGCACCAGCGTCGGATCACGGCCGCGCACAGCCACCGCAATCAGATAGACAAGCCCCACCGTTGCAAGGCCGCCGCCGAAGGCGAGCATCTGGATCGCGAACACCGGCAGTGACAGGAAAATGCCGATCACCGCGCCAAGGCCCGCGCCCGCCGAAACGCCGAGCACATCGGGCGACACCAGCGGATTCCGAAACAGTCCCTGATAGACGACACCCGCGCCCGCCAGCGAAGCGCCGACAATCAGGCCCGCCAGCACGCGCGGGCCGCGAATGCCGAACAGCACACGCTGCTCGGCGGTCTGCGGCAGATCCCCCGACCAGAAATTTTGCAAGGCGCGGAAGAACCCATCGAGCGTCACCGGAAATGCGCCGACGGTCAGTCCGACCACAGCGACTGCAAGCGCCAGCAACGCGAGGCCGGGAATGATCCAGGAAGCCCGCGATGCCGTCCGCTGTGCCGTCATCGGCGCGCCGGAATTGAAGGCGGCTTGCCGTCGGCCCATGCGATCAGCGTGTCGAGATCCGCGTCGGTGACTTCGACATGATAGAACAGCTTGTAGAAGGCGCGCGTGTCCTGCCGGATGTCGAATGGAAAGCGCGCGCCGTGAAACAGATTGGCAAGCCAGCGCAGCCCGATCAGACGGTTGATCGACGGCGGCCGGTCGATCCAGCCGAACGGCGCGGTCGGCGCGAGATACACGCGGCCATCCTTGACGGCTTTGAGGCCCTGCCAGACTGAATCGCCGCCTTTGGCGACCTTGTCGTGGAAGTTACGATCCCAGGTGACAATGATGTCGGGATTCCAGGCGAGAATCTGTTCGGGCGACACGTTGGCAATGCCGCGCCGCTGGTCCTGCGCATCGGCGACGTTGCGCCCGCCGGCCCGTTCGATGATCTCGGTGTTGATCGAGCCGCGCAGCCCTGTCTCAAGTCCGTCCGGACCGCGCGCCAGATAGACCCGCGGGCGCTGATCCTCGGGAATTCCCGCCAGCGTCGTATCGAGACTCTTGAAGAGGTCGTCCGAATATTTTGCAAGCGCCTCGCCGCGCTCCGGCGCGCCAAAGATATTGCCGAGCAGCCGGAACGATGATGCCGTCGCCTCAAAGCGCCCGTCGATCAGCACATAGGGAATGCCGGTGCGCTGCTGCACGCTGTCGGCCAGCGACGCGAAGGTCTGCCGTACCGAGCCGTAGTCGACGATCAGGTCGGGCTTGATCTTCAGCACGGTCTCTATGTTGGCCGTGTCGCCGCGTCCGGTCAGCAAACCGACCTCCGGCAGATCGCGCTGGCCCGCAGCGATGTACGGGCGCTCTTCGGCGCGCAATGCGCGCGGCCAGCCCACCATGGTCTCCGGCCGCATCGCATAGACCACCACCGACGCCGGCCCGCCCGCCGCGAACACCTTATCGACGCGGTCGGGCAGTTCGACGGTCCGCGCCGCGCTATCGGTGATCGTGCGCGCACCCAATGCCGGCCGCGCCAGCATCATCATGCTGGCGCCCGCCACAAACGATCGCCGGTTGATGCGGATCATGGATGGCCTCAGTCGATGCCCACCATGACGTCGCTCGCCTTGACGATGGCGTAGACCTGCTTGCCGACTTCGAGCTTCAACTCCTCAACCGAGGTCTTTGTGATGGCCGAGGTGATGATGCTGCCGCCAATGTCGATCTTCACATGGCTGGTGGTGACGCCGTGGTCGATGGCGACGACCTTGCCCTTGAGCTGATTGCGCGCGCTGATCTTCATTCCGTGATCTCCGTGTGACGGGGCAACAAAAAGGGCGGCCCGTGAGCCGCCCTTTTATACGTCAAAACCGGTCTGAAGGAACTCACTCCGCGGCGAGCTTGACCTCGGGAGCGGCGGCGCGGACTTCCGCGTCAACCTGCTTTTCGAACTGTTCAAAGTTCTTCTGGAACATGCCGACCAGCGCGCGCGCGGTCTTGTCGAACTCGGCCTTGTCCTTCCAGGTGTTGACCGGATCGAGAATGTCGCTCGGCACGCCTTCGAGAGCCGTCGGCACCGCGAAGCCGAAATACTTGTCGGTGCGGAACTGGGCGTTGCGCAGCGAACCGTTCAGCGCGGCGGTCAACAGCGCGCGGGTCACCTTGATCGGCATGCGGCTGCCGGTGCCATACTTGCCGCCGGTCCAGCCGGTGTTGACCACCCAGCAATCGACATTGTGCTTGGCGATCAGCTCCTTCAGGAGCTGGCCGTATTCGGCCGGATCGCGCGGCAGGAACGGCGAGCCGAAGCACGCCGAGAATTCAGGAACGGGCTCGTTGCCGAGACCCCGCTCGGTGCCGGCGACCTTCGCGGTGTAACCCGAGAGGAAGTGATACATCGCCTGCGCCGGGGTCAGCTTGGCGATCGGCGGCATCACGCCGAAGGCGTCGGCAGCGAGCATCACCAGATTCTTCGGATGACCTGCGCGGCCGGTGCGCGATGCGTTCGGGATCGATTCCAGCGGATAAGCGGAACGGGTGTTCTCGGTCTTGGAGCCGTCGTCAAAGTCGGGCTCGCGGGTGACCGGATCGAGCACGACGTTCTCGAGCACCGCGCCGAAGCAGATGCTGGCGTCATAGATCGCAGGTTCAGCTTCGCGCGACAGCTTGATGGTCTTGGCGTAGCAGCCGCCTTCGAAATTGAAGATACCGTCCGGACCCCAGCCCGTCTCGTCGTCGCCGATCAGGGTACGGTTCGGATCGGCTGAGAGCGTGGTCTTTCCGGTGCCGGAGAGGCCGAAGAAGATCGCGCTGTCGCCGTCCGGGCCGACATTGGCCGAGCAGTGCATCGGCATCACGCCCTGCGCCGGCAGGAAGTAGTTCAGCGTGGTGAACACCGACTTCTTCATTTCGCCGGCGTACTGGCTACCTGCGATCAGAACGATCTTGCGGGTGAAGTCGATCGCCACGACGTTCTCGGACTTGCAGCCGTGACGCTTCGGATCGGCGCGGAAGCTCGGCAGATCGACGATGGTCAGTTCGGGTGCGAAGTTCGCAAGCTCGGCCATTTCGGGACGGCGCAGCAGGGTGCGGATGAACAGCGAGTGCCACGCCATTTCGGTGAACACGCGCGTCTTGATCCGGAATTTCGGATCGGCGCCGCCGTAGAGATCCTGCGCGAAGAGGGTCTTGCCTTCGCAGTGCTTGAGGAAATCCTGATACAGCGTTTCGAACTGTTCGGAGGTGATGGACTGGTTGCCGCCCCACCACATGGTCTTGTCGGTGAGCGCGTCGCGCACCGTGAACTTGTCTTTCGGCGAGCGGCCGGTGAACACGCCGGTTTCTGCGACAAGCGCGCCGCCGGCTGACAGCTCGGCTTCATTGTTGCGCAGCGAGTGCTCGTAGAGCGGCGCGGTGCCGAGATTCCAGTTTACCTGTTTGAGATTTTTGAAACCGAATTTATCGGCGCCGAAAGCACCGTTGCGCACACCCGTCTCTTGCACTGTCAGAATCTCCCAAAAAGACCGCGTATCGTTTCGCGCGGCTATTCGCCAAACGCCCCTGTCGCGGATGCCGGGGATCATAGCTCCCGGGCCTCAATCCGGCGACTTATTAGTGGCCAACGCGCGGCTTGCCAAGTCGATCCGTCATAATGCGGTAAAGATCGCCGGGACCGGCGAAAACGGATTGAATTTCACGGGCTTGGGAGGGCCTTGGCGCGGTCGGCAAGCGCCTTCAGGGCTTGCCGCAGTGCGGCAGGCGTGACGATCCGCTGCGGAAAATCGAGCCGGAGCGTGCGCCCGTCATCCTGCAGATCGAGGCCCTCGGGATCGCAGCCGGTGCAGCGCCATGCGCCTTCGGAAGCACCGAGCAGTTTCACCGCATACAGATTCATCGTGTCCATATGATCGGCATTCATATGCGCGACGATGTCCGGCTCGGCCTCCACCAGTGCCTCCGCACCCGAGAGATCGGTGAGAAAATCACGCGGCTCCAGATCGACGATACGGCCGAACCCCGCAACCAGATGCACACCTTTCGGCACGATTTTGAAGAACGAGAAATCCTTGAAGCCGGCGAAATCCTCGGCCGAGGGATGAGCCGCAAGATAGCGCCGTCTTGCAAGCCCGGCGTCGTCGCCCTGCGTTTCTTCGGCGGTGCCTGCCAGCATGATGCGCGCGCCTTCCAGCGGATCGCCCGGCGCGCGTTCGTCCAGCATCAGCGACACCCGCGGATCGTTCAGAATGTTCCTGGTGTGGATCGCAAGCCGCGAGATCAGCAGGACCGGCGACCCGTCCGGCATGGAGCCGACATTGACCAGCGAGCAATACGGATCGCCGCTCTCGGGCATCAGCGTCGCCAGTGCGCCCTGACGGCTGCGGCCCAGCAGCGAGCGGGTCAGACGGGCCGGTTTGACGGTTGCAGAGGGGTCCATCGGGAGCCTGATTTCAAAGGTTAACGGGCTTTTTTGCGGCAAAAAGGGGTTATATCCCGGAACAATCCGCTTATATAAACGTCAGGTTCCAATATTCGCAGGGCCCAGGAACTCGGTCACATTTCAGCCCAGCTTGCATTGCTCGTTGAAGATAAGCGAACGCCTTATTTCACGGCATCCCGGTTTGTCCGGTCAGTAAACAGTCGCCCCGCCCGAAACTATCGATTTGGAAAGCAGGCTCATGCCCACAATCGCCCTGGTCGATGACGACCGCAACATTCTGACGTCGGTCTCGATCGCACTGGAAGCCGAAGGCTACCGGATCATGACCTATACGGATGGCGCGTCAGCCCTCGACGGCTTCAAGACGAGTCCGCCGGACCTTGCCATCCTCGACATCAAGATGCCCCGCATGGACGGCATGGAAACGCTGCGCAGGCTGCGCCAGAAGTCCGATCTGCCCGTGATCTTCCTCACCTCCAAGGACGAGGAAATCGACGAGCTGTTCGGCCTCAAGATGGGCGCCGACGATTTCATCCGCAAACCGTTCTCCCAGCGCCTCTTGGTGGAGCGCGTCAAGGCGGTGCTCCGCCGCGCGGTGCCGAAGGACCCTGCCGCCACGCAGAAGGAAATGGACGCCAAGGCGCTCGAGCGCGGACTGCTGCGCATGGACCCGGAACGTCACACCTGCACCTGGAAGAACGAACCGGTGACGCTCACCGTGACCGAATTCCTGATCCTTCAGGCGCTGGCCACCCGCCCCGGTGTGGTGAAAAGCCGCAACGCGCTGATGGATGCGGCCTATGACGACCAGGTCTATGTCGACGACCGCACCATCGACAGCCACATCAAGCGCCTGCGGAAAAAGTTCAAGGCAGCCGACGATGACTTCGAGATGATCGAAACCCTGTACGGCGTCGGCTATCGCTTCAAGGAAACCTGATCGTTCCGGCATGCGACACGGAGGGAACTGGTCCGGCGACAGCGCCGTATGGCGGGTCGCTCGCGTGCCGGTTGGTTGCTATAATCGGCCGATCTCGAACCGAACAATCGGGCGTCTAGCCATTGCTTGATCGAACGCAGCATGACAGCGACGACGATGCCGAAGCCGGTGCGCCGCCACTTGCGCCGGTTGCCGACGCGCCGTCGGAAGCCGGAGCCGTGCGCCGGCGCTGGAGTCCGGTTGATCTGATCAAGCGCGCCGGACGCTATCTCACCGCGCTGACCTTCTCGAGCCTCACACGCCGCATCGTGGTCCTCAACCTGATCGGCCTGTTCGCGATGCTGGCCGGCATTCTCTATCTGTCGCAATTCCGCGCCGGCCTGATCGACGCGCGCGCGCAGAGCCTGCTGGTGCAGGCCGAAATCATCTCCGGCGCGATCGCGGCCTCGGCCACGGTCGAGACCAACGCCATCACCGTCGATCCCGAGCGCCTGCTCGATCTGAAGCCCGGCGAAACCTACGGCCCGACCGACGAGACCCTCAGCAACATCGATTTCCCGATCAATCCCGAACGCGTCGCGCCGGTGCTGCGGCGGCTGATTTCGCCGACCAAGACCCGCGCGCGGATTTACGATCGCGAGGGCGTGCTGGTGCTCGACAGCCGCAATCTTTACGGCCGCGGCGACGTGATGCGCTTCGAACTGGCGCCGCCCAATGCGGAAAAGCCGGGCTTCGCCGAAAAGACCATGATCGCGATCCGCACTTGGCTCAACCGCGGCGACCTGCCCCTGTACCGCGAACTCGGACCGGAAAACGGCAACGGCTATCAGGAAGTCCAGCAGGCGCTCGACGGCCGCAAGGGCAGCATGGTGCGGATCAACGACCGCGGCGAAGTGATCGTCTCGGTGTCGGTGCCGGTGCAGCGCTTCCGTGCGGTGCACGGCGCGCTGATGCTCTCGACCCAGGGCGATGACATCGACCAGTTGGTGACCAACGAGCGGCTCGCGATCCTCAAGGTGTTCGGCATAGCGTCGGGCGTGATGATCCTGCTGTCGCTGCTGCTCGCCTCGACCATCGCCGGCCCGATGCGCCGTCTCGCCGACAGCGCCGAGCGCGTCCGCCGCCGCATCAAGACCCGTGTCGAAATTCCGGACTTCACCTCGCGCGGCGACGAGATCGGCCATCTGTCGCGGGCGCTGCGCGACATGACCGACGCGCTGTACAACCGCATTGAAGGCATCGAGCGTTTCGCCGCCGACGTCGCGCACGAACTGAAGAACCCGCTGACCTCGATGCGCTCGGCGGTCGAGACGCTTCCGCTGGCGCGCTCCGACGACAGCCGCTCGCGGCTGCTGGCCGTGATCGAGCACGACGTGCGCCGGCTCGACCGCCTGATCTCCGACATTTCCGACGCCAGCCGGCTCGACGCCGAGTTGCAGCGGCAGGATGTGGAGCCGGTCGACATCCGCCGCCTGCTCAACACGCTGGTCTCGGTCGCCAATGAGACCCAGCACGGCACCGACGTCACGGTCGAAGCGCGCTTCGAGGGCAAGCCCAACGACAGCTTCTCGGTGCCGGGACATGACTCGCGGCTCGGACAGGTGATTTCGAATCTTTTGAGCAACGCGCAGTCGTTCTCGCGTCCGGGCAGCAAGGTGCGCATCGTCTGCCGCCGCCTCAAATCCGAAATCGAGATCGTGATCGACGACGACGGCACCGGCATCCGGCCCGGCGCACTCGAGAAAATCTTCGAGCGCTTCTACACCGACCGCCCGCATCAGGGTTTTGGACAGAATTCCGGTCTCGGCCTGTCGATCTCCAAGCAGATCGTGGAAGCCCACGGCGGGCGCATCTGGGCGGAAAACCGCGCCGGTCCGCTCGACGCCGAAGGCGATGCCCGGATCGTTGGCGCACGCTTCACGGTCCGGCTGCCCGCCATATGACCGCTGGCAGCGACCCAAGCATCCATGCCTCGGCAGTCCTGGTCGGCGACCGCGCGGTCCTGATTCGCGGGCCCTCGGGCTCCGGCAAGTCCCGGCTGGCGTTCGACCTGATCCTCGCCGGCCGCGCAGGACTGCTACCCGCCGTCACTTTGATCGGCGACGACCGGGTCCGCCTGACGGACCACGGCAGCCGGCTGATTGTGCGCGGCGTGCCCGAACTGGCGGGAATGATCGAAATTCGCGGGCTTGGAATCAGGACCATCGGCTTTGCCGCCGAAGCGCCCGTGGGGCTGGTGGTGGACCTCGACGCCGCCGACGCTGAGCGCCTGCCGCCGCCGGAAGCCCTCAAAACCCTGGTTTCCGGGCTGGAAATCCCGCGAATCCCGGTGGCACGGGGGTATGGCGCTCTGCCCTTGGTTCTGGCATTCCTTACGACAGTTTAAGGTTTCAAAAGCGAACTCGCGACCTTAGGCTGATTGCTGGCGGCGGTTTGGTCGCCATATAACCCAGACCCCGCCACTGAAGACGACCCGCGCGGACACCTTTTTTAAGGGGGTACGCGGCAACATCCCCCCTTGCGCCGGGGCTCTGGATGGTCAACATGTGGCCCTTTCGTGCGGTGCATCAAAAAGCGCCCGCGAGGAGTTTTGGATGATTGGTCTAGTACTGGTGACCCACGGGCGTCTTGCCGACGAGTTCAAGGCTGCCCTTGAACACGTGATGGGTCCGCAAAAACAAATCGAGTCGATTACGATTGGCGCCGAAGACGATGCCGATCTGTGTCGCAGCGATATTATCGAAGCCGTCAAGCGCGTGGACAGCGGCGATGGCGTTGCGATTCTCACCGACATGTTCGGCGGCACGCCGTCGAACCTCGCGATCTCCTGTATGAGCCGTCCCAAGGTCGAAGTACTGGCCGGCATCAACCTGCCGATGCTGGTCAAGCTCGCCAAGGTGCGCGACGACAAGCCGCTGCCCGACGCGATCGCCGCCGCTCAGGAAGCCGGCCGCAAATACGTGACGATCGCCAGCCGTGTGCTCGCCGGGAAATGAGCGCCACGCCGGAGCATACGTCTTCGTCAGCCGGCGTTATCGTCCGAGAACTTCCCATCATTAACAAGCGCGGCCTTCATGCCCGCGCCTCCGCGAAATTCGTGCAGACGGCGGAAAAGTTCGACGCCGAACTCACTGTCACGCGCAACGGCGAAAGCGTCGGCGGCACATCGATCATGGGCCTGATGATGCTCTCTGCCGGGATCGGCACCACCATCACCGTGGCGGCGAGCGGCCGCGAAGCCGAGGCGGCGATCAACGCCATCACCGAACTGCTCGCCAACAAGTTCGGCGAAGAAGAAGCGGGCTAGAGGGTTCCCGCCGTCATCCTGAGGCGCGAGCACTTGCGAGCCTCGAAGGACGACGGCGATAACAAGTCCCGTCATTCAACGCTCTCATCCTTCGAGGCTCGCCGTCAGTACGGCTCGCACCTCAGGATGACGTTGCAATCTACTTGTCGTCCTCTTCGTCAGGCCGCTCCGGACCCACGATCCAGATCTTCCACTTCACCGCCGGACCCGCCTTGCCGTGGAAGTAGCGCCGCGAGGTGAGATCGAGGCGCTCCGCGTTCGGCGCGTTCTCCGCCATCCAGGCTTCGCACTTGTTCAGCTCGAGATCCTTGGTGTCGCAGATGCCGATGAAGCCGCGCTGCTTCGCCTCCTCCAGACTGGTCAGGCCCGAGGCCCAGACCTCCCGCGGGGTCAGCGGCGCCGGATGATCGGGACTGTAGAAGGTCAGCGGCTCGCCGATTTCCGTGGTGCCTGCGACCACGGCCCAGCGCCTGTTAAACCGCGCGCGCCAGGCTTCGGTCAGTTGCATCGCAAATTCGGACTTGGGCGCGAACGGAACGCCGGCATCGCCGTCGCGCCGCACGGTCTGCGCCGCGATGATCGGCGAGATCAGCAGCATCACGAGGGTGAACCCCAGCCACATCAGCATCAGCCGGATCAGCGCCATCTGCGTGACGCGCAGCGTCGGCAGCGCAATCAGCGCCAGCGGCACCAGGAAGAACAGCGAGATTCCCCAGTCGGTCTTCATGTAGATGCCGAACGCCACAGCGGCGATCGGCGGCACCAGCGCGACAATGATCTGGATGATCCAGATATTGCGCGCCTGCGTGAGGAACACGCCGGAGTTGGGACCGCGCACCCATGGACGCCTTGCCGAGGCGATGAACTCGCCGATAAATCCTCTCCGCCGCAGCGACCTCCACCATTGCAGCTTCCACGCCAGCGCAATGGCTGCGAAGCTCACGGGAAGCAGCAGCAGGCCGAGATTGTGCGCAAGATAGATCGACGCCAGCCGCAGCGTGGTGCCGAAGGTCCGCCCGCCATACACATCGTCGGCATAGATCAGCGGCAGGAAATCCGCCTGCTTCAGCCACCACAGATGCGGCAGCAGGCCGGCGAAGCATGCGGCGAACGCCGCCCACGGCGCGGGTGAGCGCCAAAAACGCATCCGGTCCGGATGGAGCAGCGATGCGAGCCCCGCAGCGCCGATCATGGTCAGTACCCAGTATTTGGTCATCAGCGCCAGCGCGGCGGCGAGTCCGAGCCAGATGCCCGACATCACCGTGCGCTTCTGAAACGCCTCGAGATAGGCCAGCACGAACAGCGGCAGCGTCACCAGTTGCAGCAGATCGGGATTGTACTTGAAGCCCTTGAAGGTGAAGACCGGATAGAGCGCCAGCATCGCCACCGTGAACATCGCGCGGCGATGATCGACCACGCGCACCGCGATCAGCCAGCAGATCACAAGGCCCGTGCCGGCGACCGTCATCGCCAGCGCATAGGTCGCCCAGTCGGTGACGGGAAAAATCCTGAACCAGACGCCCGCGACCCATCCCGCCAGCGGCGGATGCTTGCCGTAGCCGAGCAGGAATTTCTGGCCCCAGGCGTAAGCCTCCGCGACATCCATATGGACATCCTGCGCGGCCTTCAGCGCGGTGAGGATGATGGTCCAGAGCAGCGCATGCACCACCGCAAAGCCGATGACGAATCTGAGCGACGTTGCCGGATCGTGGGCGACTGCCGCGATCCACGCCGCCACGCGGCGCGTGACCGGCACGTGGCGCAGGCGCGCCTTCTGCCGGGATCGCAGTCCGGTGCGCGGGCCGGGGTTTTTCCCGGTTCTGCGCCCGGTTTCGGTCGAGGAAGCATCGGACATCGCGGTCAACCTGTGTCGGAACTGGCTCGTTGCGCTGGCTTGTTGCTACCAGTGCCGGGAGATTGCGGCAAGGATCGCACGGAGCGCCGCGAACAGCAGGAAATCCGCGCCAATCCGCTGGAAGTCCGCGTTCCGCCGCCCAATTCAGTTGCCGCAAAGGGGCGCGAATGCTATCCCGCGCCCATGACAACGACCCCTATTTCCAACGTCCGCAACTTCTCCATCGTCGCCCATATCGACCATGGCAAGTCCACTCTCGCCGACCGGCTTATCCAGACCACCGGCGGACTGGAGGCGCGCGAGATGAAGGAGCAGGTGCTCGATTCGATGGACATCGAGCGTGAGCGCGGCATCACCATCAAGGCGCAGACTGTTCGCCTCAACTACAAGGCCAAGGACGGCAACACCTACATCTTCAACCTGATGGACACGCCCGGCCACGTCGACTTCGCCTACGAGGTTTCGCGTTCGCTGGCCGCGTGCGAAGGCGCGCTGCTGGTGGTCGACGCCTCGCAGGGCGTGGAAGCGCAGACGCTCGCCAACGTCTATCACGCGCTCGACGCCAATCTCGAAATCGTGCCGGTGCTGAACAAGGTCGATCTGCCCGCCGCGGAGCCCGAACAGGTGAAGCAGCAGATCGAGGACGTGATCGGCATCGATGCCTCCGAGGCGGTGATGATCTCGGCGAAGACCGGCCTCGGCATTCCCGACGTGCTGGAAGCCATCGTCACCCGCCTGCCGCCGCCGAAGGGCGACCGCGACGCGACGCTGAAGGCGCTGCTGGTCGATAGCTGGTACGACGTTTACCTCGGCGTCGTGGTTCTGGTGCGCGTGGTCGATGGCGTCCTGAAGAAGGGCCAGCGCGTGCGCATGATGGGCACGGGCGCGGCTTACGACGTCGAGCGTGTCGGCTACTTCACGCCGAAGATGGTCAATGTCGACGAACTCGGCCCCGGCGAAATCGGCTTCATCACCGCGGCGATCAAGGAAGTCGCCGATACCCGCGTCGGCGACACCATCACCGACGACCGCAAGCCGATCACCGAAATGCTGCCGGGCTTCAAGCCTGCCGTGCCGGTGGTTTTCTGCGGCCTGTTTCCGGTCGATGCCGACGACTTCGAGACGCTGCGCGCGGCGATGGGCAAGCTGCGGCTCAATGACGCAAGTTTCTCGTTCGAAATGGAGACCAGCGCTGCATTGGGCTTCGGCTTCCGCTGCGGCTTCCTCGGCCTGCTGCATCTGGAAATCATCCAGGAGCGCCTCTCCCGCGAGTTCAATCTCAACCTGATCGCGACCGCCCCAAGCGTCATCTACAAGATGCACCTCAACAACGGCAGCGAGATCGAGATTCACAATCCGATCGACATGCCGGACGTGACGCAGATCAAGGAAATCGAGGAGCCGTGGATCGAGGCCACCATCCTCACACCGGACGACTATCTCGGCAGCGTGCTCAAGCTCTGTCAGGAGCGCCGCGGCAACCAGAAGGAACTCACCTACGTCGGCGCCCGCGCCATGGTAAAATACGAACTGCCGCTCAATGAAGTGGTGTTCGATTTCTATGACCGTCTGAAGTCCGTCTCGAAGGGCTATGCCTCGTTCGACTATCACCTGACCGACTACAAGCCGGCCGATCTCGTGAAGATGCAGATTCTCGTCAACAACGAACCGGTGGACGCGCTCTCCATGCTGGTCCATCGCACCCGCGCCGAAGGCCGCGGTCGCGCCATGGTCGAGAAAATGAAGGAGTTGATCCCGCCGCACATGTTCCAGATCCCGATCCAGGCGGCGATCGGCGGCAAGGTGATCGCGCGCGAAACTGTCCGCGCGCTGCGCAAGGACGTGACCGCGAAGTGCTACGGCGGCGACATCACGCGCAAGCGCAAGCTTCTGGAGAAGCAGAAGGAAGGCAAGAAGAAGATGCGGCAGTTCGGCAAGGTCGACATCCCGCAGGAAGCCTTCATTGCCGCGCTGAAGGTGGATAGCTGAGGGTTAGACGGCGATCATACCCTTCGGGTCGTCCCCGCGAAGGCGGGGACCCATAGCCCCTAACGTCGGTATTTGGCTTGGAGCTTCCTTCGCTGCGGAACAGGTGCTTTCACAGACACCGTGAAAGTGGTTTCATATCGGCGCAACGGGTCGCGTCATGCCCCGCCCTCAGAATTTTTCGATCTTCTTGCCGTTCTTGTCGACCAGACTCGAAAATTTCTCGCGGAACACGATGTCGTGCGGCTTCACGGTGAACCTGTTGCCCTTCATGAACTCGTACAGCGCGCGCACCGGCGCGGTGGTCGGGCCCTGTTTGATAAAATCGTCCGTCGTGAAGCAGGAATCGTTGTTGGCCTTCAGATAGTCGGTGAAGCTTCCGCTGACGACGCCGACCTTCTTCTGCAACTTGTATGACAACTGCCGCCTGAACATCTTGGGCATCAGCACCTTGCCCCTGTCCCTGGCTGGCTGAGCCGGTCCGTGCGGACGAAACACCAGCTTCGGATCGAACTTGCCGGTGTCAGCCGAGTAGTCCTTCCAGACGCGGCCCTTGGCTTTGGCCTTGCTCAAGATATCGAGATAGGACTGGATCTCTTCTTCTTCCATCGAGGAGTAGAATGTCGGATACGCCCAGCCTTGTTCGGCGAGCCACAGGTTGATGTCGGTCTTGTATCCGGTGCCGACCCGGATGTTGGCGACGAAACGTCCGTAGGTGTCGATCACCTCGAACGGCTTGTCGATCAACGAGACCACCTGACACTTGATCGGGCTGCCGAAGCCGGACAGTTTCTTCGCCAGCGCGACCGTCGCGGTTTCCGCCCAGTATTGCCGCCGCGGCTGTTTGTTTTCGAGATTGAATTTTTCGCGCTTGGCGGCGGAAACGCCGGTGCTCTTCTTGAGTGGCCCCGCGCGATAATGCAGTTCGGGGGCATCGATCCCTTGCAGCCGGACAGTGATCCGGCCTTGCGTGTCGATCACCTCCTTGTTGCTGGCGCCGCGCGCGAACGCCCCGAAATACGCCTTGGTCTTCTTGAAGGTCTTGCCGTCAGCGGCGTAGGCAAACGAGTTGCTTCCGACCGTGACCTTGACCTTCGTTGTATCGGCGTCGGAATCGCCATCGGGCCAGAATTGATCGAGGTCGATTGTCCCCATCACGCGCAACAGGCCCGGCATGCGTCCCTCCCCGCTTTTTTCTGGAGCCGCACCTTATCAAATCACAGCGACACGCGGAATACGGCGGCTCACTGTCACAATCGGTGTCACAAATGGGGGATGAAACGCTTCCTCACTGCGGCGCATACGGCGTCGCGCATCGCCGTTCATCGCCCGTTCAAGTCGAATCTGGCGGGTGCGTGATCGAGAGAAAGGCGCGAGCCGCTTGACTCTTCGCGCCCGTCCATCGACGGTGCGCGTGATCGAATTTTCAACCATCGGAGACAGTGATGGCAGCGTCCTACAAGTTTGAAATCTACAAAGACAAATCCGGCGAATTCCGCTTTCGCTTCCGCGCCCCGAACGGCGAGAAGATGTTCGCCTCGGAAGGCTATTCCAACAAGGCGTCCGCCAAGAGCACGATCAAGTCGATCGTCAAGCATGTCGCCAAGGCCGAGATCGACGACGTCTCGAAGGCCGGGAAGACGAAGGACAAGCCTGCGAAGAAAAAGAAGAAGTCCAAGAAGAAGTGATTTTCAGCGATCATCGCAAGGAAAACCCCGGCTCAAAGCCGGGGTTTTTCATTTGCAGCGGTCCGCGCCGAGAACCGGGATCACGCCACGCGGACGCTTGCACCGCTGATGGTCGCGTTGCGCTGGGCCTGCAACAGCGCGGTGATCTCGGCGTTCGGCCGGGCGCGGCTGAACAGGAAGCCTTGTCCCTCATGACAGCCTTCCGCACGCAGGCAGGCGAGTTCGCATTCGGTCTCGACGCCTTCCGCGGTGATCGTCACGCCAAGGCCCATGCCGAGCGAGATGATCGAGCGGACGATCGCCTGCGCGTCCTGATTGGAGCCGAGATCGCGAACGAATGAGCGGTCGATCTTGATCTTGTCGAACGGGAAGCTGCGCAGATAGCTCAGCGACGAATATCCGGTGCCGAAATCGTCCATCGAAATCCGCACGCCGAGCGCGCGCAGCGCATGCAGCGTGGCCAGCACCTGATCGCTCTTTTCGAGCAGCAGGGTTTCGGTGATCTCAAGCTCAAGCCGCTTCGGCGACAGGCCCGATGTTTTCAGCGCGTCCATCACCACCGATAGAAGGTTACCGACACGGAATTGCAGCGGCGACAGGTTGACGGCGACGCGCACGTCGTCCGGCCATTGCGCCGCGTCCATGCAGGCGCGCCGCAGCATCAGGCCGCCGACCGCGTTGATCAGGCCGGTTTCTTCCGCGACCGGAATGAATTCCACCGGCGGAATCATGCCGCGGTCCGGGTCCGGCCAGCGCACCAGCGCCTCGAAGCCGGTGATCCGTCCGGTCTTGAGATCCACCAGCGGCTGGTAGTGAGGCTGCAGGATGTTGCTCTCGATCGCCGCGCGCAGGTCGATTTCGATGCGGCGGCGGGTCTGGGCGCGGGCGTCCATTTCCGATTCGAAGAAACTGAACGTGCCGTGACCCTCGCTCTTGGCGCGCGACAGCGCCATGTCGGCATTCTTGAGCAGTTTCTCGGCATCGTCGCCGTCGCCCGGCGCAATCGCAATGCCGATGCTGGCGCCGCTGACGATGGTGTGGCCGTCGAACAGATAGGGCTCGCTGATGGCGTCGATCAGGCGCCGGGCCAGAAACGCGACATCCTCGGGCCGCGACGCACCGGCCTGCACGATGGCGAATTCGTCGGAGCCGAGGCGCGCGATCGCGTCTTCCTCGCGCAGGGAGGAGCGCAGTCGCTTGGTCACACCCTTGAGCAGCTTGTCGCCGATGGCATGGCCCAGCGTGTCGTTAATGGCCTTGAAGTTGTCGAGGTCGAGAAACAGCACCGCGACCTTGTCGCCGCTGCGGCGGGTATGCGCCAGCAGTTCATCGAGCCGCTGCCGCAGCAGGATGCGGTTCGGCAATCCGGTGAGGCCGTCATGCTGCGCCATGAAGGCGAGCCGCGCTTCGGCGCGCTTGCGCTCGGTAATGTCCATCAGCGCCAGCAGCACCGCGGGCTTGCCTTCGAACGTCAGCATGCGCGAATAGATCGCGACATCGATCAGCGATCCGTCGGCCTTGACGTGCTTCCAGGTTCGCGCCGCGCGCTCCTCGGTGGTCTGGTCGCCGGTCCAGGGCGCGGCATGATCGAAGGCCTGCACGTCGGATATCTTCAGTTTCTCGAAGTCCTCGCGCGCGTATCCATAATGCGCGACCGCCGCGTCATTGACGCTGATGATGCGCTCGTTGTCCTGGGCACAGACAATCATCGGTACGGGATTGCCGTCGAACAGCAGGCGGAACGAGGCTTCGCGCTGTTTCAGTTCGGTGATGTCGACGCGCAGCCCGATCACGCCGCCGTCGCCGGTCAGGCGTTCCTCGATCAGGATACAGCGGCCGTCGGACAGGGTTTGTTCGTGGCGATGACCGGGATGATAAAGCTTCTCGAGCCGCTCGTTGATCCATTCATCCTCGCGCCCGATCGCGTCCGGATAGTCGCCACGCGCCACGCCCTCCTTCAGGGTGTCACGCAACATCGCGCCCTCTTCAAAGAGGTCGGCGCTCTTGTTGTAGATCTCGGCGTACTTCTTGTTCCAGAGGATGTACCGCCCCTCGGCATCGAGAAACACGATGCCTTGCGGAAGAATATCGATCGCCTCGCGCAAACGCGCGTTGGAGCGCGCCGCATCCGCGATCGCCGCCTCGGCTTCCGCGCGCTTGCGCACGATTTCGCCGATCTCGGAGATCTTGCGGCCCTTGGGTGACAGCTTCGGCACGGCCTTGGGCCGGCGAACCGACAACCTTCCCCGCGTGAGTGCTGACTTACCGGTTCTGTTTTTTGGTTTTGGCCGATTGATCGGCATCTGCCCCGCGTCCCTTGCATTCTGCGAGCGCAGTTTTGCTATAAGTGTCTGAAAAATTGGTATCCTTTAGCGGACCACCTGAAGCTGATGCCACCTATGCGATGGCCCTTGGAGTGCTTAATTGCGAGGCGTTCACAGTGGCAGGTCACACCAGATAAGGCTCGCATGATCGTTTCTCCCCCGCGATCATGACACTACTTCGGCTTCGATGCGCCATCTGCACAACAAATATTCGCACGCATGGCATTTCGCTCCAATTTGCGTCAGTCTCCGGCATGGCTAATGCCCGGTTAAGAATCGCGCCGCCTCGTCGCCGGGCCCGCTGTCCGCTATAAGAGAGTCATGATCCGATTCCGTCTGATTCCCGCGCTCGCTCTGATGTCGGCTGTTCTCGCGGTGACAGTCCCGGCACAGGCGCAGGACAAGGGCAGCGTCAATCCCAAGCCGCTTCCGCCGCTGGCCAATCCCAACGATCCCAACGTCGCCGCCAAGGAACTGTTCGGCCGCAAGCTGCAGCCGGCTGCGCTCGCGCCGCAAGCCATCGGCTTTTACGCCAAAGGATGTATCGCCGGCGCGGTCGCGTTGCCGATCAGCGGATCGGCGTGGCAAGTCATGCGGCTGTCGCGCAACCGCAACTGGGGACACCCTGATCTCATTGCTTTGCTCGAAAGAGTAGCCGTCAAAGCGCAAAAGACGGCGGGCTGGCCGGGACTTCTGGTCGGCGACATGTCCCAGCCGCGCGGTGGGCCGATGTTCACCGGGCACGCAAGCCACCAGATCGGCCTCGATGCCGACATCTGGCTGACGCCGATGCCGAACCGGCAGCTCTCCCGCGAGGAACGCGAGGAAACATCCGCCGTGATGATGGTGCGGAAAGATCGCCTCGACATCGATCCGGCTACATGGACGCCGACACATCTTCCCGTGATCCGCGCTGCCGCTCAGGAGCCGCAGGTGGAGCGCATCTTCGTCAACGCCGCGATCAAGAAGGCGCTGTGCCGGGAAGCGAAGGGCGACCGGAGCTGGCTGTCGAAGGTGCGCCCGATGTACGGGCACGACTACCATTTTCACATCCGCATGAAGTGTCCGGCGGGCAGCACGAATTGTGAAGCACAGACGCCGCCCGCCGACGGTGAGGGTTGCAGCGCAGGCGACCTGGCCTACTGGTTCAGCGACGCGGTGCTGCATCCAAAGCCGCCGCCGGTTCCGCCCAAACCGAAGCCGCCGCTCACACTCGCAAACCTGCCGTCCGAATGCCGGCAGGTTCTTCAGGCTCCGGACGCAAAATAGCCCGAGCGCGTAACCGGGGAGCGATCCGGGACTTTACGCAGCGACCACGCCTGATATTGTCCCGGCGAACGATGCCTTGGCATGCTGCGCGCTGCCGGGGTTGCCGGAACGGCGCTTCCGCTTGTCGTCAGATGATTTGATCAAAGCCGGCTTGCGCGCATTGTTGCGCGCGCCCCGCTATGGAGCGCCCAAATGACCTTTATGTCCCGTTTTCTCGTTGTGACCGCGCTTGTCTGCGCGCCGCTGTTCTCGATGGCTTATGCGCAGGACGCGAAGCCGGCGGGCGCACCACCGGCGGCCGTGCAGGACAAGACCCTCACCGTGTTCGCCGCCGCTTCGATGAAGAACGCGCTCGACGAGGCCAACGCCGCCTACACAGCCAAGACCGGCGTTAAAGTGGTCTCCAGTTATGCTGCAAGCTCCGCGCTCGCCAAGCAGCTCGAGCAGGGCGCGCCGGCGGATATCTTCATCTCGGCCGACACTGACTGGATGGATTACTCCGCAGGAAAGAAGACCATCAGCGACACGTCGCGGATCAACCTGCTCGGCAACAAGATCGTGCTGATCGTTCCGAAAGATTCCAAGCTCACGACGGTTACAATCGGTCAGGGCTTCGATCTCGCCAAGCTCGCAGGCGACGGCAGGATCGCCACCGGTGACGTCAAGGCCGTGCCGGTCGGCAAATACGCCAAGGCTGCGCTGGAAAAGCTCGGTGCGTGGCAGGCCGCTGAGCCGAAATTCGCCATGGCTGAAAGCGTGCGCGCCGCACTCGCATTGGTCGCGCGCGGCGAAGCCAATCTCGGCATCGTGTATGAGACCGATGCCAAGGTCGAACCCGGCGTGAAGATCATCGGCGCCTTCCCGCCGGATTCGCATCCGGCGATCATCTATCCGGTGGCGGCGACGGCAGGCGCGAAGGCAGACGCAACGCCCTATCTCGCGTTCCTTCGTTCGGCCGCGGCGAAGTCGATCTTCGAAAAGTACGGCTTCACCTTCCTGATCAAGCCGACGTCGTAACAACCCGCCGTGTCCGAACTCTCCGCCGAAGAATGGACGGCGATCCTGCTCTCATTGCGGGTCGCCGCCGTCGCCACACTGGTCGCCACGCCACTCGGCATCGCCGTGGCGTGGCTTCTGGCGCGGCGGAACTTCTGGGGCAAGGCGGCGCTGGATGCGCTGATCTATCTGCCGCTGGTGCTGCCGCCTGTCGTCACCGGCTATCTGCTGCTGCTGACCTTCGGACGTAAAGGCTTGGTCGGCGCGTGGCTTGCCGACACACTCGGTATCGTGTTCGCATTCCGCTGGACCGGCGCGGCGCTTGCCTGCGGCGTGATGTCGTTTCCGCTGCTGGTACGGCCCATCCGGCTGTCCATCGAGGCGGTGGACCGCAAGCTCGAACAGGCGGCCAGCACGCTCGGCGCTGCGCCCTGGCGCGTGTTCCTGACCGTCACACTGCCGCTTGCGTTGCCAGGAATCCTGGCCGGCATGGTGCTCGGCTTCGCCAAGGCCATCGGCGAATTCGGCGCGACGATTACATTCGTCTCCAACATTCCCGGCGAAACGCAAACCATCTCGGCGGCGATCTATTCGCTGACCCAGACGCCGGACGGCGATACGGCTGCGCTGCGGCTTGTGATCGTATCGATCGCAATTGCCATGGCCGCACTGATCGCGTCTGAAATTCTTGCGCGTCGCGCGACGGCGCGGCTGCACGGTTATTGATATGCTGCTCGTCGATATTGAAAAGCAACTTGGCGATTTCAGGCTTGAAACATCCTTCACAAGCGATGGGCTGGTCACCGGGCTGTTCGGCAATTCCGGCGCCGGCAAGACCTCGATCATCAACATGATCGCCGGGCTGGTGACGCCCGATCGCGGCCGCATCGTGCTCTACGGGAAAACGCTCGACGATACGGCTTTGTACATGCACATTCCTCCGCACCGGCGGCGGATCGGTTATGTGTTTCAGGACGCGCGGCTGTTTCCGCATCTCGATGTCATGCAGAATCTCGACTACGGGCGCCGCATGAATGGCCTCGACCGCGACGCGGCCGCTGAGAAACACACCGTCGATCTGCTCGACATCGGACATCTGCTCACTCGGCGCCCCGCCCAACTCTCCGGCGGTGAGCGCCAGCGTGTGGCGCTCGGCCGCGCCCTGCTCGCGAAACCGCGCCTGCTGCTGCTCGACGAACCGCTCGGCTCGCTCGACGAGGAACGGAAAGCGGAGATCCTTCCCTACTTCGCCCGGCTGCGCGATGAAGCCAGCGTGCCGATGGTATTTGTCAGCCACGATGCCGGCGAGATGCGGCGGGTGGCGACGAATGTGGTGATGCTCAAGCGCGGCAAGGTGGTCGCCAGTGGCGGCGTCGAGGTTTTGCCCGCGACTGCCTGAGGTTTCTACTTCAGCGTCGTGATCGCCTTTGCGAGATAATCCAGTCCTGCGAGCAACGGCGGTCCGCCGCACAGCGTGTAGCGTTCGGGGAGGTCGATCCGCCTGTTCGCCCCATAGCGCGTCAGCAGCGCCGGATGGGTGATGAACAGCGCACCCTGATCCTGGGCCTCACGCGGCGGGTCCTGCAACACCAGCACATCCGGTCCGTCAGTGAGCAAGTGCTCAAGCGATACGAATCCGCCCTGCTCCGCAGCCATGAAGCCGCCGGCTCCGCCAGCGGCCCGTTGCGGCGGCCGCAATCCCGCGATGGAGAGCATACCGGAAGCCAGACTGGCTGGACCTTCCCGGTAGCCTTCGCGCTGAATGACCAGCGCCGTCAGCGGCGGCTTCAGGGCAACCGCCGACAATCTCGCCTCGGCCTGTTCGATCTGGCGCGCCAGCGCCTCGCCGCGCTCGGGATAGCCGACAAGCTTTCCCACCTCGATGGCCTGACGGCGCGCATCGGCGAGATTGCGGATGAGTTCGACGTCCACGACGCGAATGCCCATCGCGCTGAGCATTGCATGGATCGGGCGATGGCTGGGTCCGCCGAGCACCAGATCAGGCGCGAGGTTCACGACCGATTCCGCATCCCAATCCAGCCGGGGAAACGCCGCGGCCCTGTCCGTCATCACCGACAGAAGCGGATTGACCGCATAGGGCGACAATCCGGCAATCTGGGCCGGGTCGGCCAGCGCGAGCAGCAACTGATCGGCGCAGAGATTGAAGGATACGATGCGCTTCGGCGGCCCGTCCGCACGCGTGTTCTGCACGGAGCCGCAAAACACCGCGAGCGGGACCAAAATACTCATGGCCGCGAAGATGGTTTTCTTGATCATGACAGCCTGTTATGCCACGCCAATCGGATTGCGTCAGCGGCCCTTCCTGCTGCGGAGATATGCCGGAACAAGATGAAGAGCGATAGCCGAGGCGATATTCAGGGACCCGTGCTGACCGCGACGCTCGCCATTCTGGTGGCGGTGCTGTTCGTGCTGTCGCTGATGACCGGGCCTGCGTCCTTTTCGCCGCGTACGGTCATTGCAGCATTGTTTTCCGATCAGGGCGTGGCGTCGATTATCGTCCGCGATATCCGTTTGCCGAGAACATTGCTGGCGATGCTGATCGGCGCCACGTTTGGACTGGCCGGCGCGTCGTTGCAGGGCCTGCTGCGCAATCCGCTCGCCGAACCGTCGCTGTTCGGCGCGCCGCAGGCGGCAGCAGCGGCCGCCGCGGCAATCATGGCGTTCGGTCTGGCCAACGCGCTGTCGCTGGCGGTGCCGCTCGCCGGCATCGCCGGCGCACTTCTTTCGGTTGGAGCGCTGGTCGCCATCGCCGGACGCCGGGCGTCGCTGACCGTGACTCTTCTGGCGGGCCTCGCGCTCGCCAGTCTCGCGGGCGCGGCCATCGCCCTCATTCTCAATCTCGCGCCCAATCCGTACATCGCACTGGAGATCGCGTTCTGGCTACTCGGCTCGCTGCGCGATCGCAGCATGGAGCACGTCTGGCTTGCCGCACCGTTTATGATCGTGAGCTGGTTTGTGCTGGCGTATAACGCGAAGGCGTTTCGCGCGCTGACGCTCGGTGAAGACGCCGCTGCCTCGCTCGGCGTCAATGTCGAGCGCACGCGCGTGCTGGTGGTGATCGGTGTCGCGCTCGGCGTCGGCGCTGCTGTTTCCGTTGCAGGCGCGATCTCGTTCGTGGGACTGGTCGCGCCGCATCTGGTGCGGCGGTTCTATGGATCGGATCCTGCGCGCGTACTGCTGCCGGCGTCACTGGCGGGCGCGGCGCTGCTGATGGCGGCGGATATCGCGGTGCGCCTGATCCCCGCCGTCATTGAAATCAAGATCGGCGTGGTGACGGCGCTGATCGGGGTACCGTTCTTCCTAGCGATGATCTTCCATGAACGCCGTGCATTGGAGGACAGCACGCAATGAAGACAAACAATGCGCCGCGCCTTGTCTCCTCCGGTATCACGGTTGTCCGTGGTTCGCGCCGGATCGTGGACACTGCCGATCTGACCTTGAATGCCGGCGAATTCACAATTCTCGCCGGACCCAACGGCGCCGGCAAAACCACACTGGCGCGCGCCATGGCCGGCGTGATGCGAACCGAGGGCTCAACCGCATTCGATGGCGTCAGCCTGCGTCACATGCAGCCCCGCGCTCGCGCGCGTGCGATCTCCTATCTGCCGCAGGGACATGAATTCCATTGGCCGATGCGGGTGGACAGCATCGTTGCGCTCGGACGCGAACCCCATGCGGACCCGTTCTCGCAGACCTCCATCAAGGATCGCATCGCCATCGAGCGCGCCATCGAGGCAACCGCCGTCGGCGAGTTTTCTTCGCGGCTGATTACGACACTGTCAGGCGGGGAACGGGCGCGCGTCGCGATTGCGCGGGCACTCGCCACCGAGGCGTCGGTCTTGATCGCAGACGAGCCGACGACCTCACTGGATGAGCGCCACCAATTGATCGTCATGGATCTGCTTCAGCGGATCGCCCATGGCGGCACCGCCGTGCTTGCGATCATTCACGATCTCGCCTTGGCAATGCGGTTCGCCGATCGCGTGGTCATCATGAATGAGGGCCGCATCGTCGCCAACGATACCCCGCAGCTTGCACTGACGCCTGATCGCATTGCGGAGATCTTCGGCATCTCGGTGAACCGCGTCGAGACGCCGGACGGGCCGCTGCTGTTGCCATCCCGCGCACTTTAAACAGGCTCAGCTCCCGAGCAGCCGGGTCCCGATCCGCGACAGCTTGCGTCTGGCGGCAGCGGTGCGGCTCAGTTCAGGGGCCGGCGGCTCCTCATCCTCCGGCAGCCGGAGCCCGACCACGTTCACCCGGTTGCCGCCGATGCTCCGCGCCACCAGTACAATGGAATCGAGCGGCAAGGTCGCGCCGACGCGGGGCGCATGATCGAGATGAATGTCGAAATAATCCGCCAGTGTCAGATGCGCGTCGCCGGGGGCGATGGTGACGCCGTAAATATCGGCAACATCCTTGAGGGTCACGTCACCAGGCATCATGAAGTCGCCGAGCAGATGCGGGTCCGGCGCTGGCACCACCGGCATGTCGACAAAGAAGCGATCCAGCGCCTCGGCCTTCTCCGGCGGTGCGAGCAGATAGAGATAGTCACCCTTGACCACCGGTTCGGCCTCGGTCGGCGATAGAATTTTCTCGTCGCGGATCACCAGCGTCGGCTTCGACCATGACGGGATCAGCCCGCGCTTCAGAAACAGGCTGTTGGCGCGAACCGGATAACCCACAAGCTGCTGTTCGAGCTGTCCCGGCAGATCGAGTTCGACGCGCCGGGGCCCGCGATCAGCCCGCGGCAACGCCACATGCAGGCGACGCGCCGCCGCAGCGAGGGTCCAGCCTTGCAGCAGCAGCGAAATAATGACAACCACGAAGGCGACGTCGAAATACACCTGCGCGTTCGGCAGCCCGACCAGCATCGGGATCGAGGCCAGAAAGATCGCGACCGCGCCGCGCAGGCCGACCCAGGCGATGAAAGTCCTTTCGCGCCAGTTGAACGGGAACGGCGCGAGGCAAAGAAACACCGCGACCGGCCGCGCCACCAGCATCAGCACCAGTGCGACCGCGACAGCCGGCAGCACGGTCGCCAGGGTTCGCTCGGGTGAAACCAGGAGACCGAGCAGCACGAACATCACGATCTGCGCCAGCCATGTCGCGGCGTCGAGAAATGCCACGACGGAATTGTGCGCGCGGGTCGGACGGTTTCCGATGATCATGCCGGCGAGATAGACGGCGAGGAATCCCGACGCGTGCGAGATCTGGGACACCCCGAAAATGACCAGCGCGGCTGTCGTCACGAAGGGGGCGTGCAAACCCTGCGGCAGCGAGATGCGATTCAGCGCCAGGACCACAAGCCAGCCGCCGACAGCACCGAAGAGCACGCCCAGCGCGCTCTCGCGCACGAACTGAAGCGCAATGTGCGCCGCCGAACTCTGCCCGATCGACAGGAACTCCACCAGCATCAGCGTCAGGAAGACCGCGAACGGATCGTTGGTGCCGGATTCCACCTCAAGGGTCGCGCCGACGCGCGGGCGCAGACGAAGACCCTGGCTGTGCACCAGCAGGAACACCGCTGCCGCGTCGGTGGAGCCCACCACAGCGCCAACCAGCAGCGCCTCTGCCCAGCCGATCCCGAGTGCATATTTGGCAACGGGCGCCGTGATCAGCGCCGTTACCAGCACGCCGAAGGTCGCCAGAGCGGCCGACGGCGCCAGCACCGCGCGGATGCTCTGGAAACGGGTCTTGAGGCCGCCATCGAACAGGATCAGCGCCAGCGCCACCGACCCGACCAGATAGGTCGACTGCACGTCGTCGAAGCGGATGCCGCCGGGTCCGCTGTCGCCTGCGAGAATACCGACAAAAAGGAAGACCAGCAGCAACGGAGCGCCGAAGCGCAGCGCGAGCAGGCTCGAGAGGATGCCCGCCATCACGAGAACCGAGCCGAGCAGAATGGCAATGCTGACCGAGTCGAGAGATGCCATTAGCTGTGTATGTCTCCTAAAATGTCTGCAAATCCATGAATATAGTCGCAGCCGCCTGCCGCCAACCGATTTGTCGCTGTCATCACGATTGTGCCGGATTTGCTGGTGTTAAGTCGGCCGTGCGCGGAATTCTCACACGCCCGTAGCGGCGGAATATGGGAATCTGTCGATGTTATCGAATCAGGATCGAAGCTGGGGCAGGCGAACCGGCCTGCCTCCTTTTGAGGTGAGTTGCCCATGGAATGGGATGATATCCAGCAGGCGTTACAGGCCAGCGTCAAATCTGCCGAGGCCTATCTGATCTCGCCCTGGTTCTACATGCAGGCTGGCATCATTCTGGCCGCTGCGGGCCTGTCGCTGGCCCTCGCCAGCTTCTTGCGTGCGCGGGTCAGTCCGACATCGCTGGCGATGGGTCTGCCGGCGCCGCTGCGTGCGCTGATCCGCATCCTGATGAACCGGGCCGATGCGATCATCTTCGCGCTGCTGACCAGCATCGCCCGCGCAGTCGTTGTGAAAACCGAAGTTCTCCGACACGGCTACCTGCTCTCCACCGCGGCCAGCCTCGCGACAGCATGGGTCATCATTCGTCTTGCCACCGGATTGATCCGCAACGAGTTCGTGGTCCGTGCGGTGTCCGTCACCGCCTGGATCGTCGCGGCTCTTAGCATTATCGGGAAGCTGGATGACGTGTCGGCCGCGCTGGATTCGGTATCCATCCCGCTCGGCGCGCTGCGGGTCACTCCATTGCTGATCCTGAAGGTCGTGGTGTCACTCGGCATCGCGCTCTGGCTGGTCAACATCCTCGGCAACTTCCTCGAAGCCCGGATTTCGCGCTCGCGCGATCTCACGCCGTCGGTTCAGGTTCTTCTGATCAAGATCGTTCGCCTGCTGCTGATGGTCGCCGCATTCGCAGTGGTCATGAGCGCAGCGGGCATCGACCTGTCCGCCTTTGCGCTGTTTTCCGGCGCCATCGGCGTCGGTCTCGGCTTCGGCTTGCAGAAGATCGTCGCCAATTTCATCAGCGGCGTGATCCTGCTGGCGGACAAGTCGGTGAAGCCCGGCGACCTCATTACCATCGGCGACAGTTCGGGAAAAATCAGCGCGATGAATACGCGCTATATTTCCGTCGCAGCGGGTGACGGCCGCGAAATCCTGATCCCGAATGAAGATCTGGTGACCCAGCGGGTGGTCAACTGGACCTACACCAACAAGAACATGCTGGTGAAGGTCAACTTCGCGACCAACTACGACGCCGATCCGACCCTCGTCTGCAAGCTCGCCGTCGATATCGCATCCAAGACGGCGAATGTTGCGACCTTCAAGGCGCCGAATTGCCTGCTGACGGAATTTGCCGAAACCGGCATGAAATTCTCGCTGACATTCTGGGTGGCCGATCTCGATGTCGGCGCCGACAATGTCCGCAGCGATGTGATGCTGAAGCTGTGGAACGCCTTCAAGAGCGAGAACATCCGCGTGCCGTATCCGGTGCGGGAAATCCGTATCCGCGGCGGCGCGCTGCCGGTCGAAACCGTCGTCGACGTGCAAAGCTAGACATCAATGCGTTTTGCCAGCGAACTGGTGCCGGCGACCCTGATCCGCCGCTACAAGCGTTTCCTCGCCGACGTCGAACTGGCCGACGGCACGGTAATTACCGCGCATGTCGCCAATCCCGGCGCCATGACCGGGCTTCAGGCCGAAGGCGCGCGGGTGTGGCTGTCGAAATCGCCGAGCCTTGCGCGCAAGCTGCCTTACTCCTGGGAACTGGTTGAGGCCGACTTCGGCGGCGGCCTTGAGCTGACCGGCGTCAACACCATGCATCCGAACCCGATCGTGGCCGAAGCACTCGCGGCCCGAGCGATTCCCGAGTTGACGGGTTACGCGACCATCCGCCGCGAGGTGAAGTACGGCCGCACCATCAACGGCAAGGGCTCACGCGTCGACTTCCTGCTGGAAGATCCCTCGCGTCCGCCCTGCTATGTCGAGGTCAAGAACGTGCATCTGATGCGGCGCGCCGGTATTGCCGAGTTCCCCGATTCGGTCACCGCGCGCGGCGCGAAGCATCTCGACGAGCTGGCGGAGATGGTCACCTCAGGCGCCCGCGCCGTGATGCTGTTCGTGATCCAGATCGGCTCGGCCCGCTCGTTCGCGCTGGCCCGCGACATCGATCCGGCCTATGCGCGCGCCTTCGACCGGGCCGGCACCGCTGGCGTCGAGGCTTTGGCATGGACGTGCGATCTCACACGCCACGACATCAGGCTTGGGCGTTCCGTTCCCATCGAGACCTGAAAACGGTCATAAATGCCCTGAAAACAGGGCTGGGCAGCCCGGCTGGTGCTGCGGCTTGCACTGCGGGCAGCATCCATTAAATTGGGCTGATGCACCCTCAATTTTCCTCGATTTCAAGCCAGATTCGCCCATGAACTATGTCGAAGCCACCGAAACCTCGCTGCGAAAGACCGGGCAGATCAAGCTGCACGGTCCCCAGGCGTTTGCCGGCATGCGCAAGGCGGGAGCGCTGGTCGCGCGATGTCTCGACGAACTGGCCACCATCGTCAGGCCGGGTATTTTCACCTCGCAGATCGACGATTTCGTCCGCAAGTTCGCTTTCGACCATAAGGCCTATCCCGCGACCCTGATGTATCGCGGCTATCGCTACTCGACCTGCACCTCGATCAACCACGTGGTCTGCCACGGCATGCCCGGTGATCGTCCGCTCAAGGAAGGCGATATCGTCAACGTGGACGTGACCATGATCGTCGACGGATGGTATGGCGACTCCAGCCGCATGTATGCCGTCGGCGAAATTTCACGCCGCGCGGAGCGGCTGATCGATGTCACCTATGAAGCGATGATGCGCGGCATTGCCGCCGTGAAGCCGGGCGCCACCACCGGCGACATCGGCCATGCGATCCAGAGTTTCGTCGAGCCGCAACAGATGAGCGTGGTGCGCGATTTCTGCGGCCATGGTCTCGGCCGGATGTTTCACGACGAGCCGAATATCATTCACATCGGCCGCCCCGGCGAGGGCGTGGAACTGAAGCCGGGCATGTTCTTCACCATCGAACCGATGATCAATCTCGGCAAGCCGCATGTGAAGGTGCTGTCCGACGGGTGGACCGCCGTGACCCGCGACCGCTCGCTGTCGGCGCAGTTCGAGCATTCGGTCGGCGTGACGCACGACGGCGTGGAAATCTTCACGCTCTCCCCCGGCAAGCTGGACAAGCCGCCTTACAGGGTCTGACGCTCTAGCTTCGCGCGGATGGACATATCCGCATTCAGCAGAGATTCTTGTGGAATAAACCCGGTTGCAAATGCAGCCGGGCGCGGCGATGCTTGCAGCATACTTGAGCACGCATTCCGCCATGCCCGCAAAATCCGACGGTCCGTCCTCGTCATCCGGCTTCTCCGAAGCGCCGCACTATCATGGCCATCGCGAGCGGCTGCGCGAGCGATTCCGCGAGGCGGGCGCCGATGCGCTGAGCGACTACGAGTTGCTGGAGATGGTGCTGTTTCGTGCGCTGCCGCGGCGTGACGTCAAACCGCTGGCGAAGGCGCTGATCGCGAAATTCGGATCGTTCGCCGAGGTGGTTCACGCGCCGGAGTTACGCCTGAAGGAAGTCAGCGGTCTCGGCGATTCGGCGATCACCGAGATTAAACTGATCGCTGCGACCGCGAGCCGGGTCGCCAAGGGCCGGATCAGCAAAGAGAAGACCGTGCTGTCGTCGTGGTCGAACGTGATCGAGTACTGCCGCGCGGCCATGGCCTTTGCCGACAAGGAGCAGTTCCGGATCCTGTTTCTCGACAAGCGCAATCAGTTGATCGCGGATGAATTGCAACAGATCGGAACTGTCGATCACACGCCGGTCTATCCGCGCGAAGTGGTCAAGCGCGCGCTGGAACTGTCGGCCACCGCGATCATTCTGGTGCACAACCATCCTTCCGGTGATCCAACGCCATCGACCGCCGACATCCAGATGACGAAATCGATCATGTCGATTTCGAGCCCGCTCGGGATCTCGGTGCACGATCACATCATCGTCGGCAAGAACGGCCACGCCAGCCTGAAGGGGATGCGGCTGATCTAAATCTACTGCCGCGTCAGCAGCAACGGATCGGCGCTGTCGGGAATGCGCCGCCACTGTGCATTGTCGTCGGCCTCGAAGCGCCAGATTTCGCCCTTTGCCGACTGCAGCAGCAGTTCGCCGCGCTCGATGCGCCATACGGTTGGCGCGAAAGCCGCCACCAGCGGGTCGCAGCGCGGCTTCAGGTACACCGCGAAATTCTCCGGCGTGTTCGTTTCAGTGTTGGTCAGCGTCAATCCGCAGATCGATTTGCCGCTGCCGCGCACCATCGCCCAGTCGCCAATGAGCTGGTCGGCGGATTTTGACAGGGCGCGCGCGGCTGCGAGATTCTGCAAAAGATACACGCCCTCGCCTTGCCGCAGGCCTTCGAAGATTCCGCTTTCGACCTCGGTCACGTCGATGACCGATTGCCCCGCCGCATCCTGCAGCCGCACGATGTCGAGGCCCTTCACACTCCACGCCACGATGCTCTTGGTGAAAGGCAACGCATTGCCGCACCCTTTATCGAGCTCCAGCTTCAGGCCTTGCGGTGTGGAATCGCTCTTCAGCGTCACAATGCAGGTCTTGTCGCGGCCCGCCGTCGAGAGCTCCCATTCTCCGACCATCTCCTTGGTGAGAGAACGAGCGTCCTGTGCCACTGCGTCCGATGCGATCATGAGAACTGCTGCCAATGCGAGCAGGCAAGCCCGCCCGATCAGCAGACGTCTCGTGAGTCCGGGCAGTGCGGCGCGGGACATGTTCAGCGGCCTTTCACCGGCGTCTCGGCAATCGGGGTCAATGGCGCCTTGCCGGAGAACCACAGCTTGAGATTGTCGACCACAAGCTGATCCATCGCGTTGCGCGTGGTCACCGAGGCGGAAGCAATGTGCGGCAGCAGTACGACATTCTGCATCGCCTTCAATGCATCCGGCACCTCCGGTTCGTTCGCGAACACGTCGAGGCCCGCCGCCATGATGGTGCCATCCTTGAGCGCGGCGATCAGCGCATCCTCGTCAGCCACCGATCCGCGCGCGACGTTGATGAACACGCCACGCGGCCCGAGCGCCTTGAGCACCTCGGCATTGATCATTTTTGCGGTCGACGGGCCACCAGGGGTGATGGCGATCAGTGTATCAACGTCCTTGGCCATCTCGACCAGGTTGGGATAGTGCTTGTAGGTCACCCCCTTCGCCGGGTTGCGCGAGTGATAAACCACCGGCACCAGCGATGCATCGAGGCGGCGCGCGATGGCCTGGCCGATACGCCCCATGCCAACCATGCCGACCTTGCGGTCACGCAGCGAACCGGGGCTCAGCGGAAAGGCTTTCGTGGTCCAGTGCCCGGCCCGCAGATAGCGGTCCGCCTTGATGAACTCACGCAGCGTCGCGATCAAAAGACCCAGCGCGGTGTCGGCGACCTCCTCTGTCAGCACGTCCGGCGTGTTGGTGACGACGATGCCGTGCTCGGCGGCGTATTTGGCATCGATATGATCGTAGCCGACCCCGAAGCTGGACACGATCTCAACCTTCGGAAAGTGCGACAGCGTCGCGGCGTCAGTCGATACCAGGCCGGTGACCGCAATGCCGCGAATCCGCCCGGCGATTTCCGGGGCCAGGCGGCTCAGATCGCGATGGTTCTCGAATTTGTGGAGAACGAAGTTCGCAGGAAACCCGTTATCGATTACCGGCTTCGATGGGCCGTAAACCAGTACATCGACCTTTTCCTGAGAACCATTCGCAGCCATTAGTTTTCCTTTCCAAGCGCACTTTCGTGCCAGCGTCGTAGCACAAGATACGAGGCCAGCGAGAGGCCCAAATAGATGACAATTCCGGCAATCGAGAGCAGCAACAGCGCCGCGAACATCCGCGGGATATTGAGGCGGTAGCCGGCCTCTGCGATCCGGTAAGCCAGTCCGGAACCTGCCCCGGCCGAACCTGCCGCGATTTCGGCGACCACCGCGCCGATCAGCGACAGGCCGCCCGCGATCCGCAAGCCCCCGAGGATATGCGGCAGCGCCGAAGGCAGTTTCAGGTGGCGCAGCGTCTGCGCGCGCGAGGCGCCGTACAGTTCGAACAGGCCGAGCAGATTGCGATCGACCGAATTCAGCCCCAGCGTGGTGTTCGACAGCACCGGAAAGAACGCCACGATCCAGGCGCAGATCACGACCGCCACATGCTGTGGCAGGTAGATCAGCAGCAGCGGCGCGATCGCGATGACCGGCGTGACCTGAAGGATCACCGCATAGGGCAGCAGCGCATACTCCAGCCATTTCGATCGGCTGAACAACACCGCAAGCGCAATGCCGCCGACCGCCGCCGCGACAAAGCCCTGAACCGTGGTCAGTAGTGTTGTGAGCAACGATCCGAACAGGATCGGCCAGTCCTGCACGAGGGTCGAGAAGACGACGCTCGGTGCGGGCAGGACGTAGACCGGAAGATTATTGAGGCGAACTACAGCCTCCCAGACCGCAACGCCGACAGCCAGGGCGATTAGCGGCAGAAGGATTTTCAGCAAGCGGGCCGGCGATGACTCACGCGCCGTCATGGAGCAGCTCCTGCGCCACTTGCCTTGGCCAGCGCCGCTGACACATCGCGGCAGCAGGCTGCGTACTCTGCGGATGTGCGGAACGCCTCGCCGCGCGGCTCGGCTGCATCGATGCGAAATTCGCGCGCGATGCGGCCGGGCCGGGATGTCATGATCAGCACGCGCTGCGACAGGTACACCGACTCGAACACCGAATGCGTCACGAACACGATGGTCTTGCCCAGCTTGCGCCAGAGCGCGAGCAGGTCGTTGTTCAGCTTGAAGCGCGTGATCTCGTCGAGCGCCGCGAAAGGTTCGTCCATCAGGAGAATTTCCGGATCGGTCACCAGCGCCCGCGCCAGCGAGACCCGCATCTTCATGCCGCCGGACAGTTCGCGCGGATAGACCTCGGCGAACTCAGCGAGCCCGACTTGCGACAGCGCCTGATTGACCCGCACGACGGCATCGGCGCGGGACACATGGGCCAGATCGAGCGGAAGCTGGACATTGCCGCGCACGCTCGCCCACGGCATCAGGGTCGGCTCCTGAAACACGAAGCCGATCGTGTGACGCGAACGATCCCGCGCACCGCGCCCGGCAACCTGCACAGTGCCGGATGTCGGCTCATTCAGCCCGGCCATGATGCGCAGCGCCGTGGACTTCCCGCAGCCGGACGGACCGAGCAATGACACGAACTCGCCCGCGCGAACGGTCAGGTCGAGCGGGCCCAGCGCGGCAACGCCGTTGTCATAGGTCTTGATGACGTCGCGCAGCGACACCGCCGCGCCCCCCGGCGGCCTGCCCTGCGTATCGTCAGCCTCGAGGATGGACATTCCGGGGAATCCGCTTCCGTCAGTTCTTCGGGCGCAGGTTAAGACCCACGGCCTTGTTGACGAAGCGCAAGGTGTAAGCCTTGCGATAATCGATGTCGCGCCGCGTCACCCCTGCGCGAACCATCTTGCCGAAGAAATCCGCCATACGTGCATCGCTCATCGCGCCAATGCCGTCTTTCAAGGTATCGCCGGAATCGACGATGCCGTACTGCTTCATCTTCTCGACAGAGTACGCGAGCAGATCGTCGGTCATCTCGGGATTGGCTTTCTTGATGAGCGCATTGCCGGCGCTGTTATCGCCATAGAGATAGGTGTACCAGCCGGTCACCGACGCATCGACAAAGCGCTGCACCAGATCGGCCTTCTTCTCGGCGAAGGCGGTTCTGGTTTCGATCAGCGTCGAATAGGCGTTAAAGCCATAGTCGGCGAGCAGGATCACCGTCGGCTTGAACTTCGCCTGCTTCTCGACCGCGAACGGTTCGGACGTCACGTAGCCCTGCATCGCGCTGTTCTTGTCGGCAAGAAACGGCTGCGCGTTGAAAGTGTAGGGCTTTACGTTCTCCTCGCTGAAGCCGTATTCGGATTTCAGCCACTGGAAATAGGTCGGCATTCCCTCCTTGGAAACGAACAGCGTCAGCGGCTTGAGGTCTTCCAGTTTGGTGACCTTTGACTGGGGGTGCGCCAGGAAAACCTGCGGGTCCTTCTGGAAAATCGCAGCGACGGCGACCACCGGCACGTTGTTCGCGACGGCGTCGAACGATTGCAGCGTGTTCGCGCTCATGAAGAACTCGATCTTGCCGGCGATCAACTGGATGCGGTTGTTGACGTTGGGGCCACCGGGAACGATCGTGACATCGAGGCCGTAACGCGCGTAGGTGCCGTCCGCCACGGCCTGATAGAACCCGCCGTGTTCGGCCTGGGCGACCCAGTTGGTGCCGAACGACACCTTGTCCAGTCCGCCGGGCGCCTGCGCATGTGCGGGTCCGGCAGCGAGCGCCATCCCGACGAGAAACGCGCGCAGCAAGTGGCTGGGTGGCATCATTGGACTCCGTTGAGCGTTTTGCCCATGATGGGCATCGCAAGGCTACTCTGCTAATTGATTCAAAGAAACGCCTGTTCGAAGAAACCCGCGCACGATGACTTCAAATCCTCCGCATGACTGGGCCGGAATTGACCTGTCCGGCATCGACAAAACCGATGCCGCTCGCTGGCTCGCCGTGTTGCCGCTCGCGGCAACCGAGCAGCATGGGCCGCATCTGCCGTTCGAGACCGATACCCTGATCGCGCAAGCGTACCTCGCGCGCGTCCGTGCCATCCTGCCAGAGAATCTGCCGGTGACGTTTCTGCCGATCGAACCGGTCGGAATTTCAACCGAACATACCGACTACCCCGGCACACAAACGCTGGCGACGGACGTCGCACTCGGCAAATGGATGGCGCTCTGCGATACGGTCGCGCAGACAGGCATCCGCAAACTCGTCATCGTCACCAGCCACGGCGGCAACAGCGCCGCGATGGCGCTGATCGCGCAGGATTTGCGCGCCAAGCATCGGATGCTGGCGGTGACCACAAGCTGGAGCCGGTTCGGCGCGCCGGATGGATTATTCCCTGCCGATGAATTGCGCTTCGGCATTCACGGCGGCGCAGTTGAAACCTCGATCATGCTCGCGGCCTTTCCCGATCAGGTCCGAGAGGACCGGCTCGCGAATTTCGAGTCTGCTGAAAAACAGATGACCAAAGAATTCCGCTGGCTCTCGGCGGGACGGCCCGCACCGTTCGCGTGGGCGATGCAGGATCTTAATCCGCTGGGCGCAGTCGGCGATGCAACGTTGGCCAGCGCGCAGAAAGGCAAAGCGGTGCTGGATCACGGCGCGCGCGCATTCGTTGAATTGCTCGATGATATCCGCAAGTTCGACCTCGCCCGGCTGGCAAATCGGCCTGAGATTCTGAAGTAGCCACATAATATATTGAAATAACTAGATTTTTCGGCGCGATGATTTCTCGGAAAGAATCTTCGAACCTATTCTCGTGAACTCACCACCAATTGGCATGCGGTCCACACGGCCCGCCCCAAACAAGGATGGAGAGTTTCATGTCGATCAAGACCAAAATTGCCGCCCTCGCTGTTGCTGCTGTCGCTCTGACCGGTGGCATCGCCGCCACCACCCAGGAAGCCCACGCCGGCAAGTTTCATCATCACCATGGTGTCGGCATTGGTGTCGGTCTCGCCGCCGGCGCGCTGTTCGCCGCCGCTGCCAGCAATGCTTACGCGGGCGACTATTACGGCTATCGCCGCTGCGGCTGGGTTCGCCAGTTCGACGCATACGGCAATTACATCGGCCGCGTTCGTAGCTGCTACTGATCCGCTTCAAAGTTGAGTTCGGCGCGACGCCTCATCCACGCCGCGTCGACCCAAGGACCCGCCCGGTTGTCCCCCCGGGCGGGTCATTTCATTTTTGCTTGCGCGATTCGCCGAGCGTCTCTAAGCCACAGCCGCATGTCGTCTGATTGTCACATAACAATGCCATGGCTCCCGGGCGAATTCCGGCCGGCCCACAGATCGGCTGCTCACAAGCAAAACAATCACTTGAGAACAATTCGCAAATACCGCCAAATGCCAGCAAGCCCGGTTCTTTCTGGTCCCTCAACCCGCAGATGCGATCCCGCGCGCTGGCCGTTTCATGAGCTCGATCAAACGCCACATAGTCCTGATGAAAAGCGCAGTCGCGGGACTTGCGCTGGGAGCGACGTCGCTTGATGTCGCGCGGGCGGCCGACGCCGCCCTGCCCCTGAAAGCGCTGCGCGCCGCGCCGGTTTTCGACTGGAGCGGTCTCTATGTCGGAGGTCACGCGGGCTATGGCGGCGGTAGCTTTGGACCCGGCACCAATCCGCTGCCGCAGCAGGGCATCTTCTTTCCGCACAGCATCACCGGTCTGATCGGCGGCTATCAGGCGGGCTACAATTTCCAGCTTGCGAACAAGTGGGTGCTCGGCTTTGAGGCCGACATCTCGTTCACCAGTCCGCTCGATCGGCCAAAACTCGAGCCCGCGCCGTTCAACACAACCTTCGATTACTTCGGCACGGCGCGGGGCCGCATCGGTTACGCCTTCGGGACGTGGCTGCCCTATGTCACCGGCGGCGCAGCGTGGGGACGCACGCGCATCGATCTTAACGATCCGGCCGGCGAGATTGTCGGCAACAAGTCGCGCATGCATCTGGGCTGGGTTGCCGGTGCCGGCGTCGAATTCGCGCTGGGCGGCAACTGGTCCGGAAAGGTTGAATACAACTACATCGATCTTGGCGCGCGCACTTACGGGCTCGGCGACGTGCCGCTGCCCGATGTGCGGGTCGATCCGCAGGTTCACACCGTCAAGCTCGGACTGAACTACCGGCTCTGGGACACGCCGCCCTGGATCGCGGGCAACTCGGCGATCAAGCCGCCTTCGCTTCCGGAATCAACCGACTGGAACGTCCACGGCCAGACCACGCTGATCACGCAAGGCTATCCGTCCTTCCGCGCGCCCTATCAGGGACCGAACAGCCTGCCCGGCGCCGGACGCACGCGCGAGACCTGGACCGTCGGCGCATTTCTTGGCTGGCGGCTGTGGGACGGCGGCGAGTTTTACTTCAATCCCGAGATCGCACAGGGATTCGGCATCGGCAGCACCCTCGGCCTTGCCGGCTTCTCGAATGGCGAAGCGCAGAAGGGCGGCGCGGAGTATCCGAAATTCCGCGCGCAGCGCTATTTCTTCCGTCAGACCTTCGGTCTCGGCGGCGAGCAGGAAGACGTGGCCGACGCCGCCAATCAGTTGCCCGGCAAGCGCGATATCGACCGCGTCACGGTCACGGTCGGACGGTTCGCCGTCGGCGATTATTTCGACGGCAATTCCTATGCGAAGGATCCCCGTGCCGATTTCATGAACTGGGCGATGTGGGCGTCTGCCGCCTATGACTTCCCGGCCGATCTGCCGGGCTTCACGCGCGGCGCCGTGGTCGAACTCAACCGCAAGGACTGGGCGATCAGGGCCGGTCTGTTCCAGGTGCCGTCGCAACCCAACAGCGACGTTCTCACCTTCAAAACCGGCGGCGCAGTGGTCGAATTTGAAGAGCGCCATACAATCTTCAGTCAGCCGGGCAAACTGCGCGTGGGTGTGTTCGCCAACCGCGGCAACACCGCCAACTATCGCAACGCGCTGGGCATCAGCGAGGCGAATCCCGGACTCGACATCAACGACATCGTGCCCGGCGAGCGCAAGGAGCGATCGAAGTACGGCTTCTACGTCAACGCCGAACAGCAGGTCGCAACCGACATCGGCATCTTTGCACGCGCAAGCTGGAACGACGGCCAGAACGAGATTCTCTCTTTCACGGATGTCGACCGGAGCGTGTCCGGCGGCGTTTCGATCAAGGGCAGTTACTGGGGACGGCCGGCCGACACCATCGGCCTCGGCGGAGCCATCAACGGACTGTCGAGCGCACACCGCGATTTCCTGGCCGCCGGCGGCAAGGGTCTTCTGATCGGCGACGGCCGGTTGAACTACAGCAACGAGCGCATTCTGGAGACCTACTACGCGCTGGCGCTCAACAAGGCCTTCACCTTCACCGCCGACTACCAGCTGATCACGAACCCCGCCTACAACGCGGATCGCGGACCGGTCTCGATCTTCTCAGGACGCCTGCACGGCGAGTTCTAAAAATCAGCCGCGCAAGGCCACCGGCGCCGATACGGACACAGGCGGCGCCGGAAGAGGCGCAAACGACTCCGCCTGCGCGAACGCCCAAGCATGGAAGCGCGGATTATCGACCTTGCCTTCGAGCAGTTCGCCAGGACGGAGCTGCGGATAGAGCCGCGCGAACGACAGCACGTCCGTTCCCGATATCCGATGCGAGAAGTGGATCGGACGAATCTCCTGCGGATGGCTGAGACCGGAAGCCGCGATCAGTTCCGCCAGCGCATGCAATGTGGCGCGGTGATAGTTATAAACGCGCGTCGTCTTGTCCGGCACCACCAGCGCGCGGCTGCGCGTCGGATCCTGCGTCGTCACGCCGGTCGGACAGCGATCGGTGTGACAGCTCAGCGACTGGATGCAGCCGAGCGCGAACATGAAACCGCGCGCTGAGTTGCACCAGTCCGCGCCAAGCGCCATGGCGCGGGCGAGATCGAATCCTGTCGCGATCTTTCCGGCAGCGCCGATCCGGACGCGGTCGCGCGCATTGATGCCGATCAGGGCGTTATGGACGAAGCTGACGCCTTCGCGCATCGGCATCCCGAGATGGTCCATGAACTCGGCCGGCGCCGCGCCGGTGCCGCCCTCGTTGCCATCGACCACAATAAAGTCGGGATAGATTCCGGTTTTGACCATGGCCTTGCAGATCGCAAGAAATTCCCAGCGATGACCGATGCAGAGCTTGAAGCCCACCGGCTTGCCGCCCGACAGCCGCCGCATCTCGCCGATGAACTGCATCATCCCGATCGGGTTTGAGAAAGCGCGGTGATAGGCCGGCGAAATGCAATCCTCCCCCACCGGGACGCCGCGAATGCGAGAGATTTCCTCGGACACCTTCGCAGCCGGCAGCACGCCGCCATGGCCCGGCTTGGCGCCCTGGCTGACTTTCAGTTCGATCATCTTGATCTGATCGTCGCTGGCGACCTTCGCGAACAGTTCGGGATTGAACGTTCCATCAGGATTGCGGCAGCCGAAATATCCCGAGCCGATTTCCCAGATCAGATCGCCGCCGTTTTCGCGATGATAGGGGCTCACTCCGCCCTCGCCGGTGTCGTGCGCGAAGTTGCCTTTCTTTGCGCCCGCGTTGAGCGCGCGCACCGCGTTGGGACTGAGCGCACCGAAGCTCATCGCTGAGATATTGAATACCGACGCCGAGTACGGCCTGGTGCAGTCGGGGCCGCCGATGGTGATACGGAAATGTTCGTCGGTCGGCGGCTTCGGCGCTACCGAATGGTTCATCCATTCATAGCCTTCGGCGTAGACATCTTCCTGTGTGCCGAACGGGCGCTTGTCGAGCACCATCTTGGCGCGCTGGTAAACCACCGCGCGCGTGTCGCGGCTGAACGGCTTGCCGTCCTTTTCGCTCTCGAAGAAATACTGCCGCATCTCGGGACGGATTTCTTCGAGCAGAAAACGGATATGCGCGGAAATCGGATAGTTGCGCAGGACTGCATGACTCTTCTGAAGCATGTCGTGAATGCCGAGCGCCGACAGCGACCCGAAAATCGCGATCGGAATGGCAAACAGAAAAATATGCTTGAAGTCGTAGTAGATCGCGCAGCCGATCAGGAGCGCGGTGATGCAAATACACAGCGTCAGAATGATAAAGCGAGGCGAGAGCAGCAGCGAGAAATTTTGCATAAAAACCTCGACAACAGATTCGTACGGCGCAACGCCGGCCCGCATGTTGGCGTGTTTCCCTGCGCAGGTCGATAGCACAGCGAAAACTGCCACCACAGACGGCAACTATACACCAAAGCGTGAGACCTCGACATCAGCCGTCCGGCCGGGCACGCGGATGGTTTGACGTCACCCTGTCATATCGCGCACGTAAGGGTTGGTGTTTGCAGGAGGCTCTGCCCCTGCAGCCATATTGCAAAGCAATATGGCGCGGCCCGCGTCATAGCAGGCGCTCGCTCAGTGCTGGTGTGGACGCATTTCGCCGGGGATGCCGCCCTTCTCAAGCCCGCCATCGGCGATCCACATCTCGGTGCTCTTTATGGCCCGCGCGATATGATCGTCTGTGCGGGTGAAGTCATAGGGCGAGCCGACCAGCGGGCAGAGCGGCGGCACGACGCAATAGTCGATGGTCGACTCCAGATACTCCAACTCGGTGGTCATCTGCCGCGAGATCAGCAGCGTCAGCGCGTGCAATGCGGTTGCGACAGCCCCGACCGGCGGGTTCTGTCCCGCGCAGGCAAATCCCGTCGGCATGATGACGAGCCGCTTCGCGCCTTTCTGGATCGCAACCCGGATCGGCGTGTTGCTCGATATTGCCCCGTCGGCCAGAAAACGGTTCTCGTGCTTGACCGGTGCGAATGCACCCGGAATGGCGGTGCTGGCCACAATCGCCTCGGCGGCGGAGCCCTCCGACAGCACCACAGTCTCGCCGGTCACGATGTCGGTGGTGACGATATGAACCGGAATGATTGAGTCTTCCAGTTTCTGGTACGGAAGATGATCCTCGATCAGCTTGCGGACACCGTCGTGGGAGATGAGAAAATCCCGCCGCCACAGAAAGCTGAGGAACGAACGCGCCGAGACCGGAAACACATCCTGCCGTGTCAGCCCCCGCCAGATCTCCGCCAGTTTCTTGACGCCGTCCAGTGTGGGCGCGCCGGCATAGTAAGCGCCGTTCATCGCGCCCACGCTTGACCCGACCACGAGATCGGCCGTGACCCCATGCGCTGCGAGCGCCTGCATCATCCCGACCTGAATCGCGCCAAAGCTTCCGCCGCCCGCGAAAACGAAAGCAGTCTTTGTTGGGGTGTGATCGTCCTCGCCGTGCATCGCCGGAATTATACCAATCCGTGCGCCGCACACGCAATCAAGATCGCTTGTTCACGACGAGCGTCATTGATCGTCAGGACCGCGAGCGGTGCATTGAGAAGGCAATTTGTTTATTCCTTGCTGAGCGACCCATCCCGATCAATGAGTTTGGCGATGACGGGAAAGTACGCATCGCCAAAACCGCCGTCGATGGCCTCCTGAAGAATCTCGTGGACCAGCGCAGCGCCGCGCGGCTCGATGCCGCCCTGCGCAGCAAGCTCGAGTGCATAGGACATATCCTTGAGCGCATACTCCGTCGAAAATGCGCGCAGGGGAAAATCGCCCGGCACGATGGCCTTCAGCCCGTGGTTGCGCAGCGCGAAGCTGTCTGCCGATCCTTTCGACAATGTATCGAGCAGCAGCTTCGGCTCGACGCCGCTGCGCTTGGCGATTGCGACCGCTTCCGCAAGCGCGTTGACGGTCTCGAACAGCACCATGTTGTTGAGAATTTTGGTGACCTGCCCCGCACCGGTGCCACCGCACAGCGTCACTTCGGTCGCGAAACACCGGATCAGCGGCTCGACCGTATCGAACAACTGCGGCGATGCGCCGACCATCACGCTCGATGTGCCGTCCTGTGCGGCCTGACGTGTCCGGGCGATCGGCGCATCGATCCACGACGCTCCCCTGCTCTCAAACTGCCTTGCAAAGTCGCGGGTGAGTTCGACCGATGACGTTCCGAGATCGATGACGATCTGGTTCGGCCTGACATTCTGCAACAGCCCTGCGCTGCCATCGAAGGCAATGCGGACGTGCCTGGCGCTGGGCAGACACAGAAACACGACGTCAGCTCGTGACACGATGTCGGCGACTGAAACCGCCACGCGTGCGCCGTCCGAACCAAGCCGCGCAAGCGGTTCGTGCGCGAGATCATAGACCACGAGCGGCTTCCCGCTCTTCTTCAAGAGATTGCGGCAGATCGGCTCGCCCATAACGCCAAGCCCGATAAATCCGATCGCGTTCATTGCCGATGACGTCATGACGCCTTCACCCGCTTGCCGGCGGAATCGCCTGCGATCCGGCCGAACACCGCGCCTGCCATCAGTCCGGTGCCGCCGGGATAATTGAAATAGAACAGTCCGCCCACGAGTTCACCGGCAGCATAAAGATTCGGGATCGGCGCCTCATCGAGGCTGACGACTTCACCGGCCTGCGTGATCTTCAGGCCGCCGAAAGTAAAGGTGATGCCGCACGTCACCGCGAACGCGAGATAAGGCGGTTTGTCGAGCGTGTTGGCCCAGTTGCTTTTCGGCACAGCGAGGCCTTTGGTGCCGCGCCCGTCCTTGATATTCGGATTGAACGGCACACCGGTGTTCACCGCGCTGTTCCAGCCGGTGACCGTGCGCATGAAGCCTGCCGGATCGACATCGTCGAGTTTTGTCGACAACGCCTCCAGCGTATCGGCCTGAACCTTCGTCACCTGCCGGATCCGGTATTCATCGCGCAGCAGATGCGCGACCTTCTGGTCGAAAATCTGCCAGGCGAACTGACCCGGCTGATCGAGGATCACGCGGCCGTATTTCGCGTAGGTGTAGTTGCGGAAATCCGCGCCCTCGTCGACGAAACGCTCGCCCTTCGCATTGACCATGATGCCGAACGGATAGGAGTGCTTCTGGAAGCCATCACCCACCGCAAGGTCGCCATGCTCGGGCGCATTGCGATCCCAACCCACCGCATGACAGCCGGACCAGTTGCCGGTCGGCCGGGCGCCGATATCAAGCGCCATCTGGATTCCGCTGCCGGTGTTGAAGCGCGTGCCGCGCACCTTGGCGAGATCCCATGACGGACCGAGATAACGCGTACGCCACTCGGCGTTGGCCTGAAAGCCGCCGCTGGCGAGGATCACGGCCTTGGCGCGGATGTCCCGCGTCTTGCCGTTCTGCCTGACGCGAACGCCCTGCACACCATTGTCGTCCGCGATCAGTGACAATGCGCGGGTCTCGAACATCACCGCAATGCCTTCGCGCGCTGCGGACTTGTGCAACGCCTCCACAAGCCCCGGCCCGCCGCCCCAGGCTTCGACGGTCAGCCCGCCCCAGAACTTGAACTTGCCGTCGACCTTGAAGGCCTGACGTCCATAGATCGGCACGAAACGCACGCCCTTGGTTCGCATCCAGTTCATGGTGGCGTGGCTGCGGCGTACCAGCAGTTCGACCATATCGGGGTGGGTGCGGTTCTGCGTCACGCGCGCCATATCATCGAAGAACTGATCCTCGCTATAGGTGCCGAAATCGGTACTTTCTTTTTCGCTGTCGGAGAGATCCGGCATCAGTGCATAGAGATCGTCCACCGTGTTGTAGGCGACGCGCATGGCGCCGGCGGTGAAACTCGAATTACCGCCATGCTCGCCTTCCGGCGCGCATTCCAGAACGGCGACGCTGACGCCGTGCTCGCGGGCCGCCAGCGCCGCGCACATCGCGGCATTGCCCGCCCCTACTACAACGACGTCATACTCGCTCATGATCGCCCTGCCGCCGCTTCTGTTCTGTTACGCAGAACATTGTTCGTTATTGACTGGAATTCTTACCTCGCTTTCGCGAGGCGGCTCAAGCCGCTCAACCTTCGGGCTATCTAGGCGACGAACGACCTTTTCGGATTCTTGTGCAGCGCGACCGCATCGGCCTTGCCGCCCACCTGCGGGTAAAGCTCGCGCACCATCGGATCGTGACCGGGAATGACGCGATCGGGATGACCGGCAAGACGCTCGACGGTCTTCCAGCCCTCCATCATGTCGCCGACGTTGTAGACGATCGGGAATGGATTGCGCCGATGCATGTTGCCGTAATAGTGCGCGGCGTCGGAGGCGAGCACCACCGGCCCCCGCTCGGTCTCGACGCGCACCACCTGGAGACCATCGGAGTGTCCGCCGACATGATGCAACGTCACGCCCGGCGCGATCTCTTCGTCCCCGTCATGAAACACGACGCGATCGCTGAACACATGGCGCACCATCAGCGTCACATCCTCAGCGGAAAACGGATGCCGCAGCAGGCCATGGCACATGCACCGGCCGGTGGCGAAACTCATCTCACGATCCTGCAGGTGAAACCGCGCATTGGGAAAGCGATCGAGATTACCGGCGTGATCGTAATGCAGATGCGTGATCACGACGTCGCGGATGCTGCCGGGCGCAACGCCAAACAACTCCAGCGCATTCGCCGGATTGATGGTGAGATTGCGCGACCGTTCGCGTGCCGCGGCATCATTGAAACCGGTATCGACCAGGATGTCGCCATCCGTGCCGCGGATCAGCCAGACGAAGTAATCGAGATCGGTGCCTTCGTTGTGAACATCCGGGGTCAGATAGTTCTGATGCGGCTGGCGTCCCGTCATCGTCGCGTAACGGATGGCGTAAATTTCGTGATGATGGGCCAAGGCGTTCCTCGTCTGCTGTTGTTTTGCCGATACTCTGCACATCGGCAGCTATCGCGACAAGACGCGTGGAAAGTCCTACGCCAGCGCCGTGGAATAGATCGTCATAGCGCCGATCCCGATGGTGACGACACCAACAACAGCCTGAAGCCCGCGGTTGGCCCAAGTCAGCCATCGCGCCGAGACGGCGAGCGGCACTGCGATCACCGTCGACAGTGCTCCCATCCCGAGCATTGAGCCAATTCCGAACAGCAGGACGTAAAGCAGGCCGTAGACCGGATTGGCGAGTTGCGTGACCACAAGAACCAGCAGCGCGGCCGAGCCAGCCATGCCGTGCATCAGCCCGACCAGCAGCGAGCGCCACCGGAATCCATGGTGATGATCGTGACTGCTGCGCTGGTGCGGAACGGACTCCGCCGCATGGCTGTGCAGATGAAGGTGCGCAGTGCCGTCGCCGTGCCGATGCCGATGGAAATGCACCCGGTCGCGCCACAGCCGCCACAGCACATGCGCGCCGAGCCCAACCAGCATGACGCCGACGGCGGTTTCCAGTGGGCGCGCCAGGTGTTCGGGGATCGCATGGCCGAGCAGAATTGCCGCGCCGGCGAACATGAACAGGGTGATGGTGTGACCGAGCCCCCAGGTCAGCCCATGCTTGACGATGTCAGTGACGCTCGATCGCCGGGCCGCGATGCTGGACACCGCCGCGATGTGATCGGCCTCTAACGCATGCTGCATGCCAAGAAGAAAGCCGAGGCCCAGAATTCCGAACATTGGTGTGGCGATCTCATCTCTGAACCGGCAGTGCACGCTGGCACGCACTGTATGATGTTGTCAATAAATCCTCATACATCAGGCCAATCTGCGCGGAGTCGTTCGCCCCGGAGCCAAGGGCAGCGGCGAAACGTCCCGTTGTCCGGCGAGACGCATTGCAGGAACATGAGCGGTATTTTGCTGCGTAACGACACCCAAAGCGTCGCCAAGAGACGACGCAATCCAATAATCCCGGGAGGATCTGACGTGAACCTGAAATTCGGCTGGTACGCTTTATTTGCATTTGTGGCGGGCTCTTTCGCCGTGGCCGGTCAGGCCCGGGCTCAAACATGGCCGGAGAAGCCGATCACCTTCGTCGTGCCGTTCGCAGCCGGTGGCGGCACCGATGCCTTCGCCCGCCCGCTCGCCGCCCAGCTCGATACGCAACTGGGAACACGTGTGTTGATCGAAAACCGGGCAGGCGCCGGTGGAACCGTAGGAGCCTCGCAGGCATCCAAGGCCGTGCCCGACGGCTACACCTTCTTTGTCGGCGCGGCGCATCACGCCATCGCCCCGGCGATCTACCCCAATCTCGACTACAATCTTGAAAAGGATTTTGTCCCGGTGGCGCTGATCGCGCGGCCGCCGCAGGTGATCGTCGTCAATCCTGACAAGGTTGCCGCCAAGACGCTGCCGGAGTTCATCGCCTATCTTCACGCCAATCCGGACAAGCTGAACTACGGCTCCGCCGGCACCGGCACCACGCATCACCTCGCTGGCGAATTGTTCAAGATCGTGACCAAGACGCGCATTCAGCATGTGCCCTATCGCGGTGCCGGACCCGCGATGCAGGATCTGGTCGCCGGCCATGTGCCGCTGGTGTTCGACGGGCTCGGCTCATCGGCGCCGCAGATCCGCAGCGGGCAGTTGCGCGCGCTTGCCGTCGCAGCCCCGAAGCGGGTCGCGGCCTTCCCTGATGTCCCCACTGCTGCGGAAGCAGGCGTGCCGGGTTACGAAGTTTCGACCTGGTATGGGGTGTTCGCACCGAAGAATACGCCGCCAGCGGTTGTCGAACGCATGACCAAGGAACTGCAGAAGGCGATGCAGACGGCGGCGATCAAGGAGGCGTGGGAGCGCAACGGCTCCGACGTTCCCGACGTCACGGGCGCGGCGTTCGGTGCGATGGTGGCTGCGGAAACCGTGCGCTGGCAGAAGGTGGTCACCGAGGCGGGCGTCAAGCTGGACTGACCGGCACAAGGCGTTTCACACGTACATACAATCGCCGGTTCAGCATGTGCTGGACCGGCCATGCGCGGTAATCTCGGATGAACGGTCCCCGGACTGTCCGAGGTGAATGGCGATCCCGGGAAGACTCGAACTTCCGACCTACGGTTTAGGAAACCGTCGCTCTATCCGGCTGAGCTACGGGACCGGTCTCTGTCTCTCGCCGAAGATGAACTGCGAGAGCTTAAAACTTTCGCAATTCCATATCAGAGGGCGCGCACGACCGCTACCCCGGCTGAACGCGATGCCAGATCCTTCGGGGAAACTCAGGATAGATCCGCGCCTGAGACGACCGTCGCAAGACGACGTGGCGCAGGGGTATGCCGGCGCAGGCGAAAGCCCTTCAAAATCATCCGCAGCGCATGCCAATGGATCGCTGCGATCACCGTAACCGTCAGCATGGGATGACGTATCATCAGGTGCAAAAGAGACCTGTCGCTCAACGGCAGCTTCGATCCGGCAAGCGACGCAACGATAATTGGCCCTTGCCGATCTTCGCCTCGAACGGTGACTTTGACCTTTTCTGCCGGCAGGTCCACGCGGAAGGCATAACTCATATCCATGTCGAGAAACGGCGAGACAAAAAAAGCCTTGGCGCATCGCTGTTCGACAGCCGCGCCGCCCGTTTGCTTACATGGAATGATGTAACTGTGCCGCTCACCGAACGTATTGTGGACTTCATAAATGATGACGGCCAGCGATGCATCGGGCCGATAACAGAAGTACACACTGAGAGGATTGAAGCCGTAACCGAGGATTCGCGGCATGCAGAGCAGTTCAATCCTGCCTATTTCAGCCGTCATTCCTGATGCATTCAGCAACTCCTCGATCTGAACGCGAAGTGCCGTACCGCTGCCGTTCCCGTGATCGGCGTCATAAAAGCTCGTCAGATTAAACCGGTTATGGGAGAAGGATTTCAGCCTGCCAGCGATCGTACCTATCTCATCGAGGTCGAGCAGCATCCAGAACGCGCCGTAACGCAGTTTATGGACGCGCGGCCTCAGGCGATGGTGAAATACATCTCCGACATAGAGCCTCGAATTGATCGTCATACCGCCATCTCGACGGAGTTGCGGGCGCCTGCACCGAGGAAAATGCGCCCTGATTCATTCTCCACGCGCCAGGGCCGCCGCACGTGTCCCAACGCTTCGGCCACGGCGAGTCCCGACTGCAGCGCGTCCTCATGAAAGCCCGCACCGAAGTAGCTTCCGCAGAACCATGTATTGCGATTGCCCTGCAACGACCAGAGCTGCTGCTGCGCCCTGATCGCATGTGAATCGAACAGAGGATGTTCATAACGTTCGCTATGCCAGATTTCACGAGGCTCGCGCAGAGGGTTAAGCGTTACAAACCAATGCTGGCTGGTGGGAATATTCTGTAGCGCATTCATCCAGTAGGTCACCATCGGGCTCTCGAGCCCTTCCTGATCTGCCCGACCAATGTAGTTCCAGCTCGACCACGCAACCCGCCGCTTTGGCATCAGCGCCGGATCGGAATGCAGGACAGCGCGGTTGACGCTGTAGCGGAAAGCGCCGAGCAATCCGCGCTCCTGTTCATCGGCGTCGGAGAGAATTGACAGCGCCTGATCCGCATGTGCCGCAATCACGACAGCATCGAAGCTGTCGGTGTTTCCGTCACTATCCCGAATTTCAACGCGGTCGCCGCATCGCCGGATCGACCGCACACCAGTGGACGGGCGAATGCGATCGGCATAACGCCGCGTCAGGGCTTCGACATAGACACGGCTGCCACCCACCACAGTCCGCCATTGAGGCCTGTTACGGATCTTCAGCAATCCATGATTGTCATGAAACCGGATAAACGATGCTGCGGGATATCCCAGAATGCTGTGGGCCGGAGCCGACCAGATCGCACCCGCCATGGGCAGCAAATGGTCATTTCGGAATGCGGCGCCATAGCGGCCGGCGTCAAGATAGTCCCCGAGCGTTGTATGGATTCCATCGAGCAAGACAAGATCGCGCGGTGCCTCACGGTAAAATCGCTGAAGATCGTTCAGCATCGACCAGAAGCGCGGACGCAGGACGTTGCGCGGCTGGGCGAACAGGCCTGCGAGCTTCCCGCCGGAATATTCCAGATTGCCGTCGGCAAGCGACACGGCAAACGACATCTCCGAAACCTGGGTCGGGACGTTCAGATGATCGAATAGAGCCGTCAGATTGGGATAGGTCACTTCGTTGTAGACAATGAACCCGGTATCGACCGCAACATCGTCTGCCCCTCGCCTTACGGTGACGGTATTGGAGTGGCCGCCGATACGGCGGTCCTGCTCGTAAACGGTCACATCATGGCTCTCGCTGAGCAACCAGGCAGCGGAGATACCTGCGACACCTGTCCCGACGATGGCTATGTTTTTCCTGCTACTATCGCGTCCCATCCTGCAATTTTTCCGTCCCGTTATCGCAAACGATGAGGTACCCCGGAGAAATTCGCGCTTGGAATGAAACCAAACACGGCGGGGGTCGTATCGTTTGCTGTGCACAGCATTGTTAGAGTGATACGCGCGAGGCAAGCGCGGGTTTCAGCAAACGGGACGGCACCGCGCAGAAGCGCAGGGCCGACTCGTTCGGCCGCATTACGGGCAACTCCAGGCCAAAAACCTTCAGCCCGTCAACGCCAAAAAGCCCATAGAATAGTAGAGGTTACGTGTAATGACCGGCCTTAACGCTGTCGCGGCCCTCGGCACGCTGGCGGTCATATTATCCCTCATCATGGCTGGCGCCTGGCTGGTCTGGCGACAATCCGGGAATTCGGGCTGGATCGATATGATCTGGACGTTCGGCCTCGGGGGGCTCGGTTGTGGCAGCGCCCTGCTGTCACAGACCGGCAGCGAGCGCAGGCTCATCGTTGCATCATTGATTGTCCTTTGGTCACTCCGGCTGGGGCTGCATATTGCACACCGTACCACGAAAATTGTGGATGATCCCCGATATGCAATGCTCGCAAAGGATTGGGGGCAGGATGCACGGCGCCAGATGTTCTGGCTCCTGCAGAAACAGGCGCTGGTGAGCATTCCCCTGGCGTTCTCGATGCTCCTGGCAGCTTCGAACCCCGCTCCCGGGTTACGCGCGCAGGATATTGCGGCGATCCTGATCTTTGCTGTTGCCATTGGCGGCGAAGCTCTCGCCGACGAACAATTGCGCCGCTTTCGGGCCCTTCCGGAGAACAAAGGCTCGATTTGCGATACCGGCCTGTGGGGATGGTCACGTCATCCCAATTACTTCTTTGAATGGCTAGGCTGGCTCGCCTATCCGCTCTTTGCGATCGACTTCGGCGGAGATTTCCCGTGGGGATTTGCCGCTCTTGCCGGCCCCATCTGCATGTACTGGCTGCTGGTCCACGTATCCGGCATTCCTCCACTGGAAGAACACATGCTCAGGCGGCACGGATCGAAATTTCACGACTATCAGTCGAAGACCTCTGCCTTCTTTCCATATCCCAGGCATGACGCGAGGATGCTGTGAGCCTGACACAAGCGACCATCCGCATTGGCGAGTCCGTGCCGTGGCCCGACGCATTGAGCCGAGCAGTCATCAGCCAGCTTGTCGGGCGAACAAGGCGATCCCTTTTGGCAGCCCCAACCGATGACGCCGATTTTGCGCGCGGCATGTCTGTCTACCCTGTGGCGGTGCATACCGACGACGCGAACGCCCAGCATTATGAAATTCCGGCGGAGTTCTTCGCGTTGATCCTCGGGCCGCAGCGAAAGTATTCGTGCTGCCTCTATGAAAGCGATACGAGTTCGCTCATCGACGCCGAAGAAAACGCACTGGGCGTCACGGCGGAGCATGCCGTGCTACGTGACGGCCAGCGCATTCTTGAACTGGGCTGCGGCTGGGGATCGCTTTCGCTCTGGATGGCCCGGCACTATCCCGCGTCACGCGTCGTATCCGTATCGAACTCGCACTCACAGCGTCAGTATATTTGCGATCAGGCGCGAAAAGAGGGCCTGCCCAATCTCGAAGTCATAACATCCGATATGAACGAATTTATTCCGTCCGGACAGTTCGACCGCATCGTCTCCATCGAGATGTTCGAGCACATGGCTAACTGGCGGCCGCTTCTGGAACGGCTGAGAAAAGCCCTGAAGCCCGACGGAAATCTTTTCCTGCACGTGTTCAGTCACCGCTCGGCGTCTTATCGCTTCGACGCCGCCAACCGCGCCGACTGGATCGCGCAACATTTCTTTACCGGCGGCATCATGCCAGGTCATTCGCTGATCCGGCAATTCCCAGACATCTTTTCAGTCGATGCCGAGTGGCGCTGGAGCGGGACGCAATACGAGAAAACCGCCAACGACTGGCTTGCGAATTATGACCGGAACGCTGACGCGATATTTGATATTCTTCTGCGCGTTTACGGCACCGAGGCACACATCTGGCAACGACGCTGGCGGTTGTTTTTTCTCGCAACCGCCGGATTGTTCGGTCATGCCCGCGGCGAGGAATGGGGCGTCAGCCATTATCGGCTTCGGCCCGCCGGATAGCGCCTAGCCCGCGCTGTAACCCAGCCACGAACTGCCGAGACGCGTGAGCAGGCAAGACACCGCTGCCGCTGCGCCGGTTGCGATTGCTCCGTATACGACATCCACGATCACGATCTGGAGCGACCAGTTGCGGAGGGTGGCATAATTCGTCAGATCGTACGTTGCATAAGCGATTGCCCCGAATAGCAGACCCAGCACCAGAGCGGTGCCGACTGACCCTGAGCGCAGTCCCGGAAGCACCGCAAATACCAGGATGCCTACTGGATACATCGCGTAGAACGCGACAGCAGGCCCGAGACGAACGTCGGCCAAAAGAATATCGCCAAGCACCGGTTTATAGAGAGCCGGTCCCATAGTGCTGAGCCAGACAGCGTCAGCGGCACCGAAGACAAGCAGAGCGCAGAGATATCCCACAACATAGACCATGCATTCACCTTCGCGTTTGCAGCATCGTTCAGATACGGCATTTCGAGCCGTCTGGTTTCGGTCACACATGATGCCTGATCGATATGGCTTTGCCCGGAACGCACTACCGCCATCCGCATAGTTCGGCGTGATGCATCGTCGCGCGGCGAAACCCGGCCGTCCGGTATGAACTCGCCCGGGCATGACACGCCAAGATTTTGGTCGGCGCAATGGCTGAACCCCGGATGAACAGCAAGAGCGCCTAAAACTTTCGCAATTCCATACCAAACCCGCGCGCAGGCTTCGCTGCCTTGTAACCGTCATGACGAAACACTAGTCTTTCGCACTGGGCGGGCGTTCGACAGGAGACAAACGATGGGTTTGCTCGACATTCTCAACGGCATGCAAAACGGACCTCGCGGGCCAAGCGAACCGAGCGCATCGGGTGAAAGCAGCGGCGGGATGTCGCCGATGACCATGGCGATCCTTGCGCTTCTTGCCTACAAGGCCGTCAAACACATCAGCGGTGGCCAGCAGGGCACAGCCCCCGGCGCGCCCGCGCCATCGACACCAACCCCATTGCCCGGCACCACGACCGCCAGCACCGGCGGTCTCGGCGGCGCGCTTGGCGACCTGATGAAAGGTCCGCTCGGAGGCGCACTCGGCGGACTGCTGGCAGGCGGCGCAGCCGGAAGCGTCCTGAGCGGCGGGCTGAACGATCTGCTCAAGCAGTTTCAGGACAAGGGCCACGCCGAGACGGCAAACTCGTGGGTCAGCCCCGGCCCCAACAAGCAGATCTCACCCGGCGACCTCGCCTCCGCGCTCGGTGCGGATCAGATCAGCACGCTGACCTCACAGACCGGTTTGTCACGCGACGAACTGCTTGCGGGTCTCGCAAGGCAGTTGCCCGACGTCATCAATCAGCTGACGCCCGACGGCCGGTTGCCGACAGAAAAAGAAGCAGCGCGCTGGATCTGATCGGCGTCACGAAGGACGTGGAGCGATTTTGCTCGCTCCACGCTGACCGGCAAACGACTCCTTGAATTTTAAGCACGAAGGATTCCAGCAATGCTCTATGTTCTGATCGTCGGACTGATCGCGGGTTTTCTTGCGCGGCTCTTGTCACCCGGCCCGAATAATCCGACAGGCTTCATTCTGACGATTGTCCTCGGCATCGCCGGCGCGTTTCTGGCGACCTTCGTCGGTCAGGCGATCGGCCACTACGCTCCGGGCCAGGGCGCCGGATTCATCACCGCCACCATCGGCGCGCTGGTGGTGTTGTTCATCTGGAACCGGCTGGTTGCGCGCGGGATCGTCTCCGATCCCGGCAACAAGGTCTGAGCGGAAGTTTCATCTTCCGCTCAGGATGGCCCGGTCACCGTTTGGGCAGAATGGCCGATCCGAGATGTGCGCCAGCATCGATCCGCACGATCTCTCCGGTCATGCTGCGTGACGCTGGACCGGCAAGGAAGCAAACGAGCTCGGCCACATCGTCCGCCGTTGTTGCGATCTGGAGCGGCGACTGCTCCGTCACCATCTGGCGAATCTTTCCGGCGAGTTCGGGACCTCGCCCCTTGGTGAACCAGGGCGTATCGATGTAACCGGGACAAACGGCATTGACGCGGATCAGCGGCGCGAGCGCGCGTGACAGAGACAGCGTGATGCTGTTCAGCGCGCCCTTGCTTCCGACATAGGCGACCGACGATCCGATCCCCGCGACACCCGCGATCGATGAAATGTTCACGACAGATGCCGTGCGGGCAGAATGCTTCGCGCCGGCCTCCAGCAAAGCGCGCGACGCGCGGATCATCTGAAACGGACCGATGGTATTGACAGCGTAGATGCGCTGGAAGTCTTCCGCCGAGAGTCCCTCGAGATCGCCATGATCGACATGCTTGGTCATGCCGGCATTGTTGATCAGGCCATCGAGCCTTCCCCACGGGGCCGCGGCGGCCGCGATCTTCCTGCAATCCTCGTCGCGCGAGACGTCGCCCTGCACGACCACGACCTCGGCTGCACCCGCGCTCCGGCATTCATCCGCAGTCTGCTCGGCCTCTTTCTGGCTCGAGGCGTAGTTGATGACGATGCGCGCGCCCTGCTTCGCCAGCAGCAGCGCGGACGCCGCGCCGAGGCCCGAAGCAGAACCCGTGACGATTACCGACAATCCATCCTTGGCCATTTCGTATCCTTCTTGGAAAACCATTTTTGCGCGCGCAATCTAACGACCAATTTCAGGCCGTGACAGCGATTTTCAGGCCAACACACCGCAGGAATGGCAGATGCGCAAACGCCAGCCTCAGGCGGTGATGTGGAAATCAACGCCGCCGAGGCGGAACGACTCTGCCGTTACCGCATGCCCCCGCGCCTGTGCCGCACGCAGCACCGCGGCGGGATCGCGGACACGAAACGTCAGCCCGCTCATGATCTCGTTCTCGCCTTCAACGACCTTGATGCTGCAATTGACAAGATCGATCCCGCTGCCGCTGGCCGGAATGCCAATGATGCGGCCCCAGTGATCCGCAAGCCCGCGCGGATCGGGGCTGGTGAGAGTGACCTCGGTCAGCGCAAGGGTCACATCATCGCGGATCGCCGTGTGCCAGTCAGGCCCCGCCGGCGGATAGGGACCGCGAATGTTGTCGCTGTTCGCGGTGTGATTGAACTCGATGAAGGCCGCGCGGCAGTCGCGCGGATGAAGCTGAACCCCGAGATAGGGCGCGCGATCGATCACGTGAGAGGTCCGCACGCCGATGGCTTCGGCATTCTTCTGCCGCTCGCGCGGATCGGCACAGGACAGGATCGCCATGTAGCCGCCCCGCCCGCCGGTCTTGTCGATGAACCGGCCGGCAGCAGTGCCACCCTGAAACGGCGCCACGACTTCAAGCAGGATGGTGTCGACCGGAAGAAGTGCGTTTTCCAGGCCGTAGCGCGCAACATTGGGATCGCGGTAACAGACGGTCAGGCCCATGATCGCGGCGATGTCGCCGACCACCGGTTCAAGATGCGGCACAACGAGGCAAATCTGCCGCAGCCTTGTCGCATCCGTCATTCACGCATTCCCATTCTGATGTCCAAGCGTGATCTTGTCGGGTCCCGACTTGTCGGGATCAGGCCCTAGCGTCCCTTGAACACCGCGGAGCGTTTTTCCATGAACGCTTTGGCGGCTTCCAGATGATCCGCCGTTTCGCCGCATCGGGTGTGATGCGCCGCTTCAGCGTCGAAGCAGGCTTCGAGCGACAGGTGCTCGGCATTGTTGATGTTGCGCTTGATGTAGCCGAGCGTCACGGTCGGCCCCTGCGCCAGCGACATCGCGAGCGTAGTCGCGGCATCGGCGACCTCTGCATCCGGGACAACCTTCGTGACCATTCCGAGCGCAAGCGCTTCCTGCGCTGTGAGAACAGGTGACATCAGATACAGCTCACGCGCCTTGGCGCTGCCGAGCATCTGCGTCAGGAAATACGTGCCGCCGTAGTCGCCGGAAAAGCCGACCTTGGCAAAGGCCGTCGTGATTTTTGCAGATGCCCCGGCGACGCGCAGATCGCAGGACAGCGCAATGGAGAGACCCGCTCCCGCCGCCGCGCCATCGATCTGCGCCACCACCGGCTTTGGCAGTTCATGCAGCAGCCGAGAGATTTCCATGCCCTTGCGCAGATTGGCGCGCTTCACCTCATAGGTGAGCTCCGACTTGTTCTCGGCCATCGACTTGACGTCGCCGCCGACGCAGAAGGTGCCGTTGGCGCCGCGCAGAAGCACAGCCCGGACTTCGGTGTCGTCCGCCGCCCGCCGCACCGCCTCGATCAGATCTGCCGACATTTCGGCGTTGATCGCGTTGCGCCGTTCGGGCCGGTTCATGGTGATGGTCAAGAGACCGCGATCGAGGCTTTGCAGAATCGTACCGGGCATGGCGATTTCCTGTGTTGGATCATCAGCAGCGCCGGACAAACCGGCGCCGCCGATCGATCTACTTCTTGATCAGGGGGCAGCGCGACGCGTCGAGCGACTGGAAGGCCTGATCGCCGGGGATGGTCGCCAGCAGCTTGTAATCGTCCCACCGCGCCTTCGATTCCGACGGCTTCTTCACCTCGAACAGATACATGTCGTGCACCATGCGTCCGTCTTCCCGGATCTTTCCGTTCTTGGCGAACATGTCGTTGATCGGCGTCGACTTCATGACCTTCATCACGGCTGCTGAATCGGTCGTGCCCGCCTCCTTCACCGCCTTGAGGTAATGCGTGACCGATGAATAGACCCCGGCCTGCGCCGAGGTCGGAACGCGCTTGACCTTCTCCATGAAACGCTTGCTGAACGCGCGGGTGTCGTCATTCAGGTCCCAGTAGAACGCTTCCGCCAGCACGAGGCCCTGCGCGGTCTCAAGCCCGATGCTGTCGATGTCGGTGATGAAAGCCAGCAGCGGCGACAGCTTTTGTCCGCCCTTCATCAGGCCGAATTCAGCGGCCTGCTTGATGGCGTTGATGGTGTCGCCGCCCGCATTGGCGAGACCCACAACCTTGGCTTTCGATCCCTGTGCCTGCAGCAGAAAAGATGAGAAGTCCGACGTGTTGAGCGGATGCTTGACGGTGCCGAGCACCTTGCCGCCCATCTTGGTGACGACAGCGGAGGTATCCTTCTCGAGATCCTGTCCGAACGCATAGTCGGCCTGAAGGAAGAACCAGGTATCGAGTCCGGTCTTTACAGCCGCGAGGCCGGTGGAATTTGCCTGCCCGAACGTGTCGAAGACATAATGCACGGTGTAGGGGCCGCAGGCCTCGTTGGTCAGACGGACCGACCCCGGGCCGTTGAACATGATGATCTTGCCCCGCGCCTTGGCGATCTCGTTGGCCGCCAGCGCGGTCGCAGACGCCGCGACATCGACGATCGCCTCAACGCCCTGATTGTCGAACATGTCGCGGGCAATGCTCGATGACAGATCGGCCTTGTTGAGATGATCCGCTGCGATGATCTCGATCTTGCGGCCCAGCACTTCGCCGCCGAAATCCTCCGCGGCCATTTTCGCCGCCGTCTCGCTTCCGGTGCCGGTGATGTCGGCATAGAGGCCGGACATGTCGAGGATCGCGCCGAGTTTCAAAGGCGGCTTGCCTTGCGCCATCGCGGCGGTTGAGCCGATCACGAGCGCAGATGACACGAGGCTTGCGAGGATTTTCTTCAATGTTGTCTCCCGTTGTCGATGGCGCGCCTTCCCCGGCGGCATCTTTGGTTGCTTTCATCATGGCGCAACCCTGACATCGCGGCAAGCAACCGCCCCTGCAAATGCCATCGGTCGACGCGCGTGCGGCTTGACTCACACGTGTCAGCCGCAACACATTCCGCAGGTCGAAACTGGTTTGGTGCCGAACTCGCTTCGGCGTGCCCGCAAGGCCTGACAGCGTGGTGATGAACCGCCGCATCCCGATCACATTCTGCTGCGCGGTGCTGCTGACCGCGGGCAGTGGCGGCAGCCTTCGCGCCGCATGCGAGTTCGCGCTTCAGGGCGAAGGCCGCGTCAGCGGCGTGCTCGACATGCGTACGTTTCGTCTCGGCGACGGACGCGAGATACGTCTCGCCGGCATCGAGCCCGCAGGGGACATACGCGCGCGCGGGAAGGAAACTCTGGCTTCCCTGATCGATGGCCGCGATGTGACACTGCGCAGCTCCGACGACGGGCCGGACCGTTATGGACGTCAGCATGCCTTCGTCTTTCTGAAAGACATGGAGACGCCGATCCAGTCCGAACTCCTGGTGCGCGGTGAAGCGCTCGCGTCGCCTGTCACGGACAGATCATGTTCCACCGCGCTGCTGACCGCCGAGGCTGCCGCCCGCGCCGCGAGGCGCGGCATTTGGGCCAGTTCCGCTGCCATAAAAAACGCGGAAAGCACCGACGATATTTTGACGGGAGTTGGACGTTTTACCGTGGTGGAAGGAACGGTTTCATCGGCCCGTTTGGCCGGAGCGGTATTTTACGTCAATTTCGGGCGGCGATGGACACGGGACTTTGCCGCGACTATTTCAAGGCGCATGATGCCGGCGCTGGAAAGCGCCGGGATCGACCTTAAGTCTCTGAAAAACAAGAGAGTTCGGGTTCGAGGCTGGATCGAGAAGCGTGGCGGGCCAAGGATCGAGGTCACCTACGCGGGGCAGATCGAGGTAATTGCTGCGGCGGACGTGGCCGCGAACGGCACGATGCCGAGGGACGAGGGCAAATAGCGGCGTGGCGATACCTGCCAACCGACGCGAAACCAGGAACCTCAGCCGCGTTTTTGCGGCCGCTTCGCTGTGCGCGTCATTGGCGCTGGGCGCCTGCGGAGACCTTGGCCGGTTCCAGACCGCGTCAAGCCCCGGTTTCGCTCCCGTCAAACCGAACAAGCCCGCGGCCCAGACGCCGGCCACCGAGCGCGAACACAGCCGCATCATCTCATCCTACGGCGGATCGTATGACGATCCGCGGCTGGAAGCGCTGATCACCAAGACCGTCGATCGCCTTGTCGCGGCCTCCGAGCGGCCTGATCTCACCTACAAGGTGACGATCCTGAATTCCGGCGCGGTCAACGCCTTCGCGCTTCCGACCGGGCAGCTCTATGTCACGCGCGGCCTGATCGCACTCGCCAGCGATACGTCCGAATTGTCTTCCGTACTCGCCCACGAGATGGCGCATGTGCTCGCCAAGCATGCGGCAATCCGCGAAGACCAGGCCAAGCAGGCCGCCGTGGTCACCCGCGTCGTCGCCGATATGGGCAATGACCCCGATATGAACGCGCTGGCGCTGGCCAAGACCAAGCTGACGATGGCGAGCTTTTCGCGCGCACAGGAATTCGAAGCCGACGGAATCGGTGTCGGCATCTCGGCGCGCGCCAAGTTCGATCCGTTCGGCGCGGCGCGCTTCCTCACCGCGATGGAACGCAACGCAGCGCTCAAGGCCAGCCGTGCGCCGGCCGATCCGCGCTCGCTGGACTTCCTGTCGTCACACCCGGCAACGCCCGAGCGTGTCCAGAATGCGCAGGCCAACGCACGGCAATATTCATCGCCCGAAGCCGGCGAACGCGACCGCGACACCTATCTCTCCGCCATCGACAATCTTGTCTATGGCGAAGATCCCAGCGAAGGGTTTGTGCGCGGACGCCGCTTCCTGCATCCCAAACTTGGCTTCACGTTCCAGGTGCCGGACGGCTTCGTGCTGGAGAACACCGCGCAGGCCGTCGTTGGCGTTCGCGAAGGCGGCACCCAGGCGATGCGCTTCGACGTGGTGCGCGTCCCCGCGGAGCAGTCGCTTGGCGACTATCTCAATTCCGGCTGGATGGAGAATGTCGACAAATCCTCAACCGAGGACACGAGCATCAACGGCTTTCCGTCCGCCACCGCGACGGCCAGCGGCGATCAATGGCAGTTCAGGATTTACGCCCTGCGTTTCGGCAGTGATGTCTACCGCTTCATTTTCGCGGCGAAGAAGAAAACACCCGAGGCCGATCGCAGCTTCCGCGAAACGGTGAATTCATTCCGGCGTCTGACGCTTGCCGAGATTCAGGCCGCGCGGCCGCTGCGGATCAAGATCGTGACCGTACAGCCCGGTGACACCATTGAATCGCTGGCGTCCCGGATGCAGGGCGTCGATCGTCCGGTTGACCGGTTTCGCGTTCTGAACGGTTTCGACAGCCGCTCAACGGTGAAGCCGCGCGATCGCGTGAAGATCGTCGTGGATTAGGCATGATCCCGAAAGTGAGACCCGGCGTTGTGACAACGTCACGCCCTGACAAATAATTCTCCATAAAAAAGCCCGGCTCCAAGGCCGGGCTTTTCATTTCAATTGTTGTCGACGAGATCAGGCCGCTTCGTCGGCCGATACCGAGTCATCTCCCTCGTCGCCCTCATCAGCGTCGTCGGAAACTGCGTCGGCGCCCGCATCGGCATCAGCCTTGGCTGCGCCGCGGCGGGGGCTCTTGGCGAGATTCGACTCGATCTCCTTGACCGCCTCGGTTTCCGTCACGTGCTGAACGACGGCGATTTCGCGCGACAGGCGATCGAGCGCCGCTTCATAAAGCTGACGTTCGCTGTAGGACTGCTCTGGCTGCGACTCCGAACGGAACAGGTCGCGGACCACTTCGGCAATCGCGACGATGTCGCCCGAATTGATCTTTGCTTCGTATTCCTGCGCACGGCGCGACCACATGGTGCGCTTGATGCGCGCACGGCCCTTCAGGGTTTCCAGCGCGCGCTTCACCAGCGAGGGATCCGACAGCTTGCGCATGCCCACATTGGCGACCTTCGCCGTCGGCACCCGCAGGGTCATCTTGTCCTTGATGAAGTTGATGACGAAAAGCTCGAGCCGCGCACCCGCGATTTCCTGCTCTTCGATCGCAAGAATCTGGCCGACGCCATGCGCCGGATACACGACGAACTCGTTGGTCTTGAATCCCTGACGCTGGGTCAGCGGCTTCTTCGGCTCTTCCACGCGCGGTGCGGCCGCAGCCGGCTTCGCGGCGGGCTTGCCGGCAACGGTCTTGACAGGAGCCTTGGCGACAGGGGCCTTCGACACCGTCTTCGCAGGCTTCGCAGCGGACTTTGCCGGGGCCTTCGCAGACGGCTTTGCAGTTTTTTTGTTGGGCATTGTGCTTCTTTTGTTTTTTGAGGTTGGGGCGGATGCGCGAGCATCCTTTTTCGGCGCGCTGCGAATCGCAGACGCCTTCTTGGTGCCCTTATCCTTGGAACCCTTGTCTTTTATTTTGGAGTTCTTTTTGTGACGCAATTTGTCTGACACAGCGCCTTTGCGTGGAAACGCCACGCCCCTGTTCAATGGTTTCTCGGGGAACCCGTCAGTCCTAACCGGGACACAAAAATGGGGTTCGGCTCTTGAATGTGCCCAAAATAGCACATTTCCCGCAAAAATCAATGATTTATGCCCTGCGACGCCTTCCGGACGGCGTCCGGCAGGCCCTCATCGCTGGGTAGGGTTAAAAGTTAGCCGTGCCGGGGGGCGGCGTCAGCAAGCCAGATCAGTCGCCTGAGCCCGGATTGGCAGAAAAATATTTGTCGAACTTGCCCTCGACGCCGTCAAATTCCTTGGCGTCGTCGGGCGCGTCTTTCTTCTGGGTGATGTTGGGCCAGGACTTGGCGTATTCCGCGTTCACCTCCAGCCACTTCTCCAGGCTGGGCTCGGTGTCGGGCTTGATCGCGTCCGCCGGGCATTCAGGTTCGCACACACCGCAGTCGATGCATTCGTCCGGATGGATCACCAGCATGTTCTCGCCCTCGTAGAAGCAATCCACGGGGCAAACTTCCACGCAGTCCATGTACTTGCACTTGATGCAGTTTTCAGTGACGACGTACGTCATCCAAAGCTCCGGAAGGTCTAAATTTTCAGTTTGGCGTAGCGCAGGATGTGCATCGCCGCAAGGGAAGTTCTGCCCGTAATGAGAGGCAACTAGTTACTCGGGAGGCGTTTGTAAATCAGCGTAGATTGCGCGTCCCGCAGCCGCATCCCCTCGCCGGTCCACGAATCCGGTGATCTTGAGCACACGAACCCGGCTGTCGAGCACGATGGTGAGGACGTCGTCTGCCTTCACCGCATGTCCCGGTGACGTCTGGCGCATACCGTTGATGCGAACGCGCCCTTTTGCGACCAGAGCCGCGGCATCGACCCGGGTCTTGACGATCCGCGCGTGCCACAGCCACTTGTCGAGGCGCTGACGATCCAAATTATTCCTTGCGGTTGCCCGCAAGCTGCTCCTTGAGCGCCGCCAGCTTTGCAAACGGCGAGTTCGGATCGGCGGGACGATCGCGCTCGCGCGGCGTGGCGCTGGTCGCGTAGGTGCGATGCGAGCCGCCGCTGCGGTCGCGGTCATCCTTGCGCCCGTCGCGGCCGCGCTTGTCGAACTTGCCCTTGCCGCGCTCCTGATTGCGGTCCTTGCCCTTGAAGCCTTCGCGCGGACGGCCGCCCTTGTCGTCACGCGGCGGGCGCGCCTGCGCGGCATCTGCGCCTTCCGCGGCAACCGCCGGAGCGTCGGGGCGTGGCCGGCGATGCTCGTTGTTACGGTCGCGGCGATGGCGGCCATGACGCTCGCGCTTGTCATCGCCGGAAGCGGCTTCACCTTCGGCTGCGGGAGCGGCGGATTTATCCGGCCCCTTGTAGCGGCTGCGATCATGACGCGGACGGCGCTCGTCCGAACGTCCGCCCGGCCGCCAGACTTCGACCAGGACCGGTTCTGCAGAAACCGGCGCCTCAGTCGCAGTCTGATCGGATGCAACGTCGCCAGCAGGCGCTTCAACAGCCGCTGTTTCAGTGGCTTCGGTGACAACGGCCGGCTCGGAAGATGTCTCAGCGGCGGCTTCCGCCACAGGTTCTGAGGTTTCCGATGGCGGCGCGAAGTTCACTTCAGGCAAGCGCGACGCGGATGTATCCGCAGGAACGGATTCGGCAGAGGGCACCGCCTCAGTCGTCGCGTCGTTCGTAACATCTGCGATCGAATCGGTTGCCGCGGCAACTTCGGGCTCGGCAACGACCGCTTCGGAGACCGAAGCGGTGTCCGCTGTTTCAGCCGTCGCATCAGCCACGGTTTCCGCAGCGACTGGCGGCGCGACAACCTCCGGCAGCGGCGGACGCTTCTCCATGCGATAGCCGAGCGCCTTCAGGATCGAGGCAAAATCTTCGCCAGCGGAGCCCGTGAGCGATGTCATGGCCTGTGTCGCCGTGAACGAGCGGCCGTCGAACGCGCCGGCCGGCTTGTCGCCGGGCGAACCAGGACGCCACGACAGCGCAGGGCGAATAAGATCCGCGAGACGTTCCAGAATATCGACACGCACCGCGCGGTCGCCGCACAGCTTGTAGCCGAGCGTGCGGTAGGCCTCCTGATCGAGCGCCTTGTCCGCCGGGAACGAGGTACGGCCGCTTGCCGCCAGATGCTGCGCACCGGTCAGTGCCGACCAGTCCACGTTGTCGCGCTTCAGTCCCCACAACAGCGATGCCAGACCGCGCGCGGCCGGCTTCAACAATGCGGGGAGAAAAATGTGATAGGCGCCGAACCGCACGCCGTACTTGCGCAGGCTCGCGCGCGACGGCTGATCGAGATCCTTCATCTCGGCAGCGATCCTCGGCCGCTCCAGCACGCCGAGCGCCTCGATCAACTGGAAGGCGATGCCGCGCGCGATGCCGGTGACATCCTCCGCCTTCGACAGTTCGAACATCGGCCCGAGAATTTTTTCGATATGCGTCTTCAGCCACAGATCGAGCCGCGTCTGCACGGCCTCGCGTGACGGGCCAGTCAGCCGTTCGTCCGCAATGATGCGGATACGCGGATGCAACGCATCGTCGGCCGCGACAAGCTTGGCGACGGCGTCGCCGGTCCAGCGCAGCGTTCCATCGGACGCCAGCACGAACTGTTCGTCCGGTGCCTTTGAAAGCTTTTCGGCGCGCGCATCGATTTCACCGGCCAGCGCCTTGAGCGCCGCGGCCTGCAAGGCCTTCGCATCGGAGCCCGCTTCAGCGGACTCCGGCGCGAACATGAATCCGTCGAGACGGCCAATCATATGGCCCTCTACGATCACTTCGCCCGTCTTCCCAATCTCAGTATTCAGCATCGTGTTTTCCCGCAAGCGCCGCATCAATACACTGGTCCGGCGATCAACGAAACGCTCAGTTAGCCGTTCATGCAGGGCATCCGACAATTTATCCTCGACGGCGCGGGCAATTGCCTGCCAGCGCTCGGGGTCCACCAGCCAATCGGGACGATTTGCCGCGAATGTCCAGGTCCGTATCTGGGCAATCCGGGCCGATAACGTGTCGATATCGCCGTCTGTGCGGTCAGTTTGTGCGATCTGGGCCTCAAACCAGTTGTCCGGAATACGGCCCTTCCGCATCAAGAACCCATACAGCGTGGTGACAAGTTCGGCATGGGCGGCCGGCGACAGCTTGCGGTAGTCGGGAATCTGGCAGGCTTCCCAGAGCCGTTCCACGGCCGCCGCGCCCTTGGCCATATCCCGAACATCTTCATCACGGGCCGCATGGTCGAGCACGCGGATGTCCTCGGCGATCGGCGCGCGGGTCAGGGCTTCATGGTTCGGCGTCAGCGCCAGCGAGACCTGGAGCGCGCCCAGCGAGGAGAAATCCAGCCGCGCGTTCCGCCACTGCAACATCTTTACGCTGTCGAACGTGTGGTTCTGAAGCGCATTGACCAGTTCGGGCTCGAACGGCGCACAGCGCCCGGTGGTTCCGAACGTCCCGTCGCGCGTCGCGCGGCCGGCGCGGCCTGCGATCTGCGCGAACTCGGCGGGTGTCAGCCGGCGGAACTGATAGCCGTCGTATTTGCGGTCCGACGCGAACGCCACATGATCGACATCGAGATTGAGGCCCATGCCGACCGCATCGGTGGCAACGAGATAATCGACATCGCCGGACTGGAACATGTCCACCTGCGCATTTCGGGTGCGCGGCGACAATGAGCCCAGCACAACGGCAGCGCCGCCGTGCTGACGCCGGATCAGTTCGGCGATGGCATAGACTTCATCCGCCGAGAACGCGACGATAGCAGTTCGCCGCGGCTGCCGGGTGATCTTGCGGTCGCCGGCGAATTCGAGTTGCGACAATCGCGGCCGGGTGACGATGTTCACGCCAGGCAGCAGCCGCTCGATGATCGGCCGCATCGTGGCCGCGCCAAGCAGCAGGGTTTCGTCCCGTCCGCGCCGGTTCAGAATCCTGTCGGTGAAGACGTGACCGCGCTCGAGATCAGCCGCGATCTGGATTTCGTCGACGGCCAGAAACGACACATCGAGATCGCGGGGCATCGCCTCGACGGTGGAGACCCAATAGCGCGCATGAGGCGGCTTGATCTTTTCTTCGCCGGTGATGAGCGCGACCGCGCCCGCTCCGGCCCGCGCGGCGATCTTGTTGTAGACCTCGCGCGCCAGGAGACGCAGCGGCAGACCGATGATGCCCGACGAGTGGGCCAGCATCCGCTCGATGGCGAGATGGGTCTTGCCGGTGTTGGTCGGGCCCAGCACCGCCGTAACACCGGCTCCGGGGGCGCGCTCATTCGAAAACAGCGGAACGGAAGACGACAGAGGCATAATCGAGAGGTCCGCATGACGCACACGACGCGGACGCCGCAGCAAGTTTGAAGGAAGTGTCTCACAATGCGACGCTTTTCGCGCCGCGACTTAAGGTTTGGAACGGTTAAGGAACGAAAGAAGCCCGAATCGCTGACTCGCAGTGAGTCTGCCCAGATCGCCTCAACATGTCGCACAAACCAATAGATGGCGATACTAGATGAAGTTTGAAGATGCTCCGCGCGCGGCCAGATTTGAATGAAATCGTTAAATCCGGAGTCGAATCGGATTGGCCGGAGAGTCAACACGATTCACGGTGAGATTCGTTCCTGAATCATCCTCGCGGCGGTCAATGCTGGCCGGGTTTGTCAGTTCGTCTTGGCCGTCTTCTGCACCGAGATGAACTCCGTCGCCTCGATCATGCCGGTGCCGAGCGGGGTCGGAATTGTAATTCTGAAAGGCGCCAGCACCCGCGTGCCGGCGATGGGCGCAAACCATATTTCCATGTTGCGCTGGGCGGCCACGTACTTGATCGAGGCGCGATCCGGGACGTAGCCCGCGATCGGCGTGAAGTAGACGGCACAGACCACAACCGGGCCGTGATAGCCCTTTTCAGCCTTCACAGCTTCCATGCGCTTGTATTCAAGGCGCAGATCGTAGCGCATCCTGCCGTCGAATACCGACAGCGTCTTGCGGCAGGCCTCGGGGCCGACCGGATCACCGGTGCCCGCAACCTTCAGCAGCGCACCCGTCATCGGATCAAGAACATTGCGGCGATGCGCCTCGGTGACCGGAATCCGATCCGGATTCTCGTCGGGCTTCGGCTCGATGGATGAATCCTTGATATTGCCGCCGCCCAGCGTGATGCGGATGACTTCCGCCTTTTTTCCGTAATTGACCGTCGAAATATAGCTCAGCGGCGCGAACTGGCCCGCTGTGATGCGTCCCTGCGAGGTGCCGGTGCCATTGCCGCCGCCGATGGATTTCATCAATCCGGTGGTGGCGCCGCTGACGGCTGCCGAATACTGATCCTCGGACACATCGACGACCCAGGCGCCCTTGCCGATCGGAAGGCCCGCGAGCGTTGCTTCATACTTGGCGTCCAGACGGCCCTGGGCGCTGGCCGGGCAGGCAGACATCGCCAACAGGCCCGCTACGGCCACAATACCCAGACAAAGCTGGGTTTGGGCGGTCCGGGAGAGCATCCAAGAAAGCTTTGGGAACCGGGGCATTGCCGACGAAATCCTGCTGACCAGCGATTGACCGGAGCCACCGGGCGCAGCGTCTGCGGGACTTGTTCCCGAATAGGCCGCGAAAGTCGTATCGATAGCCTCAGATATCTGTCTGGTCACGGATTACGTCGATTATATGTTAGGAAATCACTGGTTTGACGGGGAAAATCGTCATTTCCAGCTGCCGCGGCCTGCCCCCTGGCGCACAGAAAAGCCGCTGAAATCGCGCCTCAACCTTGACGCTGGGCCGCCAGCCCCTTATAGCTCCGCCGTTCCTGAAATGGACGGTTTAAACCCCCACGTGACCCCTTTGGGCGGTCCGGGGCGATACTAGGTTTCGCCAAAGGATTACACGATGTCTCGGCGCTGCGAATTGACGGCCAAGGGCCCTCAGGTTGGCCACAAGGTCAGCCACTCGAACCACAAGACCAAGCGCCGGTTCCTGCCGAACCTGTGCAACGTCACCCTGATCTCGGAAACGCTGGGCCGCAACGTGCGCCTGCGCGTCTCGACCAATGCGCTGAAGTCGGTCGATCACAACGGCGGTCTCGACGCGTTCCTGCTCAAGGCCAACTCCGGCGACCTGTCGCCGAAGGCGGTCGAGCTGAAGCGCCAGATCGAAAAGAAGAAGCTCGCCGCTGCGAGCTGATCCTTCGATCCGCAATTTAAGATTTCAAAGAGGCCGGGTTTCGACCCGGTCTTTTTTTGTTTTCGTGCGAAGCAGACACCGTCATTGCGAGGAGCGTAGCGACGAAGCAATCCATTTCTTTCCGTTTCAAAGAGTGGATTGCTTCGCTTCGCTCGCAATAACGAAGAAAACGCGAGCGGTGGACGATAACAGTCACTCCTCAACGAGCGTGAACTGCAGCAACAGCGTGCGCTGGATCATCGAGAAATTATCGTCGGACACCATGGTCACGACCGTATCGCCGTCCGCCGTGACATGGGTGTCGATGCCTTCCATGTTGTCGATCTCGTAGCCGAGATCGACCTCAAAAATTGTCGGCCCATCAATCACCGCACCGGGAACGACGGAGGCGAGCGGCACCCTGCGAATCCGGATGCCGACACCTTCCAGCATCGAAAATTTCCGTTCGAGCAGCAAAAGATCGCCGGACGGCAGCAGGGTGGCATCGCTGATATCGAAATTTTTCGTCAGCCTGACGGAGAACTGTCCCGGCGACGGGCCGCCGAGCAGAAAGCCCTGGATGTTTCCCGACGCATCAAGCCCGCGCTCCGAAATCGCGATCAGCGTGCCGGCGAGCGGCTGTCCCTTGGGAACGAATACCAGCGTTTCCAGCCCCTTGTTGAAGGGCAACTTGCCGATTTCGGGCGGCACCGGCACGATCTCCCCGCGCGACCTGATCCCGCCCTTGCTGAAATCGAACCGCAGGATCTGATTGACCCGCTCGAGACCCACATAGACGGTCGAACCATCGAGAGCGAGGGACTCGCTGTCGAACCAGCCGCGCGCTGTAATCTTCTTGCCGTCGCTGTCCAGCATCGGCGCGGACTTCACATCGGCAAGTCCAGTCATGACCTTGCCGCGATAGGCGATCCGGCCGGTGAACCAGTTCCCCTTGTCGCTCAGGGCGATGAACTGTTCGCCCTTTTTATCCAGCCGCAATCCCGACAGGCCGCCGAAGCCGCGAAACGATGACGTCAGCACCAGGCCGCTGCGGAATTCCAGCGAACCATAGCGGATGTGAGAGGCATCGCGTGGATCGAACGACTCGATCCTGCGGGCGTTGACCTCGACGGAAGAGGTTTGCGCGTGCGCGAACTCTGCGCCTGCGCCCAACATGCCGGCCGGAAGCGCCGCCATGGCGTTCCGCAGAAACGACCGGCGGCTGATGTCGATGGCCATGATCTCAGGAATGCAGTCTGCGGCGGCGCGGCGTCGGAGCCTCAGTATGAGTCTCGGTGAAAAGCTCGGCCAGCTTCTCGGTGATGGCGCCGCCGAGTTCTTCCGCATCCACGATGGTGACCGCGCGGCGATAGTAGCGCGTCACGTCGTGGCCGATACCGATCGCGATCAGTTCGACCGGCGAGCGGGTCTCGATCTCTTCGATGATGTGACGCAGATGCCGCTCGAGATAGTTGCCCGGATTGACCGACAGCGTCGAGTCGTCCACCGGCGCACCGTCCGAAATCATCATCAGGATCTTGCGCTGCTCCGAGCGCCCGAGCAGGCGCTTGTGCGCCCAGTCGAGCGCTTCGCCGTCGATGTTTTCCTTGAGCAGGCCCTCGCGCATCATCAGGCCAAGGTTCTTGCGCGCGCGCCGCCATGGCGCGTCCGCCGACTTGTAGATGATGTGACGCAGATCGTTGAGGCGGCCCGGATTGGCAGGCTTGCCCGCCGCCAGCCACGCCTCGCGCGACTGACCGCCCTTCCACGCCCGCGTGGTGAAGCCGAGAATCTCGACCTTGACGCCGCAGCGCTCCAGCGTCCGCGCCAGAATGTCGGCGCAGGTCGCAGCTACCGTGATGGGACGGCCGCGCATCGAGCCGGAATTGTCGAGCAGCAGCGTCACCACCGTGTCGCGGAAGGTCGCTTCCTTCTCGTGCATGAACGACAGCGGATGGAACGGATCGGTGACCACACGCGACAGCCGCGCCGGATCGAGAATGCCTTCCTCGAGATCGAAATCCCAGGCGCGGTTCTGCTGCGCCATCAGCTTGCGCTGCAGGCGATTGGCCAGCCGCGCCACGATGTGCTGCAAATGCGCGAGCTGCTTGTCGAGATAGCTGCGCAGGCGCTCCAGTTCGTCGTGCTCGCATAGATCTTCCGCCGACACGACCTCGTCGAATTTCGGCGCAAAGGCATGATACTCCGGCCCGCGCGGCTCGTTGCCGCCGCGGCTGGGCGGGCGATGCGCCTCGCCCGGCGATTCGTCCTCGCCCATCTCGTTGTCGTCGAACGCATCGCTGGCGGACGCCTGCGCGCTCTCCATGGCGTTTTCCGACATCTCCTCGGTGGAGGATTGCGACTGGTCGGCGCTCATCTCCTCCGCCGACTCGGTGTCGGGTGAGCCGTCCGCGCCGGACTGATCCTTTTCGCCGTCGCGGTTCTCGTCCTGATTGTCGTCCTCGTCCTGATCGGCATTGCTCTCGTCGCCAAGCTCAAGCGCGTCCAGCAGATCGTGAACCACATCGCCGAAGCGTGTTTGATCTTCGGTGAACTCCTTCAATCGGTCGAGACGCGCACCGATCTTGTCTTCGAGGATCGGCCGCCACAGATCGACCATCTTGCGCGCTGCCGCCGGCGGCGCCTGGCCGGTCAGCCGTTCGCGCACCATCATCGCCAGCGCATCGGCCAGCGGCGCATCGGCGCGGTCGGTGATCTCGTCGTATTTGCCGCGATGGAAATGATCGTCGAGCATCGCGGTGAGGTTCTTGGCGACGCCGCTCATCCGCTTGGCGCCGATGGCCTCGACGCGGGCCTGCTCGACGGCATCGAACACGCCGCGCGCCTGCGGATTGCCCGGCACCAGCTTGCGGTGAACCTTCGGGTCGTGACAGGCGATGCGCAGTGCAATTGAATCGGCATGGCCGCGCACGATCGCCGCGTCCTTGCGGGTCAGCTTGCGCGCCGGTTCGGGCAGCCGCGCCTTGCCGGGCGAGAGGCCCGGACGTTCGGCGGCAAACGTCACTTCAAGTTCAGGCTGCTTGGCGATGGCCCGCAATGCGGACGTCACCGCGCGCTTGAACGGCTCTGTCGGAGATTCCTTCGACCCGGTCCTGAACTTGATATTGGACGTGCTCATTGCGGCGTGGACCTCACGCTTCGCTTTCTGACTCCCTCCCCCTTGCGGGGAGGGTGGCGCATCGAGAGCGAAGCGAACGATGCGTCGGGTGGGGAGCTACAAGTTCTGTACTGCGTCGACCCCCAACCCCGGCCTCCGCTTCGCTCGGCCGACCCTCCCCGCAAGGGGGAGGGATTCAACCAGCGCACGCGATGACTCGCGCAGAAGACGTCAGCTCAGCGCGACATTCACCGAAGATTCCGGCAGCTCCGCATTAAAGCAGCGCTGATAGAACTCCGCCACCAGCGGACGCTCAAGCTCGTCGCACTTGTTCAGGAAGGTGACGCGGAATGCGAAGCCGATGTCGCCGAAGATCTCGGCGTTCTCAGCCCAGGTGATGACGGTGCGCGGCGACATCACCGTCGACAGGTCGCCGTTGGCGAACGCGTTGCGCGTGAGGTCCGCAAGACGGACCATCTTGTTGACAGTGTCGCGGCCGGCATCGGTGCGATAGTGCTTCGCCTTGGCGAGCACGATCTCGACTTCCTCGTCATGCGGCAGATAGTTCAGCGTGGTCACGATCGACCAGCGGTCCATCTGACCCTGGTTGATCTGCTGGGTGCCGTGATAGAGGCCCGAGGTGTCGCCGAGACCGATGGTGTTGGCGGTCGAGAACAGGCGGAACGCCGGATGCGGCTTGATGACCTTATTCTGGTCGAGCAGCGTCAGGCGGCCGGAGACTTCCAGCACGCGCTGGATCACGAACATCACGTCCGGGCGGCCGGCGTCGTACTCGTCGAACACCAGCGCGACGTTGTGCTGAAGCGCCCACGGCAGGATGCCGTCACGGAACTCGGTGACCTGCTTGCCATCCTTGACGACGATGGAGTCCTTGCCGACGAGATCGATACGGCTGATGTGGCTGTCGAGGTTGACGCGCACGCAAGGCCAGTTGAGGCGGGCCGCGACCTGCTCGATGTGCGTCGACTTTCCGGTGCCGTGGAAGCCGGTGACCATGACGCGGCGGTTCTTGGAGAAACCGGCGAGGATCGCGAGCGTGGTGGCGCGGTCGAAACGATAATCCGAGTCGACGTCGGGCACATGGGGATCGCTGTTGGAATAGGCAGGAACCTCGAGATCGCTGTCGATACCGAAGACCTGACGAACCGACACTTTCATGTCGGGGAGGTTCGTGGGTTCCTGCGATAGAGTCGTGGCGGCGCTCATCAATCCTCCGTGGTCCCGGATGCTCCCGAAACCAGACGTGCTTGCTGCGGGTGGGGTGCGTGATTCAACCTAGCAGACAGATGCAAACGGCAGAAGCCCACCATACAATGAAAGTTCCAGTGTATTTTCATTGAGATAAGCTATTTTTGCGCGTTTGGTAGGTCTGCCCTGCGATTGTGACCATACGCGCCGGGTGTCTGGAGCCGGTTTTGTCGTTTTTGAGAGCCGATCTCGCCGCTTCGCCGCCGGTTCCTGCGGTGTATTTTACCGTCTGACGCCGGCAGTGGACCTCCCGTGAATTACCTCAATCAGTTGATCGGCTTCGTCTCGCTTCACGCCGAGCTTGCCTATGCCGCGATTTTCCTGGCGGCGTTTCTCGAAGCCATTCCTATCCTGGGCACGCTCGTTCCGGGATCGACCGTCATTCTGGCCCTCAGCGCCCTGATCCCCGCCGGCAGCCTTGGCCTCACACCGGTCCTGGCTTCCGCCATCGCCGGCGCGGTGATCGGAGAAGCTCTCGCCTACTCGATCGGCTACGTCAGCCAGCGCGAGATCCTGACATCATGGCCGATGTCGAAATACCCGGCGGTCATGGCGCAAAGCGAGGAGTTCTTTCACCGTTACGGGACATTTGCGGTGTTCTTCGCGCGTTTCGTCCCGCCGGTCCGCGCGCTCGTCCCGGTCGTGGCTGGCGCACTCGGCATGCCACCGCGCCGCTTTTATCCCGCAAGCATCGCGGCCTGCCTGTTATGGGCGCCGGCGCATGTATTGCCGGGCCTTCTCGCCGGTTCCGTTGCCGAGCGATGGGGCGCCAAAGTCGAACACTATGGATTCCCGCTGGTCGGCGGCATCATCGCGATCGGGACGATCGTGGTCGCGGTTCACTACTGGCACAGCCGGCGCAAAACGGCTGCTCCGGCCGAGAAGCGCTCCAGCCAGCAGTGAGCATTCCATGAAGCGCAATACCGGACGGAGCGGGACCTTCAACGACAGCAATGTCGCGAAGGTTTTCGCGGCCTACCCCGAGGACGTCCGCGCTAAACTGATGAAGCTGCGTGCCATCATTTTCGAGACCGCGGAAACCATCGACGGTGTCGGTCCGCTGGAGGAAACGCTGAAATGGGGCCAGCCCAGCTATCTCACGACTGAAACCGGCAGCGGCAGCACGATCCGTATCGACCGCGAAAAATCCGACGGCCGCGTCGCGATGTATTTCCATTGCCAGACCGATCTCGTTGAGACCTTCCGGGAGCTTTATCCGACGCAGATGGAGTACGGCGGCGACCGCAGTATCCTGTTCAAGGTGGCAACGCGGATTCCGGAAAACGCGCTGCGCCACTGCGTCGGGCTGGCGCTGACCTATCACGCGCGCGCAAAGTCTCTTCGAAAAACAAGACGCCTTCGAAGAACAAGGCTGCGTCGAAGAAAAAAGCAATCGGGGTAAAGAAGGCCGTTTCAAAGAAACAGCGCGAACCCGGCAAGCCGGAACAGCCCGCGCTCAGGACGCGCGCACGACCGTCTTGAGATAGTTGTAGGCCTTGATGATCTCGATCAGGCGGTCTTCGGTCGAGCGATCGCCGCCGTTCGCATCGGGATGATGCTGCTTCACCAGCAGCTTGTATTTGGCTTTCACCGTCTCAAGCGTCGCGTCGGGACCGAGACCCATGACCAGCAACGCCTTCTTCTCGGCATTGAAGATCTTTCGCGTCTCGACTTTCGGCTCCTCCGCCTTCGCATTCGAACGCCAGCGGCTCCGGCCATTCATCTCGCTGAAGACGCTGAAAGGATCGACAGCGTCGTCCAGGTTGACCGCGCCGGACTTGCCTTTGCCCTTCGCTCCGTTCTGACCCATCTTCCAGGTCGGACGGTGTCCGGTCTGCGCATCCTTCTGGTAGGTGGCGACCGCCTCGTCGCTCATGCCCTGGAAGAAATTGTAGCCCTGATTGTATTCGCGGACGTGGTTCAGGCAGAAATGCCAGTATTCTTTCTCGTTTCCGCGGCCCTTCGGTGCACGATGCGCACCCCTGTTCTTGCAGCCCGGCGCTTCGCACATCACAGCTTCCTCGCGCGCAGCAGCCTGCTGCTTCGCGCTCTGCTTGTTGGGCTTGATGCGAATGCTGTCGAAGAATTTGGATGAGTCGATGGCCATGGCTGCTACGATAACGCCTTGCTGGAAGCGTGAATTTTGACGGTCGCGGATTATACATCACCGCGACGGTGAACCGCAATTGAAACGGTCATTGACCTTGGCGAATAACGCACGATATTGCGCAGATCATGACCGCAAAAGATCACATCACAAAGAAGTTGAGCGAAGCTTTCGCGCCCGAAAGCCTCGATGTCGCCGACGAATCCCATCTGCATGAGGGCCACGCGGGCCACAGGCCGGGCGGCGAGACGCATTTCAGGATATATATCGTGTCGAAGGCGTTCGAAGGAAAGAGCCGGATCGAGCGCCATCGCATGATAAACACGCTGCTGGCGCCGGAACTCGCCGGCTCCGTTCACGCGCTGGCGATGCACACCTACGCCCCCGGTGAAGACGCCCGGCGGCCCGCCCCTGCCAAGGCGTGCAAACACTGATGCACTGATTGTTGCCGATCAGCCGCCGCAAATTTAACTGCTGCGCAAAGATCTGCGACCCCCACCCCCGACCCCTCCCCGCAAGGAGGAGGGGAGCAGGGAGCGCTCCCGTCATCTATCTTGTCGCCTCACATCATCTATCTCATCACCCCACATCGTCGTCGGTGGCGCTAGAACGCCGTTCCCGCTTTCGGCTTTTTCTCGGGCGTGCCGCTGTCGCGCGGCAGCGGCACGATCCATCAATTACTCCCCTCCCCCTTGCGGGGAGGGGTCGGGGGTGGGGGTCAACGCATCCTGAATCTCAAGAAGCACACCGTCCAGATTCCGGATCACATCGTGATTCCAGAACCGCAATACACGATAACCTTCTGCCTCGATCTTTTTCGTTCGCGTCTCGTCAGCCACCCGCTGCACGTCGTGCTGGCCACCATCAAGCTCAATAACAAGCTTTGCCCGGCGACTGACAAAATCGACAATGAACGGGCCAATCAATCCCTGCCGCCGGAAGTGCGAGCCGGTCAACGCAATGTCGTGACGAAGGCGCTGCCATAGGACACGTTCAGCATCGGTCGGCTGGGCGCGCATACGCCGTGCGAACTGTCGCTGACGATCATTCATTGCACGCTCACGTCACGCTTGGCCAACCCCCACCCCCGACCCCTCCCCGCAAGGGGGAGGGGAGCAGGGAGCGCTCCCGTCATCTATCTCATCGCCTCACATCGTCGTCGGTGGCGCTAGAACGCCGTTCCCGCCTTCGGCTTTTTCTCCGGCGCGCCGCTTTCACGCGGCAGCGGCACGATCCGCAGCGCCGTGATGCGGTTGCGCTCACGCCGCAGCACCCTGAAACGGAATCCGTGGAAGGTGAAGCTCTGACCCCGGTCCGGGATCGAGCGCGCTTCATGGATAACGAGACCGGCGATGGTCGTCGCTTCCTCGTCCGGCAGATGCCAGTCCATCGCGCGGTTCAGATCGCGGATCGGCACCGAGCCCTCGACCACCACCGATCCATCCGGCTGGGCCCGGACACCGGCGACCACCACATCGTGCTCGTCGGAGATGTCGCCGACGATCTCTTCCAGAATGTCTTCCAGAGTCACCAGGCCTTCGACCTCGCCATATTCGTCGACCACAAGCGCAAAGTGAGTCTTGCGGCGGCGGAAGGCCTTGAGCTGCTCGGACAGCGGCCGCATCTCGGGCACGAACCACGGCGGCAAGGCGAGCGCACCGACATCGATCTTGGAAAGATCGCCGTCGTTGGCGCGGATGGCGCGCAGCAGATCCTTGGCGTGCAAAACGCCGATGATGTTCTCGGGTTTCTCGCGCCAGAGCGGGATACGGGTATATTCGGACTCGAGAATTCCCTTGATGACCGCGTCAGGCGGGCCGTCCGCGTTGACGCTGACCATCTTGGTGCGGTGGACCATCACGTCGGACACAGCAAGATCGCCGAACCGGAACACGTTCTGGATGTATTCGGCTTCGCCGCTCTCGATCTTTCCGTGCTCGGCCGACTCTTCCACAAGCCCTTCGATTTCGGAGTCGGTGAGAATTTCGCTCGTTGAGGATTCCTTGACGCCCAGCATCCGCAGGATGCCCCGCGACGCGCCGTTGAGCAGCCAGTTCAGCGGATAAAGAACGAGAAAGGAGACATAGAGCGGATACGCGATCCATTGCGAGACCGGCACGGGCTGCCTGATCGCAAGCGTTTTCGGCACCTGCTCGCCGATCACGATATGCAGCGACGAGAACACCAGAAAGCCTGTGATGAAGGCCGCGAAATGCAGCGCGGACTCCGGCATTCCCAGCGGCTCGAGCACCGGCTTGAGCAGCGCCGCAACGGTCGGCTCGCCGACCCAGCCGAGACCGAGCGAGGCCATGGTGATGCCAAGCTGGCAGCACGCGAGATAGGCTTCGATATTGCCCATCATTTTCATCAGCAGCCGTGCGCCGAAGCGGTTCTGCTCGGCCATCGCCTTGACGCGAAACCCGCGGCTTTTCACCAGCGCGAATTCCGCCGCCACATAGAATGCGTTGGCGGCGAGCAGAAGGACCGCGATGAGCAGATTGACGGCGGCTGAATTCATGTTTGTCCCGCGACTGCCTCGTCCTTATGCGGTGCGCCGACGACAAGTCCTGGCATTCCGCGTTGAGACAGCATCACCTCACCCCGACAATTTTTCCTGAAGAAACGCACGAACCGTCGACGGATCGACGTCGTTGACGATCACTGCCTTGCCGACCTGTTCCAGCAGGATGAACGTCAATCGCCCGCGCTTCACTTTCTTGTCCTGCGCCATCAGCGTCATCAGCGTGTCCGCATCCGCAAGACCTTCCTGCTGAAAGCCGGCGATGTCCTGCACCTTGGTCGGCAGACCGACCGAGGCGAGGTGACGCTGCACGCGCGCGGCATCGGACGCAGAGATCATGTTCAGACGCGCCGAGAATTCGGCGGCCAGCACCATGCCGACAGCAACCCCTTCGCCGTGGAACAGGCGATCGGAAAAACCGGTCGCCGCTTCCAGCGCGTGGCCGAAGGTGTGCCCGAGATTAAGCAATGCGCGGTCGCCGGTTTCGCGCTCGTCACGCGCCACGATCTCGGCCTTGGCGCGGCAACTGGCGGCGATGGCCTGTTCACGCGCGGCTCCGCCGGAAAATATCTCGCCGTGATGAGCCTCCAGCCAGTCGAACAACGCCGCATCGCCGAGCACGCCGTATTTTGCGACCTCCGCATAGCCCGCGCGGAACTGGCGCGGCGACAGTGTATCGAGCACCGCCGTATCCGCGATCACCAGCACCGGCTGATGAAAGGCGCCGACGAGATTCTTGCCGTGCGGAGAGTTGATCCCGGTCTTGCCGCCCACCGATGAATCGACCTGCGCAAGCAGCGATGTCGGCACCTGCACGAAATCGACCCCGCGCCGGACGATCGAGGCCGCGAAGCCCGCAAGATCGCCGATCACACCGCCGCCGAGCGCAATCACCAGATCGTTGCGCTCGATCTTCGCCGCGATCAGTCCTTCGGAAACCTCCTGCAACACCGCGTAGCTCTTGGACGCCTCGCCCTCGCCCACCACGATCCGCGACGATGCAATGCCGGCATCCGCCAGCGCCGCCTCGGTCTTGCCGAGCCAGTGTCTGGCGACGGTGCGATCGGTCACGATGGCCGCGCGTGCGCCGGGCCGCAGCGCGGCGATGCGATGGCCGAGCGAGGGCAGCACATCGCGGCCGATGACAATGTCATAGGCGCGGTCGCCGAGGGCGACGCCGACGGTCACCGGGTTATTAGTCTTGATGGGAGCGGTCATTGTGTTTCGCTTGAGGAAGAGGATGCCGCGCCTGACAACAGGTGTGCGGCCAGCGCGTCGATGCATTCATCGACGATTTTCTCGTGCGGCACATCGCGCGACGCGATCGCCAGATCGGCAAGCTGATAGAACGGACTGCGCTCACCGATCAGACGCGCGATGGTCGCAGCCGGATCGGCAGTCTGCAGCAGCGGCCGGTCGGCGCGGCGCTTGACCCGCCTGAGAATGATATCGCCGTCCGCCTGAAGCCAGATGGAGACGGCCTTGTCATGAATTCGCCTGCGCGTCTCCTCGCGCATGAACGCGCCGCCGCCGGTGGCGATCACGCAGGGGCCGGTCTCCAGCAGCCGCGCGATCACCCGGGCTTCACCATCGCGAAAATAGGGTTCGCCATGCTGCGCGAAGATTTCGCTGACCGTCATGCCCGCATGCGCGATTTCGATTTCATGATCAGCATCGAGAAACGGCACATGCAGCCGCGCACCCAGCCGGCGCCCGATGGTTGACTTGCCCGACCCCATCATGCCGACAAGCACGATCGAGCGGCCGCCCAGAGCCGCGACGATGTCGGCCTCGTGGGTCATGCCGTCCTGATGGCTGGCTGCGGTTTCTGTCATCTCTGGCCCGGTTGGCCGCAAATGCGGCTAAGCTCATGTGTCACCTATACTACTCCTGCCGATCCCGTTGCCAGAGACTCTTGCCGAAACGGCGCGAACATGTTGGTAGTTTAGTCGGTCCGAACCGCAGTGTTCCGGCGGTCAACACGCCTTTGGCGCCGCATCTCAAAGGTTAATTTCGAGGCTATTCGCGATGCCCAGCCTGTTTCGCTTCCTGACTGTCGTGGCGGTGCTCGGCGGGCTGATCTACGGCGGCATCTTTGCGCTCGCCAATTTCGTCAATCCCAAGCCGCGCGAAATGACGGTCAGCGTTCCGCCCGACAGATTTCTCAAGAAGTAGGCGGCTGGAGGAACGTCATGCCGTCCGACAAATCCTCCGACGCACGGCTCACCGGCCTGTTCCTCGATATGCTCGCGGCTGAGCAGGGCGCCGGCGCCAACACGCTCGACGCCTATCGCGGCGATCTCGAAGACCTCTCCGAATTTCTCGCGCGGCGCAAATCCACCTTCATGAATGCCGACACCCAGACACTGCGCGACTATCTGGCCGACCTCGACACCCGCGGATTCAAATCGTCGAGCGTGGCGCGCAAGCTCTCGTCGACGCGTCACCTGTTTCGCTTTCTTCTCAGCGAACGTGTGCGCGGCGATGACCCGGCTGCAATCCTGTCAGGCCCGAAACGCGGGCGCGCATTGCCGAAGGTGCTGTCCATCGCCGATGTCGATCGTCTGCTGACGCAGGCCAAGGCGCTGTCGGTTGCGCCCGAACAATCGCCGCTGCAACGACTGCGCGCGCTCCGGCTCTCCTGTCTGCTCGAGATTCTTTACGCGACGGGGCTTCGCGTCTCGGAACTGGTGGCGCTGCCGCTCTCCGCCGCGCGGCGCGACGCACGTATGATCGTGGTGCGCGGCAAGGGCAACAAGGAACGTCTGGTCCCGCTCAACGAAACGTCGAAGCAGGCCATGGCCGACTATCTCGCCGCCCTTGACGAGACGCGGCGCACGCAGAAGAAGGCATCGGCGGCATCGAAGTGGCTGTTTCCGTCATCCGGCGAAAGCGGCCATCTGACGCGGCAGCATTTCGCCCGCGACCTCAAAGAATTAGCGATGGCCGCGGGCATTGCGCCGCGGCTGATCAGTCCCCACGTCTTGCGTCACGCATTCGCTTCCCATCTTCTGCACAATGGAGCCGATCTGCGGATCGTCCAGACGCTGCTCGGCCATACCGACATTTCCACGACCCAGATTTACACCCATATCGTCGAGGAGCGACTAAAGAGCCTGGTGCGCGATCTGCATCCATTGGCCGACACATGAGGCGACGAAAAGCCCAACAATATCGACACTCTTGACCACGGCGCTTGACTTGGGAGCGCTTCTTGACTTGAAAGACCCCACGAAAGACCTCAATCCTCGATCAAGAGCGACCAAAAGACCGATTCGCGCGCCCTTCGCCCAATCGTGCCCGCCCCTTATATTTGTCACATGCCGGACCTGATGCGCAGTTATCTGGACTTTGAAAAACCCGTCGCCGAACTCGATGCCAAGGTGGACGAGTTGCGTGCGCTTGCCGCCAGCGGCAGCGACATCAGCGAAGAAGTGTCGCGCATTGAAGAGAAGGCGGCGCAGGCGCTGACCGAACTGTATTCCGACCTGACGCCATGGCAGAAAACCCAGGTTGCGCGTCATCCGCTGCGGCCGCATTGCCTCGATTACGTCAGGCAGCTCATCACCGAGTTCACGCCGCTCGCGGGCGACCGCAAGTTCGGCGACGACGAAGCGCTGATCGGCGGCTTCGGCCGTTTCAGAGGCGAAAGCATTTGCGTGATCGGCCAGGAGAAGGGCGCGACCACCGAAACCCGGCTCAAGCATAATTTCGGCATGGCCAAGCCCGAGGGCTATCGCAAGGCCGTCCGGCTGATGGAAATGGCGGATCGCTTCGGTATCCCCGTGCTGTCACTGGTGGACACCGCGGGCGCCTATCCCGGTATCGGCGCGGAGGAACGCGGACAGGCGGAAGCGATCGCGCGATCCACCGAAGCCTGTCTCAATCTCGGCGTGCCCAATGTCGCCGTCATCATCGGCGAGGGCGGCTCAGGCGGCGCGATCGCGATTGCCACCGCGAACCGCGTGCTGATGCTCGAACACGCGGTGTACAGCGTGATCTCACCGGAAGGCGCGGCCTCGATCCTGTGGCGCGATTCGACGAAAGCGCAGGAAGCCGCGATCAACATGAAGATCACTGCGCAGGATCTCGCCCGCTTCGGTGTGATCGACACCATCCTGAAGGAACCGCCGGGCGGCGCGCACCGCGATCCACAAGCCATGATCTCCCGGACCGGCGACGCCATCGCGCAGGCCTTCAACGACATGCGCAGCCTCGATTCCAAGGCGGTCCGCAACCAGCGCCGGCAGAAGTTCCTCGATATCGGACGCAAGCTCGGCTAGGGCGTCGCCCAAGCCAAATCTGCGCAATCCATGCGGCGAAGTCACATCGTGGCTTTTTCGAGACAGGCCCGCTTCTGGCCTGGCCGTTTTTCCCCTGTATTTTGATTTACTTAGCGTTGACCATAAAACGCTTCCCGTCCCTGCGGGACAGGCCGCTCGGCTTGCGACAGAGGGGTATTTAAGGATAATAATTGCTCAATTGCTGACGCACGTTTTTAGCCAAAAAGCCAACCTCGCTTTTACGACGAAAACACGTGCGGCCTCTTTTAACAGACAGTGTTTTCCGGCCGCCTCCTGCGCGCCACTTTGCCGGAAGACGATCTGTTACCGGGGTCGAGTCTTGGGTCTAGCCGGAGTATGGGGATTGCCGGTCTGCCGCGGAGCCTTGCATGATTGACCGCACGCACATTCGCGCGCTTGTCACGTCGGCTGCGCTTGCGGCCGGCGTTTTGCTTGCTGGATGCAACGGCGAACAGCTCTCGCCGAGTTCAAAGGCCAATCGCCCGATCCCCGACAAGCTGCTCGCCGACATCGAAACGAAGAACATGGACAAGGCGTCGCCGATCCTTGTCCGCCTGTTCAAGCAGGAAGCCGAACTCGAAGTCTGGAAGCAGGACCGCAACGGCAAGTTCGCGCTGCTGAAGACCTACCCGATCTGCCGCTGGTCGGGAGACCTTGGACCGAAGGTCAAGGAAGGCGACCGTCAGGCGCCGGAAGGCTTCTACTCGATTACCCCGGCGCAGATGAATCCGACGTCGGCGTATTTCCTGTCGTTCAACATGGGCTATCCCAATGCCTACGATAAGGCATGGGGCCGCACCGGATCGCAGTTGATGGTCCACGGCGATTGCTCGTCGCGCGGCTGCTACGCGATGACCGACGAGCAGATCTCGGAAATCTATGCGCTCGGCCGTGAATCCTTCTTCGGCGGCCAGAACGCATTTCAGGTGCAGGCCTATCCGTTCCGCATGACGCCGCAGAACATGGCCCGCCACCGCAACAATCCGAACATGCCGTTCTGGAAGATGATCAAGGAAGGCAACGATCACTTCGAGGTCACGAAGCAGGAGCCGAAGGTCGATTTCTGCGAGAAGAAGTACGTCTTCGACGCGGAGAAGCCCGCAGGTTCGACCCGCCCGCTGACCTTCAACGCCTCGGCGCAATGCCCCGCCTATCAGGTTTCGCCCGAGATCGCCGAAGCGGTCCAGGACAAGCAGCGTCAGGATGAATTGAAGACCGCGCAACTGATCTCGCGCGGCACGGCGACGGCGCGTTCGCGCGCCGGTATCGACGGCGGCATGCATCCGGTGTTCGCCTCCAAGCTGCCCGAAGGCGAAGCCGCGATCGACAAGGACGTCACCGACTATACGGTCGCGGCGTATCTGCCTGCTCCGGGCACCATTCCCGCTCACGCGACCCTTCCAAAGGCGCCGGAAACCGCGCCGTCGTTCAGCTTCACCTCATCGTCCAACAGCGAGCCGGTGGTGGCGGTGACCAGCACGACGCCTGCTGCATCTTCCAATGCCAGCGCGAGCTCGTCCGAGGGCTTCCTCAGCAAGCTGTCCCGTTCCGTCGGCCTGCGCGGATCCGATCCCCAGCCTGCCGTGGCGCCGGCAAAGCCCACCGCGGTGACCACTGCACCGAAGGCAAAGTCGCCCGGTCCGACCAGGGAAGCCGCCAAGAGCACCCCGCCACGCGTTATTCCGCTCGATCGTTCGCAGCAGGCTCAGGCGCCCGCCAAGCCTGCCGCTCCGGCGCCTGCGACCACAGCCGCGGCAGCCGCGCCCGCCGCTCCGGCATCTCAGCCGTCGCTGGCCGGGGCTCAGCCCGCAGTGCAGGCGAACTCCTTCGACAGCCGCTGGTCGACGGTCCGCTAAGCAAGCGTCATTACCGCACATAAAAACGCCGGTCTTTCGACCGGCGTTTTTTATTCAGCGGGTTGGACTGCTCAGGCGAACTTGCCGTGGCAATGCTTGAACTTCTTGCCGGAACCGCAGGGGCAATCCTCGTTGCGGCCGACCTTGCCCCAGGTCGCAGGATTCTGCGGATCGCGCTGGGCGGCCGGGACGGGCGCGAGAGCGGCCTGTGCAAAGGCCATCTCGTCCTCACCGGTATTCGGATTGAGCTTGTGCGCTTCCATCTGCGGCAGTTCCGGCTGCTCGTCCGGCGGCACGATCTCGACGCGCACCAGTTGGGCGGTCACCGCCTCGCGCAGGTGCGAGATCAGGCCCTCGAACAGATTGAACGCCTCGGACTTGTACTCCTGCAACGGATCGCGCTGTCCGTAGCCGCGCAGACCGATCACCTGCCGCAGGTGATCCAGCATCACCAGGTGCTCGCGCCACAGATGATCCAGCGTCTGAAGCAGGATCGACTTTTCGACATAGCGCATGACATCGGGACCGAACTGGGCCGACTTCGCCGCCATGTGTTCGTCGACGCGCTGCTCGATGCGCGACAGCATCTCCTCGTTGGCGATGCCTTCTTCCTTGGCCCATTCATCGACCGGCAGATCGAGATCGAGGACGCGCTTCAATTCGTCCTTCAGGCCGGCGACGTCCCACTGTTCGGCGTAGGCATGCTCGGGCACGTGCTTGGCAACAAGATCGTCGACGAGCGCATGGCGCATGTCGGCGACGGTCTCGGCGACGTTCTGGTCGCGCATCAGATCGATGCGCTGATCGAAGATCGCCTTGCGCTGGTCGTTCTGCACGTCGTCGAACTTGAGCAGGTTCTTGCGGATGTCGAAGTTGCGCGCCTCGACCTTCTGCTGCGCCTTTTCGAGCGCCTTGTTGATCCACGGATGGATGATCGCCTCGCCCTCCTTGAGGCCGAGACGGGTCAGCATGCTGTCGAGCCGGTCCGATCCGAAGATGCGCATCAGATCGTCTTCGAGCGACAGATAGAACTTGGTGCGGCCGGGATCGCCCTGACGGCCGGCGCGGCCACGAAGCTGATTGTCGATGCGCCGGGATTCGTGACGCTCCGAGCCGATAATGTAGAGGCCGCCCGGCTTGGTGATGGTCTTGGCCGGCTTGCTGCCCTTCGCCGGTTCGATCTCGATCACTTCCTCGGATTTCAAAACCATCTCGCGGAAGCGTTCGATGTCGGCCTTGATCTGTTCGATCTTGGCCTTTTTCTCGGCCTCATCCGTGATGTCGGCGGTCTCGATCTGGCTGCGCATTTCCAGCGAACCGCCGAGTTTGATGTCGGTGCCGCGGCCGGCCATGTTGGTCGCGATGGTGATCGCGCCCGGCACGCCGGCTTCAGCCACGATGTAGGCTTCCTGTTCGTGGAAGCGCGCGTTGAGAACCGCGAACAGCTTGGCGGGCTTGCCCGCGCGCGCGGCTGCGTAGAGCTTCTCCAGCGCCTTCGGATTGCCGAAGTCGATCTGCTTGTAGCCGTTCTTGGCGAGATACTCGCCCAGCACTTCCGACTTCTCGATCGACGCCGTGCCGACCAGCACCGGCTGCATGCGCTTGTTGGCCTGCTCGATCTCCGCGAGGATCGCACGATGCTTTTCCTCGGCGGTGCGATAGACCTCGTCGTCCTCGTCGAGACGCGCGATCGGCACGTTGGTCGGGACCTCGATGACCTCGAGCTTGTAGATGTCGAACAGTTCGTCCGCTTCCGTCGCCGCCGTACCGGTCATGCCGGCGAGCTTGTCGTACATGCGGAAGTAGTTCTGGAACGTGATCGAGGCCAGCGTCTGGTTTTCAGGCTGGACCGGCTGATGTTCCTTGGCTTCCAGCGCCTGATGCAGACCTTCCGAATAACGGCGGCCCGGCATCATACGGCCGGTGAACTCGTCGATGATGACCACTTCGCCGTCGCGGACGATGTAGTCCTTGTCGCGCTGGAACAGCGAGTGCGCACGCAGCGCCTGATTGATGTGGTGAACGACGGAGACGTTCTCGACGTCGTAAAGCGAATCGCCCTTGAGCTGGCCGGCGGCCTGCAACAGGTTCTCGATCTTCTCCATGCCGGCTTCGGTCAGCGTGACGGTGCGCTGCTTCTCGTCGACCTCGAAGTCCGTCACCTTTTCCAGTTTCGGAATGTAGGTGTCGATGGTGTTGTAGAATTCGGAGCGATCGTCGAGCGGTCCGGAAATGATGAGCGGCGTGCGGGCTTCGTCGATCAGGATCGAGTCGACTTCGTCGACAATGGCGTAAGCGTGACCACGCTGGACCATGTCCTCGAGCCGATACTTCATGTTGTCGCGCAGATAGTCGAAGCCGTACTCGTTGTTGGTGCCGTAGGTGATATCGCAGGCATAAGCCGCCTGACGCTCGGCATCGTCGAGACCATGGACGATCACGCCGGTGGTCATCCCGAGGAAGCCGTAGATCTGCCCCATCCAGGCGGAGTCGCGCTTGGCGAGATAGTCGTTGACGGTGACGACGTGAACGCCCTTGCCGGCGAGCGCATTGAGATAGACCGCCAGCGTCGCCACCAGCGTTTTGCCTTCGCCGGTTTTCATTTCGGCGATGTCGCCTTCATGAAGCACCATGCCGCCGATCAGCTGCACATCGAAATGGCGCTGACCGAGGGTCCGCTTGGCGGCCTCGCGAACGGTGGCGAATGCAGGAACCAGGAGGTCGTCGAGGGTCTTGCCTTCCGCGATCTGCTTGCGGAACTCCGCGGTCCGCGCCTTCAGCGCCTCGTCGGACAGGGCCGCGATCTCGGGTTCCAGCGCGTTAATCGCGTCGACGCGGGCTTGGTATCCCTTGATCCGCCGGTCGTTGGCGGAGCCGAAAAACTTGCGGGCGAGCGCGCCGAGCATGAAAAATTCCTGTCTTGCAGTTGGCGTTGCGGCTGAAAGTCACCGCAGCCCTGAAACCGGTATGAAACGTCCGCAGAATTGCTGGTGGAGCAAACCCTTGCGCGAATCCTCGAGGATGAGTGCGGGAGCGAATTCTAAAGGTTCACCCGCTTGAGCGCGGCAAAGCCCCGCAGCAGCCAGGAGAGCCTGCCGGGAGAGATATGGGCCGTCCAAAGCCTTGTCAACGCGCGAACCTGTCAAGGATTTCATGATTTTGGCGGGTTTTTCACGTTGCGTCCGGGCAGAGGTTGGGCGAGTGTCCGGCCTCCCGAACCGCCCGGTCCTCCGGTCTTTGAGATTCGCATCATCACGAAGCGAACGCCGGCTCGGTAACCAGCCTTTGACCCATAAGGATTTTCCATGACCGTTTCTCCGAACCGCACAGCCTCCCACACCGGACTGGGCGCGCGACTAGGACTGCTCACATCGGCCGCTGCAATTTGTCTCACGGTCGTTCTGAGCACCGGCCAGCCGCTCCGCGCGCAGGACGCCAACGCCGTGATCGCAAAGGTTAACGGGGCCGAGATCCGCCAGAGCGATCTGACCGTCGCCGAGGAAGAGCTGGGACCGAGCCTCCAGCAGATGGACCCCGCGACCCGCCGCGACAATCTGATCGCCTTCCTGATCGATATGAAAATCGTCGCCAAGGCGGCCGAAGCCAAGAAGATCGGCGACTCGGCAGAGTTCAAGCAGAAAATCGCCTTCGCGCGCGACCGTCTTTTGATGGACAGCCTGCTCGCGACCGAAGGCAAGGCGGCCGTCACCGACGAGGCCATGAAGAAGGTCTATGAGGACGCCACCAAGCAGGTCTCGGGCGAGAAGGAAGTCCGCGCCCGGCACATTCTGGTCCCGACCGAAGAAGAAGCGAAGGCGATCAAGGCCGAACTCGACAAGGGCGCCGACTTCGCCAAGCTCGCCAAGGAAAAATCCAAGGATCCGGGCGCGGCCGACGGCGGCGATCTCGGCTTCTTCACCAAGGAACAGATGGTGCCGGAATTCTCCGCCGTCGCCTTCGCGCTCGAGCCCGGCAAGATTTCCGATCCCGTGAAGTCACAGTTCGGCTGGCACATCATCAAGGTCGAGGAAGCCCGCGACCGCAAGCCGCCGGACTTCGAGCAGGTGAAGGGCCAGATCCAGAACTTCGTGATCCGCAAGGCGCAGGCCGACTACGTCACCAAGCTGCGCACCGAGGCCAAGGTCGAACGCACCGACAAGCCGGCCGATGCTGCCGCTCCGGCTGCCACGCCGGATGCCAAGGCTGCTCCGGCGGCACCGGCGAAGAAGAAGTAAATCGACTTGTTGCCTTCTCCCCGCAAGTGGGGAGAAGGTGGCAAGCGCTTGCGAGCCGGATGAGGGGCCGAATGTTACCGATTTGCCCCTCACCCGACTTTCTCGCTGCGCGCGAAAGCCGACCTCTCCCCGCAGGCGGGGAGAGGTGATACAGAGCGCTCATCCTCACCAAGGAATTGAGCCCTCATGTCCACCGCCGTCTCCCCGCTCGCCCCCACCGATGTTCCTGACATGCCGCAGATCGACGGCGTGCGCCTTGCGACGGCGGCCGCCGGCATCCGCTACAAGAACCGCACCGACGTGCTGCTGGCGCTGTTCGACAAGGGCACCACGGTGGCCGGCGTGTTCACGAAATCGAAGTGCCCGAGCGCCGCGGTGGACTGGTGCCGCGCCAGGCTCAAGGGCGGCGAGGCCCGTGCGCTGGTGGTCAATTCCGGCAATGCCAACGCCTTCACCGGCAAAACGGGAAAGCAGGCAACCACGCTGACCGCATCGATCGCCGCGAAAGCAACCGGCTCGACTCCGGCCAAAATCTTTCTCGCCTCCACCGGCGTGATCGGCGAACCGCTCGACGCCACCAAGTTCAACGGCGTGCTCGATGATCTTGCAAAGGCCGCCGAACCCGATGGATGGATGAACGCGGCCACCGCGATCATGACCACCGACACGTTTCCGAAGGTTGCCACAGCCACGGTCAAGCTCGGCAAAGCCAAGGTCACCATCAACGGGATGGCCAAGGGCGCAGGCATGATCGCGCCGGACATGGCAACGATGCTGTCCTTCATCTTCACCGACGCACCAATCTCAGCAGCCGCGCTGCAATCGCTGCTCAAGACCGGCGTCGAGGATACGTTCAACGCGGTGACCATCGATGGCGACACCTCGACTTCGGACACCTTGCTGGCCTTCGCCACCGGTGCCGCGGCAGCACATGGCGCACCGAAAATCACCCGTGCCTCCGATCCGCGCCTGAAAGCGTTCACCAAGGCCTTCAACGGCATTCTGGCTGATCTCGCCGAACAGGTCGCGCGCGACGGCGAAGGCGCGCGCAAGCTGGTCGAGGTTGTGGTCGAAGGCGCAACGTCAAAGACGTCCGCGCGGAAAATCGCGATGTCGATCGCCAACTCGCCGCTGGTGAAGACCGCGATCGCGGGCGAGGACGCCAACTGGGGCCGCGTGGTGATGGCCGTCGGCAAGGCCGGCGAGCCCGCCAACCGCGACAAGCTGTCGATTGCGTTCAATGGCATCCGTGTCGCCACTAAGGGCGCGCGCGATCCGTCCTATGATGAGAAGGAAGTCTCCGCGCTGATGAAGCAGCCGAAGATCCAGATCAAGGTCGGGCTTGGTCTCGGCAAGGGCCGCGACCGCGTGCTGACCTGCGATCTCACCAAGGAATATGTTGCCATCAACGGCGACTACCGCTCGTGATCAAACTCGTCCTTGTTGTCGCCTGCGCACTGATCGACACGGACAACCGTGTCCTGATCGCGCAGCGTCCCGAAGGCAAGACGCTTGCGGGCCTGTGGGAATTCCCCGGCGGCAAACTGGAGCCCGGCGAACGGCCGGAGCCGGCGCTGATCCGCGAACTCGCGGAGGAACTCGGCATCAAGGTGGAGGAGCCGTGCCTCGCGCCCCTCACCTTCGCCAGCCACAGCTATGAGACCTTCCATCTGCTGATGCCGCTTTACATTTGCCGGAAGTGGGAAGGCACCATGACGCCGCACGAAGGCCAGCAGCTCGCATGGGTGCGCGCCAACAAGCTGCGCGATTATCCGATGCCGCCCGCGGACATTCCGCTGATCGCCCATCTGACCGATTTGCTGCTGTAGGCGCGGCGATCTCTTCCCTCCGTCATTCCGGGATGCGCCGAAGGCGCAGGCCCGGAATCCATGATTGCGACGATCTCCTGAGTGGCCACGGATTCCGGGCTCGCGCAACGCGCGCCCCGGAATGACGGCGGAAAATATTGCGGGCGCGCGGCTCGAAACATTTCGTGATGGGGATACGCGTCCCCGTGTTCTGAACCGCGCTTAAGTTCACTGCGTCCTGTTCGTGAGGGGCGCTTTCTAGAGGCGTCTTGAGAGCGGAGCAGGATGCGGCGCCTGCGCGCGTGTCTCGCACACACGTCGCCCGGGAGGCTGGGGTCAGTGTCCGGGCCAACTACGTGGCTCTGCCTTCAATGGCTGGACGCGGACAGGCACGAACGCGGCGAAAGCCGCCGGATCGGGGCGTGAAAGCGTCCGTCCTGTCCCGGAAGAACACTCCCCTCGCCAAAAATCGCCGCTGATGGCGCGCCGCAGGGCGACGCGCTTTCCTCTCGCACAGGAAAGCGAACCAATATCTTTGCGCCTTTCGGCGCGCCACGCCCCTCATATGAGGGGCACGACCAAAGCTCACCTCGCGCGATGCGCGAGCACAATGTCGCGCGTGTCACAGTATCACGCGCGTAATAAAAGTGGCTGTTTGATATTTGAATCGGAAAATTGAAGTGGCGCGCGCTGTCGCATTACACCCAATCGTCGTCCCCGCGAAGGCGGGCACCCATAACCACCGAACATCCTGATGATGGCGAGAAGATTGCTCCGGCATCTCCCTCAAATCGAGAACTCAGGGAGTATGGGTCCCCGCCTTCGCGGGGACGACATCGAGAAAAATCACGTGGTATCCTTGCGCGCCTTGTTCACCGCGTGCGCCAGCGACATTTTCGCCGAACCGGGCTTGAGCGGCTTCTGCTGGCTCTCGTGCGGCGCCCATCCCGACAGCCAGACCACATCGAACGTCGCGCGGATGCGTCCGTCGGGATCGGAAAACCGCTCGGCATAAACCTGCGCCATCTTCAGAAACGTGGCGCGGCGCGACGGCGTGCGGCGGCGCTCGTTCAGAATGTTGGTCGCGCCCATGCGCCGCAAATCCTGCATCAGCGCAAACGCGTTGTCGTAGCGCACGACGATGCGGTCCACATCGGTCACCGGCAGTGCGAAGCCGGCGCGTTGCAACAGCGCGCCCAGATCACGCAGATCGGCGAACGGCGCCACCCGCGGCGACACGCCGCCTTCCACCTCGGCTTCAGCCGCAGCGAAGGATTGCCGCAGTTCGGTCAGCGTCTCGCCGCCGATCGTCGCGGCGAGAAACAGCCCGTCAGGCTTCAGGGCGCGCCGGATCTGCGCCAGCACTCCCGGCAGGTCATTGACGAACTGCAGCGCCAGCGCCGAGACCACGAGATCGACGGAGCTTGGCGCAAGCGCCAGCGGCTCGGTATCGGAGACCGGCAGCACCACCGCACGCAACTGCGGGACATTGTCTCTCAGCGCGTCACGCACCTGGTCGCCGGATGTGCCGAGATCGATGCCGTCGGAAAATTCGCGAAGCACCGCCTGCTGCCGCTCCGCCATGTCCTCGGCCACGCGGTCGAGCAGGAAGGACGCGGCCCCGTACTTCACCGCGCGAGTCTGCCGGTCGCGCAGCAGGGCGCGATCGAACAGGCGCGGCGGCATTTCGGTCGAAGGCGAGGTCATGGCCGTTGGTACGCCCTCGGAGACTGGTCTGGCAATTGCCTGCGTGCCGACCCGGCAAGCGCGTGTAAGAATCGGACCACTGGCCGCGCTTGTTTCCGGCAAGGACACGAACTAGCCTCTGGCAGCGGGGAAATCATGTCGGGGCTCGATCAGGCATCGTCACATCCTTCAGGCCGGTTGCGTCTGCCGCTGCTTGGCATGCTTCGAACCGCCCTCACCTCGCTGCCGCGGCTTGCTCTCGACATTGCCCTGCCGACGCTTTGTGTGTCGTGCCGCGAGCCCGTCTCCGGCGAAGGTGTCTGTGCGGCCTGCTGGGCCAAACTGTCGTTCATCGCGCCGCCGTTCTGTGCGCGGCTCGGGATACCCTTCGTCTACGATCCGGGACCCGGCCTGTTGTCGATGCAGGCCATCGCCAATCCACCGGCCTATCAGCGCGCGCGCGCCGCGGTCCGCTACGACGAGGTGGCGCGGACCATGGTCCATGCCCTGAAGTATCAGGACCGCACCGATCTGGCGCCGGCTATGGGGCGATGGATGGCGCGCGCCGGTCAGGAGCTTCTCAGCGAGGCCGATGCACTTGTCCCCGTGCCGCTGCATTGGCGGCGCGGATGGAGCCGCCGCTACAACCAGTCCGGCGCGCTGGCGGCGGTGATCGGCAAATCCGCAGATCTGCCGGTGCTCGGGAACGCCCTGCGCCGGGTGCGGCCGACGCTGCAACAGGTCGGTCTTTCCAAGGCTGACCGCGCGCTCAACGTGCAAGGCGCGTTCAAGGTGCCTTTAGAGAACAAATCTTCCGTGCAGGGCCGCCGGATTGTGCTGATTGATGATGTTTTGACCTCCGGCGCGACGGTCGATGCCTGCGCCCGTGCGCTGCTGCGGGCCAGGGCTGCGTCGGTGGATGTGCTGGTGTTCTCGCGGGTTGTGGACACGCTCCAGAGCCCCATATAATTTGGGTACTTCCCGTTTCACAAAGGCAAGCCATGCCCGCAGTCGTCGAGATCTACACCCGCCCCGGATGCGGCTATTGCAGCGCTGCCAAGTCGCTGCTGAACCGCAAGAGTGCGACCTTCACCGAGTTCGATGTGGCGGTCGATCCGAACTGGCGCGCCGAGATGGTCCAACGCTCGAACGGCGGCGCGACGTTTCCGCAGATCTTCATCGACAAGCAGCATGTCGGCGGCTGCGACGAACTCTATGCGCTCGACCGCGAAGGCAGGCTCGACGGCCTGCTCGCCGGTCAGAAGGTATCTTCATGACGGCCAGCATCGAAAGCGGCGCTCCGTTCACCGCAGCCATGGTGCAGATGCGCACCGCGATGCTGCCGGAGACAAGCCTCGCCCAGGGAATCGCGCTGATCCGTGAAGCCAAGGCCAAGGGCGCGGACTACGTCCAGACACCTGAAGTCACCAACATCATCCAGCAGAACCGCAAGGCGCTGTTCGAACTGCTGGCGAACGACGAAGACGACCGTTCGCTTAAGGCCTATCGCGACCTCGCGCGCGAACTGAAAATCTACCTGCACATCGGATCGATTGCGGTACGCGCTACACCGGAACGCGCAGCCAATCGTTCGTTCCTGATCGCGCCGGACGGCAACATCCTCGCCAGCTACGACAAGATTCACATGTTCGATATCGAACTCGACGGCGGCGAGAGCTACCGCGAGTCCGCCAATTATCAGCCGGGCGAAACCGCCGTCATCTCCGATCTGCCGTGGGGCCGGATCGGGCTGACGATCTGCTACGATGTTCGCTTTCCCGCGCTTTACCGTGCGCTCGCGGAGGCCGGTGCGTCGTTCATCGCCGTGCCGTCCGCTTTCACGGTCAGGACCGGCGAGGCGCACTGGAGCACTCTGCTGCGGGCCCGCGCCATCGAGAACGGCTGCTTCATCTTCGCCGCCGCGCAGGCCGGCAAACACGAAAGCGGCCGCGAAACCTACGGCCATTCGCTGATCGTCGATCCATGGGGTGAAATCCTCGCGGAAGGCGGCGCCGAACCCGGCGTGGTGCTGGCGAAGATCGACCCGGCGAAAGTGCAGGCGGTCCGCAAGAGCATCCCGTCTCTGCAGCATGGCCGCCGCTTCGGCCTCGCCGACCCGAAGGCCGGGCCGGAACATCTGCATCTCGTACGAGGATCGGCATGATCCGCTATGCGCTGCGCTGTGAGCGCGGCCACGCATTCGACAGCTGGTTTCAGAGTTCCGCAACTTACGACAGCCAGCGCAAGCGCGGGCTTGTCGCCTGCCCCGTCTGTGAATCCATCAAGGTCGATAAGGCAATCATGGCCCCGCGCATCGCGCGCAAGGGGAAATCCAAATCGGCGCCGGAGCCGGTAGCCCCAGCGGCCGACGACACCACATCGACATCGCTGGTGATGGCGCCGCAGGAACGCGAGCTTGTGGCCAAGCTGAGAGAGTTGCGCGACACCGTCCTCAGGAATGCCGACAATGTCGGCAACAAGTTCCCCGAAGAAGCCCGCAAGATGCATTACGGAGACACCGAGCATCGCGCGATCTACGGCGAGGCAACCACCGAAGAGGCGCGCGCGCTGATCGACGAAGGCATCGAAGTGGCTCCTCTTCCTGTGCTGCCGGGCGACAGGAATTAAGGCACGTCCTCATGCGGCCAGCCCTACTCCGGCATGGTCGCGCACGGCAGCCTGGCAGAAGCCCCGACCGAGCACACCCCGGCCACGTAGATCTCGACCATCCTCTCGAAGCTCTCGTCATACGAATGGACTTGCGAGAATGAGCCCAGGATCTGATGCATGGTAAAGCCGCGCACTAAGCTGCGAAGCATATACCAGGCGCTTTCTGCGTGTTGCCCATGCACTCCACATTCAGCAAGAATAGATTTAATGAAGTCGTAAAGTTCTTTGTCGCCTGCCCGCCACTCGGCACAATCAATTGTGGCCGTTCTGGATGTGGCAGCCCACAAGGCGGGACGGTCCAACGCATACTGTCGCATTTCTCGGGCAACCGACTTCAAGGCGTCAAATGACGTTTGGTCCGTGCATGCCGTCTTCAACCTAACGAGAAGGTCGCGATACCCCTTTATGGCGAAGAATCTCCGCAATTCCGGAAACGGATAACGCTTGTCGCCGCAGAAATCCTTTACCTCTGAGGCGAGATCTCTAGCGAGCAGTTGATCCCAGGATGTCGACAACATTTGATCAACGTTAAAGCTACGTTCGCTCATAAATCCAGACTCGCGTTCAGGAGGAAGGTCGGTTGTCTTCGCAGATACAAGACTTCGATCAGGTTGCCGCGTGTGCTGACTCTCCTGCATTGTTTGGAGACCAACCTTGGAGGGGGCGTGAATAAGAGGTGGAACTGGGTGAGATCACCCGGAAGAATCGCCTCAATTTGGGCACCGAGGTCCCAAACGCTCAAGACCCGGCAGTTTGTGGCCCACAATCCATCGACCGACGTGCATCTCGCATAAAGTGGAGTGGAGAAAGCTACGCGCTTCGGCTTCGCCAGACTCAAGGACGGAAAGCCCAGCGTCTGTCTGGTCCTCGACTCATTTGCGAGGACAATGGCTCGCAGGCGGGAAACGTTTCCCGGCTCTACTGGCAGTTGTTCTGACAGTTGAGTCGCCTGACGCTCGTGAATCGTCGGTCGTTGCATCTGCAGCCGTATTTTTGCTAATGGCGGCGAAAAAGTCCTAGGTTCCCTGAGAGTGAACGTCCAACAACGGAGTTTCGAGTTGCGTTTGTTCCTAGCAAATGGTGTGTGCTTGTATTCGGCTACCATGGATCAATTCGTCGGCTACGCGACGGTTAAGGAACGGCAACCAGTTGAAAGCGATATTCTCGACCTCTGCGGTTCACCCCCGCGACCGATTTGATTATTGGCACAGCGTCGCCTGCAAGGAGATCATCGGTCATGACTCTGTGCCGGAAAACCGGGCGACGTTTCAGGCCGAGATCAAAGCCTCGAACTTCGGCAATCTGGACCTTGTTGAATTCAACAACTCGCCGATGCAGGTCGCTCACACCTTGGCCCATGTCGGGCGCACCAGCCCGGACACAGTGTTCCTGTGTTACCAGTTGTCGGGTAAAATCTTTATCGTCCAGAACGCGCGCGAGGTTAACCTGGACGCCGGTTCGCTGACACTTCTTGAGCCGCGCTTGCCTTATGATGCGCGGTTTTCGCGAGATTCGAAAACCCTTGTTATCAAGGCTCCGCGTCGCGAGCTACGCGCACGAATCGGTGGTTGCCAGGATTTGATCGGGCGCCGTGTGTCGACAGAGCGGGCGGACGATGATCTGGCACTTTCTGTTGCCGCAAAGCTGCCATTGCTCGCTGGGAGGATAACTTCTTTAATGGAAGAGATGGTCGGAAATCATGTCCTCGACTTAATCGGATTATCCATTGCGAGAACAACCGGGAGCGCGACTGCTCGCGTCTCAAATCCAAAAGCGTTGTTGCTGGGACAGATTCGTGCAGTGGTCGAAGCGAGGCTCACCGACCCCAACCTCGACGGACAGAAGGTCGCCGATACTGTCGGAATAAGCGTCCGATATGCGAACGCAATTCTTGCCGAACAGGATCTCTCGCTTCACCGTCTCATTCTGTCGAGGCGGCTCTCACATTGCCGGGTTGCTTTCGAAGATCCCGACCAGATGCATCGAACCATAGCCGAAATCGCGCAGGGATGGGGGTTTTCGGACATGACGCACTTTGGCCGCTGCTTTAAAGCAGCGTACGGGGCTTCACCGCGCGAGTATCAGAAATCGGCGGCGCAATCTCGGCAAGATGGGCGGCTCTGACCCTGGGTGCGCATCGAGAGAAAAAAGTGGCGACCTCCATCGGCGGTCCGCTAGGGTAACCCGACGAGGCGCAATGGCTCGGCGCTCATGAGTCTGCGTCCTGGATCAAACCTGGGAGCCACCCGAGAACCTGATATGAGCCCCGATTCGATGTCCTGGTCCGGTTCATGGCAGATGTGGGCGTTGCTGTCGGCGGTGTTTGCCGCGCTCACCGCGATTTTCGCCAAGGTCGGCGTCGAGGACATCAACCCTGATCTGGCGACGTTCATCCGCACGATCATCGTGCTGGCGAGTTTCGCGGTCATTCTCTTCGCCACCGGACAGTTCAGCGCGCCCGGTCACATCTCAACGAGAACCTGGACATTCCTCGTGCTGTCCGGGCTCGCAACCGGCGCGTCGTGGCTCTGTTACTTTCGCGCGCTCAAGCTTGGGCCAGCGACGCTCGTGGCGCCGATCGACAAGCTGAGCGTGGTGCTGGTCGCGCTGTTCGCGTTTCTGTTTCTTGGCGAGCGGCCGTCCGCAACGGGATGGCTCGGGATCGTGCTGATCGCGGCGGGCGCCGTGCTTCTTGCCGTGAAGAAGTAACTTAAACCGCCACCAGCATCGCCACGCCGATCAGGATCAGCGCAATACCGGATATTTCCCGCGCCGATATGGGCTGCTTCATCGAATAATAAGCCGCCACTTGCGCGAACAGCACCTCGACCAGCGCCAGCGTCCGCACATTCGCGGCGGCAGTGAGCGCGAAGGCAAGAAACCAGAACAGCGACGCGAACGATCCCATGAAGCCGGCAAACATCGACGGCTTCCAGAGCCGGAAGATCGCCGTCATGGTGCCCGGTGCGCGCACGATCAGCCAGCCTGACAGGACGATGGTTTGCATCAGCAGGGTCGCGACCAGCGTCACGCTTGCGGCGGTAACGAAGCTGACGCCAGTGACGTTGAGAATGGCGCCGCGATAGCCGACCGCTGACAACGCAAAGAACGACGCCGCCAGCAATCCCAGCGCGGTCGGTTTCAGGGTGCCGAAGCCCTTCATGCCGCCGGGCCGCAGCGCGGTAATCACCACACCGATGGTGGCGATCAGAATGGCCGCAACCTTCAACACCGTGAGATGGTCCGCGAGGAACACAAACCCGAAGATCGCCGCCTGGATGGCCTCGGTCTTCAGATATGCCGTCGTCACCACGAACGAGCGCTCGTTCATCGCCATCAGCATCAGGGCGGTGGCAACAATCTGGGCCATGCCGCCGACCACGAGCCACGCCCAGAAGCCGGCCTCCGGCCACGACAGCCGGTCGCCATTCACGGCGAGGATCAGCCCGAGAAAAACAAGCGAAAACGGAAATCCGAACAGGAATCTGATATGGGTCGCGCCGAGCGTGCCAAGCTGAGCCGTCAGCCCGCGCTGCATGGCGTTGCGCACGACCTGACCTGCCGCCGCGAGCAGAGTGAAGGGTATCCAGAGCCAAACGAACTGGGTCATGATGAGGGACAGGGCCAGAACGGCGGGAGCGCTGCATCCCAGAGGGCCATTGTCAGCGGCCCCCGGTCAACCGGCACGATCTCACGCCGGCGTTGCACGATCCTAAACCGCCGCCTCCGCGATCACCATGTAGTTCACGTCCACGTCGGACGAGAGGCTCCACCGGTCGGCCAGCGGATTGTAGACCACGCCCGCCTGATCGCTGATGGCGAGCTTGTTGCGCTCGAGATGATGCGTCAGTTCGGCCGGCGTGACGAACTTGTCCCATTGATGGGTGCCGCGCGGCAGCCAGCGCAGAATGTATTCCGCGCCGACGATGGCAAGGGCAAAACTCTTCCAGGTGCGGTTGATGGTCGAAACCACCATCATGCTGGTCGGCTTGAGCAGCGCCGCGCAGCGATCGAGAAACATCCCGACATTGGCGACGTGCTCGACAACCTCCATCGCCAGCACGATGTCGAACCGTTCACGCGGGTCCATCTCTTCGATGGTCGTGCAGCGGTAGTCGATGCTGAGGTGACCCCGTTCGGCATGAAGTTTGGCAACCGCGATGTTGGTGGCCGACGGATCGACGCCGATCACCTGCGCGCCGAGACGGGTCAGCGGCTCGCACAGCAGGCCTGCGCCGCAGCCGATATCAAGGATACGCAGCCCCGACAGACAGTTCAGACTCTTCGGGTTGCGGTCGAACTTGCGGCACGCCGCGTCGCGGATATAGGCCAGCCGCAACGGATTGATCTTGTGCAGCGGCGCCATCTTGCCCTTCGGGTCCCACCACTGCTCAGACAGCTGCGAGAACCGCGCGACTTCGCCGGGATCGACCGTGGACGCAGGTGGAGAATTTGTACTCATGACGGGCGTTTACCGGGTTATCGACAATGCCTGCCGAAAATTTAGCGTGCCGTGATATGATTGCGGAATTCGATCGGCGCACCGATCATCTTTATCGTCTTCGTGCCTTCTCCGACACCGTTAACCCTGACATCTCCCCATCCAAAAATCCGGCCCAGGATGCTCTGGCTGACATCGACGCTTTCGATTTTATCGAGGCTCATCTCAAAGGTCTGGCGCTTGATGAAGCCTTCCTTGTGGACCACCCGCAGCGACGTCACGTCCGTTTCCGTCGTCCAACGCTGGAACCAGGCCCGAAACAGCAGGAAGCCGCCCACAAGCGCCAGAAGGGCGCTCAACGCCAGCAGCGGGAAGATGACCCCGCCGCCCGAACCGACCAGACAGGCCGCGGAGGCGGCCAGGCAAACCAGTCCCGGGAGATAGACGATCCCGTGAATCGTGGTGGAATACAGAATCTTCTCGCCTGGCTGCAGGATATCGTCGATATAGCGGCTCATTCCCGTCCCGTGTTGCTTGCTCGCGACCTGATGGGTATGTATAGCCGCCTTTTCGGGGCCGTGCTGCCGTTTTGCGCGGAACTGGCTCCTTACTGACAACCAGCCTAACCGGGACCGCGCCATTCACCATGGGCCGCCTTGTGATGAAATTCGGCGGCACGTCCGTCGCCAACATCGACCGCATCCGCAACGTCGCGCAGCACGTGAAGCGCGAGGTCGATGCCGGTCATGACGTCGCCGTTGTCGTGTCAGCCATGTCCGGCAAGACAAACGAACTGGTGGCCTGGGCCACCGAGACCTCGCCGCTGCACGACGCGCGTGAATACGACGCCATCGTGGCGTCAGGCGAACAGGTCACGTCCGGCCTGCTGGCCATCGCGCTGCAGGCGCTCGGCATTCAGGCCCGCTCGTGGCAGGGCTGGCAGATTCCGATCCAGACCAGCGACGCGCATGCGTCTGCCCGCATCACCGGCATCGACGGCAGCGAACTGATCAAGCGTTTCAAAGAACGCAAGGAAGTCGCCGTGATCGCCGGCTTCCAGGGCATCCACGAAGCGACGGGCCGCGTGACCACGCTCGGCCGCGGCGGCTCCGATACATCCGCCGTTGCGATTGCGGCTGCGATCCACGCCGACCGCTGCGACATCTACACCGATGTCGATGGCGTCTACACCACCGATCCACGTGTGGTGCCGAAAGCGCGGCGGCTGGAGAAGGTCGCGTTCGAGGAAATGCTGGAAATGGCGTCGCTTGGCGCCAAGGTGCTGCAGGTCCGCTCCGTGGAGCTGGGCATGGTTCACAACGTCCCGGTGTTCGTGCGCTCGAGCTTCGACAAGCCGGAAGATATCGATCCCCACGGCACGCCGCCGGGAACGCTGATTTGCAGCGAGGAGGAAATCATGGAAAGTCAGGTCGTCACCGGGATCGCGTTCTCAAAGGACGAAGCCCAGATCTCCGTGCGCCAGATCGAGGACAAGCCAGGCATCGCAGCCGCGATTTTCGGGCCGCTTGCGGATGCGAGCATCAATGTCGACATGATCGTGCAGAACGTGTCCGAGGACGGCAAGTACACCGACCTCACCTTCACCGTTCCGGCCTCCGAATACAGCCGCGCCAAGGACACCATCACCAAGGCGAAGGACAAGATCGGTTACAAGGCGATGGACTCGGCCACCGACGTCGCCAAGGTTTCGGTGATCGGCATCGGTATGCGCAGCCACGCCGGCGTCGCGGCGCAGGCCTTCAAGGCGCTGTCCGAGCGCAACATCAACATCCGCGCCATCACCACATCCGAGATCAAGTTCTCGCTGCTGATCGACGCGGCCTATACCGAACTGGCCGTCCGGACGCTGCATACGCTCTACGGGCTGGATCAGGCCTAAGCCCGACCCTGCCTGTAGGCCGCCGCGGCATTTTGCCGAAGTCATTTTGCTGGACTGCCTCTCATCTTTGGCAGGTGTTTTGCTTGGCAAAACGCGCCTCAATTCGATATAGCCTCAGGATAAGGCACCCGCGCCCGCGCCTCTGGTTCTGGACCGTCTGCTACGTCCCAAAATCGGCCAAGCGGCCCACGCGAGACCTGAAAAGTCGTTATTTTACTGCTAGTTAACGCTATGGCAGCCGGTTGCGGGCCGTGCTGGAATTGCGGGTAAGGATGTCAACGGATGCGGAGCGCGCTGGGAGGCCCCCGCGTCTTGTTGAGACGGCTCCGCGAAGTGATGGCCGAACAGGTCAGCGCTCAGGAACGGCTCGACAAGATCGTGGTGCTGATCGCCGCCAACATGGTGGCGGAGGTCTGCTCGACCTACGTGCTGCGCGTCGACAACACCCTTGAGCTCTATGCCACCGAAGGTCTGAACCGGGACGCGGTCCACCAGACCGTGCTGAACGCCCACGAAGGCCTTGTCGGTCTCGTTGCCTCCGAGGCGACGCCGCTGAACCTGTCGAACGCGCAGTCGCATCCCGCATTCTCGTACCGCCCGGAAACCGGCGAAGAAATCTATCACTCGTTCCTCGGTGTGCCGATCCTGCGATCGGGCAACACGCTCGGCGTGCTGGTGGTGCAGAACCGCGCTCACCGCACCTACGTCGAGGAAGAAGTCGAAGCGCTGCAGACCACCGCCATGGTGGTCGCGGAGATGATCGCCTCGGGCGAGCTGTCGGCCATCGCCAAGCCTGGTGCCGAGCCGGCGGCACGTCATTCGCTGCACAAGACCGGCGCGATCCTGTCGGATGGCATCGCGCTCGGCCATGTCGTGCTGCACGAGCCGCGCGTCGTCATCACCAACTACATCGCCGAGGATCTGCCGAAGGAACTCAAGCGGCTCGACACCGCGATCCTGAAACTGCGCTCCGATCTCGACCGCATGCTGGAACGCGGCGATGTCGCCGAAGGCGGCGAGCACCGCGATGTGCTTGAAGCCTACCGCATGTTCGCCAACGACCAAGGCTGGCAGCACAAGCTGCATGAGGCTGTGGCAACGGGCCTGACAGCGGAAGCCGCCGTTGAGCGCGTGCAGTCCGATACCCGGGCGCGCATGCTGCGCTCGACCGATCCCTATCTGCGCGACCGCCTGCACGATCTGGAAGACCTCGGCCATCGCCTGATGCGGCAACTGGTCGGACAGGATCACGCGCCCTCGCGCGAGCAGTTGCCCGACAACGCCATCCTGATCGCGCGCTCGATGGGCCCGGCTGCATTGCTCGATTACGACCGCAAGCGGCTACGCGGTCTTGTGCTGGAAGAAGGCACTGCCAACTCGCATGTGTCGATCGTCGCGCGCGCGCTCGGCATTCCGGCAGTCGGTGAAGTGGCGAACGCCGCAGGCATCGCCGATCCCGGCGACGCGATCATCGTCGATGGCACGTCGGGTTCGATCTACATCCGTCCGTCACAGGAAATCCAATCCGCCTACGCCGAGCGGGTGCGCTTCCGCGCACGCCGTCAGGAACAGTACCGCGAATTGCGGGACAAGCCCTGCGTCACGAAAGACGGCCAGCCCGTCGACTTGATGATCAACGCGGGTCTCATCATCGACCTGCCCCACATCGACGACACGGGCTCATCCGGCATCGGACTGTTCCGCACCGAACTGCAGTTCATGGTTGGCCAGAGCCTGCCGCGCACCAGCGAGCAGCTTGCGCTGTATCGTTCGGTGCTGGATGCGGCCGGCGACAAGCCGGTCACATTCCGCACGCTTGATATCGGCGGCGACAAGGCGCTGCCGTACATGGATACGATCGTGGAAGAGAACCCGGCGCTCGGCTGGCGCGCGATCCGCCTCGGCCTCGATCGTCCAGGCCTGCTCCGCGGGCAGATCCGCGCGCTTTTGCGTGCGGCCTCGGGAAGATACTTGCGTGTCATGTTCCCGATGATTTCGCAGGTCGATGAATTCGATCAGGCCAAGCTCGTCATCGAGCGCGAACTGACCTATCTGCGCCAGCACGGACATACCCTGCCCGAGCGCGTCGATGTCGGCACCATGGTCGAGGTCCCGGCACTGCTCTATCAGATGGACGAACTGCTCATGCGGGTCGACTTCGTTTCAGTCGGCTCGAACGACCTGTTCCAGTTTCTGTTCGCGGTCGATCGCGGCAACTCGCGGGTCACCGACCGCTTCGACACGCTGTCGGCGCCGATCCTGCGGGCCCTGCGCGACATCGCGAAGAAGGCCAATGCGGCAGGCAAGTCCGTCTCGCTGTGCGGCGAGATGGCCTCGCAGCCGCTCGGCGCACTGGCGCTGATCGCGCTGGGCTACCGCTCGCTGTCGCTATCGGCTACGGCGCATGGTCCGGTGAAGGCTCTGATTCTCGATCTCGACGCCAAGAAAGTCGAGGCCATGATTATGCCGCTGCTGGATGCGCCGGCTGGAAGCGTATCGATTCGCAGCAAGCTGATGGAATTCGCCGAAGCCGAAGGGCTTTCGTTGTAGCGACACTTCTGGACAGTTCCGAAGCCCGCCGCTGAATTCATCCCGACCGATCGAGACCCATGACCACACTTCCCGAAGTTAAACTCGATGCCTTGCTGGCGCGTCATGCTTCACTTGAGGCCGAACTGCTCGGCCAGGTGAACTCGGAAACCTATGTTCGCATCACCCGCGAACTGAGCGAACTGACGCCGGTGGTCGACGCCGTGAAGGCGTATCGTTCGGCAGTCGACGAGATCGCCGGCATCGATGCACTGATCGCCGATCCTGCCACCGAACCGGACATGCGGGCGATGGCGGAGGGTGAACGGCCGCAGCTTGAAGCCCGGCGCGACGAACTCGCGCAGGATATTCGCATCGCGCTGTTGCCCAAGGACGCGATGGACGAGCGCAACGTGATGCTCGAAATCCGCGCCGGCACCGGCGGCGATGAAGCCTCGCTGTTCGCCGGCGACCTGTTCCGGATGTACGAACGCTTCGCGTCGCTGCAGGGCTGGAAGGTAGATCTTATTTCCGCGTCCGAAGGCACCATGGGCGGCTACAAGGAAATCGTCGCCGAGGTGCAGGGCCGCGGCGCATTCGCCAAGCTGAAATTCGAATCCGGCGTACACCGCGTGCAGCGCGTGCCCGATACCGAAACCCAGGGCCGCATCCACACGTCGGCTGCAACCGTGGCCGTGCTGCCTGAAGCTGAAGAAGTCGACGTCGCCATCAAGAATGACGACCTGCGGATTGAGACCATGCGCGCACAGGGCGCCGGCGGACAGCATGTCAACAAGACTGAATCCGCAATCCGCATCACGCACATTCCGACCGGCATCGTCGTCAACATGCAGGACAGCCGGTCCCAGCATAAGAATCGCGCCAGCGCGATGAACATTTTGCGCTCACGCATCTATGACGCCGAGCGGCAGCGTATCGACGCCGAACGCTCCGCCGAACGCAAGGGCCAGGTCGGGTCCGGCGACCGCTCCGAACGGATCCGGACCTACAATTTTCCGCAGGGCCGCGTCACCGACCACCGGATCAACCTCACGCTCTACAAATTGCCGCAGGTGATCGCGGGCGATGCGCTCGGCGAACTGGTCGATGCGCTGACCACCGAACATCAGGCAAAGCTGCTTGCAGAACAGGGCAACGCGCTGTGAGCGCGAGCCATCCGTTCGCCGGATTGACGATAGAAGCGTCCCGCCGCGCGCTCGCGGCTCAATTCAAGGCACGCGGTATCGAGACCCCTGAACTCGATGCGCGGCTGCTGATCGGCGCCGCGCTCGATCTCGATCACACCGCCCTCGCCGCACAGGCGGCGCGCCTCATCACCAGCGAGGAATCGAAAGCGATCGCACGGTTCGCTCAGCGCCGGATGGCGCATGAACCGGTGGCACGCATTCTGGGCCGCAAGGAATTCTGGGGTCTTGATTTCGAGCTTTCCGCGGCGACGCTGGTCCCGCGCCCCGATACCGAAACCGTCATTGAGGCCGCGCTGGAATTCTTCCAAAACTCCCGAGCCAGCGCGCTGCGCATCGCAGATATCGGCACCGGATCCGGCGCCATTCTGCTGGCACTGCTGTCCGAATTTCCGGAGGCAACAGGCGTCGGCACTGACATCAGTTCGGAGGCTCTCGCAACTGCGGAGTTGAATGCACGCCGCTTCGATCTCGCCGGCCGGGCTTCGTTCGTCCGATGCGACTATGCCGCCGCGCTGTCCGGTCCGTTCGATCTCATCGTCTCGAATCCGCCCTACATCCCTTCCTCACACATCGCGACCCTCGACCACGATGTCCGCGATCACGACCCGATTCTGGCGCTGGACGGGGGCACGGATGGTCTGGATGCCTATCGTGCAATCATCCCTCAGGCAGCCGCCCTGCTCGGCCCTGATGGGGTCCTGATCGTCGAGACCGGGCACGATCAAAGCACGCCTGTGAGCGATCTGATGCGCGCGGCGAAATTAACTCTCCCACGGCCGCCTGTGGCCGATCTGGGCGGCATTCACCGTGCCGTCATGGGGCGAAAAGCGGCATTTTAAAGGGTATCCGGGCCAGAAAAAACCTCTTGGAATATTGCCCCGGAGCGACTACGTTCCGGCCACAGCATCGGTTCAGGGTCGTGGCCCCCGTTCATACGGGCCGAGCCAGAAGTCTCGAGAGGGACGCCCGCCGAGTGAAAGGTTCCTACAAAGGCAGGTCATGACGAGCGCGAAGGCTGAAAGAGCTGCGCTGCTTGAGACCTCGAAGCGAACGAAAGCCTGATATTGCGCTTGAACGATCAACCGCTCAACGTCACGCCTGAAGGCTCAGGCTGATCCGGCCCAGACGGCTCATTGCCTGCGGGCATTTGGAGAACGCGTCCTTGTTGAACGCGAAATACGGCAACTACGGTCTGACTATTTACGGTATCGCCGCCTGCGCGAATGCATCGCGCCGTGTCCGCACATCAATCATCACGATCCAGAATCGGTAAAAGGCACCACATGAGAAACGGCCCGAACAACAACAAGCGTATGCGTAGCCGGAACAACAACAATAATAATAACAATAACAACAACCGGCGCGGCCAGAACCCGATGACCCGGGTTTTCGAGTCCAACGGACCGGACATCAAAATTCGCGGCACCGCCTCTCATGTTGCAGAAAAGTACGTCCAGCTCGCGCGCGATGCGCGCTCGTCCGGTGATCCGGTCGCCGCTGAAAACTACTACCAGCATGCCGAACACTATTTCCGTCTGATCGCCGCGGCGCAGGAACAGTTCCGCCAGAACCAGCCGCAACAGCAGCAGCCGATGCCGCGCCAGGACGGCGACGCCCTCGACGACAATGGCGACGACAGCGACAGCTACTCCAATTTCGGCGCTGAGCCCGGCTTTGTTCCGTCGCAACAGCAGCAGCCGCAGTTCCAGCCGCGCGAGTCCCAGCCGTATCCGCGCGAACAGCATCAGCCGCGTGAGCAGAACTTCCGTGATCGCGATCAGCGTTCGCAGCCTTCGGCACAGCCCGCGGAAGGCGATCAGGTTGATCGGCTTCCATCCTTCATTACGGGTGGAGCCCAGCCGCAGCCAAACGGAAACAATGCTGAAGGCAACGGCAATCCGGGTGGCGAGCGCTTCGGTCATCGCCGCCGCCGCCGGCCGCCTGGCCCGCGTCCTGAAGGTCAGGCCCAGCCTGCGGGCGAAGATATCAATTCAGCCAGCGAATAAGCCTGTTCGATGATTTTGGGATTTAGCTGCCCGCCTGAGCGCTCCTCAGGCGGGCAGCTTTCGTTTAGCCGGCCGCAGGCCGGTCGTCGCGCCGTGTCGGCGTCGGCAAGAGAACCGGCGGCATCGACGGAATAAGACGCGTGCGCTCGCGATGTGCCGGAATTGCGCGGTAGACCTGCTTCGATGCTTCCACGATGTGAACGCCGGCAAACGGCGACGACACCGCCGCGCTCATCCGCTCCCACGCCATTGCCGAACGAAGCACCCATCCGCCCTGAAATGGCGGCACGAACAGCGCTTCGCCCCATGCGGTCGGCGTGAACCATGTCTGCCGAAGCAATTGCGTAATCTGCGAGCGCGAGTACGGCCGGCCGTGTCCGAACGGCGTATTATCGGTCCGCGTCCACACGCCGCGGCGGTTGGGGATGATGGCCATCATCCGTCCCGACGGCGCCAGCACGCGCCAGACTTCGCGCAGCAGGCCTTCCGGATCGTCGGATATTTCCAGCGCATGAACCAGCAGGATGCGGTCGATCGCGGCGTCCGCCAAAGGCAGCGCGAACTCGTCGACCAGCGTCGACAACGTCGGCCGTGCCGTGGGCCATTTAAGAACGCCCTGAGCGGCGGGCATCAGCGCGATGCACCGCTCCGCATCCTCGCGAAACAGGCCAAGATACGGCGTCGGATAACCAAGCCCGGCCACGCGCAGGCCATCCGCCTGCGGCCAGTGCCGCTGGATGCCGCGATTGATCAAACGCCGTGCCACCGCGCCAAGGCGCTGCGAATAGAAATTCCGCAGATCGATCACATCGATTGTCATGATCCCAGCCTATCACGAGGAACAGCGCCGTGCAGCGGCCGCGCGGCCATCCCAGCAACGGCGTTAACGCATTTCACTCGCGAATGAGGGCGTGTTAGCCTGTGCCATCACGACAAATGGAGCCGTCATGACTGCCGAGATTCGCCTGTTTCCCTGCCTCTCCGACAATTTCGGCTATCTCATTCACGATCCGGTCACCAAGGCCACCGCCTCGATCGACGCGCCGGAAGCAGCTCCCATCATCAAGGCGTTGCAGCGCGAGGGCTGGACGCTGACCGACATTCTGGTCACCCATCATCACATGGACCATGTCGGCGGCATCGCCGAACTCAAGGAAAAATACAATTGCCGCGTGGTTGCGCCGCACGACAAGGCCGCGGCGATTCCGCTGGTCGATGAACGCGTCAAGGAAGGCGATACCGTCAAGGTCGGCAACCTCACTGCGCGCGTGCTCGAAACCCCGGGCCATACGCTCGATCACATCAGCTACGTGTTCGACGCGGACCGCGCGCTGTTTTGTGCCGACACCCTGTTCTCGATCGGCTGCGGCCGCGTCTTCGAGGGCACCTATCCGATGATGTGGGACTCGCTTCTGAAGCTGCGCGCATTGCCGAACGACATGCGCGTCTATTGCGGCCACGAGTACACCGCATCAAACGTCAAGTTCGCGCTGGGCATTGAGCCGAACAATCCGGCGCTGAAGGCACGCGCCGAGGAAGTGGCGAAACTGCGTGCAGCAAACCAGCCGACGATTCCGACCCTGATCCGCGACGAGAAGGAAGCCAACACGTTCCTGCGTGCGGACGTTCCATCCGTTGCCGCCGCTGTCGGCCTCGCGGGCAAGAGCCCCGCAGACGTTTTCGGCGAACTGCGCGAACGCAAGAACAAGGCATGACGCGCGAACCATCCGCATTGACGGCCGACGCCATCGTCGCGCGCCTCGGCCTGCAGCCGCATCCTGAAGGCGGCTACTATCGCGAGACGTTTCGCGATACCCGCACCATCGATGGCGGCCGGGCCGTATCTACTGCGATCTACTTCCTGCTGGCGCGGGGCCAGACATCGCACTGGCATCGCGTCGATGCCGTCGAAATCTGGCACTACCATGCCGGCGATCCGCTGATGCTGCGGATCGCCGATGACGGCGGCGAACGCGCCATCCGGCTTGGATCGGATCTCAATGCCGGCGAACAACCGCAAGCTGTTGTACCTGCTCACGCATGGCAGGCCGCGGAGAGCACCGGCGACTGGACGCTGGTCGGCTGCACTGTGGCGCCCGGATTTGACTTTGCAAGGTTTGAGCTCGCGCCGCCGGATTGGTCACCGGCTTAAGGGGATCGTTTGAAGATCATGTCCTTCGCCGCGATCACCCCCCCGCCCGCGATCAGCGCGGCGGCGATGGCGAGTGTTGCGGTTGGCTTCGCAAAGCCGGCCATGATCAGAAACGCGGTCGACAGCACGGGCGTGGCATAAGAGGCTGCGCCCAATACGCGAATATCGCCGCGTTTCATGCCGATGTCCCATACAAAGAATGCGATACCTACCGGTCCGATCCCGAGTGCCACGATCGCAAGCCATTGCGTCATCGTCTCCGGCCAAACCGTCGTCTCAAGAACGAGATGGCCCACCGTCGCGAGCAGCGCAGTGGCGAAGCAAAATCCGGCAACCGCGTCGGTCGGCACCGCCGCCTGTTTCCGCGACATCACCGAATAGCCGGCCCAGACAAACGCAGCGATAAACGCTGCTATAAAGCCGGGAATATGCGCCGGATCGGGTGACGATCCGGTGTTTCCCGTGAACAGCAGGATCGTCCCGGCGAAGCCGAGAAGCGCGCCGACGATGTGATGCGGCGCCAGCCGCTCGCCCGGCAACAGCGAAGACAGCAGCACAATCAGGAGCGGCCAGAGATAATTCAGCAGTCCCGCTTCCGCCGGCGGCGCGAGGCGCAGCGCCAGAAAGTACAGCGCGTGATAGCCGAACAGCCCGCCAATGCCTACCAGCCACACCAGCAACGGTTGCCGCAACGCGCGAATGGCTGATGGCCGCCACAGCCATGTCAGCGGGCCGATGCAGGCACCGATGGCGAATGTCATCGCCAGTAATTGAAACGGCGGCACGCGGCCCGTCGCCACGGTGAGCGCGGCGAGCAGCGACCACATCACAATGGCAGCGAGGCCGACAAGGGTGGCGGTTGAGGACGTCATCGCGGATCAATGCCATTCAATCCGCGATAACGCCATATCCAGAGGCTGATTCCGTTGTTCGAGGAACAACGTCTATTGCAGGTATTGTCCGCCGTTGATGGTCATCGTTGACCCCGTAATGAAGCCGGAGTCGTCGGAGGCAAGGAATACCACTGCGCGCGCGATTTCCTCCGGCTCGCCGAGGCGGCTTACAGGAATCTGCGGAATGACATTCTTTTCGAGCACGTCCTTGGGCACGGCCTGGACCATCTCGGTGTTGATGTAGCCGGGGCAGATCGCGTTCACCGTGATCCCGCCGCGTGCATTCTCGAGCGCCAGCGCCTTGGTGAATCCGATATCGCCGGCCTTCGCAGCCGAATAATTGACCTGACCGAACTGGCCCTTCTGGCCGTTGATCGACGAGATGTTGATGATGCGCCCGAACTTGCGGCCGCGCATGCCCTCGATCACCTGCCTTGTCATGTTGAACAGCGAACCGAGATTGGTGTTCATCACGGCATTCCACTGATCGAGCGTCATCTTGTGGAACGGCACGTCGCGGGTGATACCGGCATTGTTGACGAGGACGTCGATCGCCCCGAGTTCGGCTTCGACTTTCTTCACGCCGTCCGCGCACGCATCGAACGCACCGACATCCCACTTGTAAACGGGAATTCCCGTCTCGGACTTGAATTTCGCTGCGGCTTCATCGTTGCCGGCATAACTCGCCGCAACCTTGTAATCCGCAGCCTTCAACGCCTTGCTGATCGCAGCGCCGATGCCGCGCGTTCCGCCTGTTACCAATGCCACGCGTGCCATATCAGGTATCCCCTCCGCAGTTCACTGAAGTGTTTTTAGAAAACAAGTATTCAGGCCAATTGCGATAACAGCAAGAAAAAATGCCCGGCAAACTGCCGGGCATTTTGATTTTGTATTGTGCAGTGCGTTCAGGGAATTTTATCGTTCAACGCACAATGCAATGCCCATGCCGCCGCCGATGCAAAGCGTCGCAAGGCCCTTCTTGGAATCGCGCTTCTGCATTTCATGCAACAGCGTCACCAGCACACGCGCGCCCGATGCACCGATCGGATGACCGATCGCAATCGCACCGCCGTTGACATTGACCTTGGCGGGATCCCAGCCGATTTCCTTGTTCACGGCCGAGGCCTGCGCGGCGAAAGCCTCATTGGCCTCGATCAGATCGAGATCGCTGGCTTTCCAGCCTGCTTTCTTGAGCGCGGCGCGGGACGCCGGGATCGGTCCGGTGCCCATGATGGACGGATCGACACCTGCCTGCGCCCACGAGACGATGCGTGCGAGCGGGGTCTTGCCTTCCTTGGCCGCCTGCTTTGCGGTCATCAGCACCAGCGCCGCGGCACCGTCATTGATGCCCGACGCGTTACCGGCGGTCACCGAACCGTCTTTCTCAAAGGCTGGCTTCAGCTTGGCCATCGCATCCATCGACGCGCCATGACGCGGACCTTCGTCCGCTTCCACGACGATATCGCCCTTGCGGGTCTTCACGGTAAACGGGACGATTTCATCCTTGAACTTGCCGGCCTTCTGCGCGGCCTCGGCCTTGTTCTGCGAACCGACGGCAAACTCATCCTGCTGCTGCCGGGTGATCTGGAATTGCCGCGCGACGTTTTCGGCGGTGTTGCCCATATGGTAGCCGTTGAAAGCGTCCCACAGGCCGTCCTTGATCATCGTATCGACGAAATCGAGAGCACCCATTTTCACGCCTGCGCGCAAATGCTGTGCATGGGGCGACATGCTCATGGATTCCTGGCCGCCGGCGACCACGATCTCGGAATCGCCGTTCATCAGCGCCTGATAGCCCAGCGCCACCGTGCGCAATCCCGAACCGCAGAGCATGTTGACGCCCCAGGACGGGCTTTCCACGGGAATGCCGGCCTTCATGGCGGCCTGACGGGCGGGATTCTGCCCCTGAGCGGCGGTCAGGATCTGGCCCATGATGACTTCGGAAACGCGCGCTGGCTCAATACCGGCCCGCTCAAGCGCAGCCTTGATGGCGACTGCACCCAGTTCGTGGGCTGGGATATTGGCGAACGCGCCGTTGAACGTGCCGACCGGGGTGCGGGCAGCGCTGACGATGACGACATCGTCGGACATGGGCATCTCCTGCTTTTTTGAAGTCGAAAGACGTGAGGGCGCGAGGGAAAGCCGCCACAAGGCTCAGGCTGGCTCTCGCACTATCCTGTTAACCTAGCCGTTTCGTGTCAATGAGCCAAAGCCATTCTGGCGGCTCGCCGGCCGGTTCCGCCCTTCCTGCTATGCCCGGACATTAACCGTCCTGCACAAAACGGTAGCCGTACCTTTCTGAAAGTGCTTAGTTTATTGCGATGCATTGTTTGCACTGCCCTCGGCAACGTTTGCCGGTTCCTCTTTACGCTAGGTACGTGTGACTCCATGGCAAAATCCGACCAGCCAATTACCATTAAAAAGTACGCCAATCGGCGCCTCTACAACACCGGCACCAGCACCTATGTGACGCTCGAAGACCTCGCCGCGATGGTGAAGGAAGGCGAAGACTTCCTCGTCTACGACGCGAAGACCGGTGACGACATCACCCGCTCTGTGCTGGCACAGATCATCTTCGAGCAGGAAAACAAGGCCGGCCAGAATCTGCTGCCAACCACATTCCTGCGCCAGTTGATCCGCTTCTACGGCGACAGCATGCAGATGGTGGTGCCGAAGTATCTCGAACAATCCATCGACACGCTGACGCGCGAGCAGGAAAAGTTCCGCAAGCAGATGACGAACACGTTCAGCAACACCCCGTTCGCGCCGCTCGAAGAACACGTCCGCCGCAACATGGAAATGTTCGAGCGCACGTTCGCGATGTTCAAGCCGTTCGGGGCGCCGGTGCGGAATCAAACTCCGTCCGCCGAATCCCCGCCGACTGCGAACGAGGCCCCGGAGGCCGACATCGACGATCTCAAGCGCCAGATGAAAGAGATGCAGGATCGTCTCGAACGGATGTCGAAAGAGTCAGAGAACAAGGGCTGATCGAAGCAGCCCTTGCAGCTCGTACGCGGCGGCAGGTTCTGCCGCCGATGTGGTGAAGTCAGTTAGCGCCTATCGCCGCGGCCGGCTTCGCCGCCATGGCCCATGGTTTCGTCAGTGACGCCAGTCCGGTCAGCCGTCCCTGAATGTAGTCGCAGCCCCAGCCCTGCAACAGCTTGGCGGACTCTTCATCCTGCACCCATTCGGCGACGGTCTTAATACCGAGCCGATGGGCGAGATCGATCAGGGTCTGCACGAAAGCCCGGTCATCCGATGAGCGCGCGATGTTCTGCACGAACGCGCCGTCGATCTTCACAATATCCACGCCCAGCTTTCGCAGGTTGCGGAACGACGTGTAACCCGCGCCGAAATCATCGATCGCAATCCGGCTGCCGAAATTTTTCAGCCGCGTGACGAAACCGCGAACGTCGTCCAGATCCTGGATCGCGACGGTTTCGGTGATCTCCACGATCAGCCGCTCGGCGACGCCGGGATGCGCCCGCATCAGCGATTCAATGCTGGCCCACCAGTCCGGATCCATAGTCGTGTCGGGCGAGATATTGAGACTGAGCTGGGCGTGAGGCGCGTCGGCCAGTTCAGCGACGACCAGTTCGAGCACCCTGTGATCGACAAGCCGGATCAGGCCGAGTTTCTCGGCGACCGGGACAATGTCCGGCGACAGCGAATACTCGCCGTCCTCCTGGCGCATCCGCACCAGGCACTCGTGGAATGCTGGCTGCCGCGAGCCCGTGGCCACAACCGGCTCGTAAGCCATCACAATACGGCGCTCATTCAGCGCCGTGACGATTTCATCGGTGACCCGGATGTTGACCCGGCGCTGGGCATCGCGTTCGACGTTCGGACGCCAGACCATCAGCGAACCCCGGCGGCGCGCCTTGGCGAGATCGAGCGCCTCCTGGGTACGGCTCATCGCCTCCTCGACGGTGCTGGCGTGCCGGAGTGCGTTGATAGCGCCAATCGACGCGGTCAATGCCACCGGACCGGAGCGCGTCGGCACTATTTCATCCCGGATTCCCGCAAGAAACCGCTCAGCCGCGACATGCATGTCATCGACAGAGCAGTTCTTCAGGATCAGGCCGAACTTGTTGCCGGAAAACCGGCCGAGCACATCGCCGCCGCGCAGCCGAGCACGAATGCGCTTTGCGACTTCGACGATGACTTCGTCGGCAACCTCATAGCCGAAGGCATCGTTGATCTGAGCAAGGTGATCGATGCCGACCAGCATGAATGCGAAGGATGAGCGGAAACGGCCGGCTTCTTCGATCGCCTCGGCTAGCGCCGCTGTCAGACGCGTGCGATTGAACTCGCCGGTCAGCGGATCGCCCTGCGAAAGCTTCAGAAGCTGCTCGTCCCGGGCGTGACGCTCGTTGTTGATGCGAATGATTCCCTGCGCTCGGGATGGCCTTCCATCCGCGCCGGCAAACCAGCGGCCGCATTCATCGACCCAGAGCACCGGCGACGACGTGCTGGGGCGCACGCCGTATTCGATCTGGTACGGCACACCCTCGCCGCTGTCCGTGGCAGTGGAGTTCAGCACCGCGTCGTTGCGGATGGCGCGCATCGGCTCGATCAGCTTCGAGAACTCGCTGGCCTTCGACAATGACGATTGCGGGATGTCGCGAAGCACGGCCGCGACGTTATCGCTCCAGTGCAGCGTGTCGCCGGCGATGTTCCAGGAAAAGCTCGCCTGCCCAAGGGCTGCGAGGAGATCCGCATCCGACGTTCGAAGAACGCTGTGCAAAAAGGGGCTGTCGCCGGGTGCGCCAGCAGGTCCCGGATTCCCCGAGGCTTGAAACGTCGTAGCTTTCAAAGGTGCCTCGTTCCGGGACGGCGGGGTGATTCGACGGCCAAGATTAAATCGTCCAACGCCCATCAGCCTAGGCCAACTTCCTGAACAATCCGACAAACCGCTTGATTATCAATGTCCGGAAGCAGGTAACCCCCTGCCAACCACATCCGGCATGGCCCTTGCGATGTCTTATCGAGGAAGCGCTTTGCGTCCCAAAATGAGACAGGCAGCCAGGTTATGATCGTATCCAGGATCGCATCGACGACCGGACCAAGCTCGCAGGCGCGGCAAACTGGGGCGGCAGCCAATCCCGCCTCCGCGGAGCCCGTTTCGCACCGGGCTCTGGTACCCGTCGAACCTCCGGGCCGGATGCCTGCGGTGCGCCCGGCACGCCCGGATGCATCGTTCGTGACCCATCTGATTGCCATGGCCGAGCAGACGCCTCAGACACGCACCTTGCGGCGCGCGACTCCGGCGGACGCGCACGCGGTCTACGGCCGCGCCGCGGCACTGCGTCCAAATTATTACGGGAAAGCGTTGTCGCAGACCGCCTGAAGCCGATCAGGGCTTCGGTGGCGTTTTAACCGTGCCATCCGGTGCGCTGTCCGACACAAGGTCGCTGACATTCCAGTCCGAAACCTTGCGATCTGCAGCGGGCGTTACGCCATCGGAATTGCGGATCACGGCGAGGGTCGGCACCGGCTTCGGCGAAGGCTCGGTGTCCGCGTGCTGGGAAGACGGGAACACTGGTTCAGCGGGCTTCACATCCTGATGCGGAGGGTCGAAAGCCGGTTCGGCCGGCGCGAGATTGGCCGGTGCAGGACTGACCGGCGCGGGACTGGCTGGCACGGGCGCAGGCTCGCGTTCGACCGCGGCAGGCTCAACGGCCCGAGTCCGGCGTTGCCGGTTGCGGAAGCCGATCGAAACCCCTGCGATAAACTCCACGACCATCAGCACGGTCAGCAGAAAAAAAGTCGATGTGCCGAACGGCACAAGCAGCAGAAACTCTGCCACCGCAGCGCCTGACACGATCAGAGACAGCAGATGATCGGTCAGATAGCGCGCGCCGGGACGCGCGGCCTTGATGACTTCGAACATCAGGAGAAGCGCTGTCAGCGCCAGTAGCGCATCGCCGAACGTCGGCGCCCACTGCACACCCGACATCAGGTTCACGCTCGCGACCGGCGCGGTGAAAGCCACGCCCGGCATCAGGAACACGAAGATGTTGTAGATCGCGAACGGAATCAGAAGCAGCGGAAAACCGATCATCGTCGGCAGGCTCTCTCTGAAGAAGTATCCTGTGATGCACAGGTCATCACATGCGTCTGTGGCGTTCTTATGAAGCCGCGTTCGCGTGCTCCCGCCAGCATCGCGGGCAAGCGCGCTGCGTGACAGCAGCGCGCCGCGATCCGGACGTTAGTCCTTCTTGACCTTCAGGACCTGGCGGCCCTTGTACATGCCGGTCTTGAGATCGAGATGATGCGGACGGCGAAGTTCGCCCGAATCCTTGTCCTCGACATAAGTCGGCTTCTTGAGCGCGTCCGCCGAGCGGCGCATGCCGCGGCGTGACGGCGAGGTTTTCCTGCGTGGAACGGCCATGGGATCGTCGTCCTCTAAATCAAGGCTCACCCGCCGGGCGGGGGCTCTCCAGAATTCGGATTGAGGCCGCGCTTATAGATGAAGGTTGCCGGGAAAGCTAGACCGACGGGCCCGAGAAAATAGGTCAAAAAGGCCCCAAATCAGCGATTTCGCTCCCAGCAATCGGAGATTTCAGCCGATTGGGCCCGGACCACATAAGTCCCTGCCATCCGCCGCACGCCCGGCCCCGGATTCCGGGCACTTCTGGTGACCGGGTTGGGCAGGATCGAGGCCAAAAGGGCTGCTTCGCGGGCCGACAGGGCCGCCGCGGGGCGTCCAAATGCATAGTTTGCACCCGCCTCCGCACCGAACTGACCGTCCGGGCCGAGCTCGGCCACATTCAGGTAAAGCTCCAGAATGCGCTTCTTGGACAGCACCAGATCGATCCACATCGCCAGCGGGAACTCAAGCGCCTTGCGGACCACGCTTCGCCCCGGCCAGAGGAACAGGTTCTTTGCCACCTGCTGCGTAATGGTCGATCCTCCGCGCGCGACCTCGCCGTCCTGCGCGTCCTCAATGATGTTCCGGACCGAATCCCAGTCGATGCCGTGATGAAAACAGAATTTGGCGTCCTCGGCAGCGACGACGGAGCGCGGCAGCGCCTCGGACATCTCGTCGAGATCGACCCATTTGCGGGTGACGGTTTGGCCCGTGAGATATCGCCCGATCATCAATGTGGAGACAGGGTGACCGCTGCCGTAGAGCGGGGTCAGCACGTAGGGCAAAAGCACCAGCCCCAGTACCACCAGCAAAACCATGCGGATCAATCTTCGCATCACACCTCGTGTCCGGGGAGCTCTTCCAGCAACCCCGACCAACAGAAACCATGCCTTTTTGTTTTTTCCAATCCCCGGCCAAGCCAGGCTTTGCGGAATTGACGCGGGCGCTGCCATAACCGATTGTCCGCCGAAATTTGCGTTCGTTTGGAGTTTTTGATGACCACCGGCACTACACCACAGGATTTCATGAAACGGCTTGACACCACGGCCGCCGACACGGAGGCGCTGTTGACGCGCCTTTTGTCTGACCAGCCGTTGTCCGGCGAGATCGTGCGCCCGCACCGGCTAATGGAGGCGATGCGTTATTCAAGCCTCAATGGCGGCAAGCGGCTGCGTCCGTTTCTGGTGGTGGAAAGCGCCGCCGTGTTCGGCGTGCCGCGCGATGCTGCGCTGATGGCCGGCGCCGCGCTGGAATGCATCCATTGCTATTCGCTGATTCATGACGATCTGCCGTCGATGGACAACAGCGATCTGCGGCGCGGACGGCCGACCTCGCACAAGAAGTTCGATGACGCCACCGCGATCCTCGCGGGCGACGGGCTGCTCACCATCGCCTTCGACATCATTACACGCGATGAAGTTCACAAGGACCCGACGGTGCGCCTGCTGCTGACCCGCGCACTCGCACGCGCTGCCGGCGTCGGCGGCATGGTGGGTGGCCAGATCATGGATCTCGCCGGCGAGGGCCGTTTCGGCGATCCCGAGCCACCGGACGTCGCCAAACTGCAGCAGATGAAGACCGGCGCATTGCTCAAGTATGGCTGCATCGCCGGCGCGCTGCTCGGCCAGGCGCCGAAGGACCAGTACGACGCGCTCGATGCCTATGGTCACGCGCTTGGCGAAGCGTTCCAGATCGCCGACGATCTTCTGGACGTCGAAGGCGACGCTGCCGCCCTCGGCAAGCCTGCCGGGCAGGATGCGGCGGCGGGCAAAACCACGTTCGTCACACTGCTGGGAATTGACGGCGCCAAGGCGCGCGTGCGCGACCTTCTGAAGCACGCCGATGCCGCGCTCGCGCCGTTCGGTGCGAAGGGCGATGTCCTGCGCGCGACCTCGCGTTTCGTCGCCGAGCGGCAGAACTAGAAAGGCGCAGCAGCATGCCGGGCAAGAAGGACGGCGATCCGTATCTTCTCCGCCTCAAAGGCATGCCCAGGCCGCTCCGCATTATCTACGGACGCCCGCGCACATTCATCGCGCTGGCGATCGGCCTTGTATCGCTTTTTGTACTGCCGATGTCGTGGCGGCCTGCGAGCCGCCTTCTCGTGGCATGGGATATCTTCGTCGCGATCTACATGATCCTCGCTTACGTGACGGTGTTCACGTGCGACACCGCTCAAATCCGCCGGCAGGCGGCGATCCAGGACGACGGGCGCTTCTTTATTCTCGCCATGACGGGCCTTGGCGCCTTTGCGAGTATTGCCGCCATCGTTATGGAGCTTGCTGTCAAACCGCAGGGAACGCCGCAGCTCGTGCTTGCGGTTGTGACCATCGCGCTGTCATGGGCGATGATCCACACCACATTTGCGCTGCATTACGCCCACGACTTCTATCGTGGCGCCAAGGCTGGCGGACTTTCGTTTCCGGGCGGAGGCGATCCTGACTACTGGGATTTCGTTTATTTCTCTTTCGTAATCGGCATGACCGCGCAGGTGTCGGATGTCGGCGTCACCGACAAGATCATCCGCCGGACTGCAACGGTCCACGGCGTCGTTTCGTTTATCTTCAACACCGCGCTGGTGGCCTTGATGGTCAATATCGCGGCCAGCGCAATATGACCGGTTCATGGTAACAATTTTCCTCACTTTCCTTCTTGTGCTTACGGCACTTGCGGCTTCCGCAACACTCGCGAAACGGCTGTCGGTCGCGCCGGCCATCGTTTTCCTGATCGTTGGAATCATCCTGGCATTTCTGCCGGGATTCCCGCGCATCGAGATGAAGCCGGAAGGCATCCTGCTGCTGGTGCTGCCGCCGCTGATCTATTCGTCCGGCGTGTCGATGAGCTGGCGCGAATTCAAGGCCAACCTGCGCCCGATCGGCCTGCTCGCCATCGGCTGTGTGATCTTCACGACCGTGCTGGTCGCCGCCGCTGCCCATTATGCGCTTGGATTGCCCTGGAGCGTGGGTTTCGTCCTCGGCGCAATCGTGTCGCCGCCGGATGTCGTCGCGCCGCTCGCCATCGCCAAACGGCTGAAACTGCCGCATCGTATTCTCGTCATTCTCGAAGGCGAAGGGTTAGCGAATGACGCCACCGCGCTGATCCTCTACCGGTTCGCGGTGCTCGCCGTCAGTACGGGCACATTCTCGCTCCCGCCCGCTGCCGGAACATTCGTTGCGATCATCATCGGGGAAATTCTGTTCGGCATTGCGGTGGGCTGGCTCAGCCTGCGCTTGCGGCAATGGGCGCACGATCCGCGCGTCGAGATTTCGTTGTCGCTGCTGACGCCGTATCTCGCCTTCTGGGTTCCTGAGCACTTTCACGGATCGGGCGTGATCGCCACCGTCGTGACCGGCCTCTATGTAAGCTGGAATGGACCGCTGCTGATTTCATCGAAAACCCGATTGCAGGGCATCTTTTTCTGGGACTTCACGATCTGGCTTATCGAGGGCGTGCTGTTCCTGATGATCGGCTTCCAGTTGCGGCTTTTAATGGAGAAATCGAAAGCGCTTCCGGTATCCGAGATCCTGACGGCCATTGCGATTGTCTCGGCAATCGTCGTCATCGCACGCTTCCTGTGGGTTTTTCCAGGCACGTACCTGCCGCGTCTCCTGAGCAAGAGAGTTGCCGCGCGGGACGCCAAACCGCCATGGCGATACATCGTCGTTATCGGCTTCACCGGCATTCGCGGCGTTGTCTCGCTTGCCGTCGCGCTAGCGTTGCCGCTGACGCTGCCGAACGGACAGGACTTCCCGTATCGTGATCTCATCCTGCTCGTCACCTTCGGCGTCATCATCTTCACGCTGATCGGCATCGGACTGACGCTGCCGTTGCTGGTCAAGCTGCTCGGTCTGTCGGAACACGGACATCTTGAAGCAGTCCGCGAGCGGGAAGCCGAAATCGCAGCACGGCGTGAAATTCTCGAATCGGCTCGCGAATCGCTCGACCGGATCATCAAGGAACGCAACCTGCCTGAGGGGCTTGCCAGATTTCTCGAGGCCCGTCATGAAACCCGCATGCGCGCGCTGCCCGAACCTCCACGGGAAGAAGGTCAGTTCACACCTGCCACGCAAGGCGCGGCGTTGGTGCGCGAAATCATCACGATCGAGCGAACATGCCTTCACAGACTGTTGCGCGAGGGCAAGATCACCGACGAAACACGCCGGCGTATCGAGCGCGATCTCGATCTTGAAGAAGCCGTCGTCGATAACCGCGAAAAAAACGACCCGCTGTAACAGCGGGCCGTATACGCGCGAATGCGCGCTGAACTTATTCCGCTGCGGTTACGGCCGAAGCCTTCGCCCCTGCGCCACCGTAACGCTGATCGATATAATCGATCACCAGCGCCTTGAAGTCGGCGGCAATGGTTGGCCCGCGCAGCGTGCGGAATTTCTGGCCGTCGACAAACACCGGCGCGGCCGGAGTTTCGCCGGTCCCGGGCAACGAGATGCCGATATTGGCATGCTTGGATTCGCCGGGGCCGTTGACGATGCAGCCCATCACCGCGACGTTTAGTTCTTCGACGCCGGGATAGCGGGTTTTCCAGTTCGGCATTTCGTCCCGAATGAACGCCTGAATATCGCGTGCCAGTTCCTGGAACACGGTCGACGTGGTGCGGCCGCAGCCCGGGCACGCCGCGACCAGCGGCACAAAGGTGCGGAAACCCATGGTCTGGAGAATTTCCTGAGCGACCTTTACCTCGATCGTGCGGTCGCCGCCCGGCTCCGGCGTCAGCGAGACGCGGATGGTATCGCCGATGCCGTCCTGAAGCAGAATGCCGAGTGCCGCGCTCGAGGCGACGATGCCCTTCGAGCCCATGCCGGCTTCGGTGAGGCCAAGATGGATGGCGTAATCGGAACGCGCCGCGAGCTCGCGGTAAACCGCGATCAGATCCTGCACGTTCGACACCTTGGCCGACAAAATCATCCGGTTCTTGGGCAGGCCGATTTCCTCGGCACGCGCCGCCGACAGCAGCGCCGACTGCACCATCGCTTCGCGCGTCACCGCGCGGGCGTCGATCGGGTCAGGCGACTTCGCGTTCTCTTCCATCAGCTTGGTCAGCAATTCCTGATCGAGCGAACCCCAGTTCGCGCCGATGCGGATGGTCTTGCCGTGTTTGAGCGCCATTTCGACAATGTCGGTGAACTGCGTGTCACGCTTGTTCTTGAAGCCGACGTTGCCGGGATTGATGCGATACTTCGACAGCGCCGCGGCGCAGGCCGGGTGATCGGCCAGCAGCTTGTGGCCGATGTAGTGAAAGTCGCCGATCAGCGGCACGTCGATCCCGAGCTTGTCGAGTTTCTCGCGGATGTGCGGAACGGCGGCAGCCGCTTCGTCGCGGTCCACCGTGATGCGAACCATCTCCGAGCCGGCGCGCGCAAGCGCTGCAACCTGCTTGACGGTACCCTCGATGTCCGCGGTGTCGGTGTTGGTCATCGACTGCACCACGATCGGTGCGCCGCCTCCGACCTTGACGTTACCGACTGTCACCTGAACCGTCCGATGGCGCCCCTTGGGGCCAGCCTGGATTTCCTTGGTCCGCTCTTTCAGATCGCTCACGTCAAAATCTCTTTGGGCTCAGGTGTCATTTTCGGTGACCGGAAGCAGGGGGTTCCCCGCCGGCTCGCCGGGGCGGTTTACCAGATATAGGCCTGCCATGACCAGAAGGGCAGCCCCCGCAAAGGCCAATGTCAGGGTGTCGTGCATCACGAAATAGCCCCCAACGACCCCAAACAGGGGCGTCATGAAGGTAAATGACGACAGTTTGCTGGCCGAGTAGGTTTTGACCAGGGCAACCCAGATCAGGAATGTGATCCCAACAATCCAGACCGTCTGGTAGATCATCAGTCCCCAGGCCAGCGCTCCCGGCATATGGGTGATGCTCTCGCCGGAGACAGCCGCCCCGAGCGCCAGAATCGGAACCGACACGGCAACCTGATAGGCCAGCGTCTTTTCGGCAGGGGCATGCAACAGCGGCGTCGCCTTCACGATCAGCGTGGTCACGGCCCACAGGATGCCGCCTGCCATCACAAGGACATCTCCCATGATGACCCCGGCGTCCACCGACGGTTGCGGCACGCCGATCGCCAGCGCCACGCCGACGAACGACAGCGCGAGCCCGCCCCACTGCAAGCGGATCAACTGCTCGCCGAGGAAGCGCTTCGAGCCGAGCGCGACAACGAACGGCGCAATGTAGAGAAACACGACCGCACGCGATGCCGTGGTGTAGACCAGCCCGCGGTAGATCAGGATGAACTCGACGCCAAAGAAAATTCCGGCGATCAACCCTGCGCGCAGCGTGCCATCGCGTTTGAACAGCGAGACGCCGCGAAACCATGCCACGATGAGAATGATCATCAGGCCGCCCGCGGAACGAATTGCGGCCTGGGTCAGCGGGGGAATATCAGGCAGCGCCAATTTGACCGTGATCTGATTGAAGCCCCAGCTGAGGCACAACATCACCATCAGGGCGATAGCCGTCGTGTTCAACGGACGCCCCGCTGGCACGACCTTCAAACCGTCTGATGGCATGGCACCCCGTGTCCGGCTTTCCGCCGTGTTGTTCTGATTTAGGCAGCTCGTTGACAATGTGCGCAGGTGCCGGTGATTTCCACCACCGATAATTTCGGTGCGAAGCCCGTGCCGCGCGCGGCTTCGTTGAAACTTTGTGCGAGCGGCGCGGCCGGAATCTCGCCGACCGATCCGCAGGTCTCGCAGATCAGGAACGCCACCACCGCCGTCTCGTCGTGATTATGCGCGCAGGCAAGAAACGCGTTGCGGCTTTCGATGCGATGGACCAGACCGTTGTCCATCAGGAAATCCAGCGCACGATAGACCGTGATCGGCGCCGGTCGCGGCATGGTCTTGGCAAGCTCGTCGATCACTTCATAGGCACCGAGCGGCCGATGGCTCGAGAGCAACGCGCCCAAAACCTGCCGCCGGATCGGCGTGAACTTCTGCCCGCGCCCGGTACAAACCTTTTCGGCATGCGAGAACGCATCCTCGGCGCAACGGCCGTGGTCATGGTTTGGGTCAGGGAAAACGGGCTTCGCTTGTTTCATTCGCCCAATATGTAGTGCGGTTAGGATGATTCCGCTCATAATTTCAGCGGCATAACTTGACACAACATTTTGCAATGCATCATTTTTATTGCATTGCATCATAAAAGCCCCAAATCATCGGCATACAAAGGAACTTCGCGGGTCTCCAGGGAACCCCATAATTGAACCATTTCAGAGAGAAAGAGCTCATGGCGACCACTCTCAAGACCTATCTCGACAACCTGACTCCTTGGAACTTTTCCGGCGTGCGCAAGGCGGGCGCCGCCAAGAAGATCAATCTGGCGCTTCAGGGCGGGGGATCGCATGGCGCGTTTACCTGGGGCGTGCTGGATCAGTTTCTTGCCGACGGGCGACTGGAAATCACCGGGATTTCCGGTGCGTCTGCGGGCGCCCTGAATGCGGTGATGGTTGCGGACGGTCTCACCCGTGGCGGTCCCGAAGAGGCACGCAAGCGCCTCGCCGAATTCTGGCGCGCGACAAGTACCGGCGGCGATCTTCCTCCGGTCCAGCGCGCGATGACCGACCGGATGTTTTCATTGATGCCGTTTGCAGCCACACCGCTGCAGAACTGGTTCGAGGCGATGGCGCATTACTTCTCGCCGTACGAACTAAATCCGCTCAATATCAATCCGCTCAGTCAGCTCATCGAACGTTTCGTCGATTTCGACGCGCTGCGCGCCAACACGGATCTCGCACTCTACATCTCGGCGACCAATGTTCATACGGGCCGGCTGCGCATTTTCGCGAACGAGAAGATCACCGCTGACGTGGTAATGGCCTCCGCCGCACTGCCTTTCATGTTCCGCGCGGTCGAGATCGACGGCGTGCCGTATTGGGACGGCGGCTACATGGGCAATCCCGCGATCTTTCCCTTTTTGCAAGCGACCGACGCAGAAGACGTGCTGGTGGTGCAGATCAACCCGGTGTCGCGCACCACGACGCCGCGAACCTCCGGCGAGATCATCAACCGGCTGAATGAGATCACCTTCAACTCGGCGCTGATCTCTGAATTGCGCACCATGGATTTCGTCAATCAGTTGATCGACGACGGCCGGTTGCCGCGCGGCACCGGCAAGGACCAGTACCGCCGGCTCAACATTCACCGGATCGATCTCGGCGGTCTCGGCACGCGCCTTGCCGCCTCCAGCAAGATGAAGACCGACTACGACTTCTTCGAACTGCTCCACCGGGCCGGCATGCGCGCCGCCAAGAAATTCCTCGACAACCATTTCGACGATATTGGCCGCCGGAGCACGATCGACCTTGCTGCCGAATCCGGCGTGGAATGGGCTTAGCCGCGATGAAGTATGTCGAGCCCGCACGCTGATCGATCGAGGGAGGCGCCGCTGCATCAATAATCGCAGGCGAGCGATCATGCGGCAGGCTCCGCACCAAAGCAAAACGGGGAGCCGAAGGCTCCCCGTTTGCATCAGATCCGGAACGATCAGTTCAGTTTTTCGATGGCCGCCGCGGCGCCCTGCCCGACGCCGACACACATGGTGGCCAGCGCGTACTTGCCGCCGCGCTTTTCGAGACCATGCACAGCCGTCAGCACCAAACGCGCACCGCTCATGCCGAGCGGATGACCGAGCGCAATCGCGCCGCCATGCGGGTTCACGAAATCAGCATCTTCCTTGACGCCAAGCTGGCGCAGCACCGCGATGCCCTGCGACGCGAACGCTTCGTTGAGCTCGATCAGATCGATGTCACCGATCTTGAGGCCAAGCTTCTCGAGCAGCTTGCGCACCGCCGGCACGGGGCCCATGCCCATCACACGCGGCGCGACACCAGCCGATGCATGACCGAGGAGCTTTGCGCGCGGCGTCAGGCCGTGTTTCTTCACGGCTTCTTCCGAGGCGAGGATCAGCGCAGCCGCACCGTCATTAACGCCCGAGGCGTTTCCGGCCGTCACCGTACCGTCGGGACGCGTGACAGGCTTCAGCTTGGCAAGCTGCTCAATTGTGGTTTCGGGACGCGGATGTTCGTCCTTGTCCACAATCACAGGACCGGCCTTGCCACCGGCAACCGTTACCGGGGTAATTTCCTCGGTGAAGTAACCTGCGGCGATTGCCTTGCCCGCGCGCTGCTGCGAGCGGATTGCGAAAGCGTCCTGATCGGCGCGCGAGATCTGGTAATCGGTCGCCACGTTCTCACCGGTTTCCGGCATGGAATCGACGCCGTACATCTTCTTCATCAACGGATTGACGAACCGCCAGCCAATGGTGGTGTCGTAGGTCTCGACCGCGCGCTGATAAGCCTCGTTGGCCTTGCCGGTGACAAACGGCGCACGCGTCATGGATTCGACACCGCCCGCGATGGCGAAATCGATCTCCCCTGCGCGGATCGCGCGCGCCATACCGCCGACCGCATCGAGACCCGACGCGCAGAGCCGGTTGACGGTCATGCCAGGCACTGTCTCCGGCAATCCGGCCAGCAACAGCGCCATGCGAGCGACGTTACGGTTGTCTTCGCCGGCCTGATTGGCACAGCCATAGGCGACTTCATCCAGCGCACCCCAGTCGGCCTTGGGATTGCGCTCCATCAGAGCCTTGATGGGCGCCGCGGCCAGATCGTCCGCACGCACCCTTGCCAGCGATCCGCCGAACCGGCCGATTGGCGTCCGCACCGCATCACAGATGTAAACATCACGCATGGTCGTTCTCCCTGAAGTTGGTCCGGACAAAGTCCTCGGCTGCCGCGAGTTTTAGGAAGCACGACGCGGGGCGTCAAATGATCGATGACCGGAACAGCCTGATTGGCCGGCAGAGCGGCCATGCACCGGCCGTCTCAAGGCGTGGAAAACGTCCCGTGCAATTCCACCATGCGAAAGAACTTTGCTAGTGTTCGCTCCATGACCATCCATTCCACGCCCCCCGCACCGCTTAACGCCGAAACTGCCTCCCCGGAGGCCGCCGGACGCGTGACGCCGATGATGGAACAGTACCTTGAAATAAAGGCCGCCAATCCGGGCCTGCTGCTGTTCTACCGGATGGGCGATTTCTATGAACTCTTCTTCGAAGACGCCGAGACCGCCTCGCGCGCGCTTGGCATCACGCTGACCAAACGCGGCAAGCACATGGGCGAAGACATCCCGATGTGCGGCGTGCCGGTGGAGCGCTCCGATGACTATCTGCACAGACTGATCGCACTGGGTCATCGCGTCGCGGTGTGCGAGCAGACCGAAAATCCTGCCGAAGCGCGCAAGCGCGGCAACAAGAGCGTGGTGCGGCGCGACGTGGTGCGGCTGGTGACGCCGGGCACCCTGACCGAAGACACACTGCTCGACGCCAAGACCAACAATTATCTGCTGGCGATTGCACGGACGCGCGGATCCTCTTCCGCCGGCGACCGCATCGGACTGGCGTGGATCGATGTTTCGACGGCGGAGTTCAGCGTCACCGAATGCAGCGCCGCCGAGCTTGGCGCGACGCTGGCGCGAATCAATCCCAATGAAGTGATCGTCACCGACGCGCTGTACTCCGATCCGGAATTGTCTGCGCTGTTTCGCACGCTGACCGCCGTGACCCCGGTGACGCGCGATGTGTTCGACGCCGCCACCGCCGAGCGGCGGCTGTGCGACTATTTCGCCGTCGCGACCATGGACGGCTTCGGCGCGATGTCGCGCCTTGAGGCGACTGCGGCCGCAGCGGCGGTGACGTATGTGGACCGTACGCAGGTCGGCCAGCACCTGCCCCTGTCGCCACCGGCGCGCGAGGCGGCCGGCACGACGATGGCGATCGACCCTGCCACCCGGGCCAACCTCGAACTTACGCGAACGCTGGCGGGCGAGCGGCGCGGATCGCTGTTAGATGCCATCGACTGCACAGTCACCGCAGCCGGCTCGCGGCTGCTGGCGCAGCGCCTCTCCGCGCCGCTGACTGACAGCACCACCATCTCGCATCGGCTCGACGCCGCTGCATTATTCGTGAACGACAGCGCCGCACGCGACGATCTGCGCGGGATTCTGCGCGCGGCGCCTGACATTTCGCGCGCACTGGCGCGGCTGTCCGTCGGGCGCGGCGGGCCGCGTGATCTCGCCGCGCTACGCGACGGAATTCTGGCGGCGGACAAGGCCGTCGAGCGGCTGGCGCGGATCGAAAAACTTCCACGCGACATCATGCTTGCCATCGACGCACTGCGCCGCCCGTCCCGCGACCTCGCAAAGGAATTCGCGCGCGGCCTCGCCGACGAGCTACCGCTGTTCAAACGCGATGGCGGCTTCGTGCGTGCCGGCTATGAACCCGCGCTCGATGAAACGCGTAACCTGCGAGATGCCTCGCGGCTGGTGGTGGCCGCGATGCAGGCGCGCTACGCCGACGACACCGGCATCAAGGGCCTGAAGATCCGGCATAACAATGTGCTTGGCTACTTCGTCGAGGTCACCGCGCAGCACGGCGACAAGCTGATGGCTGCGCCGCTCAACGCGACCTTCATCCACCGTCAGACCCTCGCCGGACAGGTGCGTTTCACCACAACCGAACTGGGCGAAGTCGAGGCCAAGATCGCCAATGCCGGCGACCGCGCCCTCGGGCTTGAACTCGAGATATTCGACAAGCTGTGCGCAATGGCGGTTGCGTCCGGTGACGACCTGCGCGCCGCGGCACACGCGTTTGCGCTTCTCGATGTGACGTCCGCGCTGGCAAAACTCGCGGTCGACGAGAATTATGCACGGCCCGTAGTGGATAATTCGCTTAAGTTCTCCATCGAAGGCGGTCGCCATCCTGTCGTCGAACAGGCGCTCAAGCGCGATGGGCAGCCTTTCATCGCCAATGCCTGCGATCTGTCGCCAGGGCCGTCACAATCCTCCGGACAGATCTGGCTGCTGACCGGCCCGAACATGGCCGGTAAATCGACTTTCCTGCGGCAGAATGCGCTCATCGCGCTGATGGCGCAGATCGGCAGCTTCGTGCCCGCCAAGCTTGCTCATATCGGCATCGTCGACCGGCTGTTCTCCCGCGTCGGCGCAGCGGATGATCTCGCGCGCGGCCGCTCAACCTTCATGGTCGAGATGGTGGAAACCGCAGCGATCCTCAATCAGGCGGGCGAGCGCGCACTGGTGATCCTGGACGAGATCGGCCGCGGCACCTCGACCTTCGACGGGCTCTCGATTGCGTGGGCCTCGATCGAACATTTGCATGAGAGCAATCGATGCCGCGCGCTGTTCGCCACGCACTATCATGAATTGACCGCACTCTCGGCCAACCTGCCGCGATTATTCAACGCCACAGTGCGCGTCAAGGAATGGCAGGGCGACGTGGTGTTCCTGCACGAGGTGCTGCCGGGATCGGCGGATCGTTCTTACGGCATTCAGGTCGCAAAGCTCGCCGGCCTGCCGGCTGCGGTGGTGGCGCGCGCGAAGTCCGTGCTCGCGAAACTGGAAGCACAGGACCGTGGCACCACGGCGCGTGCGCTGGCCGACGACCTGCCGCTGTTCGCAGTCCCGTCACGCGCGGCCGCCGAACCCCAGCCGCCAAGCGCCGCCGATCAGGTGGCCGAGGCGCTCAGCGCGCTACATCCCGACGAGATGTCGCCGCGCGAGGCGCTGGACGCACTCTATGCGTTGAAGGCGAAGCTGCCGAAGTAACGCACGTTAAATACGATTGAGCGACACCACGGTCTTCGGGCCGTTCTTGATGGTCTGGTAGACCACGCAGTAACGCTCGGTGAGTTTCAGAAGCTGATCGAGCTTGTCCTGCGGCGCGTCGGTATCGACATCGAAACGCAGACGAATTTCCGCAAACCCGACCGGCGCTTCCTTGTCGACGCCGAGGGTGCCGCGAAAATCGAGATCGCCTTCAGCGGTGACGTTGCCGGACTTCAGTGGTGCATCAATCGCGGTCGCCACCGACTTCAGCGTCACACCGGCACACGCCACCAGCGCTTCGAGCAGCATGTCGCCCGAACACAGTTCAAGCCCGGAGCCGCCGGTCGCCGGATGCAACCCCGCGATCGCGGCGGCCGCCTTGCCGGTCTCCACCTTGCAGGACAGACCTTCGCTGTCGAGCGATCCTTTCGCCTTCAATGTGATGAACGCAGCCTTGGGATCGGATTTGTAGCGATCCTTGATCGGCGCCTGCATGGCGCGGAGTGCAGTTGAATCCATTGTCTCGTTCTCCGTTTCCATCGGCATCAACAACGCCGTATGCAGCTTATTCCGCTTTATATCCCCTCGCCGACCGTCAGCGAAACGTCCGCGGGACGCATGGCTCGGTTGAGCGAGCGATCCAGCGACGCCAGCACCTGATGCTTGACCGTCTCGAAGGCAGATGAATTCCTGTCGCGCGGACGGGAGAGGTCCACCCGGATCTCCTCGAACAGACGTCCCGGCAATGGCCGCATGACCACCACGCGGTCGGCCAGCACCACCGCCTCATCGACATCGTGGGTGACAAGAACGAGGGTCGGCTTGGTGTCGGCCCACAGATCGAGCAGATGATCCTGCAAATCGGCACGCGTGAAGGCGTCGAGCGCGGAGAACGGCTCGTCCAGCAACAGCACCTCCGGCGACGGCACCAGCGCCCGCGCGATGGCGACACGCTGCGCCTGCCCGCCCGACAATTCACGCGGCCAGGCATTGGCCTTATCGGCAAGGCCGACACGCGCCAGAGCACGCGCAATCCGCTGTTGCCGCTCCCCGGATGTCAGATGACCTAGGCCGAAGCCGATATTCTCCGCGACGCTGAGCCACGGCAGCAGCCGCGGCTCCTGAAAGATGATGCCGATCTTTTCGTGGGGCGCGGTGATCGAGATGGCATCGAGCGTGACCGACCCGGTCGTCGCGCGGTCGAGCCCGGATATCGCGCGCAGCAGGGTGGATTTCCCGCAGCCCGATCCGCCGATAATCGCGACGATCTCGCCGGGCTTGATGCGTGCGGAAAAATTCTCCAGTGCATGGACGCCGTTCGGATAAGTCTTGCCGACATGATCGAGGGCGAGCATCAGGCTGCTCCCGCATGCGCGCCGAAGGAATCCTGCCAACGCAGGAATGGCGCCGCCGCTACCTGGATCAGCCAGTCCGTGGTCTTGCCAAGGACTGCGAACACGATGATGGCAGCAACGATCTGCGCGGGTTTGCCGAGTTGCTGGCCGTCCGTGAGCAGATAGCCGAGGCCCTCCGACGCGCCCATGAATTCAGCGGCCACCACGAACATCCAGCCAAGACCGAGACCGGAGCGCAGCGATACGATGTAAGCCGGCAGCACTGCCGGCAGCATGATGCGCCGGATCATCGCAAAGGCGCTGAGGCGGAAAATGCGGCCGACCTCGACGATCTTGCGGTCCACGGCAAGGATCGCGCCCATCACGCCGAGATAGATCGGAAAGAAAACGCCGACCGCGATCAGCGCCACCTTGGAGGTTTCGAAAATCCCGAGCCAGAGGATAAACAGCGGCACCCAGGCAATCGAGGGGATCGCACGCAAGGCCTGAAAGGTCGGATCGAGCAGACGCCGCGCCAGCGTCCAGTAGCCGCAGATCGCGCCAAGAATTGTTCCTGCCGCGATGCCGAGACCGAAACCTGTACCGACGCGGCTCAGTGTCGCGATAATGTGCCGGCTCAATTCGCCGCTGGCAGAGAGTTCAACCAGCGTCTGCCAGATGCGGCTCGGCGGAGGCACCAGCCGACCGTTGGAATAACCGAACCGCACGGCAAGCTCCCACGCCAGCGCAAGGCCGAGCGGCAGCAGCAAGCCAATTGCAGGACGCGCAACGCGGCGCAGGCGGCCGGCCGGGCGCGATCCCGCCTCCTTCGCGATGACGTCCGGCGCTGGCGTGTCGAGTGTCATGGTCATAGCAGAAACCGCTTATCACAACCGATTGCAAGAGTACTCAGCGCGAAGGCCCGCAGGCTTGCGGCATGCGGGCCTGTTAACGTGCCATCCGCGGCCTCGTCAGTTCGTCGGCAGCGGGACCTGATCGTCAATCAGCGCATCCACCGTCGCCTTCACGTCGACGCCCGGCTGGATCACGCCGGCCTGCTGAAGGGCAAGACCCGCGGCCAGAATGGACTCGCGCTGCGGCGCGCCGATCCGGTTATGCGTCAGCTCGGTGCGTTCCTTGAGCTGCTTGTCGACCACAGTTTCCGGCAGCTTGGTGACCGCGATGAAGCCTTTTTTCAGTTCATCGTAATTGGCTAGCGAATACTTGCGCGCCTCCTCATAGACTGCGAGCACGCGCTGAACGATCTTCGGATTGTCCTTCAGGAACTGTTCGCGGACATTGAGAATGCCCCAGGTATTGGCCTCGGGCTTGCGGAAGAACAGCTTTGCGCCGTCCTCGATTTCAGCCTGCGCCATCATCGGATCGAGCCCCGCCCACGCATCGACGTCGCCGCGGATCAGCGCGGCTTTGCCGTCGGCGTGCTGCAACAGAACAGGTGTAATGTCCTTGTCGGTCAGGCCCGCGTCCAGCAGCGCCCGCACGAGGAAAATGTGCGGATCGGTGCCGCGCGTCACCGCAACGCGCTTGCCTTTCAGATCGGCGACCTTCGCAATCCTGGAGTCCTTGCCCGTCACCAGCGCAGTCCATTCGGGACGCGAATAGACATAGACCGATTTGATCGGATTGCCGTTGATCTTCGCGACCAGGGCGGCCGAACCGGCCGTCGAACCGAAATCGATCGAACCGGCATTGAGGAACTCGAGCGCCTTGTTGGAGCCCGCCGACTGCACCCAGACGATCTTGATCCCGTCCTTCTCGAATTCCTTTTCGAGCAGACCCTTTTCCTTCAGGATGATCGACACCGGGTTGTAGGTCGCCCAGTCGATCGCGATCTGCTTCGGCGCGTCGGCTGCAAGGGCAGCAACCGGGGCGAACACAGCGCCTGCGATCAAGGCAGCAACAGCGCGTCGGGTTGGTCGGAACATCGTCGTCTCCATCTGGATCGATTAGCGGGTGATTTGGGACTTCCGGTGCATACGACCGCTTGCCCAATACGAAAAAATCATGATATTTTTCAATAAGTTAAACGGGAACGTCAACGAGAAAATAACTCCGTAAATGCAACCCGCAGGAGAACTGCCTTCCCCCAAAGGGAGGAAAATCAGAACGTACGGCTCGTCTTGCCGCAATCCGCTGGTGACTCCGTTGCCGCCGTCCGTTATCCGAATGGAATGGACAGCGTGACGGCCCCACTCCCGGACGACGACGTGATATTCGACAGCGAACGCATCGCAGGCGAAATCGACGCGCTCGCGCAGCAACACGCCGGAAAAGACGATCTGCTTCGGGCAGCCATTACGCAACTGCTGAAAAGCGAACTCGCGCAGGCCCGCGAGGTCGCGCAGACAGAACTGCTAAAGGATCGACACGGGCGGCGATGTGCCGAGCGGCTTTGCTTCGTTCAGGACGAGATCATCCGAATCCTTTTCAACGCCGCGACCAGACATCTTTATCATTCGCCGACGCCGTCAGACTCCGAACGCATGGCCGTCATCGCCACCGGCGGTTATGGCCGCGGTCTGATGGCGCCTGAGTCCGACATCGACCTCCTGTTCATCCTTCCCTACAAGCAGACCGCCTGGGGCGAGCAGGTCGCGGAAGCGATCCTTTACTGCCTTTGGGACATGGGACTGAAGGTCGGTCACGCCACCCGCTCCATCGACGAATCGATCCGGCAGGCGCGGGGCGACATGACGATCCGCACCTCGGTGCTGGAAACGAGATTCCTCACCGGCGACACAGCGCTCTACGACGAACTCGTCACCCGTTTCGACAAGGAAGTCGTACAGGGGACGGCGACTGAATTCGTCGCGGCAAAACTCGCTGAACGTGAAGAGCGGCACCGGCGCGCAGGCCAGTCACGATATCTCGTTGAGCCCAACGTCAAGGACGGCAAGGGCGGTCTGCGCGATCTGCACACGCTGTTCTGGATCGCCAAATACGTCTACCGCGTCAGCAACACCGAAGATCTCGTCCAACGTGGCGTGTTCGATCCGCAGGAATACCGCACGTTCCGCCGCTGCGAGGACTTCCTCTGGTCGGTCCGCTGCAACATGCACTTCTTCACCGGCCGTCCTGAAGAGCGGCTGTCGTTCGAAATGCAGCGCGAGATCGCGCAGCGGCTCGGCTACACCTCGCATCCCGGCATGCAGGACGTCGAGCGCTTCATGAAGCATTACTTCCTGATCGCCAAGGAAGTCGGCGATCTCACCGCGATCCTGTGCGCCAAGCTGGAAGATCAGGAAGCCAAGCCCGCGCCGGTGCTGAGCCGGATGATGGCCAGGCTTCGGCCCGGCCGCAAACGCGGCCGCGTTCCGGGCGGCGAAGATTTCGTGATCGACAACAACCGCATCAATCTTGCCGCGCCCGACGTGTTCAAGACCGATCCGGTCAACCTGATCCGCATTTTCCGGCTCGCACAGAAAAACAATCTGGCGTTTCACCCCGACGCCATGCGCGCGGCAACGCGCTCGCTCGGGTTGATCACGCCGAAGCTGCGTGAGAATCCCGAAGCCAACAAACTGTTCATGGAAATTCTGACGTCGAACGACGCGGAAACGGTGCTGCGGCGGATGAACGAGGCCGGCGTGCTCGGCCGCTTCATCCGAGCGTTCGGCCGGATCGTGTCGATGATGCAGTTCAACATGTATCATCACTACACGGTCGATGAGCATTTGCTGCGCTGTATCGGCATCCTTCAGGACATCGAGCGCGGCGGGAACGATGAATTCGTGGTCGCCAGCGACCTGATGCGGAAAATCCATCCCGAGCATCGCGCCGTGATCTACATGGCGGTGTTCCTGCACGACATCGCCAAAGGCCGTCCCGAGGATCACTCCATCGCGGGCGCCAAGGTCGCGCGGCGGCTTTGCCCGCGCTTTGGATTCAATGCAGCCGACACCGAGCTGATCGCGTGGCTGATCGAGGAACACCTCACCATGTCCACGGTGGCGCAATCGCGCGACCTGTCGGACCGCAAGACCATCGAGAACTTCGCAGCGGTCGTTCAGTCGGTCGAGCAGATGAAGCTGCTGACCATCCTGACCACGGCCGACATTCGGGGCGTCGGCCCCGGCGTCTGGAACGGCTGGAAAGCACAGCTCATCCGCACGCTGTATTATGAAACAGAACCGGTGCTGACCGGCGGCTTCTCCGAGGTCAATCGGGCCCAGCGCATCGACGCGGCGCAGGCGGAATTCCGTGCAACCTTCACCGAGTGGCCTACCGCCGAACTCGAGGCCTATATCTCACGGCACTATCCTGCTTACTGGCTGAAGGTGGAACTGCCGCGCAAGATTCGCCACGCGCGCTTCGTCAAGGCCAGCGAGGCCGGCGGCCACAAGCTCGCGGTCAATGTCGGCTTCGATGAGGGACGCGGCGTTACCGAACTGACGATCATGGCGCCCGATCATCCCTGGCTGCTGTCGATCATCGCGGGCGCCTGTGCCTCCGCCGGAGCCAACATCGTCGACGCGCAGATCTACACCACCACCGACGGCATCGCGCTCGATACCATCGCGATTACCCGCGAATACGATCGCGACGACGACGAAGGACGGCGCGCAACCCGCATCGGCGACACCATCGAACAGGTACTGGAGGGCAAGCTGCGCCTGCCGGACATGATGGCGCGCCGCACGGCCTCCAGGACCCGGCTCAAGCCATTCAGCGTCGAGCCGGAAGTCAGCATCAACAATCAGTGGTCGGATCGCTACACCGTGATCGAGGTTTCCGGTCTCGATCGTCCGGGCCTGCTGTTCCAGCTCACCACCGCGATTTCGAAACTGAACCTCAACATCGCATCGGCCCATGTCGCCACCTTCGGCGAGCGCGCCCGCGACGTGTTCTATGTCACGGACCTCCTCGGCGCGCAGATTACTGCGCCGACGCGACAGGCCGCCATCAAGCGGGCATTGATCCATCTGCTCGCCAATGGCGACGCGGCGGAGAAACCCGCAGCCTAGTTGCGTGCTCGCTTGCCGAGCGCCGCGCCTTCATGTGCGAGCAGCCATTCCTTGCGCGCGAGCCCGCCGCCATAGCCGGTCAGCGAGCCATCGGCGCCGATCAGCCGGTGACACGGCACGACGACACTGACCGGATTTGAACCGTTGGCGAGCCCGACCGCGCGAGCTGCATTCGGCACATTCAGGCGGGCAGCGAATGCACCGTAGCTCGATGTTTTCCCCGCACTGATTTTTTGCAGCTCCGTCCAAACCTTGCGCTGGAATGGCGTGCCGTTGGTTTTCCATTTGATCTTTTTCAGCTCGCCAAGGTCTCCGGCAAAATAGCTTGTCATTGCTGCCGCGATGCTTTTGGGAGCGGGCGCCTTCTCCAAGGCATAGTCCCCGTAATGCCGCCGCAGCAGGCGATGCAGCCGTGTCTCGTAATCACTCCAGTCGAGTGCGCGCAGGAAGCCCTGATCGTCGGTGACGAGCAAAGCGGTGCCGATCGGCGTCTCAAGCCGATCGAGGTGGAATCGCTGAGGTTGTTTTGCGGTCATGTCCGGTGTCCGTCATCACGAGTTTCGGCCATCCTGGCCGCAGTGACGTGGGAAGTCTTTCCGTTTTCCGACAACGTCGAGGTCTCGGCAATCGCCGCGCTTGCTGCTAGGTTCCACTCGTACAGGGGGAATTGCCATGAATTTGATTGCCAATGTTCTCGTCGCACTGGTCGCGGCGTTGCACATCTATTTCCTGGTACTGGAGATGTTTCTCTGGACCAAGCCGAAGGGCCTCGCGACATTCGGCAACACGATCGAGAAAGCGCAAGCCTCCGCGGTGCTCGCCGCCAATCAGGGACTTTATAACGGCTTCCTGGCTGCCGGTCTGATATGGGGGCTGCTCCACCCAAACCTGGCGTTCGGCTTCCAGATCAAGGTGTTCTTCCTGCTGTGCGTGATCGTGGCCGGGCTTTACGGCGGCTATTCGGTCAGCAAGCGGATAATCATGGTGCAGGCGCTTCCCGCTGCGGTCGCGCTTGTATTGCTCTGGTTGGCGCGCGCCGCGGCCTGAGCCGGGACGTAGCTCGCATCACACGGGGATTTCGCCGAAGGTTTTACCGACCTGCATCGGAGCGGTGCGGATCAGCCGCGAGTCCTCGACTGCGGCTTGACGATGCTTGACCGCTTCGCGGTAAGCCGGGTCGCGGATCATTTCCACGAATGCGGCGACGCTCGGATACTCGGCGATGAAGCAGTGATCCCATCGCTCCGATGAAGGACCGATCAGCATCAGTTCGAACTTGCCCTGCCAGACGATCCGGCCGCCAAGCCGCGTGAACACCGGCCCACTCTCGCGGCCGTAACTGTCATAGGCTTCCGCACCGGTCGCCTTGCGCCCGTCGGGATATTTCGCCTGCGCATGCAGCCGCACCAGATTCAGCATGTGGATCGGGCCGGGACGATCATTCTCACGAAACGCCGCAAACACGTCCTTGGTGGGGTCGATATGGCCGGTCATCGTCGGTACCTTTATGCATGAAATTTTCCGATAGACTCTGTCGATCCGCCAAGCCAGGTCAAGGCAACTCCGGACCGGCATTTCTGCCATGCCCGCGACGGAACATCTAATCCCTCGTTAACCTTTGCGTAACGCGCCTTTAAACCGCCATCGCTAGCCTGCACGCCTTATGTAACCGGCATACCGGCACGAGTTTGAATGGCGTTGGGACGTAAAAAGCAGGGCGGTCGCAAGGAGCCGAAGTTCGACGGTGCCGCGTCGCTCGATAGCGTCCGCCTCAATCCGCGCGACCGCATCGGCCGGCGGGATGACGACGACGCTCCGCCAAAGCGCCGTGCAGCCAAAAGCCGCCCCCTCGACGACGACGAAGACGACATGCCGCGCGAGCGTTTGCGCAAGACCCGCGCTGCCGAGCGGAAAGAAAGCAAGTCCAGGGCACGTGGCCGCTCGCGGTCCGGCCTCGGCCGTCTTGTTTATTGGGGTGCAGTACTAGGTCTGTGGGCAATCATCGCCGGCGCTGGTGTCATCATCTGGGTCGGCGCGCATCTGCCTGCGATCCAGTCGCTGGAGATTCCCAAGCGTCCGCCCACCATCCAGATCACCGGCATGGATGGCAGCGTGATCGCCACCCGCGGTGAAATGCCGGGGGCCAATGTCTCGTTGAAGGATCTGCCGCCTTATCTGCCGAAGGCGTTCATTGCCATCGAAGACCGCCGCTTTTATTCGCATTTCGGTATCGATCCGACCGGCATCATGCGCGCCGCCGTCACAAATCTTCTGCATCGCGGCGTGTCGCAGGGCGGCTCGACCCTGAGCCAGCAGCTCGCCAAGAACCTGTTCCTGACGCAGGAGCGAACCATGCAGCGCAAGCTGCAGGAGGTCGAACTCGCGCTGTGGCTGGAGCGGAAGTACTCCAAGAACGAAATTCTGGAGCTCTATCTCAATCGGGTCTATTTCGGCTCCGGCGCGTATGGTGTCGAAGCGGCGGCACAGAAGTATTTCGGCAAATCCGCGAAGAACGTTTCGCTGTCGGAAGCCGCGATGCTGGCAGGTCTCGTCAAGTCGCCGTCGCGGCTGGCGCCCAACCGCAACCCGGAAGGCGCTGAGAAGCGCGCACAGATCGTGCTCAGCGCGATGGCCGATACCAATTTCATCACCGAGGCACAGGCCAAGGCGGCGATCGAGAAACCATCTTACGCGGTTAAACCGGTAGGTGCCGGAACCATCAACTATGTCGCCGACTGGATCGGCGAAGTGCTCGACGATCTTGTCGGCCAGATCGACCAGAACATCGTGGTGGAAACATCGATCGATCCGAAGCTGCAAAGCGTCGCGGAAGCCGCGATCATCGACGAACTTGCCACCAAGAGCGTGAAGTTCAATGTCACCCAGGGCGCGCTGGTGGCGATGACCCCGAGCGGCGCAGTGCGCGCCATGGTCGGCGGGCGCAACTACGCCGAAAGCCAGTTCAACCGCGCAGTCACCGCAAAACGCCAGCCGGGCTCGGCCTTCAAGCCGTTTGTCTATCTCACCGCCGTCGAGGGCGGCATGACACCTGACACGGTGCGCCAGGATGCGCCGCTCGACGTCAAGGGCTGGCGGCCGGAGAACTACAGCCGCGAGTATTTCGGCCCGGTGACGCTGACACAGGCGCTGTCGATGTCGCTGAACACCGTTGCGGTCCGGCTCGGGCTCGAAGTCGGCCCGGCCAATGTGGTGCGCACCGCACATCGTCTCGGTATCGCATCAAAGCTCGAGCCCAACGCGACGATCTCGCTCGGCACGTCGGAGGTTTCGCTCAACGAGTTGGTGGGCGCTTACGCTCCGTTCGCCAATGGCGGATTCAGCGCTTCGCCGCATGTGGTCAACCGAATCCGCACCCCCGACGGCAAGGTGCTTTATGCACGCCGCAACGATGCTCCGACACGGGTGATCGATGCCAACGCGGTGGGCATGATGAATGTCATGATGCACGAGACGCTGGTCACCGGCACGGCAAAGAAGGCAGACATTCCGGGCTGGTCGGCTGCGGGCAAGACCGGCACCAGCCAGGATTTCCGGGACGCCTGGTTCATCGGCTATACCGCCAACCTCGTCACCGGCATCTGGCTCGGCAACGACGACAACTCGCCGACCAGAAAAGCAACCGGCGGCGGATTGCCTGTCGAGGTATGGACCCGCTTTATGAGGGCCGCGCACCAGAACGTCGCGCCTGCTCCGCTGCCCGGCTCAACGCAGTCACCGGGCGGCTTCCTCTCGAATCTGTTTCCCGGAAATTCGCGGGCGCCTGCGCGCGAGCCCTACCCCGCGCAACCCTATCCGCAGTCGTCGAACAATCAGGACTATCCGAACGCGCCTGCGGCATACCCGCCGCAGCAACAAACCCGTCCGCCGGTCACGCAGACATCTGCGCGTCCGGAAGCGGCAGCGGGTCTCGATGGCTGGCTGATCGATCGGGTTTTTGGCGGACGGCGCTGATCGCGCAAACTGAAGTGTGATTCAGCTTTACTGGATCACACTCGCGTCTCATCTGCGAAATCAAATGCTATTCTTCGATGCCGTAGCGATGCAGATCGTTGCCGTGGGTGTCGAGCCATCGCTTGGCGCGTTCGGTCGCCGGACAAATCTTTGCCACGACCTTCCAGAACCGCGGCGAGTGGTTCATCTCGACGAGATGCGCAACTTCATGTGCCGCAAGGTAATCCAGCACATAAGGCGGCGCGAGAATAAGCCGCCACGAGAACGACAGCGCGCCTGCAGAGGTGCATGATCCCCAACGACTCGACTGATCGCGGATCGTGATCCGCTTCACCTTGACACCAAGCTCCTCGGCATAGCGATGTGAAGCTTCTGTCAGTGCACGTCGGGCTTCGCGCTTGAGAAAATCGTGGACGCGGCGATCAATGAATTCAGAATCACCTGCGACGCACAGAATCTTGTCGCCGCTGTCGCGCATTTCGGGCCACACGGTTCCACGCACGCCGGCGCGATGCACGATTCGATGCGGAACACCGCGCAACGGCACCGATGTACCGGGTGAGAATGGCGCAGCTTTCGGCAAACCACCGAGACGTGCCGCGATCCAGGCGCCGTGACGCTGCGCGAAGTCCTTGGCTTCATACAGATTTCCGCGCGGAGGCATGGTGAGAATGGCTTCGCGTCGGCTCGGATGAATGCGGAGTGTGTATCGGCGCGCGCGGCGATGTCGCCTGAGCTGAATCGTATAAGTCGATGAGCCAATTTTGACCGCGAGCGTGCGCGGTTCGGTCGGGCGTCGATAAAGGAGAGCTCGAAAGGCCATGTCAGCGGGTCCGGACAGCAGGAATTCGCCGGGATTCTGCCATATCCGCCGCCAGTGAAATTCATCGGCGCAAAAACAAATCATTTGCCCAATATATCGTAGTTTTATCGAGTTAGCCTCCTACATCCGGGGGGATGAAACATGAAATGGTGATTCATTTCTAAGCTAAAACCTCAGCCGGAAACGGCACGCGAAATTCACTCCTCTGCCGCAATTGGAGAGGGCCAAAACGTGTGCATATCCAGATAGTTACGGGTACTGCCGCAGATCCGGGAACGCAAAGCCCCGGAATCCCCCATAAAACGGGCTTTTTCGACCCCAAACGCCCGAAAAAGTCTATTCGGCGGCCGCCAGCGACAGCTTGGTATGGGCGGCCGAACGCATGAAATCGGAGATTCGAGGCACGATTTCCGACTTGAAGCGGGAGCCGTTGAAGACGCCGTAATGGCCGACGCCTTTCTGGACATAATGTACCCGCCGCGCATCCGGAATCGAACTGCAAAGCCCGTGGGTTGCTTCAGTCTGCCCCAAACCGGAGATGTCGTCGTTCTCGCCCTCGACCGTCATCAGCGCGACGCGCTGAATCTTCGACGGATCGACCGGCTTGCCGCGATGCTTCATCTCGCCCTTCGGCAAAGCGTGTTTCACGAACACCAGATCGACCGTCTGCAAATAGAATTCGGCGGTGAGATCCATCACCGCCAGATACTCGTCATAGAATTCGACATGCTTGTCGACGAGGTCACCGTCGCCTTTGACGAGATTGCTGAACAGCCGCTTGTGCGCATCGACATGGCGGTCGAGGTTCATGCTCACAAAGCCGGTGAGCTGAAGAAAGCCCGGATAAACGTCGCGCATGAATCCCGGCTGCGGGAAAGGCACCTTCGTGATGACGTTGTTGCGGAACCATTCGATGCCCTTTTGCTCGGCGAGATCATTGACACCGGTCGGATTGCGGCGTGTGTCGATCGGCCCGCCCATCAGCGTCATCGAGGTCGGGAAGTAGGGATCTTTCTCGGCTTCCATGATGGACACCGCAGCCAATACAGGCACGGATGGCTGGCACACGGCGACAACGTGCACGTCGCCCTTCAGCGCGTGGATCATCTCGATGACATAGTCGACATAGTCGTCGAGATCGAAACGGCCCTGCGCCACCGGCACCATGCGCGCGTCAGCCCAGTCGGTGATGTAGACGTCATGTCCCGGCAGGAAGGCTTCGACCGTCCCGCGCAACAGCGTCGCGTAATGTCCCGACATCGGCGCCACGATCAGCACGCGCGGATGCGGTGAACGCAGCGGCTGGGTGAGCTTGCGCTCGAAATGCAGCAGCCGGCAGAACGGTTTTTCCCAGACCGTTTTGATCTCGACCGGAACCCGCATGCCGTTAACTTCGGTATCGTGCAGACCCCATTCAGGCTTGCCGTAACGGCGGGTGGTGCGCTCGAACAGCTCGCAGCCGGCGGCGATGGATTTTCCGAACTCGGTGCTGGACAATGGGTTGAAGGGGTTCTCGAACCACAGCTTCATCATGTCGGTCATCGCCCGCGCCGGATTGAGCGAGGCCTGACCCATCTCGTACATCCAGTACATGGGCGTGGTCAGCGCAGGGCTGACCTCGGACGGCAAGCTAGGCGGCCTGCCAAATTCGCCTATCGGCATAATGATTCCTCGATCCTAGTGTCCCGTATCCGACGTTCGCCCTCACTCTGCAGCACCTTCCGAACGAACGTCGGATACGAAAGGACACTAGCGTTGTGATTCTAGTGATCCTTTGGTTCTGACATTCGTAAAAGGTGTCGGCCGGGAAATGATACGAATGTCAGAACCGGATCACTAGTTTCGCGGCGCAACATACTGTCGGGCCTGCGACAAAGCGTCAATCCGCCCATTTTACAGATCAGATGATTAATTAACGGGCGGAGGCCGCCAGCGGTGGTTATTCACCGCTCTGGACCAGGGAACCGTTCTTTCGGGCGCTTTTCAGCAACAGCAAGAAGGCAACAGTCGATATGGCGAATAGAGCCACATTGATCGCCAGCGCCTCGATCATCAGATCGGCCCGAAAGACATGGTCGATCAGCAGCGCCCGCATGCCCTCAAAAACGTAGGTCGGCGGCAGCATCCACGCCACCACCTGAAGCCAGTCCGGCAGGACCGAGACCGGGTAGTACACGCATGACAGCGGCAGCAGCGCGAACATCAGCGTCCACGCCAGACCCTCTGCGCCCATGCCATTGCGCAGCACCAGCCCCGACGAGATCAGACCGAACGACCAGCTCGTGAAGATCAGGTTGCAGAAGAATGCCACCAGGGCGAAGCCAAATCCGAACAGGTTGAACCCGAAGAAAGCGATGGCAAGTATCGTCATCGGAATGACTCCGACAGCCAGCCGCACCACGCTCATCACCATCAGCGAGATCAGATACTCGCTCACCTTGAGCGGGCTCATCAGCAGATTCCCGAGATTCTTGGACCACATCTCTTCGAGAAACGACATCGAGAAGCCGAGCTGTCCGCGAAACAGAATATCCCACAGGATCACCGCGCCGATGAAAGTGCCACCGGCCTTGGCAAAGAAGCCTGCGTTCTGCGAGATATAAGCTTGCGAAAAGCCCCACGTGATCAATTGCAACACCGGCCAGTAAACAAGTTCGAGCAGCCGTGGCCATGACGACGTGAGAAGATACCAGTGGCGCAGGATCATCGCGCCGATGCGATGCGGAGCGATCATCTTCGGATTGCCGCGGCGAAGCTCCATGCTGCTCATGACGCGGCCTGCTGCACGCGGCCGCGCGCCACATCGAGAAACACTTCTTCCAGCGTTGTGCGGTTGTAGCGCGCCAGAATGGCGGACGGACTGTCATCGTCTTCGATACGCCCGCGCTTCATGATGATAACCCGGTCGCACAGCCGCTCGACCTCAAGCATGTTGTGCGATGCCAGCAGGATCGTCGCTCCACGCTCCTTGCGGTAGGTTTCAAGATGGCTCCGGATCCAGTCTGCGGTGTCCGGATCGAGCGACGCGGTCGGCTCGTCCAGCAGCAGAAGTTCCGGCTCGTTGATCAGGGCCTTCGCCAGCGCCACGCGTGTCTTCTGGCCTGCGGAAAGCTTTCCGCTCGGGCGGTCGAGAAATTCGCCGAGATCGAGATCGGCGGCGAGCGAAAGGATCCGGTCCTTCAAATGCGTCACGCCGTAAAGCCGGCCGAATACGGTGAGATTCTGCCGCACGGTGAGGCGGCCAGGCATATCGACGTACGGACTCTCGAAATTCATCCGTCCGAGAACCTCGGCGCTTTGCTCGGGCATGGCGCAACCGAGCACGCTGACGCGGCCCGAGGTCGGCGACACCAGCCCCATGATCATCGAAATGGTCGTGGTCTTGCCGGCGCCATTCCCGCCGAGCAGCCCCGTCACAGAACCGCGCGGAATCGTGAAGGTGATGTCATCGACGGCGCGGGTGGTCTTATAGACCTTTACCAGCCGCTCAAGCTCGATCGCCGCGTCGGGCGATGCCGGACCGGAATGCGACGTGGCACGGGAAGGCGAGAGCTGCACGGTCATATCATGCGTTCATTGAGCCAACAGGGCGCTATCCGCAAGAGCCGGATACGCAGGGCCGGTTTGTGATCGGCGTCGCCGGACGCTAAAGATACGATATGAGCGACATTGCGACCTCCGATTTCCGCCACCCGCGCCGTTATGTGCGTCTCGACACCATCCTTCGGCTGCGCTGGCTGGCCGCGCTCGGGCAGTTGGCGACGATTTTCATCGTCTCGGAGGGGCTTGATTTCGAGGTCCCGGTGATCCCCTGCGTGGTCATCATCGGGCTATCGTCGCTTCTCAATCTGGCGCTGCAGATACGGTTTAACCCGGTCCACCGCCTGGCGCCCCGTTATGCTGCCGCCCTCCTCGCGATCAACATCGCCGAGCTTGCCGCTCTGCTGTTCCTGACGGGAGGTCTGCAAAATCCGTTTTCATTTCTTTTCCTCGCGCCGGTGCTGATCTCGGCAACCGCACTGCCGACACGAATCACGATCGCGCTTGGCGTCTTTGCTGCCGCCTGCGCCACAGCACTTGGGTTCTTCCATCTGCCGCTGCCGTGGAACGGCGAAGAGCCTCTCGTGCTGCCGCGCACCTACATGATCGCCGTCTGGATCTCTATCGTGCTGGCGATCGGTGTCACCAGCCTCTACGCATTTCAGGTGACGGAGGAAGCCCGTAAGCTCTCCGACGCGCTGGCCGCCACCGAACTCGTGCTGACGCGGGAGCAGCATCTGACGCAGATCGATGGCCTCGCCGCCGCCGCCGCGCATGAACTGGGAACGCCGCTCTCCACCATCTTCCTGATTTCACGTGAGCTGGAGCAGGCGATTCAGACCAACGGTCTCGACGAGCACGCCCGCGGCGATCTGAAGACGCTGCGCGAACAGGCGCAGCGCTGCCGCGAAATTCTCGCCAAGATCACGCAACTGTCGTCGCAGGGCGCGCCGTTCGACCGCATGCCGCTGTCAACGCTGATCGAGGAGACGGTCGCCCCGCATCGCGACTTCGGCATCGCCATCAAGGTGCGTATCGCGCTGGCGCAGGACGCCGAACCCGTCGGCATGCGCAATCCTGCGATCCTGTACGGCGTCGGCAACATTCTGGAGAACGCCGTCGATTTTGCGCGCGAGCGTGTCGAGGTGAATGCGTGGTGGAATGCGCAGACGGTTGAGATCGTCATATCCGACGACGGGCCGGGAATTCCACCGGACATTCTCAAGCGGATCGGCGAACCCTACCTGACGCGGCGGCGCGCCGGTGACACGGGAGGCGAGCGAAACGGACTTGGGCTTGGCGTTTTCATCGCCCGTACCCTGCTGGAGCGAACCGGCGCACGGGTGTCTTTCACCAACCGGACCTTCCCCGCTCATGGCGCGATTGTCACAATCGTCTGGCCACGCAGCAGCTTCGAAACCGAGGAAGTTCCATCGGCGACGCTGTCTTAACCAAACGGCCCACGCCGTTTTGAGTTGGCAAAGCCGCATCGGCCTTGGCATCGCCCGATTGACGCGCCATATCTAAAAGACACATCATAAGACACCTCAGGAGGCGCAAAACCGTGACCGCAACTGCCGATTTGACCGAAATTGCCGACCGTTCCTTGCTGATTGTCGAGGATGACAAGGCGTTTCTCGAGCGGCTGGCGCGGGCAATGGAGACTCGTGGCTTCGCTGTGAGCACCTGCGACAATGTGTCCGACGGCCTCCATCACATCGACCAGACACCGCCCGCTTTCGCAGTGGTCGATCTGCGGCTCGGCGATGGCAATGGTCTCGATGTGGTGTCGGCGCTGAAGCGGCAGCGGCCCGATGCACGCGCCATCGTGCTGACCGGCTACGGAAATATCGCGACCGCTGTCACCGCGGTGAAGATGGGCGCGGTCGACTATCTCTCGAAGCCGGCGGATGCCGACGACGTGGTCGCCGCCCTGCTCGCGAGCGGCAACGACAAGTCGCAGCTTCCGCAGAATCCGATGTCGGCGGACCGCGTCCGCTGGGAACACATCCAGCGCATCTATGAGATGTGCAATCGCAACGTTTCGGAAACCGCGCGCCGCCTGAACATGCATCGCCGGACCCTGCAGCGCATCCTGGCCAAGCGCGCCCCGCGCTGAGCGGCTGTTCCGGCGGGGAACCTTTGTGTGCGGCACTGCGTTATCGACGCAGGACTGTTACAGGGAGCGGCCCCGCCGTGGAGCAGATGCGAAAAGCACGAAATATGGAAATCTCGTCCCGTCTCGAAGCCACCAAACAGTTTGGTCTGGTTGAGGATTACCGGATCGACTGGCCTCAGGCTTCGAAATTGCGCGCGCCTCGTGTCACGATCCGCCGGCGCGAAGCCTATCCTGTTCAACTCACGCGCAACTATGTCACAACTCTGCTTGAGCCTCTCGTTCCCTCCCGCGAAATCGTGGTGATGTAAGTTCTCAATCAAGGGCGAAACTGTCATGGCCGCCGCAATCTGGGACATGATCCGCGAAGCCACACGAACGTCACACAGCCGCCTCGACATCGCGCTGTCCCGGCTCGATATCGCAATTCCTCTATATTACGAGGCCTTTCTGCGGAGTCAGGCCGAGGCGCTGTTTCCAATCGAAGCCGCCTTGGAAGCAGGCGGAATCGAAGAGCTTGTTCCGGACTGGACGCTGCGCGTGCGCACACCAGCCCTTGAACGCGATCTCGCAACATTGGGCATCGTCATCAAGCCGCTGCCGGCGCCCGCTTTCAAAACCGCTGCGGAAATGCTTGGGGCAGTCTACGTGCTTGAAGCATCACGCATGGGTGAACGGGTGATGCTGGCGCGTCTCGCGGAAAATCCCGACTCCGACACCATGAATGCGACGGCGTATCTGCGTCATGGCTTCGGCAAGCGGTTCTGGCCGAGCTTTCTCACACTGCTGGAAAATCATCCTGCCGCGCTGGCCGATCCGGCTGGCGTCGTGCGCGGGGCGGAGATTGCCTTTGCAATGTTCGAGGATGCGCTGACCCCGGTGACGAGCGTCGCTGCAACCTCATTCACACAAGCGAACCTCTAATCGTTCGCATGTCCCTGCGGATCGACGAGACGGCTGATACGCTGCGCCGCCAGCAATCCAAAACCCACGATCATCGATTTACGTGTCGCAGCCGGTAGCCGGTGTTCGGGCGCTTCGCAGTGCAGATGCGCGCCGTAAGCATCAGCGACAATCAAACCTGTATCTGCCGGAAACAGTTCGCACGGCATCTCCTGGGTGAAGGCAAAGAACAGCCGGTCGCAATGCATCCGGTAGTCCTGCCATTTTTGATCGGCGCGCAAATCCTCCACCGATGATTTGATTTCGACAATCCAGATGTCGCCGCGCGCGTTCATCGCCACCAGATCGGCGCGCCGGCCTGACGGCAGGGTCAATTCACTGACACAGGAAAATCCCAGCGATTTCAAGAATCTGGACGTACCGCGCGCAATCGCGAGCGCTGTGTCGGACTGGCGGCGATCCGGCGGCAAACCCGGCTCGATATGGCGAAATGGTGAATGCATGATTCCGGCAAGTGTAGCAGAGAAGCCAAGACCCCTCAGCCTCAAAAGCGTACCCGCCCCGACACAATTCCGACCGCGAGCCATCGCGAAACAGGGGAACCATCGGTTCCGCTGGGAGCGAAACATGGTTTCAGCCCTTGGAGGGGGAAATGGACTCACGCATCACCGACAGATTCACATTCGGCGGCATTGCATTCGCGCTTGCCGTTCTCTTGTTGCCAATCACCTCGACATTCTCACAAGCCGTTGCCAAACCGACCGTCGAAGTCGCGTTCGTTCTCGACACAACAGGTTCGATGGGCGGCCTGCTCGAAGGGGCCAAGCAAAAAATCTGGTCGATCGCGACAAGCGTCGTCGACACCAATCCCGATGCCGACATCCGGATCGGCCTTGTCGCCTATCGCGACATTGGCGACGAATACGTCACCAGGACTTTCGATCTCACCACCGACATTCAGGACATCTACGCCAACCTGCTCGAACTGAAAGCACGCGGCGGCGGGGACTGGCCCGAGAGCGTCAACGAAGCGCTCGATATGGCGATCAACAAGCTGCAGTGGACCAAGGGCAGCGATGCAAAACGCATCGTGTTTCTCGTCGGCGATGCGCCGCCGCACATGGACTACGCACAGGACACCAAATATCCGAAGACGCTGGCGGTCGCCAAGCAGCGCGACATCGTGGTCAACGCCGTGCTGGCCGGAAATGCCCGCGACACCGAGCGGGTCTGGCAGGATATCGCGCAGCTCGGCGACGGCCGCTTCATTCCGATCCCGCAGGACGGCGGCGAACTCGTGGTGATCGAAACGCCTTACGACGACGAGATCATCATCCTGCAGAAACAGATCAACGGCACGGTCATTCCGTATGGTCCGCAGAAAATGCAAAAACGCGTTGAGGAAAAGACCCGGCAACTGTCGCAGGTCGCGGCGGCGGCCCCGGTGCAGGCATCGGACATGGCGAGCTACCTCAACAAGCGTTCGAAATTTTCGTCGGAGGCCGTCACCGGCGACGGCGATCTGGTCAGCGCCGTGGCATCGGGGCGCACCAAGATCGAGGGCGTCAAGGACGATGACTTGCCAGACGAGTTGCGCAAGCTCTCGCCCGAGCAGCGCAAGGCCGAGATCGACAAGAAAACTGCGGCGCGCAAAGGCCTGAACGAAAAGCTCGCTGTCCTGGTTCAGAAGCGAGACGCCTTTGTCACCGAGAAGAAGCGCAGCGCCGCGCCCGCCAAGGCCTCGTCATTCGACCGGGCAGTGGAAGACACCCTGAAAGCCCAGACCAGTCGATAATCAGATCGTCAGCGCTCGGGGCACTCTACGCGCAAGGCCGCCACCATGGCCGGTCCATGACCCGGATCGGCCGTTGAGGCCGCGGAAGAGCCTGTTCTGATTGGGTTTATCGCTGGCAGCATGAATTTACCTGCAAATCTTATCTGATCGTTTACCCGCGATTCACGCAACTCTCCGGTTCTGCAACCGGAGAGCGTGGTGTTGGAATGCCTTTAATCAGATGCCGCGAATGTCGGGATGCGCATCCCGGCTGTCCGAGGCTGTCGGTTGCGACTGGTAATGGGACTTAGCAGGGAATTCGCGTCGAACAGCAGGCAGGGGGCGTACGCGTCCGATGAAGCTTAATCTTGTGTCGGTGAATATGCGGCTGCTGCGGCTGGTCTCGCCCTTCATTGCCATTGTCCTGCTGCAAGCCTTTCTTGCCGGAATGAGCCTGAGCATTCTTTCTTCCGTTCGCGCCTATGTCGGCGGCGAAAGCCTGTGGTCGAAGGGGCAGAAGGACGCCGTCCACCATCTTTATCTTTACGGCGAAACCGGCGACGACCGGCACTACGAGTCTTACCAAAGCGCCATCGCCCGGCCGCTGGGCGACCGCGACGCACGTCTCGCGCTGGAACAGAGTCCTCCGGACCTCGCAGCCGCCCGTACCGGCTTCCTGCAAGGCGGCATGCATGCCGACGACATCGATGGCATGATCTGGCTGTATCGCTATTTTCGCGGGTTTCCGCCTTTCAGGACAGCGATCGCGCACTGGGTCAATACCGATCCCCTGCTCGACGAACTGACAGCGCTGGCAAGAGAAATCCAGTTAGAGCAGAACGGCACTCCGATTTCGCCTCAGCAACTCGAATCGCTGCGCGACCGGATCGACCATTTCAACGCGCGCTTCGCGCCCGAAGCGATGGCATTCGCCGGGAGCCTCGGTAACGGCTCGCGGCAGGTCAAGTTCGTGCTTACGATCGCCAACCTGTTCACCGCCGGGTTGCTGGTGCTGTTGCTGATGATGCTGACCCGCTACTTCCTGGCGCAGCGCCGCAGATTCGTGCACGCGCTGCAGGCCGAGAAGGAGCGCGCGCAGATTACGCTGGCGTCGATCGGCGATGCCGTGATCAGCACCGACGCCCAGGGCCGCGTGGACTACATGAACCCGGCCGCAGAAAGGCTGGTCGCCTGCCGGGCTCCGGCAGCCAGAGGGCTGCCGCTGACCTCGCTTTTCCGGATTCTGGATGAGGAAAGCGGTCAGCCGCGCGAGGGACAGGTCGAGCAGATCCTCACCGGACGCGATCTTGCCGCCAACACCCGGCCTCAACTGCTGCAACGTCCCGACTCCACGTCGGTGGCGATCTCCATGGTCGGCACTCCCGTCTACAAGGGTGGAGCCGTCGCTGGGGCCGTGCTGGTGCTGCACGACATGACCAGCGAAAAGAAATACATCGCACGGCTGTCGTGGCAGGCATCGCACGACAGCCTCACCAAGCTGGCCAACCGCCGCGAGTTCGAACACCGGCTGGAAAAAGCACTGCAGCGGATGGACCGCGATCAGGACAGTCCGCACGCGCTGATGTTCCTCGACCTCGACCAGTTCAAGATCATCAACGACACCTGCGGTCATGCCGCCGGCGACAAGCTACTCTGTGAAGTCTCGGATTCACTGCAAAAGCATCTGCGCGTGGACGATCTGCTGGCGCGGCTCGGCGGCGATGAATTCGCGATCCTGCTGGAGAATGGTGGTCTCGAACGCGCTGCGATCGTCGCCGAACGCTTGCGGCAGGCGATTCACGACCTGAACTTCGTCTGGAATGGACGTCCGTTCACGATCACAACAAGCATCGGTCTGGTGCAAATCCGCGGCGGTGCGACCAAGGACGAAACCCTGCGCACGGCCGACCTCGCCTGCTATCTCGCCAAGGAAAAGGGGCGCAACCGCATCCAGATCCACAATCCGAGCGACAGCGAATTGCTGCACCGTTTCGGCGAAATGGCGTGGGTGCAGCGGATTCACGATGCGCTGGATGAGCAACGTTTCTGTCTGTATTCGCAGAAAATCGTCGCATTGCATGGCCCGAGCCAGACCGGCGCGCATATCGAGCTTCTGCTGCGCCTGCGCGACCGGGACGGCAACCTCGTGCCACCCGGCGATTTCATTCCCGCGGCCGAGCGTTACGGCCTGATGCCGCTGATCGACCGCTGGGTGGTGCGTCACGCGTTCGAGACCATCGCGACACGGCTTGGCCGCGCGGCATCGGCGGCCATCGCCACCTGCGCGATCAACCTCTCCGGGGCAACCTTCAGCGACGAGGGCTTCATCGACTACGTTCGCGAGCAGCTCGAGCTTCACAACATTCCGCCGGCGATGATCTGCTTCGAGATCACCGAGACCAGCGCGATCGGCAATCTCGACAACGCCGCCCGCTTCATCAAGGTGCTGCAACGGCTGGGCTGCCGGTTCTCGCTCGACGATTTCGGCAGCGGCATGTCGTCGTTCGGCTATCTGAAGAATCTGCCGGTGAACTACCTCAAGATCGACGGCGGTTTCGTCAAGGACATGCTCGACGATCCGATCGACCGCGCCATGGTCGAGATGATCTGCCGCATCGGCAAGGTCATGGGCAAACAGACGATCGCCGAATTCGTCGAGAACGATGCCACGATAGAAGCGCTGCGCGAGATCGGCGTCGATTATGCGCAAGGCTACGGTGTCGGCCGGCCGGAGCCGTTCGAGATTGCCGGCCCGGTGATCGCCGGCCAGCCGAACCTGCGGGTTGCCTGACCGCAGGGCGAAATCAGCCTGCGGCGCGCAGCCCTCATCCCCGGGAACAGCGGCGGAATCTGCTTGGCGCGGCGGAAAAAATCAGCATTGTGGCCACATGACAGATGAATCGAAGCAAGCCGCCAAAGCCGGCGCCCTGATCGTGCCGGTTTCCCCGTTTCAGCAGAATTGCACGCTGCTGTGGAACGAAGCGACCAAGCACGGGGTCGTGATCGATCCCGGCGGGGACGTTCCGGATATCCTCGCGGCGATCAAGCAGTCCGGCATCACGGTCGACGCGATCTGGATCACCCATGGCCATATCGATCACGTCGGCGGCGCAGCGGAGTTGCGCGACGCGTTGAAGGTCCCCATCATCGGCCCGCATGCCGCCGACAAGTATCTGCTCGATAACGTCGTCGCGAGCGGCGCGAATTTCGGCATGACCGGCGTGCGCAACTTCGCGCCAGACCGCTGGCTGAACGAAGGCGATCAGGTCAAGATCGGCGACCTTGTGTTCGACGTCTATCATTGCCCCGGCCACTCGCCGGGCAGCGTGGTGTTCTTCAACAAGGATATGCGCTTTGCGATCGTCGGCGACGTGCTGTTCAACGGCTCGGTCGGCCGCACCGATCTGCCCGGCGGCGATCACGCCACCCTGATCCGCTCGATCAATCAGAAACTGCTGCCGCTCGGCGACGACATCGGCTTCATCTGCGGCCATGGCCCCGGCTCGAATTTCGGCCACGAGCGCGCCACCAACCCGTTCCTCAATGGTGGCTTGGGGTAGCTAGCTGAAATCTTCGGGAGTCAGTTCGATCGGCTGACCGTGCGGCGTGCGGTCTGCGGCGTGATCCCATGCATCGCGGTAGCGGTGCAGTTCGTTCTCCGGCGCGACATTCTTTTCTGCGACCAGATGCTCAAGCGTCGCGAGCCAGTGCCTGTAATAGGTTTCGCCGGTATCGGCGTCACCTTCGGCCTGCGCGCGCTTGATCTGCTTCGCCAGTGCCTCCGCCCATTCCGGCCAGGTGAAAAGGCCCCGCGCATGCAGCGCCAGTGCCATTGTAAAGGCGCGCGCTTCCCATGGCTCGCGAAACACCGGGCCGTCGCCGTCGCGCGGAAGTCCCGGAACGCTGGCCGCCGCCTGCATTGCTGCCTGCCGGTCGATGGTCATTCAGCACGCTCCAGATAGGATTCCCAGGCATCCACCGAAACGGCGCTCGCGGGATCGGCACGATCGCCCCACAATTCGCGCCCGGTGAAGCACACGGTGTAGAGCTGCTGCGGATTCTCGCCGTCACCGCGCGCGTTGCTGTCCGCAAAGACATGCGCGCCATGCAGCAACTCCACCACGCCGACATGACCGCGCACATAGCGCGGCAAGCGAATGTGACCTTGCGGGTGAATATTTCTCGCTCGCACGCGGTCGCCGATCGTGAACATCGGGGTCGAGGTCGCGTCGCGCTCCGTCGGCGCGCCTCGGCGCAACATGCCCTCGACATCGCCGGGCGCCAGAACCGGCACACCCGCCTTCGGCGGATACAGCACGCGGCCGGCCTCGACTTCATCCGGCATCACCAGACCGCGCTCGTGCATCAGCCGTTCAAGGCCCGCAAGCCAGATCTGATAGTAGCTCTTGCCAAGATAATCCGCAGGCGAACGGTCCTCGCGGGCAAAGCGCGACATGTCGATATTCCAGCCGCCGGGCCGCGCCATCGCCAGCGTCAGCGCAAGCACCCGCCGCTCCCACTCGCCATGAAACACCGGCTCGTTCGGCTCCGGAATCACCGGGCCGAAACCATCGACACCACCCATGTCGTGTGCGCCGTTCATGGTGCGGCCCGCTCCGGCGATTTGGGAAGGCCGGTGCCGATCATGCTGTCGCGGGTGACAAGATCAGCGAGTTGCTCTTCGCTCCAGCCCTCGGTTCCGGCGGGGCGCTGCGGCACCACCAGATACCGGATCTCGGCGGTGGAATCCCAGACGCGGATTTCTGTCTCGGCCGGAAGCTCAAATCCGAAATCGCGCAGCACGCCCCGCGGATCGATCACAGCACGCGACCGATACGGCGCGGCCTTGTACCAGACCGGCGGAAGCCCGAGCACCGACCACGGATAGCAGGAGCACAGGGTGCAGACGACCATGTTGTGCCGCAGTTGCGTGTTCTCGACCGCGACGATGTGCTCGCCCTGCCGGCCGGCGTAACCAAGCTCTGCGATCGCTGGCGTCGCGTCATTCAGCAGACGCGCACGGTAGGCAGGATCGGACCACGCCTTTGCGATCACGCGCGCGCCGTTGCGCGGCCCGACCTTGGTTTCGTAGGTTTCGATTAAAAGATCGAGCGCGGCAGGATCGACATAGCCCTTCTCGGTGAGGACCGTCTCCAGCGCGCGCACACGCAATTCCGTCTCCGACAATTCGGAATGATCGTGATCGTGGTGATGATGGTGGCCGTGATGATGGTCACCATTGCCGTGGTGGTGGTCGTCGTGATCGTGTCCGCTCATGAGACAAAGAATAGTCCTGCCCGCCTCGGCGTGTCGAGAGCGGGATGAACATGGCAGCAAGATGTGATTCAAGGATGCGCGCCGGGTCTTCGCGCGTCAGTCCTTCAGAAGGAAGGTTACCGTCCGGCGTGGCCGCGCACGAACTCACAAATTGCGTTTGTGACCGGAAATCAGTTCGCGATCGCCGCCGTGACAGCCTGCATCAGCTCCTGCTGGCGAAACGGCTTGCCAAGCTTCGGCAGGTTGGCATCCACGCCCGGCGGCAATTCCGCATAACCCGTCGCAAGAATGACCGGAAGGTCCGGCCGCTCGGCCTTGATCGCTGCGGCGAGTTGCGCCCCGGTCATCCGCGGCATGGCATGATCGGTGATGACGAGATCGACCGAGGGCTCGCGCCGCAAGATCTCCAGCGCCTGGTCACCTGACGTCGCCTCGAACACCGTGTGTCCCATGTCCTGCAACATCACTGCGGTGTTCATCAGCACGAGACCATCGTCATCGACGGCAAGCACCACCAGCGGACGGGTGCCGGTCGCGCCGTCCTTGATGAAACGCCCGCCCTGCGCGGGCTGCGTCGCTTTCGCTGCAGGCAACCAGATTTCCGCCGTCGTGCCCTCACCTTTTTGGCTCTTTAGGAAGAACCGCCCACCGGACTGTTCGGTCATGCCATGGACCATCGACAATCCGAGGCCGGTGCCGCGGCCCACACCTTTCGTGGTGAAGAACGGCTCCATGGCGCGCCTGAGAGTCGTCTTGTCCATTCCCTCGCCCGTGTCCTTCACCGAAAGACGCACATAGCGTCCGGCTTTCAGCTTGCTCCGCGAGCGAGGCTTGACGGTTTCCTCACGCGCCGCGATGACGATACTGCCGCCGTCCGGCATCGCGTCGCGCGCATTCACCGCCAGATTCAGCAGCGCCATTTCAAGCTGATTGGCGTCGGCATGGACGAGGTCGAGCTTGAGCGGAAAGTGCGTCTCGATCTGCACCGACGGTCCGAGCGAACTCTGCAACAGATCGGTCATGCCGCGCACAAGCGCGGGGATATCGATCGGCTTGAGATCGAGATCCTGACGCCGCGCGAAAGCCAGCATGCGCTGGGTCAGCGCCGCGCCGCGCTGCGCCGCCTGCGTCGCATTGGAAATCAGCGTCGCAACCCGCGCATCGTCCGGGAGCCGCTTGCCGGCCAATTCAAGACTGCCGAGAATGACCATCAGCAGATTGTTGAAATCGTGCGCGATGCCGCCGGTCAGTTGGCCAATGGCATCCATCTTCTGCGAATGGGCCAGCGCCTCGCGCGCGTGCTCGAGCGCCTTCTGTGTTTCCCTGCGCTCGGTGATGTCGCGGGTGATCTTGGCGAAGCCGATGATGGCGCCGGTCTCATCGCGGATCGGATCGATGATAATGTTGGCCCAGAACTGCGTGCCGTCCTTGCGCACACGCCAGCCTTCCTTCTCGAAACGTCCTTCGCGCCGCGCGGTGGCGAGCGCGTTCTGCGGCTCGCCCTTCAGCCGGTCGCCCTCGGTATAGAATTTCGAGAAATGCTGGCCGATGATTTCCTCGGCGCGATATTGCTTGATGCGTTCCGCGCCCTGATTCCAGCTGCTGACGTAACCTTCCGGGTCGAGCATATAGAGGGCGTAGTCGGTCACGCTCTGCACCAGCAGCCGGAACTGTTCTTCCTTCTGCCGCAGACGATCCTGGGCGGCCTTGCGCTCGGTAAGGTCGCGCGTGATCTTGGCAAAGCCGACGAGCCGGCCGTCAGGCGAACGGATCGGGTCGATCACCACATGAGCCCAGAACCGGCTGCCGTCTTTTCGGATGCGCCAGCCTTCGTTTTCGAATTTGCCTTCGCGGGCAGAAATTTCCAGGGCGCGCGCCGGAAGCCCGGCCTTGCGGTCTTCCTCGCCGTAGAACTGCGAAAAATGACGTCCGATGATTTCGTCGTGGGTGTAGCCCTTGAAGCGCTGCGCGCCCGAATTCCAGCTCGTGACCCGCCCTTCCGGGTCGAGCATGTAAATGGCGTAATCGGTAACCGCTTCCACCAGAAGCCGGTATCGCCCTTCCGGGGTCAGGGCATCCTCGAACCGGTTCGATCGCTGCAAGGCAGTATTTTCAAAGGCCATTCAATGTAACCCCGTACCAACAGGGCCAAACGCCGCCGGACCGGTAAAGTTCCACCTAAATTTGAGGACTTCGCCCAAAGTCGAACAGGGACCGGGGCTCTCTATTGCTGCTTTTCGTAGGCCGCCAGCATGTCCTCGACCTTGATCCCGTTGATGGTCATGCCCTCGATCCGGCAGTCGGTGAGGCAGGCCCCCGACATATTGGCGTTGTTAACGTGCAGGCCCGCCAGGTTGGCGTAGTCGATCCGCAGTCCGCTGAGATTGATGTCATGAATGTTGCAGCCCGACATGTTGACGTCTTCGAAGGTCGACCCTGAGACGTCGGATCCTTTCACATCAAGGCGCTGCTTTTGTTCAAGGATGTCCATGTTCGCTGTGACCCTTTGCTTGTGACCAGCATCTAGTTCCGCACCGCGTAGAGCGGCGTCCGCAAGGTGAACTGGACAATTGGCTCGGGTGTCCAGGCCACTTCGATCGAGGCGCCAAACAGCCGGTTGTCGTTGTCGTCCATTCGCTCGAGATCGAACCTGAGCAATGGCTGGGTAAACGCCCTGGCCCTGATGAGGCCCGCGCCGATCTGCGCGCCACCGAAGGTCTGGACGCCCATCCGCGCGGACACCTTCCAGTTGTTCGGCCACTGATAATAGCCGCCCATATATCCGGCGAATGCCGGCTCGACCCTGGCAAGACCCGAATCCACCCAGACAGCGGTCAATCGCGTCCCGAACAGCAGACCCTGGGTTTGATCTTCATCCAATCCGTAATCGAGTTCGACCACAGTTTGGTTCGAGGTCGAGGCCAGCCCCGGCGCGCTGGTGATCGATCGCGTGAGAGTCGAAATCACCGTCACCGTCTTGCTGTCCTGCTGAATGACGTCGGCATTGAAACCGATATTCCAGCTATCGAGCGTCATCGACGACCATGACGTGGCATCGCTGCGCGACGTGCTGGCGCTGATACCGGCATACACCGAGAACCGCTCGGTGATGTCCACCGTCAGCGGCGCGTTCAGTGTCACGACCTGCGCTGCCGCTGGAATCGGAGACACGAAATTCCTGAACCCGATGGCCAGCGTGTTGGGCGGCACGGTCGTGTATTGCGTGTTGTAATCCAGATAGATGTTCGGCTGCTTTGCTTTGGCTGGCTCTTCATCTTCGTCATCACTGGCGCGGGCGAGATCGAAGGTGCCAAGTACAACGCCAAGAAGGACGCACAAGCCGAGCGGGACACGGCGAAGCATCCAGCCGCAACGATCTTCCTGGAAATCGATCGCCTTCAAAGCAACGCTCACCGATCTGAAAAGCCGCGAAAGTGCGGCGATGGTGACGTGTTCCGCATCTCTTTTCAATGTTCGCTCAGGTGAACCGCGGCTTGATTTTAGTTCAGTGTGGCTTTCAGCGCGGTGGCGGCCGAGGCATAGCCGCCCCGCGCGCCGTCGACGAAATGAAAATGATCCGGACGTGACGCCGACAGCGTGAAGCACGTCATCATCGCCGCATCCTGACGGTGCAGGCCGTATCGCGCAGTGCCGGCGGCAGCCGCGGCGGCAAGACGGCTTTCCAGCGCATCGGCCAGTTCAGGCTTGCAATCGAGCACCATGCGCAGGCCATCGTCATATTTCCGGAAATCCGAGTTTTCGACCACCTGCTGCATATAGATCTGCGGCACGAAACCGCCGGCCGACATGTTGAGGCGAAACAGCAGATAGGCGAACAGTGTCCATGCATGAACGCTGAGCCGGCGCCTGAACAGCGATCCGCCGCGCTGCGCCAGCGCCTCGTAATCGGCGCCCGGTGTCGGCCAGCGCATGCTCGGCCCGGATGACGGCACGGGCCGTCCCGCACCGGGACTTCGCTCGACCAGCGTCACCACGTCCTCGATCAGGCGGCGAAACGCCGCGCTGTCCGCCGATGCAGGCACGATCAGCATCGACAGAATGAGGCCGCGCTCCGCCGGCATTTCGGAGAAGCGGCACGACAGTCCGGTGAGATCAGGATGCGCACCCGGCGAAGCCATCGGGATGGTGAACTCGCCGCGCTTCATTGCGGCTTCCGCCCATGCCAATCCGCCGCCTGAGAACATCGCATAGGACACGTGCGGCGACGCCGCATAGCGCGCCACACGCACATCGAGACCCTGCGCGCGAATGGCCTCGATCGGCACCAGCGCGACGCGCAGCGACAGATCGAGATCTTCCTTCACCCAGGTTGCGGTCGCTGCCAGCGCTTCGCGCGCCGCGTCGGCGTCCTGCGGGGATATCGCAAAGCTCGCGCCATCGCCGCCGAAGGCAAACGGAAAATCCCTGCCCTCCAGCGCATTGGTTACCGATGCGATCACCGCCGCACCCGCCATGTTCACCGCCTTGTAGCGGTTGTTCGCGATCGCCCTGGTGGACTGCACGATGTCGGCAACGCCGATCAGCCATCCATCCGGCACCGGCCGGTACAACGACGGGTCCATCAGATTCGCGAAGCCGCGAAACACCGGCATGGCGCGGTAGAAATCGTCCCGGCCGCCAACATCCGCGGCACTCTGGTCCTGCGACACGCTCATGACCGTTGCTTTGCCGATTTCATGCCTGCCAAATCCGTGCGGCCAGCGTTCCAAAAATACGGGCGTTCAGCAATACGGGTTCAGGCCCGATGCAAACAAAATCGGCGCAGCCACGCCGCGCCGACAAACAGGATCACAGGCCGTCCGCCGGATCACGTCAGTGGCGATGCTTGTGCCTGGGCTTGCGATAGCGGCGTGGAGCGGGGTCATAATACTGGCGAGGCTGATACCACGCATTGACGTGGCACGACCCGCCGACACCGCTGGTCGCGGCCTGACACTGTTCATAGGTGTAATAGTCGCACACCCTGCCCATTCCGGTACGGCCGAAATTTTCCGAACAGAACGGCGCATCCCCCCTGGCATGCGCTGCGGAGCCGGGCATGATCGCCAGCACCGCAACGACGGCCATGGCGAACCCGGACGCAAAATCGATCTTCAGCATTTCGAATCTCCTAGATGTCCCTCTATACGGGCTTCGCCACCTGATTGGCTATCTCCAATCACCCGCCGTTTTCACCGCCGCGCCGCCGGAAAAGTGCTACGCTGAACCAAACCGGCACCAACGCAGGAGTTCCGATGTCACCCGTCTCGTTTATGCTCAATGTTCTGTGGGTGGTGCTCGGCGGCTTCTGGATGGCGCTCGGCTGGGCCGTTGCCGCCGTCATCATGGCCATCACCATCATCGGGATTCCATGGGCACGCGGCGCCTGGAATATTGCCATCTACACGCTGTTTCCGTTCGGCCAGAAGGCCGTCTCGCGCGAGATCTATATCGGCGAACGCGACTTCGGCACCGGCATTTTCGGATTTATCGGCAATCTGATCTGGCTGATCCTGGCCGGATGGTGGCTGGCGCTCGGCCACCTGTTCACCGCACTCCTGCTCGCCATCACGATCATCGGAATTCCGTTCGCCTGGGCGCATCTGAAACTCGGCGCCATCGCGCTGTGGCCGATCGGCAAGACCATCGTCCCCGCATGATGTTGCCTGCCGGCCCGCTCGCCATCCCGCATTCGCAGAATGACTGAAGAGACGACTTCCCTGGGCGCGGAGAAACTGTAAATTTGGCGCGAACCGGTTCTGGACAGACGCCGATGGTGGCGGTCCCTCAAGCTGAGCCAAACGCCCATTCGCTGCGCGAGGTCGCGAATGACACTCTGGCTATGGCCAGGGCCGCGCAAGAAAAGCTCGACAGCCACGAAACCAGCACAACCATTCATGAGCTGCGTGTCGCGCTCAAGCGCTGGAGAGCCTTGTTGCGGTTGCTCGAGGACTCGATTGGCGACGAGACCGTGGCTCTGCGCCACGAGGCAAGCCACATCGCCCGCGAGTTCGGCCGCAGCCGCGATGCGCAGACGGCTCTAGATGCGCTGGCCGACATTACAAAGCCGAGAGTCACCGAGACGCCGCCGCTGTCGGAACGAACCAAAGCCACTCTCACCCAGCGGCTTGAGGACGTGCGAAAGGCTTTGGAGGCCGAGCAGCTTCATCCGGAAGCCATTCAGCACCTGCGCGACGGCCTTGTCCGGGCGTCCGCCTGCGCAGCAAACTGGCCGCTTGAACGAATCCATTTCGACGACATCGTGACCGCTCTCGCAAAATCCTATCGCCGGGCCCGCCGGCGCCGCCCGCGCGAATGGGACACGGCCGGTCCGGAAGAGGTTCATGATTTCCGCAAGGCTGTCGTGGCCTTCCGCTATCAGCTCGACCTCATTGCGCCGCTGTGGCCAAAAATGTGGAACACCTTCATCGACGAGGTGCAGAAGCTGCGCACGCAGCTTGGCAGGAGCAGCGATCTCGTTGCTCTCCGCGGCTTGATTCAACCGAAGCAACCGCTGGCTCCCTGGCGCTCACGCCTGACGCCGCGGATCGACTCCCGGCAACAGTTTCACCTTGGCCGCGCGCGATCGCTGTCCGGCCGGGTGTTCGCGGAATCGCCGCGGTCATTCCGCAAACGCATCGAGGCCCTGGCGGAAGCGGCCGCAGAGTCCCCTTGATCCGCAGGCATTTCCGGGCTCACGGCGCAATGCACCGCACCATCACAACTCCCCGATTTAATGGCGATCGGAGTTGTCGCTCCTCGCCAACTCGGCGATAATTCCGGCAAATAGCGCACGGACACGCCATGTCGATGCATAGCCTGACATCACCGGCTGCGATCAAGGCACCTCTTATGGTGGATCGCACAAGGCTCGCCCACATTCCCGGCGATGAAGGCTGGCCGCTGATCGGACGAACACTCAGTGTGCTCGCCGATCCGAAAGGCGAAGTTAATGCGATGGCCCGCGAGTACGGGCTGATCTATCGCTCGCGGGTTCTCGGCGAGACAAGTGTCTCCCTGCTTGGCCCCGAAGCCAACGAGTTCATGCTGCTCGACCAGACCAAGCTGTTTTCCTCGACCAACGGATGGGAAACGATCCTCGGACGGCTGTTTCCCCGCGGACTGATGCTGCTCGATTTCGAGGAACATCGCCTGCATCGCCGCGCCATGTCGGTCGCGTTCAAATCGGGACCGATGAAAAACTATCTCTCGCAGCTCGATTCAGGAATTGCGGCGCGCGTCGATCAGTGGCGCGAGGCGCCGGGTCCGATGCTGTTCTATCCGGCGATGAAACAACTGACGCTCGATCTCGCCGCGACCTCTTTTCTCGGCACAGGGATCGGCCCCGAGGTCGAGGAGGTCACGCGCTCCTTCGTCGACATGATCGCCGCGTCCGTGGCGGTGATCCGCAAGCCCTGGCCCGGCACGCAGATGGCGCGCGGCGTCAGGGGACGCCAGCGCATCGTTGCGTATTTCTCGCAGCAGATTCCCCTGCGGCGCGAGAACGGCGGCGACGATCTGTTCTCGCAACTGTGCCACGCGACCCATGAAGACGGCGCGCTGCTGTCGACGCAGGACATTGTCGATCACATGAGCTTCCTGATCATGGCGGCGCACGACACGCTGACATCGTCGCTGACGTCGTTCGTGGCGCTGCTTGCGGCACATCCGGACTGGCAGTCGCGGCTGCGCGATGAGGTCGCGTCGCTTGGGATCGCACCCGGCGCGCCGCTGCCGTTCGAGAAACTCGACGCGATGCCGCTCACCGAGATGGCCTTCAAGGAAGCCATGCGGATGAAGCCGCCGGTGCCGTCGATCCCGCGCCGGGCGACGCGCGATTTCAGCTTCAAGGGCTTTGACATTCCGGCCGGCACGCTGGTCAGCATGAATCCGCTGTTCACCCACCATATGAGCGAACACTGGCCCGATCCCGAAACGTTCGATCCGCTGCGCTTCACCGACGAGGCACAGCGTGCCCGCCATCGCTTCGCGTTCATCCCGTTCAGCGGCGGCGCGCATATGTGCATCGGAGTGCACTTCGCCTACATGCAGGCCAAATGCTTCGCGTTTCATTTCCTGCAAAATCTCAAGGTCTCCCTGGAGCCAGGTTATGTGCCCGCATGGCAGATGTGGCCGATCCCGAAGCCCAGGGACGGCTTGCGCGTCACCCTGTCCACCGCTTGATGCGCCGCGCGCGAAGCCGTTGACTCTGCGCTCCCTGTCAGACAAGCAATCGGCAACACGCGACCGAACCGCGCGAAACTGACCGGCCGGCGATATTTGAGGAAACGACGATGACCCAGGCGAAATTCGATGTCGTGGTTTATGGCGCCAGCGGCTTTACCGGCCGGCTCGTCGCCGAATATCTCGCCGCGCATTATGGCCCCGGCAGCAATCTCAAATGGGCGATGGCAGGCCGCAGCCGCGACAAGCTTGCCGCGGTCCGCGACGAGATCGGCGCACCGAAAGACACGCCGCTGATCGAAGCCGACGCGAGCGATCCTGCGTCGCTCAAGGCGCTGGTCGGCCAGACCAAGGCGGTTCTCACCACCGTTGGCCCCTATCAGCTTTATGGCTCCGAGCTTGTTGCAGCCTGCGCTGCCTCCGGCACCGACTATCTCGATCTCTGCGGCGAGCCGGCATGGATGCGCCAGATGATCGACGCCCATCACGCCAAGGCGCAATCGACCGGCGCCCGCATTCTGTTTTCCTGCGGGTTCGATTCGATTCCGTTCGAGTTCGGCGTGTTCTTTCTGCAAGGCGCGGCGAAAAAGCAGTTCGGCGCGGCCGTGCACCGCGTGAAGGGCCGCGTGCGCAAGATGAAGGGCACGTTCTCGGGTGGCACGGCGGCAAGCCTGAAGGCGACTTACGCCGCCGCAGCGAAAGATCTCAGCATCGTGCCGCTGCTCAAGAACCCGTTCGCGCTGACGCCGGGCTTCGAGGGCCCGAAACAGCCGCCGGGCAACAAGCCGCTCCACGACGACGAGCTTGGCATGTGGGTCGCGCCGTTCGTGATGGCGACGATCAACACCCGCAATGTGCATCGCTCGAATTTTCTGATGGGCTTCCCGTATGGCAAGGACTTCGTCTACGACGAGATGATGCTGGCCGGCCCCGGCGAGAAGGGTGAAGCCACTGCCAGAGCCATCGTCGCGGCGAATGCCGCGATGGGCGGCCCCGGCGGGCCGAAGCCCGGCGAAGGCCCCTCGAAGGAAGAGCGCGAGACGGGCCTCTACGATATCCTGTTCGTCGGCGTAACGCTGGACGGCCGCCAGATCCACGCCTCGGTCAAGGGCGATCGCGATCCCGGTTATGGATCGACCTCCAAGATGATCGCCGAGTGCGCCGTCTGTCTCGTGCGCGAAGCGCAGGATGTGGCGGGCGGCATCTGGACGCCGGGCGCGGCATTGGGCGATCGCCTGATCAAGCGGCTGGAGGACAATGCGGGGCTTCAGTTCACGGTTGAAGGCTGAGGGGCGAAATACCTGCGGCAAACCAGCAGGCTTTGGTCCAAATCAGGCGCTCAAGACCCCTCGCCAGCCGTTGCCCGCACCGGCCCAATCGGCTAAATGGAATGCGCCGCACCCGTAGCTCAGCTGGATAGAGCGTTGCCCTCCGAAGGCAAAGGTCACACGTTCGAATCGTGTCGGGTGCGCCAGTACCATGACGTAGACCGCGCCAGCGATTAAGAAAACGTCGGGACTTTAGCTGCGGAGACACACCTACCGTGTGCGGCACTCCGTGATACTTCCCGCTCGCGTTAATCTCGCGGCGGTTCCTTTGATCCAAAATTCGATCCCTTGCGCGGCATATCGGCCGCCATCCGCAGACTGGACTTGTGGGAGTGTGATCGACTTCTGACCCGATATGGCGAGTTGCACCGACCCCGTCGGACCAGGCGCGCTAAAATCAGCCTTCAGCGACGATCCGTCGTCACATTTGTACAAGGCCTCTGTCGCGTGGGACACGGCTGTCAGCGCGATCAAAACAATACTCGCGAGCAATGTTCTCATAAGAACCTCGAGTTTTCCAAGTGTGACTACGCGGGTAAAGCCGTCAGGAGAAGCGCCCGCCGACGTAACCGTCGGCGGTTCGCATCCCTGCAGATTAGCGACCGCCGCCACCATGCTGATTGGCGAAGCGAATTCCTTCATTGACCTGCGCAATCGCCTGTTCGATCAGTTGCGAGGCCGCTTCTTTGTGGCCGCCTTTGTTCGGGGTCGCCTGACGCAATGATTGAAGGGCATCCTGCAACGACATGAGCGCGCGATCCATATTGCCTTGCTCGGCATGAGCGCTTGCAAGCGGAGCGGTTACCGCGATAGCAAGAGCTGCGGCCGCAGCGACGCGCATGAAAGTCCTTCGTGAATTGAGCATATCGAACATTGTGTATTCCTCCAGGTTGAATTGACGCAGGACGTTTATCCAACCGGATCTGGGAGCACCAATATGACTTCGATATCCACCTATTCGCGCGCGATATAGCTGGAGAAATGCCTGTATCTGCGACGGATTAGCCGGGCTACTCCCCCTCGCTGTTACCGTCGCTATTCAAAGCCAGATACTTTCAATCGCCGAAAAACCCAAGGCGCAATCACAATGAGGAGGCCGCCAACTGCACTGATGGCGCCCAACGATACAAGAGCAGGACCAAAATCTCCTGTCTGTCCTTTGACCCAGCCCACGAGATAAGGCCCGGTAAAGCCGCCCAGATTTCCGATCGAGTTGATGATCGCGATCCCGATTGCAGCGGCGCTGCCGGCCAGAAAATTCGACGGCAATGTCCACAGTACGGCGTTCGCTGCGAAAATCGATGCGGCAGCGATGCTGAGCGCCAGCAGTGACAAAGTGGGCGACTGAAATTGCGCGGCAGCGATGAGGCTTGCGCCGGAAAGAACGGCGGCCGCCGCGATATGGTTTCGGCGTTCGCGATGCGCGTCCGATCGCGCGCTCCAGAACAGCATGCCCCCGATCGACGCCGCGTATGGAAGCGCCGACAGCAGCCCGGTCTGGAGAGGCGTTGTCCCGAACCCGCTCACGATCTGGGGCAACCACAGGCCGACGCCGTAGATTCCCATGATGAAGCAGAAGGAGACGATGGAGAGCAGTGCCACCCGGACATCAAAGACACTTCCGAGCAATCCGTCGCCGGTCAGCTTCGCTGTGTTTGTATGTTCGGCGGCGATTGTATCCGCCAGCCATCGCCGCTCCTCAGGAGCCAGCCATGTTGCCTGTGCGTGACTGTCCGACAGCCAGAAAAACGCAATGATGCCCAGAACAATCGACGGTAATCCCTCCAGAATAAACAACCATCGCCACGCCGGAATTCCCATTGTCTCGCCAGTGCTGAGGATCAGGCCGGAGAGCGGGTTGCCCAGCGTGCTCGCAAGCGGAACGGCGACCAAAAAGACCGCATTGAAGCGTGCACGCGCGTCTCGCGGAAACCAGCAACTGAGATAATAGATGAAGCCGGGAAAGAAGCCGGCCTCAGCGATGCCCAGCAACAGTCTCAATGCGATGAAGCCTTTTGAACCCGTGACGAAGGCCATTCCCGCCGAGGCAAGCCCCCACGCAACCGCAATACTGACAATCCATAAGCGGACGCGAACCCGTTGCAGCAGCAAGCTGCTCGGAATCTGACATATTGCGTAGCCTAGAAAGAAGATGCCTGCGCCCCACCCGAACACGACAGGCGGCATCCCGAGCGATTTGTTCATATCGAGAGCAGCGAAGCCGATATTCACGCGACTAAGGAAGTTGAAGAAGAAAAGCAGCATCAGTAGAGGAAGGAGGCGCCAGCCAATCTTCCGAATGATACTGTCCGGCTCGATCATCTGTTGGCACTCGATTTCGATCGGGTCGCGATAGTTCAATGCTTGATAAGGGAGGCGCCGGGCCTTTTGCCGTCCTGTATGAACGAACTGATGATCGACGCGATCGACGAGCGAGCAGCATTACCCGCGTTGGTCAGGGTGGAATCGCCTGACGAGATAATGGAGCAGGTCATTGTTATAGGCGGTTCGATGACGAGAGGCTTTGCGAACGTTTCAAATCCGGCCTTGGGGAATTCCCCGATATTGAGAATCGTGTGACCGATGCCGGTCCGCACCGCGGCCAGTTCGCTCGAGAGATTGTCGGCCTCAGCGATAACATTCGGGGCGATATTCAGCGCGGCGAATGCTCCATCGATCAATCGTCTTCGCTCGATATTGTCTCCGGGCAGAACGAGGGGCAGACTTCCGATATCCTTGATTGAAATGGACGATCTGGCTTTGCCGGGAAGCGGCTTGCCCACCAGATATAATCTTTGGATGAAAATCGGCAGGCGCAGGAAAGCCGGCACGAATTCGTGCTCGAAGATGACCGCAAGATCGAGCTTGTGAGCGAGCACACGCGCGCTCAAGGTTTCGCTGTCGCCGTCCATGCATTTCAGCATGACATTGGGAAACGCAGACTTGATATGCTCGACGATGGGTCCGATCAGAATCTCCGCGAGCGATGCCACAATCCCGACGCTGACAGTTCCGGTGATGTTACCAGCGCTCGATTTCAGGAGCCCGGGAAGTTCGTCGAGGCGGCGAAGGATCGATGAGGCTTTCTCGAACAGGATTTCCCCCGCGGGGGTGGACTGCACGCCGCGCGGCGTTCGGTGGAGCAGCTTGATCCCCATTTCTTCTTCGAGTTCAGCCACCTGCTGGCTGAGTGCCGGCTGCGCTACATGGATGGTGCTTGCAGCGCGGGAAAAGCTGCCGGCTTCCACGATTTTTACGAAATAGCGAAGTTGTCTGTACTGCATGAAAAGGCCGGACCGCAAAGCCGCATAGTAATCCTTAGACTATTGCACAGCCTCGGTTTTTTGTCTTGGCACAGATCGGCGTTCAGGGGTTTAAAAAGGGGCATACGCCCGTTTTGCGATCAAGCCGCCGGACCGCCGCCGGTATGTCTGAAATCCAGTCGCTATAGCGGTCACCGATACCCGCATATCGAACCCGTATTTGATTTGCCGCTGACGCCAGACAATTGTCCCGCCACGGAAATTGTTCTTGCGACCCCAGACGCAGGCCGGAACCGCGTTCAGCGATAGCGGCCGCTCGAGCAATCTTCTTTCAACGACGGTTTCGTCATGAGGGCATGTGTCATGAATTTTTCAAGGAGTATCATCGGTGTTTTAGCGATGCTGCTCGTCTTCGGCGCGGCCTTGAGCTCGGCCAATGCAGCGGACTATTCGCCGCTGGATTGCAAGAAGGCGAGTTCGGCAGCCGAGCGAACGATCTGCTCGGACTATGGGCTGGGTCAGAGCGAAGCACGGGTTGCGACACTCTACGGGCTAACGACCTCGCTCGTGGCAATGGGACAGCGCGGCACGATCCAGGACGATCAACGCGCCTTTCTCAGGCAGCGTGACGCATGCGGTGCGAACGCGGGTTGTCTGCGTGCTGCCTACGCCGCCCGGGACAAGCAGCTGGAAGCGGTCATGCAATCCATCCAGCAGCGCGGACCGTTCTGATCTGTCACAACCAAATTCGCTGGCCGCCGTAAATCTCACGCGACGAACCAGGCCCGTCAGGAACCCAAACCGCTATGACTTCAAAAGTTTTGATCGTTGGTGCTGGCCCGGTTGGACTCACCATGGCTGCCGAACTCGCGCGCTATGGAGTGCCGGTACGGATCATCGACAAGGCGGCAACGCGTTCCGACAAGTCAAAGGCGCTTGTGCTGTGGAGCCGGACTCTCGAGTTATTGGACCGCGCCGGTTGCACGAATGAGTTCATTGCGGCCGGTCATAAAGTTGACGCTGCAAATATCATCGCTGCCAACAAGCTCCTTGCGCATGTCAGTTTCGCGGAAGTGAATAGTCCCTATCCTTATGCGCTCATGTTGCCTCAATCGGAGACAGAGCGTCTTCTTGAGGCACATCTGAATGGGCTAGGCGTCCAGGTGGAACGCGGCTTGGAATTGATCCGCTTTGCGCCCGGCTCTGCGTCGGTCTGCGCCACCTTGCGCTCCGCCTCAGGACAGGACGAAAATCTCGACGTGCCATGGATGATCGGTTGTGACGGCGCCCACAGCGCGACACGCCATGGTCTTGGGATATCGTTTGTCGGCGATACGCTGCCGAGCGACTGGATTCTTGCCGATATTCATCTCAAGGCGTTTCCGTTTCCGGCATCCGAGATAGCCACCTACTGGCATGAAAAAGGGGTGTTGGCGGTATTTCCCATATCGCCCGGTCGCTATCGCATCGTCGCCGATCTCCCCATGTCGGCAGGTGAACACCCACGAGATCCCGACCTCAGCGATGTGCAGGGCGTTCTCGATCAGCGAGGTCCCGGCGGGCTTGTCGCTTCCGATCCGGTCTGGCTCTCCTCGTTCCGCATCAACGAACGCAAAGTGGCCGACTATCGATCGGGTCGCGTCTTTCTTGCCGGTGACGCCGCGCATGTTCACAGCCCTGCAGGCGGTCAGGGCATGAATACAGGCATGCAAGATGCCTTTAATCTTGCCTGGAAGCTGGCGATGGTCTGGCGGGGCGCTTGCGACGAGAGTCTGCTCGATAGCTACAGCGTCGAACGCAGCGCAATCGGCGAACACGTTCTGGCAAATGCTGGACGGTTCACAGCGCTTGCAACCTTGCGAAATCAGGCCGCGCAGATCGTGCGTAATCTGGTCGGACATTTTCTACTGGGGCTTGCCCCGGTGCGCGCTGCGATGGTCAACGAGATGACGGAGGTGTCCGTCGGTTACGAGAAAAGCCCGCTCAATGGACCGGCGGCTCACGGACTCGATGGTCCTGCCGTCGGGGCCCGCGTGACGCCGGTGTCCGGACAGACGTCCTTTGGCGCGGGACAAACGCCGCGGTTCACGCTGCTGGCAGCCTCCAGCGAAGCCGTGAGCGGCCTTGTTGAGGATTTTGGCGATCTGGTCGAGTCATCGCTGCTGCCGCCTCCATACGCATCCGGCGCTTGGCTGGTGCGCCCGGACGGTTATGTGGCCTGCGCCGTCCCGGCCAAGGATATTGGGCCGATTGTCGGCTATCTCAAGGCGCTGAGACGAAAAGCAAGTTGACCCGCCGCGGCACAGCACCAAAACTATCTGTCAGCGACATTCTTTGGTGCTTGTAATGAGGCTATCTGCCCCCAGGCTTCCGCTGTGGCTCCGGATCGTCATGGTTGCCGGGGCTACATGTCTTGTATTGGGCGCAGGCCTGTTTGCTTACAGGCTCTACACCAAACCAACGACGCTGAGCGTCGGCGTCGGATCAATCGACGGCGAGATCGTCAAGGGCGCGTTGCTGATCGCAAATCGCTTCGTGAAATCGAACGCACCCGTGAGGCTCAACATCGTCAAATTCGGCAACGTCCTGGACGCAACAAAGGCCTTCGCCGCTGGCAAGGTTGATCTTGCGGTTGTAAGGGCCGATGTTGGCGATCTCTCGGACGCAAGAGCCATCGCTGTGATCGCCGAGGCGGTAGTGATGGTTGTCGCCGCGCCCGGTTCTTCCATAACCGGGATCGAGCAACTCAAGGGTCGATCCATCGGCGTGGTCGGCGGCGAGATCAACCATCGCCTTGTAAAAGCGCTCAGTCGTGAATACGGCCTGGAGGGACACACAACCTTCAAGGATCTATCGCCGCCCGACGCGCAGCGAGCCATGAAGGCCGGGGACGTGGATGTGCTGGTCATGGTGGTGCCCTTGACCAAGCGATACCTGGACTACGTCAGGAATCTGTCTGGCGGTGGTTCAAGTCGCTCGCCGACATTGGTGCCGATCGATTCAGCCGGTGCAATTGCCGATGCGGAGGGAGCCTTCGAGAGTTTCGCAATACCCAAGGGGACGCTGCGTGGCTCCCCGCCCAATCCGGGTGACGACCTGACAACACTCAAAACGGGCTTCTATCTGGTTGCGCATGCCAAGCTCGATGCCGATGTCGCAACCGGCCTGACGCAGGCGCTGATGAATGCCCGCGAAAGTCTGGTGGCAGCGCATTCGGTTCTGTCCGGGATTGCAGAGCCCGATACGGATCCCGATGCCAACATTCCCGTACATCCCGGCGCAGCCGTGTATTACAACGACGCGCAGCAAAGCTTCATGGACAAATATGGTGACGCCATCTACCTGACGCCAATTGTCTTCGGCTTGCTGGCATCGGTCTTCGCGGCGGCATGGAAGTTTCTTGGTCTTGGCCGGTCCAGGGCTCCTGATCCTGTATGGCGCGTGCTGTATGAGCTGCCACGGCGCATCAGAAGCGCGACAAGCGAAGCGGAGCTTATCAACATCGAGCAAGAATTCGACGAACTCCTCAAGGACGAAATCGCCAAATCATCGCTTGGGGATGACAGAGCGGCGGATACTGCGACCCTGACATCGGCAGCGCAGCGGCTGGATAATCTCATCCACCGTCGCCGGACCGTGATGGCGCGGGAAAAATCCCACGCCGATCATTGAGCGGGTCAGCGAGCGGCAGAGCCGCAGTCGCTCGGCACGGCGTTTCCTGCAAACCTGTCCGCCATCCACGCGGTTGCGGCATCCGCGCTATCGCGGCCGGCAAAGCCGTGGCTGACGTTTGGCATCATCATGAAGCGCACCTTGCTTCCTGCCTCGCATAGTCGGTGCATATAGGTTTGTGTGACCTGCGGACGAACCAGGCCGTCGGTCGAGCCTTGCGCAAGGAAAACCGGAATTGATGGGTGCAACGTGCCGGGGGTGTTTTTAGCGAGCAGCGAACGCCACGGCTCGAGAGTTGCCGGATTTGCGACAGTGAGAAAATCCTGAGCCAAGGGCTTCGACGTTTCGCTGCGCAGCAGGATATCGAACACGGATTCGATACACTCGCCGGCAAGGCGATTTACCGTTGGCATCGCAGCGGGTGAAACGATCTTGTCGACGGATGCGCCGTAAACACGGTCCCATGACCAGACCGTCATCGCGGTTAAATTTCTTCCGCCGGTGGTGTTGAGATCGTCTGTCATCAGGGTGGCAAGATCGGTGGCGGGCGCAGCGGCAGCGACCCCGACGAGACGCAACTCCGGGGCATAACTCTTGGAGATCAGGCCGGTAAACAATGAAGCCTGACCGCCCTGGGAGTGGCCCCACACGGCATAGCGGTCACCGTTGGCAACACCGGGAAATGAGCGGGCAGCGCGAACGGAATCAATCACTGCCCGCGCCTCGCTGTCGCCGACGAGGTAGGGGTGCGGGCCGGGAGTACCTAACCCCGGATAATCGGTTGCGGTAATCGCAAAGCCGCGGTCGAGCAGCTGACGGCTGCCGGCAATCTGTTGAAAGATGAACATGGCCAGCGAAGGGGCGCATCGCGGGACGACACCTGTCGTGGGATGAGCCCAGGCAACGATTGGGCGGCCGCCTTCGGGGGCCGGACCGGTCGGAACAATGATCACACCGGAGACTGCGATGGGCCGCCCTTCCGGATTGGTGGATCGATAGAGAACGCGATATGCAGCCGCTCCATCCGGAGCACCGAACATCGGCTCCTGTCTGATAACAGTGCCGGGTGGTCCCGCAATTTCATCGTTGGATGCCTGATAGAAAGCCGTCTGAGCCTTCGCCTGCTGGCAGGCAAAAGCCAAAAGCTGACACGCCGCCAGCGCGCCGAGGACAATCCGGAATATGAGATTTGCGCTGAGGGTCATGTCAGATGTCCTTCCGACGCTCGAGAAACGGCGATCACATGCCGTAGAGAATTTTCAAATGGCCGCTGGCGCGCAGGTCGATCCGGATTGCATCGGGAAGGAGCGAGACTTGCGAGAGTCCGGCAGACGCCAGATTTCCTTCGCTGCGAAAGCCGCCCGTGAGGTGCCGGGTCAATCGTGCGTTGGCAGAGGCCAAAAGGGTTTGCCACTCGCTTTGGAATGCGAGACCAGCCTGCTGCCGCAGATCCTGCAAAAGAGCTGGATCGTTGAACAGCGCAGCAAGCGGTGAGCCTGCAGCCGTGGACGAGTCCGGCACCAGGGCCAGATCGCCGAACTGGACGGTCTGGGCATTTGCATCGACCTGCGGCGTTGCCGTCAGATAGATCCATGTGCCACCGCTCGCGGTATCGGCGGATGTGAGATGCAATCCCATCACCAGCTTGCCGGAAGAAGGATAGACCGAGATGTCCTGCACATTCGGACCACCGGTTTGAGCGCGCGCCGTCATGACGGCCTGGATTTTTTCCCGGATCTGGTCGTAGCTGATCGTCACCGGAAGGATGACGGAAAAGCCGCCGGGATTGGTCACATCGCTGCCGAGTGCCGGAAGCGGCGTCGGCACAGATGCAGACGGTTGCTGCCCGACAGATGTCTGTGTCGTTCCCGCCATTTCGATCGCACCCTCGAGAATGTCGCCGCGTGCATGCGTTCCTGAAAAAGCGATGGTTCGCGGTGTTGTCTTCAGCCAGATAGCGGGCGCGTCCACAATCTTCACGGTCGAGAACGCCTGCTGCCATGCGGCCTCAGCCTTGCCGCGAATGTCCATCGCCGCCACGCTCGCAGCGGCATCGCTGCGTACGCGCGACATCTGCGCTTGAATCTTCGGCTCGATGTAACGGGTCAGATCGATACGAAAACCCAGTATCTGGAGTGTCGGAGGTTCCTGCCAGCGGAAACCCTCTGTTATATCGAGTGAAACCGACCAGTCCGGCCGAAGCTGCGGTCGAGCCGTCGCATAAACCGTTAGCTGGCCTTCGCCGGTCCCGTGCAGCAATCTTGCGAAGCGTCCGATACCCTGGCCTGAGACGGAGCCGAACAGCGGGATCGCCGCAATCAGCCGGCCGTCTTCCGCGCGCAGGGAGATCGGTCCGGTGCGTTGCACGGAGCCGGAATATTCGCAATCGATATTGACCATGCGCCCGAGGATACGCCGGCTCCAGCAGCTTCGCCCTGAATCTTCGATCGTCGCAAGCTGTCTGGGGACTTTGCGTTCGAGCGCGCGATCAAGCGCCGACAATGAGAATTGCACGGTTGCGGAGACGCTTGAATCGGCCGTCGTCGCTGGCGGCGTATCCGCAGCCAGCGGCGGCTTTCCATCCGCAAGCGCCACGGAAGCCGTCAGGAGCGTCGCAAGTCCGATCGTGACGATACTGCCGACATAGCGGCTTTTGAGACTTTCCCGAAGCGTATGACAGTCGATGATCATGGTCAGCTCCCGTAATTCAGATCACTTCATAGGCAAACAGCGTCGCAACCAGCGTGATGGCCACCAGAGCGAAAATAAAAATTATGTCAGCGGCTTGCTCGAGCCGGGCGCAGAGTTTCGCTTTTCCTGCAAAGCGGATGGAAAGGTAGGAGGTGAGAGCTGACGCGAGAAAAGAGACTGCGGCGAGTGCCGCATACTCATCGACGCGCGTGCCGCCCGACCTCGCCTCGGCGACCTTCACAAGGCCGACCAGCGTCACACAAACGCCGATCATCGTGCCTGATACCGGCAGGATGTGGCTTGCGAGACTGTTGCTCTGTGTGAAAATTCGCGCTCGATCCGACATTTTCAACTACTCGATCTGGAGCTTGAATCGGTATTGCAAAGTGAGATCGCGCCGCAGGTTGCGTCAGCTAAGCATCGCAAAAAGTGCGGCGCGATTTCTCAAATCAACGGAATCCTACTGCCACTGACCATCCGGCAGACGGCCATGGAAAGGCGTGTTGCGGCAGTGACCGTATGGCCCGCGCCAGTAACCTTCGGGGCAACCGAACACCGGATGCGGCTCGGGCTGATAGTAACCGCCGGGCAGCGGACCGTAATACGGCGTGTTGCGGCAATGACCCCATGGGCCGCGCCAGGCATTCGGACCGCAGCCGCCGGAGACCTGAATGGTCAACGATTCCTGATTGACGATCGGTGCAGCGATGGGAGCCGCATGCGCAGCCGCGCAAACCGAAATGACGATTGCCGATGCGAGACCGACGACGATACCCATTCTCGATGTAAACATGGAAGTTCTCTCCTCTTTGCTTTTGATGTGCCAACCCAAGCCCACGCAGCGTCAATCGCTGCCTCAAGGCTTGGCGCTCCTTCGAACTTTCTTAAAGTTTGAACCGCGTCACACCCGTCATCTTAGTGGCGGGCCTGTGTGTCAGTGACGACTCCATCGTCGGCACCGGCATGGGGTTGTCGAATTGGCAGCGCCCCCGCTGAACGTGGCCGCATATGCGTCGATGCCGGACGCGAAAACAAATACAGTGTTGATATGCAGGTATCGGAGAAAGTTATGGGGGTGCCGAGATCGGCCGGTTCGCGATTTCCCGGCAAGTCGGACCGGGATAGTTCGGCGGCGGCGTCCTTGGGGCAGCGAAAAGAGCTTGCAAAGGAAGCTCTTCTGCAGAACTTTTGCGATCGGCTGACGTGAATGATCTTGTGGTCATCGACGGTGCGAGGGGCGATGCGGTTCTCTGGCCTTCATTTTCTTGAATTTCAATTGCCTGGATTGCGGGTGATCCTATTGGCGGCGATCGCGTTTGCAGTGGCGCCTTTGGATTTCGCATGTGCGCAAACTCAAGCTCCTGCCCTCTGGACTGTGCCTGAAGTCGGGGCGTTACCGAATGATGCGTTTGGCGGTCAGGTGCGTCGGGGCCGCGATCTAATCACCGCAACATATGCGCTGATCGGGCCGGAAGTCCCGGACCCCGCCAAGCGATTTGCCGGCAACAATCTTGCCTGCAGCAATTGCCATCTTGAAGCAGGCCGAAAGAAATTCGGATTGCCGATCTTCGGTCTGTTCGGGCTGTTTCCGCAATACAGTGCGCGTCGCGGAGCAGAGATCACCATTGAGGATCGGGTCAACTCCTGCATGGTTCGCAGTATGAACGGGCGCGAACTGCCGACGGACAGCCCGGAAATGCAGGCCATCGTGGCCTACATTCGATTTCTTTCTTCGGGCGTCGCTCCGGGCCAGATCGTGCCGGGGCTGGGCGCGGGTGCGATGCCGGAACTCCAGCGCGCGGCCGATCCTGTCCGTGGCCACGCGGTTTATGCGAAGTCCTGTCTTGCCTGTCACAACACGGATGGTTCAGGGATTCGTCGCAGCCTTCCGACGACCGATCTTGGTTACATGATGCCGCCGCTATGGGGGCCGGACAGCTTCAACAACGGTGCAGGAATGGCGCGGCTTATCACCGCTGCGAATTTCGTGCATTTCAACATGCCGCATGGTGCCGACTATCTGAATCCTCAACTGACGGTCGAGCAGGCCTGGGACGTCGCGGCCTATCTGATATCGCAGCCGCGCCCGAAGAAAGCGGGACTGGAAAAAGACTTCCCCGACCTGCTGCAAAAGCCTGTCGATGCGCCTTACGGCCCCTATGCTGACGGCTTCAGCGAGCAGCAGCATAAATACGGGCCATTTTCCCCGATACGGGCTGCGATTGCGCGCGCCAAGCAAAAGCAATGACCGGCATACGACCAAGAGCCACGATGTTGCATGCGCATATAACTGGCAGCGATATCGCTATATCCAGATGATATTTGAGCTTTCGTCCGATGCGTTCTTAAACGATCGATAAACAGCAAAGCCGAAATTTAATTATAGGTCTCCAGTCATGACAATAAAATCCAGTTCAATCGCCATTGCCGCATGTCTTGCTTTCGCGGCTTTGCCCGCCGGAGCCTTTGCGCAAGGTACATCCGATCAGAGATCAGCCTGCATGGGCGATGCGTTCCGATTCTGCAGCGCGGACATTCCGAATGTTGCAAAGATCGAGGCTTGCCTGAGCCAGAACAGGGCTAATCTCACGCCAGCTTGCGCGGCGGAGTTTCAGCCGGCGCAGACCACGCTTCTCAAGCCGGACCATTTCCGGAAGAACTAGTTCACGTCTGGCCCGATCCATTCGGCGCCAGGCCGTTTCGTTTCCTTGATTAGATCATGGGCGAAACGAATCAATGTGTCGCGCACAGCTTCGCCGGCATGCGTCAATGGAAAGTCGCTTGATGATATGATCGAACAGGTCATCCAGATCGGTGGCTCGATCAGCCGAGGCTGGCCGAGGCCTATCTGGCCCATCATGCCGGCATTGAGTATGGAATGGGCAAGGCCTGCGCGGATAGCTGACAGTTCGCTCGAAAGCGTATCCGTCTCGGCGATCACATTAGGTGCTAATCCTTCATTCGCGAACGAACGATCGATCAATATGCGTCGTGCATTCGGCGCGCTTGGCAGCACCAGCGGGAGCGAGGCAATATCTTTCAGCAACACGGGTCCATTCCGGTCAGCGAACTGAGCGTTGCTGATTAAAAACATCCGCTGACGGAATAGCGGCACGCGCGAGAACGCCGGAACCAGTTCATCCTCGAACACGATGGCCATATCGAGCTGATTGGAGATGATCCTCTGTTCGAGGGATTCGCTGTCCCCGTCAGCGAACTTTATCGTGACCTTGGGGATCCTTGCCCGACATGCCTCCAAAAAGGGGCCAGACATCGGCACCGACAGCGAAATGGCAAAGCCGAGGCTCACCTTGCCCTCGGCATCCGCGCCGCCGGATGCCAGCAGGCCGGGCAATTGCTCAAGCTCTATGAGAATCGAGGAGGCCTCGCGGTAAAGCACTTCGCCCGCAGGGGTGGGGCGCACGCCGCGGGATGTCCGCTGGAGGAGCGGCACGCCCATGCGTTCCTCAAGATCCGCAATCTGTTGGCTCAGGGCTGGCTGAGCCACATGTATCGTCGCGGCGGCACGGGAAAAACTGCCCGCTTCGACAATTTTAACGAAATAGCGCAGATGCCGGAATTGCATGATCGCCGGTTCTTATGAGCAAACATTATCATCAATCCGGCAATCGTATCCGTCCGGAGGCGGCACTTCAAATGGGCTGATCTGTCGCACAAGGCGTTTTCAGGCCGAGCCGCGAAAGCAGGCAGTCTACCGGCCATCCAGGCCCCGGCGGGGAGCCATATCTGCCGCCGATAGCCTCATATCAAAGCGGTATTTGAAAGGCCGATAGGCCGGGGGTACGTCTCCCGGCATCCGGTTCGGCGGACGGGCGTTCGGCGCCTGCATCGGCAAAACCATCAGACTTTCATCGATATCGAAACTGGGATTCGGCAAATGATACGTCTCGTCATCGATTTGCTTCGCCCCTACAGGGGACGGCTGCTCATCGTATTCCTTGCGATGCTGGTGGAAATCGCTGCAAGTCTTGCGGCCCCCTGGACCCTGAAACTCGTTCTGGACGATGCGCTCGGACAGCACCAGCTGCCCACTTGGCTTGCCTGGGCACATGACTATGGATTCGGACGGCATGCGATGGGCGTTGCGTTGTTCGCCGGAGTGGCGACGCTTGTCATCGCCATCGTCGGAGCGATTGCGACCTACATCGACAACTACTACACGACGAACATAGGCCAGTGGGTGGCGAACGACCTTCGGATTCGAATCTATCAGCATCTGCACCGGCTGTCCCTGCGCTACTACGATCACGCGAAAATCGGCTCGCTGATTTCAACGATCATGACCGACGTTGATACGTTGCAAGGTTTCGCATCGTCCTCCACTCTCGACATCCTCGTCGACTTCATCACCATCGTGTTCATGGTCGGCATCATGTTCTGGCTGGACTGGGATTTCACGCTGATCGCTCTTGGCGTGACGCCGTTCCTGCTGGTTTTTGTCTTCCGTCTGAAAAAAGCCGTGAAGGAAGTGACCCGCGCGGTCCGCGCCCGGCAAAGCGAGATGCTGTCCGTTGTTCAGCAGGGCCTGGGTTCGATTCGTGCGATCAAGGCTTTCGGCCGCCAGGATTTGGAGCTGGCCCGACTGGAGGCCGCGAGTCACGCGACCATCGGCGCCGCGCTCCGCGCGCGGCAGGTGAAATCGGTTCTGTCGCCTCTGGTCAGCGTCGTTGTCGCCGGATGTACGGCGATTGTGCTCTGGAAAGGAACGTCGCTGATCGTGGCGGGCACCATGACGGCCGGCGCATTGACGGTATATCTGGCTTACCTGGCCAAGTTCTTCAAACCGGTCAAGGATCTCGCCAGCATGACCAGTGCCGTTGCCCAGACGACCGTCGCGCTCGAGCGCATCCAGGATATCCTGTCTGCCGATGACATCATTCGTGTGCCGGATGACGCCCGAGATCCGGGCCGGGTTCTTGGCGGCATTCGTTTTGATCGTGTCGCATTCGGCTACGACAACGATACGTCCGTGCTGCGGGATGTCTCGTTCGAGATTCGTCCGGGGCAGGTGGTTGGTATTGTCGGCCCAACAGGGTCGGGAAAGTCGACGGTCCTTAGTCTCATTCCGCGTTTCTATGAAACGACGTTTGGGCGCATTCTGATCGACGGTCAGGATATTCGGGAGATGAAGCTGGCGGCGCTGCGCGAGCAGATCGGCTTTGTCCTCCAGGAAACCGTGCTGTTTCGCGGGACCATTCGCGAGAACATCGCTTACGGCCGGCCCGGTGCCACAGATGAAGACATCATCGCGGCGGCAAAAATCGCCAATGCGGATGAGTTCATTTCGCGTATGCCGAACGGCTACGACTCCCTCGTGGGCGAGCGCGGCGATACGCTTTCCGGCGGACAGCGGCAGCGAATCGGGATCGCGCGTGCCGTCATCCGTAATTCGCCCATCATGATTCTGGATGAGCCGACTGCGGCGCTTGATACCGAGTCCGAACATCTGGTGATCGAAGGCCTGCGGCGGCTGATGGCGGGCCGCACCGTCATCATGATCGCACATCGTCTCAGCACCATCAGGAACGCGGATAAAATCATTGTCCTGAAGGATGGTATCGTCGCTGAGGAAGGAACGAACCGCGAGCTTATCGCGCTCGGCGGCGTCTATGCGGAGCTTCATCGTATTCAGAACCAGCCAGCGCCCCGCGCGTCCCTTGCCGACGTGGCGTGAGAAGGACCGAAGATGTCACATTCCCTGATCGTGCTTCCTGACGATTCCGCCGCGTCCCTTGTCGATCCCATCAATGCGGCGGTGAAGTCGCTCAACATTCGCATGTTTCTCTTCACCGATCCGACCTTGATGAAGGCGGTCATCGCGGCACGTCATCGCGGCGTTCATGTGCGGGTGATGCTGAATCCGGCGCGGCGCAACGGTAAGGCCGATAACGAGGCCGCTCGAAAAAGACTGATTGCTGCCGGTATCGATGTTCGCGATAGCTGCCCGACCTTTGCACTGACCCATCAGAAATCAATGGTGGTGGATGACGAGGTCGGCTTTGTCGAGTCATTGAACTGGGAGACGCGGGATCTGATCGAGACGCGCGACTATGCCGTGATGACGACAAAAAAGTCCGAAGTCGAGGAAATGGTGAAGTGCTTCAATCTGGATTTCATGCACCTTCCGTTTGAGCCGCATGAAAAGTCGGACCTGATCTGGTGCCCCAACAACGGACGTGAACGGATCGCGGCGTTTATCGATTCGGCCAGACACACACTGTTTATCCAGAATGAACGCTATCAGGACACGGTGATCATCGAACGCATCGTGCGTGCGATCAATCGTGGCGTGAAGGTTCACATCATGGCGCGTCCGTCGCACAAGCTGAAGACCGAGAAAATGGTCGAAGGCGTGGGCGGCTTGCGGATCATGGAAGATATCGGTGCGAAAATTCATCGCATGAAGAACCTGAAGTTGCACGGCAAGGTTCTGCTCGCGGACGAGAAGCGTGCGATTGTAGGCTCAATCAATCTGACGCCGGGAAGTTTCGACGCGAGGCGCGAACTTGCTATTGAAACGGACAGCCGCCATGTGGTCGAGCGGCTCGCCGAAGTCGCCCATCACGACTGGAAACACTCGTCTGCCCTCGATTTGTCGGACGAGGGCCTGCTGGCCGAACTTCAGAAGCACAAGATGGAGGGTGCCAGACAGTTGGCACTGGGCCACTGATAAACATAACAGCGCCTCGCGAGTCGCATCCCGGATTTTCGCCCGCTTTCCAAGCCGAAAATGTCGCGAACATTAATCCGCTTTCTGCTCGCCATCCTTCCTCCTCTAGCTAGCAAATAGCTCACTGACGGAGAGGCAAACGCACGCATAGTCAGCAGGAAATGCCTAGAAAATGCGGGCTTTGCGAGCGCTTTCAAATCGGTGCAAATTCGCGCAAATAGTAATCTTCGCCCTCAGACCCCGACCTATCCGGTCATGACCGCGAAAAAGTCGGGCGCGCTTTTGGCGCGCCGCATGCGTTCAAGCATTCCGGCGGTCTTCAATGTCCGGGCGACAAGGGCCAGTACGGTCAGTTGATCGGCCTCGGGCGGCGGCGGGAGCAGCAGCATAAACACCAGGTCGACCGGCTGGCCATCGATCGCGTCGAAATCGACCGGCGGCTTCAGCCGCGCCACGAGGCCGTAAGGCCGTTTCACCACCGGCAAACGCGCATGTGGTATCGCAACGCCATTGCCCATCCCGGTTGACCCAAGTTGTTCGCGTTTCAGAAGCTCGGACGCGACATGGTCCGCCTGCAGGCCGAGGCTTGAGGCTGCCTTGCGCGCCAGATCCTGCAAGAGCTGCTGCTTGGTTGGCACGCGCAGATCGATGACGACATCGGCCGGAGCGAGAAAGTCGGAAATCTTCATAAATGATCCAGGAGTGTGCGACGTGCGCCGGGATGTGACGCTATTTCAGTCCGGTGCACGCAGCCGGTAGCCGATGCCCGTTTCGGTCAGAACATATTGCGGCCGTTCCGCATCGCCTTCGATCTTCTGCCTGAGCTGCCGCACATAGACGCGCAGATACTGCGCGTCGGTCAGCTCGTCCCACAATTCGTGCAGAAGAAACTTGTGGGTGAGCACCTTGCCGGCATGCTGAACCAGCACGCGCAACAGATCATACTCCTTCGGTGACAGCTTGATGTCCCTGTCGCCGACCTTGACGATGCGCCGGACCAGATCGACCGACAGATCGCCGGTGCGGAAAACCGGACGTTCGCCATGAACCTGCAATTGATGACGCAGCGCCGCCCTGATGCGCGCGAGCAGTTCATCCATGCCGAACGGCTTGGTGACATAATCGTCGGCGCCTAGATCGAGCGCCTGAACCTTGCCGGCCTCGTCGCCCCGGCTGGACAGAACAACAATCGGCACGCTTTCGTTGCGCGCACGGATCATGCGCAGAAGATCGTGGCCCTGAATGTCGGGCAGGCCGAGATCGAGAATCACAAGGTCCGGCTTGTTGTCCAGCAGCTCAAGCGCGGTCTTGCCGTTCGGCGCGTCGAGAATGTCATAGCCCTGCGTGCTCAGGCCCATCCGCAACAGCTTGCGGATCGGCGGCTCGTCATCGATCACCAGAATCTTCAGCGGCGCGGGGCTCATGCGGCGGTATCCAGTGTTTCGGTGATTTTGGGAATCGGAAGCCGGATCGTCAGAACGGCGCCGCTGCGATCCGACCGGTTCGCCGCCGAGATGGTGCCGTGCATGGCCTCCACAAATCCGCGTGAGATGGCAAGCCCAAGTCCGGTGCCCGGCCGGACATGGTCGCCCTTCTGCACGCGGTAGAACTTGTCGAAGATGGTTTCCAGTTCATCGGGCGGAATGCCGTCGCCCTCGTCCAGGATCTGGAGACAAACCGAATCGGTTTCGCGCCAGCTTTGAATCCGGATCTGACTTCCGGCTGGCGCATACTTCGCCGCATTGTCCAAAAGGTTGAACAAAACCTGCTCGAACAGAACAGCATCGAGATCGAGCATCGGCAGATCGGCCTGCAATTCCAGATCGACACGGTGCCGTATCAGAATCTTGCTGGCCCGCCGCAGTGCGCTGCCGACAACTTCGCCGAGATCATGCGGCGCGGAGTTCGGCACAATCGCGCCGGACTCAAGCTTGGTCATGTCGAGCAGGTTGGCGATGAACCGGTTGAGGCGCTCGGATTCATCGATGATCGTCGCAAGCAGATCGTTCTTCTCCGCGTCGGTCAACTGGCCCGACAGATCGCGCAGGGTGCTCGCAGACCCGAGTACAGACGACAGCGGCGTCTTCAGATCGTGTGAGATCGACGTGAGCAATGCGGACCGCAGCCGGTCAGTCTCGACCACGCGCTTGACGTGATCGATATCTTCCACGAGCCGCACGCGCTCGATCGCGAGCGCGCCCTGATCCATCAATGCGTCCAGCAGGCGGGTCTGGTCCGGCGTGAGGATCGGGCCGGTACGATCGTCGTCGATGCCGATGACGCCGATCGGTCCGCGGCCGGTGCGCATCGGCAGAAACAGCCGCTTCGCGCCGGGCAGGGTGTCCGAGCCGCGCCCCGCCGGACGATCATTGCTCCACGCCCAGTTGGCCGCCGCGAGATCGGCCTGATCGAGTTCGTCTTCGGGCGGGTAGCCCGCCTTGACAACGATGCGACCGTGCTCTGGGAGCAGCAGCACAACGCGCACCTTGAGCATCAGCGCTGTCTGGTACGCCGTCGCCCACAACACATCGTCCAGCGTCGCCGTTCCGGCGAGCTTTCGGCTGAACGAATAGAGATACTCGGTCGTGCGCGCCCTGCCCGTCGCCATCACGGCCTGGGTCCGCACCCGCGCCGCAACGTTGGACACAATCATTGCGATCAGCATGAAGAAGAAGAACGCCGCAACATTGGTCGGATCGGTGATGGTGAACGTATAGACCGGCGGAAGAAAAAAGAAATTGTAACACAGCGACGCCGCGATACTGGCGACCAGCGACGGGAACAGACCGAACCGGACCGCCACCGTCACAACGACAGTCAGAAACACGAGGTCGACGTTCTCGATGCCGAGAAACGGAAAGATCAGTTTGCTGATTCCGAGGGCGACGGCGACAAGCGCCAAAGACCAGACATACGGCACCGGGTCGGCGGCTTCCGCGCGCTCCGCCGTCCGCACGCCCTTAGCCGCGAATGTCTCCGGATCGAGCTTGTCACCGGCGATGACATGGATGCTGATATTGCCAGCGCGCCGCACCAGATCGTGAACCACCGAGCCGCGCACCAGTTCGAACCACCAGGAACGGGTGGCCTTCCCGATCACGATCTGGGTGACATTGTTGGCGCGCGCGAAGGTGAGAATATCGTCGGCAATGCGGCGTTCGACGGCCGGGATCGTCAGGGCATCGGCACCCAGCGCTTCCGCAAGCCGCAAGGTGGTTGCGATCCTGTCGCGCTCGGCATCGCTGAGCTGCAGGCTCCGCCGGGTTTCGATGCAGATGGCCGTCCACGGCGCATGCAGCCGGTCAGCCAGCCGTTTGCTATAACGAATCAAACCGGCGCTGCGCGGGTCCTCGCTGACGCAAACCAGAATCCGCTCGCCCGCGGCCCATGGCCCCGAAATGGCATTGGCCTGCATGTGATTGAGCAGTTGCTCGTCGACACGCTCGGCGGTTCGCCGCAGCGCCAGTTCACGCAGCGCGGTCAGATTGCCCGGCGAAAAGTAATGCTCGAGCGCGCGCTCGGCCTGCTTGGGAACGTAGACCTTGCCTTCCTTGAGGCGCTGGATCAGATCGCCCGGTGTCAGATCGACCAGTTCGATGTCGTCAGCACGGTCGATGATGGAATCGGGAACGGTCTCGCGCACGCGCACGCGCGTGATCTGCGCCACGACATCGTTCAGGCTTTCGATGTGCTGGATATTGACGGCGGTGTAGACGTCGATGCCGTTATCCAGCAGTTCCTCGACATCCATGTAGCGCTTCGGATGGCGGCTGCCGGGCGCATTGGTGTGCGCGAGCTCGTCGACAATGGCGAGCTTCGGCCGCCGCGCCAGCAATCCATCGAGATCCATCTCGTCGAGAGTCTGGCCCTTGTAGGCCAGCGCCTTGCGGGGAAGGATTTCAAGACCGTGCAGCAGCGCCTGCGTTTCCAGCCGGCCATGGGTCTCGACCACGCCGACCACAACATCCACGCCGGCCTTCACCTTGGCATGCGCGCTTTGCAGCATCTCGTAGGTCTTGCCGACGCCGGGAGCCGCGCCAAGAAAAATCTTGAGACGGCCGCTGCCGTTTTCACGGCGGGCCGCCTCAAGCAGCGCTTCCGGCGAGGGCCGTTGTTCAGGATCGCGGTTGGTTGCCATCAGACATGCAGGTTACTTCGCCGCGCGATCAAGCGCCAGATTGAGCGCAAGCACATTCACGCGCGGCTCGCCGAGCAGCCCTGCAAAACGGCCTTCCACGTTATCGTTAACCAGTTTGCGCACTGCATCCTCCGGCATCTTGCGTGCGGTCGCGACCCGAGGGACCTGAAACAGCGCGGCTTCCGGCGAGATGTGGGGATCGAGGCCGCTGCCCGTGGTCATGACAAGATCCGCCGGGACCGGCATTGAGGGATTCTCCGCTTTCAGCTTGGCGACGTCCTCGGTCATGCGGTCGCTGAGCGCCTTGCTGGTCGGGCCGAGATTCGAACCCGATGAATTCGCGGCGTTATAGGGCGCCGGAACGGTCTTGGTCGAATCCGCAGGGTCCGCCGCCGTCGTCACGGACGGACGGCCATGGAAATACTTGTCTTCCTTGAACTCCTGCCCGATCAGAGCCGAGCCGATCGTCTTGCCGTCCTTCTCGATCAGGCTGCCCTGCGCCTGATACGGAAAGATCGTGCCGGCAATACCGGTGATGGCGAGCGGATAGGCCAGGCCGGTGATGAGCGTGAGGCCGACGAGAATAAAGAATGCGGGCCGGATTTCTTTCAACATGGTGTCTCTCCTTCGAGCTTCTTGCGCACGATGCTCCCGAAAGCCGGTGGTCCGGCTTTCGGGATCATGCGCTAGGCGAGATGCAGGGCGGTCACGATCAGATCGATCGCCTTGATGCCGATGAACGGAATGATGATGCCGCCGACGCCATAGATCAGCAGGTTGCGGCTCAGCAGCGCGCCCGCTCCGATCGGCTTGTAGGCGACGCCTTTCAGCGCGAGCGGAATCAGCGCGATGATGATGATCGCGTTGAAGATGATCGCCGACAGGATCGCGCTTTGCGGGCTCGACAGGTTCATGATGTTGAGCGCCTGCAACTGCGGATAGAACGCGAGGAAAATCGCCGGGATGATGGCGAAATACTTCGCCACGTCGTTGGCAATCGAGAACGTGGTCAGCGCGCCGCGCGTCATCAGCAACTGCTTGCCGATTTCCACGACCTCGATCAGCTTGGTCGGGTTCGAATCGAGATCGACCATGTTGCCGGCCTCGCGGGCGGCCTGCGTTCCGGTGTTCATCGCAACGCCGACATCGGCCTGCGCCAGAGCTGGCGCGTCATTGGTGCCGTCACCGCACATCGCCACCAGCTTGCCCTTGGCCTGCTCGTCGCGAATGAGCTTCAGCTTGTCCTCGGGTGTCGCCTGGGCGAGGAAATCATCCACGCCCGCTTCGGCGGCGATGGCCGCGGCGGTCATCGGGTTGTCGCCGGTGATCATCACGGTGCGGATGCCCATGCGGCGCAATTCGGCAAACCGCTCACGAATGCCGCCCTTGACGATATCCTTGAGGTGAATGACGCCGAGTAGCCTGCCGTCACGCGCGACCGCCAGCGGTGTGCCGCCCGATTTCGCGATCTCATCGGCAATCGTCTGGATTTCCCGGACGGTGTCGGCGACGATCGCCGGAGCAATCGCACGAACCGCGCCGCCCGAGGCAACTGCCGCGCGCGGGCCGCCGTTGACATAGTTCAGGATCGCATCGACCGCGCCCTTGCGCACGGCTGAGCCGCCGGCATCGACGCCGCTCATGCGGGTCTGTGCCGTGAACGGAACGAAGGTGGCGCCAAGCTCGCCCATGTCGCGGCCACGGATGCCATACTTCTCCTTGGCCAGAACAACGATAGAGCGGCCTTCAGGCGTCTCGTCGGCGAGCGACGCAAGCTGCGCAGCATCCGCAAGCTCCTGCTCGGTCACGCCGTGCACGGGACGGAACGCCGTCGCCTGGCGATTGCCGAGGGTGATGGTGCCGGTCTTGTCGAGCAGCAGCGTGTCGACGTCGCCCGCGGCCTCGACCGCGCGGCCGGACATGGCGAGCACGTTGAAGCGCACCAGCCGATCCATGCCGGCAATGCCGATGGCGGACAGAAGCGCACCGATGGTGGTCGGAATCAGCGTAACGAACAATGCCACCAGCACGACGACCGACACCGATCCGCCGGCATAGGCGGCATAGCTTGGGATCGTGACCGTCGCGAACACGAAGATGATGGTCAGACCCGCAAGCAGGATGTTGAGCGCGATTTCATTGGGCGTCTTCTGCCGCTCGGCGCCTTCGACCAGCTTGATCATGCGGTCGATAAAGGTCGAACCCTGCGCCGCGGTGATGCGGACGCGAATCCAGTCGGACAGAACCTGCGTGCCGCCGGTCACCGCTGAACGATCGCCGCCCGACTCGCGGATCACCGGAGCCGATTCGCCGGTGATCGCCGCCTCATTGACGGAGGCAACGCCTTCGATGACTTCGCCGTCGGACGGGATGTTGTCACCCGCCTCCACCAGCACGATGTCGCCGACCTTCAGGCTGGTGCCCGGCACCAGGCGATAGGTCCGGTCCGATCCCGAGCCGGTCAGCAGCTTGGCCTGGCTTTCGGTACGGGTCTTCTTGAGCGACTCGGCCTGGGCCTTGCCGCGGCCCTCGGCGACGGCTTCCGCGAAGTTGGCGAACAGCACCGTGAACCAGAGCCACAGAATGATCTGGAAGGTGAAGCCGAGGTCGTCGCCGCCGGTCAGCAGCGCGCGCAGAAAGATAACCGTCGTCAGCGCGGCGACGACTTCCACCACGAACATCACCGGATTTCTGACCATCGCCCTCGGATCGAGCTTGGCGAAAGCCGACCAGATCGCGGGCAGGACGATCTTCGGATCGAGCATTGCCGATCCCGTCGTCCGCTTTTGCAGTTTCAAGGTTTCCATGAGTGTCACTCCAAAAGGGATCGATCAGAACAGGGTGTTCGCGGTCATCGCCAGATGCTCGACGATCGGCCCGAGCGCGAGCGCCGGGAAGAACGTGAGGCCTCCAACGATGAGGATCACGCCGACAACCAGCCCGACGAACAGACCGCCTGTTGTGGGAAGCGTGCCGGCGGATGGCGGGATCGACTTCTTCTGTGCAAGCGATCCGGCCAGCGCCATGGCCGGCACGATCATGAAGAAGCGGCCGACCAGCATCGAGCACGCCAGCGTCAGATTGTAGAACAGCGTGTTGCCGGTGAGGCCGCCGAACGCCGAGCCGTTGTTGCCGGTCGCGGATGTGAAGGCATAGAGCACCTCGCTGAAGCCGTGCGGCCCCGCATTGGCCATCGAGGCGACAGCCGACGGCAGAACGACGGCGACCGCGGTCCAGCCGAGATACATCAGCGGCAGGATCAGAATGGCGAGCATGGCCATCTTGACCTCACGCGCCTCGATCTTCTTGCCGACATATTCCGGCGTGCGGCCGACCATCAGACCGGCTACGAAGATCGCCAGCACGACGAACAGCAGCATGCCATAGAGACCGGCGCCGACGCCGCCGATGATCAGCTCGCCGAGCTGCATGTTGATCAGCGGGATCATGCCGCCGAGCGCGGTGAACGAATCGTGCATGGCGTTGACCGCGCCGCAGGAGGCTGCAGTGGTGACGACGGCGAACAGCGCCGATGCCACGATGCCGAAGCGGACTTCCTTGCCTTCCATGTTGCCGCCGGAGAGGCCGAGCGCATGCATGATCGACGTGCCCGAGGCTTCCGCCCAGTAAGTCACGGCGACGCCGGCGATAAAGAGCACGCCCATCGCGGCCAGAATCGCCCAGCCCTGGCGCTGGTTGCCGACCATGCGGCCGAACACGTTGGTGAGCGCCGCGCCGATCGCGAAGATCGAAAGCATCTGCACGAAGTTCGAGAAGGCCGTCGGATTCTCGAACGGATGCGCGGCATTGACGTTGAAGAAGCCGCCGCCGTTGGTGCCCAGCATCTTGATCGCAATTTGCGATGCGACCGGACCCACCGCGATGGTCTGTTTAGCGCCCTCGAGCGTGGTCGCATCGACATAGGCGCCGAGCGTTTGCGGAATGCCCTGCCAGACGAGAAACAGCGCATACACAACGCAGATCGGCAGCAGCACGTACAGCGTGGTGCGGGTGACATCGACCCAGAAATTGCCGACGGTGCGTACGGACGAGCGGGCGAAGCCGCGGATCAGCGCCACGGCGATCGCGATGCCCGTCGCGGCCGACAGGAAATTCTGGTGGGTCAGGCCGACCATCTGGGTCAGGTAAGATAGCGTGCTTTCGCCGCCGTAGTTCTGCCAGTTGGTGTTGGTGATGAAGCTGACCGCGGTGTTGAACGACAGGTCCGGCGCGACGGCGGACTGCTCCATCGGATTGAAGGGCAGCACGGCCTGGAAGCGCATCAGCGCGTAGAGAATCACGAAGCCGCCGACGTGAAAGAACAGCATCGCGACCGTGTAGGTCAGCCAATGCTGTTCGCGCTTTTCATCGACGCCGCCGATCCAGTAGAGCCCGGCTTCGACCGGGCGCAGGATCGGCGAGAGAAACGTGCGCTCGCCATTGAAGACGCGCGTCATATAGCCGCCGAGCGGCTTCACCAGCGCGACGATAATCGCGCAGAACAACAGAATTTGAATCCAGCCAATGACAGTCATGGTCGTGTGCTTTCGTGAAATTGCGCGCCTGTTCGCTCGAGGAAGCGGCGCTTAGAACCGTTCAGGCCGCAGCAGCGCGTAGGTCAGGTAAACCAGCAGTCCGGCGGAAACGACGCCAGCGAGTGCGTAATCGAAGATCATGATCGTTCTCCCTCAGAGTCTGTCGCAGGCGTAGGCGTAGCCCACCGACAACACAAAGAAGCCCACTCCGAGGGCCAGCATGATAATGTCCAACATTGAATGCTCCTTGTGGTGCGACGGCACCATCGATGCGGGCGCTGTCTCATGTGTCTCAACCGAAACACGAGGACATCCCGCAGCTTCTGCACCGAATGGAATGGCATCTGCGCCATAGGGTTTCGAGATGGGCGGGACCGCGACGTTATAGGAATCTTATAAAGGCTCCGTGGGTTCCGTTGCGCCGCTGCAGCAGCGGCCGGCCGGCGCCGCAAAGGCCCTATATGATCCGAACAAGCAATAAGGGGAGCGTCACGATTGCTCTGGATTGGGCCGGGATTGCTCTATGACTTTGCCGGGACCGTTGCTTGTCGTGGTGACCGGGATCGCGCCGGAAGCCCTTTCCACAAATCATGCCGCCCGTCCGATCCAGCCGGATTCAGCTTCGATCCTGGCTGTGGACGACGAGGCCCAACGGTAGCGGCGAAAGCCTGTTTCAGGCGGCCGCTGCCCATCCGGTCGAGATGACGCTGCAGAATGGCAGGGCTGGCGGCGCGCTGCGGATTGGCGATTGCGTTACAGAGCTCAACGCTGGTCTTGCGAAAGAAACTGAAGCCGGCTGATCGCGTGTCCCGCCGGTCGATCTCGGTCGCGGTTGCATGGACTGCCAGTCTGTCGTTGTTGTCCAATGTGACTGCAAATCGCAGCAACGCCAACAGCCAGGACTGAACCAGCTTCTCACTGCGCTCGCCGGTGTCTGTCATGCGCTTCAGCCGTAATTCAACGACACAGGCCCCGCGCCGTTGCAGGCAAGCGCGACAGCCCGCGCAACCTCCGCTTTTGCCGGCTCTGTCAATTCAACAAGCGGCAGACGGAGACGGGGCGACATCAGGCCAAACAGGCTGAGCGCATACTTCAGCGGAGCGGGAGTAGCCTCCCGCAGCAATGCATCCGTCAGTTGCCCGATCCGGAATGCGGAATGCCGCGCAAACCGCAATTCACCCTGCCTGCAATTGAGATACAGTTGCCGGCAGAGTTCCGGCACGACGTTCGATGTCACCGACATGCATCCGTCGCCGCCGTGAACCAGGAAGGCCGGCGCGGTCCTGTCGTCTCCCGACAGCAGCCGGAAATCCGGCCGAACCAGCGGCCGCAAACGCAACGGGCGCGCAACATCGCCGGTCGAATCTCTCACGCCGATGAACTGATCCGATTCCGCAAGCCGCACGAGAGTGTCATCCGCCAACTCGCGGACCGTTCGGGATGGAACATCGTGCAGAATGATCGGCAGCCGCGTCGAATCCGCGATGGTCCGGAAGTGGGCATAGATGCCCGCCTGCGTCGGCTTGTTATAGTAAGGCACCACGGACAGCACCGCATCGGCGCCGTCCGCCTCGGCTCGCCTTGATAACTCAATGGCCTGGCTCGTTGAGTTGGAGCCCGCGCCGGCAATAACCGCCGCACGGCCGCGTGAAGCCCGGACTGCGATACGAACAAGGGCCGAATGCTCCGGCAGCGACAGCGTCGAATCTTCGCCAGTCGTTTCTCCGACCACAAGCGCTTTCGCGCCGGCCGCGATCTGACGCTCGCACAATTGCCTGAACGCGGCCGCGTCGATTTCGTCGTTGTCGCCGAAAGGCGTCGGCAGATCGCAGATGTAGCCAGCTAACCAGGGAGCCGGATGGTTCATCATCGAAGGCATTTTTTACGCCGCTTTGACCATGTGGCTAAAACCGTGCCGGTGCGCCGCGAGCACGAACTGCCGATGGCATTTCACACCGGCCTGGATTCGAAAGCTGAGCTGCTCCAGCCTGTCCCGAACCTTCAGGCCAAGGCCTTTCTCACAGGAATCGATCACGACGGCGATCGTCGCGTTCGCACTCAGAAAATGAGAAATCTGGGTCAACGCGGTTTCAAGGGCGTGAAGCGAATGCTGACCTACGACGAGGCCAATCGAATACTGCGCCCGTGGCACGCAGGTGAGCGTCGTCGCGACCCGGAAATAACCCCGGCGCCGCAGTTCAAGATCGATTTCCGCACTCTCGCTGCCGGCGACGGCAATCCGGTGAAGGCTGGACGGGCGTGTGAGTTCGATCATGGTTCGGATGATCTGCTCGCGCGCGGGATCTGATACTGGCTTAAGCATTGTCATGTCCGGACTGGCAGGGGGTTGAAAAGATGCCTCACGCGGCCCGCCGCTGAGCGGCGCTTTCGTCGTTGGCGCGTGCCGGCGCGAGATCGGAGGAGTGTGGCGTCCGGCCCATGTCGATCTCGAGTCCATTTGGTGCCGTCACCACGGCCTCGGGCCGGTGGCCATTCTCGAACAGTGCATATCGGATCGCCTCGGCGCGGTTAATGAAAAGGCCGCCGAAAAGACCGTGCTCTTCCTGGGCAACCCAGTTGCCGCGACTGTTTTTACCGACAAATACAAGTCCGGAGCGACACGACGGAGGTTCAGTCTGCTTCACGATTCGTCTCCTGATGAGAGCTTTGTTGGAGAGATGGGGAACTGCCTGAGGGCAATCCTGTGGAGTTGCACTCCGCCAATATCCGATCACCGGCATATGAATTCGAGAACAGAGCCATGGCTGTGTCATAGGGAAAGTAAAGTGATGGAGGCTGGGGATTGCGAGTTGCGGGTCAGGAGCCGCTCGCCTGATTGATGGTCAGCGTCAGGCAGTAAAGGGCGCCATAAGCGGCGCCCTCATCCCAATGAGTCAGCGTCGAACCCAGCGGCAATTCTCTGCGCAGTATCGCAGCGAGGGTGCAGAGGATCGTCGAGGACCACAACAGCGCCGCAAGGCTCCTGCCGAAACCGACACTTCCCAGCGTCGCGAAGACGCAGAGGACGACGATCCGCAAGCAGAACCGGACAAACACTTGCGCGGATATCGCGCCGTTCGGCGTGTTGGGTGACTGCGCCATGTTGGAAGCGTTTCGTTGGATCCAGCCCGAACACCTTCACGCAGCGACCGCGATTCAGGTGAAGTTCTCGCAGGACACCGAAGGCTGCGGCGGCGAGACACCGAGACCGGTGGGACGGCACGTGTCTTCGACAATTTCGCCATCGCGCCTCTTCGCTTCGACGAATGCCTTGAGCAAAGCCAGCGGCAGCTCGGAATGGCTGGTCTCGACTGCCTGATCCAGCCAATCAGGAAGATCACGCTGGAGGGAGAGCGCGCAGTGCCACTCCCCCTCGTCATACACCAGGCGCCGCAGCCTCCATCGCGGCAGTTCCGTCTCCATGAGCATCACGACCGCGTCAGTCCAGGCGCCGGCCTCTATCAGCTCGCGCAGATGCGCAGCGGCGCGGCCCTGACCCGAAACAGGAAGGCGATCGCAGCATTCCGCGATGATCTCCGACACGAGACCGGCCGTCACCACATCGGTGGACTGCAAGCGATCCGCGGCTTTGCCCAGCCGTTCTGCGGGCGTGAGATGGAATAACATGGCGGTCTCCTCTCGATAGCGACCACGCATGGTCACGCTATCCAGATGAGCGAAACGTCATTGGAATTCGAGAGGGAAGCGCCGCCGCGAATATAGCCATCCCATAGGATTTGCAGGCGCTCGATATAGGCGGCTCATCGACAGGCGCGCGGCCGTCAAATCTGCCAGAGTGCCCGCGATGTCGGGAAACTCACCTCCGCAAGCCGCACCGCGTCCTCGTTCTGGTCGAGGGCGACATACTGGCCCTGCCAGTAGGTCAGCGCCGGCTTGCCCGGCGAGAGCCGCAAATCGAGCACGCGCCCGATCACGATGGCATGCGAATGGCGCTCCACGACATGCTCGACCTCGCAGTCGAACACGGCCAGCGCGCCGGCCAGCAACGGCACGCCGGAAACGAGGCTGATCCACTCCGCGCCGGCAAAGCGCTCGGCGCCCTTCAGCCCGCCGATCCCGGAAAACCGCTCCGCAATATCGATGTGATCGGAGCTGAGAATGTTGACGCCGAACACACCATGCCGCTGCAGCAGCGGCCACGACGATGCCTTGCGGTTGATGCTGACGATCAGCGTTGCCGGATCGACCGACAGCGACGACACCGATGTCACGGTCATGCCGGACAGATCGTTGCCCCGTCCCGCCGTAATGACACTGACACCACCAGCGAGCGAGCGCATCGCGTTCCGAAAATTGTCGGCCGACGCCTCGAGCCTGCTTTCACGAATATTGCGGACAACCGAATTCATGACGGCCTCATGCGCCGGCCAGTTCGCCGGTCTCCTTGAGCAGTTCGCGAAGAATGCTGCCTTCCAGCGCCGCGAGCTCCGCCGAGCCGCGCTGGCGCGGGCGCGCCTGATCGACATCGATATCCTGCGCAATCCGGCCGTCATCGATCACCAGGACACGATCCGCCAGGGCAACGGCTTCCGACACGTCGTGCGTCACAAGGATCGCGGTGAACCCCTGATCGTGCCAGACACGCTCAAGCAGCCGCTGCATCGAAATCCGCGTCAGCGCATCGAGCGCGCCGAGCGGCTCATCGAAGGCAAGAACCCGCGGATGGCTGACCAGCGCACGCGCCAGCGCTACGCGTTGCTTCTGTCCGCCGGAGAGAACCGCCGGCCACTGGTCCCGCTTGTCATCGAGACCGACCTCGACAAGTGCCTCGTCAGCACGCGTCTTCGCGTCCGTTGTGTCGCGATGGCGGCCGAGCCCGACTTCGACGTTCGATAATACCCGCGCCCATGGCAGCAGCCGCGGCTCCTGAAACATCACACGGACATGATCGCCGGGGCTGCCTTCATGATTGCCGAATTCGATCGTGCCCCCTGTGGGCTTATCGAGGCCCGCGATCAGGCGCAGCAGCGTGCTCTTGCCGCACCCTGACTTGCCCACGATGGCAACGAACTGCCCCGCCGGGATGTGCAGATCGATCCCGCGCAGCACCTCGTTACTGCCGAAGGACTTGCGAAGGCCCCGGATCGTCAGCGACAGCGCCCGGGACGCAACCGGCTCGCGTTTGTCATCACGAACGAAGGCCGCGCGGCGGATCAGTTCCGCGGCCTGCAAACTTTCGGCACTCGATGGCACAAGTCGAACCAGTTGCTGCATGAGGGCCTCAATGTTTCTGGAATGCCGGGTGCCAGGACAGCGTGAACCGCTCCAGCACGCGTGCGGTTGAATCCGCCACCTTGCCAAGCAAGGCGTAGATCAGAATGCTAAGGACGACGACGTCGATCAGCATGAACTCGCGCGCCTGCATCGCCATGTAACCGAGCCCGGACGACGCCGCGATGGTTTCCGCCACGATCAGCGTCAGCCACATGATGCCGAGAGCGAAGCGCAGGCCCACGAAAATCGACGGCAGTGCGCCGGGGAAGATCACGCGGCGGAACAGTTCGCCGTTGCCCATGCCGTAGATCCGGCCCATTTCGATGAGTTGTGGATCGACGGTGCGGATGCCGTGCAGCGTGTTAAGATAGATCGGGAAGAACACGCCGAGCGCGACCAGAAACAGTTTCGCCGACTCGTCGATGCCAAACCACAGGATCACCAGCGGAATCAGTGCGAGATGCGGCACGTTGCGCACCATCTGCAAGGTGGTGTCGGTGAGCTTGTTGCTGAGCTGCGACAGGCCATTGGCCAGCCCGAAAATGAACCCGATGCCGCCGCCGATCAGAAGGCCGACGCTGGCGCGCCAGAAGCTGACCCAGATATTGCGGACCAGCTCACCCGACAGCAGCAGCTTCCACCCCGCCACCGCCACATCGGACGGCGCAGGCAACACCCGTGCCGACACAAATCCGGTGACGCAGGCCACCTGCCAGACCAGCAGAATGACGAGCGGCACGATCCACTGCGTCAGCCCGTCGGCGCGGGGAATGCGAAAGCTGCGCGAACGCGCTTGTGACAGGGTTTCTGCGAGACTCATGACGACGAGGCCTGCTTCTGGGGACGGAAGTCGTTGCCGATGGTCTCGCCGAACGGCCCGGTGTTGACGCGCAGATGTGGAACATTGGACTGGTTCAGGTTGAGCAGCGGGAACACCAGTTCGGCGAAGCGATAGGCCTCTTCGAGATGCGGATAGCCGGACATGATGAAGGTATCGACACCGGCGTCCTGATACTCCTTGATGCGCGCCGCCACCGTCTGTGGGTCCCCGACCAGCGCTGTCCCGGCGCCGCCGCGCACGAGACCGACACCGGCCCACAGGTTCGGGCTGATCTCGAGCTTGTCGCGGCGCCCACCGTGAAGCTGCGCCATCCGCTGCTGGCCGACAGAATCCATCCGCGAGAAGATTTTCTGCGCCGCGGCAATGGTGTCATCGGTGACGTACTGAATGAGTTCGTCCGCCGCCCGCCACGCTGCTTCATTGGTCTCGCGCACAATCACATGCAGGCGAATACCGAAGGTCAGCTTGCGGCCTTTCTTGGCTGCCGCGGCCTTCACTTTCGCAATCTTCTCGGCCACCTGCGCCGGGGGCTCGCCCCAGGTGAGATACTTGTCGACGGTATCGACTGCGACATCGATACCGGCGTCCGACGAGCCGCCGAAATACAGCGGCGGGCGCGGCGACTGCACCGGCTCGAACAGCAGCCGGCCATCCTCGATCGAAATATGCTTGCCCTTCACGTTGACGGTCTTGCCGGCGAGCAGATCGCTGTAGACGTTCAGGAACTCGCGCGTCACGGCGTAGCGCTCGTCGTGATCGAGGAAGATGCCGTCGCCCCTGTTCTCGACCGGATCGCCGCCGGTCACGACATTGATCAGCAGCCGCCCGTTCGACACCCGGTCCAGTGTCGCGGTCATGCGCGCCGCGACGCTCGGCGACTGCAGACCGGGACGCACGGCGACGAGATAACGCAGCCGCTCGGTCCAGGGCGCGACCGCGGACGCGACCACCCACGAGTCTTCGCAGCTTCGCCCGGTCGGCAGCAGGACGCCGAAATAACCGAGTTGATCGGCAGCCTGCGCGATCTGGCGCAGATAGTTGAAGTTCACTTCGCGTCCGCCGGTGGTGGTGCCGAGATAGCGGCTGTCGCCGTGGGTCGGCAGAAACCAGAGAACGTTGGCGGGAGTCGTATTCGCACTCATGATCCGGACTTTCTTGCAACGTCGGAAATCTTGATGGCTTTCGGGATCAGGCCGAGGGACAGGAACGTGTCTGCAACCTGCTGCTGCTCGGCAATCACGGCGTCGTTGATCGGCTTGATGCCATAGGACTGACGCTTCAGCGCCAGTTCGAGCACCGGCACCGGTAAGCCCACCGACGGACTGAGCTGCTCGGCAACCGCCTTGATGTCCCCCTTCGCCCAGTCGTCGACTTCGCTCAGTTGTGCCAGCACGAGATCAACGACCTTCGGATCGGCGCTCAGGAATTTCTGCGAGGAGAAATAGAACTGGTAGTTCGAGACAATGCCGGTGCCGTCCGCAAGCGTGCGCGCCTGCGTCGCCACTTCCGCCGCTGCCTGGAACGGGTCCCAGATCACCCAGGCATCGACCGCGCCCTTCTCGAAGGCTGCGCGGGCGTCAGCCGGCGCAAGGAACACCGGCGTGATCTCGCTGTATTTGACGTCGGCTTTCTCCAGCGCCTTCACCAGCAGATAGTGAACGTTCGAACCCTTGTTCAGCGCGACCTTCTTGCCCTTCAGATCGGCGACCGTTTTCAGCGGGCTGTCTTTTGGAACAAGGATGGCCTCGCCCTGCGGCGCGGGCGGCTCATAGGCGACGTACTGGATCGGCGCACCGGCGGCCTGCGCGAAAATCGGCGGGGCTTCGCCGGTATTGCCGAAGTCGATCGCACCGACGTTGAGCGCTTCGAGCAGCGGAGGGCCCGACGGGAATTCGGTCCAGACAACATTATAGCCCAGCGCCTTCAGCGCGGGCTCGAGCGAGCCCTTGCTCTTCAGCAGCACCAGCTTGCCGTACTTCTGGAAGCCGATGCGGACGACCTTGTCCTGGGCCTGTGCAGACGTGACCGGCAGGAGCGCTGCAAGAGACAGCGCGACTGCGGCGGAGGCCGCCAGAGTGAGATTCGTAAACGCGCGGCGTGTGTGCATGAAAATATCCTTGTGAAGGAGAGCGGCTAGAGATGATGACGCGTCAGGTCTGCGGTGACTTCCAGACAATGTCCCGGACAGCGATCCGCTTCGGGATCAGTCCGAGTTTGTGGAAACGATCAGCGACACCTTGCTGGGTCTCGATGATACCGTCGGTCACCGGACCGATGGCGAACGAGGCGCGGCTCGCGGCCAGCGTTTGAATCTCGAGCGGCACGCCGGTGATTTCGTGCAGGGATTTCGCCACCGCATCGCGATTGTTCTCCGCCCAGTGCGCCGCCACCGCCAGACCCGCGATCACCTCGCGCAGCGGCCCCGGCTGCCTGTTGGCAAAGTCGCGATTGGCGATGAAGAAGGCGTTGGTCTTCGCCACTTCATACGCATTGATGAGAATGCGGGCGTTCTGCTTCTTCTCACCGATAGCAAAGTACGGATCCCACACCGCCCATGCATCGATGCTGCCGTTGGCGAAGGCCGGACCGGCATCCGGCGGCGTCAGATAGACCGGTGTGATGTCTTCATAGGTGAACCCGACCTTTTCGAGGGTCTGCACGACAATGTTGTGGGCGCTTGAGCCTTTGGTGAAGCCGACCCGTTTTCCCTTGAGGTCCGCAACCGTACGGATCGCTGATCCGGAAGGAACCAGTATGCCTTGACCGTTGCTGATCGGCGATGCCGCGGCATAAACGATGTTGGCGTTCGCAGCCTGCGCGAAGATCGGCGGCGAATCTCCAACCGCACCGAAATCCGCGGCGCCGTTGCTGATCGCCTCCAGCAGCGGCGGCCCCGATGTGAATTCGATCCATTTGACCGACACGCCGCCGGCAGCAAACCGCTTCTCAAGAGTTCCCTGCTGACGCGCAATCACAAGAACGCCGGTTTTCTGATAACCGATGCGAACTTCCTTCACCGCCGTCTGCGCGCGCGACACACCCTGCGATGCTGCAACGGCAACGGCCGCCGTAGACAGTTTCAGAAATTCCCGTCGCTTCATTCCAGATCTCCAGCACAGGAACGCGCATATCGCCGCGTCCTTGGTCTGGAATGATGATCACGCGAATTGGGAGTGTCGAGTGCTCTGGGAAAATAGCGATGCCCGCGCTGTCGTCATGCGCGCGCTCAATACGAATGTTTCAGGAAGCGCACTGAACGCAGATTGATTTTCTGCATCGATTTTCATCACGCCGGTGTGAGCCGAACAAACCACCGCATTGAAGTCCCCGACCCCTCATGCGCGCACAACAAGCAACAATTTGCCGTCGCGCGTTCATTTCACGCCGCCGTCGAAATTGAGAATGAAACGCGCGGCGGGTATCGGAACTTTGGCAACTCATTGTCCGGCTTGTTTCCTACAGTCTCTCGCCAGAGGCCGTCATGATTGCGCTTCCCAAGCAAGGTCAGCGGATCACCCCATGCCAAGGATCAAGAAACGATGACGCAACGCTTCAGATTATCCGGTTCCAGATTGCTTTCCGGTGCGCTCACCGCCGCATCGATCATGCTCGCAGCGACGGCATCGACCGCGCAGGACAAGCCCGCCGGTCAAATCCGTATCGGCTTGCAGAAGTCATCGACATTGATCGCGGTGCTCCGCGCCAACGGCGAACTGGAAAAGGCGCTCGCGCCACTCGGCGTGAAGGTCTCCTGGCATGAATTCTCCAGCGGCCTTCCACTGCTGGAGTCGCTGGGCGTCGGCAATCTCGATTTCGGCGCGGATGTCGCCGACACTGTTCCGATCTTCGCGCAGGCAGCCGGATCGAGGCTCGCTTATGTCGCAGAAGAGAGCGCATCGCCCGCCGCACAGGCGATTCTCGTAGCCAAGGATTCGCCGATCAAGACGCTGGCGGACGTGAAGGGCAAGAAAGTCGCGGTGACCAAGGGCGCCGGCAGCCACTATCTGCTGCTCGCGGCGCTTGGAAAGGCCGGATTGAACTTCAAGGACATCTCACCAGCCTATCTCGCCCCGGCCGACGGACGGGCGGCATTCGTCAGCAGCAACGTCGATGCGTGGGTGGCGTGGGACCCGTTCCTGACCAGCGCGCAGCGGCAGTCCGGCGCACGGGTTCTCAGCGACGGCAGCGGCGGCCTTGCAAGTTACAAGCGTTACTATCTAGCCTCGGAAGCCTTCGCAGATCGCCGGAGCGACGTGCTGAACATCGTGTTCGCCAAGCTGCGCGAGACAGGCAAGTGGGTGAAAGCCAATCCGAAGGACGCCGCCACGCTGCTGGCCGGGCTTTGGAGCATCGACGCTGCGACCGTTGAAGAAGCCAACAGCCACCGCAGCTACGGCGTCGGCGCTGTCACGCCTGCGGGCCTCACCGAGCAGCAGAAAATCGCCGATGCTTTCCTGGGCGAAGGTTTGATCCCGAAGAAGCTGGATACCGCCGCGGTCAGGATCTGGACGCCACAAGCGCCATGATGTCCTGACGACTCACGACGAACGCTTCGCCGCCGATGCTGCTCCGACAATCGTCAGCACCTGCGGCGGAATTTCACGCGGAGCGTTCAGATCACCGTCGTCCGGCAGGTCCGGCACCAGCGTCGGCTGCGGCATCAACGAATGACGAACGCAATTGCGGCCGTCGGACTTTGCGCGGTAAAGCGCGGCGTCGGCGGCTTCGACCAGCCGCCGCCACGCAAACTGTCCGAGATTGCCCCTGGCGACACCGAAGCTCGCCGTCACGGTCAGCACGGCGCCGCTGGACAGAACGATCTCGTTGGTTTCCAGCGCGGCGCGAATTCTCTTTGCCAGTGCGTTCGCTTCGCTGAGATCGTGCCCCGGAATCAGGATGACGAACTCCTCGCCGCCAAAGCGGGCGAAGATATCGTTCTGGCCCAGCATCGGGCGCACCCGCCGCACGGTCTCTTTAAGGACATGATCGCCTTCGAGATGGCCGTAGCGGTCGTTGATCGATTTGAAATGATCGATGTCCATCAGAATCAGGCAGGCGCCGTCCGCCATCACCTGACTGCTGGTGTGACTTTCGCCGATCATGTCGAGCGCGCGGCGGTTCATCAGCCCGGTCAGCCCGTCGGTCTCCGCCTGATGCTTGAGCTTCTTTGTCAGCGAGGCGCGCTCGGCCAGACTGTCGCGCAGAATCGCGATGGCATCGAACAGCCGCCGCATCTCGGTGGCGTCATGATGCGGCTCCGGATAAGGCACCGTGGGACGATCTTCCGCCAGCACGATCACGGCTTCCCGCGCCCGCATCAGCGGACCGAACACAAAGCGCTGGGCTGCAATCAACAGGCCGACCATAATGGCAAGAATGACTGTCGTGATGGCGATCGTCACCACAAGGGTCGCAAGGGCGCCGTTGCGCAGGGCGGTCAGTCGTTCAATGGTGACGTCGAGAAAATCTCCGCGCAGACGCTCGAGCGGCTTCAGGGTGTTGACGAAACGGACGGTGAACTCGTCGGCCGTCATGGAGTAATTGCCGGATTTGCGGCCCTCCGCGACCAGGCCATCAAGAATGCCAAGGCCCTCGCCGAAAAACATCAGTTCAATATCGCCCAGATCAGACGCAAGACGCGGATCGTGGATACCGATCACCTTCTGATTTCCAGCCAACCGCCACAGTTCGAGGATGCGGCCACGCGTCCTGTTGCTGTCGACAAGATGCTTAAGCTGCAACGGCTGACTGACGGCGATCGGCGCCATGATCTGCGACGCGATCCTGCCGCCAAACTCGCGCAGTTCGCCGAATATTCGCCCGATCATCACCGGCGCCGCCAGTTCGGGATTCTGCGCTGTCAGATCGCCGGCTTTCCATACGATGACGGATTGAAAGATATCGACCACGTCGAACATTTTCTCGATGACGGACTGCACGTCTTGCAGACCGCGGCGATCGCGCGGAATGGCCGCGACGCGATCCACCTCCTGCCGGCCTTTCTGAAGCTGCGCCTTCGTCGGAGCGAGCAATTCCGCAGGAACACCGGCGTTCGTGGACAATTGATCGAGAATTGCGTCCGACCGCGCGCGGAATGCCGTGAGACGTTCACGCAGCGCACCGTGCTCCGCGGCGGTCGCACCCAGCACGCTGTTCGACGGCCCGCGTTCGGCCGAAAGAAGATTGGCGGTATCAAGGATCAGCCGGAAACTCTCCAGCCCGCGGAGATTCTGCCGGGCGTGTCGATAGTCGTCGAGCGACTGGCCGATCACACTGATGGCAAGGATCGCTGTGCAGATGAGCGCTAGACCTGTGCCGATCAGCAGCTTGCGGCGCAGGCTGTAATCGCCGCCGCACGGCATGCTGCGCATGAACTGGAGTTTGACCCGCTTCAAAGCTGCTCCGAGGTGGCTGATGGACCGGGGGGTCATCGTTCTGGCTGGTCCTTCACAACGACGCTTCTGCGTTCGCCGCCATAGGCGCATGCGGGAATTTCATTTGAGTAAAATGACACGGTTAAGATTGCATCCAAAATGACCGCGCCGCTGAAAAGCGATTGCTTTCATGAAAAAATGCCGCGCAAACACGGGCAGTGGCATTGCGTCTGCCTGCCTGTTTCGAATGCATTAGGGGAAAATTCAGCTTAACACATCGCGCCGTGTATAACAGGCGACAGCATCGATCATGCGCGTCATCTGCGCACGCGAACGCGTGCCGCCACAATGACGGCGCGCGGTGCAATCTTTCGATTCAGGAACGAGGCGTGCGGCGGGGGCGAGGCTGCTGGCTGCCTTGGCCCGTTTGGGACAGCCAGTAATTCGGCTGGCAATAACTGCCGGTTTCGGACACCGCGGTCTGACATTGCTCCAGCGTATCGTATCGGCAATCGCCGGGCCCGCCTCCGGTATTTCTGCAAAATGGATAGTCTTTCGCCGTGGCCGGAGCCGCGCCAAATGCCGAAAGCGCAGCGAGAGCCACCGCGGCCAAAATGATCTTGTGCCCATTCATTGCTCGTAATCTCCGATCCAGGTCTATTTGCGCGGATCAAGCGATCCTCCAGCGTCGCTGTACGGTCAAGAAACGAATGTGTGAGCATGAACGATAGAGCAACTGAAGAAAATTCAGGCTGGAGCCGCCGGATTATCCGGCAACATGCGCTTGAACAGCGCGATCATTCGTTCGGCTTCTTTCAGCTTGAGGGTGATGGCGTGGCGGACCGCCGCGGCAATCAGTGTCATGGTCAGACGGGCGGTTGCCGCCAGAGTTGCGACATCACGTCGCGGCGCGCGACTTCTCCGACCATGTCCGCATGACCGCGGCAACCGGCCGGACGATTGCCTGGGCCGCAGCCAGCGTATTGTTCGTGGCCGCTCTTGCCGCACGCTGAAAGCGTTGACCGAACCGATGAAACCCCTTGTATGATGACGGCCTGAACGCCCGGTCATACGAGGGTTGGCATGCGCAAGGTTATCGAATTCGACGACGGGACCTACCAGGCTCTCGTGCAACTTGGCCGCGACCGGATGGCGACGCTTCAGGAACTCGCCGATGAATCCTTCGCTGATCTCCTGAAGAAACACGGCGTGCCGAAAGACCTGCGGGAGGCATTGCGCAGAAGCGTCAAGGCTTCCGCGCCCGCCGCGAAGCGCAAGAAGAAAACTGCGCGCCGCAAATGACGCCGGCCCGCGACAAGAATGCAGGCGGCCCGGTGCTCGTCACCGGATGCTCGAGCGGTGTCGGCCATGCCGCAGCGAAAATCTTCCGCAAAGCAGGCCATGAGACTTTCGCCACGGCACGGGATATGTCCGCGCTCGATGACCTCCGCGCGCTCGGCTGCCGCACACTGGCGCTCGATGTCACCGATGAGGTAGCGAGGCGCACCGCGGTGGAAGGCATCGAGCGCGAATTCGGCGCGGTCGGAATTCTGGTCAATAATGCGGGCTACGGCCAGTATGGTCCGCTGGAAGAGATTTCGCTCGACGCGCTGCGGCTGCAATTCGAAACCAACGTCTTCGGCGGCCTCCGACTGTCGCAACTGGCGCTGCCGGCGATGCGCCGCGCCGGGCATGGCCGGATCGTCAATGTCAGCTCGGTCGCAGGACGCGTCTCCTCGATCGGCGGAGGCGCGTATCATGCCACGAAATTCGCCGTCGAAGCGCTGACCGACGCTCTGCGCCCGGAGGTCGAACCGTTCGGCATCGACGTCGTCAATGTGCTGCCGGGTCCCATCGCCACGCGCTTCGCGGCGACGCTGCTGAAAACGATTCCCGATACCGGGCCGGACAGTCCCTATCTCTTTTTCAAGCAGCGGCTCGCGGCCTACATGCGCGATTTCCTCAACCCCGAGAAGCTGGGAGTGATGTCCGCAGAGACTGTCGCGCGCATCGTTTTCAAGGCTGCGACGGCGAAACATCCGCACACGCGCTACAATGTGGGACTCATCGCCCATCTTGGCCCCATTGGCCGCGCTCTGACGCCCGACCGCGTGGTGGATTTCATGACGCGTCGAAAGGTGCCAGTCCAGAAGCCTTAGGACGATCAACCGCCACGGTCGATCCGCTTCAGCAGCACGAGCAGGCACGCCACGACGCCAAGCACAATAGCGAAACCGCCAAGCCCGATCAGCACGGCCTTGAAGACAAATTCGTCTCGAAAGATCCAGGCCGCTATCCAGCACAGCACGGTGACCGACGGCACGAAAATCAGAATCGGCAGCAGCGCCTTTTCCAGATTTTCCCGCGTCCGAACACCCCTGTCCTCTCGTTTACCCGTCATTGCGCCAGATTGCGGGAGCGGCTGCTGCCGGTCAATGATCTGAAGCAAATCAAACGCCGCAAACAAAACCGGAAGCATCCGTAACGATGCCTCCGGTTTTCTGGGATTTTCAGATGTCACGCGCGGGTCAAGCCCGCGCATGATAATCTCGCCATCGAACCAACGGTCACGCCTTCTTCATGCCGGCCTTCACTGCATCTGCCGTGATCGGCAGCGAGCGAACGCGGGCACCGACCGCGTTGTGAATGGCATTGGCCAGAGCCGGCGCCACCACCGTCACCGCAGGTTCGCCGACACCCGTCGCGGGTTCGCCATTGGCAATGACGGCGATCGCCACCTCCGGGATCTGGCTCATCCGCATCGGGGTGTAGGTGTCGAAGTTGGTCTGCTCGATCGCGCCATCCTTCATGGTGGCCTTCTCGAACAGCGCCAGCGACATGCCCCACAGCGCCGCGCCCTCGACCTGGGCGCGGATGCCGTCCGGATTGACCTGGGTGCCGACATCGGTGGCCACGGTGAGTTTCTTCACTTTCACCTCGCCGCTGTCGTTCACCGCGACATGGGCGACACACGCCGTCCAGCTCGCGGTGGCGCGTTCCTGCGACGACACGCAGGCGACCCCCATGCCTTCACCCTTCGGCAGCTTCTTGGTGCCGTAACCGGCGAGACCCATCGCGGCCAGCAGCGTGTTGCGCAGCCGCTGCGCGCCGCCGGCATTGGCGCCGGCGCCATCGAGCATGTCGATGCGGAATTGCGCCGGGTCTTTCCCCGCCGCGACCGCGAGCTCGTCGAGCATGCTCTCCACCGCCCAGAAGGTCCAGCCGGGAGCCACCGAGCGCAACTGGCCCGACGGCGTCGCCGACTGCGCCAGTTCGTTGATGATGGCGCGGACATTGTGGTTGGGCACCGTATAAAAGAAGTCCGCGCCGTTCACCGTGAAGGCATCGAGCGCGCCCTTCTTCTCGACATCCGGCGACAGGAACGCCGGAATGCCCCATCGCTTGGTCGGCCAGGCGCTGACAACGTCATGATTGAACGCCACCAGCTTGCCGCTGTCGTCGAGACCGGCCTTGATCTTCTGGAAGGTCAATGGACGCGAGAAGTCCATGGTGGTGTCGTCCTCGCGCGAGTAGATGACCTTCACCGGCTTGCCGACGGCCTTCGCCGCAAGCACCGCCGGAATCAGCATGTCGCCGTCGAGACGCCGGCCGAAGCCGCCGCCCAGCCAGGCCTGATGCATGACGATGAACTTCGGATCGACACCAAGCGCACCGGCCGCGATCGCGCCCGAGCGGGTGGCGAACTGGTTGCCGGTGTAGACATGCCAGATATCGCCCTTCAGTTCGGCCGTGGCATTCATCGGCTCCATCGGCGCATGGATGTTGATGTTGGTGGTGTATTCCGCCTCCATCACCTTCGATGCCTTGCCAAGCGCTTCCGCCGTGTCGCCGTTCTTGACAAAAAACAGCCCCGACGCGTTGTCGGCTTGCAAACGCTTGGCTTCCGCCAGCAGGGATTCGCTGGAGACTTTTGCATTCGGCCCGTTGTCGTAGGTGACCTTGAGTGCGTCCGCTGCCTTCTTGGCGTTGGCATAGGTGTTGGCCACCGCGACGACCCAGCCTGTTGTGGTGCCGGTCTTGTCGTCCAGCGTCACCGCCTTGATGAAGCCCGGCACCTTCTTTGCCGCGCTGTCATCCACCGACTTCACCGTCGCGCCGTAGCGCACCGGCGGCATCACGATCTTGCCGTAGACCATGCCGGGCAGGAACGTATCGATGCCGTACTTCGCGGTGCCATTGGTTTTCGAGGGAATGTCGATCTGCGGGATCGACTGGCCGACCAGCGTGTACTGATCCGGCGTCTTCAGCTTGAGCGCTTTCAGTTCATCCGCCGAGAACTTCCTGGTCGCCTTGCCGCTCTTCACGATCTCCGCGAAGGTCAGCGACTTCTTCGATTTCGGATGCGAGATCGTGGAATCGCGCACCACCAGTTCACCCGCCGGCACGCCCATGATTCCTGCCGCGGCTTCGGTCAACGCAATGCGGCCCGCGGCACCCGCGCGGCTCATGGCGTCGAAGTTCATCATGGTGCTCCACGAGCCGCCGGTGATCTGCGCGCCAAGAACCGGATCGTTGTACTTCGGATCGTTGGAGGCGAGTTGAACCCGCATGTCCTTCCAGCTTGCGCCGAGTTCTTCAGCCACAAGCTGCGCCATGGTGGACGCGATGTGCTGTCCCATATCGGCCTTGCCGCAGGTCACGGTGACGAGACCGTCCGGCGCGATGGAGTACCACACGCTTGGATCGAATGCGGCGGGCGCGGCCAGCGCGCTCGATCCCGGAACGGATGCGAAGCCGAGCGCCAGACCCGCGGCGGACGTGCCGACAATGAATGAGCGGCGGCTGAGATCGGTCGATGAATCGACCTTGAGGTGCTTGTTCATGTTGCCCTCCGGTCGGCTGGCGCGTTGGACGCGGTGCGCATATCGTTGGCGGCCCGCATGATGGCCTTCTGAATTCGCGAGTAGGTCATGCAGCGGCACAGATTGCCGTCCATGTGCGCGACCACTTCGTCCTTGGTCGGGTTGGTGTTCCTGGCGAGCAGCGATGCCGCCTGCATGATCTGGCCGGACTGGCAGTAGCCGCATTGCGGCACCTGCTCGAGAATCCAGGCCTTCTGCAACGGATGATCGCCCTTGGCGCTCAAGCCTTCGATGGTGGTGATCTTCTTGCCGGCGACTTCGCCGAGCGCGGTCTGGCAGGAGCGCACGGCTTCGCCGTTGACATGAACAGTGCATGCGCCGCAAAGACCAGCGCCGCAGCCGAATTTCGTACCGGTCATCTGGAGTTGTTCGCGGATAATCCACAGCAGCGGCGTATCGTTCGCCGCGTCGACGGACACATTCCGCCCGTTAATGCTTATCGTCGGCATTTTTGCGTTTCCCCGCCGGTGCACGACATCGCTTACGGCGATGACTCACATCGAGGTCGTCCGCCCGCCACGCACCGGTCAGTAGCGAGCGGGCGGAAGCATGATCGGGTTTTCAACCGCTGGCAACGAAATTGGAATCGATCAAAACAAAATGACGCGCATGGCTGCTTCTTTGTGCAGCGCGACATACGATTCAAATTTGTAACGTTATGAGGAGCTGGCCGTGCGCTGCGGAATCGTCATCGCAGCGATGCCCACGATGACGCAAACAAGACCGATCCAGACCGTCGGCGACAGCGTTTCGCCCAGAGCCACCACACCAAGCCCGACACCCAGCGGCACACGTAAATAGGCTTGTGCAGTGGTGCCGACCGATCCCAGCGTCTGGATTAGCCGGAAATAGATCACAAAGGCGAGCGCCGTGGAAAATGCCGCGAGGGCAATCAACGCCGCAACAGAGGCTGCCGACGGCGTCAACGTCCATGGCCGGTCGACGATGAGGCTGAGCGGCGTCAGCATGACCGCGCCGCAGATCATCGATCCGGCGGCCGGCACCATTGGATCGAGCCCGTTGAAATTGCGCCCGAACAGCGCGGCGGCACCAAACATGACCGCAGAGAGCACCAGCGCAAGCTGGGCGATGACATCCTGTCCCAACCCATTTAGCGCATCGACGCCCACCACGAGACAAATCCCGGTGAGACCTGCCGCCACACCGAACGATTGCCGCAGGGTGGGACGCTCGTGACGCACGAATAGCAGCGCCAGCAGGAACGCGAAGATCGGCGCGTTCGAGCCCAGGATGGTCGCGAGGCCTGCACCCACATGGGTTTCCGCATAGGCGATCAGCGTGAAGGGCACCACGCTGTTGAGGCAGGCCTGGATCATGAAACGCTTCCACACCGCCGGATCGCGCGGCAGGGTGATGCCGCGCAGGCGCATGATCGCCAGCAGGATGCCGCCTGCGATCAGCGTGCGCCCGGAAATGAAGGTCAGCGGCGGAATCGTCTCGACGCCGATCTTGACCAGTGTGTAGGCCGCGCCCCACAGCGTCGCCAGCAAAACCAGCAGGGCAAGGTTGACCGCGGTGCGCGCGGGAGGCGTCTCGATAGCGAGGGTCATGTCGGCCTATAACGTTCTTTTCCAAAAGCATCGGTTAGCGATGATTCACCTCTCCTGTGGGGAGAGGTCGGCACGCAAAGCGTGCCGGGTGAGGGCGTAGAATCTCTCGATAGATTGAGGTCCCCTCACCCCAACCCTCTCCCCGCCGGGGAGAGGGAGCACTTTTCGTTCGTAGCCAGATACTTGCTCATATCAGACAATCGTTGTTTCGATGCGGGTCGAAGTTTATCCGCCGCGCAGCAGATTGGAGTATTGCTCCGGCACCTCGATCGGAAAGCCAAGGATCGCCGCCGACAGCGCCTTGCCGTAGTTGTCGAGGCTGAGGCTGCGCGACACCCCGCCGCCGAGCGCACCCTCTGCGACGAAATTCAGCGCCGCCAGATTGTCCGCCTCATAGCGCGTGACATCGCCCTTGATCGCGCCGCGATAGAACGCCTTGAACTTTGCCGCAGTCAATTGCGCTTTCAGCAGCGGGTAAAATTCGTCGCGATAGGCGATCACCGCGATATTCGACGTGTTGCCCTTGTCGCCGGACCGCACATGCGCCACGCGCTCAAGTTTGATAAGCATGGGTCAGCTCTCATACCAGGTGATGACCGGGGCGACCTTCTCGCGCGGCACCAGCGTGGACCACACGCCAATGATCTCGCGGGCGCGGTCCTGATGCGGCACCCGCTTGCCGGTCATGCCGACGCCGGACACCGCCATGCCGTCGATCTCGCGGCCGACTTTCAGGGCTTCCTCGCGCGTCTTGCAACGCGCGGCGACACGCACCGCGATTTCATAGGGCTCCGGCGCGTCCTGTGGCGTAGCCTCGCCATGGATAGCGTTGACGCCAAGGAAATCGATCCTCAGATCGTCTGCCTTGAGATCCACGATGCGAAACCGCTCTTCGAGGATTGTCTTCGCCAGTTGCGCACGGCGCAGCGCGCCCGGACCGGCATAGAAGAACATGTCCTCGCCGATGAAGCCTTCCATGCAGCCCATCGACACTTTCAGTGTCGCTGTCCGCGGCTTGCCGCCGATGTTGCGGACCCGCATGCGGTCCGGACCGGCCTGTTCCAGCGCAGCCGTGGTGAAATCGACCACAACGTCCGGCGTGATGTAGTTCGCCGGGTCGTGCACCTCGTAGAGCATCTGCTCTTTCACTGTCATGGCGTTGATCGCGCCGCCGGTACCCGCAACTTTCGCAATGACGGCGCTGCCGTCGCTCTCAACCTCGGCAATCGGAAAAGCCAGATCCCACGGATTCGGCACATCCTTGAAGCCGGGATCGGCGAAATAGCCGCCAGTCACCTGGGCGCCGCACTCGAGCAGATGCCCGAGGCCGCTGCCCGCGCCGAGTTTCGCAAAGTCATCCGCGCGCCAGCCGAATTCGTGCATCATCGGCGCGAGAAACAGGGACGGATCGGCGACCCGCCCGGTGATGACAATGTCCGCACCCTGCCGCAAGGCTTCGACAATCGGCTCCGCGCCGAGATACGCTTCCGCCGAAATGATCTCCGATGCGATGGAACTGACCGGGGCGCCGTTTTCCAGAATGGTGCCGCCAAGCTTTGCGATCCGGTCGGTAATAAGACTGCCGGAAACCGCCGCCACCTTCTTTCCGCGCGCGCCGTGTTCACGCAGCAGTTCGACGATGCGCTGCGCCGCGCCGTCCGGATTGATCCAGCCCTGGTTGCTGATGATCCTGGTGCCGCGCTTGAGACAGCCCGGCAGCACGGCCTTCATGCGGTCGTCGAGATAGGTGTCATATCCGGGGAACGACGGATCCCGCCGCTTGCGCACCTGCGCCGCCGAGACGGTCGCCTCCGCCATGGTCTCGAAACAGAGATAATCGAGATCGCCCTGCTCGGCGTTGAGTTTCGCCGGCTCGATGCGGTCACCCCACCACGCCGATCCCGCGCCTATCCGCAAACCCGACAAAAAGTTGATCCTTCCCCTGAGTTTTCTTGAACCTTCCGGCTTGCCTTGGGCGGCAAACCGAAGAACACTTTGTCCATGAAACTAGTGTTGTTCGCCCCGCTTGTCGCCATCGCTCTTGTGCATACCCCGGTGGATGCGCGCGCGGAGCGGCTGCCGCCTTCTCCCTTCACCACGACACTGTCTAACCACACGCCGCTGGTGTTCGGCATGAGCGTGGACGACGCGACCGAGGCGCTGGGACAACCGCTGAGCTATGTCAGCGGCCAGCCCGGCAATGAAATCTTTGTCGTGATCCGCAATGTCGGCGCGCGATGGTCGTTCCGCGACGACCCGCTCTATCTGCAATTCCGCGGCGGGCGCCTCACCGGCTGGAAGGCCGACTGGAGCCGCAACTGGATGTGGCGATAAGCCTGCATCCTATTCGCCGTAGCATTTCCGATATCTGATGGAAGGACGTCCATATGGGACAGACGATCACGTTGACCGCCTCGGATGGATTCAGGCTTGGCGCCTATCGCGCCGATCCGGCTGGCGCACCGAAAGGCGCGCTTGTCGTGATCCAGGAAATCTTCGGGGTCAACTCGCACATCCGCAACATCTGCGATCGGTTGGCGAACGAAGGCTACGTCGCCATCGCACCTGCGATCTTCGATCGCATCGAGCCGGACTTTCAGTCGGGATATTCGCCGGATGAAGTCGCGGTGGCGCGGAAATTCGTCGCCAATCCCGATTGGCCGGCGATGCTGCGCGACACGCAGGCCTCCATCGATGCGGTGAAAGACATCGGCCCGGTCGGCATCATCGGCTTTTGTCTCGGCGGCAGCATCGTCTATGCCGCAGCGACCAAGCTTTCAGGTCTCCGCGCCGCGGTCGGCTATTACGGCGGCGCCGTGGTCCGCTTCGCCGATGACAAACCCACCGTGCCGACACAGTTGCACTTCGGCGAGAAGGACACCGGCATTCCCTTGAGCGATGTCGAGATCATCAAGGCGAAGCGGCCTGAGGTCGAGGTGCTGATTTATCCCGGCGCGCAGCACGGTTTCGGCTGCAACGAGCGCGCCAGTTACGACAAGCCGAGCTCGGATCTCGCCTGGCAGCGCAGTCTAGCGTTCTTCAGGAAAAACTTGAAATAGCGACGTATCAGAACCAGCGTTCGGCAACCGAGATGGTATCGCCGGGCTTGAGGAAGGTGCCGGGCGGCACCACCGCCTGCGCCGCGCCGCCTTCACCGACGCGGGTCAGCTTGATGGCCTTGCGCTCTGCGCGCGGCGTGAAGCCGCCGGCGATGGCCACCGCGCTCTCGACCGTCATGTTGGGCACGTAGGGATATTGGCCGGGTGCGGTGACTTCACCAAGGATGAAGAACGGCCGATAGCTCTCGACTTCCGCCGCCACATACGGCTCGCGCAGATAGCCCCGCTTCAGCCGCGCCGTCACGGCAGCAGCAAGCTCGGCGGGCGTCAGTCCGCGCGCAGGCACCGAGCCGATCAGCGGCATGGTAATCGCTCCGCTGGCGCCAACCGCATAGGTGTTGGTGAGACCTTCCTGGCCATAGACCACGATGCGCAATTTGTCTCCGGCGTCGAGCCGGTAAGGCTCATCGACCGGCGCGTAGCCGGTCGTCACAGACGCGGATGTCTGCATGCAGCCCGTCAGCGCGAGCGCACCAATAACGACAGCGATCAGCGATAACCGCGACGCACGCATCAAACGCTCCGGGCCTGCCCTCGTGATGAGAGACAGGCCCGGTGTGCAGCATTTATGGTTAACAAAGGGTAAGCGCGGGGTTAGTTGCGCATGATCTGATCGGAAAACCTGCTCCCGCTTTTCCGGATCATGCGTTACGCGCTCACGCCCACTCCGATCGGGCACGACACGCCGGTTCCACCAAGGCCGCAGTACCCGGCAGGATTCTTCGCCAGATATTGCTGATGGTAGTCCTCGGCAAAGTAGAACTCGCCGGCCGGCTTGATCTCGGTGGTGATCGAACCATACCGCTTGGCGTTGAGCGCCTTGTTGTAGGCATCCTTCGAGGCCAGCGCCGCCTTCGTCTGCGCGTCGCTGGTGGTGTAGATCGCAGAGCGGTACTGCGTGCCGATGTCGTTGCCCTGGCGCATGCCCTGGGTCGGATCGTGGCTTTCCCAAAACGTCTTCAGCAACGCGTCGTAAGACACCTTGTTCGGATCGAACACCACCAGCACCGCTTCGGTGTGGCCGGTGCGGCCCGAGCAGGTCTCTTCATAGGTCGGGTTCGGTGTCGACCCGCCGGCATAGCCGACAGCGGTGACATAGACGCCGTCCATTTCCCAGAACTTGCGCTCGGCGCCCCAGAAGCAGCCGAGACCGAAAATCGCCGTCTCGAAGCCGGCGGGATAAGGGCCCTTCAGCGCGTGTCCGTTGACGAAATGGGTCCTGGCCGTCGGCAGCGCGGTCGCGCGGCCCGGCAGGGCATCGGCGGCGCTCGGCAGATCGAGGGGCTTGCGGGAGAAGAACATGGCGTGCTCCTTGCGGGTTCGCGTCTCTATATATGGGCCTATACGCAGCAATTGTCAGAGCGTTACGCGCCGCCGGCTCATCATATGTCCGGCATCACCCCTTGAAATATGCGCGAACCCACTCCCGAAATTTGCTCGCCAGGCGAATTCGCCTCACCCGGAACGCTGCTCAATTTCGTGAGTAACCGATCAGCGGCTTGGAAGGCCGGAACAGCAGCATCAGGACAATACCCAGAATACCGAGGACCGCCCAGGCCGGCTGGTTGAGCAGAAGCTTCATCACGCTATTCCAGAGCAAGGGCGAAACTCCTTCGACCAGGGTCTGAAACGACTGCTGGCTGGCCTGGTTGATGTCGTTCCAGAGCTCGCCGAGGCGCGTAATCCGCAGGGTCTGGTCGGCAATGGTCCTGGCCCCGTCGTAAACCAGCGACAGGAAGCCGATAACCAGCAGAAACAGCCCAATCAGACGAAAAAACCCACGGATCATCATTCACCCCATTTATTTCAATCACTTCGCCGGTATCGGCAGGGCCTCCCGCCGGACCCGGAAACCCCAAAATGGGCCCGGAAATCGTTGACGGTGCAGGCCAGTATCCCTATAAGAACCCGCAACTGGCGGCGGGCGCAATCCTGCCGCCGATGTTCTTTGAGAGCGTGTTCTTTAAGCAAGCTCTTTGAGAAGAACATTTTCAGGACCACCGATTTTCACCCATCATCGGCCGAACGGTCGATAGCGATCAGCCCGTCGGCTCACAACGACAGCCGCGGTCTGACGGACCGAGAGAAACCGAGAGACCATGGCCAATACCACTTCCGCCAAGAAGGCGACTCGCAAGATTGCCCGCCGCACCCTGATCAACAAATCGCGCCGCACCCAGATGCGCGGTTCGGTTCGCAATGTCGAAGAAGCGATCAAGAAGGGCGACCGCGCCGCCGCTCTCGAAGCGATGAAGAAGGCCGAGCCGGATCTGATGCAGGCCGCGCAGCGCAATATCATTCACAAGAACAACGCGAGCCGTAAGGTATCGCGCCTGACGCATCAGATCGCCAAGCTCGCCAAGTAAGTTCCACGGCGCGTTTGTCCCGAAAAAACTGACCGTCAAAAAGACGATCTGCAAAAGCCCGGCGAACGCCGGGCTTTTTCTTTTTGCAGTTGCACGATGAACACAGACGTTCCCCGATGCGCGGCGGCACACCAACACCGTTCATGACATGCGCACCGACAGCATTTGCGGTGCTTGCGATGTTTCGAAAATGCAAGCGCGATGACGCACCGACTCCAAACCACGAGCAGGGGTTACCCTGCTCTGCCGATCACAAAAAAACACGCGTGACGAAGGCCTTATCGGCATAGTGAGCGACAGCAGTTGGAAAACGCATGGGTCGCCTGATCAATCTTAAATTATTTATGAAGGAAGTTTTGCCGATTGCTCGTTTTGTGACAGTTGTCCGACTTTTCGAATCTCCGCACAGATTCAAAACCTTGCTGTTTTGTCATGAACCACTCGGTGTTTCGCATCCGCGGCAAGTCGCGCTTTGAGCGCGCGATGCGAAATCAATTTCGTTGCGAGCCGCAGCGCCTCGTGTATTTCTTATTACGTCGCGTCGCCCACGGCTCTCTTGATCAGCGCGGTTTGAGACTCTTGGGCGGGCATGCAGTTAAGGTTGGTCTGCACGTCAGTGGCACTTTCCTAGCGATGGTTGGGCGCGGACTCACGGTTTGTGAGAACGGTCCTCTGTGTGAAAATTTCTCCGCCGCGGCGATCGGAACTTTCCGGGCTCCGCGTAACAAAGCGAGAAATCCCGCAGAGGAAAAACCCCACCAGCTTCGAAGGCAGGGGATAGGTTTGGACGGGCGAAACGAAGCGGCGGCTACGGCCTGATCAGTCAACTGATCGGGCGAAAACAAAAGATTAGACCAGATCAAGGCGATAACAACTTGCCATGGTTTTCCCGTGGCAGGAGGGGGAATTTTTATGTCCAGCAGTCAGAGCAGGCACAGCGACTTTACAGCAATCATTTCCAGCGAGTTCATTTCAGCGACCACGCCAGCCGCGCCCTGCGGTCCGCCACCCCATTCCAGTCCGCGCTAACGCGACACACGTCTTCTTCCCAAAGCTGAGCAATGCCCGCGGCGATCGGCGCCGAACGGCGGAGCGTCTGCAAACGACGGAAGAAACGCATGTCAGCGGCAGACATCATCACGGCTCTGGCCGGATCACACCTCAATCAGAAGATCAGAACGCAAATGACAATCTCGGCAGAAACAATTCCGGCAGGCATCGAACTGGCAGACATCGAACGCGATCAGTGGGCGCGCTTCAAAGGACGGCTGCGCACGAATGTCGGCGAGGATTTCTACACAAGCTGGTTTGCCCGCATGGACCTCGAGCGCATCCATGACGACTGCGTTCACATGACGGTTCCGACCAAGTTCCTCAAGAGCTGGATTCAGGCTCACTATGCCGACCGGGTCCTCGCCTGCTGGCAGTCTGAAGCGCCGAGCGTGAAGCGCATTGAACTGACGGTGCGGACCGCGATGCGTTGTGCCGCGCCAGTGAAGGACGCCAAGGCGCCGCTGGGCCAGCCCCGGCCGGAGCTCGGCAATGGCGCAAGCCGCCCGGCGCCGGAACTGCGCAACACCGCGACCGCGCCGGTGTCGGCGAGCCACGAGGCGCTCGGCGGTTCACCGCTCGACCCGCGCCTGACATTCGCGACCTTCGTGATGGGCCGCTCCAACACGCTGGCACATGCTGCTGCACGTCAAGTGGCTGAAGGACGCCGCGGCGACAGCGTGATGTTCAACCCGCTCTATATTCATGCCGGCGTCGGCCTCGGCAAAACCCATCTGTTGCAGGCGGTCACCTGGGCCGGGAATTCCAATCCCGAGCGCAAGGTGCTGTATCTGACCGCCGAGAAATTCATGTACGGCTTCGTCGCCGCGCTGAAATCCCAGACGGCGCTCGCCTTCAAGGAAGCGCTGCGCGGCATCGACGTGCTGGTGATCGACGATCTTCAGTTCCTGCAGGGCAAGTCGACGCAGTCGGAATTCTGTCACACGCTGAACGCGCTGATCGACGCCGGGCGTCAGGTGGTAATTGCCGCCGACCGGCCGCCGTCCGATCTGGAAAGCCTCGACGACCGCGTGCGCTCGCGCCTCGCTGGCGGTCTCGTCGTCGAGATGGGTTCGCTTGGCGAAGAACTGCGGCTCGAAATCCTGAAGTCGCGCGTGTCGGCCGCGAAGGCACATCACGCCACCTTCGACGTGCCGATGCCGGTGCTGGAGTATCTCGCGAAAACCATCACCCATAACGGCCGCGATCTTGAGGGCGCGATCAACCGTCTCCTTGCTCACAGCAAGCTCAACGCCACCACCGTGACGCTTGAAATGGCGGAACGCGAAGTCCGCGATCTGGTCCGGCCGATGGAGCCGAAGCGGGTCAAGATCGAGGACATCCAGCGCGTGGTCGCCCGGCAGTACAATGTCAGCCGCTCGGACCTCCTGTCATCGCGCCGGACCGCCAATGTGGTCCGTCCGCGTCAGGTCGCGATGTATCTGGCAAAGACGCTGACCCTGCGCTCCCTGCCGGAGATCGGACGCCGGTTCGGTGGCCGCGATCACACCACGGTCCTGCATGCGGTCCGCAAGATCGAGGCCCTGGTCGCCAAGGATGTCTCGCTCTCCGACGAGGTCGAACTGCTGAAGCGCCAGCTTCAGGAGTGATCCAGCCGGGATGGCTTGGAAAAACCTGAGATAACAAAGGGGGAAAGCCGCCTTCCGGCGGCTCTCGCCCTTGCGCTTCCCGCTCAACCGCGCCACCTTACGGTCCCCCGTGGACCCCGGCGAAACTCCCGTTTTGCCGGTCCGCAGGGTTCAGTCGCCGCGGCGTGCTGTCCAGCCGTCCGGCACCTCCAATAACGATACGGACTTGGGATCGGGCGGAATTGTCATGAAGGTTACCGTCGAGCGGGCGCAACTCCTCAAATCACTGAGCCACGTTCATCGCGTGGTCGAACGCCGCAACACAATTCCGATATTGGGCAATGTGCTGATCCGTGCCGACAAGTCGCGCCTCAGCCTGAAGGCCACCGACCTCGATCTTGAAGTGACCGAGACGCTGGCGGCGGAAACCGGTACCGGCGGATCGACCACCGTTCCCGCCCACATGTTCTACGACATCGTGCGCAAGCTGCCGGACGGCTCACAGATCGTGCTGGAGGGCGACGGCGACCGCTCCGTGCTGGCGATCCGCGCGGGACGCTCGCGCTTCACGCTGCAGACGCTGCCGGAAAGCGACTTCCCCGATCTCGCCGCCGGCGACATGACCCATTCATTCACGCTGGCCGCCGCTGACATGAAGCGGCTGATCGACCGCACCCAGTTTGCGATCTCGACCGAAGAAACCCGCTACTATCTCAACGGCATCTATCTGCACGCCGCGGGCACCGCTAAGGCCGCGACGCTGCGCGCGGTCGCGACCGACGGTCATCGCCTCGCACAGGTCGACCTGCCGTTGCCGAAGAGCGCCGACGGTATGCCGGGCGTGATCGTGCCCCGCAAGACCGTGGGCGAAGTGCAGCGCCTGATCGAAGACAACGAGGCCGAGCTGAAGATCGAGCTGTCGCAGGGCAAGATTCGCTTCACCATCGGCGATGTTGTGCTGACCTCGAAACTGATCGACGGCACATTCCCCGACTACGGCCGCGTCATTCCGCAAAACAATGACAAGGAACTGATCGTCGACAAGAAGGATTTCGAGGCGGCGGTGGACCGCGTCTCGACCATCTCATCCGAGCGCGGCCGCGCCGTGAAACTGGCGCTGTCCGCCGGCAAGCTCGTGCTGTCCGTGACCAATCCGGATTCCGGCAGCGCGACGGAAGAGCTGGAGGTCGAATACGCTTCCGACCCGCTCGATATCGGCTTCAATTCGCGCTACCTGCTCGACATCGCGGCGCAGATCGAAGGCGAGGTCGCGGTGCTGCGTCTGGCTGATCCCGGCTCGCCCACACTCGTGCAGGACAAGGACTCCAAGGGCGCGCTGTACGTGCTGATGCCGATGCGGGTGTAATTTTACTGTTATGACGTGAATGCACTTTCTCTCTCGCCTTGTGGGAGAGGGTGCCCGCGATCCGACAAAATTGAAGATCGTCATTGCCGGGCTTGACCCGGCAATCCATCATCCTCGAATGAGATATTGGGTTTACATCCTTGCCAACAGGCCGGGCGGCACGCTGTATGTGGGCGTCACCAACGATCTGATACGCCGCATCTACGCACACCGTGAAGGACTCGCCGAGAGTTTTCAGCAAACGCTACGACGTTAAAACGCTCGTTTATTTCGAGCAGCATGACACTATCGCTGCCGCACTCCAGCGCGAAAAAAACATCAAACACTGGTCGCGCGAGTGGAAGATCGATCTAATCGTCGCACAGAATCCTGATTGGAACGATCTTTATAGTGAGATTGTCCGCTGATGCGGACGATGGATTGCCGGGTCAAGCCCGGCAATGACGATCGACATCTGTTGTGACGTTCTCAGGCCTGCTATCTAGCGCACCATGACCGTCTCCCGCATTCTCCGCCTCAGCCTGACGCATTTCCGCAACTACCGTGCGGGGAGTGTGGAGACGCGCGGCGATGTCGTGGTGCTGGTCGGCCCCAATGGTGCGGGCAAGACCAATTGCCTGGAGGCGATCTCGTTTCTTTCGCCCGGACGCGGCCTGCGCCGCGCCACGCTCGATGATGTTGCGGATATCCAGGGCGACGGCTCCTGGGCGGTGTCCGCCGAGGTGGAAGGCGAACTCGGCCTTGCGACGCTCGGCACCGGCATCGACGCGCCCCGCGCCGACGGCGCGTCCTCGCCCCGCCGCGTGCGCATCGACCGCGAGCCGGTGACCTCCGCGGCGGCCTTTGGCGATCATCTGCGCATGGTGTGGCTGACGCCCGCCATGGACGGCCTGTTCATGGGCGCGGCGTCGGAACGACGTCGCTTTTTCGACCGTCTGGTGCTGGCGATCGACTCTGAGCATTCCAGCCGCGTCTCGGCGCTGGATCGTTCCCTGCGCTCAAGAAACCGGCTGCTGGAAGACCGCAACTTCGATGCGCACTGGTGTGACGCCATTGAGCGTGAAACCGCGGAACTCGCGGTCGCGGTCGCCGCCCAGCGCGGCCAGACATTGCAGCGATTGAGTTCGATGCTGGCCGCGCGCGGCAGCAAATCAGTGTTTCCGTCGGCGCTGATTGCACTCGACGGCTGGATGGAGAATGCGCTGCTGACCGAGACCGCCACCGCCGTCGAAGACCGCTACCGCGACATGCTGCGGGAAAGCCGTGCAAAAGACGCCGCCGCGGGTCGCACGCTGAACGGGCCGCACCTGACAGATCTGCAGGTCATCTACGCGCCCAAGAACATGCCGGCGCGCGATGCCTCCACCGGCGAACAGAAAGCGCTGCTGATCGGCCTCGTGCTGGCCCACGCCACTCTGGTCGCCGAGATGACCGGCATCACGCCGCTCCTCTTGCTCGATGAAATCGTCGCCCATCTCGATCCCAATCGCCGCGCCGCGCTGTTCGACGAACTCGCCGCCCTCGGCGCACAGGTCTGGATGACCGGCGCTGATCCGGTCGCATTCACGGACATCGGTGCGCGCGCGGATATTTTCGACGTCGAGGCGGGGACGGTGAAACGGCGCGCGCGCGGCTGAACCGGGCCGCGATCTCGCCCCCAAAAGCCCTCCCGCATGCTGCGCGAATCAAGCTTTTCCACAGCCCCGAAAATGCCTCTTCGGAGCCTTGAAAAACAGCCAGAAAATCCTATCTAATCAACAGCTTGCAGGACGCCACTTTGTCCTAGGAGCTTGTCTGTTTTCATGGCACAAATCGACAATCGAAGGCGCATTTTCCGCGACCCGATTCGATCTCTCTGCCGAACCATTTTCGAAGGCAACTCATGACCGAACCAGCCCGGCAAACCAGCGCCGAACCTGTCGCCAATCCCGGTGCGGAATACGGCGCTGAATCGATCAGGGTGCTGAAAGGTCTCGACGCCGTCCGCAAGCGGCCGGGCATGTATATCGGCGACACCGATGACGGCTCGGGCCTGCATCACATGGTGTACGAAGTCGTCGACAACGCCATCGACGAGGCGCTTGCGGGCCATGCTACCCGCGTCGAAGTCATCCTCAATCCAGACAACTCGGTGACCGTACGCGACGACGGCCGCGGCATCCCCACCGACATCCACAAGGGCGAGGGCATTTCGGCCGCTGAAGTCATCATGACCCAGCTTCATGCCGGCGGAAAATTCGACCAGAATTCCTATAAGGTCTCCGGCGGCCTGCACGGCGTCGGCGTCTCCGTCGTCAACGCGCTATCGAGCAAGCTGGAATTGCGCGTCTGGCGCGACGGCAAGGAACACTACATCCAGTTCAAGCACGGTGATTCCGTCGCCCCGCTGGAAGTCGTCGGCGATGCCAATGGCAAGCGCGGAACTGAAGTGACATTCCTCGCCTCGACCGAAACCTTCACCAATGTCGAATACGATTTCGCGACGCTGGAGCACCGCCTGCGCGAGCTGGCGTTTCTGAATTCCGGCGTCAACATCACGCTCTCTGACATGCGTCACGCGGTCGAAAAACGCGAGGAACTGTTCTACGAGGGCGGCGTCGAGGAATTCGTCAAATATCTCGACCGCAACAAGAAGCCCGTGGTGCCGACCCCGATCGTGATGCGCGCGGAGCAGAACGGCATCAGTGTCGAAGTCGCGATGTGGTGGAACGACAGCTACCACGAGAACGTGCTGTGCTTCACCAACAACATTCCCCAACGCGACGGCGGCACGCATCTGGCGGGCTTCCGCGGCGCGCTGACGCGTCAGGTCACCGGCTATGCCGACGCCATGGCGAAGAAGGAAAAGATCGCGCTGACCGGCGACGATTGCCGCGAAGGCCTCACGGCTGTGCTCTCCGTCAAGGTGCCAGATCCGAAGTTCTCGTCGCAGACCAAGGACAAGCTGGTGTCCTCGGAAGTGCGCCCCGTGGTCGAAAACGTGCTGAACGCGGCGCTCTCGGCCTGGTTCGAGGAACATCCGTCGGAAGCGAAGACCATTGTCGGCAAGGTGATCGAGGCCGCCTCCGCGCGCGAAGCCGCACGCAAGGCCCGTGATCTGACCCGCCGCAAGGGCGCGCTCGACATCGCCTCGCTGCCCGGCAAGCTGGCCGACTGTCAGGAACGCGATCCGGCGAAATCCGAACTCTTTATCGTCGAGGGTGATTCCGCAGGCGGCTCCGCCAAGCAGGGCCGCAACCGCGAATTCCAGGCGGTTCTTCCATTGCGCGGCAAGATTCTCAATGTCGAACGCGCACGCTTCGACAAGATGCTTTCATCCGAGCAGATCGGCACGCTGATCACGGCGCTCGGCACCGGCATCGGACGCGACGACTTCGACATCTCGAAGCTGCGCTATCACAAGATCATCGTGATGACCGACGCCGACGTCGACGGCGCACATATCCGTACGCTGCTGCTGACGTTCTTCTTCCGGCAGATGCCGGCGCTGATCGAAGGCGGGTTTCTCTACATCGCCCAGCCGCCGCTGTTCAAGGTGACGCGCGGCAAGTCCGAGCAGTACCTCAAGGACGAGCGCGCGATGGAAGATTACCTGATCGAGACCGGTCTTGATGACTGCGTTCTGAAGCTGTCATCGGGCGAGGACCGCAAGGGCCGCGATCTTCAGGCACTGCTGGAGGACGCACGCGTCATCCGGGGCATTCTGAACAGCTTGCATAGCCGCTACAACCGCACCGTGATTGAGCAGGCCGCGATCGCCGGTGTGCTCAGCCCTCATGTGATCGGCAACATCGAGACCGCCAACCAGGCCGCCGACTATATCGCCAAGCGCCTCGACGCGCTGGCCGACGAGGTCGAACGCGGCTGGGTCGGACGCTTCACCGAAGGCGAAGGTTATTTCTTCGAGCGCACCGTGCGCGGCGTCAAGGATGTCGCCATCATCGACGACGCGCTGCTCGGCTCCGCCGAGGCGCGCAAGCTCGACGAATATGCGGGACGGCTGCAGGAGGCTTATCCGCGCAGCGCCGTGCTCCGCCGCAAGGACACCGAAACGCCGATCCACGGACCGGTCAGCCTGTTCGAGGCCGTCACCGATGCCGGACGCAAGGGCGTGACCTATCAGCGCTACAAAGGCCTCGGCGAAATGAACCCGCAGCAATTGTGGGAGACGACGCTCGACGTCAATGCCCGTTCGCTGCTGCAGGTCAAGGTCAAGGAAGTCGACGCCGCCGACGACATCTTCACGAAGCTGATGGGTGATGTCGTCGAACCGCGCCGCGAGTTCATCCAGGACAATTCGCTCGACGCCAACGTGGACGTTTGATCCTTATTCGATTGACGTTCACGATCGCCTGAGACGTGCGCCGCATTGCCACGTTTCATCCACATCCGGGCACGATGATCGGGCTTGATGCGCACATGGACCGTGGTCCATAAGCCGCTTCCCCCTTGCCGCGACTCAATTGCCGCGGCGATCTCTCCTGGTTGAAGGATCCGCCGTGGCCAAGACAATTTCCCAACAGATTGCAGACGAACTCGGCGTTCGCGAAGCGCAGGTCGAAGCCACCATCAAGCTGCTCGACGAAGGCTCGACCGTGCCTTTCATCGCGCGCTACCGCAAGGAGGTGACGGGCGCGCTCGACGATGCGCAATTGCGCACGCTGGACGAACGCCTGACCTATCTGCGGGAGATGGAGGCGCGGCGTACCACCATCCTCAATTCGATCCGCGAGCAAGGCAAGCTCGACGCCGCTCTCGAAGCGGCCATCATGGCGGCAGACAGCAAGGGCCGCCTTGAGGACATCTATCTGCCGTTCAAGCCCAAGCGCCGGACCAAGGCGGAAATCGCCAAGGAAGCGGGCCTCGAGCCGCTGGCGGACCTGTTGCTGACCCAGCCCGCAAACGAGCCGCACGCCGCCGCCGGGCCCTTCGTCGATCCCGACAAGCAGGTGGCCGATGCCGCCGCCGCGCTTGAGGGCGCACGCGCGATCCTCGTCGAACGTTTCGCGGAAGACGCCGACCTGATCGGCGCGCTGCGCGAAGATGCGTGGTCGAACGGCGTGCTGACGTCGAAGCTGCGCGAGGGGAAGCAGGAAGCCGGCGCCAAGTTCAGCGACTATTTCGATTTCAGCGAGCCGCTGCACAAGCTGCCGTCGCACCGCATTCTCGCCGCGTTCCGCGGCGAGAAGGAAGAAATCCTCGACCTGCAGATTCTTCCCGAGCCGCCGGCGGCGACACCTGCTGCTGTGAGTTCGTACGAACTGCGCATCCGGCAGCAGTTCTCGATCTCCGATCAGGGACGCCCCGGCGACAAATGGCTGACCGAAACCGTGCGCTGGGCGTGGCGAACGAAGATTCTCATTCACATCTCCATCGATCTGCGCATGCGGCTGTGGACCGCAGCCGAGGAAGAGGCCGTTCGCGTCTTTGCCGCGAACCTGCGCGATCTGCTTCTTGCCGCGCCTGCGGGAGCGCGTGTCACCATGGGCCTTGATCCGGGATACCGCACCGGCGTGAAGGTCGCTGTGGTCGATGCCACCGGCAAGGTCGTGGCGACCACCGCGATCTTTCCGCACGAGCCGCAGCGCCGCTGGGACGAATCGCTCGCGATCCTCGGAAAGCTCGCGCGCGAGCATCGCGTGGAACTGATCGCGATCGGCAACGGCACGGCATCACGCGAAACCGACAAGCTCGCCGGCGACCTGGTGAAGCTGCTGCCGGAACTGAAGATGACGCGCATCGTCGTGTCGGAAGCCGGCGCATCGGTTTACTCGGCGTCCGCCTATGCCTCCGAGGAACTGCCCGGTCTCGACGTGACGCTGCGCGGCGCGGTGTCCATCGCACGCCGCTTGCAGGACCCGCTGGCCGAACTGGTCAAGATCGATCCGAAATCCATCGGCGTTGGGCAATATCAGCACGATCTCGGCGAGGCAAAACTCTCGCGCTCACTCGATGCCGTGGTGGAAGACTGCGTGAACGCGGTCGGCGTCGACGCCAATACCGCCTCTGCGCCGCTGCTGGCGCGCGTCTCCGGCATCGGCACGGGCCTCGCGCAGAGCATCGTCCAGCACCGCGACGCCAACGGCCCCTTCCGTTCGCGCAAGGCGCTGAAAGAGGTGCCGCGTCTCGGGCCCAAGGCGTTTGAGCAGTGCGCCGGCTTCCTGCGCATCACGGGCGGCGACGATCCGCTCGATGCCTCAGGCGTGCATCCGGAATCCTACCCCGTCGTGCGCCGCATCCTCACCGCCACCAAGAGTGACATCCGGGCGCTGATCGGCAACGCCGAAATCCTGCGGCAGGTGAAGCCGCAGAGCTTTGTCGACGAAACCTTCGGTCTTCCGACCGTCACCGACATCCTCCGCGAGCTTGAGAAGCCGGGACGAGATCCGCGGCCCGCGTTCAAGGCAGCCGTGTTCATGGACGGCGTTGAAAAGGTCAGCGATCTCAAGCCCGGCATGGTACTGGAAGGCGCGGTGACGAATGTCGCGGCGTTCGGCGCATTCGTCGATGTCGGCGTGCATCAGGACGGCCTTGTCCATATTTCCGCGATGTCGCGCACCTTCATCAAGGACCCGCGCGATGTGGTGAAGCCGGGCGACATCGTGCGCGTCAAGGTTCTGGACGTCGACGTTCCGCGCAAGCGCATCGCGCTGACGCTGCGTCTCGACGACGAGATCGGACCGGCCTCCGATCGCACCGCGCGCAGCGCCCCGCGCCAGCAGGAGCGTCCCCTGTCAAAGTCCCAGCAGCGGGCCGCATCGCAACCCGCCCCTTCGGGCGGCGGCGCACTCGCGGAAGCCCTCAAGCGCGCAGCGGAGCGGCAGAACGGCAGAAAATAGCGGCGGCCGCGAAACGCCGCAGCCTTGGACCATGATTTTGTCAGGCTGCGGTGCTACTCAGTCATCATGGCCAGCGTCGAGACAACACAATCAGCCCGGATCGCGGCCCGCAATCCGGTCGCGACCGAGTTTATTGAAACCATCAAGCTCGCCCTGCCCATTGCCCTGACGCAACTGGGACAGATCGCCATGATGACGACCGATCTCGCGCTGATCGGCCGCCTCGGCGACACTGCTGTCGCCGCAGCGTCGCTGGCGCATACGGTGTTCTTCGTCGCCTTCGTGATCGGCATGGGACTGGTGTCCGCCGTGGCGCCGCTCGCAGCTCAGGCGCTGGGCGCCCGTCAGCCGCGCACGGTTCGCCGTGCGCTTCGCGTCGGCCTGTGGGCCGCGCTGCTGCTGTGCGTTCCGATGATGATGCTGCCGCTGTTCGGCGAGAAGATTCTCCTGATGCTCGGTCAGGCGCCGGAGAATGCCCGTCTCGCGCAGCGTTATCTGCTCGGCCTCGCGCCGGGCATGGCGCCCGCGTTGTGCTTCATGGCAATCCGCAACTTCATGGGCGCGGTCAACCGGCCCGAGCCGGGCCTGTGGATCACGCTGGCTGCGATCCCTGCCAATGCCGTGCTCGGCTACGCCTTGATCCACGGCCATTGGGGCATGCCGAAGCTGGAATTGCTCGGCGCGGGCGTCGCCACGACCACTGTGAACTTCGGCATGTGCGCTGCGGCCCTGTGGTTCACCTACAGCCAGCGGCCGTTCCGAAAATTTCACGTGCTGGGACGGTTCTGGCGGATCGACTGGCCGCTGATGCGCCAGCTTGTCATCATCGGCGCGCCGATCGCGGTGTCATTCCTGCTGGAGTACGGATTGTTCTCCGCCGCCGGCCTGCTGATGGGGCTGATCAGCACGACCGCGCTCGCCGCGCATCAGATCGCGCTGCAGATCGCGGCCATCCTGTTCATGGTGCCGTTCGGCATTGGAATGGCCGCGACCGTGCGCGTCGGGCAGGCGCTGGGGCGCGGCGATGTCCCGGCGATCCGCCGCGCCGGCGTGGCTGCGATTGTGCTCGGCATCATCTTCATGACGACAATGACGCTTGCCGTGATCGTGGTGCGATTTGACCTCGCGGGTTTCTTCTTCGGCGATACGCGCCAAGGCCTGGCTGCGATCGAACTCGCCGCCACGCTGATGCTGGTCGGCGCAACCTTCTTCATCGCCGACGGCATCCAGACCGTGGCCGCCGGCGCGCTTCGCGGTCTCAGCGACACCCGCATCCCGCTGCTGCTTGCGGCCATCAGTTACTGGCTGATCGGTTTCACCGCGGCCTATGGGCTCGCGTTCTGGACTAACCTGGGCGCGATCGGAGTCTGGATCGGCCTGTCGATCGGAACCGGCATCTATGCCATCCTGCTGGTATTGCGCTTCCGCGGGCTGACACAACGGCTGAGGCTGCAACATGACCGTTCAGGCTTCTAGCGTTCGAGACCTCGAAGCCGACGCCGGCATGAAGGCCTTGCTTCCCGGCGCGCAGTTCGCCGATGCGTTTCGTATCGCGGTGAACGACGACGCGCTCACTGCGCGACAGGCGGCAGAACGCATGTTTCTGCGTCTGCCGCGCTGGATCGGCGGTCTGATGAAGCTGCGGAATCTCGTCGTTGCACCACTGGGCCTCAAGACCCCTTCGCATGCAAAAACCATCGCCGCGGATTCGATCGGGCCGTTTCCCGTCATCAGTGAAACGCCACAGCGTTTGGTGGCGGGATTCGATGACAGGCATCTCGACTTCCGCGTGATCGTCGATGTCACCGGCAGCCTGCCCGACCGTCAGGTCACCGCGACCACGCTGGTGATGACCCATAACCTGCTCGGCCGCGTCTATCTTGCGACCATCATGCCGTTTCACCGGATCATCGTTCCGGCCATGCTGCGGCAGGTCTGACGCGCATCAAACCTGGCCGCCTTGACACGGATCAAAGGCAAATGAGCACCTGCGCGCTATCGGACTTCTGGGACCCGCAAAGGGCGGCATGTGCAAGGGAGGCCGGTCATGTCCTTATTTGTGCGTTTGCTGCTCACGCTGGCGGCTCCGATTACTGCGCTGTTTGTCGCCCGCGATAGCCAGCACTTCGACATCATCCAGACCTTGATGGCCACCGTGATCGCCACCATCATTGTCGCCGTTTTCGCGTTCTGGCCCTACATCCGGAAGTCCAAGACCTGATCCCGATATCTGACCAAACAGCGCGCCCGGCTTAAGGCTTCATCCGGTCCAGTGCCTGCTGCATCGGCACGGGCGAGACCTCAATGAATCCCCTGAACGGCCGGTCCATATCGAAAATCAAATTGATCGCCACCGACACCGACAGCGCCCCCAGGAAGAACGCGGCGATCACAGTGCCGTTGAACGGAGCGAATACCCCGCGCCACAGGAACAGCACGCTGAGCCAGAAGATGCCGACAACTAGAAACGGACGCGGGGTCGTGTTGATCTGCTGGACGGACAAGAGGCGGCTGGTCCGCTTCAAATCCCGAATAATGTCCAGCGCGTTCCTGCGCCCCTCGATCTGAGCCGCGTTCGGCGGCACGAACTGGCGCAGTCCGTCCTCGATCTCGTCGAGCAGCCTCACCGACTCGGCGGCTTCATTCACTTTGTCGGTGCCGCGATTGGCCCATAGCTGGGCAATTTTGTGTGCCATGAATCCGCGCAGCAACTCACGCATCTTTGTTGCATCCTGACCGAAATGCACAAGCTCCCGGTCAAGCAGGGTTAGATTGGCGCTGAACTGTTGCACCTCCTGAGTCCGCACATCGAAACTCGATTTCGTGCTTGCGACCAGAAGACCGAGCACGAGTGCAGCCAGGAGTGAGACAACACTCATGACGTTGTGCACCGTTTTGCTCGTCGCATCCGTCCGGTGGTGTTCGGGCAGAAATCCGCGAAGCGCGAAGCCCACCATTCCAGCGCCAAAAATGCAGATAAAAGCGATCAACCCGATGCCGGTAAACATGGCCATTCACATGATGAAATCGAACACCTGCGCTGCCCCGCAGGTCATCGCGGTACCTCACGTATGTCAAGACAGGCATGAACCCCAACGGGTTGAACATCCGCCGCAGGATGCCTAGTCTGCCGCCCAACGAACGGGAAAACAACAATGGCGAATGAAACCGCAACGCTGGCCGCTTACGTCGCAAACCTCAGATATGAAGACATTCCACCAGAGGTGCTGGAGCGCGCCAAGGCGCTGACCCTCGATTTTCTGGGCAGCGCCGTGCGTGCACGCAGCGAGGCGGAATCGACGCCGTCCTTGCTGGCGATGCTGGCGACCCTCGGCCTCGACGGCAAGGGCGATGCGACCGTGTGCGGCGACGCCAAAACCTATACGCCCGCCATCGCCGCGCTGCTGAATGGCGCGCTCGGCCACTCGCTCGACTTCGACGACACCCACGCGGATTCCTCGCTGCATCCGAGCGCGCCCGTTGTGCCCGCCGCCTTCGCCGTCGGCGAGATCGTGGAGGCCAGCGGCCGCGACGTGCTGACAGCCATCGTCGCGGGCTATGAGGTCTGCTGCCGCCTCGGCAATGCGCTCGATCCAACCTCGCATTACGCAAAAGGCTTTCACCCCACCGCCACCGCCGGCACCTATGGTGCAGCGGCCGCCGCGGCAAAACTTTACAAGCTCAGTGCAGATCAGATCGTCGCAGCATTCGGCGTCTCCGGCAGCCAGGCCGCCGGCTCGTTGCAATTTCTGGTCAACGGCGCCTGGAACAAGCGCTATCAGGTCGGCGCCGCTGCGATGAACGGCGTTGTCGCCGCCTCGCTGGCCCGCGAGGGATTTATCGGCGCAACGGAATCGGTTGAGGGCAAGCACGGCCTATTGGTCGGCTACAGCGATGACGCTCATCCGGACAAGGCGACCGCTGGTCTCGGCAAAATCTACGAGACCATGAAGATCGGCGTGAAGCCCTATCCGAGTTGCCGCTACACCCACGCCGCCATCGACGCCCTGATCGCCATGCGCCGCGAGCACAATCTCACGCCGGAAAACATCAAAAGCGTCGAGATCGGCCTGCACCGCAACGGCATCACACTCACCGGCGATGCCGCGACCAAGCGCCATGCGCGCAGCGTGGTCGGCGGACAGTTCTCGATGTTCTTCACCGGTGCGCTGGCGCTCGATCAGGGTTCGTTCGGCTGGGACGATTACAAGCGGCTCGGCGATCCCGCCATCGAGGCGCTGGCTGACAGGATCGAGGTCGTGCAGGACCCCCGGCTGGAGGGCAAGAGCCATCCGTTCGGCGCGCGTGTCAGCATCGAAAGCGGTGAAGGCACCCTGGAACGCCTGATCCCGGATCCATCGGGCGAGCCGTCATCGTTTCCCGATGCGGCGGCGATGCAGCAGAAATTCCTGCAACTCGCGCGGCCGGTGCTCAACGAGCGCGCCGACCGCTTCGCCGACGCCATCCTGTCGCTCGACAAGTTCGACCGCATCGACCGCGTCACGTCGCTCGCGCGGCTTTGAGTCGCATCAGGCAACCTGCGGATCAGGCATTCCCAAACGAAAGTCTGGGCCGGACCGTCTGGAATCGGTCGCATTCGCTGTCTATCATCGGCAGATGATGCCTGACTGCGCAGGAGCAAGCTGACGAATGGCGACGCTGGGACTGGACCGTGCCTCCTTGAGCAATCTGCTCTCCACGCTGACGGAGCGGGGCCGCAGCCTTCTGGGCCTCTCCAATGGCGCGCGGGCGATGTCGCAGGCCGAGTTGATCGGGCTTGGCGAAACCCTGCTGTCGCGGCGCGGCGAAGCCACCGGCGTCGCGCTCGCCAACACGCTGCTTGCGGGTTACTCGGCTGCGAGTGAAGCCGATCAGCTCGCCTTCCTCAATGCACTTGCCGATCTGTTCGGGCCGGACATGAACGAACTGAATGCGGCACTCGCCGTGGTGCGCGACAAGGGCACGTCACCCGACGCCGTCAGCAAGCTTTTGAAGGCGGCCGAGCCGAGACGGCAAGAATTGATCCGGCGTCTCAATCTGGCGCCGGGCGGCACCGCATCGCTGGTGCGCATGCGCGAAGCGCTGCTGACGCATATCAAGGATCATCCCGCGCTCAAACACGTCGACAGCGATTTCGTTCATCTGTTCGCGTCGTGGTTCAACAGGGGTTTTCTCGTGCTGCAACGGATCGACTGGACCACGCCTGCGAACATTCTGGAAAAGATCATCCGCTACGAGCAGGTTCATGCCATCTCCAACTGGGACGATTTGCGCAGCCGTCTCGCGCCGTCGGATCGCCGTTGCTACGGCTTCTTCCATCCGCAGCTCGTGGATGAGCCGCTGATCTTTGTCGAGGTGGCGCTGACCCGCGAGAGCCCGGCGGCGATCGCGCCGCTGCTCGACCTGACACGCGCGCCAATCCCGGCGACCGATGCGACGACGGCGGTATTCTATTCGATCTCGAACACGCAGCGCGGGCTCGGCGGTATTTCCTTCGGCAACTTCCTGATCAAGCAGGTGGTCGAGGAGATCAAACGCGAACTGCCGAATGTGCATACCTTCGTGACACTTTCGCCGGTGCCGGGATTCGCTGCCTGGCTGAAGCGCGAACGCGCGTCCGAGACTTCGCCGCTGCTCGATGGGGCGTCACGCGCCATCCTCAACGCGCTGGACACGCCGAACTGGGCCGACGATCCCGACATCGCCGAACAGGTCAAGGCCGAGCTGCTGCCGCTGGCGGCTTACTACTTCATCGAAGCCAAGGGTTCGCGCGGGCATCCGCTCGATCCCGTAGCGCGCTTCCATCTCGGTAACGGCGCACGGCTGGAGCGGCTGAACTTCCTCGGCGACCGCTCCGAAAAAGGCATGCAGCAGTCGTACGGGCTGATGGTCAATTATCTTTACGCGCTCGATCAGATCGAAGCGAACCACGAAGCCTTTGCCGAAAAAGGCCAGGTTGCATCGTCGTCCGCCGTTCGTAAGATGCTGCCAGCACGCGCGCTCGCGGAGACATCCGCAAGCGCGTAATAAAACTCCATTGATGCAAGGAGACGCGTCATGAGCTGGATGCCATCGAACGATCCGATCCTCGGCGACCCGCAGACCTGCGACGCGCTCGACCTCATCATCGTGCCGCGCACCCGCGATCTCGGCGACGGCTTCGCTGTCCGCCGCGCGCTGCCGCACGGCAAGCGGCAGATGGTCGGCCCCTTCATCTTCTTCGATCACTTTGGACCGGTGCAGTTCGTCGCCGGCAAGGGCATGGACGTGCGCCCGCATCCGCATATCGGGCTCGCCACCGTCACCTATCTGTTCGACGGCAGCATCATGCATCGCGACAGCGAAGGAAATATCCAGGAAATCCAGCCCGGCGCGATGAACCTGATGACCGCCGGGCGCGGCATCGCGCATTCCGAGCGCACACCGGACGTGCAGCGCGCCAGCGGCCAGCAGATGCTCGGCCTGCAAAGCTGGATCGCGCTGCCTGCAGGCAAGGAAGAGATCGCGCCGTCGTTCCAGCATTTCGGCGCCGACGTCCTGCCGACGGTTCAGGACACCGGATTCAAGGCGCGCATCATCGCCGGTTCATCGTTCGGCGCAAAATCGCCGGTCGAGATGGTTTCGGAGTGGTTCTACACCGAGGTGGCGCTGGACGAGGGCATGCGCGTGCCGCTCGATGCGGATCACGAGGAACGCGCGATCTATATCGTCGATGGCGAGATCGAGATCGCCAATGAAAAGTATGAAGGGCCGAAGCTTCTGATCTTCCGCCCCGGTGACCGGATCACCGTGAAGGCCGTGCGCCCGACGCGCATGATGTTCCTCGGCGGCACGGCGCTGGAAGGCCCGCGCCATGTCTGGTGGAACTTCGTGTCGTCGAGCAAGGAGCGCATCGAGGAAGCGAGGGCCGACTGGAAAGCCGGCCGCTTCGCCCATGTGCCCAACGAGCACGAATTCATTCCGCTGCCGGAGTGATCCTCAGAACACCGTATAGCCGCCATCGATCAGGATGCTATCCGCGGTGTGATACGATGACGCCTTGCTCATCAGGTAAACGGCGATGCCACCGAAGTCCGACGGTTCGCCGAACCGGCGCATCGGAATGCGCGGCATCACATTGGCGACGAACTTGTCGTTGGCCATCAGGCCCTCGGTCATCTCGCTCTTGATCCAGCCCGGCAGGATCGCGTTGGCCGTGATGCCATAGCGCGCCTGCTCGACCGCGAGCGCTCGGATCAGCGCATTGATCGCAGCCTTCGTCGCGGCGTAATGCTCGTTACGCGCCGTGCCGAACAGCGACGCCATGCTTGATGTCGCTACCAGCCGCCCGAAGGCATCGCCTTTTGCCGCGCGTTCCGTCATGTGCCGCGCAGCCGCCTGGAAGACATGAAACACGCCATCGAGATTTGTGGCGAACATCTTGCGCCAGTCCGCTTCGGTGCGGTCGATGAAGGCCTGACGTCCGCCGCCGCCGATCCCGGCATTGGCAAAGCAACCGTCGACGCGGCCGAATGCGTCCAGCGTCGCCTGCATCGCAGCTTTCACCGATGTCGCGTCGGTGACATCGCAGATACGCGCCTCGGCCTTGCCACCCTTGCCGGTGATCGAGGCCACCGCCTGCGCATTCTTCTCGGCATTGCGACCCCAGATCGACACCGCGCATCCTTCCGCCGCCAGCGCCTGCGCGATGCCAAGACCGATGCCGCCATTGCCGCCCGTGACCACCGCCACGCGGCCGCTCAGATCGAAAATGCCCATAATCGCTTCATCTCCGTTGATCTCGTTTGGCGGCGACATTGACCAATCGGCCGCGCAAAATCAAACCGCCGCGACGACGGAACGGCTCTTTCGCCATGCGAAACTAAAATTCGCAGCGCATGGCAGACCAGACATTGTTGCCATGCTGTGCCGTTTACAGCCAATTCGGTTTCCGAAATAGTCGCTGCGAAACGGACGCGGCAACGCTTGCGGACGTCACGCTCAATCAAAATCATCAAGCGAGGAACGCATGCAGTTCAAACATTGCAGACTGGAATTCGACGGACCTGTCGCCACACTTGTACTCGATCATCCTGAGGTCATGAACGCGGTGTCGCCGGACATGCTCGCCGGTCTCACCGAGGCGATGGATGCGATCGACGAGAAGCGCGACGACATTCGTTGCCTCGTTCTCACCGGCGCTGGCAAGGCATTCTGCACCGGGGCCAACCTTCAGGGCCGCAACGATCAGAGCGGCAAGCGGCCGAGCGCAGGCACGACGCTTGAGACAGCGTTTCATCCGTTCCTGCGCCGTCTGCGCAACCTGCATTGTCCGATCATCTCATCCGTGAACGGTCCGGCTGCCGGTGCCGGCATGAGCTTCGCTCTGATGGGTGACGTCATCGTTTGCGCGCGGTCGTCGTATTTCCTGCAGGCGTTTCGCCGCATCGGCCTGGTGCCGGATTGCGGATCGACCTGGATCCTGCCTCGCCTCATCGGCAAGGCGCGCTCGGTCGAGCTGTCCTTGCTGGGCGAGCGGCTCCCCGCCGAGAAGGCGCTGGAATGGGGACTGGTCAACCGCGTCGTCGATGATGCGGCACTCGCCGAGGAGACCAGGAAGCTTGCCCATGATCTGGCCAACGGCCCGACCGTGGCGCTGTCGCTGATCCGCCGGCTTTACTGGGAAAGCGAGAACAATTCGTTCGAGGAACAGCTCGACCTCGAACAGCAGTTCCAGCGCGTCGCCGGACGCAGCGAAGATTTCAAGGAAGGCGTCGGCGCGTTCCTGGAAAAGCGCCCGGCCAAGTTCAAGGGCCGCTGATCTGTCAGCGCAGAGACGATGTTCGAGGCAACCAGGCTGCGCTGGAAAACAGCGCAGCCTTTTTGCTGCTGCCGGAACATGCGGAATATCTCATTTTGCGCAAGGACCAGCTGCAAATGCGATTGTCATAAAAATCTCTTTTACGTCAGCGTTGTCGTCGTCTAGGACTGGCTCGCCTTCACCCATGGATGTCACGCGTGGCCTTTCCCTCCGTAAGCCGAGTTCCAAGCCCTCATGTGAAACTTCGTGCATGGCTGAATGATATCTTCGCCAGCGCGGCGCCTGCGGTCCTCACGGTGTCCTTCGGACTGTCCTATTCGGTTCTGATTTTCTCCGGTCCGCTGTCCGAGTATCTGCCCTACGGGATCGCGGCGACCTTCATCGCCACGGCGATCATCGCCATCGTGGTCGCGTTGGGCAGCACCTTTCCCATCGCAGTTGGGGGCCCCGAAACGTCCACAGCGGCGGTGACCGCCATTCTGGCAACCTCGGTGGTCGAACACATCACGGCAACCGATCCGTCCGCACACTTGCTCGGCCCTGTGCTTCTCACGCTGTCCGCCGCAACCATCATCACCGGCCTGGCGTTGTGCAGTCTGGGCCTGACCCGGATCGGCCGCGCGATCCGGTATGTGCCTTATCCCGTGATCGGCGGATTCCTTGGCGCGACAGCGCTCCTGATCGCCCTCGGCGGCGTTCGCGTCATTACGAACATGTCCTTGCGGTTCGACAACCTGGCATCGTTCGCTGATCCGATGACGATGTACGAACTTCTCGCAGGCATCGCGCTGGCGTTCACGATCTATCTGACGTGGCACCGCTCGCGCAATCCGCTGGCGCTGCCGGCGCTGCTGATCGCCGGCGTGGTCGTGACCCATATCGTGTTCAACTTCGCAGGCATCTCGCTGGAGCAGGCGCAGGCCCTCGGCTGGACATTTCAATCGCTGCCGCGCGCGACGTTTTCCCTTCCGTGGCATCTGGGTGATATTGAAAACTACCCATGGCAGGCCGTGCCCGGGCTGATCGGCAATCTCATTGCGGTGATTTTCGTCACTGCGATCAGCACGCTGTTCAACACCACAGGTCTTGAAGTCGCGACCAGCCGCGAAGCAAACCTCGAACGCGAACTGAATGTCGCGGGAGCCGCCAACATCCTGTCGGGACTGTTCGGCGGCTACGCGGGGTGCATCTCGCTCAGCCGGTCGCTGCTTAATTTCAACGGCGGAGCCACCGGCCGCCTGTCCGGACTGACGGTCGCCGGGATTGCGGTGCTGATGCTGGTCGCCGATCCGGCACTGCTCAGCTTCATGCCGAAATTCATTCTCGGCGGCCTGCTGATCTATCTCGGCGTGGACCAGCTCAACCGCTGGATTATCGAATCGCGGCGGCGGCTGTCCACCATCGAATACCTGTCGCTGCTGGCGATCATCTTCATCATCGTGAAGTGGGGTTTTATCGCTGGCGTCCTGATCGGAACTGTCATCGGCTGCGCGACATTTGCACTGAGCGCATCCCGCATCAGTTCGATCAAATTCGGCTTCAACGGCGCGGAGTACCGCAGTTCGCTCGATCGCTCGCAGCACGATCTCGCGCTGCTGGCCGCCCATGGCAAGGAAATCCACGGGCTTAATCTGCAGAGCTATCTGTTCTTCGGTTCGGCCAATCGGCTTTATCAGCATGTGAAGACGCTGCTCGAACATCATCCCGAGTGCCGCTATCTGGTGTTCGATTTCAAGCTGGTCACCGGAATCGATTCATCGGCCGCCTACAGCTTCGCCCAGATCAGGCGTTCGGCGATCGAGAACGACGTGAAGCTCGTTCTCGTCAACCTGCCGCGCGCAGCCGAAAAAATGCTGCGGTCGGGAGAGTTTCTGGCCGGCGACATTCTGGTCATGCCGGATCTCGATCATGCGCTGGAGTGGTGCGAGAACGAAATCATCGCCCGGCACAGCGGGCTGGAGCAGGAAGAAGGCGATCTGCAAGGCTGGTTCGCGGGAATTCTCGGCAATGATCATGATGCCGCCGAACTGGCGCGCCGCTGCGAACGCCTCGAGGTCCGCGCTTTCGAGACTATCGCGCGCGCGGGTGAACCGGCCGACTCGATGCTCTTTATCCTCAACGGCAGGATCGGCGTTATCGTTGACGCGGGCGGGGGTCACAGCACCCGGGTCCGAAGCCTCGGCCGCCATACAACGGTTGGGGAAATGGGGCTTGTCGCACGCCAGCCGCGCAGCGCCACGATACGGGCGGAGGCCGACAGCGTGCTTTACGTGCTGCGCGCCGAAGCGTTCAACGCGATCACCGCCAGCAACCCGGCCCTCGGCCAGAAGCTCCTGACCTATTTCATGTCGGTGTTGGCCGAGCGGCTCACTTTCGCCAGCCGCATGATCGGCGTGCTGCGCCGCTAGGCGTCAGGCGACGTGACTCATGAAGGCCTCGCGGCGGCCAATCATGCGTTCTGCAGCGACTTTTGCATCTTCACGCGTCGATGTCGCATAGGTTCGGTATTCGAGATCGAGCGACGTTGCGGAATCGCGCTTGCCGAACCAGGATACGAATGATTTCGGCCCCGATGTAATCGACGACAGCGCGAGAGCGAGGTTGTCGGCAGAGTCGAATGCGAACAGCGCTCCGGATGAGGCGTGCCTGACTTCAAAAATTCCCGGCCCGATCGGCGCCTCGAGTTTTTCGCCGCGCGCGGCCTTCGGGTAACGTTTCCACTCGCTCCAGGTTGAAATCATGGTGACCTTCCGCCGCGCCCTGCGCGTATCTCTTTAACAAACAAACGTCCCTGCCCGCACAGCGGGAAAAGTTCCAACGAACGCAACAGGCAATCGTTCCCGCCGAAAATCGTCTTTTGTCATATGGATGCGGCCGCAAGCCCTTCAAGGGAGAAACGCGGTTAACCGGTAGTCACTCGATCGTGAACAGTTGCCGCTAGACCGGCAGTCCGGCCGCCTGCGCCAGCGCCTTCAGCGAGGTTTGCGGACGCGCACCGATGTGCTGGATCACCTCGGCGGCGGCGAGTGCGCCAAGCCGGCCGCACTGTTCATGGCCAAGACCGCGCACCAAACCGAACAGGAAACCCGCGGCGAACAGATCGCCCGCGCCCGTTGTATCCACCACCTGCTTCACCGGATATGCCGGAACCGCCGTCACCTTGTCCTTCCCAGCAACCACGCAGCCCTTTTCGCTGCGGGTGACCACGGCGAGTTGGGCGTCATTGCGCAACTGACCCAGCGCCTTGTCGAAATCCTCGGTCTGATAGAGCGAAGCCAGTTCCGTCTCATTCGCGAACACCAGATCGACCGTCCCGGTCCGGATGAGATCGAGGAACTCATCGCGGTAGCGGCCGACACAAAAAGCGTCCGACAGAGTGAGCGCGACACTGCGCTTGTTGTCATGCGCGATCTTGGAGGCTTTCAGAAACGCCTCCTTCGCATTGGCCGGATCCCACAGATAACCTTCCAGATAGACGATCGAGGACGCCGCAATCTGGGCAGGGTCGATGTCGGCGGGGGAGAGATCCTGCGCCGCGCCGAGATACGTGTTCATGGTTCGCTCGCCGTCCGGCGTCACCAGGATGTAGGAGCATCCGGTCGCGGGGCCGTCGGTCGCGGCCGCGGTCGTGAACGCCACATTCGCGGCGCGGATGTCATGGGTGTACATGCGGCCGATCTGGTCGTCCTTGACCTTGCCGACATACGCCGCCTTTGCGCCGAAGCCCGCCACGCCGAAAATCGTATTCGCCGCTGAACCGCCGGACATTTCGGTGGCTGGGCCCATGGCCTGATAAACCGCAGCGGCGCGCGCCTCGTCGATCAGCGCCATCGATCCCTTGGCCATGCCGTGCTGAGCGAGAAAGGCATCGTCGGTTCGCACCAGAATATCGAAGATGGCATTCCCGATCCCGAGAACGTCGTATGTCGCTGCGGTCATTAATGATATTCCTGCTGGAAGGGAGCAAAACCGGCAAAAACTGGTATTTCAGGGGGGACTGGAGAGCCGGTTCCAAGGTCTTTGGAGCAACCGGCGACCTATCACGACAACGCGCCCGCCAGCAAGCATGTGATCCGCAGAATAGCTCGATGATCCGTCATATCCTGACCATCTCGACCGGCACGCTGGCGTCGCGAACGCTGGGATTCATGCGCGACGCCCTGATCGCGGCGCTGCTCGGCGCCGGATCGGTCGCAGACGCGTTTCTGGTGGCGTTCCAGTTCATCAATGTGACGCGCCGCTCCTTCGCCGAAGGCGCGCTGAACGCAGCGCTGATCCCGCATTATCTGCGCGTGCGGGAAACCGAGGGTACCGTTGCCGCCGCCGCCTTCGCGGGACGCGTGCTCGGCAGCGTCAGCCTCATCCTGATCTGTATCGCGCTCGTCCTGACGGTGCTGATGCCGCTCGTCATTGCAGTGCTTGCCCCCGGCTTCGTCGGCCGCGAGACATTGCAGTTCGCCATCAATGACGCCCGATTGATGATGCCGTATTTCGCGTTCGTCGGCCCATCTATCGTGATGATGGGCGTGCTGAACGCCGAGCATCGCTTCATGCTCACCGCATTCTCGCCGGTGCTGTTCAACATCACCATGATCGTTGTGCTGGTCGTGCTGCTGGTCTGGCGGCACGATCCGCTGTTCTCGGCAACCGTGATCGCGGGCGCAGTCGGCGTCGCCGGATGTCTGCAAATGCTGATCCTCGTTCAGCGCAGACCGTGGCGCGACGGCATCGCCACACCGATACGGATTTCATTCGACCCGCAAATCCGGGGGTTTCTGCGCAAGGGCATTCCCGGCATGGTGGCCAATGCCGGGCCGCAATTCCTGATTGTCGGCGGCGCGATCATCGCTTCGAATTCGCCGGCCGCGGTGTCGTGGCTTTATTTTGCCAACCGCCTGATCGAACTGCCGCTCGGCATGGTCGGCGTGGCGATGGGCACGGTGCTGGTGCCTGAAATGACCCGCGCGATCCGCGCCAACGACAAGGACGCGCTGATGCAGGCCGAGTCACGCGGACTCGAACTTGCGACCGCACTGGTCATGCCGGCAACCATCGGCCTGATCGTCCTGAGCCAGCCGATCATCCGCGTGCTGTTCGAGCACGGCGCATTCACCGCGGCGGATACCATCGCCACCGCACAGGCGCTGGCGATCCTTGCGCTCGGCCTGCCCGCGCATGTTCTGGTGAAAGTACTGGCTCCGGCTTTCTTCGCCCGCGAGGACACCAAAACGCCGCTCGCGGCAACGCTGTCCGGTATCGCGGTCGCCGTGATCTGCGGGCTGTTCTTCGGGCATGCCTATGGCGCCAGCGGCGTCGCCGCCAGCATCTCGCTCGGCGCATGGTTCTGCGCCGGCGTGCTGGGCTGGCGAGGCGCGACGACATTCGGATTTTCCCTCGACGCCATTTCGCAGCGCCGGCTGCCGCGGATCGCGATCTGCGCCGCGGTGATGGGCGCGATGCTGTATCTCGCCGAGTCCTTCGTGGCACCGGTGACGGCAACGGCTGGCTTCGCGGCCCAGATCACCATTCTCGGCGGACTGGTCGCGGCGGGCGTTTCGTTTTACGGCCTGCTGCTGGACCTGTTCGGTGTCGTGAGCTGGGGCGAGGCAATCAGCAATTTACGTGATGGCGGCTTGCGCGAGTAGCGCCTGCATGGCTAAAGACGCGCGTACACGGATCGGCCGCCGGACGGCGGCACAGGAACAGTAAGATGGCTTCAAAAGAACTGGTTTTTTCGGGCGTCCAGCCGACGGGCAATCTGCACCTCGGCAATTATCTCGGCGCCATCGTCAACTTCGTGAAGCTCCAGAACACCCACAACTGCATCTACTGCGTTGTAGACCTGCATGCCATTACCGTCTGGCAGGACCCTGCCGAGCTGACCCGTAACATTCGCGAGGTCACGGCGGCGTTCATCGCCGCGGGCATCGATCCGAAGAAGCACATTGTCTTTAACCAGAGCCAGGTCTCCGAACATGCCGAGCTCGCCTGGGTGTTCAACTGCGTGGCGCGGCTCGGGTGGCTGAACCGCATGACCCAGTTCAAGGAGAAGGCCGGTAAGGATCGCGAGAATGCATCGGTCGGGCTATACGCCTATCCGAATCTGATGGCGGCCGACATTCTGGTCTATCGCGCGACGCATGTTCCGGTCGGCGAGGATCAAAAGCAGCATCTGGAGCTGGCGCGTGACATCGCGCAGAAGTTCAACAACGACTTTTCGGATTCCATCCACGCGCACAATTTCGGCGAGAAGTTCTTTCCTCAGCCGGAGCCGCTGATCACCGGCCCCGCGACGCGCGTGATGTCGCTGCGCGACGGCACCAAGAAAATGTCGAAGTCGGATCCGTCGGACTATTCACGCATCAATCTCACCGATGACGCCGACGCGATCGCGCAGAAAATCCGCAAGGCGAAGACCGACCCGGAGCCGTTGCCGGGCGAGGAGGAAGGCCTGAAGAGCCGTCCCGAAGCGGACAATCTGGTCGGCATCTACGCGGCGCTGTCGGGACAATCGCGGCCGGACGTGCTGCGCGAATTCGGCGGTGGACAGTTCTCGGGCTTCAAGAGCACGCTGGTGGATCTCGCGGTCGCGAAGCTCGGGCCGATCGGTGCGGAAATGAAGAAGCTGACGCAGGACGCCGCTTATGTGGATTCGGTTCTGGCCGAAGGGGCGGATCGCGCGCGCGTCATCGCCGCCGAAACCATGGATGCGGTGAAGGACATCGTCGGCTTCATCCGCAAGACATGAAACTGTCTTCCATCCTGCGAAGGCCATGCCTGAATGAATCCGGGCATGGCCTCCTGCGCGTCCGGACAAACCAAATCGAGTTCCGTCAAGCCTCTTCTCACCTTGTCGGCGCGCCCTCGCGCATGGCAGCATGATGCCGGTCATTAAGCTGCGCGTATTCGTCTCGCAAACCGGTGCCCACTTTTGCGGAATACGCGCGAGGGACATGCATGAGCAGCCAGCGACGAAGCTACGAACAGGGCCACAGGCCGAAATGCCTCGTCGTCGTTGACGACACAGCGGAAGGCGACCGTGCGGTGTACTACGCGAGCCGCTGGGCGCTGCGTGTCGGCGGCGGCGTCGTGATGCTGCGCGTCATCGAGACGGAAGACCGCAACCAGCAATGGCTCGGTGTCGCCGACATCATGCGCGCCGAAGCCGAGGAGATCGCGAACGCGGCGCTCGACCGCGCCTCGGGCCGCGCCAACGGCATCGCAGCCATCACGCCGGAGCGTGTCATCCGCGAGGGCGATCCCGGCGAGCAGATCCTCGACGTCATCGATAACGATGTCGACATTGCCATGCTGGTGCTTGCGGCCAGCGCCGGTGCGGAAGGCCCCGGTCCCATCATCACCATGCTGGCGAAAACCGCCGGCACATTTCCGATCCCGATTACCGTCGTGCCGGGCAACCTCAGCGACCTCGATATCGACGCGCTGTCCTGAATTGTCATGGCCGGGCTCGTCCCGGCCATCCCGATCATGAGGCATAGGGCCGAGTTCATCGGGATCACCCGGACAAGCCCGGTGATGACACCGGGGAGTTTCCCCACCCCGGAACAGCCGCCATGCACCTTGATCGGGCTGTTTCAGGCGCCATCTGTGCTATAGGAACCGCTCACTTAACCCCGTTCGCGCCGGCCTTGAACCGGCGATGCGCCGGAGAACCAGATGTTTATCCAGACCGAAGCGACCCCAAATCCCGCGACCCTGAAGTTCATTCCCGGCCGCCCCGTGCTCGACAGCGGCACCATGGAGTTCACCGACCGTGACTCCGCCACCCGCTCCCCGCTGGCCGAACGCCTGTTCGGTGTGCCGGGCGTGACCGGCGTGTTCTACGGCTCGGATTTCGTGACCGTCACCAAGGACGACAGCGACTGGCAGCACCTCAAGCCGGCGATCCTTGGCGTCATCATGGAACACTATATGTCCGGTGCGCCGCTGCTTGCTGACGGCCAGGTTGCCGACGGCGATGCGCCACACGCCGAGGAATTCTTCAGCGAGGCCGACACCGAGACCGTCGCGGTCATCAAGGATCTGCTCGAAACCCGGATTCGCCCGGCGGTCGCCAGCGACGGCGGCGACATCACGTTCCGCGGCTTCAAGGACGGCATTGTCTATCTCGACATGAAGGGCTCCTGCGCGGGCTGCCCGTCCTCGACGGCGACGCTGAAGCACGGCATCCAGAACCTGCTGAAGCACTTCATCCCGGACGTGGTCGAAGTCCGGCCGATGTAAATTACCGAATTTTCCAAAAAGGCCTTGGGGCAAGCGCCGAACCGCTTGCCCCTTTGCTTTTTCAGCGGCACGTTGCCGCCAGCTTTGCCATCGTACCGGTCCCTGAATGATCGTTCTCGCCATCGATACCGCGCTGGACTACTGCGCTGCTGCCGTGCTCGATGCCGCCACGAAGGCGGTCATCGCGCAGGAAACGCTGGAGATGAAGCGCGGCCATGCCGAGGCGCTGATGCCGCTGATCGCACGTGTCATGACCGCGTCAGGCCTGAGCTATCTCGAACTCGACCGCATCGCCGTCACCACCGGCCCCGGCAGCTTTACCGGTTTGCGCGTCGGCATCTCCGCGGCGCGCGGCATCGGCCTTGCCGCCGACAAACCGGTGATCGGCCTCACGACGCTGGCGGCCTATGTCGCGCCTCTGGTCGCGGAGAAGCAGGAGCATCCGATCATCGCTGCGATCGATGCCCGGCATGACCATGTTTACTGTCAGGTCGTCGCCGGCAACGGGTCGGCCTTGATGCGCCCCGCTGTGATGCCGATCGAGGACACCTTCGCGGCCTCACGCTTTGGCGCATTGCGCATGGTCGGCAACGCGGCGCAACTGCTGGCGGATCGCTGGCCGCGAAATGTTCCGGCACCTGTGCTGGTCGACCCGAAACCCGGTCCCGATATTACCTGGGTCGCATGGATCGGCGCGGGGACCGACCCAGGCGCGGCGCCGGCGAAGCCGTTTTACTTGCGCGCGCCCGATGCCAAGCCGAAGGCTGGTTACGCGCTGCCGGGTACACGGACGTAGCCATGCCGCGCGTTCCCGCATTTCTGTCCCGTGTGTTTCCGAAACTGTTCGGACGCGCCGACGCCACGGTCGAACCCGCAAATCTCCGCGATGCGCCGCGTCTCTCACAACTGCATCGCGCCTCGTTTCATCGCGGCTGGGGCACGGACGAATTCGAACAGATCCTGATCGAGCGCAATGCACTCGCTCACCGGCTGCGGCTCGGCGGATCGATCATCGGATTTATCGTGTCGCGAACCGCCGCCGACGAAGCGGAGATTCTCTCTGTTGCGGTTGCACAGAAGCACCGCGGGCGCGGATTCTCGCGCGACCTGCTGCGCACCCATCTCGGGCATCTTGCGGGGCATGGCCTGAAAACCGTGTTTCTCGAAGTCGAGGAAAACAACCGCCCTGCCCGCGCCTTGTATGAACGCGCCGGTTTTCGCGTCGTCGGGCGCCGCGAACGGTACTACAAGGACGCCAGCGGCGAACAATTGAACGCCGTGGTGATGCAGCGAGACTTGTCGTAAGCTGCGGCGGGTGGCAAAACACCGCTCTATCCACCGGAACCTCGCAAGATGTCGTCCTTGAACCCCGTGCCGACAGGCAAGCACACGGATATCGAAAAGCGTTGCACCGCAGCCGGCATGCGCATGACCGAGCAGCGCCGCGTCATTGCGCGCGTGCTCGCTGAGGCCATGGATCATCCCGACGTCGAGGAACTTTACCGGCGCTGCGTTGCAGTCGACGACAAGATCTCGATTTCGACGGTCTATCGCACCGTCAAGCTGTTCGAAGACGCCGGCATCATCGAGCGTCACGATTTCCGCGAGGGCCGCGCCCGCTACGAGCAGGTGCCGGAGAGTCATCACGACCATCTCATCAACCTGCGCGACGGCAAGGTGATCGAATTCACCTCCGAGGAAATCGAAAAGCTTCAGACCGAAATCGCGCGCAAGCTCGGCTACAAGCTGGTCGACCACCGGCTGGAGCTTTATTGCGTGCCGTTGGACGAAAAGACTCGGGACGACGACAAGACTTGAGCACGCCCTCCCCTTACGATCTCGTCATTTTCGATTGCGACGGCGTGCTCGTCGACAGCGAAGCGCTGGCGTGCGTCGTTCATGCCGAGGTGCTGACGGAATACGGCTACACGATTTCCGCCGAACAGGTGCACGAGCGCTTCCTCGGGCGTTCGGCGCGTGAAGCAAGGCTTGAAGTCGAAAGCGAACTCGGCCGCGCCTTTCCCGACTCGTATACCGCGCAACTGCGCGCCACGATCGACCGGGTGTTCGGCGCGCAGTTGCAGCCCGTTCCACACATCTTCGAGGCGCTGGACCGATTGTCCCGGCGCATCTGCGTGGCGTCCTCCGGTACACCGACGCGCATTCGCAGCAGCCTCGGCACCACCGGCCTCATCGGCCGCTTCGACCCGCATCTGTTCTCTGCGATGCAGGTCGAGCGCGGCAAGCCTGCGCCGGACCTGTTTCTGTTTGCCGCCGCACAGATGGATACGCCGCCAAGGCGATGCGTCGTGATCGAGGACAGCGTGCCCGGCGTCACCGCCGCGCATGCCGCGGGAATGACCGTGATCGGATTTACCGGCGGCAGCCACTGCCGGCCCGGCGATGCTGACCGGCTGCGGGCGGCCGGCGCGAGCATTGTCATCGGCGATATGCGCACATTGCCCGGTCTGATCGAACCAAGCCTCGACCCCGCTGAAATAAGCGCCATTTAGGGAGGCGATTAAGTTCGCCCCTGAAAACCCCAACAGAACAAATAGATAGCCTCTATTTGGCGCGTTCTGAACTACCGCCCGGTCGCTGGATTTCGCCGCCCTTTATCTATATTTGAAGCGAGCGCGTATTCCGCAGAAGTGGGTACCGGTTCTGCGAACGAAATACGCGCTAAGTTATGATTAGGAGCGTTTCTTCGGCTAACCGGCCGGAAAACGCTCTCTGGAGCGGCCCGGAGCGCCGCCAGACCCAAGGTTTCGATGACCGCGCCGCGCAAGCTGCACATCAAGTCATACGGCTGTCAGATGAATGTCTACGATGCACAGCGCATGGTGGACACGCTCGCGCCTGAAGGATTCGTCGAGACGGCAAATGCCGACGACGCCGATCTTGTGATCCTCAACACCTGTCACATCCGAGAGAAAGCGTCCGAGAAAGTTTATTCGGAACTTGGACGCCTGCGCACCGCAAAGGACGAGGCCGCTCGCAACGGCCGCGAAATGCAGATCGCCGTGGCGGGCTGCGTCGCGCAGGCCGAAGGCAGTGAGATCATCCGCCGTGCGCCGGTGGTCGATGTCGTGGTCGGCCCGCAGAGCTATCATCATCTGCCGCAGTTGCTGGCAAGGGCAAAGACCGATGGCCGCGCTGTCGAGACGGAATTTCCGGTCGAGGACAAGTTCGCCTCGCTGCCCGATCCAAAACCGGCGATGATCCGCGCGCGCGGCATCTCGTCTTTCGTCACGGTGCAGGAAGGCTGTGACAAGTTCTGCACCTTCTGCGTGGTGCCTTATACGCGCGGCATGGAAGTGTCGCGTCCGGTCGCGCGCATCGTCGACGACGTCAAGCGCCTCGCCGATAACGGCGTGCGCGAGATCACGCTGATCGGCCAGAACGTCAACGCGTTTCATGGCGAAGGCGAGAACGGCAAGCCATGGTCGCTCGGCCAGCTTCTGCATCGTCTTGCGGACATTCCGGGCATCGTGCGCCTGCGCTATTCGACCAGCCATCCCCGCGATGTCGACGAGGCGCTGATCGAGGCCCACCGGGACATTCCCGCGGTGATGCCGTTCGTGCATCTGCCGGTGCAATCCGGCTCCGACCGCATCCTGGAAGCGATGAACCGCAAACACACCGCTGCCGATTATGCCCGCACCGTGGAGCGGTTCCGCAAGGTGCGTGAAGACATTGCATTTTCATCGGATTTTATTGTCGGTTTTCCCGGTGAAACCGAGGAAGACTTTTCGGCAACACTCGCGCTGGTCCGCCAAATCAGCTACGCTGGCGCCTATTCTTTCAAGTATTCGCCCCGGCCCGGTACACCGGCCGCGGACATGCAGGAGACGGTCACGACCACTGTGATGGACGAGCGATTGGCGCGGCTCCAGGAGTTGATCGACAGCCAGCAGGCTGCCTTCAACGCGGCAGTGATCGGCAAGACGGTCGATGTGCTGTTTGAGCGCGCCGCGCGCAATCCCGGTCAGATCGTCGGCCGCACCGCTTACCTGCAACCTGCTCATGTCATGGCGTCGCCCGACATCATCGGCCAGGTGCTGCCCGTCGCCGTCGACAGCCTCGAGCGCTACAGCCTGATCGGCGCCCTCGCCGGGTCGGACGTGTCTCCCGTCTCGTCACCTAGAATTTCCCAGCCCGCCAACACTTCCTTGTCAGCCATGACCACCGGAGCCTGAACCCTTGCCAAAAAGCGCATCGGATTCGCCGACACTCGCCCCTGGCCGCAAAAACGACCGAGACGTTCCAACACCGCACGAAGCCCAGATCGTCGTCGCCTTCGATGACAACGGCGCCGCCTCCGCCCTGGTCGGTCCCTACGGACAAAACCTTGCTCTGATCGAACGCCGCCTCGGCGTCGTCGCCGACTCGCGCGGCAACCACATCACCGTTGCCGGATCGCGCGACGGTTGTGACGCCGCGCGGCGGGTGCTCGAAATGCTTTACGAACAGGCTGTGCGCAGCCAGGACATCGCGCAAGGCGATGTCGAAGGCGCGATCCGCGCCGTCATCGCGCAAGGCTCGCTGTTCGAATTCGATCCGAAGACCGCGAAGTCGCAATTCGAGGAGATCAATCTGCGCAAGCGTCCGGTTCGGGCGCGTACCGCTGCGCAGGATTCCTACATCCGCGCATTGAAGCGGCACGAACTGGTGTTCGGCATCGGCCCCGCCGGCACCGGCAAGACATGGCTCGCAGTGGCGCAGGCCTGTCAGCTGTTCGAACGCAAGGAAGTCGACCGCATCATCCTGTCGCGCCCCGCCGTCGAAGCCGGAGAACGGCTTGGATTCCTGCCCGGCGACATGCGCGAAAAGGTCGATCCGTATCTGCGGCCGATCTACGACGCGCTGTACGATCTGATGGATTCGCGCATCGTCGAGCGCGGCCTGCAAAGCGGCGAAATCGAAATCGCGCCGCTGGCCTTCATGCGCGGCCGCACCCTGACCAACGCGGCCATCATTCTGGACGAAGCGCAGAACACCACGTCGATGCAGATGAAGATGTTCCTGACGCGTCTTGGCGAGAACAGCCGCATGATCATTACCGGCGATCCGAGCCAGGTCGATCTGCCCAATGGCCAGCCGTCGGGGCTGGCGGAAGCCGCCAAGCTGCTCGACGGCGTCGAAGGCATCGCCCAGGTGAGATTCCAGGCGCAGGACGTCATCCGCCATGAACTGGTGGCGCGGATCGTTGCCGCATATGAAGGCGTGCCGAAGCAGCCTGCGGGCAAACCTTGACGCACCGATGAAACAGAGCGCCAGTTGCAACCAAGATCTTTGACATGACGTCCGCCGATAGACCCGCGACCGAAGTCCTCGTTACCGCCGACTGCTGGAACAGCGAAAGCGGTGTGGAGACGACGATCCATCGCGCCATCGAAACGGCGGCGTCCATGGTCGATGCCGATACCGCCGACGCCGAACTTGCGATCATGCTGACCGACGATGCCGGCATCCGCACTCTCAACAAGAACTGGCGCGGCATCGACAAGCCGACCAACGTGCTGGCGTTTCCGGCACTACAATCGGAGCGCGCTGACGACGACGCGCCGCGCATGCTCGGCGACATCGCCATCGCCTACGAGACCACGCGCTTTGAGGCCGAAGCCGAACACAAGCCGTTCGATCACCATCTCAGCCATCTGGCGGTGCACGGTTTTCTGCATCTGGTGGGCTACGATCACGAAAACGATAAAGATGCCGAGATCATGGAAGGTCTCGAGCGTGATATCCTGGCGCAGCTCGGGATCCCCGATCCCTACGCGCACGACGATCAGGTGAACTAGGTGTCCAATTCTCTTGCCGACAAATCCGACAGGGATCGCTCTGATACGCCGCGATCGGGCAATCTGCCGGTGCCCGTGCAGCAGGGCGAGGTGCTGCGCCCGTCGTCGGAACTCTGGCTCATGCGTGCGCTGCGCACGCTGTTCGGATGGAAGGCGGGATCGGCTCGCGCCGATCTTCAGGTGGTACTTGATGCCACGGCACCGGACGAAACCAGCTTCACCACGATCGAGCGCACCATGCTGCGCAACATCCTGGGCCTGCACGAGCGGCGCATCGCCGACGTCATGGTGCCGCGCGGCGACATCGTCGCGGTCAAGCGGGATATTTCGCTGGGCGAGTTGATGAGTCTGTTCGAAAGCGCGGCTCATTCGCGTCTGGTGGTCTACAACGACACCCTCGACGACCCCGAAGGCTTCGTTCATATCCGCGACCTGCTCGCCTTCATCACAGCGAAGGCGAAGGTTGCGGACGAGGTCAACGCCAAGCGCAAAAAGCCGTTTCCGGCAGGACTCGATCTACGTTCGGTCGACCTGCGCATGAAGCTGTCCGACGCCAACATCATGCGCAAACTAATCTATGTTCCGCCATCGATGCCCGCCATCGATCTGCTGGCGCAGATGCAGGCGACGCGCATCCATCTGGCGCTGGTGGTCGACGAGTACGGCGGCACCGACGGTCTGGTGTCGATCGAGGACATCGTCGAGCAGGTGGTCGGCGAGATTGATGACGAGCACGACAGCGATGAGACACCGTCCGTGGTCCGGCAATCCGATGGATCGTTCATCGCCGACGCGCGCGCCAGCCTGGAAGACGTGCAATCCGTGGTCGGAGAGGAGTTCGACACCGGCGAAGCTGGCGAGGATGTCGATACGCTCGGCGGCTATCTCGTGACGCAGGTCGGCCGCCTGCCAGTGCGCGGTGAAATCATTTCCGGACCGGGCGAATTCGAGATCGAAGTGCTCGACGCCGATCCTCGCCGCGTCAAACGCGTCCGCATCGGAACGCAGAAAGACCGCTCCAATCTGCGTCATCGCGAGTTGCGCCGCCGGGAAGCCGCGAACGATGCCGCGCAGGCCCAGGCCAACGACAACACCAATCCGGCTTCATCCAGCGACGGCGCCGGCAATCGATGAAGTCCTTCCGCGCGCTCATCTCCGGCATCATCCTGTCATGGGGATGGACGCGCGCGATGATCGCGCTCGCCGCGGGCGCGCTGTCGGCGCTGGCGATGGCGCCGTTCAACGCGTGGCCGATTTTGTTCCTGACGATTCCGGTCGCGGTCTGGCTGGTCGATGGCGCTGGCGCCGGACGCCTCGGCGGCATTCCCGCTGCGGCGATGAGCGGCTGGTGGTTCGGCTTCGGCTATTTCGTGGCGGGGCTTTATTGGGTGGGCTACGCCTTCCTCGTCGACGCCCAGACTTTCGCGTGGCTGCTTCCGTTCGCGGTGATGGGCCTGCCGGCAGGACTGGCGCTGTTCATGGCCCTCGGCTTTGCGCTTGCCCGGCTGATCTGGGCACCGAATGCGTTTCGCATTCTCAGTCTCGCCTGCGCGCTCACGGTCAGCGAATGGCTGCGCGGACATATCCTGACAGGCTTTCCCTGGAACGCCTTCGGCTACGCATTGACCGAGCCGCTGGCGTTCGCGCAAAGCGCGTCACTGGTCGGGCTTTGGGGTTTGACGTTTATCGCGGTCGCGGTTTTTGCGTCTCCCGCAGCGCTGATCGACGATCCGCACGTGACGCGCCGCCCGTGGATTCCGCTCGTTGTCTCACTCGTCCTGCTTGCCGCGATGGGTGGCTACGGCGCAATCAGGCTCGCAAACCAGCCGACGCAGTTCGTCGACAAGGTGAAACTGCGCCTGATGCAGCCGAACCTGCAGCAGGATGTGAAATTCAACTACGCCGCCAAACAGATGGTGATGGAGAAGTATCTGTCGCTGTCGGATCGCGCGACGGGTCCGCAATCGAGCGGCGTGCGTGACTCCACCATCCTGATCTGGCCGGAATCCGCGTTTCCGTTCTTCCTGGCGCGCGAGGCCGACGCCATGGCGCAGATCGCGAACCTGTTGCCGCCGGGGACGGTGCTGGTGACGGGTGCGATCCGCCCGCCGGATCAGCCTGCCGGAACGCAAATCACCCGCGCCTACAATTCGATTTATGTCATCGATCACGATGGAACCATCCTGTCGATCTACGACAAGCTGCATCTGGTTCCATTCGGTGAATACCTGCCGTTTCAGTCCGCGATGGAAAAACTCGGCTTCGTGCAGATCACCAAGGTACGCGGCGGCTTCATTCCGGGCGACCGGCGGCGGACCATGACGGTACCGAACGCACCACGCATGCTGCCCCTGATCTGCTACGAGGCGATCTTCCCGGGCGACATTGTTCCCGGCGACGATCGTCCCGGCTGGATCGTCAACCTGACCAACGACGGATGGTTCGGCATCTCGACCGGCCCCTATCAGCATCTGCAACAGGCCCGGCTGCGAGCGATTGAAGAAGGCCTCCCCATCGTACGCTCTGCGAACACAGGCATCTCCGCCGTGATCGATCCGTTCGGCAGGATCATTACGCAATTGGGACTTGGCGCCGAGGGCGTGCTCGATTCAGCGTTGCCCAAACCAGCGTCCCCGACGCTGTTCTCCCGTGTTCGCGATATCCCGGTGGCACTGGCGGTCGCATTGTCGATTGTGATCGTTATCCGCCGCCGCGCGAAACAAAAGCCCTGACATCACCGTATCTGTTCTGACGCACGGTATTTCTGGACATGTGTCCAGACTGTCAAACCTTGTTCGATGGGTTCAATCGGCCTCAATGCGGTCACAGGGTTTAACCTAAATTCTTCATCACGGGGGCGACAAGGATTTGACGATGCTGGCGCAAGAAGCGTATTCCGGTCTGGTCATCGCCGACAGGTTCACCATCGTTTTCCAAACCCTGCCGATGACGGGGAGCTTTTAGATGACCACCAAGGCGCCCAATCCTGTTGACAAATATGTTGGCAGCCGCGTGCGCATGCGCCGGATCATGCTTGGCATGAGCCAGGAAAAGCTCGGCGAAGCGCTCGGCCTGACATTTCAGCAGGTGCAGAAATACGAGAAGGGCACCAACCGCATCGGTGCAAGCCGGCTTCAACAGATCTCCGACATTCTTCAGGTGCCGGTCTCGTTTTTGTTCGAAGGCGGCCCGGCCGGACCGAACGCGCTGGCAGGATTGAGCGAAGCGCAATCCCCCGCCTACGTTTCGGATTTTCTCGCCACTTCCGAAGGACTCGCGCTGACGCGCGCGTTCACGCGCATCACGGATGCCAAACTCCGCCGCAGCATCGTGGAACTCGTCGAGCAGATGGCGGCGCGCGAACAGTCCGACCCCACATAAACCTGCGGACCCCGCAGCGCCGTGGATCGGCAACGTTGCCGGGGCGTGTCCATGACCGGATTTCAACCAGATCGCACCCGCGATGAACGATAGACTGCCCAAGCCGGTGAATGCGATGTCAGCGAACGATACGACCTCATCACGCGGGCAAAATATCGAACACGGGCATGGATCGTTTTTCGGGCGGCGCAAGGGCCACAAGCTCCGCAATCACCAGGCCGATCTGATCGAAAATCTGCTGCCGCATCTCGCACTCGATCTTGCTCACGCGGACGCCTCTGATCCGGGCGCGCTGTTCCAGGCACCCATCGACGAAATGCGTCTCGAGATCGGATTCGGCGGCGGCGAACACCTGATCGCGGAAGCGCTCGCGTTTCCGCGGACCGGCTTCATCGGCTGCGAGCCGTACGTCAACGGCATGGCGAAAATCCTGGCGCAGATCGAAGCGCACAACATCGCCAACATCCGCCTTTTTGCAGGCGACGCCGCCGAGCTGCTGGCATGGGCGCAGCCATCGAGCTTTGCGCGGATCGATCTCATTCACCCCGATCCGTGGCCGAAACGGCGGCACTGGAAGCGCCGCTTCGTGCAGGACGCAACCATCGCCGAGATGTCGCGCATCCTGAAATCAGACGGCGAGTTCCGCTTCGTGTGCGACATCGACGACTACTGTGCATGGACCCTGATGCACATGCAGCGCTCTGCGGACTTCATCTGGACAGCAGAGCGCGCCAGCGACTGGCGGAGGCCGTGGCCGCACTACACGATGACCCGCTATGGAAGAAAGGCCGACCGCGAAGGACGCAAGGCCGCCTATCTCATCTTTCGGCACGTGAACTCTTAGGCCGGCAAACCCTTGTCGCGCAGCCGCCAGAAGGTCAGAACGCGCTGCGCCGTCGCGAGCGACAAACGCTCGTAGTTGATCCGGGCTTCCTCAATATCCGGACCGGAGGGCGTTCGTCCCGGACCAAGCCGCAACACCACCAGCGCCCGCACGGTGGCCCATTCCAGCCCGATCGATTTTCCCAGAAGCAGAATGGGATCGTAGCGATCACCGAGCATCAGCTGATGGACCACCGACAGCCGCATTCCCGTCAGCGCCGCCAGCCCCGCAATCGATTCCTCGTATTTATGCAGCTTGGCGAAGCCGAGCAGCGCCGCCTCGTTGAGTTCTCCCGCCTGATGCAGCGCCAGAATGGCGCGCTGGGCCGGCTGGAAATCGCGGGTCTGCGGTGGCGTTTTCGGCGCACCGGAAATCTCGATCATCGCCTGATTGATCGCCGCCTTCTGTTTCGGCTTCGCAGAGTCAAACATGCGGCGGCGGACGAGATCGACCGATTTCGCCAGCAACTGTTTCAGCGACGCGGCCGGAAGGTCCTCGCGCTGGCCGACAGTCAGCGCCAGCATGCCATCGTCGGTCGCGCGCTTGACCAGTCCCGAATAGCCGGACTCGGAAAACTGCGCGCCATTGTTGGCCGCGACGCTGCGCACCACTTCGCGGTCACCGCGGCGGACGATCACATCGGTCACGGTGGGAGACAATGTCGGGCGCCCTGAAATCGCGGCCAGATGTTCCTGGCCCTTGGCGCGGGCGATTTCGACGAGTGTCGGATCGTCGAGCAGCGGCGATCGGCTCAGGATCGGACCGGCAATCTTGATTTCATTTTCGTGGGCGAGTTGCTTCACCAGCGTCGGCGGCGCGTTATCCAGCTTCGACAGCCGCTCCGCCAGTTCCACGCGCGTCTCGATTTCGGTGGCCGGCACCAGACCAACCAGAATGTCGTCGAACAGCGCGACATGCCGCGTCTCGAAATGCGCGGCACCTTGCAGGAAAAGGTCGGAAATCCGCGCAATGGCCGCCGCCCGCTTTTCAGCGGAGCCGTTTTTGACGATCTCATCGAGTTCGGGAATGAGCGAAAAGGCAGCAGCCATGCGAGTCTCTGGTCGCTACTGGCGCGGCGGTCTACCGTGCGCCTGGAAGCGTTGGCGACTGTAGGTAGGCCAGATGAATGAACGGTTAGCCGGAAAGATCGCTTTGAGGACAGCTGCCATAAATGAGTTCGTGCTGGCGTCCGGACTCCCGCCGTTTGGCTGTAAGCTTATACATCCTTTCGATATTCGGAGCTTTGCCAGTAACAAAACGGGTTCCGCAATCGTTTCCGGCCCGCGGGAAGCCCTTGCCGCACAGGCCAAAAACGTCTATATCCGCCGCAGCTGATAAATTCTCATACGCACACGTAGGAGAGTGGGCCCCCCGGGACCCGCTCTTTTTTATTACCTGATGGCCCGTGCCGCATGCAGCAGCCGGCCGATAACCATAAGAGCACTCTGATCCTGGACATGAGCGACCCCACCGACGTTGCCGTTGATGCCGAACTGCTCGCCGAACCGCGCCTTGTGGTCGAGCCGGGCGTCGGCGCGCGCGTGGCCGCGGTTGCGACGCCAGTGTTGCAGGGCATGGGCTATCGGCTGGTGCGGATCAAGGTCACGGCCGAAGCGGGCTGCACTGTGCAGATCATGGCGGAGAAGCCCGACGGCACCATGCTGATCGAGGATTGCGAAGCGATTTCGAAAGCGCTGTCGCCGGTGATGGACATCGCCGATCCGATCCAGCGCGCATATCGGCTGGAAATCTCATCCCCCGGCATCGACCGGCCGCTGGTCCGCCGCACCGACTTTGAGCGTTATGCCGGGCATCTGGTGAAAATCGAGATGGCTGTGCCTCACGAGGGCCGCAAGCGTTTCCGCGGCAAGCTTGGCGGCGTCGAGGGCAACGGCATCAGGATTATTCGCGACGACGCTCGCGCCGATCAGGAAGCAAGTGTGTTGCTTACGATGGAAGACATCGCCAGCGCGAATCTCGTTCTGACCGATGAATTGATCGCGGAATCCATGCGCCGGGGCAAATCGGCTGCACGCGAGATCAAGGAAGACCTCGGCCTCGCGCCGCCTCCGCCCGAACACGCGAAGAAGGCCCGCGCCGAACTGCCAATTTCAAAAAGTTTCAAGCCGAAGCCAAAGCCGAAAAAAGCCGCGCCAAAGAACACCAAGGAACACCGCCTCGCCGCTGAAGCGAAAAAGCGAGCAGGCAAATCGGATCACCACGAAGGAGACTGAGCCATGGCCGCTGTCAGCGCCAACAAACTCGAATTGCTGCAGATCGCCGACGCCGTCGCACGCGAAAAGTCGATCGACCGCTCGATCGTGATCGCGGCGATGGAGGACGCCATCGCCAAGGCGGCCCGCGCCCGCTACGGCTCCGAGACCGATGTGCACGCCGAGATCGACGCCAAGAAGGGCGAACTTCGGCTGTCGCGCCACATGCTGGTAGTCGAGCAGGTCGAGAATTCCTCGAACCAGATCTCGCTGAAGGACGCGCAGAAGGCTAACCCCGGCGCGCAGATCGGCGACACCATTGCCGACACGCTGCCGCCGCTGGAATACGGCCGCATCGCCGCGCAGAGCGCCAAGCAGGTGATCGTGCAGAAGGTGCGCGAGGCCGAGCGTGACCGGCAGTATCAGGAATTCAAGGATCGCATCGGCGAGATCGTCAACGGCGTCGTCAAGCGCGTCGAATATGGCAGCGTCATCGTCGATCTCGGCCGCGGCGAAGCCATCGTGCGCCGCGACGAAATGCTGCCGCGCGAAGTGTTCCGCAACGGCGACCGCGTCCGCTCCTACATCTTCGATGTCCGCCGCGAAACCCGCGGACCGCAGATTTTCCTGTCGCGCACCCATCCGCAGTTCATGGCGAAGCTGTTCGCGCAGGAAGTTCCTGAAATCTATGACGGCATCGTCGAGATCAAGGCTGTGGCCCGCGATCCGGGTTCGCGCGCGAAGATTGGCGTAATTTCACGCGATTCGTCGGTCGATCCGGTCGGCGCCTGCGTCGGTATGCGCGGCTCGCGCGTGCAGGCCGTGGTGAACGAACTGCAGGGCGAGAAGATCGACATCATTCCGTGGTCGCCCGATATCGCGACCTTCGTGGTCAACGCGCTGGCGCCCGCCGAAGTCGCGAAGGTCGTGATCGACGAAGATCGCGAGCGCATTGAAGTCGTGGTGCCCGATACCCAACTATCTCTTGCGATCGGCCGCCGCGGGCAGAACGTGCGTCTTGCCTCGCAGCTCACCGGCTGGGACATCGATATTCTGACCGAACAGGAAGAATCGGAGCGCCGTCAGGCCGACTTCGAGAATTCCACCCGCGTCTTCATGGAAGCCCTCAATGTCGACGAAGTCGTCGGCCAGTTGCTGGCGTCCGAAGGTTTCGGTTCGGTCGAGGATCTGGCGCTGGTGGACCCACGGGAACTCACCAGCATCGAGGGCTTCGACGAGGAAACCGCCAACGAGCTGCAAAGCCGTGCCCGCGAATATCTTGAACAGCTCGAGGCAGAACTCGAAGCGAAGCGAAAGGAACTGGGCGTGGAAGACGCTTTGACGACTGTGCCGGGCGTAACCGCCAAGATGCTTGTGAAATTCGGCGAGAACGACATCAAGACCGTCGAGGATCTGGCCGGCTGCGCCACCGACGATCTGGTCGGCTGGGTTGAACGCAAGGACGGCGAGACCACCAAGCACGCAGGCATTCTGGACGCCAACGAAACGTCGCGCGAAGATGCGGAAGCCCTCATCATGCAGGCCCGCGTCGTCGCCGGCTGGATCACCGAAGCAGATCTCGCCAAGCCGTCCGAAGAGGCAGCCGCCTCCGAAGACAATTCGGCTCAGGCATGAAGTGTGATGCGGTTTTCGGACAACATCATGCTTTTCAAGAGCTAGGGAAATGACCCGCGCATGCTTGCCATCGCTGATCACGCAGATCTCGACAACGGACCCCGGACAAAAGCCGGGACCGAGCGGATGTGCGCGGTCACGCGGCAGGTTGCGCCGATCGATGATCTGATCCGCTTCGTCCTCTCCCCGACCGGTGAAACCGTTCCCGACCTGAAGCGCAAGCTGCCGGGGCGCGGGTTATGGGTGTCGCTGTCCCGCGCCACCGTGGCGGAAGCCGCCAGGCGCAACGTCTTCGCGCGCAGCTTCAAACGCGACGTCCAGGTGTCGAAAACCCTGGCCGACGATGTCGAGCGCATGATGGTCCGGGGAGTGTCCGAAGCCCTCGCCATGGCCGCGAAAGCGGGCCAGGTCACGTCAGGATTTTCCAAGGTTGAAGGCGCCATCGAGGGGCGGCAGGCGGTGGCCCTGATCCACGCCACGGACGGCGCTCCGGACGGAATCCGCAAGCTGAATGCCAAACTGGCCGCCGTAATGCGGGAAAACGGTACGGAATCAGCCGATTTCCCGGTTATCAGCGTCCTGACCACCGATGAATTGGATTTGGCACTCGGGCGGGCAAATGTGGTACATGCTGCCCTGCTCGCGGGCCCGGCAAGCAAGACCTTCCTCGCACGTTGCCAGACGCTCACCCGGTTTCGGGGGACGGATGGCGGTCACGATGGCGGGATGGACAAGAACAATTAGGGCATTGCCGTCAGATGCGGCATGCGAGCAACGAACAAGATTAGGACTGTTGAATGGCTGATACGAAAAATCCTGGCGATAAGCCGCTGAGCGTCGGTGCGAAAACTCTGTCGCTGAAACCGCGCACAGAGACCGGCGTCGTGCGCCAGAGTTTCAGTCACGGCCGCACCAAACAGGTGGTGGTCGAAAAGAAAACCAAGCGCCGTATGGCCGGCGATCCCGCGCCTGCGCCCGAAGCGGCACCCGCCGCGCCGGCGCCTGTCGCAGCGCCTCCGAAGGTAACGCCGCGTGCGCCTGAGCCTGCGCGTCCACCCGCGCGCAAGTCGGGCGTCGTGCTGCAGACCCTGACCGAAGACGAGCAGAGCGCCCGCGCCAGCGCGCTCGCCGATGCACGCTTGCGCGAAGAAGAAGAGCGCCGCGCGGCGGAAGCCGAAGCTGCACGCCGTAACACCAAGGAATTCAAGGAACAGCAGGAGCGCGAAGCCGCCGAAGCCCGCAAGAAGGCTGAGGAAGAACGCCATCGCGCCGAAGAAGAAGCCAAGGCGCGCGCCGAACGCGAGGCCAACAAGCGCAACGAAGCTGCCGCCAAGGCCGCGGCGCCCGCCACCACCGCGCGCACGACGGCCGCAACGCCTCCGGCCCGTCCCGCCGCTGTTGCCGCCGATGGCTCCGACGACGATGAAGCTCCGCGCATGGTGCGCCGTCCAGGCGGCGGTCCGGCCCGTCCCGTCATTGCGCCGAAGCCGGCTGCCAAACCCGGACCTGCGAAACAGCGCGGACGTCTCACCCTTTCGACCGCACTGAACGCCGACGATGTGCGCGAGCGTTCGATCGCCTCGTTCCGCCGCCGCACCCAGCGCCTCAAGGGCCACGCGTCCAACGAGCCGAAGGAAAAGCTGATCCGCGAAGTCACGATTCCCGAAGCCATCACGATTCAGGAACTCGCCAACCGCATGGCCGAGCGCGCCGTCGATATCATCCGCCTGCTGATGAAGCAGGGCGCGATGCACAAGATCACCGACGTGATCGACGCCGACACCGCGCAACTGATCGCCGAGGAAATGGGCCACACCGTCAAGCGCGTCGCCGCGTCGGACGTGGAAGAAGGCCTTTTCGACGTCGCAGAAGATCATGCCTCGGACACCACACCGCGTCCGCCGGTCGTGACCGTCATGGGCCACGTCGACCACGGCAAGACCTCGCTGCTCGACGCGCTGCGCCACGCCAACGTGGTCAGCGGCGAAGCCGGCGGCATCACCCAGCATATCGGCGCGTATCAGGTCACTTCGCCCGAAAGCGGCAAGAAGATCACCTTCATCGACACGCCAGGCCACGCAGCGTTCACCGCGATGCGCGCCCGCGGCGCCAAGGTCACGGACATTGTCATTCTCGTCGTTGCGGCGGATGACGGCGTGATGCCGCAGACGATTGAAGCGATCAACCACGCCAAGGCGGCGAAGGTTCCGATGATCGTTGCGATCAACAAGATCGACAAGCCGGATGCGAAGCCGGAGCGCGTGCGCACCGAGCTGCTGCAGTACGAGGTTCAGGTCGAGTCCTTCGGCGGCGAAGTCGTCGACGTCGAAGTGTCGGCCAAGAACAAGACCAATCTCGACAAGCTGCTAGAAATGATCGCGCTGCAGGCCGAACTGCTCGACCTGAAGACCAACCCGGATCGTCCGGCTGAAGGCACCGTGATCGAAGCCAAGCTCGATCGTGGCCGCGGTCCGGTTGCGACCGTGCTGGTTCAGCGCGGCACGCTGCGGGTCGGCGACATCATCGTGGCCGGCGCGGAAATGGGCCGCGTCCGCGCGCTGATCAACGACCAGGGCCAGACCATTCAGGAAGCTGGTCCGTCGGTTCCGGTCGAAGTGCTCGGCTTCAACGGTCCGCCGGAAGCCGGCGACCGCCTCGCTGTCGTCGAGAACGAAGCCCGCGCCCGTCAGGTCACCGACTACCGTGCTCACCAGAAGCGCGAGAAATCCGCAGCCAGCAACGCCGGCATGCGCGGTTCGCTCGAGCAGATGATGTCGCAGCTCAAGACCACGGGCCGCAAGGACTTCCCGCTGGTCATCAAGGCCGACGTGCAGGGCTCGCTGGAAGCCATTCTGGGCTCGCTCGAGAAGCTCGGCACGGATGAAGTCGCCGCACGCATCCTGCATGCGGGCGTCGGCGGCATTTCGGAGTCCGACGTGACCCTGGCGGAAGGCTTCAATGCCGCCATCATCGGCTTCAGCGTCCGCGCCAACAAGGAAGCGGCGGCGCTGGCCAAGCGCGACGGCATCGAAATCCGCTACTACAACATCATCTACGATCTCGTGGATGACGTGAAAAAGGCGATGTCCGGCCTGCTCGCGCCGACGCTGCGCGAAACCATGCTCGGCAACGCGCAGATCCTCGAAGTGTTCAACATTTCGAAGGTCGGCAAGATCGCAGGCTGCCGCGTCACCGACGGCAGCGTGGAACGCGGCGCCAATGTGCGCCTGATCCGCGACAACGTCGTCGTGCACGAAGGCAAGCTGTCGACACTGAAGCGCTTCAAGGACGAAGTGAAGGAAGTGCAGTCCGGTCAGGAATGCGGCATGGCATTCGAGAACTACCAGGACATGCGCGTCGGCGACGTTATCGAGTGTTATCGCGTGGAGACCATTCAGCGCTCCCTGTAAGTCCAAGTCTTACGGGCGCGTTGAAGGGATATTGCGAAGTCTGACGTTCTGCCCGGCCCAAAGCGCGAAGCATGTCTTCGCGCCGAAGGTGCCGGGCACCGCGTCTTGAAAGATTCAGCAACGCTACAACCGCAATGGCCGGGATGCAGACCAGTTCTGCCCGGCCATGGCGATTTTTGATTTGAACAAGGACGACAATGGCACCTCGCAAAAAGGACAGCGACCCTCGCGGCGGCACGACCGGCGCCTCGCAGCGACAATTGCGCGTCGGCGAAATCATCCGCCACGCGCTTGCGGACATTCTCGCTCAGGGCGGCGTGCACGATCCGGCGCTCGAAGGTCACATCATCACCGTGCCCGAGGTGCGGATGTCGCCGGACCTCAAGCTCGCGACCATCTATGTAATGCCGCTCGGCGGCCGCGGCATCGAGGACGTGATCGCAGCGCTCGATCGCAACAAGAAGTTTCTCCGCGGCGAAGTCGCGCATCGCGTTAACTTAAAATTCGCTCCTGATCTTCGCTTTCGCGTTGACGAACGATTCGACGAAGCAGAACGGATCGAGAAATTACTGAGAACACCCGCGGTTCAAAAAGACCTCAAGACAGATTCGGACCAAGACTGATGAATGTGACGACCCCAGACCGCGTGATCGAACAGCAAACAGCCGATTCGAACGCGCCTTCCGAAAATAAATTTGAGCAGGCACGCAATGATGCCTCTCAGCATCGCGAAGCACATGTGTCGGTTACCTCCCCCCTTGTGGGGGAGGTCGACGCGCAGCGTCGGGAGGGGGGTGAGCAACGAACAGCAATGCGTCAATCTCCCCCCCTCCCCAACCCTCCCCCACAAGGGGGGAGGGAGCAGAAAAAGGGCAACCAGCAGAAGCGCGACCGCCGCGACGTCCACGGCTGGGTGATTCTCGACAAGCCGATCGGCATGACGTCGACGCATGCTGTCGCCGTGCTCAAGCGCCTGTTCAATGCCAAGCGCGCGGGACATGCCGGCACCCTCGATCCGCTCGCCTCCGGCGGATTGCCGATTGCACTCGGCGAAGCCACCAAGACCGTTCCGTTCGTGATGGATGGCCGCAAGCGCTACCGCTTCACGGTGCAGTGGGGCGAGGAGCGCGACACCGACGACACTGAGGGCCGCGCCACCCAGACCAGCCCTGTCCGGCCTTCCGTGGAAGCGATCCGGGCGTTGCTGCCGCAGTTCACCGGAACCATCGAACAGATCCCGCCGCAGTATTCGGCGATCAAGATTCAGGGCGAACGGGCCTATGACATGGCCCGCGACGGCGAGGTGGTCCCGCTGCAGCCCCGGCCGGTCGAGATTCACGAATTAACCCTTGTGGAACAACTAGATGGCGACCGCTCGGTATTCGAGGCCGAATGCGGCAAGGGCACCTACGTCCGGGCACTGGCCCGCGATATGGGCCGTCTTTTGGGCTGTTTTGGTCATATTTGCGCGCTCCGGCGCACGATTTGCGGGCCTTTTACCGAAGCGGACATGATTCCGCTGGCAGATCTGGAGGCTTTGTGCGATAGAGCCGCGTCTGGCGAGGGCAGCCTCGCCGACGCGCTTTTGCCCGTTGAGACCGCGCTGGACGACATCCCGGCACTGGCCGTCACACGGGCGGATGCCGCAAGGCTCCACCGGGGCCAAGCGGTTTTGTTGCGCGGACGGGATGCGCCAATTTCAAACGGCACAGTCTATGCCACCGTCGGAGGAAGGCTTCTGGCCCTCGCCGAGATCGGCAATGGCGAACTCATCCCCAAGCGTGTGTTCAACCTGACCGGGCTGACAGCTCATCCCGGCCGCAAAGAAGGTGTTTGACGATGTCGATTGCCGCAGAACGCAAAGCGGAAGTCATCAAGAAGAATGCAACCAAGACCGGTGACACCGGTTCGCCTGAGGTTCAGGTCGCGATCCTGTCGGAACGCATCGCCAACCTCACCGAGCACTTCAAGAGCCACGTGAAGGACAATCATTCGCGCCGCGGCCTTTTGAAACTCGTCTCCACGCGCCGCTCCCTTCTCGACTACGTCAAGAAGAAGGACGAGGCTCGTTACAAGGCGCTGCTCGAAAAGCACAACATTCGCCGCTAAGAAATACACGCGCGCAGGTTTGCGCGCGTTTTTGCATGGCGTGTGAATACGTCATGCATTTCCAACGCGTGGTCCTCTGAAATGTCCACGCGGCGTGTCCAGCAGCAATCCGGCGGCTGGGCGATAACGGGTAACATGCCCGTACCATCGAAAGGATGGACGCCATTCCAAACCTGAAGACCATGGCAGGATCGCCGGACGCTGACGCCGCATTCACGCGCGGTCAGCGTCCCGCAATCTTGCGCATGGTTTTTGTGTTTCAGGCGTCCGTTCTTTCGTGAACCCATGAAAGACGAAGACAATGTTTAATGCTCATTCAGTCGAGATCGACTGGGGTGGACGTCCACTCAAACTCGAAACCGGCAAGATCGCGCGTCAGGCCGACGGCGCCGTTGTCGCCACCTATGGCGAGACCATCGTGCTTGCCACCGTCGTCGCCGCCAAGACGCCGCGTGAAGGCGTCGACTTCCTGCCGCTCACCGTGGATTATCAGGAAAAGACCTACGCAGCCGGCCGCATTCCCGGCGGCTACTTCAAGCGCGAAGGCCGGCCCACCGAAAAGGAAACGCTGGTTTCCCGCCTGATCGACCGCCCGATCCGTCCGCTGTTCGTTGACGGCTGGCGCAACGAAACCCAGGTCATCGTGACGGTTCTGTCGCACGACATGGAAAACGATCCGGATATTCTTGCGCTGGTGGCTTCCTCCGCGGCGCTGACCCTCTCCGGCGCACCGTTCCAGGGCCCGATCGGCGCAGCCCGCGTCGGCTTCATCAACGACGAATACGTTCTCAATCCGACCCTCGACGAGATGGCCGACACCAATCTCGATCTCGTCGTCGCCGGCACTGCCGACGCCGTTCTGATGGTGGAATCGGAAGCCAAGGAACTGAACGAAGAGATCATGCTCGGCGCCGTGATGTTCGGTCATCGGCATTTCCAGCCGGTGATCAAGGCGATCATCGAACTGGCCGAGAAGGCCGCGAAGGAGCCGCGCGAGGTTTCTTCCGTGGACAACAGCGCCATCGACAAGGAAATGCGCAGCGTCGGCGAGGCCGAACTGCGCAAGGCCTATGCCATCCCGGTCAAGCAGGATCGTTACGCGGCCGTCGGCGAAGTGAAGAAGAAGGTCATGGACCACTTCTTCCCGGAAGGCCAGGAGCCGAAGTACGACAAGCTGCGCGTCGCCGGCGTGTTCAAGGAGCTGGAAGCGGACGTCGTTCGCAACAACATCCTCGACACCGGCAAGCGCATCGACGGCCGTGACGTGAAGACGGTTCGTCCGATCGTCGCCGAAGTCGGCGTGCTGCCACGTGCCCACGGTTCGGCGCTGTTCACCCGCGGTGAGACCCAGGCAATGGTTGTCACCACGCTCGGCACCGGCGAAGACGAACAGTACATCGACTCGCTGTCGGGAACGTACAAGGAGCGCTTCCTGCTCCATTACAACTTCCCTCCCTACTCGGTTGGTGAAACCGGCCGTCTCGGCGGCACCAAGCGTCGCGAAATCGGCCACGGCAAGCTCGCATGGCGCGCGATCCATCCGGTCCTGCCGGCGCATCACGAATTCCCGTACACGCTGCGCGTGGTCTCGGAGATCACCGAGTCGAACGGTTCTTCATCGATGGCGTCGGTCTGCGGCGCTTCGCTGGCGCTGATGGACGCGGGCGTTCCCCTGAAGCGGCCCACCGCGGGTATCGCCATGGGCCTCATTCTCGAGGGCGACCGTTTTGCCGTGCTGTCCGACATTCTCGGCGACGAGGATCATCTCGGCGACATGGACTTCAAGGTCGCAGGCACCGAAAACGGCATCACGTCGCTGCAGATGGACATCAAGATCGCCGGCATCACCGAAGCGATCATGAAGCAGGCCCTCGCCCAGGCGAAGGACGGCCGTATCCACATCCTCGGCGAAATGGCGAAGGCATTGACCAATGCCCGCGCCGAGCTCGGTGAGCATGCGCCGCGCATCGAAGTGCTCCAGATCCCGACCGACAAGATCCGTGAAGTGATCGGCACCGGCGGCAAGGTGATCCGCGAGATCGTCGAGAAGACCGGCGCCAAGGTCAACATCGAGGACGACGGCACCGTGAAGGTGGCGTCCGCCAACGGCGAATCGATCCGTGCGGCGATCAAGTGGATCAAGTCGATCGCGTCCGATCCGGAAGTCGGCCAGATCTACGACGGCACCGTGGTCAAGGTGATGGAGTTCGGCGCGTTCGTGAACTTCTTCGGACCGAAGGACGGTCTGGTTCACATCAGCCAGCTCGCCGCCAACCGCGTGCAGAAGACCTCCGACGTCGTCAAGGAAGGCGACAAGGTCAAGGTCAAGCTGCTCGGGCTCGACGATCGCGGCAAGGTTCGCCTCTCGATGAAGGTGGTCGATCAGGAAACCGGCGAGGACCTCGAGGCCAAGCAGAAGGCCGAGGGCGTTTCCGCCGCCGAGTAATTGTCTCACAAACCCGTGTGACGACCCGAAGGGGCGGCATTTTGCCGCCCCTTTTTGTTTGCCTCATGCGAAACTCGTTTTGTGTCCGCAGCGTAGCCCTGTGATGGCTCGGCTGCATTCGCACCGGATCGCACCACGCTGCCACATCAGGGAGACCACCATGTCATCGATATCCCGACGCCATCTTATGACCGCCGCCGCCGGGCTCACGGCCTCTGTCGCTGCACCGCGCATCGTGTTTGCGCAGGCTGCACCGGCTCCCGCAGCCCCTGCGGCCGCACCCGCCGCTGGCCCGTTTGTCCTGCCGCCCCTTACCTACGCTCCGAATGCCCTCGAACCCCACATCGACGCCAAGACCATGGAAATTCACCATGGCAGACACCATCAGGCTTTCATCACCAACCTGAACAACCTGGCGAAAACCAATCCACAGCTCGGCACAACCGCGGTCGAAAATATCCTCGGCAACATCAATGCGCTTGATGACAGCATCAAATTTGCCGTGCGCAACAACCTCGGCGGCCACGCCAATCACACCATGTTCTGGCAGATCATGGGGCCTGACGGCGGCAAGCCTGAAGGCGAAGTGCTGGCAGCGATCGACAGGGATCTCGGCGGCATGGAGAAATTCCAGACCGAATTCAATGCCGCCGGCGGACGCCAGTTCGGCTCCGGCTGGGTGTTTGTGACGGTCACCAAAGACGGCAAGCTCGCCATCGAGACCCGTCCCAACCAGGATAATCCGATGATGGACGGCAAGCGCGTCCTGATGGGCAACGACGTCTGGGAGCACGCCTACTATCTCAATTACCAGAACCGCCGCGCCGACTATCTCAAGGCATGGTGGAACACGGTGAACTGGAAAAAGATTTCAGAGCGTTACGCCGCAGCGAAGGCCGGCACTCTCGGGGTGTAACTTCTCAAAGCACGTCAATTTCAAACAAAGGGGCGGCTTTTCAGCCGCCCCTTTTTCAATTCATGACCCTATCATCTGAAAACAGTAGGTTCCGGCGAGGCCGCTTGATCAGAATTACTTATCTGACCGCAAAGAAAAAGCGACTGGACCTGATGCTGGAATTCTTCCAAAGTTCGGCCGGAACGGTTCACGATTGTACCGTCGCCCACAGCGAAACGCCCCAGCAACAGCGAGCGCATTTCAGAGGCCTGAGAGCAATCCGGTCCTGGGCGGCACATCGGATCAAACCGGCGAACCAAAAATCACAGACGATCGGAGAAGAACATGGACGCAAAGACCGACGAAAAGGGCTTGGGCAAGTGCCCGGTCAACCATGGCGCAGGCGGTGGCACCCAGAGCAGTGCCTGGTGGCCCAACCAGTTGCGCGTCGACTTGCTGAACCAGCATTCGTCAAAGTCCGATCCGCTGGAAAAGACGTTCAGCTATCGCGAAGAGTTCAGCAAGCTCGACTACGAAGCGCTGAAGAACGACCTGCGCAAGCTCATGACCGACTCGCAGAGCTGGTGGCCCGCCGACTTCGGCCACTATGGCCCGCAGTTCGTCCGCATGTCGTGGCACGCAGCCGGCACCTACCGGCTGGCCGATGGCCGTGGCGGCGGTGGCCGTGGCCAGCAGCGCTTCGCTCCGCTCAACTCGTGGCCCGATAACGTCAACATCGACAAGTCGCGCCGCCTGCTGTGGCCGATCAAGCAGAAGTACGGCCAGAAGATTTCATGGGCGGACCTCTTGATCCTCACCGGCAACGTGGCGCTGGAGACCATGGGTTTCCGCACCTTCGGCTTTGCTGCCGGCCGCGAGGATGTCTGGGAGCCGGATCTCGACGTGAACTGGGGCGCGGAGACCGAATGGCTCAAGCACCGGACTCTCGATAAGTTTCCGGCGCCGCTCGGCGCGACCGAGATGGGTCTGATCTATGTGAACCCGGAAGGCCCCGGCGCCAATGGCGATCCGCTTTCGGCCGCTGCGTTCATCCGCGAGACCTTTGCCCGCATGGCCATGAACGACGAGGAAACCGTTGCGCTGATCGCCGGCGGCCACACGTTCGGCAAGACGCACGGCGCAGCCCCCGAGTCGCACAAGGGACCGAACCCCGAAGCCGCGGGCCTCGAAGAGCAGGGTCTCGGCTGGACCAGCAACTTCGGCAGCGGCTACGGCGCGGATGCCGTCGGCAGCGGCATCGAAGTCACCTGGACCCAGACGCCGGCCCAGTGGAGCAACTTCTTCTTCGAAAACCTGTTCAAGTATGAGTGGGTGCAGACCCGCAGCCCCGGCGGTGCGATCCAGTGGGAAGCCAAGGACGCCGAAGCCGTCATCCCGGATGCGCACGATCCGTCGAAGAAGCGCAAGCCGACCATGCTGACCACCGACCTGTCGCTGCGCGTCGATCCGATCTACGAAAAGATCTCGCGCCGCTTCCTCGAAAACCCGCAGGCCTTCGCGGAAGCCTTTGCACGCGCATGGTTCAAGCTGACCCACCGCGACCTCGGCCCGCTCTCGCGCTACCTCGGACCGGAAGTGCCGAAGGAAGTGCTGATCTGGCAGGACCCGGTGCCTGCCGTGAATCATCCGCTGATCACCGATGCCGATGCAACTGCACTCAAGGCCAAGATTCTGGCCACGGGTCTGTCCGCATCCGAACTGGTCGCTGCAGCCTGGGCTTCAGCCTCGACCTTCCGCGGTGGCGACAAGCGCGGCGGCGCCAACGGTGCGCGCGTTCGCCTTGCGCCGCAGAAAGACTGGGAAGTCAACGACCCGGCGCAACTCGCCAAGGTGATCGCGGCTCTTGAAGCAATCCATAAGGAGTTCAACGGCGCGAACTTCGGCGGCAAGCAGGTCTCTCTCGCCGACCTGATCGTCCTCGCCGGCAATGCCGGTGTCGAACAGGCAGCAAAGGCCGCCGGTCACAACGTCACGGTGCCGTTCACGCCGGGGCGCACCGACGCTTCGCAGGAGCAGACGGATATCCACGCGTTCTCCGTCATGGAGCCGCTTGCTGACGGCTTCCGCAATTATCACAAGGCGGGAGCTGCACTTGGTGAAGTCGCCCTGATCGACAAGGCGCAGTTGCTGACACTGACCGCGCCGGAAATGACCGTGCTGATCGGTGGCCTGCGCGCCATCAACATCAACACGGGCGGCGTCAAGCACGGCGTCCTCACCGACAGGCCAGGCACGCTGACCAACGACTTCTTTGTCAACCTGCTCGATATGCGCACGCAGTGGAAGTCGATCTCGGACGATCAGAGCCTGTTCGAAGGACGCGACCGCAAGAGCGGCGAGGTCAAGTGGACCGGCACACGCGTCGATCTCGTGTTCGGTTCGAACTCGGTGCTGCGCGCGCTGGCCGAGGTCTACGCCAGCGCGGATGCGAAGGAGAAGTTCATCAAGGACTTCGTCAAGGCATGGACCAAGGTGATGAACGCCGATCGCTTCGATCTCGCGGACCAGCCCAAGACGCTGCAGGCTGCGGAGTAAGCCGCGCCTGACGACAGAACGAACGAAGCCCCCGCGATCGCATCGCGGGGGCTTTTTCATTGCGTCTTCGCCGGGAGACAATCCTGCTATGAATTGGCTACAACGTAGAAAAAATCAGGGAGGCTCGAAATGATGAAACTCTATTGGTCGCCGCGATCGCGCTCGTTCTCCGGCCTCTGGCTGATGGAAGAGACCGGCCAGCCTTACGAGCGGGTGCTGACGGATATTTCCACCGGCGCGCAGAAGACACCCGAATTTCTCGCCGTCAATCCGATGGGCAAGGTGCCCGCGTTGAAGGATGGCGATGTCTCCATCGCGGAGGCTTCCGCGATCTGCGCCTACGTCGCCGATTGCTACCCTGAAGCGAAACTGGCGCCGCCCATCGGCGATCCGCGCCGTGGGAAGTATCTGCAATGGCTGTTCTTCTCACCCGGCTGCATCGAGCCGGCGATCATCCAGATCTTCACCAAGATCGAAGTGCCGACCTCAACCGCGGCCTGGGGCAGCGCGACACAGGTGTTCGATGTCCTCGACGCCGCGCTTGAAAAGGGCCCGTATCTGCTGGGCGAGACATTCTCCGCCGCCGACATCATGATCGGCTCGGGACTGAATTTCGCGGTCAGGCTGTTCAAGATGGTGCCGCCGCGTCCGTCATTCGATCGTTACATCGATGCATGCGCGGCGCGGCCCGCGTTTCAGCGCGCGGAGAAAATTGCCGCAGGGTAGGTTTCGGATTCGGAACGCTAGCCCGGGACGACGCGCGGATCGACGTCCTTCGCATAGTCGACGCCGTCGAGGCCGAACCCGAACAGGCGCAGGAACTGACTCTTGTATTCCGGCAGGTCCGCCAGTTCGCCGAGCGTTTCGGTGGTCAGCAAAGGCCAGCGGCGCAGCACTTCTTTCTGAACGCCGTCCGAGAGTTCCCAATCGTCGAGCCGAAGACGCAGCGCATCGTCCACGTCGGCATCGGGACCGAGGCGGGTCCGGAACAGACGATCGATCTGTTCGATACATCCTTCATGAAGCCCAAGCTGCTTCATGACCTTGAACAGGACCGTGCCATACAGCGGCACCACGGGAATCGCCGAACTCGCCTGCGTGACCACGGCCTTCAGCGCGACAACGCGCGCCGAGTCGCGGCCGAGCCGGCTGCGGATCTCGTCCGCCTTGCGGTCGAGATCGACCTTGGCGCGGCCGAGCGTGCCCTTCCAGTAAATCGGCCAGGTCAGTTCGCTGCCGATATAGGTGTAATTGAGCGTGCGGAAGCCTGGCGCCAGAACGCCTGCATCCGCGAGCCGGTCGATCCAGCGCTTCCAGTCGTCGCCGCCCATTACCGCGACCGTCGCCGTCGCTTCATCCTCTGTCGCGGGCGCAATGACGGTCTCGTAGACTTCGCCGCTTTCCGTGTTGAGGGTCTTGATCTCGACAGGGGCGCCGAGCGGCTTGATCGCCGAACGATACGTGACACCCGTGTCGGGATCCGTCCGCACCGGGGCGGCCATGCTGTAGACCAAGAGATCGAGCTGTCCGAATTTTTCGCGCACACGCTCGATGAAGGCGTCCTTCAATTCGTTGGAGAAGGCATCGCCCTCCAGCGTGACAGGGGCCCGGCCGATTTTCCTGGCTTCGATCTCAAACGCGCGATTGTTGTACCACCCCGCGCTGCCCGTCCGGGTCGCCGTAGGCTCCCGCTCCAGCGATACGCCGATGGTGTCCGCGCCGCCGGCGAAGGTCGCGACAATGCGGCTCGCAAGACCGTATCCCGTCGAGCAGCCCAGCACGGCGACACGCTTGGGACTCTGAGCCAGCGTGCCCTGCTTGAGAACGTATTCGATTTGCTCGTGAACGTTTCTGGCGCAACCTTCGGGATGTGCCGTCGTGCAGATGAAGCCTCGCACGCGCGGTTCGATAATCATGCCCACCCCATTCCAAATCGTTGCAATTGTTCTGCCGGCCTTTCCTTGAAGCGCAGAAAGGCAGAAACGAAATCACGCATCCAGACGCTTGAACACCAATGTTGCATTGGTGCCGCCAAAACCAAATGAATTCGACAGCACTGCGCCGATCTTGGCGCCGTCGATACGCTTGCGCACGATCGGCATGTCGGCAAACACCGGATCGAGTTCGGTGATATTCGCGCTTTCGCAGATGAAGCCATTGTTCATCATCAGCAGCGAGTAGATCGCTTCCTGCACGCCGGTTGCGCCGAGCGAATGACCGGTCAGCGATTTGGTCGCCGCGATCGGGGGACACTTGTCGCCAGCGCCGAACACGTTGCGGATGGCATTCATCTCGGGCGGATCGCCCGCAGGCGTCGATGTCGCGTGCGGGTTGATGTAGTCGATCGGGACGTTCACGGTCGACATCGCCATTTTCATGCAGCGTTCGGCGCCCTCGCCTGATGGCGCAACCATGTCGTAACCGTCGGACGTCGCACCGTAGCCGACGACCTCGCCGTAAATACGTGCCCCGCGCGCCTTGGCGTGTTCAAGCTCCTCGAGAACGACAACGCCCGCACCGCCGGCGATGACGAAGCCATCGCGGCTGATGTCGTAGGCACGCGACGCGGTCGCCGGCGCGTCGTTGTATTTCGACGACATCGCACCCATCGCGTCGAACAGCACGGACATGGTCCAGTCGAGATCCTCGCAGCCGCCCGCGAAGATGATATCCTGCTTGCCGACCTGAATGGTCTCGTAGGCATTGCCGATGCAATGGTTGGACGTGGCGCAGGCCGACGAGATCGAATAGTTGACGCCCTTGATCTTGAACCAGGTCGCCAGTGTCGCGGACGCGGTCGATGACATGGCCTTGGGGACGGCAAACGGGCCGACGCGTTTCGGTCCCTTGGTGCGGGTGATGTCGGCAGCGTCGACGATGGCGCGCGCGGAAGGGCCGCCCGACCCCATGATGATGCCGGTGCGCGGATTGACGATATCGGACTCTTCGAGGCCCGCATCGCGGATCGCCTGCTCCATCGCAACGTGATTCCACGCAGCGCCCTCGCCGAGAAAACGCATTGCACGACGATCGACCACATCCGCAGGGTTCAGAGACGGCCTGCCGAAAACCTGCGACCGGAAACCAAGCTTGGCATAATCTTCCGAATGAGTGATGCCCGGCTTGGCTTCATACAGACTCGCAAGCACTTCCTGAGTGTTGTTTCCGATGGAAGAGACAATGCCCATCCCCGTGACCACAACCCGCCTCATGATACCTCGCCTTTAGTTGCTGCGCTTTGACCTCTGCGCCTTCGACTGCCCGCGCCCGCCCACGGGGCCGGCAACTTAGAAACCCATCTTCGGGAGTTTATCAATCCTGCATCACGTTCCCGGCTGCAATGCGGCATCTCGCGGGAGCAAGCCCACTTTCAAATCCTTCGCGCGATAGAAAAGTTCGCCATCGGCCGAAAGGGTGCCATCGGCAATGCCGAGCCAGAGCTTTGAGCGCATCACGCGCTTGACGTCGATAGTGTACACGACCTTGGTGACGTGCGGCAGAACCTGACCGGCGAACTTGAGTTCGCTCAATCCCAGCGCACGGCCGCGGCCCAGCCCGCCGGACCAACCGAGAAAAAAACCGACCATTTGCCACAGCGCATCGAGTCCAAGGCATCCGGGCATCACCGGGTCACCTTTGAAATGGCAGCCGAAAAACCACAGGTCCGGCTTCACATCGAGTTCGGCACGGATCAGACCCTTGCCATACTCGCCGCCGTCTTCAGTGATCTCGGTAATCCGGTCGAACATCAGCATCGGTGGCAAGGGAAGCTGGGCATTGCCGGCTCCGAACAGCTCGCCCCGGCCACAGGCCAGGAGTTCTTCGTAGGAGTAGCTGTTCTGGCGGTCTTTCATCTGGATCCCTTGTTTTGGCATGCCGGTCCTGCGGCAGGCTTGCCGGACCTCTAACATAGGCACACCGGGGGTCAAAGTGGGCGTAACCGCCCGATTCAAGGCCATTTTTACCCGGAATTGCCGGCTGCCAGTTGCGAAAAACTTGCATGTAACTGCATCCTTTCCTATAGTCCTTGCAACAAGCCTTCTCAGCGGGCGGTTACTGGCTGCCCCGATGCGTACGAGTGATCTGATGGATGACGTAACCACCGAGAACAAGCACGGCGTGCCGCACGGGCATCATGGGCATGCGCCGGCACTCACGGGATGTCCGTGGCATGACGTCAACGAAATGTTGCAATCGGTCGGCCTGCGTCCGACTCGTCAGCGCATGGCGCTGGGCTGGCTGCTGTTCGGCAAGGGCGGACGTCACCTGACCGCCGAAATGCTCTACGAGGAAGCGACCCACGCCAAGGTGCCGGTGTCGCTCGCCACCGTTTACAACACGCTCAACCAGCTCACCGAGGCCGGCCTGCTGCGTCAGGTCAGCGTCGACGGCACCAAGACCTATTTCGACACCAACACCAGCGCGCATCATCACTTCTACATGGAAGGCAACCACGAGCTGGTCGATATTCCCGACCCGAATCTCGTGTTGCAGAAGATGCCCGACGTGCCGGAAGGCTATGAGATCAGCCGCATCGACATGGTCGTGCGCCTGCGCAAGAAGCGCTGAGCCGATCGTTATTGTGTTGAGAATGCAATCGCCGGGCCCTTCCCGGCGATTTGCTTTTGAAGGTCAGTTGACCTTCTCGTCGGCATAGACGCCCCACAGCCGCTGCTGCTCGATCCAGCCGTCGTAACCGCTGCCGGTGACGCGGCACCAGCCGTTGTTGCACCGCTTGACGGTCACGACCACGCCGGCCTGCAGCCTGGCCGCGACGGCGCTGTTTGCATCGGCGCTGTCATAGATCGGTGCGAGATCGTCCTTCTTCTTCATGGTGACGACCGCGGTGCGCTTGCCCGACAGCAGCGAATGATAGACCCAGCCTTCCGCGCCTTCCGAATCGCGCACACGCCGCCAGTTCTCGAACTCGGCGGTGATTTCCACCGGCAGACCGGAGCGGGTGTAGATCCAGGTCACATCCTGATCCTTGGTCGGCCCGGCGCGGACATTGACGTGATCCGACTTCAGGCTGACATAGCGCGGCACCGGCAGGCCGCTGGCCGTCGCCACGGCATCCTTGTCCTTGGCAGCAAAGCCGGGCGCACATGACGCGGCCCAGAGCGCACAAATTCCCGCAAGTGACGCAAAATTCCGAACAAAACCCATAACAACGTTCCTTCGTGCGGCCCCCAGCGCCGCTTCCCGCCGTCCGTGATGCCCGCGGCATTTCCTGATCGCCGCTGACCGCGCTCTCAGGAACCTCGAGAGGGCTTTGGAGACCAGCCACGCCCCTTGGGGTTCTTGTCTTGGCGCGGCCTTCTGCTAGAGAGGGACCACGGCCAAGCGTCTGAAAAGCAGCGAAAAGCTCACCGGACCGACAACGGATTTCTACCTTCGAACAGGCCGGTTAATGTGAACTGAACGGCCGGACCAAACTGTCCGGAAACGGTGACTCCGCTCAATATCGAAGGGCCTCTGGAAGAATGGTTGCGGGTAAAAAAAAGCCTCTGGTGGTGGTCACGCGAAAGCTGCCTGACAGCACCGAAACGCGCATGCGCGAGCTTTTCGACACCCGGCTCAACCTCGACGATACCCCGATGACACCGGACCAGCTCGCCGAAGCGATCCGCACCGCCGATATCCTGGTGCCGACGGTGTCCGACGAGATCACCGCCGAGCTTCTCAGCCAGCCGGACATCCGCCTCAAGCTGATTGCGAACTTCGGCAACGGCGTCGACAACATCGACGTGGCTGCGGCGATGGCGCGCGGCATCATGGTCACCAACACGCCGAAAGTTCTGACCGAAGACACCGCCGACATGACCATGGCGCTGCTTCTCGCCGTGCCGCGCCGCCTCATCGAGGGCGCATCAATCCTGACCGAAGGCAAGGACTGGCCGGGCTGGTCGCCGACCTGGATGCTCGGGCATCGGATCGGCGGCAAACGCCTCGGCATCATCGGCATGGGCCGTATCGGTCAGGCGCTGGCGCGCCGCGCCCACGCCTTCGGACTGCAGATTCACTACCACAACCGCCGTCCCGTCGCGCCGCAGATCGAGGAAGAGTTGGGCGCAACCTATTGGGACAGCCTCGACCAGATGCTGGCGCGCATGGACTTCATTTCGGTGAACTGCCCGCACACCCCGGCAACGTTCCACCTCCTGTCGGCGCGGCGGCTCAAGCTGATCCGCAAGGATGCCTATGTCATCAACACCGCGCGCGGCGAGGTGATCGACGAAGCGACGCTGACCAAGCTGATCGAGGACGGCGAGATCGCGGGCGCCGCGCTCGATGTGTTCGAGAACGAGCCGGCGGTGAATCCGAAACTGGTGCGGCTGGCCAAGGCAGGCAAGGTCGTGCTGCTGCCGCATATGGGATCGGCCACCATCGAGGGCCGCGTCGAGATGGGCGAGAAGGTGATGATCAACATCCGCACCTTCCTCGACGGCCACAAGCCGCCGGACCGCGTGCTGCCGGGTGTGAGTTAAGGATACGAAGGTCTGAGTGCCGTCACCCTGAGGTGCGCGGCCACGCCGCCAGATTTGCGTAAGCCACGTCCGCAATGGCCGCGCCTCGAAGGGCGACGGCAACGACGGGAGCGCATCCTTCGATGCTCGCCGAAGAAGGCTCGCACCTCAGGATGACGCAACATTCCCTAGATCTACTTATGCCCGCTCAAATCCGTGATCGTCGGCTTGTCGCCGTTCAGCGGATTTGACGGATCGCGCGCGTAGCGCAACGTCTCGAACCGCATCGCGCGGGCATCGATCATCACCAGCCGCCCGACAAGGCTTTCACCGAAACCGACGATTTCGCGGATTGTCTCCAGCGCCATCATCGAACCGAGCACGCCGGCCAGTGCGCCCAGCACACCGGCTTCCTCGCAGGTCGGCGTGGTGCCCGGCGGCGGCGCTTCCGGAAACAGGCAGCGATAGGTCGGATTCATGTTTCCGCTTGAGTCCGTTACATGCGCGCGAATCGTGGTCAGTGAGGCATCGAACACTCCGAGTGCGCCGGCGATCAGCGTTTTCTTCGCAAGAAAACATGCGTCCGACACCAGATAGCGCGTGGCGAAATTATCCGAGCCATCGACAATCACGTCGTAGTTTCCGATCAGGTCCAGCGCGTTGGCCGCGTTCAGCCGCACCGCATGAGTGCGCAGCGTGACATGCGGATTGAGCGCGAGGATTCTGTCGCCTGCGCTGTCCACTTTCGGACGGCCGACATCAGGCGTCGCATGAATAATCTGCCGCTGCAGGTTGGACAGCGACACCGTGTCGTCATCGACCACCCCGAGGGTCCCGATGCCCGCCGCAGCCAGATACATCAGCGCCGGAGCTCCGAGACCGCCAGCGCCGATCACCAGCACCCTGGCCGCTTTCAGCGCGGCCTGGCCGGGGCCGCCGACCTCGCGCAACACGATATGGCGCGCGTAGCGCTCCAGTTCTTCAGATGTCAGCATCCCGGTATCCACGTCAGCCGCTGCTTCCCAGATAATTTGCCGAACAGATCGAACCGCGGCGGCGCTGTCGCGGACAAAGATCATTGTACTGGAGCATGATCTTGTCCGAAAACCGGTGTCCACTTTTCGGGATCATGCTCTATGCTCAAGTGGGCTTATTACCAGCTACGAGACCAATCATGAAATTGCCGCTCGTCATTGCCGCGATACTGGCGGCCCTGCCCGGCTCCGCCGCCGCACAGACGCCGGCCAAGCCGCAACCCGCTGCCAAACAGGCGCCGGCGCAGATCAAGCCCAAGCCGGTGACGACCGTGCCGGTCCGCCCGGCGGTACAGACCCCGGTCGATACTGCCAAGGCGATGGAGCAGGCCGAGCGTCTCGCCATCCAGTCGGATCTGGCCTGGGTCAGCCTCTACAACGGCGCCATCAATGGCGAAGCGAGCGACCGGATGGTGGCCGCCATCAAGGCCTTCCAGAAGGACCATGGCGCCAAGGAAACCGGCGTGCTGAACGCGCAGGAGCGCAGCGCACTCACAGCGGCCGCAAGGAAATTGCAGGACAATGTCGGCTGGAAGATCGTCAGCGACGCGACCAGCGGCGCACGCATCGGCCTGCCGTCAAAGCTGGTGCCCCTCATCGTCAGCGACGTCAACGGCACCAAATGGTCATCCGCCACCGGCACCATCCAGATCGAATACGCACGCCGCAGGGAAGCCGGCGCGACCACCGCGACTGTCGCCGCCAGCGAGAAAAAGCTGAACGCACGCAAGGCCGACTACAGCGTGGTTAAACCGGATTTCTTCGTGCTCTCGGGCACACAAGGCCTGAAGAAATTCTACATCCGCGGCCAGACGCGGGGCGATGAAGTCCGCGTTCTCACCATCCTCTACGATCAGGCCACCGAAGGCACGATGATCCCGGTCACGGTGGCGATGTCGAGCGCGTACAATCCGTTCCCCGGCAACGGCATCGCGCAGATCAGTCCGCCGCCACGCAAGAAGGTCGAATATTCCACCGGCATCATCGCCAGCGCCGACGGCGCCATCGTCGCGGACCGCCAGGCCACCGACGGCTGCATGACGATTGCCGTGCCGGGTTATGGCAACGCGACACGCATCGCCGACGACGAGACGCGCGAACTGGCGTTGCTGCGGATCTACGGCGCAAGCGGACTAAAGCCGCTGGCGATGGCCGGGAATGGCACGACGAAATCCAATGTCAGCATCACCGGCATTTCCGATCCGCAGAACCAGGGCGGGCACAATGCCGTGACCAGCGTCGCCGCCGTCGCCGCGCCCATCGGCACCGACATCACGCTGTCGCCCGAGCCCGCCGTCGGCTTCTCCGGCGCCGCAGCCATCGACAGCGACGGCAAATTCGCGGGCCTGACGCGGCTCAAGCCCGCGGTCGTTGCGGGACCAACGGGCACGCCGCTGCCGTCGCAGGCGCTGCTTGTTTCGGCGGAGGCCGTGCGCGAGTTTCTGAAGGCGAAAGGCGTCGCCATTGCATCAGGCGCATCCGACGCCAAGGCCTCGGTGCTGCGGCTGGTGTGTGTGCGGAAGTAATCCGGTTACCGACCCTGCGATTGCAATGCATCACTGGGTCTCTCGGCTCAAACCGGGCCATGCGCGGCTGCGTCACGGTCTCGCCTTATGCGCCGAAGTTCGTCACCGTTTTGACATTTCGTCCGCGCGGCGATTCCGAACTCAATTCAGGGTCGCGGCGGCATCACTTCTGACAGGTTGGACACCAGAACGTCGAGCGTCCGTTCTGCGTGAAGCGCTTCACCGTGCCGCTGCATTTCGGCGTCTTGCAGGGCTGGCCTTCACGGTCATAGACCAGAAATGAATGCTGGAAATAGCCGAGTTCGCCGTCGGTCTGGCGATGATCGCGGAGCGACGATCCGCCCGCCTTGATGGCCGCGTTCAGCACCGTGTGGATTGAGCCGACCAGACGCTTGGCGTGATCGGTGGGGCCGCCCCTGCGATCCGCCAAGGTAGAAGCCTGCCGCTTCGGCGACAGGTGCGAACGAAACAGCGCCTCGCAGACATAGATGTTGCCAAGTCCGGCGACCACACGCTGATCCAGCAGCGCAGCTTTCAGCGACGTTTTCTTGCCCGCGCAGGAGTGTGCCAGCATCGCAGCGTCGAATTCGTTGCCGAGAGGCTCCGGCCCCAGACCGCGCAGCAGCGGCTCGGCTTCCATGTCGGCGCGCGGCACGATTTTCATGTAGCCGAAACGGCGCGGATCGTTGAACGAGATCACGGCACCCGACGCCATGTGAAACACCACATGATCGTGAGTACGGTTCTCGCTGCGCGGATAATGAAAATCGCCCGGCGTGCTCTCGCCTTCCGGAAGCATCACACGAAACGACCCCGACATGCCGAGATGCATCAGCAGCACGTCGCCGCTGTCCATGTCGGCCATCAGGTATTTCGCACGCCGGCCGAGGCCGCTGACCACCTTGCCTTCGAGGCGCGCGGCAAAATCCTTCTGGAACGGAAAGCGCAGGCCATCGCGGCGCGTCTCGACACGCGCGATCCGCTGCCCCTCCATCACCGGCTGCAAGCCGCGGCGAACGGTTTCGACCTCGGGTAATTCAGGCATCGGACATGCTCACGCCGAGGCCTTATCGGCTTCGCTGAAGGTGATGTGATTGGAGAACGGATCGTATACGGTCATGGTGGTGGCGCCCCAAGGCTGCTTCTCGAGGCCCGGGCGCATGTAGTTGTAGCCTTTGGCGGCCAGTTCGGCGTGATATTCGGCAACGCCCACGGTATCGATGGTGATGTGCGCGCCGGGCGAACCATCGCCATGGTGCTCACTCAGATAAAGCTGGATCCCCCCGCGCGAGATCCCCATGAATAACGGCAACGTCGGCTCGAAACGGTGCTCGAAATCGGTCTTGAAGCCGAGATAGTCGAAATAGAATTCGCGCGCCTTGGCGATATCGAACATCCGCAGGATAGGAATAACTCGGCTGAATTCGATCGGCATCGGCACTTCCTGGGCGGCCTGTGTGTTAACCCTGATTCCGCGGCTTTCGGTCCGCGCGTGCATGCGCATGGTATGTAGCGCGCTGCGACGCGACACGCTATGGTCCCGCCGCAAAAAGCCGCCTGGATTGGAAGAGTATGGAACGGCCTGACGGAACGACGCATTTCGGCTTCCGGGATGTGGAGCTTGGCGAGAAACAGACGTTGGTGAACGAGGTGTTTCACAGCGTGGCCAAGCGCTACGACCTGATGAACGACCTGATGTCCGGCGGCATGCACCGGCTCTGGAAAGAGGCGATGATTACCGCACTCAATCCGCCACGCTCCGATGCGCCGTTTGCACTGCTCGATGTCGCCGGCGGCACCGGTGATATTTCCTTCCGCGCGGCCAAAGCTGCGGGTCACGGATTTCAGGCCACCGTCTGCGACATCAATACCGAAATGCTGGCTGTGGGGCGCGAGCGCGCCGAGGCGCAGCATCTCGATCATCAGGTCTCGTTTGTCGAAGGCAATGCGGAAGCCCTCGCCTTCCCGGACAAGAGTTTCGACGCCTACACCATCGCGTTTGGCATCCGTAACGTGCCGCGCATTCCCCTGGCGCTGAGCGAAGCCTATCGCGTGCTGAAACCCGGCTCGCGTTTTCTGTGTCTTGAGTTTTCATCCGTCGATGTGCCGGGCCTCGACCGGATCTACGATCTGTTTTCGTTCAACGTGATCCCGCAACTCGGCCGTGCGGTCACCGGGGACGCCGAGTCCTATCGCTATCTGGTCGAATCGATCCGCCAGTTTCCGAAACCTAACGCCTTCGCCGACATGATCCGCGCCGCAGGTTTCTCCCGCGTCAAATACGACATCATGTCCGGCGGCATTGTCGCGCTCCATTCAGGCTGGCGTTTGTGATTTCTGCCATCACTCATACCCTGAGGCTGGTGCGTGCGGGCTACGTGTTCGCGCGCGAAGGCGTGTTCGGCTTCGCCGATCCGTCTTCGATGCCGCCGCAAGCGCAGTTCGCGGTGCGCATGGCGCGGCTGATCGAGCGGCGCGGCGCTGCCACCAGCGGGCGGCTGTCCCGCGCCCTGACGCGGCTTGGCCCGACTTACGTCAAGCTCGGCCAGTTTCTCGCCACCCGTCCCGACGTGGTCGGTGTGACCATGGCGCGCGATCTTGAGAATCTGCAGGATCGTCTCCCGCCGTTTCCGCAGGCGCAGGCAGAAGCGGTGGTTGCCGATGCCTTCGAGAAGCCTCTGGCGCAAGTGTTTGCGAGCTTCGGCGAATCGGTCGCCGCCGCGTCCATCGCACAGGTGCATCGCGCCGAGGTGGAGAAGGACGGCGTCCGCAAGACGGTCGCGGTGAAGGTGCTGCGGCCCAACGTCGGCGGCCGGTTTCGTCACGACCTCAGCGACTTCATGTTCGCAGCGCGCAAGATCGAGGCGATTTCCGTCGAGGCCCGGCGACTGCGCCCGATCGAGATCATCGATACGCTGTCGCGATCCGTGGCGATGGAAATGGATTTGCGGCTTGAAGCGGCCGCGCTCTCCGAGATGGCGGAAAACACCCGCGACGATCATGACTTCCGCGTGCCGTCGGTGGACTGGGATCGCACCAGCCATCATGTGCTGACGATGGAATGGATCGGCGGCATCGCGCTTAACGATCGCGCCAGGCTCGAGGCCGCGCAGATCGATCTGCCGGATCTCGGCCGCAAGGTCATCCAGAATTTCCTGCGGCATGCGCTGCGCGATGGCTTCTTCCACGCCGACATGCATCCCGGCAATCTGTTCGTCGACGACACCGGACGGCTGGTTGCGGTCGATTTCGGCATCATGGGGCGGCTCGGCCTGAAGGAGCGGCGCTTTCTCGCAGAAATTCTTTTGGGCTTCATCACGCGCGACTATCGGCGCGTCGCCGAGGTTCACTTCGAGGCGGGCTATGTGCCGGCGCATCATTCGGTGGAGAATTTCGCGCAGGCCATCCGCGCCATCGGCGAGCCGATCCACAATCGCGCCGCCGACGAAATCTCGATGGCGAAGCTGCTGTCGCTGCTGCTCGAGGTCACTGGCCTGTTCGACATGCGCACCCGCCCCGAACTGATCATGCTTCAGAAAACCATGGTCGTGGTCGAGGGCGTGGCGCGCGGATTCGATCCCAAACTCGACATCTGGACCACCGCCGACCCGGTGGTCCGCGAATGGATCGCACGCAATCTCGGACCTCTCGGCAAGATCGAGGGCGCGGTGAACGGCGCCGGCGACCTCGGCAAGGTGCTGGCCGGACTGCCGGCGATTGCCGCGCGGTCGGTCGCCGTCCTCAACCAGTTCGATGCCGTGACCCGCGACGGGCTCGTGCTGGCTCCCGAAACGGTCGAAGCCATCGGTAAGGCCGAAGCCAGACGCACCCGCTGGCAGACGATTGCCCTCTGGGTCATCGCCCTGACTTTCCTCGGCATTCTCTGGAGCATTCGCCAATAATGATGGCATTGCAGTCATGATTTGATTGCAATGCTATCATTTGCTACGGTCGCCTTAGCCTGAGGGGACCGCGCTATGGCCAGTTTGACCGTCCGCAAGCTCGATGACGACCTCAAAGCCAGCCTCCGGCTGCGCGCGGCCAGGGCCGGCCGCTCGGTCGAGGACGAGGTGCGGATGATCCTGCGGGAGGCAGCGGAAAGCCCGATCGCAGCATCCGTAAGTCCTGCGCGCAGCAGCGCCCCTCATACCCATCGCAGCCGGGCACCGGAGGTCAAAGGCCGTCCCCGGGTCACCCTCATCATCGGCGGCGGCATCGCCGCCTACAAGGCGCTCGACCTGATCCGCCGCCTGAAAGAGCGCGGAATCCACGTCCGCTGCGTGATGACACGTGCCGCGCAGCAGTTCGTGACCCCGCTCACCGCCGGGGCGCTGGCGGATGAGCGGTGCTACACAGACCTGTTCGACGCCCAGAGCGAGTTCGACGCCGGGCATATTCGCCTCGCCCGCGATACCGATCTGATTATCGTCGCGCCCGCCACCGCCGACCTGATGGCCAAGATGGCGCAAGGCCAGGCCGACGATCTCGCCACTGCGATCCTGCTGGCGACCAACCGGCAGATTTTGGTCGCACCCGCGATGAACCCGCTGATGTGGGCCAACGCTGCGACCAAACGCAATGTCGCGCAGCTTGCGCGCGACGGCGTCGCTTTCATCGGCCCGAATTCCGGCGAGATGGCGGAGGCCAACGAGGCCGGTATCGGGCGCATGTCCGAGCCTCTGGAAATTGCCGTCGCGGCCGATGCCATTCTCCGCCCGCCAGCCACCGGCCCGCTGGCCGGAAAGAAGATTCTCATCACCGCCGGCCCGACCCATGAGCCGATCGATCCGGTGCGCTATATCGCCAACCGGTCCTCCGGCAAGCAGGGCTTTGCCATTGCTGCGTCCGCTGCGGAAGCCGGCGCGGAGGTCACGCTCGTGTCAGGTCCGGTCGATCTCGACGATCCTGCCGGGGTCCGCGTCGTTCGCGTGGAATCCGCGCGCGATATGCTGGCGGAAGTGGAGCGTGCGCTGCCGGCGGATATCGCGATTTTCGCCGCCGCCGTGGCCGACTGGCGTGTCGCCAACGCAGGCGAGCAGAAAATCAAGAAGACTTCGGCGGGCATGCCGCCGCTGCAACTGGTCGAAAATCCCGACATCCTGGCGACCATCTCGAAGCTCAAGCAAAACCGGCCTCAATTGGTGATCGGCTTCGCGGCCGAGACACAAAATCTGATCGAGAACGCGACCTCGAAGCTGAAGCGCAAGGGTTGTGACTGGATCGTCGCCAACGATGTGTCGCCTGCGTCCGGCGTGATGGGCGGCGATCGCAACACCGTCCACGTTCTAACCTTGGACAAAGCGAATGTTGCTGTTGATTCCTGGCCGGTGATGACGAAAGAGGAAGTCGCCGACGCTCTCGTGGCGAAAATCGCCGACACCCTTGGACAATCAACCAAATGACATCTGCCCTCACCGTCGAGGTTCAACGCCTGCCTCATGCCGAGGGCCTCGCATTGCCGGCCTATCAGAGCGCGCACGCCGCCGGCCTCGACCTGCTCGCGGCGGTTCCAGAAGACACGCCGCTGACGGTGCAGCCGGGACAGCGCGCTCTGGTGCCGACGGGACTCATGATCGCGGTTCCGCCGGGCCATGAGGCGCAGGTGCGCCCCCGCTCCGGCCTCGCCTTCAAGCATGGCGTGACCGTCCTCAATTCGCCGGGAACCGTCGATGCAGACTATCGCGGCGAAGTTTCGGTGCTTTTGATCAATCATGGCGACGAGCCATTCACGATCCGCCGCGGTGAACGCATCGCACAGCTTGTCATCGCCGCGGTGACACAGGCAAATCTGGTGGTTGTCGCAGCGCTGACCTCTACCGATCGGGGCAGCGGCGGATTTGGTTCCACCGGACGGTAAATCGATCCCTCGTTAGAGGCGAATCGCACCGCACAATCGCTGAACTAGCCATTATTTTGCAGCGCGATTCACGTTCACGGTCTGGACTCTTACCCGGCGACTCCTGTTGAGGATATTGTCGTTCGATTCGTATGCGGGCGGTTGGGATAGATCATGTCAGGCGTGATCGAGGGGATGCGGCGGACCTTGCTGTCGTGCACTTCGATTGTGCGCGGAGGTGCAATTGGCCTTGGCGCGTGTCTTGGCGCGACGGCCCTGTTCGGGGCTGCGCCTGCGTTTGCGCGCGACGGTTTCATCGACAACGCACTGTCGCTGTTTGCGAACCTCGACCGGCAGGAAATTGCGGCGCTCAGCGTCGCGGCAGCAGTCCTCGGATTCTCGGTGGTCTCGGCGATCCTCTTGATGCGCACCCGCCTTCGCGCCGCGCGGATCGAATCCCGTCTGCTGTCGGACAACCAGGCACTCCAGCTCGAAGCCGATCGTTTCCGCGCGCTGCTGTTCGCCGAGCCGCAGGTTCTAATCTCCTGGGCTGCGGGCGGGGATCGTCCTGACATCAGCGGGGACGTGGCGCTGCTGATGCCGCACGGTACGGACCATTTCAATCCGCAGCGAATTCTTGCATTCGGAAGCTGGCTGCTCCCCGAGCAGGCGCTCGCGATGGTTCACGCCGTCGACAAGTTGCGTGAGGCAGGTGAGGGCTTTCAGCTCAACCTCACGACCGCAACAGGGCGCACCATCGAAGCGATGGGACGGGCGATCGGCGGGCAGGCTATCGTCCGTATTCGTGAACTGTCCGGCGTGCGGATGGAACTCGCCGAGATCAACATCCGGCACAATCAATTGCTGGAAGAGACCGGCGCGCTTCGCGCATTCGCTGCGTCGGTTCCCCTGCCGGTCTGGGCCCGCCGCAGCAACGGCACCCTCCATTTCGCCAACGCCGCCTATGCGCAGGCGACCGATGCGAGTTCGGTCACCGACGCCATCGAGCGTAATCTCGAGCTGCTCGATCATGACGACCGCGCCACCATGGCACGCGCGCTGGCGGAGAGGAATGTCTTCGAGGCGCGCGTTCCGGTGGTGACCGGCGGCCAGCGCCGCATCCTCGATATTCACGCACTGAATGTGAGCGGCGGCAGCGCCGGAATCGCAGTCGATGCGACAGAAGCCGCGAGCCTGCGCGCTTCCCTGGAGCGGATGGCGGAAGCCCACCGGCGCATGCTCGATCAGCTCTCGTCCGGCGTGGCGGTGTTCGACGGCGCACGGCGATTGACGTTCTATAACGATTCCTATCGCCGGCTCTGGGACTTCGATCGCGCGTTCCTCGACGACAATCCCGATGATTCAAGCGTCATCGACCGGCTGCGCGTCGCGCGCAAGATTCCCGAGCAACCGGACTTCCGCGCCTGGAAAAACAAGCTGTTCGAAGCCTACCGCGCCATCGAGCCGGCGAAAGACACCTGGTATCTGCCGGACGGACGCGCCCTCAGCGTCGTCACCACGCCGAATCCGGAGGGCGGCGTCACCTATCTGTTCGACGACGTCACTGAAAGCCTTAAGCTGGCGCGGCAGAACGACGGCCTGATCCGCGTCCAGCGTGAAACGCTGGACAACCTGTCGGAGGCCGTCGCGGTGTTCGGCAGCAACGGCCGCGCGCAACTGTTCAATCCGCCGTTCGCGCGGATGTGGAAGCTGTCCCCCGAAGCACTTGCACAGCAACCGCATATCGAAACCATCGAAAAACTGTGCCGGCCGCTGTTCGACGACAACGCGACCTGGCAGATCCTGCGCGCAGCCATCACCGGCATCGACGACCGCATTTCCGTCCCGCTCAAGCTCGAGCGAAAGGACGGCAGCGTGATCGACTGCACCACGATGCCGCTGCCCGACGGCGCGACCATGCTGACCTTCCAGGACGTCACCGACACGGTGAATGTCGAGCGCGCCCTGCGTGAGCGCAACGAAGCGCTGGAAGCCGCCGACCAGATGAAGGTCGATTTCGTCCATCACGTCTCTTACGAACTGCGTTCACCGCTCACGACCATCATCGGCTTCGCGCACTTCCTCAGCGATCCGTCGACCGGACCGATGACGCTGAAACAGAGCGAATACCTCAGCTACATCACGACCTCGACCAACGCCCTGCTCGCCATCATCAACAACATTCTCGATCTCGCCACCATCGACGCCGGCGCGATGACGCTTAATCTCGGGCCGGTGGATGTGCAGAAGACCGTCTCGGATGCCACCGCAGGCATTCAGGACCGGCTCGCCCGTGAACAGATCCGTCTTGATGTCGAGATTGATCCTGCGATCGGCGACTTCGTTGCCGACGAGCGCCGCATCGTCCAGGTGCTGTATAACCTGCTGGCCAACGCCGTCGGTTTCTCGCCGCAGAACAGCACTGTGACCCTGCGCGCCAGTCGTAGCGATTCAAGCGTGGTTTTCTCGGTCTCCGACTCCGGTCCCGGCATTCCGGAAGAAGTCAGGGACAAGGTGTTCGACTGGTTCGAAAGCCATGCCAATGGCTCGCGCCATCGCGGCGCGGGCCTCGGCCTGTCGCTGGTTCGCTCGTTCGTCGAACTGCATGGCGGCAAGGTCCACGTCGACTCGGTCGTCGGCAAGGGCACGACAGTGACCTGCGAATTTCCCGTCGATCAGACCTATCGCAATGCTGCCGAATGACCGATTTCTCGACATTCCATGTCGCGCTGGCGAATGAAGCCGCAACCGGCCATTTGATGGCGGACCTCGCATTGCTGATGAGCGCGGGCGATGTCATCACATTGTCCGGCGACCTCGGCGCCGGAAAGACCGCGGCCGCCCGCGCGCTGATCCGTTATCTCGCACAGGACGACGAGCTTGAGGTCCCGAGTCCCACCTTCACGCTGGCGCAGACCTACGACCTCCCGTCATTTCCGCTGCTGCATGCCGACCTCTATCGCGTCAACGATCCCGACGAGCTGGAAGAGATCGGATTGTCGCCCCTGCCGGACGGCACTGTGGCCTTGATCGAATGGCCAGAGCGCGCACCAGACATGCTGCCGCCTGACCGGATCGATATCGCGTTCAGCCACCGGCCATCACTCGGCACCAGCGCGCGCGCAGCCGAGATCACGGGATTCGGCAAACAGGCTGCGAAGGTCGAACGTCTGGCGGCGCTGCGGCGTTTTCTGGAACTCTCAGGCAGTCTCGACGCCAGGCGGCAGCGTATGCCGGGCGATGCCTCAACGCGCTCCTATGCACGGCTGATCAAGAAAGACCAGTCGGCCATTCTGATGAATTCGCCGCGCCGTCCCGATGGTCCGTCGCTGTATGACGGAAAATCCTACAGCGAAGCGGTCCATCTCGCCGAAGACGTCAAGCCGTTCGTCGCCATCGCCAATGGACTGCGCGAGCGCGGCTATTCGGCGCCCGCGATTCATCATGCCGATCTGGATGAAGGCTTTCTCATCACCGAGGATTTCGGCCAAGTCACCTTCATTGAGGGCGAGCCGCCGAAACCGATCGCCGACCGCTACCAGACCGCCGTCGATATGCTGGCGGCGTTTCATCGGGAACCGTTGCCGGAGGTGCTGCCTCTCGCGCCGCACCTTGATTATGTCATCCCGCCATTCGATGACGATGCGATGATGATCGAAGTCGGCCTGATGCTGGAATGGTATCTGCCCGACAAGGGCGTGACGCTGTCGAGCAACGTGCAGGCCGATTTCCTGCTGATCTGGCGTGACCTGCTGGCGAAGCTCGCCGACGCGCCGCGAACATGGATGTTGCGCGATTTTCATTCGCCCAATCTGATCTGGCTTGAACACCGCAAGGATATCGGCCGCGTCGGTATCCTCGACTTTCAGGATACGGTGATGGGTCCGGCGGCCTACGATCTCGTGTCGCTGTTGCAGGACGCGCGGATCGACATCCCGGAGAAAATCGAGATCGCGATGCTGACCCGCTATGCCGGTGAGCGGCGGGCCGCGGACACGACCTTCGATCCAGCCGCCTTTGTGCAGCAATATGCCATCATGTCGGCGCAGCGGAACACACGGCTGCTGGGGACCTTCGCGCGGCTGAACCGCCGCGACGGCAAGCCGCAGTATCTGCGACATCAGCCGCGAATCTGGACGTATCTCAACCGGGCCCTCGCCCATCCCTCGCTTGAGACCTATCGGGAATGGTGCATGGCCCATGTCCCGCCCCCGGCGACCTAGGCAAAGCCGCCACTTGAGGCCATTGCCTTTACCGGTTGTTAGCCAGCCCTCTCGTAATTTGGGTTCCGACGACTGTGCGACGCTCAGCCCCGGCGATGCAACGCACGACATCGAAAGCAGCGAGCGGAGTAACAATTAATGGCAACGGAACGACGCGTGGGCGACCGCGTGGTTTTCGAGCGCGGTTTTGCAGCTCACCTGATGGGCATTGACGGAACGTGGCGGCGCAACTGTCTGGTCGAGGATATTTCCGAGACCGGTGCCAAGCTGACCGTCGAAGGCTCAGTCGAAGGCCTGAACCTCAAGGAATTCTTTTTGCTGCTGTCCTCGACCGGCCTGGCATACCGCCGCTGCGAACTGGCCTGGGTCAATGGTGAGCAGATTGGCGCGGGCTTCCTGAAGCCGGATGCCAAGAAAAAGCCTGCACGCCGCTCGGCCGGCTCGCAGATTGTGGAAGTCTGATTGCGCCCCGGGGGGCCAGAACTGCCGCCACCCCGTGAGTCGCACCGATGTCACAAAGTGCGACTACAGCCTGAGCAGCCAGCGCGCGGCGCCGATTCGGATGCTATGCTCGGCATCCACCCGACCTCGCAACCGGTCCTGAAAGGGGCTGCCGCGAACCAGTTGAGATAAACGCGCCGATGCCTGCCAAACCCGTCTCTGCCATGGTTCTCGCCGCCGGTCTCGGCGTTCGGATGCGGCCGCTGACGGACAACATGCCGAAACCGCTGGTATCGGTCGCCGGAAAACCGCTGCTCGATCATGTGCTCGACCGGCTTGCAGAAGTCAGCGTGACCACCGCCGTGGTCAACGTCCACTATCTCCCCGATCAGATCGTTCAGCATGTCAAAGGCCGCACGGCTCCGCGCGTCATCATCTCCGACGAGCGCGACGTGGTGCTCGGCACCGGCGGCGGCGTTGTGAAGGCGCTGCCCTTGCTGGGCGACGCGCCATTCTACCATCTGAACTCGGACACGATGTGGATCGATGGCGTGCAGTCAAACCTGGCGCGTCTCGCCGAGGCGTTCGATCCGGCGCGGATGGACATCCTGCTGCTGATGGCGCCGACCTCGCACAGCATCGGCTACTCTGGCTGCGGCGATTACGCCATGCTGACCGACGGCGCGCTGCGCAAGCGCAAGGAGCACCAGGTGGTGCCGTTCGTCTATGCCGGCGCTGCGATCATGTCGCCCGCGATCTTCAGGAATGCGCCCGCCGGCGAATTCTCTCTGACCAGGATATTTGACGACGCCAACGAGCAGGAACGGCTGTTCGGACTGCGGCTTGACGGCCTGTGGATGCATGTCGGGACCCCCGATGCGGTGCAGGCGGCCGAAGAAGCACTGCTCGCCAGCGTCGCCTGAAGCCGGGGTCAAGACTCCCCTCGTTCCCCCTCCGCGTGCCATGATGCCGCCGATCGCGAATCGGATAGTTCATGCGCGTTTTCAATGTTCCCTCCTCTGCGCCGTTTCTCCACACGGTCATCGCAGCGCTTGTCGACGGCCGGCTCGTCGAGGGATTTGACGCGCGCACAAATCCCGAGCGACTGGCCGACGTCACGCTGTATCTGCCGACCCGCCGCGCAGGCCGCATGGCGCGCGAAGTATTCCTCGATGTGCTGCAAACCGATGCCGTGGTGCTGCCGCGCATCGTCGCGCTCGGCAGCGTCGACGAGGACGAACTGGAGTTTTCCGACGATGGGCAACTTGGCGGCCCGGAAGCATCCTTGCTTCCGCCGAAACTGGACGATCTCGAACGCAGACTGACCCTGGCGAAGCTGGTGGCAGCATGGGCCAAGGTTCAGCCGTCGTCACTCGTCGTCGGCAGTCCTGCTTCGACACTCGCGCTGGCCGGCGATCTGGCACGGCTGATGGACGACATGGTGACACGCGGCGTCGGCTGGGATGCGCTCGACGGCATTGTGCCGGATGACCTCGATATCTACTGGCAGCACACGCTGAAGTTTCTCAAGATCGCAAAGGAAACCTGGCCGGATTATCTGAAAACCATCGACCGGATCGAGCCTGCCGCACGCCGCGACATGCTGATCGCAGCGGAAGCAAAACGCCTCAGGGCAAAGCAAAAGGGGCCGGTGATCGCCGCGGGCTCGACAGGCTCGATGCCGGCGACGGCTAAATTCCTGCACGCTATTGCCCAGCTCCCGCAAGGTGCGGTGGTATTGCCCGGCCTCGACACCGATCTCGATGACGCTGCGTGGGACTCGATCGGCGGCACCGTCGCTGCCGGCGATCTCATCGCGACACCCGCAGCCTGGAGTCATCCCCAGGTCGCGCTGCACGGCCTGCTTGCCCGGTTCGGCATCAAGCGGCGCAACGTCGAGCCGCTCGCAGCACCTGCTCCCCATGGCCGCGAGGTGCTCGCATCCGAGGCGATGCGTCCTGCGACATCGAGCGAGCAATGGCACGCACGGCTCGGCGACAAAGCTATTGCGCAGCAAATCTCATCCGGCATGGAAGGCGTGACGCTGATCGAAGCCGCCAATCCCGAGATGGAAGCGCTGGCGATAGCAGTGGCAATGCGCGAGGCGCGGGAACAAAATCTCACCGCCGCGTTGGTGACGCCGGACCGCGCGCTGGCGCGCCGCGTGATGGCGTCGCTCGACCGCTGGAAGCTCGAATACGACGACTCCGGCGGCGATTCCCTGATGGACACGCCGGCCGGCATTTTCGCACGGCTCGCCGCGCAAACCGCCGCGGAGGAGCTGGGGCCTCCGGCATTGCTGGCGCTGCTGAAACATCCGCTGTTCCGGCTCGGTCATGCGCAGGGTGCCTTTGCAAAGACGATCGGTGACCTGGAGCTGGCACTGCTACGCGGGACGCGGCCTGCTCCGGGAAGCGCCGGACTGAAGCAGGATTTTGCAACCTTCCGTAACAACATCGCCGAACTGCATCATTCAGATCCAAGGCGAACACTGTCCTGCGCCGATCTCGATGCGGTCGGAAGACTGATTGAACAATTGTCTACCGCGCTGTCGCCGCTCGAAGACATCCGGCGCGGCAAGCCGCACGATCTCATGGACTACGCCGTTCGCCACTACGACGTCATCAAACGCCTGTCTGTCGACAGCACAGGCAACCCAGTTGCGTTCGACGGCCCCGACGGCATCGCGCTGTCGAAAGCGTTTGACGATCTGTTTCAGGTGAGCGCGCCAACGAACAGCGAGCAGCCTTCGCCAAGCGGACTCGTGCTGGACCTCAGCGATTATCCCGACGTGTTCCAGACCGCTTTCGGAGACCGCATCGTGCGGCGGCCGCAACTGGCGGCATCGCGTCTTCGCATCTATGGTCCGCTCGAAGCCCGCCTCACCGAATGCGACCGTGTCATTCTCGGCGGACTTGTCGAAGGCGTGTGGCCGCCAGCACCGCGCATCGATCCATGGCTGAGCCGTCCGATGCGGCATCAACTCGGTCTCGATCTGCCGGAGCGGCGCATCGGACTGTCGGCGCATGACTTCGCGCAATTGCTCGGGACCCGCGACGTCATCCTGTCCCGGGCCGCAAAGGTCGGCGGCGCGCCTGCGGTGGCGTCGCGCTTCCTGCACCGGCTCGAAGCTGTGGCCGGAGCGAATTCGTGGAAGGACGCCACGGAAAAGGGCGCAACCTATGTCCGCTACGCCAATGAGCTGGACCGGCCCCAGCATGTCATGCCAGCGCCGCGGCCGGAGCCAAAGCCGGATGTCGCGCTGCGTCCGCTCAGGATGTCGGTCACCGAAATCGAGGACTGGCTGCGCGATCCCTACACCATCTACGCAAAGCGGATTCTCAGACTGACGCCTCTCGACCCGGTGGACATGCCGCTGACTGCGGCTGATCGTGGCTCTGCAATCCACGAAGCGCTGGGCGAATTCACGGGTCGGTTCGCAACCGAATTGCCAGATGACATTGCCGACGCCCTGCGGAAGATCGGCCACAAGCACTTCGCCCCCCTGATGGAGCGCCCGGAAGCGCGCGCGCTGTGGTGGCCGCGATTTCTGCGCATTGCCGACTGGTTTTCCGGCTGGGAAGCGCGGCGGCGGCTTGGTGTTTCCCGCGTCGATGCTGAAATCCGCGGCGAGATTCCCCTTCAGCTTGGCAACGGACGCACGTTCGTTCTCTCGGCCCGCGCCGACCGCATCGAGCATCGCACCGATCACACCTACGCCATCCTCGACTACAAGACCGGCCAGCCGCCCAGCGCCAAGCAAGTGCGCCTCGGCCTGTCGCCTCAATTGACGCTGGAAGGCGCAATCCTGCGCAAGGGCGGATTTGAAACCATTCCTGCGGGCTCCTCGGTCAGCGAGTTGGTCTATGTCCGGCTCAGCGGCAACAATCCGCCTGGCAAGGCGACTGTTCTGGAATTGAAGATCAACAAGAGCGATCCGCCGCAGCCGCCCGATGACGCAGCCGATCAAGCGCTGCAAAAGCTCGAAGGTTTGATCCGCACGTTCGAGAACAAGGATACGCCCTATCGCTCGGTCGTGCTGCCGATGTGGGAAAACCGCTACGGCAATTACGACGACCTGGCGCGCATCAAGGAATGGTCGGCCATCGGCGATGGACAAGAGGACATCGAATGAGTTCGCCTCGCCCCGACATTCCCGACGCCGTGCGCGATGCGCAGGCGCGTGCCTCCAATCCGGAAGCGTCAGCCTTTGTTGCGGCCAATGCCGGATCGGGCAAGACACATGTGCTGGTCAATCGCGTCATCCGTCTGCTGCTCAACGGCGTGCCGCCGGAGAAAATTCTCTGCATCACCTTCACCAAGGCGGCTGCAGCCAACATGGCGCAGCGTGTGTTCGAAACGCTGGGCCGCTGGGTGACGCTGCCGGACCGGCAGCTTGATGAAGCAATCCGCGCCGTGGGCGCGCCTCTCAATGCCGGCACCCGCCTGCGCGCGCGAAAGCTGTTTGCCAGCGCGCTGGAGACCCCCGGCGGTCTGAAGGTTCAGACCATTCACGCGCTCTGCACCCGGCTGCTTCAGCAATTTCCGTTCGAGGCCAATGTGCCGGCGCGCTTTTCGGTGCTCGACGACCGCGACCAGAACGACATGATGGAGCGCGCCAATCTTGCGGTGCTGCTTGAAGCCGCCCGCGCACCGGGCAGCGAGATTGGACGCGCCCTCAACATTGCGATGTCGGCAGCCGCCGATGTCACGTTCAAGGACGTGGTGCGCGAGGCTTGTCTCAGCCGCGACCACTTCATGGCGTGGTCCGACAGCACTGGCAGCCTTGACGCGGCAATGGCCCAGATCACGGCCGTGCTCGGGGTCAGCGCCAATGAGCGGATTGAGGACATCGAGCGCGAGATCGTCGATGGACCGAATCTGCCGCGGCGCGACTGGCCTGCGATAGCCGCGGCGTTCGATGGCGGCAGTCCTGCCGATATTTCCCAGGCCGAGCGCTTCCGGATCGCCCACGGCCTGACCGATCGCGCGCAGGTCGAAGCCTATCTCGATGTTTTTCTCACCGAGACAAAGGGTGTGATCGGCCCACGCAAGACGCTGATGACCAAAGCGCTCGCCAAGCTGCAATCAGTCTTCGCCGCACGGCTGGATACGGAGCAGACAAGAATTGTCGCTCTGGATGAAAAGCGCCGCGCGGTCATGCAGCGTGACCGCGCCTATGCGCTTCTTGTCATCGCCAGCGCAGTCGCTGCAAACTACCGGCGGGAAAAGCGCGAGCGCGGCCTGCTCGACTACAACGACCTGATCGACAAGACCTACGAGATGCTGACCAACGTCTCGTCCGGCTGGGTGCATTTCAAACTCGACCGCGGCATCGACCATGTGTTGATCGACGAGGCGCAGGACACCAGCCCCCGGCAGTGGGACATCATCGAGCGTCTCACATCCGAATTTACGTCCGGCGCAGGCGCGCGCGACGGCATCAAGCGCACGATCTTCGCGGTCGGCGACGAGAAGCAGTCAATCTTCTCGTTCCAGGGCGCAGCGCCGCGCGAATTCGACAGCCGCAAGCGCGATATCGAGAAGCGGTTCAAGGGCGCCAGGCTCGCCTTCGAGCCGGTCTCGTTCAAGCATTCGTTCCGGTCGGGCTGGACGATCCTCCAGTCCGTCGATTTCGTGTTTCGCGACCCGGCAATCTACAAGAGTATTCACGCGATCGAGAACGCGCATCCCATTCACGACGCTCTCAGCGATGCCGCGCCCGCGCTGGTTGACCTGTGGGAGATCGAATATCCCGACACGCGCGACGATATCGAAGGCTGGAGCGCCGCGTTCGACCACATCTCCGAGACAAGTCCCGAGGTGCGGCTGGCGCGGCGCATTCAGGCCGAAATCAAATCGCTGATCGCAGCCCGGACCATGACCGGTCCGCGCGGCAAACGCCGGCCGCTGCGTTATGGCGACATGCTGGTGCTGGTGCGGCGGCGTGGCAGAGCCTTTGACGCCATCATTCAGGCGCTCAAGCATGCGGGCCTCCCGGTCGCCGGCGCCGACAGGCTGAAATTCACCGAGCATATCGCGGTCATCGACCTGATGAATCTGGCGGATGCCCTGCTGCTTCCGCGCGACGACCTCGCGCTGGCGACCGCACTGAAGAGCCCGTTGTTTGGTCTCGATGATGATGACCTTCAGATCGTCGCACCTCATCGCAAAGGCACATTGCGCGATGCCCTGACCGAGCATGCCAAGACGAGCGAGAAGCTCTCGGCTGCAATGAGGCGGCTGGAAGATTGCGAGCAGCGCTTCGCTCATGAGACACCGTTCACCTTCTATGCGTGGCTGCTGGGCGGCGATCGCGGCCGCGCGCGCATTCTCGCGCGAATGGGGCCCGAAGCCGACGACGCGCTCGACGAATTCCTCGAACTCGCGCTGACCTATGAGCGCAAAGCGCCCGCCTCGTTGCAGGGCTTCATGGCATGGCTGCGCGCCGCCGATACCGAGGTCAAACGCGACATGGAAATCGCGCGCGACGAAATCCGTGTGATGACAGTTCACGGCGCGAAAGGGCTGGAAGCCCCCGTGGTGTTCCTTGTCGATACCACCACCTCGCCCGCGGACACCCAGCGCATGAACCTCATTCGCATGCCGCAGGGCAACGCCGCGCCGAACGCGCCCGCGGTCGTGCTCTGGGCCGGCAAGAAGGCGAACGATCTTCCCGCGGTCGCGGCCGCGCGCGCCGCCATGAAGGACGATACCGAGGATGAATACCGGCGGCTCCTGTATGTCGCCATGACGCGAGCGGCGGATCGCCTGATCGTCGGCGGTGTGCTGCCGGGTAACATGCGGGCGGTGCGGCAACTGTCCTGGTACGACCTGATTCAGAAAGGCCTGACCCATCCTGACCTTGGCCTGCAATGCGAAACCATCGAAACGGGCTTCGGACCGGTGAAGCGCTATTCGCGGCCACAAGATGTGCAGCCGCCTGCGGACACCGCAGCGCCAATCCAGGAAATGCTTGCGCTGGAACACTTCCCTGGCTGGCTGAGAACCGATGCACCGAAGGAAACGCCTGCGGATATCCTGCTGCGTCCATCCGATGCCGCAGAGAACGATACCGAAGCACACGCAACCGTAACCGACGAAACCCGCCTTGCGCGCGAGCGAGCGCTGAAGCGCGGAACGCTGATCCACCGGCTGCTGCAATCGTTGCCGGACGTCGCCACTGAGCGACGCGAAGGTGCGGCGCGCGATTTTCTCCAGCGCAATGCGCAGCAATGGTTCACGGACGACGAGCGCACCGCGCTGGCGCGGCAGGTCACGGCGCTGATCGCAACTCCCGCATTCGCGCCGCTGTTTGCCGAGGGCAGCCGGGCGGAAGTCTCGATCGCGGGCCGCGTGGCGAGGCGCGGACGACCGCCCGCGCTGGTGTCGGGGCAGATCGACCGTCTGGTGGTGACGCCGGATGAAGTGCTGATCGTCGACTACAAGACTAACCACGCTCCGCCGCAGGCCGCCGCCGAGGCACCGCAGGCCTATGTCCGGCAGCTCGCGCTTTATCGCGACGTCTTGCAGCGGCTCTATCCCGGCCGGCCGGTGCGCTGTGCATTGCTGTGGACAGAGACGGCCGCAGTGATGGAGATTCCGGCCTCCGCGCTGGACGCAGAGCTGCAATCGCTTGTTTCCTGAGCGTCACCTGCCGTCCAACCTTCGTCGTGGTCAGGAGCTAACCCCTTGAATCGGGACCGATTCCCGAGGCCCCCCCGCTTCGCAGCCGATGGAACACGTCCCGGTGACCAGCCTTGACCGCGCAAGGGTGCATTCATAGGTTGATCCTACGTTTTCAGCGCGCGATTCTAATATCCCGCGCCTTTCATCCAACGAGGCAGATCACATGAGTGTGGGTAAGGTTTCGGACACCGATTTCGATGCGGAAGTTCTCAAGGCGGACGGCCCCGTGGTCGTCGATTTCTGGGCGGAATGGTGCGGCCCGTGCCGCATGATCGCGCCCGCACTCGACGAGATCGCCGGCGCCATGGGCGACAAGGTCAAGATCGTGAAGCTCAATGTCGACGAGAGCCCGAAGACCGCTTCGAAGTACGGCGTGATGTCGATCCCGACCCTGATGATCTTCAAGGGCGGCGAGATGGCTTCGCGTCAGGTCGGCGCCGCGCCAAAGGCCAAGCTGCAGCAGTGGATCACCGCTGCGGTTTGATCGCGCTTCTGAGTTCATATTGAAACGGCCGGCGAAAGCTGGCCGTTTTTGTTTGGGCCTATTGCGGCAGCGTTCCGTTTTCCGCCAGCACATGTCCCGCCAGATACAGCGAGCCGGTAATGAGGATGCGCGGCGGCACGTCATAGGCGAGTTTGGCGATGGCGCGCAGCGCCGCCTCGACGCTTGACGCCGTCTCGACCCGCATGCCGAGTTGCCGCGCGCTGTCGGCCAGCACATCGGGCGGCATGGCATTGTCCTGATCGGGAATTCTGACCGCGATGATATGACGGGTCTGCCCGGCGAAGTTGGCGAGAAAGCCTCCGGCGTCCTTGTTGCCCATCATGCCCGCGATCACCACCAACGGACGCGACACCCGCTCCTCGAGATCGCCGAGCGCGGCAGCCGCCACGCGCCCGCCATCGGGATTGTGACCGCCGTCGAGCCACACCTCGGCGTCTTTCGGCCCGGCATCGACCAGCCTCCCCGAGGTCAGCCGCTGCATCCGCGCCGGCCACTCGGCGCGAGCGATACCTTGCTCAAAGGCCGAAGGTTCGAGCTTCAGGGACTCGATGGCGCGCAGCGTTGCAATCGCAAGACCGGCATTGTCGAACTGATGCCGACCGAACAGCCGTGGGGCCGACAAGTCCAGCAGACCGCGCTCGTCGGAATACACCAGCCGTCCGTGCTCGACGTTGACATGCCAGTCCTGGGTCGCCGCATGCAACGGCGCACGGGCGCGCTTCGCGGCCTGCTCGATCACGGCGGTTGCTTCCGCCGTCTGCTCCGCGCAGACCACCGGAACGTTTTTCTTGATGACGCCCGCCTTCTCGGTGGCGATCCTGATCAGCGTATCGCCGAGAAACTCGATATGGTCCATGCCGATCGGAGTGATGACGCTGGCCAGCGGCGCATCGATCACATTGGTGGCGTCAAGCCGTCCGCCGAGACCGACCTCCAGCAGCACAACGTCAGCGGGGTGTTCTGCGAACAGATGGAATGCCGCGGCGGTTTCGATCTCGAAAATGGTGATCGGCTCGCCGCCATTGACACGCTCGCAGTGATCCAGCGCATCGCGCAACTGATCGTCGGTCACGAGGACCCCGCCGCCCACCTTGCCGAGGCGAAAGCGCTCGTTGAAACGCACCAGATGCGGAGAAGTGTAGACGTGAACGCGCAGGCCCGCCGCTTCAAGGATGGCGCGCAGGAACGCCACCGTCGATCCCTTGCCGTTGGTGCCGGCGACATGAATGACAGGCGGAATACGCCGCTCGGGATGATCCAGGCGATCGAGGATGCGCCACATCCGGTCGAGCGTAAGATCGATGCGTTTGGGATGCAGCGACACCAGACGCGCAAGAATGTCGTCGTAGGAGCGCGATGGTTCCTTGGCCGCAGGTGATGTCACGCGGGCGACGCAGACGCAGGCAGATCGACAGGCAGCGGCGCGGTGCGCGCTTCAAACCCTTCGGCAGCCGGTGCCTTGGTCAGCAGGCGGCAGAGCCGCGCCAGCGTCGCGCGCAGATCATGGCGATGCACCACCATATCCACCATGCCGTGTTCTTTCAGATACTCGGCGCGCTGGAAGCCTTCGGGGAGCTTTTCGCGGATGGTCTGCTCGATAACGCGGGCGCCGGCAAAGCCGATCAGCGCGCCCGGCTCGGCAATCTGCACGTCACCCAGCATCGCATAGGATGCGGTGACGCCGCCGGTGGTCGGATTGGTCAGCACCACGATATAAGGCTGGCCGATTTCACGCAGCATCTGGATCGCGACTGTGGTCCGCGGCATCTGCATCAGCGAGAGAATGCCTTCCTGCATCCGCGCGCCGCCGGAAGCGGCAAAGATGATGAAGGGCGACTTCTTCTCGACCGCGAGTTCGAGGCCCTTCACGACGGCTTCGCCCGCCGCCATGCCGAGCGAACCGCCCATGAAGTCGAAATCCTGCACGGCGACCACGACGGCGTTGCCTTCAAGCTTGCCGTAGCCGACCTTCACCGCATCGTTCATGCCGGTTTTGGCGCGGGCATCCTTGATGCGGTCGGCATATTTCCGCTCGTCGCGAAACTTCAGCGGATCGGGCGTCACTTCAGGAAGCGCAACATCGTACCATGTCTCGTTGTCGAAGATCGACTTCAGCCGCGCGGTCGCACCCATACGCATGTGATAGTTCGAGCCGGGAATCACGAACTGGTTCTGCTCGACATCCTTGTAGAACACGAGCTGTCCGGAATCCGGACACTTGATCCAGAGATTCTCCGGCGTCTCGCGCTTGAGAATGCTGCGAATCTTCGGCCGGACAACATTGGTCAACCAATTCATGACGGGCTCCGTCTCGGTGAAATGGATATATGGACGTCCGGGCCATAACCAGCAACCCGGCTTTGCCCAAATATAGCTCTTGGCAAGCGCGCTATTCCGCCGCCTGTTTTGCGCCGCGCACGCCCTGCGCCAGCGCCGCTGCAAGATCGGCGACCGCCGGAACTGTCTTTGCCGTGGCTCGGCCCTCCGAATCCAGCGTCGCACGCAGGGCGTCGATCAATGCCGAACCTACCACGGCACCATTAGCCGCCTGCGCGATGCCGCGCGCGGCGTCCGCTGTGCGGATGCCAAAGCCGACACACACCGGCAACTTGGTATGACGCTTGATGCGCGCCACAGCGGCCGAGACCTGTGCGGTATCCGCGCTCGCCGAGCCAGTGATGCCGGTGATCGAGACGTAATAAACGAAGCCCGAGGTATTCGCGAGCACGGCCGGCAGCCGCTTGTCGTCGGTAGTCGGCGTGGCAAGGCGAATAAAATTCAACCCGGCCTTCATCGCGGGGATACAAAGCTCGGTATCTTCTTCGGGGGGAAGATCTACGATGATCAAGCCATCGACACCGGCGGACTTTGCATCCGCAAGAAACTTGTCGACGCCGTAGATATAGATCGGGTTGTAGTAACCCATCAGCACGATCGGTGTGGTGGTGTCGCCCGCACGGAAATCGCGAACAACGCCGAGCGTTTTCTTCAGCGTGGTGCCGGCCTTCAAAGCACGCAGACCCGCCGCCTGAATCGCGGGACCATCGGCCATCGGATCGGTGAACGGCATGCCGATCTCGATGATGTCGGCGCCGGCCTTCGGCAGTGCCTTGACGATCTCGAGCGAGGTCGCCAGATCCGGGTCGCCGCACATCACAAAGGTGACGAAGGCCGCGCGGCCTTCCTTCTTCAGTTCGGCGAAACGTGTGTCGATGCGCGTGGTCACTTCTTCTTGCCCTTCAGAATATCGCCGACCTGCGGCACGTCCTTGTCCCCGCGACCCGACATATTGACCACCATAAGATGATCCTTCGGCCGCTTCGGCGCGAGGTCCATCACTTTCGCAATGGCATGCGCCGGCTCCAGCGCCGGGATGATGCCCTCGAGCCGCGACAGCAACTGAAATGCCTCCAGCGCTTCATCGTCGGTCGCCGACAGGTACGTCACGCGGCCGGTCTCATGAAGCCAGGAATGCTCCGGGCCGATGCCGGGATAATCGAGACCTGCCGAAATCGAATGCGCGTCCTGGATCTGGCCGTCGTCGTCCATCAGCAAGTAGGTGCGATTGCCGTGCAGCACACCGGGACGCCCGCCCGCAATCGACGCCGCATGGAGCTGCGTCAGGCCATGACCCGCGGCCTCGACGCCGAAAATCTCGATTCCGGGATCGTCGAGGAACGGATGAAACAGCCCCATCGCATTGGAGCCGCCGCCGATGCAGGCAACCAGCGAATCCGGCAGACGGCCTTCGGCCTCCATCATCTGCGCCCGCGTCTCGGTGCCGATGATCGACTGGAAGTCACGCACCATCATCGGATACGGATGCGGACCCGCTACCGTGCCGATGCAATAGAACGTGTCCGCGACATTGGTCACCCAGTCTCTCAAGGCATCGTTCATCGCGTCCTTCAGCGTGCGCGAACCGGACTGCACCGGCACCACCTTGGCGCCCAGCATTTCCATGCGGATCACGTTCGGCTGCTGCCGCTCGACGTCGACCGCGCCCATATAAACGATGCATTCAAGTCCGAAGCGCGCGCACAGCGTCGCGGTGGCGACGCCGTGCTGGCCTGCGCCGGTTTCCGCGATGATGCGCTTCTTGCCCATGCGCCGCGCGACCATGATCTGGCCGAGTACGTTGTTGACCTTGTGCGAACCGGTGTGATTCAGCTCTTCGCGCTTGAAGTAGATCTTCGCGCCGCCGAGATGCTCGGTCAGGCGTTGCGCAAAATACAGCGGCGACGGACGGCCCACATAGTCCTTCAGATAGCCGTTCATTTCCTTCTGAAACAACGGGTCGGCCTTGGCGTCCGCATACGCCTTTTCCAGATCGAGGATCAACGGCATCAGCGTCTCGGCGACATAGCGTCCGCCGAAAATGCCGAAATGCCCGCGGTCGTCGGGGCCGGAACGGAAGGAATTGGGAAGTTGAACGCTCATACGCTGCTCGCAATCCTGGAAGATGTCATCGTTCGCTCCGCCTCACGCGCGGCGCGGATGAAAGCACGGATCATATCGGGGTCCTTGATGCCCGGCGCGCTTTCGACGCCGGACGATACATCGACGCCATTCGCGTGGGTAACACGAACAGCCTCGGCAACATTGCCGGCATTGAGCCCGCCGCCGACCATGAACGGAATTGCCAGCTTGATGTTTTCAAGCAGATGCCAGTCGAACGGCACGCCCAGGCCGCCAGGGCGGGTGGCATCCTTCGGCGCACGCGCATCGAACAGGATGCGGTCGGCCACCGCCGCATAGCCCGGAAGCTCCGCGAGATCGGCGGCCGTCGCCACCGGCAGCACCTTCATCACGGGCAGTCCGAATTTCTGCTTGATGTCCCGCACCCGCGCGATGCTCTCGGAACCGTGAAGCTGCAGCAGTCCCGGCTGCAATGCCTCGATGCAGTTTTCCAGCGACGCGTCGTCCGCATCCACGGTCAGCGCCGCCTTGACGGCGCGGCCCTTCGCCAGCCGGCCGAGCTCGCGTGCGGTGCCGAGGCTGATGTGACGGGGCGACGCCTCGAAGAACACGAAGCCCACCATGTCCGCGCCAGCGTCCAGCGCGACCTCAAGGGTCTCGCGCGTGGACAGGCCGCAAATCTTTACCGCGAATGACATGGTCTCATGACGTGGTTGGGCCGCAGATCGGCGGCCGGAAAACAGGCTTTGGAACAGCCGGGCGGGTTCTACAACGCCGCGCCCTGCTTGTCTCGCCCGATGACCAGGTAAGAGGGGGTCAGGCCGGGGCTGGCGCCGACCGGAACCTGGCTTTCGCCGTTTCGCGACGAGGCCAGCAGCCGCTCGCGCATTTCAGCCAGTTCGGCGCGGGCATGGCGCGCATCTGCCTCATGCTGCCGGGCCGCCCGGCGCCAGCGATACTGACCGAACCAGGTCGCGATGCCCCCCGCGACCACCCCAAAAATGGCAACGGCGATGATGACGACGAACAGCGGCAGCGAGACGCCCAGCGCCGGATCGCTGGAATTGAAGGGGTCGAATGACAAGGTGACGACGTGGCGATTGGCGACGGCAAACACAACAAACAGGATCGCAAGCGGCAGGATCACCAGGGCGTTGAAAATCTTGCGGAGCATGGTGCGCTCTCCCAGAGTGGCCGTTCGCAAGTCCGCATCATTCCCGCTGCCGGTCGGTTGCGCAATTGCGAACGGAAATACAGACGCGCAACATCCCGGCGGTTCGAAGAAACGGAAGCAACCGCCTTAAAACGATTGTATGGACCGGCCGGCTCAGGTCGCCGCCGCCGGATCCCCTGCGTTATCGCGGTTCAGCCGCTCACGCATTTCCTTGCCGGTCTTGAAGAACGGCACACTCTTCTGCTCGACGGGAACGTGCGCGCCGGTACGCGGATTGCGGCCCGCGCGCGCAGGGCGATGCTTGACCGAAAAAGCCCCAAAACCGCGCAGTTCGACGCGGTCACCGCGTGCGAGCGCTGCAACGATTTCGTCGAGAATTGCGTTCACGATGTTCTCGACATCCCGCTGATAGAGGTGCGGGTTATGCTCGGCGATGCGCTGAACGAGTTCTGATTTGATCATTAGGATGCTGTGCCCGTAACGTGCGGATAGACATTTCCGTGAAAAAGCCTTGAACTGTCAAGTCGCTAATTCAAAGTGTGACAAGGCTAAATCGCGTGACAAACGTCCAGTTTCGTTGTTGCAGCGGCAACCGCAATGCGGCGAAGAACGGCTGAAACCGGATTCATGACAGTCAATTAGATGATGACGGCTGCCACAGCGCCAGCATGCCATCGAGACCGAAGCGGTCGACCGCCTGGGTCACGCCGGATTGCTCAAGCTGGCGCGAAATCGCTCCAAGCCCGACCGCATCGAGCGCAACAGCCGCAGTTGCCCGCAGGAATGTCATGTCGCCAAAGCGCGGCGCGAGCTTGAAATCCTTCACGGGAACATCCGCTCCGACCTTCTTTTGTGCGACGAGCCATGCCACCGCGGTTTTCTCATCGCCGAGCTGATCCACCAGCTTCAGATCGACCGCCTGACGGCCCGTGAACACACGGCCATCGGCCACGGTCTGCAATGTCGCGTCATCCATATTGCGCCGATCCTTCACCAGTCCGCGGAACCAGGCGTAGGAATCCTTCACCAGCGCATCGAGCGCAGCGCGCGCCTCCGGACTGGTCGGCTCATAACCATTCGGCGCGGCCTTGAGCGGCGACGACTTCACCTCTTCAACCTTCACGCCGACGGTCTTGAGAAGATCGGACACATTCGGAATCTGAAACAGCACGCCGATCGAGCCCACCAGCGACGTCTGCTGAGCAATGATCTGGTCCGACGCCAGTGCAGCGATGTATCCGCCCGATGCAGCGAGCCCCTCCACCACCACAACCATCGGCTTCTTCGCCTTCAGGCGCATCAGCGCATCGAAAAGCTGCTCGGAGCCCGCCGTCGTGCCGCCCGGCGAATTGATATGCACAATGACAGCGGCGGCCGATGATTTTTCCAGCCGCTCGAGCGCCTCGACGCGGGTCTGATCGCTGCGGATCAGTCCGTCGATCTTCACGCGCGCGATCGCGCTCGATCCGGTAATCGCACGGCTCGCCGGTGAGGCCAGCACACCGACTGCAACCACCGCGGCTATCACGCCCAGCGCAGCCACCACACGCCAGAACGTCAGCTTGCGGCGAATGCGGCGGCGATCAACGATCACATCGGAATCGAGCGACATGGAATTTCTCCTCGGGCAAACCGTATTTTGCAAAGACCACGAAGGCGGCCAGCAGGAAAGTTATCCCGCGCTTTTGCGAGTGCAGCCTTGAGACGTGGTTACTTCATTACCTCAATTGCGATGTAAATTGAAGCCAACAAGCGCGCGATCGCACGCGCACATTATGTGAGCAGCCGCTCGCCGTCGTGACCGGCGATCCTGAGTGCCTGCACATGACCCTGCACGCCGTCTGCAATCGCGACCGGCACGAAATGCTCGGTGCGCCCCTGAGTCGCGCTCTCGATCAGCACATGGCGGGTGGCTCCCACCTCCGACGCAAGCCTGCGGCGCAGCGCAGTCTCCCCGCTCGCCCGCAGACGCGCGGCGCGATCCTTGATGACACGGCCATTGACCTGCGGCATCCGCGCCGCCGGCGTACCGGGACGCGGCGAATATGGAAACACATGCAGGAAGGTAAGCCCGCATTCGTCGACAAGCGCCTGCGAGCGCGCAAACATCTCATCGGTCTCAGTCGGAAAGCCCGCGATGATATCCGCGCCGAAAGCGATGTCCGGCCGCAATCGCCGCACCTGCTCGCAGAACGCAATGGCATCGGCGCGCGTGTGCCGCCTTTTCATGCGCTTAAGAATGAGATCGTCACCGGCCTGCAATGACAGATGCAGATGCGGCATCAGCCGCTCGTCCGTTGCGATAACGTCGAGCAGATCGCGATCCGCCTCGATGGAATCGATCGACGAGATGCGCAGCCGCTTCACGTCCGGCACATGCTTCAGGATCTGCTTCGTCAGCGTCCCGAGTTTCGGAGCACCCGGCAGATCCGCGCCATAGCTCGTGAGATCGACGCCGGTCAGCACGACCTCGGCGTGCCCGGCCTCCGTCAACGCGCGGACCTGATCGACCACCACGCCCATGGCAACCGACCGCGAATTGCCGCGGCCGTAGGGGATGATGCAGAAGGTGCAGCGATGATCGCAGCCGTTCTGTACCTGCACGAACACGCGCGGCAATCCCGCCTGAAACCCGGCAACCAGATGCGGGGCCATTTCGGTGACCGCCATGATGTCCGAGACGGCGATTTTCTTGCCGCCACCCTCGAATGCCATGCGCGTATCGCGCCATGCCGCTGCGTGCATCTTGTCGTCGTTGCCCAGCACCCGGTCGACTTCGTCCATTTCCGCAAACATAGCGGTCTGGGTCTGCGCCGCGCAGCCGGTGACGACGATGCGCACGTCGGGCCGCTCCCGCCGGAGTTTGCGGATGGTTTGGCGCGCCTGCGCGACGGCCTCGTTGGTCACCGCACAGGTGTTGACGACGACGGTGTCCTGAAGTCCCGCGCTCTCCGCCTCGCGCCGCATCACCTCCGACTCGAATGCGTTCAGCCGGCAGCCGAAGGTGACGACATCGACTGCCATCTTTAAGCAACGTTGGCGAACAGCGCCGGATCGAAGCGGCCTTCAAACTCGAATGCGGCGGGGCCGGTCATCAGGACGTGATCGTCCTGCGCACGCCATTCGATGGTGAGTTCGCCGCCGGGCAGCGTCATGTGAACGGTGCGCCCGGTCCGCTTCAGCCGCGCCGCAGCCACCGCCGTTGCACAAGCCGCGGAGCCGCAGGCCTTGGTCAGGCCCGCGCCGCGCTCCCATGTCCGCATCACGATATGATCGCGATCGACAATGTGCGCGAGGGTGATGTTGGCGCGATCCGGAAAGATCGGGTGATTTTCGAGCAGCGGTCCGAACCGTTCGAGGTCGTAGGCATGGATATCCTCGACCCAGAAGATTGCGTGTGGATTGCCCATGCTGACCACCGACGGCGAATGCAGGATCGGCGCGTCGATCGGCCCGATCTGCAATTCGATGTAGCGCGTATCGCGGAATTCCTCGGCCAGCGGAATGTCCTGCCAGCCGAACTTCGGCACACCCATGTCGACGGTATAAAGATCGGGCGACGGACCCTGCCAGCAATTCAACAAGCCCGCGCGGGTCTCGAAGGTCAGCGCGTTCTTGCCGGTTTCCTCGAACACCTGCCGCGCGACGCAGCGCATGCCGTTGCCGCAGGCCGCGGCTTCCGAGCCGTCATTGTTGTAAATGCGGATGAAAGCGCTGGTGCCCTGAACGCGCGGCGCATGCAGCACCATCAACTGGTCGTAGGGCACGCCCGCGGGTGACGCGACGGCCCGCGCCTCATCGGGGGTAATGGTCGCGGCAGAATCGCGCAGATCGACAACGACGATCTCGTTGCCGATGCCGTTCATCTTGGCAAAGCTATGGTTGGCGAGCGTGCTCATGATCCCCCGCTATATGGCGAATGACAGGCGACTTGACCAGAGCATCGGTGCTGCCTCGCGATTGCCCAGTTTGGAACGCATGCCAGTTCCGAGCGGTTCGTGGTAACCTGTGTCCGCTTCGCCGCCGGACAACATTTACCCCGCTGACGCTTCGGAGACCATGAATGACGAATACCCGCGTAACCGTTTTGGTCGCCATGGCGCTGGTCGTCGCGGCAGCAGTCTGGTTCAAGCTGCCGATGGGGTCGGTTACGGGTCCGGTCCAGTCACCCCCGTCCAACACCGCGGCCACGGCGGTCCCTCCGGCGTCCCCGGCTCCAGCGCCGTCGGCTGCACCGGCAGCGCCTGAGACAACAGTTCCGGCCGCGCCTGCCCCGCCCGCCTCAACGGCACCCCCGGCATCTCCGCCGGCAGCAGACACTCCGCCGACGACTGCGCAAACACCCGCCGCGCCGGCAACGCCTCCGCCTCCCGCGGCAGAGGCTCCCGCGGCCCCCGCCGTGCCGAATGTGAAAACTGCCGATCCTTTCGGCGAGCAGCAGACTTTGACCGCGAAGAAAGTCGTGATCCTGCGAGGCAGCGCGACCTGGGACAATGCGTTCGAGACGCTGGTCGGGTCCCTGAAAACGCTATCGGGCTTTTTGGACAAACAGGGCATCAAGCCCGGGGGATCGTCCCTGATCGTATACACCTCGACCGACGATGCGGGCTTCACCTATCAGGCCGAAATTCCGGTCGAACAGGATCCGAAGAACCTCGCCAAGGGCATGAGCATCGGCACGTCGCCCGAGGGCCCGACGCTGAAATTTGTCCATCGTGGTTCGTACGACAACATGGACAATACCTATGAGGCGATCACCAACCACCTCGACGAAAAGAAACTGGAGGCCAAGGACACGTTCATCGAGGAGTACGTCACCGATCCATTGACGACGACGGAAGACAACCTCGTCATCAACGTCTACGTCCCGCTCAAGTAAAACTTGCCGCTCAAATAAAAAACTGGAGTTTCATAAATGCGTGCCCGCACCGTTATCGCCGCGATCGCCATCGCCACCATGGCATCGTCCGCGTTCGGACAGTCCCTGCCGCCGACGGTCTCAGTCACCGGCGAAGCATCGATCACCGTGCCGCCCGATCTGGCGCAGATCGACAGCGGAGTGACCACCGAAGCCAAGACCGCGCGCGAGGCTTCTGAGGCGAACAACAAGGCGATGGGCGGCGTCCTGCAGGCGCTGAAAAACGCTGGCATCGCCGAAAAGGACATTCAAACCTCGCGCCTGTCGCTGTCGCCGCAGAGCACACCGGGCCGCAATCCCAACGCGCCATTCCAGATCACCGGTTATCGCGCCAGCAATCGCGTCACCGTGACCATTCGCGACATCGCCAAGGTCGCGGACACTATCGACGTGCTGGTGGGCTCAGGCGCCAACGAGATCAGCGGCATCAGCTTCATGGTGTCGAAGGCGTCGAAACTGCTGGACGACGCGCGCTCCGAAGCCATCGCGGATGCACGGCGCAAGGCTGAAATCTATGCAAAGGCCGCCAACATCTCACTCGGCGCGCCGATCAGCATCTCGGAAGAAACCGCGCCTGGCCCGGTGCCGTATCGCAAGATGGCGGCAGATATAGCCGCGTCCGCGCCAGTGGCGCAGGGCCAGGAAACGCTGCGTGTCTCGGTGAGCGTGTCTTACGAGCTCAAACCGAAAGCCCAGTAAAACCGGCTAAATCTCGAACACCTGACCGGGCTTGAGCGCGACAAACCTGTCGCGCGCAACGCCGGCTGCATCGAGCGCCGTCGCCAGATCATTGACCGGCGCGTCGATGGCCTCGTCCGTGAGCTGAAACGTGCCATGATGATGCGCCAGCGCCATCTCGGCTCCGCAATCGGCGAGCGCTTTCACGGCATCCTCGGGGTTCATGTGCTGATCGCGCATGAACCAGCGCGGCTCATAGGCGCCGATCGGCAGGATCGCCGCGCGCAGCGGCCCGTGCGCGTCGCGAACGCGGCGAAAGTGCGTGCCGGTGCCGTAGCCGGAGTCGCCGACGAGGTAGAGTTTCCCGGCCGGTGTCTCCAGCACGAAACTCGCCCACAGCGCCTTGTTGCGATCGAACAGTCCGCGCGCCGTCCAGTGGCGTGTCGCCACCAGGGTGACAACGACACCGTTACCGATCTCAACCCGCTCGTTCCAGTCGAACGCTTCGGCGCGGATGGCGCTGTCGTTCGACATCATTGTCACATCGTTGCCTAGCGGCGTGATCACACGCGGCGAGAATTTCGCAGCGAGCCGTGACAAGGTTCGCGCATCGAGATGATCATAATGTCCGTGCGACACCAGCACCACGTCGATCGGCGGCAGCTTGTCGAAATCGATGCCGGGATCGTTGACCCGTTTGGGACCCGCGAACGCGACCGGCGATGCGCGCTCCGACCACACCGGATCGACCAGAATGTTGAGGCCTGCGGTCTGGATCAGCCAGCTGGCGTGGCCGACATAGGAGAACCGCACCTTGCTGCCGTTGACCTGCTGCGGCGGCGTATCGGCATAGGGCGACGGAGCGCGTTCCGGCCATTTTGCCGCCTGCTTGGTGATCTGCCAGCGCAGCACCTCCCAGAGCTTTTTCGGCGGCGAGCCGTCGGGGTCGAAGAAATAGGTTCCGTCGAAATGATCGGAGGGCGGGCCGGCATAGGTTTTCATGCGGGAAATCCAGACGGACGGGAGGCCCACCGCGACCGCGGCACCGGCAAGCAGGCCAAAAAGGCGACGACGGTTGACGTTCATGGGGTCCAAAAGGCCGGAAATGGCCTGCCGGGCAACAGTTAGGTTCCCGGAAGGCACAGTGCAACCCGCCCCAGAATCAGCATTTTTCGGTCTTTTCTTGACTTTTCGGCCTTTGGGCGGTTTAACCCCGGCACTTCTCGGAAAGACTTTCTTTTCGACCCGCCGCCCGGCACGGGATGCCGGAGGCCAACGCCCGACAGCGCTGTGCGCCCTCGGGCGCCGTCGTGTTTGGAATTTCATCTCCTTCGGGAGCAACAGGTAAGGCCGCGATGTTCGACAATCTGTCGGAACGACTTGGAGGCATACTCGACCGGTTGACGGGGCGCGGCGCGCTCTCGGAGGCCGATGTCGATGCCGCCATGCGCGAAATCCGCCGCGCCCTGCTTGAGGCCGACGTCGCGCTCGAAGTGGTTCGCTCCTTTACCGAGCGGGTGCGCGAGCAGGCCATCGGCGCCACCGTCGTCAAGTCGGTGACGCCGGGCCAGATGGTCGTGAAAATCGTTCACGACGAACTGGTCGCAACCCTCGGTTCCGAAGACCAGCTCATCGACCTCAATGCGCCCGCGCCCGTCGCAATCATGATGGTCGGCCTGCAGGGCTCCGGCAAAACCACCACCACCGCGAAGCTGGCTCGCCGATTTACCCAGCGCGACAAGAAAAAAGTTTTGATGGCGTCGCTCGACGTCTATCGCCCCGCCGCGCAGGAACAACTCGCCGTGCTCGGCCGCGATCTGTCTATCGAGACGCTGCCCATCGTTGCGGGCCAGAAGCCGGTGCAGATCGCGCAGCGCGCGCTGCAGGCCGGCAAGCTCGGCGGCTACGACATCGTGCTGCTCGACACCGCGGGCCGCACCACCCTCGACGAAGAGATGATGACGGAAGCCGCGGAGGTGAAAGCCGCCGCGAAACCGCATGAAATCCTGCTCGTCGCCGATTCTCTCACTGGTCAGGACGCCGTCAATCTGGCGCGCGCATTCGACCAGCGTGTCGGACTCACGGGCATTGCGCTGACCCGCGTCGACGGCGACGGACGCGGCGGCGCTGCGCTTTCGATGCGCGCCGTCACCGGCAAGCCGATCAAGCTGATCGGCACCGGCGAAAAGACCGACGCGCTGGAAGACTTCTATCCCTCGCGTATCGCGGGCCGCATTCTCGGCATGGGCGACGTCGTCTCGCTCGTGGAAAAAGCCGCGGCGCATATCGACGCCGAGAAGGCCGCGCGTGTCGCCGAGAAGATGCGCAAGGGCAAGTTCGACCTTGCCGACCTGCGCGACCAATTGCAGCAGATGCAGACCATGGGCGGCCTCGGCGGCCTGATGGGCATGATGCCCGGCATCGCCAAGATGAAGAACCAGATCGCCGCCGCGAACCTCGACGACAAGGTCGTGAAGCGTCAGATGGCGGTGATCGATTCCATGACGCGCGAAGAGCGCAAAAATCCCGACATCCTCAAGGCCAGCCGCAAGAAGCGCATTGCCGCCGGCGCGGGCCTCAAGGTCGAGGAAGTCAACAAGCTGCTCAAGATGCACCGGAACATGGCCGACATGATGAAGGCCATGGGTCAGGGCAAGCGCGGCCCGCTCGCGGGCATGGCGCAGGCGATGGGCTTTGGCGGCAACGGAATGCCGTCAGCCGACGCGATGAAGGAATTGGCTGCGAAGATGCCGGGCGGAATTCCGCAAGGCGTGCCATCGCTGCCGAAAGATTTTCCAAATCTTCCAGGATCAGGCCTGCCGGGTCTTGGAAAACCAACACTGCCGGGCCTCGGCGGATTTCCGGGGATCGGCAAGAAGAAATAGCCGAACAGTTTTCACGACATTCAAACACACCAACGGAGAAATAAATGTCAGTCGTTATCCGCCTCGCACGCGCAGGCACCAAGAAGCGTCCGGTCTATCACGTCGTCGTCGCCGACTCGCGCTTTCCGCGCGATGGCCGCTTCATCGAGCGTCTCGGCCACTTCAACCCGCTGCTGCCGAAGGACAACGAGACCCGCCTGAAGCTCGACATGGACAAGGTCAAGGCCTGGCTCGCCAAGGGCGCGCAGCCGTCGGACCGCGTGATGCGCTTCCTCGACGCCGCCGGCGTGAAGAAGCGTGAGCCGCGCAAGAACCCCGAGAAGGCCGTGCCGCGCAAGGAGCGCAAGGCCAACGCTGAAGCCGCCGCCAAGGCATAAGCGTTCTCATGACAAAAGCAGCGCAAATCTGCGTTGCAAGAATCGGCGCCGCGCACGGTGTGCGCGGCGAGGTGCGGCTGTGGCCGTTCACCGAAGATCCGATGGCGGTGATCGATTACGGGCCGCTCTCGACCAAAGACGGCGTGCGTCAGTTTGAAGTGGTGCGCGCCCGGATTGCCAAGGATCATCTGGTTGCAGTGCTCAAGGGCATCACGACCCGCGAAGATGCCGAGCGCATCAATGGCCTTGAGCTTTATATTTCCCGCGACAAGCTGCCCGAGACGGACGAAGGCGAATACTATCACGCCGACCTGATCGGACTGCGCGCGCTCGATCCGGCAGGCACCGCGATCGGCAAGGTGCTCGCGATCCATAATTTCGGCGCAGGCGACATCATCGAAATCGCGCCGCCGCAAGGGCCGACATTGCTGCTGCCGTTTACCGATGCGGTGGTACCGACGGTGGATCTCGCCGGCGGCCATGTGGTGATCGTGATGCCGCAAGAGATTGAAGGCGATTCTCCGTCCGACGCGGACATCTGAACCGGGATACCCGACCATGTGGCGCGCCACCGTGCTCACGCTGTTTCCGGAAATGTTTCCCGGCCCGCTCGGCGTCAGCCTTGCGGGCAAGGCGCTGGCATCGGGCGTGTGGGCACTGGAGGCCCGCGACATTCGCGACGCCGCCACCGACAAGCATCGCAGCGTCGATGACACCCCGGCCGGGGGCGGCCCCGGCATGGTGCTGCGCGCCGATGTGCTGGCAGCGGCGATCGATGCCGCCCAGATTGCCCCCGAACGCCCGCGCCTGCTGATGAGCCCCCGCGGCACCCCCCTGACCCAGAAAAAGGTCATGGAACTCGCTTCCGGGCCCGGCCCGCTGATCGTCTGCGGGCGCTTCGAGGGGATTGATCAGCGGGTCATCGAGGCCCGTGGGCTCGAGGAAATCTCTCTGGGGGATTATGTCCTCTCCGGGGGAGAAATCGCCGCCCTGGCCCTGATAGACGCCTGCGTGCGCCTTCTGCCGGGGGTGATGGGGAAGCTAAGCTCAGGAACCGACGAGAGTTTCTCGGACGGACTACTGGAATACCCCCAATATACCCGGCCGCAGGAATTTGAGGGCCGGACCATCCCGGACGTGCTGGTGTCCGGCGATCACGCCAAGGTCGAGACCTGGCGGCGGGCGCAGGCCGAAGCCCTGACCCGAACCCGGCGGCCGGACCTCTGGGCGACCAAGACCGTTCAAACGGCCACTCAAAACATCGCACCCGGCGGACGAAAAGACACGACAAAAGGGTGACAACCGGACGGCTTTGGCGTATAGCACCGGCCAATCCGTGCAGATGCTGGATACGAATTTCCGCGCAGCCCCTTCCGGGCGCGCCGCCGATGGAGTTTTGCGATGAACATCATTCAGGAGCTCGACAAGGAGCAGCTTGAAAAGCTTTCCGCCGGAAAGACGATTCCGGATTTCGGACCGGGTGACACCGTGATCGTCAACGTCAAGGTTGTCGAAGGCGAGCGTTCGCGCGTGCAGGCCTATGAAGGCGTCTGCATCGGCCGCAACGGCGGCGGCATTCACGAGAGCTTCACCGTCCGCAAGATTTCGTACGGCGAAGGCGTGGAGCGCGTGTTCCCGATCTACTCGCCGATGATCGACTCGATCAAGCTCGTGCGCCGCGGCAAGGTGCGTCGCGCCAAGCTGTATTACCTGCGCGGTCTGCGCGGCAAGTCGGCGCGCATTGTCGAGAAGCAGGACAACCGTCAGGCTGCTTCGGGCGAGTAATCGCGCAACTTTCGATGATTTAAAAAAGCGCGGTGCATCACCGCGCTTTTTATTTTCGGTAACGGAGCCGGCCGCGCCTACTTCTGCGTCAGCGGCCCGTTCATGATCCAGCGATGGCCGAACGGATCGCGCAGGATCGCGGTTCGCGTGCCCCAGAACGAATAGGTCGGTGTCACCTCGCCTTTCGCACCGAGCTTGGTGGCGCGCGAGAAGACTTCGTCGACTTCGTCGGCGGTCGCGAATTCGAGACTGACCGACATCGTCACCGGCTCGCCGGGCAGCGGCATCCGCGCAGTGCCGAATTCGGGAAACGCGTCGGACAGGAACAGCGCGCCGCCGTTGATCTCGAGTTCGCAGTGCAGGATGCGCAGGCCGTCCATCGCAGGCATCAGCGCTTTCTGCTTGGCATCGAACGCCGCAGTGTAAAAAGCGATCGCTCCGGCGGCAGGTGAGACGGTGAGATAGGGTGCTACCGGCGGGCGTGCGGTCATTGTGCGATCCTGCATAGGCTATTATGTGGTCAGGATACTTTCCCCTGTCCTGTTAAGCGAGTAAAAAGGGCGGAGGCGATTACCAGCGGCCCCAAAGGCCTGCAAACACCAATTCGGACAACCCAAAATGGCCAAAGCGACCACTCTCTACGACAAGATCTGGAATGACCATCTGGTTGATGAGCAGCCCGACGGCACCTGTCTGCTCTACATCGACCGCCATCTTGTCCACGAGGTCACGTCGCCGCAGGCGTTTGAAGGATTGCGCAATACCGGCCGCAAGGTTCGCGCGCCGCAGAAGACGCTGGCCGTGGTCGATCACAACGTTCCGACCACCGATCGCTCGAAGCCCAATCCCGATCCGGAAAGCGCCGAACAGATCGCGACGCTCGCCGAGAACGCGCGTGAATTCGGCGTCGAATATTTCAACGAATACGACAAGCGTCAGGGCATCGTGCACGTGATCGGTCCGGAGCAGGGCTTCACGCTGCCCGGCACCACCATCGTTTGCGGCGACAGCCACACCTCGACGCATGGCGCGTTCGGCGCGCTGGCGCATGGCATCGGCACGTCCGAGGTCGAGCATGTGCTCGCCACCCAGACGCTGATCCAGAAGAAGGCGAAGAACATGCGCGCCACCGTCGACGGCAAGCTGCCGGACGGCGTGACCGCAAAGGACATCATCCTTGCCATTATCGGCGAGATCGGCACCGCGGGCGGCACCGGTTACGTGCTGGAATACGCCGGCGACGCGATCCGCTCGCTGTCGATGGAAGGCCGCATGACGGTCTGCAACATGTCGATCGAAGGCGGCGCGCGCGCCGGCCTCATCGCGCCCGACGAAAAGGCTTACGAATTCCTCAAGGGCCGTCCGATGGCGCCGACCGGCGCTGCATGGGAAGCCGGGCTTCGCTACTGGGATACGCTGCGCACCGATGAGGGCGCACACTTCGATCACGAGATTCGTCTCGACGCGGCCAAGCTGCCGCCGATCGTGACCTGGGGCACCTCGCCTGAGGACGTCGTGTCGATTTCAGGCTTTGTGCCGGATCCTGCCAAGATCGAGGACGAAGCCAAGCGTTTGTCCAAGCAGCGCGCGCTCGATTACATGGGGCTGAAGCCCGGCACCAAGATCACCGACATCAAGCTCGACCGCATCTTCATCGGCTCATGCACCAACGGACGCATCGAGGATCTGCGCGCCGCCGCGAAGGTCGTCGCCGGTCATACCGTCAACGGCAACCTCAACGCGATGATCGTGCCGGGCTCGGGCCTTGTGAAGGAGCAGGCCGAAGCCGAAGGTCTCGACAAGATCTTCATCAAGGCCGGTTTTGAGTGGCGTGAGCCAGGCTGCTCGATGTGCCTTGCGATGAACCCCGACAAGCTTGCACCGGAAGAGCGCTGCGCCTCGACCTCGAACCGCAACTTCGAAGGCCGCCAAGGCTTCAAGGGCCGCACCCATCTGGTGTCGCCCGCGATGGCCGCGGCCGCTGCGATCGCCGGACACTTCGTCGATATCCGCGAATGGCATTCGACCTGAACCGTTCGCATCGCTATCGACCGGTCAAATAAAAACAGGCGCTCTTTCGAGCGCCTGTTTTGTTTTGCTGGCACCGGATTTACCAGCCGAAGCCGATGCTGAGGCCCGGTCCATAGAAACGGGGACCGCCATAGCCGTATCCATAGCCGCCGTACGGATAGCCGTAGCCGTAAGGCCGGTAATAGGCCGGCCGATAATAATAGGGGCGATAGTACGGACGATAGCCGTAACCATAGCTGTAATACGGCCTGTAGTAGGGCCGGTAATATGGTCGATAGTACGGTCTGTAGTAACGCGGGCCGTAATAGCCATAGCGCCGATAATAGCGGCGGCGCGCGCTGACATCCGTCGGCTGGGCTTCCGCCGGACGCGCGTCACGCGATGCCGTTGTGGCCGGTGATGCGGCGCTCGCAGGCGCAAGCGACATCCAGCCGGCAATCGAAAGAGCAGCGGCAACCGCCGCGGCTCCCACAAGCTTTCTCATTGCAGTTCCTCCTCCAATCGTTGCTCGACACGTTCAAGATAACGCGCATCACCGATTTACGTTCATCCATCCGCCAATGGCCTGCGTTGGCCCTGCGATCCAGACAGGGCCGTAGCGGTGGCCCTGTCTAATTAAGGATGACGTCGAGTTTGGAGCAAGATCATGACGCGCGGATTTGATCAATTCCGGTCAAACCGCATGGTGATCGAAGCTTTAACTTAATACCAGTGATGGCGACGATGATGCCGCCAGCCATGGTGATGGTGCCAGCCGTGATGGCGGCGCCAACCGTGGTGACGATGCCAGCGGTGGTGATGATGCCGGCGCCAATGAACTTGCGTGGTCATGGGCTCGGATGCCTGCCTGGCGGATGAACTCGCAGCCGGATTCATCAGCGACAGCGCCTGCGCGCCGCCCGCGGGCACCGCAACCGCAAGCAGCCCGGCGACGGCTGCGAGACCAAAAATCGTTCTGACATTCATCTTCATGAACTCTCTCTCCTCGTGAGCTGGAACGAATTCCGGCGCGTGTTTCTGACCGAAGTTCGTTTGCATCAGGCTAGGAAGGAGGATGTGAATGCGTGCTGAATGTCTGCGCCGCATTGATGAACAGATTTGCTCACGGCATCGCGCCGCAGGCGACGATGACAATTGGTATCGATGGATTGTGTGCCACGGTATTCGCCGCCGACGATCGGCGCATTCAGAAAAAACTGAACCGCTCGCCGAAAGTCAGCCGCTCCAATAGCAGTTCATGCGCGGCACGATCACCGTTCCGCTCGGGCGATACTCCTGCTCGTAGTGCGCATTGCAGACGCGCTTGGAGTTCGGACCGGGATAGCTTGAGCCGCGATAAATCCGGATGCGGCGCGGCGTGCGGCGAATGACCTCACGGCTCTGCGCGGAAAATTCCTCGGCGGTCAGCCCATGATGGACAGCCGTCGAAGCAGATTGAGCATGCGCCATACCCGGCAACGCCCAAACAATCAGGCCTGCAAAGAGGCCCATCAGAATGGCCGAAATCCCTGCCCGCGTCATGAAGCGCCGTCCCGTATCCATAAGTTCAATCGATGGGCGGCAACGTCTCCGATTGAGGCGCGCCCGTCAACACCATGAACGCGCAAATTGAGGGGGTTTCAGCGTCATGCCACTCCTTTCAATCGCTTTTGAAGCGCTCTTCGAAACCCTTGGCCCCGGTGGACAAGCCCTTTAAACAGGAGCGATGTGGCCGACTGCAAAATCCCCCACCCTTGAAGACATGGAAGCGATCGCGCATGACGCCTTCGCGCGGCTGCCAAAACACTTTCGCGATCTCTGCGAGGGATTGATTATCCAGATCGATGACTTCCCAACGGAGGACGTTCTCAAGGAGATGGGGGCCGAGAGCGAATTCGATCTGCTCGGTCTCTTCCAGGGGGTCGGGCTGCCATTTCGCTCAAGCGGCGATATTGCGCCCATGCCGAACATGATCTGGCTCTACCGCCGTCCCATCCTCGATTACTGGGCCGAACACGATGAAACTCTGGGTCATGTGGTGACGCATGTTCTGGTGCATGAAATCGGCCACCATTTCGGCCTCTCAGATGACGACATGGAAGCGATCGAGGCGGCCGTCACCTGATACGCGACGCAGGCTTTCGATCTTGCGAGGCCGTGGCTCGTGCCAGCGGCTCGCGTTCGCAGATACCGCCCCGGATCACCGCAGCCGACGTGCAGTCCCGCGCCGTGGCGAACACGCAGACGGGCCTGTCGCTGCCGAAATCGCGTATGCACCACATCTCCGCACAAGCGCCGCCCAGGGGCATCAGCAAGACCATCATTCCCGCCAGAAAGGCCAGCTTTAGCAGGTGGCCGCAGCGCATGGCGTTCATGATGTATCCTCCCTCAGCGCATAGCCTTGACGGCGATGATGGTATATTTAGAACAGCTCAAATTGCATCCGGTTCACGGGAACATCATGGACAAGTTTACGACACTCGAAGGCGTCGCGGCGCCCCTGAAGATCATCAACGTCGATACCGACATGATCATCCCGAAGCAGTATCTCAAGACCATCAAGCGCACCGGTCTCGGCAAGGGCCTGTTCTCCGAGCAGCGCTACAAGGACGACGGCAGCGAGAACCCCGATTTCGTGCTCAACAAACCGTCCTACCGCAAGGCGAAGATCCTGGTGGCTGGCGACAACTTCGGCTGCGGCTCGAGCCGCGAGCACGCGCCATGGGCGCTCGGCGATTTCGGCATCCGCTGCATCATCTCGACTTCGTTCGGCGACATTTTCTACAACAACTGCTTCAAGAACGGCATCCTGCCGATCCGCGTCAGCCACGAAGAACTCGACAAGCTGTTCGACGACGCCGACCGCGGCTCCAACGCCACGCTGACGGTCGATCTTGAGAGCCAAGAAATCCGCGGCCCCGACGGCGGCACGATCAAGTTCGAGATCGATCCCTTCCGCAAGCACTGCATGCTGAACGGGCTCGACGACATCGGCCTGACCATGGAAAAGGGCAAGTCGATCGACATGTTCGAGGCGAAGGAAAAGGCCGAGCGCCCGTGGCTGTAATTCAAAACGAATTGATGGACTAAGTCATGGCCGGGCGTGTCCCGGCCATCTACGTTTGGGCTTCTCGGACAGGTAAGACGTGGATGCCCGGGACAAGCCCGGGCATGACGATCTCAATGTTCCTGACTTCAGCTCGCCTTCAGCGCTGCAATCGCATCCGCAATCGCAATGGTGCGCTTGGCCATCTCGACGTGCAGACGCTCGACCATCTGGCCATCAAGCTGAACCACGCCCTTGTTCGCGTTCTCCGGCAGATCGAACACACCCATGATCCTGCGCGCGCGGGCAATCTCTTCCGCCGGCGGTGTGTAGGCGGCATTGGCGGCATCGATCTGGCCGGGATGGATCAGCGTCTTTCCGTCGAAGCCCATGTCGCGGCCCTGCGCGCACTCCTTCGCGAAACCAGCCACGTCGCTGATGTCGTTGTAGGGACCGTCGAGAATCTCAAGGCCATAGGCCCGCGCCGCGAGAATGCAATGCGCGAACAGCGGCAGCATGGCGGCGCGGCCCGGCAGCATCCGCATCCGCGTCTCACGCGCGATGTCGTTCGGTCCCATGACAAATCCGGCGAGACGCTTGTCGCCGTCACGCGCGGTTGAGGCAATCTCTTGCGCCGACAGAACGCCAAGCGGGGACTCGATCATCGCCCACAGCACGATGCCGGGATCGGCCTTGAGCGTGCGAAGGCGCTCCTCCAGTCTCTTGATGTCGGCCGGACGGGAAATCTTCGGGACCAGAATTCCGTCAGGCCTGGCATGAGCAGCCATGGTCAGATCGTCTTCCCACCATGGCGACTCGAGATTGTTGATGCGGATAATGATCTCACGCTTGCCGAAGCCTCCCGCGGCGACAGCTTGCGCGATCTGATCGCGCGCCATCGGTTTGGCGTCGGGCGCCACCGAGTCCTCAAGGTCGAGGATGACCCCATCGCAGGGAAGGTTCCGCGCCTTGTCGAGCGCCCGGGCATTCGAGCCGGGCATGAACAGAACACTGCGGCGCGGGTGGATCATGGTCTGGTTTCCATTGGGGAAGCACCCTGAGTAGCATTTCCGTCCCGCGCCCGAAAGGCTTGTTCGGATTGCTCTCCTAGGTTAGCCACCAGTGTCCTGAATCCGCAGTTGGTCTCGCGGCACACGCCACGGCGAACTCTGGATTTCAAAAAGGGCGCTGGAAAATGATGATGCCAGCTTGGTCCGTAGGTCCACAGACCGGGCGGACCGAGAAAACGTTGCGGACTAGCGAACCAACCTGAGACGATTTTGCGAGGCTCCCATGTCACCGTTTCCCGAACACCTGCTCGCCGGATACCAGACCTTTGTCACCCAGCGCCTGCCCACCGAACAGTCGCGCTACCGTGAATTGTCGCAAAAGGGGCAATCCCCCGAGGTGATGGTGGTCGGCTGTTGCGATTCCCGCGTTTCGCCGGAGGTGATTTTCGATGCCGGACCGGGCGAACTGTTCGTCGTTCGCAACGTCGCCAATCTCGTGCCCGTGTTCCAGCCTGACGGCAACGCCCACGGCGTCTCGGCCGCGCTGGAATATGCCAATCAGGTCCTGAAGATAAAGCACATCGTCGTGCTGGGGCATGCGCAGTGCGGCGGCATTCGCGCTTTTGTCGATGACAGCGCGCCGCTGTCCCCCGGCGACTTCATCGGCAAATGGATGTCGATGTTCGTCAAGCCAGGCGAGACGGTCTCGCAGCGCGACCACGAAACGATGCAGCAATTCGTCACGAGGATTGAAAAGGCGGCGATTCTGCGCAGCCTGGAAAACCTGATGACATTTCCGTTCGTCAAGAACCGCGTCGAGAGCGGCGAGTTGCAGCTTCACGGCGCCTATTTCGGCGTCGCGGAAGGCTCGCTTTCCATCGTCGACCAGAGCACGAACGAATTCAGCCGCGTCTATCACAGCGCGCTGGTGTCCTGAGCCGGGCACAGGCCGGCTTAATGGCCGGCCTTGTCCGACGCCCCGTGATCGCCGAGCCTGTCCGACCACACGATCAGCAGCGTCGAGACGACAAACACGAGATGGATTCCGGCGAGCCAGGCGAGCTTCTGGGCGTCGAATGCCACATCGATATTCATGAACGCCTTGAGCACCTGAATCGCCGAGATCGCCACGATCGAGGCCAGCAGCTTCTGCTTCAGCCCGGCGAAGTCGACCTTGGTCATCCATTCCGGCCAGTCGGGATGGCCGCGCGGATCGATCCGCGAGACGAAATTCTCGTAGCCAGAGAACACCACGATCAGAACCAGATTGCCGGTCAGCGATACATCGATCAGCGACAGCACGCCGAGAATGATGTCGGATTCCTTTGCCAGGGCGGCGTGAGCGATAAACTCGACCAGCAGCGCAACGAATTTAAACAGTAGCACGAGGAGACTGATGACGAGGCCGAGATAGAACGGCGCCATCAGCCAGCGGCTGTTGAACAGCAGGGATTCGAATGCGTGCTCCGCACGCTTCAGCTTTGGATTTGGCCGGTATTCCGCAGGGGAGGGCCGGTGCTCAGATGGCTCGCTTGTCATCCTGATTCCCGGCCCCGTTTTTCTGCTCACATCAGGCGGCTCAGGCCGCCTTCTTTTTCGGCTGCAACAGCTTGCGGTTGACCAGACATTCCGCGATCTGAACGGCGTTCAGCGCGGCGCCCTTGCGCAGGTTGTCGGAGACGCACCACAGCACGAGGCCGTTCTCCACCGTCGCGTCCTCGCGGATGCGGCTGATGTAGGTGGCGTCCTCGCCGGCGGATTCGTACGGCGTGACGTAGCCGCCCGGCTCGCGCTTGTCGATCACGAGACAGCCCGGCGCAGTACGCAGGATGTTGCGTGCTTCATCAGCGGAGATCGGATTCTCGAACTCGATGTTCACAGCTTCCGAATGGCCGACGAACACCGGCACGCGCACGCATGTTGCGGTGAGCTTGATTTTGGGATCAAGAATCTTCTTGGTCTCCGCCATCATCTTCCACTCTTCCTTCGTGTAGCCATCCTCCATGAACACATCGATCTGGGGGATGACGTTGAAGGCGATCCGCTTCGGGAATTTGTTATTGACCAGTTCGTCGTTGGTGTAGACGGCCTTGGTCTGCGAGAACAGTTCGTCCATCGCGTCCTTGCCCGCGCCCGACACCGACTGGTAGGTCGAGACAACGACGCGCTTGATCTTCGCCGCATCGTGCAGCGGCTTCAGAGCGACAACGAGCTGGGCAGTCGAGCAGTTCGGATTCGCGATGATGCCCTTCTTGCGGAAATCGTTGACCGCATCCGCATTCACTTCCGGCACGATCAGCGGAACGTCCGGATCCATCCGCCATGTTGACGAATTGTCGATCACGACAGCGCCCGCGGCTGCGATCTTCGGCGACCATTCCTTGGACACCGCGCCGCCGGCCGACATGAGGCAGATATCGACATCGCTAAAATCGTAATGTTCGAGCGCTTTGCATTTCAGGGTGCGGTCGCCATAGGACACTTCGACGCCCATGCTGCGGCGGGAGGCCAAAGCGACCACCTCGTCAGCGGGAAAACTGCGTTCGTCCAAGATGTTGAGCATCTCCCGGCCCACATTGCCGGTCGCTCCAACTAGCGCAACCTTGTAACCCATCGTTGACTCTCCGAAGAAAAATGCCTCGCCCTCGCTGTCTGTAGAAAGGGAAGAGGCAGCGCTTCTATGCGAAAAACGGCCCAAATACAACGCAGAAGCAACTGCGGGGGCAGGTGACGTCAAGTGGCAGGACGGTCTTCGCGACCATGACCACGGCGGAAGCTCGTTCCCGTTATCACAACGGAACAGAACGTCCGCCGAGTCAGATATGAGCCCGATCCTGCTGGACCAGCCCCTGCCGAACATGTCTGGAATTCACCCGGCGCTGCGCAGCTTTGCGGACGAATGCAGCGCGGTCGCGGTGCGTATCCTGGCCTATCTCTGCGGCCTGGCGGTGCTGGCGGTCCTTGCAGTGGATCTGTTGTCCACCGAGCCGGGCGCGGCCGAGGCTGGCCTTCCTGTGCTTCCAAGCTGGACGCAGGCCAGCAGGCCGCATCCGGCTTTTGCCATCAGCAAGCTGGATTTGTCTGACAGAACAGATGCTTATGAGATTTTGCGACATCCCGAAGGCGGCCGCAAGGACATCCTGCGCTGGGCCGCCCATGCCGGCGAAGCGCCCACGGCAGAAATCGAGATTTACCGCCCCGGCGGCGAACTGGACGCGTTTGCGGCGGCTGATGCCGATGTCGCAGTCCGGATGGCCGGAGGACGGGCCGCCGAGGTCGAACCTGCCGGCTTCGTGGACACCAAATTCGGCCGCCTCGCCCTGCTCCGATTCAGCGGGGCCGCCGTGCCTGCCAGGCAGAACTGCCTGGGCTTTGTGAAAACCTTTTCCAGCCCAAGCGTCAGGGTGAGCGGATGGTCCTGTCAGGCCGATTCGCTGGCCGCGCAGCGGGCATTTCTCGGCTGCACGCTGAACCGGCTGACCCTGCTGTCGGCGGGGAACGATCCGAAGATGGCCGAACTGTTCGCGCGCGCCGAACTGAAACGCGACACCTGCAACACAATGACGACCACTGCTTCCGCAAACTGGATCGTCTCCGGCGACGCTCCTCAATTACGCGGCCCGCTCACACAGGATTGAGACGATCAATCGGAAACATTGCCTCTCAGGAATTTTGAAATGTCCTTCGATCACAACCATATCTCGACCTTCGGCACCTACGCCGGGAAGATGGTACGCTATTCCTTCTACGCGGTCGGGACTATCGTACTGGCCCTCATCGGCATGGTCGTTATCCGCGTCACAAGCTTTTTCGATCAGCCATCCCGAGTGAGCACCAAGGCATCGTTCCAGATCAATTCGCCCGAACTCACGAGGCTGTCACCGACAGCCAACTCGGCGCGATTTAACGCGGGCTGGCAGGAAATCCTGCAATACGGCCAGGTTTACGATCGCAACACCGACTTCACGCTGGTTGTGAACATGCCGGCCCATCCGGACACGCCGGTGGTCCGCGACTATTCCTATGAAATGTCGAGCCTCCGGCCGCTGCTGCGCACGGCCTATATCGGCTCCAGCACCTACTACGATCTTCAGACGCGCTTCGGCGCGGTCCGCGCCGCGAATTTCCAGATCAACTCGGACGGCCAGATCAAGCTCTGCGTGTCCTATCTCAGCCGCTTCGACACCACCGCCGTGTATCTCAAGGGCTGGTACTGCGAAGCCAGCGGCGCGCGTCCGAACTTCCACACCCTGGCCTGCATGATCGACAAGATCACACTGAAGGGTGTGCTTCCGACCGCCGCCGCGCAAACCTTCTTCGAGGAAGGAATGAAGCGTTCGACCCGTTGCAGTGCCGAGCCGGTCTCGCAAACCACCGACACCCGCCCGGCGCGCCCGCCCCGCCGGCTCTGAAGGCTGGAATCGCGCCTTTCCCGCCCTATCTCTCAAGGGAGTGACGATCCTCCGGCAAGTGTGGCCCATTCGTCCTTGTGGGGGAGCAATGGAAACGGGTATGGTGCGACGCAATTGGGAATGTGACGAGGATTCAATGGCTTTGAAGTACCCGGGCGCCAAAACACTGGCGATTTTGCTGGCCACGGCCGCGATCGCGACCGCCGGACTCGGCGTTAGTGCCGCCGATGCCCAGACCCGGAAGCGCGTCGTGGTGGAAGACCCGACCTATGACGGCGCACCGCGCAGAGCGGAGAACCGCGTCTATCAGCGCGGCCGGACCCGCGTTTACGTGACGCGCCGCTCGTGGCTGGATGCCGGTACCGAGGTGGTGCCCGGCGAGCGCAAGTTCACCGACTACGCCTTCCCGCCCGGCTACTCCTACGGCCAGCAGATCGACCGGCTCTACACCAGCCGCCGCCCGCTCGGCGACCAGTGGGACACCGGCACACCGTTCCCGTTCCCGCTCTACTGATTTCCGGTACCTTGCCCAACCAAAATGCCCGGCCTGAGCCGGGCATTTTTATGCGGATTTGCATAAGGCAAAGTGGTGACGAACCTCGTCCGAAAGGGCGGGACTGTGGCAGGGCGTTTTGCGGCCAATCGGGAGAACCGCCCCCCGCGGATGCGCTTTTGCACTTTGCGTCCGCCAGACCCCGGTCTAGAGTTCCGGCATATTTTAACGTTTGCCGGACTTTGATTTTCGAGGCCGCCTTGCGCATGCGACGCTTGCTTCTCGTATGGACTTTCCTGACAGCCGCGCTGACACCGGCGCTTGCCGAGAAGCGCGTCGCACTGGTGATCGGCAATTCCGACTATCAGAACGTCGCGCCGCTCACGAATCCCTCCAACGACGCCGCCGCCATCGCGGCCATCCTGACGAAAGCCGGTTTCGACACCGTCGATGCGAAATCGAATCTGTCGGGCATCGAAATGAAGCGCACGCTACGCGAGTTCGGCAACAAGGTCCGCGATGCGGATGTGGCGGTGATCTACTATGCGGGCCATGGCATCGAGCTTGAGGGCACGAACTATCTGATCCCCGTCGATGCGAAACTCGAAATCGATACGGATGTTCTCGACGAAGCGTTTCCGCTCGACCGTTTCATCGTCGCGGCCGATCCGGCAAAGCACCTTCGCCTCGTCATTCTCGATGCCTGCCGCGACAACCCGTTCAACAAGACGATGAAGCGCACCATCGGCTCGCGCGCGGTCAACCGCGGACTTGCGAAAGTGGAGCCGGCCAATCCGAACACACTGATCGCGTTCGCCGCGAAGGCCGGTTCGACCGCTTCCGACGGCGAAGGCAAGAACAGTCCGTTTGCAACCGCCCTGGTGAAACATCTCGTCAAACCGGGGCTCGACCTGCGCAAGGCATTCGGCTTCGTGCGCGACGATGTGCTGAAAGTGACGAACAACAAGCAGGAGCCGTTTGTCTATGGCTCGCTCGGCGGCAATGATGTTTCGCTCGTGCCTGCCGTAGCTGCGGCGCCACCTGTGTCGGCGCAGCAAATGGATCCTAACTCATCCCTGCGCCGCGATTACGAGCTTGCAGAGCGGGTCGGCACGCGCGAGGCATGGGACTACTTCATCGCGACCTACCCGGACAGTTTCTACGCCAAACTGGCGCAGGCCCAGCGCAACAAGCTCGCCGCCGAGGAAGCACGCCTCGCCGCGACCGAGAAGGCCAAGACCGCGCAGGAAGAACAAACACGCCTTGCGATAGAAGGCGCGAAGAAAGCCGAACAGGACAAGGCCGCAGAACTTGCCCGCAAGGCCGAGCAGCAGCGCGTCGCGGCTGAACTCGCGAAGAAGGCAGAGGAAGCCAAACTGGCCGAAGCGGAGAAGGCCAAGGCTGCGGCGCTTGCAAAGGCAGAGGAACGGGCGCGTGCCGCCGCCGATAAAAAAGCTGCCGAAGATGCCAGGGTGGCCGACGCTGCGCGCCTTGCCGCTGAAAAGAAAGCCGCTGAACGGAAGACCACCGAACAGAAAGCCAGCGACGACAAGCCGATCGGACCTGTCGCCGCGCTGACGCCAGATCAATCCGCACCGAAGCCGGATGCGCCGGTGATTGTCGCCGACGTTCCAAAGCAATTGCAGATCGAACTGAAGCGCGCCGGGTGCTACGCTGGCGCAACCGACGGCAACTGGACCGCAGCGGCGCAAAAATCGCTCGACCTGTTCAACAAGAACGCCAAGACGAAATTCGACATCAAACTCGCCAACGCCGATGCACTCGACGCGGTGAAAGCGAAGCAGGGCCGCGTCTGTCCTCTGGTCTGCGAATGGGGCTACAAGGCCGACGGCGACAAGTGCAGCAAGATCACCTGCCGCGCCGGCTATGAGGTCGGCGACGACAACACCTGCGAAAAGATCGAGGTGAAGAAGAAACCGGAACCTGTGGCGAAACGTGATGAACCGGTACGCGGAGAAAAGCCGGAAAAAACGGCGCAGAAACCTGCGCTGAACCGGGAGGCGCTCTATGCTCGTTGCAGCGCAAGAATGCCACCGATCATCAATGGATCCGCATCAGCAATGTCAATGCAGACCCAATATGCAGCGTTTGAGGCATGCATCGCGAGCGGCGGACGCTAAGAGCGCAAACCACGATCCGGAAACTTGCGACCAATCGGCCCGCAGAGTTCCCAACGCTGCAGTCACGCCTGCCTAGGCAGCACCGGCCGCTCTGACTTACTTCGTCAGCGCGTCCAGTTCCTTCACAATCGCCTCGCCCATCTGCGAGGTGGAAACGATCGTCGCGCCGTCCGACTTGAGGTCCGCGGTGCGCAGACCCTTGGCGAGGGTCGCGGCAATCGCCGCGTCGATCATGTCGGCTTCGTTCTGCAGATCGAACGAGTAGCGCAGCGCCATCACGAACGACGCGATCATCGCAATCGGATTGGCCATGCCCTTGCCGGCGATGTCCGGCGCCGAACCATGCACCGGCTCGTACAGCGCCTTGCGCTTTTTGGTTTTCGGATCGACTTCGCCGAGTGAGGCCGACGGCAGCATTCCGAGCGAGCCGGTCAGCATCGCGGCGATATCGGAAAGCATGTCGCCGAACAGGTTGTCGGTGACGATCACGTCGAACTGCTTGGGCCAGCGCACGAGCTGCATGCCGCCGGCGTCAGCCAACTGATGCTCAAGCTCGACGTCCTTGTATTCGCGCGCATGCACCTGCGTCACGACTTCCTTCCAGAGCACACCGCTCTTCATGACGTTGTGCTTTTCCATCGACGTCATCTTGTTGCGGCGCTTGCGCGCGAGGTCGAAGGCGACACGCGCGATGCGCTCGATTTCATACGTGTCGTAGACCTGGGTATCGACGGCGCGCTTCTGGCCGTTGCCGAGATCGGTGATGGTCTTCGGCTCGCCGAAGTACACGCCGCCGGTCAGTTCGCGCACGATCATGATGTCGAGGCCTTCGACAACCTCCTTCTTGAGGCTGGAGGATTCGGCAAGCGCCGGATAGCAGATCGCCGGGCGCAGGTTGGCGAATAGCGCCATGTCCTTGCGCAGACGCAGCAGGCCGGCTTCCGGACGCGCGTCATAAGGAACGTCGGCCCACTTCGGTCCGCCGACCGCGCCGAAGATCACGGCGTCCGCGGCCTGCGCACGCGCCATGGTCGCATCGGTGATCGCGACCTTGTCGGCATCAAAGCTCGATCCGCCGACCAGACCGCTTTCGGTCTCGAACGAGCAGGACCCGCGCTTGTTCAGCCAGTCGATGATGCGCTTCACCTCCGCCATCACTTCGGTGCCGATCCCGTCGCCGGGGAGAAGGAGGAGTTTGTGCGATGCCATGATCGAGTTGCCTTGAATGTTGATGTCTGCGCCTTGCGCCGACTTGCTAAAACGCCATTGCAGAATTGGCAAGACACCATTGCCCTGATCTCATTGGCCAAGCCGGGCGGAAACTGCCACATGTACCGCTCCCGCCGGAGCTGAGCTTCCATGAGATCGCCCGACCCAGCACCTTTCGCGCGCCCGATGCGCATGATCCTGATCCTCGCGCTGGCGCCGGCCATCGGGCTCGGGATCGGCCGCTTCGGCTACACGCTGGTGCTGCCCGACATGCGCGACTCGCTCGGCTGGTCGTATTCAACCGCCGGCTTCATGAACACGATCAACGCCATCGGCTATCTCGCCGGCGCGCTGGACGCAGCGGCCTTCATCCGTCGCGTCGGGGTGTTCCGCTCGGTCTGGATCGGTGCGCTGGCCTGCGTCGTCTCGCTCGGAATCTGTGCGCTGTCGGGCAATGCGCTGGTGTTCGGCTTCGGACGCCTGCTGTCGGGTCTCGGCGCAGCAACGACCTTTGTCGGCGGCGGGACGCTGGCGGCGACCATCGCGCAATCGCGGCCGATGAAATCCGCGCTGCTGCTGAACCTGTTCTACACCGGCCCCGGCACCGGCCTGATCGTGTCGGGCCTCGCCGCGCCGTTTCTTCTCGCGTATTTCGGTCCCGGCTCGTGGTGGATCGTGTGGGCGGCGCTGACCATCATCTCGGCCCTGATGATGATCCCGCTGATGCTCAATCCGATCGACGTCGTGGCCAGCGAAACATCGGCCGCATCGTCACCGGTGTCACTGCGCCCGATCGCGGTTTATCTCGCCGGCTATTTTCTGTTCGGCGCGGGCTATATCGCCTACATGACGTTCATGATCGCCTATGTCCGCGATGGCGGCGGCGGAGCGGCGGCGCAGAGTGCGTTCTGGTGCCTGATCGGATTGATGTCGTTCGCAGGATCGTGGCTGTGGCGCGGCGTGATGGCGCGCGGCAACAGCGGCACGACCATAGCGATCATGATCGCGGTCACCTGTCTCGGGACATTCATCGCGCAGCTGGGCACGTCGCCGCCGCTGCTGATGGCGTCGGCATTCGTGTTCGGCCTGTCGTTCTTTCCCGTGGTGGCCGCCACCACCGTGTTCACGCGGCTGAACTATCCGCCGGAAGCATGGGCCAAAGTGATCGGCATCATGACCATCACCTTCGGCCTCGGCCAGACGCTCGGCCCGTTCGTCACCGGCGCGATCACCGACGTGATGGGCCTGTCCTACGCGCTACGCGTTTCCACCGCCGCACTGGCGCTCGGCGCGATCCTCTGCGCATTCCAACGGCCGGTGAAGGCGATGTAACCGTCATTCCGGACGGCTCGCAAAGCGAGCCGATCCGGAATCCACATATAACGAAGATGGATTCCGGGCTCGCTCGCGCTGCTCGCGACCCGGAACGACACTGTTAGTTGCGAGCGCTCATCCAGCCGGGGTCTGCGCCGAACGACTGCGCCGGAACATCCCGAGCAGCCGCTCCAGCTTCGATCCCTTCTCAGGCGTGACTTCACCGTTGCGTTCGGTCTTCGAGAAGAACTTCGTCACCGCGACGAAGAACACCGGCACCATCAGCAGCGCCAGCACCACGACCGCGATCATGCCGCCCATCACCGTGGTGCCGAGCGCCTGCTGGCTCTTGGCGCCTGCGCCGGATGCGATCACCATCGGCAGCACGCCGCAGACGAACGCGAGACCGGTCATCAGAATGGGACGGAATCGCAGATGACACGCTTCCATGGTCGCCTGCATCAGCGGCGTGCCTTTCGCGCGCAGATCCTTGGCGAACTCGATGATCAGAATCGCGTCCTTTGCGGCGAGGCCGATGATCGTGATCAGCGCCACCGTGAAGTAGACGTCGTTCGACAGGCTGCGCGACATCGCCGCCACCACCGCGCCGAGAATGCCGAGCGGCACCGTCATCAGAACCGCGAGCGGAATGGTCCAGCTCTCATAGAGCGCGGCCAGACACAGGAACACGATCAGGGCCGATAGCGCGAGCAGGAACGGCGCCTGCGAGCCCGACAGCTTCTCCTGCAACGACTGCCCAGTCCACTCGAAGCCGAAGCCACGCGGCAGCTTCGCGGTGAGCCGCTCCATCTCCGCAATCGCATCGCCCGAGGTGTAGCCGGGCTTGGCCTCGCCGGAGATACGCACCGACGGATAGTAATTGAAGCCGACGATCTGGGTCGGGCCGACCGTCCATTTAATCGTCGCGAACGATGACAGCGGCACCAGATCGCCGCGGCTGTTCTTGACGTTGTACTTCAAAATGTCCTGCGCATTCATGCGGCCGACGCTGTCGGCCTGCACGATGACGCGCTGCATGCGCCCGCGGTTCGGAAAGTCGTTGACATAGGCCGAACCGAGATTGGTCGATATCGTGCTGTTGATGTCGGCGAAGGTGACGCCCTGCGCCGCCGCCTGTTCGCGGTCGATCAGAAGCTGGACCTGCGGCGCTTCCGGCAGGCCTTCGGCATAGACATTCTGCAGAACCGGGCTCTGCTTCGCAGCGGCGAGCAACTGCTCCTTCGCCTGCATCAGCGCGGCATAACCCTTCTGCCCGCGATCCTGCAGACGGAACGAGAAGCCGGACGAGTTGCCGAGGTTGTCGATCGGCGGCGGCTGCAGCGCCGAGACCTTCGCGTCACGGATCGACTTCATCGAATTGTTGATGTCGGCCACAATGGCGGCGGCGGAATCGTTCGGCCCGCGCTCCGACCAGTCCTTCAGCGTCACGAACGCCTGCGCCGTGTTCTGGCCTTGGCCCAGGAAGCTGAAGCCGGTGAGGAAGGTGACGTCCTCGATGCCGGAGCGCTTCGCCAGATACTGCTCGACCTTTTCGACCGCGGCCTGCGTGCGGTTGAACGACGAGTCCGACGGCGTCTGCACGTCCACGGTGATGAAGCCCTGATCGTCCACCGGCAAAAAGCCGCCAGGCAGACGCGAGAAACCGAACACGAGAGCGCCGAGCAGCACCGCGTACAGAATCAGCAGCCGTCCGGTGCGCTGGATCGACCAGCCGACCACGCGGCCGTAGCCGTCCCGCGCGCCGTCGAGCCGCTTGTTGAACCAGCCGAACACGCCGGTCTTGGCATGGCCATGCCCCGCCTTCACCGGCTTGAGCAGCGTCGCACACAAGGCGGGCGTCAGCGACAGCGCCATCAGCGCAGAGAACGAGATCGCCGCCACGATGGTCACCGAGAACTGGCGATAGATGATGCCGACCGACCCGGGGAAGAACGCCATCGGCACGAACACCGCGATCAGCACCAGCGTGATGCCGATGATGGCGCTGGTGATCTGCGACATCGCCTTGCGCGTCGCCTCCTTCGGCGACAGTCCTTCCTCCGACATGATGCGCTCGACGTTCTCGACCACGACGATGGCGTCGTCGACCAGAATGCCGATCGCCAGCACCATGCCGAACATGGTCAGCATGTTGATGGAGTATCCGAACATGTAGAGCGCGGTACAGGTACCGAGCAGCGCGATCGGGACGACGATGGTCGGGATCAGCGTGTAGCGGAAATTCTGGAGAAACAGGAACATCACGATGAAGACGAGGATCACGGCCTCGATCAGCGTCTGCACCACCTTGGAGATCGACGCCTTCACCACCGGGGTGATGTTGTAGGGAATATCGTAGGTGATGTTGGACGGGAAGAACTTCGACAGTTCATCCATCTTCGCCTGCACCGCGCTCGCCGTTGCCAGCGCGTTGCCGGTCGGCGCGAGCAGCACCGAGAGGCCGGCAATGGCCTTGCCATCCTGCCGGGTGGTGAACTGATAGCCCATGCCGCCGATCTCGATGCGCGCAACATCGCGCAGGCGCACGGTCGAGCCGTCCGGATTGGCCTTCAGCACGATGGCGCCGAACTCGTCGGCGGAGTTGAGCTGGCCCTTCACCAGAACAAGCGCGGAGATCGCCTGATCTTTCCTGCTCGGCTCCGCGCCGACGCTGCCGGATGCCACCTGCGCATTCTGCGCGGTGATAGCCTTGGTCACGTCGTCGGCGGTGAGGTTGTAGCCGATCAGCTTGACCGGATCGATCCAGATGCGCAGCGAGCGTTCGGTCGAATACAGCGTGGCGCGGCCGACGCCGGGAATGCGGCGGATTTCCCCGAGCACGTTGCGGATCATGAAGTCGCCGAGACCGACCTCATCCAGGCTGCCGTCGGTGGATTTCAGCGTGATGATCTGCAGCACCGCGCTGGAGGCTTCCTCGACAAGGATGCCCTGCTGGATCACCGCGCGCGGCAGGCGCGCCTCGACGCGCTTGATGCGGTTCTGCACTTCCACCGAGGCGAGGTTGGAATCCGTGCCCGGCACGAAGTTGGCGATGATTTCCACCTGGCCGAGGGAGTCACTGGTGGATTCGAAGTTGAGAATGCCGGACGCGCCGTTCAGCTCTTCCTCGATCAGCCGCGTGGTCGAGTTGTAGAGCTCTTCGGGCGACGAGCCGGGATAGCTGGTCGAGATCGAAATCGAAGGCGGCGCGATGATCGGATACTGCGCGATCGCCAGGAACGGAATCGAGATCAGTCCGATCAGACAAATGAACAGCGCCACCACCCAAGCGAAAATCGGGCGGTCGATAAAAAAGGCGGGCATGGTTCGTTTCTCTCGAATCTGGAATAAACTGCGCCAGCTTTTCAGTTGCCCGCGCACATCATGAACTTACACTTCGTCATGGCCGGGCATAGCCGTTTGAAGAACGGCGTCGCTCCCGCTCGCCTATGTCCCGGGCATGACGGATTTTTGTCAGTGCAATCTCATCGCGCCTGCGATGGGTCGGATACGCTGGCCGACTTGTCGAGCTGGCGGCCGGTTTCACCGGAGACGCGCCAGTCGCTGGCCTTGACGGCATCGCCGACCGCGAACTTCTGGAAGCCTTCGACCACGACACGCTGGCCGGGCTTGAGGCCTTCGGTAATCAGCCACTGGCCGTCAACAATGCCACCGGTGCGGACCGGCTGGGCGACAATGCGGCTGTCGTCCTTGACCAGAAACACTTCGCTGGCGCCGGATGAATTGCGCTGGACCGCCTGCGGCGGCACCACGATGGCATCGGGGTCGCGGCCCTGCTCGATCTGAACGCGGACGAACATGCCGGGCAGGAGTTCGCGCTTCGGATTCTTGAATTCGCCGCGCAGGGTCACCTGTCCGGTGCCGGCATCGACCTTGGCGTCGGAGAACAGCAGCTTGCCGTCGAGCGGATAGATCGAGCCGTCGTCGAGCACGAGGCGCACCTTGGCGGCATCCGGCGACACCGCATCGAGATCGCCGCGGTCGAAGTCGCGGCGCAGCTTGTTGAGTTCGTTCACCGACTGGGTGAAGTCGGCGTAGACGGAATCGATCTGCTGAATCGTCGCCAGCGCATGAGCCTCGTTCTGCACCACGAGCACGCCTTCGCTCAGCAGCGCCGCGCCGATGATGCCGTTGATCGGCGCCTTGATGGTGGCGTAGTCGAGATTGAGACGCGCACGCGACAGGTCGGCGTTGCGCGCGGCGAGATCCGCCTTGGCCTGCGCCAGATTGGCGACCGCGACTTCATTGGCGGCCTGCGAGGCGGCGTTGCTCTTGGTCAGGGTTTCGATGCGGATGGCATGCTGGCTGGCCTGCAACAGCGCCGCCTCGGCCTTGGCCAGCGCGGCTTCCGCCGCCTGCAATTCGACTTCAAACGGCTTCGGATCGATCTGGTAGAGCGGCTCGCCGGCCTTGACCTCGCGGCCCTGCTCGAAGGTGCGGGAGAGGATGATGCCGGACACGCGGGGGCGCACGTCCGCGACCCGCAGCGGCGCGATGCGGCCCGGAAGCTCGCGGATGATCGCCTGCGACGATGCCTTGACGGTGACAACGCTAACTTCGGGGGGCTCGGGAGGCTGCGCGGAGGCGACGCTCTGGTCGTTACAGCCGGAGAGGAGAACCGCAGCCCCAAAAAGGAGGGCCATTGAAGTCATCGCGTTGGGACGCGGGGGCATATCGTATCCTTCTTATTTCGCATAACCGGAAACCAGAACGACCGGGACCAACCGCTGAAAAGCGACCCGATGCACGATCCTTGCTGATTGTCCTCAGCATGAATCGTGCCGGTGTGCATCGCAACATCCCGGCGGGGTGACCGGATGTCGCGGCATTCATAAGTCACTGTTTTTAAAGAGGTTAACAGCCGTTAAGACTGCTCACGATTACGTCAGCGGCGTGTGAGAGCCTGACTGCTTTTGAGGCAGAAGTACGCGGGTAAAGCAAATGCCTGCTTTGGCGGCAAAGGCGGTTCAAGCACGCGTTTTTCGCATAGGTGGTTGATACGTGGAGGGAAATTGGCCCGCCTAGCTGCCGCTGAACGAGTTGTAGCCCTGGTCTTCCCAGTAACCGCCCTTGTAATCGTTGGTGACTTCCATCGAGACCACGTATTTCGGGTTCTTGAACCCGAGCTTGGTCGGCACCCGGATTTTCATCGGGTAGCCGTAGGCGCGCGGCAGGATTTCGTCGCCGAACTTGAAGGTCATCTGGGTCTGCGGATGCAGCGCGGTCGCCATATCCAGCGGCGAGTTGTAACCGTCGGAATCCGCGCACTGGAACCAGCAGTACTTCGCCCTGGTGTCGGCGCCGATCAGCTGCAGGAAGTGACTGAGCCGCACGCCGGTCCAGCTTCCGATCGCGCTCCAGCCTTCCACGCAGATGTGCCGCGTGATCTGCTTTTCCTGCGGCAGTTGGTAAAGCTCATCGAGCGTCCACGGCTTCTTGTTCTCGACAAGGCCGCGCACTTCCAGCTTCCAGTCCTTGCCATCGATGGTGGGCGCATCGTCGAGCGCGTAATAGGCATTGAACGGGAACGGCCGCGTGATCGCGCTCTCGGGAAATGTCGGCGCCAGCGTGTTCGGATTGAACAGCTTCGCCTGAACCGCGTCGTTGAATTTCGAGATCTGCGTCAGCATCGATTCAGCCGAGAAGCTGTCGGTGACGTCGCAGCCGGTCAGCAGCGTCAGCGCGCCGAGGCTGGCGCCGCCCGAAATGAAGCGGCGGCGGGTGAGATCGGGCATCAGCTTTGCCGCGTCCCTGACCAGCAACTGCTTGTCGACACCGGGGATCAGAAGTTTGCGCATGCGGCCCATGATAGTTCTCCTTTGGGCATGACCTGATCCGAAAACCGGTGCCCACTTTTCGGGGTCATGCCTACTTACCGATAATCATCGCGCGCAGGCTCTTCGGCACCAAAAGCGCCAGCGCGACGTGGACCACAAGGAATCCGACAATCGCCGCCATGCAGAAGAAGTGGACATAACGCGCCACGTCGTAGCCGCCGAACAACGCGGTGAGCCATTGCAGTTGCACCGGCTTCCAGATCGCCAATCCCGACAGCACGATGACGATGCCGACCACGATGATGCCGGCATAGAGCAGCTTCTGCACGTAATTGTAGGTGGTGAGATCGGCGTGGGACAGCTTGCCGGTCAGCGCAGCCCTGGTGTCGCCGACAACGCCATCGACCGTGATCGGCAGCAGCTTCCTGCGGAAGCGTCCGGTGACAAGGCCGAGGGTGAGATAGACAAAGCCGTTGACCATCAACAGCCACATCGCGGCGAAATGCCATTGTAGCGCGCCGCCGAGCCAGCCGCCCAGCGTGATCGAATGCGAGAAGCTCAGAAAGCTGAACAGCGGCGACGCATTGTAGATCTGCCAGCCGGACATGATCATCAGGACCATCGCCACCGCGTTGATCCAGTGGACGATCCGTACCCAGGCGGGCTGAATGGTTTTCGACCTCACGGCCTGTTCGGCCGGACGATCTGTGGTGGCGATGCTGGACATGAGCGTTTCCGGTTTCACGATGTCACAAACACCATACGGCGCATTCTAGACCGTGTTACGCCCCGCATCGCAAAATTCGCAGCGACGAACACCACGATGGCCGTTCACAAAACCGCGAGGCAGGCCCGCGCGGCCCGGCTATTCGATGATACGGAACCAGGTGTCCGGCTCGCTGTCCGTTTCGCTGCCGGGCACAGCTTCGCGGTCACCGGCCGATAGCTTGTAAATTTGCACTTGCACGTCTGCGATCAGCAGTTCGGTGCCGGCCAGAGCCTGGCGGACGCACTCGTCCGAGTGAGCATCAACCGGATTCTCAAGAAGCTTCTCGAATCTTTCCTTGTCCCGGTTCAATCGCGCGAGGATCTCACCGAGAACCTCCAGCTGTTCGCCCATCTGCGGCTTCGCGTCGAAGTGACCATAAGATCAACGCGATGCCGATCGGACCCGTTCCATAGCCCGAAAGGGCTATGCCGCGGAATAAGCTGTCAAATCGGGGCAGACGCCTCTCCCCGCACGCGGGGAGAGGCGCAGAAGCGGGCCTTTGGCCTTACGACGCCGGCATCAGCACCGAATTCACGACGTGGATCACGCCGTTCGACTGGTTGACGTTGGAGATCGTCACACGCGAAGTTCCGCCCTTGGCATCGACGATGGACACCTTGCCACCGACATTGCGCACCGTGAGCTGCTCGCCCTCCACCGTAGTCAGCTTCTTTCCGTCGGTGAGATCGGCAGCCGCAAGCTTGCCCGGCACGACGTGATAGGTGAGGATCTTCGTGAGCGTCGCCTTGTTCTCAGGCTTCACGAGCGTTTCAACGGTACCCTTCGGCAGCTTGGCGAACGCCGCGTTGGTCGGCGCGAACACCGTGAACGGTCCGGGGCCAGAGAGTGTATCCACGAGGCCCGCGGCCTTCACGGCGGCAACCAGCGTGGTGTGATCCTTCGAGTTCACCGCATTCTGAACGATGTTCTTGGACGGATACATCGCAGCGCCGCCGACCATGACGGTCTTTTCCTTGGCCTGAACCGGCGCGACAAAAGTCGCCGTCATCATCAGCGCGCCGAACACGGCCGCCGACATCAATGCAGAACGCGATAAGGTGTTGGACATGAATCGTCTCCGTTGATGGTGAAACCGGCAACTGGGCCGGGCGTGAAATTTCCGACGGACCGTCATCTCTTCAGAGGAAAAGACCGTATCGCCGTCGTGTGCGATTTACGGGCCGTGGGTTGTTTGGTTTCAGCAGTGCACGTCTCAGACTTCACGAAGTTGCGATGTGACGCGCGACAAACCACCGCAGAGCAACGCGCGCAAAAAAAGCGAGCCGGATTTCTCCGGCTCGCCCGTCGCGCTTCCGATCGCGTTTCTTGGGACAGACAAATGCGATCGACTGCGACGTCGGTGAGAACGTCTGTTATGAGTTCGATGACGACTGCGATTAAGACTTCGGCATCAGCACGGTGTCGATAACGTGAATCACGCCGTTCGACTGGTTGACGTCGGCGATGGTCACGGTCGAGGTGCCGCCCTTGGCATCGGTCAGCGAGACCTTGCCGCCGGAAGCCTTCACGGTCAGTTCTTCACCTTCCACGGTCTTCAGCTTCTGGCCGTCCTTGAGATCGGCGGCGTTCAGCTTGCCCGGCACGACGTGATAGGTGAGGATCTTGGTCAGGGTCGCCTTGTTCTCAGGCTTCACCAGCGTGTCGACGGTGCCGGCCGGCAGCTTGCCGAACGCGGCGTTGGTCGGAGCGAACACGGTGAACGGGCCCTTGCTCGACAGCGTATCGACAAGACCCGCGGCCTTCACGGCGGCGACGAGCGTGGTGTGATCCTTCGAATTCACGGCGTTCTCGACGATGTTCTTCGATGGATACATCGGCGCGCCGCCGACCATCACGGTCTTCTCGCCGGACATTTCGCTCTTCATCATCTTGTCCTGCGCCTGGACTGGCGCAGTCACAACGGCGGTCAAAGTCAGCGCGCCGATGGCGGCGGCGGACAACAGAGCAATACGCTTGGACATGTTTGGACTCCCGGTGAATTGGAAATCCCGGCAGACATCCGCCGGGCATGGCGGCAGCGCAGGCTTATGGAGGATCGACCGCGCCGCCGTTATCCGAGCTACGGAAGCCGGGACGAGGCGTTTCAGGAAATAAATTTTCGGGAATTTGAAACTTTTCCCGATGGGGTACGTGGGGCGTTCAATTGCGAATACAGTGTTTATGGGTCCCGGCGTTCGCCGGGACGACGCGGGAATGAACCCGTCGCCCCGACGTTTTGCCGCATCTCTTACAACATCGTCGGTGTCACAAAGCTGCGGTTGTGCGTCGGCGAGATCAGGATCTCGTTGATACAGACGTGCGCGGGCATGCTGGCGACGAACGCGATGGTGCGGCCGAGATCTTCCGGCTGAAGCATCTTCGCCATGTCCTCGGCCGACGGCGGTACCGGCCGCAGCTTCAGGATCGGCGTTGCGACCTCGCCGGGCGAGAGACAGCAGGCGCGCAGGCCGTTCTTGAATTCGTCCATGTTGAACGAATGGGTCAGCGCCAGCACCGCGTGCTTGGTGGTGGTGTAGGCCGGTCCGGTCATCTTCGAGACATGACGGCCCGCCCATGAGGCGACGTTGATGATGACGCCATCCTTCTGCGCACGCATCGCCGGCAGCACCGCACGCATGCAGTACATCACGCCGCTGAGGTTGATATCGACCAGCTTGTCCCAGCCTTCGGTGGTGATGTCGTCCCAGCTCCGCTTCGGCACGTTGACGCCGGCGCTGTTGACCAGAAGATCGATCCGGCCATGTTTGGCGACGATCTCCTTCGCCACCTTCTCGGCGTCCGCGGCGCTTGAGACATCCAGCACGATCGCCTCGATCTTGCCGCCGGATTTGGCGATGCTTGCGACAGCCTCGTCGAGCACATCCTTGCGGCGCCCCGAGATCACGACTGTCCATCCCTCCTTGGCGAGTTCCTGTGCACCGGCAAGACCGATGCCGCTTCCGCCTCCCGTGATCCAGGCCACACGTTTCTTGTTATTGCTCATGCCGGTTGTCTCCGTTGCTGCGCGTTGTGGTTTTGGTGTACTCAAAACCGGAAAATCCGATCTCTCGATGGAAATGTTGCATGAACGCCGCCGCGAACGCCAACCTGTTTTCTCGCCTGTTCGACGGGCCAGCAGACACCAGCAGGCTTGCCATCGAAACATCTGACGGGACGCGTATCAGCTATGCTGATCTGATCGCGCAGGCGGGACGCGTCGCGAACGTCATCGTCTCGCGCGGCGTGAAGCCCGGCGACCGTGTTGCAGCGCAAACGGAAAAGTCGGTCGAGGCGCTGGTGCTGTATCTCGCCACCGTGCGCGCGGGTGCGGTGTTCCTGCCGCTGAACACCGCCTACACGCTCAACGAGCTTGAATATTTCATCGGCGACGCCGAGCCGTCGCTGATCGTATGCGATCCGTCGAAGGCCGACGGCATCGGCAAGCTTGCCGCCAGATCCGGCGCGACAGTTGAGACGCTCGATGCCGACGGCAAGGGCTCGCTGAGCGATGGCGCGGCAAAGGCCGCATCCGATTTCGTCACTGTCGTGCGCGCCGGCGATGACCTCGCGGCCATTCTCTACACCTCGGGCACCACCGGCCGCTCCAAGGGCGCGATGCTGACCCACGACAATCTGGCGTCGAACTCGCAGAGCCTCGTCGACTACTGGCGCTTCACGCAGGACGACGTGCTGATCCACGCGCTGCCGATCTATCACACGCATGGCCTGTTCGTGGCGAGCAATGTCACGCTGTTCGCGCGCGCATCGATGATCTTCCTGCCGAAGCTCGACCCCGAACTGATCATCAAGCTCATGCAGCGCGCCACCGTGCTGATGGGCGTGCCGACCTTCTACACCCGGCTGCTGCAATCACCGAACCTGACGAAAGACTCCACATCGCACATGCGGCTGTTCATTTCGGGCTCGGCGCCGCTGCTGGCGGAGACCCATCGCGAATGGTCGGCGCGCACCGGCCATGCGGTGCTGGAGCGCTACGGCATGACCGAAACCAACATGAACACATCGAACCCCTACGACGGCGAGCGCGTGCCGGGTGCAGTCGGCTTTCCGCTGCCGGGCGTCTCGGTGCGCGTGACCAATCCGGAAACCGGACAAGAACTCGCGCGCGAAGAAATCGGCATGATCGAGGTCAAGGGTCCGAACGTGTTCAAGGGCTACTGGCGGATGCCGGACAAGACCAAGGCGGAATTCCGCGCCGACGGCTTCTTCATCACCGGCGATCTCGGCAAGATCGACGATCGCGGCTACGTCCACATCATCGGACGCGGCAAGGATCTGGTGATCTCCGGCGGCTTCAATGTCTATCCGAAGGAAGTCGAGAACGAGATCGACGCCATTCCCGGCGTCACCGAGTCCGCTGTGATCGGCGTGCCGCATACCGATTTCGGCGAAGGCGTCACCGCGGTCGTGGTCGGCGACAAGAAAACGCCACTTGATGAAGCCAGGGTGCTGCACGCGCTCGACGGACGGCTGGCGAAGTTCAAGATGCCCAAGCGCGTGATCTTCGTCGACGACCTGCCGCGCAACACAATGGGCAAGGTGCAGAAGAACGTGCTGCGCGACACCTATTCAGAAATCTACAAGAAATGACACGTTTGCAGACCATGGTCCGGACCGCCGCACGCCACATCATAAGGGCTGATGCCATCATGCCGATCGTGCTTCGTCCGGCCCGCAGCGAGGACTTCGCCTTTTGCGTCAAGCTTTATCTCTCCGCGATGGCCAACATCATCCGGGATTTGAAGCTCGACGTGACGCGGCAGGAGGAAAACCTGCGTCATCTCTGGGAGGCGGATCAGGTGCAGGTCGTCACACTCGATGGGTGTGACGTCGGCTGGATTCAGATCGCGGTGCAGGACTCCACGCTCCATCTGGAGCAGATTTTCGTCGACGCTCCGTTCCGGGGACGCGGCGTCGGCACCCGGCTGATTACCGATCTGATCGATCAGGCGACGCGCGCGCGTCAGCCGATGACGCTCGCCGTGGTGCGCAGCAATCGCGCCTTGAAACTCTATGAACGTCTGGGCTTCCGCATCATCGATGAGGATGACCGGAAGTTCTACATGAAGCGCGAGCTTGACGACGCGCGCCGCGCGTAACGTCCCTCTCCGCTCATTCCCGCGAAAGCGGGAATCCAGTTCCTCGCCCTGGGTCCCCGCCTGCGCGGGGACGAACGGAAAATGGAATCGATCTGGCGGCGATCCGTCAGTAGCCCGTCGCGAGGCTGATTACGAAGCGCGAGCTGACTACCAGCAGGTAAATCCCGAACGCGACTTCGAGCTTTCGCTTGGTCATGAAATGCGCCACGCGCACGCCGAGCGGCGCGACCAGAAGGCTTGTCGGCATCACCAGCAATGCGCCGATCAGCGAGATGTATCCGATCGCAAACGGCAGTTGTAACGCCGCCACTTCGGGAAAGCGCGCTGCCGCGGGCCATCCCGCATAGATGTAGCCGATCGCGCCGGGAATCGAGATCAGCACCGCAAGGCCCGCCGATGTGCCGATCGCCTGATGGATCGGGCGGCCGTAGAACGTCATCAGCAGGTTCGAAAACAATCCGCCGCCGATTCCCATCAGCGTCGAGAGCAGGCCGATGAAGAATCCGTAGGCGCGCATGAAAACGCCTTTCGGCATTTCCTCGCCCAGCCGCCAGTTCTCCTTGCCGAGCAGCAGCCGCGCCGCCGCGGACCAGGCGACGCCGACGAACACATACTTGAACAGCTTCTCCGGCGCATAGCGCGCGATCACGCTGCCGAGCATGACGCCGAGCAGGACCGGCACCGCCCATTTCACAAGGATATCCATATCGACGCTGCCCCGCTTGTGGTGGGCCTGCCATGAGCGGATCGACGTCGGGATGATGATGGCGAGTGACGTGCCGATGCAGAGCGGCATCCGTGCATCCAGCGGCACGCCCGCGATCCGGAAGCATTCGTACAGCACCGGAACCAGCACCGCGCCGCCGCCGATGCCGAAAATTCCGGCGAGGAACCCTGCAAGCGCACCGGTCACCACCAGCAACAGAACAAGTTCAAGCAGTTGGGAGGTATTGAGGCCGGCGATCATGCAGCGATCTCGCGTGATGGATGTGAGGGCTCTTTACCCGCTGCATGACAGAAGGTGAATCATGCTTCAGATATGACGGCCGATCTATCTGGTATACGAAAAACAGGTATACCAGAAGGGCTAAAGCTCATACCAAACAATGTTTTGCGATTCATAGCTTGATCGATTCTGCGTTGCGCTCGTTCCACCTTCTCCGTAAATAGAAGCCCTCTAAGAACCCGGTCCCCGCATAAAAAGACGGCACTTCCTTGTGCCGCAAACCGTTAAAGTCGCGCATGGCACCCAGGATCGACCGTCCGCTTTCACCCTTCCTGACTTACCGCTGGACGCTGACGATGGCGATGTCCATCGTTCACCGCATCACCGGCATCGGCCTTTATGTCGGAACGCTCCTGATGGCGTGGTGGCTGATCGCCACTGCTTCCGGCCCCGGCGCCTACGCCAATATCCAGGGCTTCACCTCGAGCTGGATCGGGCGCGTCATCGTGTTCGGATACACATGGGCGCTGATGCACCACCTGTTCAGCGGCATTCGTCATCTTGTCTGGGATCTCGGCTACGGCTTCTCGCCGACCGAGCGTGAATCCCTGACCTGGGCGGCCTTGATCGCCGGCATCGCCGCGACGGTGCTGATCTGGATCATCGCCTACGTCGTGGGAGGCGGACGATGAGCGCACACGGTCCCTCGAATTCATCGATCCGCACCGCGCTCAAGCGCGTCCGCGGTCTCGGCTCCGCCAAAGGCGGAACCTCCGACTTCTTCCGTCAGCGCGTCAGCGCGATCGGACTGGTGCTGCTGATCGTCCCTGTGATCGTGGTCATCATGTCGCTGCTCGGCCGCAACCAGGCCGGCGCCGCGCAGATTCTCGGCTCGCCGCTGATCGCGATCATCATGATCCTCTTCATCATCGCCAGCGTCTGGCACATGAAGATCGGCATGCAGGTGGTGCTGGAAGACTATCTCACCGACGAAAAGATCAAGCTGGTCGCGATCATCGCCAACACCTTCTTCTGCATCGCTGTCGGCCTCGCCTCGATCTACGCTATTTTCAAACTGTCCTCTGGAGTCTGACGCATGGCCGCGAACGGCAAGAGCGCGCCCGGCGCGAACGGTCAAGCCTATCCGATCGAAGATCATACCTATGACGTGATCGTCGTCGGCGCCGGCGGCGCGGGTCTGCGCGCGGTGGTCGGCTGCTCGGAAGCGGGCCTGCGCACCGCCTGCATCACCAAGGTTTTCCCGACGCGCTCGCACACGGTCGCGGCGCAGGGCGGCATCTCCGCTTCGCTCGGCAACATGCATCCCGACGACTGGCGCTGGCACATGTACGACACCGTCAAGGGGTCGGACTGGCTGGGCGACCAGGACTCGATCGAATACATGGTGCGCAACGCGCCCGACGCCGTCTACGAACTCGAACACTGGGGCGTGCCGTTCTCGCGCACCGAAGACGGCAAGATCTATCAGCGCCCGTTCGGCGGCATGACGCTGGATTACGGCAAGGGCCAGGCGCAACGCACCTGCGCCGCGTCCGACCGCACCGGTCACGCGATGCTGCACACCATGTACGGTCAGGCGGTTCGCCATCAGGCCGAGTTCTTCATCGAATATTTCGCCATCGACCTGATCATGGACGATCAGGGCGTCTGCCGCGGCGTCATCGCGCTGAAGATGGACGACGGCACGCTGCATCGCTTCCGCGGCCAGACCACCATTCTCGCCACCGGCGGCTATGGCCGCGCCTATCTCTCCTGCACCTCGGCGCACACCTGCACCGGCGACGGCGGCGGCATGGTGCTGCGCGCCGGCCTGCCCTTGCAGGACATGGAATTCGTGCAATTCCATCCGACCGGCATCTTCCCGGCGGGCTGCCTCATCACCGAAGGCGCGCGCGGCGAAGGCGGCTACCTGTCGAATTCGGAAGGCGAGCGCTTCATGGAGCGCTATGCGCCGTCGGCGAAGGATCTCGCCTCACGCGACGTCGTTTCGCGCGCGATGACCATTGAAATCCGCGAAGGCCGCGGCGTCGGCAAGGGCAAGGACCACCTGTTCCTGCATCTGGATCATCTCGATCCGGCGATCCTGCACGAACGCCTGCCGGGCATCTCGGAATCCGCGAAGATTTTCGCCGGCGTCGACGTGACGCGCGAGCCGATTCCGGTGCTGCCGACCGTGCACTACAACATGGGCGGCATCCCGACCAACTTCCACGCCGAAGTCGTGACCAAGAAGGGCGGCGACGACAATGCGATCGTGCCCGGCCTGATGGCGGTGGGCGAAGCGGCCTGCGTGTCGGTGCATGGCGCCAACCGTCTCGGCTCCAACTCGCTGATCGACCTCGTGGTGTTCGGCCGCGCTGCTGCTCTGCGCTGCGCCGAAAAGCTGACGCCGAACGCACGGCAGCCTGAACTGCCGGCGAATTCCGCCGATCTCGCGCTCAGCCGCCTCGATCATTTCCGCAACGCTTCGGGCGGCACCCCGACCGCGAAGCTGCGCGACAGCATGCAGCGCGTGATGCAGAACAACTGCGCCGTGTTCCGCACCGGCGAAGTGCTGAAGGAAGGCCAGGAGCTGATCCACAAGGTTTACGGCGGCACCGACGACATCGCCGTCACCGACCGTTCGCTGGTGTGGAATTCGGACCTGATCGAGACCCTCGAATACGACAACCTGATTTCCCAGGCCCTGGTGACGATGGACTCGGCTGCGAACCGCACCGAGAGCCGCGGCGCCCATGCGCGCGAGGACTTCCCCAACCGCGACGACAAGGAATGGATGAAGCACACGCTGTCGTGGAGCAGCGACAAGGGCAAGACGACCCTCGATTACCGCCCGGTGCACGATTACACGATGACCAACGACGTTCAGTACATTCCGCCGAAAGCGCGCGTTTACTGACCGCCGTATAGAATCAAGCGAACAAACGAAGGTTCGAGACCATGGTTCAGTTCACACTGCCGAAGAATTCGACGATCTCGGGCGGCAAGGAATGGCCGAAGCCGGCCGGCGCAACCGAGCTGCGCGAGTTCAAGGTGTATCGCTGGAATCCGGATGACGGCAAAAACCCGGGCATCGACACCTACTACGTGAACACCCACGATTGCGGGCCGATGATTCTCGACGCGCTGATCTGGATCAAGAACAACGTCGACCCGACGCTGACCTTCCGCCGCTCCTGCCGCGAAGGCGTCTGCGGCTCCTGCGCCATGAATATCGACGGCCAGAACACGCTGGCCTGCACCCGCGCCATGGACGAGGTCGAGGCCGGTCCGATCAAGGTCAATCCGCTGCCGCATCAGCCGGTGGTGAAGGATCTCGTGCCGGATCTGACCAACTTCTATGCGCAGTACGCCTCGATCGAGCCGTGGCTGCACACCACGACCGCGACCCCGCAGAAGGAATGGCGGCAGTCGCCGGAAGACCGCGCCAAGCTCGACGGTCTCTACGAGTGCATTCTGTGCGCCTGCTGCTCGACCTCGTGCCCGAGCTACTGGTGGAATTCCGACCGCTTCCTCGGCCCGGCTGCGCTGCTCGCCGCCGATCGCTGGGTGAAGGATTCGCGCGACGAGGCCACCGGCGAACGCCTCGACAATCTGGAAGATCCGTTCCGGCTCTATCGCTGCCACACCATCATGAACTGCGCCAAGGCGTGCCCGAAGGGGCTCAACCCGTCGGAAGCCATCGCCGACCTTAAGGCGAAGATGGTCGAGCGGCAGGTCTGAAGCCTGGAGCCTTTCAGCGCTGAAATACAAACGCCCGCTTTCCGAAGCGGGCGTCTTGCTTTTTGGGAAACCAATCCACGGAATTCAGTACCAGTCAGGATGCGGATTTCTCTCTTGTTTATGCGCTACATCACATAATTACATTTTATGCTAATTAACGCATAAATCATACTTATGTGCTAATTTGCATATTAATGAATTATCGGATTTGGCGCATAATGCTGGACGGAGGATGATCATGACCGATGTCGCGCGCACCCCTAGTCAGCTTGGCAATCTGATTCGCCGCGCCCGCAGAAAGCGCGGGTTGAACCAGTCGCAGCTCGGCGACCTCGCCGACCTCCGTCAGGAGACCATTTCGCTGATCGAGATGGGCCATCCCGCGGCCAAGCTGGAAACCCTGCTGTCCATTCTGGCCGCGCTTGATCTCGAATTCCGGGTTGCCCCGCGCGGCAAGGACAGCGAGTTGGACATTGAGGATATTTTCTGATGCCTCGGCGTCCCGGTCATCAGCCGTTGCGCGTCCTGCTCAACAATCGCCTCGTCGGTGATCTTCGCAAGGACGCGAGCGGTGCAATCAGCTTCCAGTACAGCCAAAGCTGGCTGAACTGGGAGCATGCGCTGCCGATCTCACTCTCCATGCAATTGCGCGAGGACAGCTTTCGCGGCGCGACAGTCGCCGCCGTGTTCGACAACCTGCTGCCGGATTCAGATGCCATCCGCAAACGCGTCGCCGAAAAAGTCGGCGCGGCCGGAATGGATGCCTACAGCCTGCTCGCCGCCATCGGCCATGATTGCGTCGGCGCGCTGCAGTTCGTCGCGAGCGACGACGAACTGGATTCCGCAAAGCCCGGTGCCGACCTCACCGGCGAACACGTAGATGATAGTGCCATCGAGAAGCTGCTGAAGGGGCTCGTTCAGGCACCACTCGGCCTTTCCCGCGACGACGACTTCCGGATTTCCGTTGCCGGCGCGCAGGAAAAGACCGCGCTGCTCTATCACGAAGGCAAATGGCTCAAGCCGCACGGCACCACACCCACCACCCACATCCTGAAGCCGCAGATAGGCGAGTTACCCAACGGCATCGATCTCTCCAACAGTGTCGAGAACGAATTCTACTGCCTCAGGCTGGCAGCCGCGTTCGGCCTCGATGTTAACAAGGCGACGATCGAAACATTCGGCGGAAAAAAGGCTCTCGTGATCGAACGCTTCGACCGGCGTTGGACGCGCGATGGACGGCTGCTCCGCTTGCCGCAGGAAGATTGCTGTCAGGCGCTGTCTGTTCCTCCGACCCGGAAATACCAGAGCGATGGAGGCCCGGACCTTACCGCCCTGCTCGATCTGCTCAAGGGCAGCGACGATCCCGCCGCCGATCGCGCCTCACTGTTCAAGGCGCAGATCCTGTTCTGGCTGATCGGCGCCACCGACGGGCACGCCAAGAACTTCAGCATCTTTCTCGGCCCGGGCGGGCGTTATCGCCTGACGCCGCTCTACGATATCCTGACGGCGCAGCCCAGCCTCGATTCCGGTCAGATTCAGCGCAAGCAGATGAAGCTTGCGATGTCCGTCGGCAACAAGCGCCACTACCGGATCGACGAGATCGCCGGACGTCATTTCGTGCAGACGGGAGAAGCCGCAGACCTGCCGAAATCCGTGATGCGCAACTGCGTTGAGACCATGATCGCCGGCGCCGCCGAGGCCCTGGATCGGGTGGAAAACGAATTGCCTAAAGGTTTTCCGGGCGCGATTCATCAGTCCGTGAAGGCCGCCGTCATCCAGCGTCTCGAAACGCTGAAAGGTTCATTGGCGAAACTGGATTGAGCAGAAGCCGCCGCATCATTGCTTAGGAACAGCGGCCTGTCCGGACAGCCGGTCAGGCCGCTCTCCTTTCACATGCGATAACGCCGATCAAAACCTATCCACATCGATCACAGCCTGCGCAAAATCCTTTGGCGCTTCCTGCGGCGGATTGTGGCCGACGCCGCCGGTCAGCAGCCGGTGCTGGTACTTGCCGGTGAACTTCTTCGCATAGGCTGCGGGCTCGGGATGCGGCGCGCCGTTGGCGTCGCCTTCGATGGTGATGGTCGGCACGGTGATCGGCGGCCCCTGCTCCAGCCGCCTTTCCAGATCGTCGTACTTCGCTTCGCCTTCGGCGAGGCCGAGCCGCCAGCGATAGTTGTGAATCGAAATCGCGACATGATCGGGATTGTCGAGCGACCTGGCGCTGCGCGCGAACGTCTCATCGCTGAAATTCCACTTCGGTGACGCGAGCTGCCAGATCAGCCTGGCGAAGTCGTGGGTGTTCTGCTGATAGCCCAGACGGCCGCGCTCCGTGGTGAAGTAGAACTGGTACCACCACAGCAGTTCGGCCTTCGGCGGCAGCGGCTTCTTGTTCACCTCGCGAGAGCCGATCAGATAGCCGCTGACAGACACCATCGCCTTGACCCGCTCCGGCCAGAGCGCCGCGAGGATGTTGGCGGTGCGCGCGCCCCAGTCGTAGCCGGCGACGACGGCTTTCTCGATCCTGAGCGCATTCATCAACTCAATGATGTCCATCGCCAGCACCGCCTGCTGGCCGTTGCGCGGCGTGTCGGCGGAGAGAAACGTGGTGGTGCCGTAGCCGCGCAGATGCGGAACGATGACGCGGTAGCCCTTCGCCGCCAGCAGCGGCGCGACCTCCGCGAAGCTGTGAATGTCGTAGGGCCAGCCGTGAAGAAGCATCACGACGGGGCCGGTGGCGGGACCGGCTTCGAAGTAGCCGGTGTTCAATGTCCCGGTGTCGATCTGCCTGATCGGTCCCATCGGCGCCGAAGAAGCGGACGAGGTGGACGCCGCTGAGGTTTGTGCATGGGCGGACTGGATCAATCCAAGCCTTGATGCGGCGAGTGCGGCTGCGCCGGTGCCTGCGGCCTGAAGGAAATTGCGGCGGTTCGCGTTGACGAGGCCGGACATGGAAGTCTCCTGTTACATCGCTGTCTGAGTGAAGCGGTCAATGATGGCTTTTCGCCGGAGTGGCCCGCCGGTCGCGCGGGCGGGCCGCTCCGATGATGTGACGGTCCGGTTCAGACCAGATTCAGTTCGACGTTGATGTTGCCGCGCGTGAGCTTGGAGTATGGGCAAATCTGATGAGCGCCATCCACCACCGCGCGGGCGACCTCCCGATCAAGACCCGGCAGGCTGACATTGAGCCGCGCCTGCAGGAAGAAGTCTTCTCCCGTCTTGCCGAGATCAACCTCGGCATCGACAGCGAGATCGGCAGGCAGCTTGACCTTGAGGCCGCCGGCCGCGCGGTTCATCGCGCCGATGAAACAGGCCGACCAGCCCGCCGCGAAAAGCTGCTCGGGATTGGTGCCGGGGCGGTTGGAGCCGGGAGGCGACAGCTTGAGGTCAAGCTGGCCGTCGGCCGAACGGGCAGCGCCGTCGCGGCCGCCGGTGGTGTGGGTCTTGCCGGTGTAGAGCACCTGGTCGATCTGGGTCGTCATGGGAGGGGTCCTTCGGTTGAAACGTTGGTCGTATCCGATCTAATCGGATGCGTTGTAAATATCCGGCCCGGCCCCGAAGTCAACCCTTCCGATTTAATCGCATCCGATATATATGGGTCCGAAGGATCACGTTCCCGTGTGTCCAGGAGACAGGCCATGACCGTCGCAAAAGCCAAACAGGCGGCTTCCAGAGCCGCAGCCCCGAAAGCCGATCCAAAGCCGGACCCGAGGCTGCAGGATTTCCTGTGCTTTGCGATCTATTCGGCCAACCTCGCCTACGGGCGGGCCTACAAGCCGATCCTCGACGAGCTTGGCCTGACCTACACGCAGTACATTGCAGTCGTCGCCTTGTGGGAAGACGACAACCAGACCGTCAGCAGTCTCGGCGAGAAGCTGTTTCTGGAATCCAACACGCTGACGCCGATCCTGAAGAATCTCGAAGCGATGGGTTATGTCCGCCGCCAGCGCGATCCCGGGGACGAGCGCCAGGTCCTGATCAGCCTGACCGATGCCGGCCGCCGTCTGCGGGAGAAAGCCCTGCCGATGAATCTGGTGAAGGAATCGGCGCTGGCCCCCGACGATTTCGCAAAACTGCAAAGGGCCGTGGTCGCGCTGCGCAGCAATCTGATCAAGAGCACCAAGGGCGCGGCAAAGTAGCGCCTTTCGCCGGATATTGCCTTGAAACAACGCCAATCCCGCGCGATGAATCCGTATGGATGTATCGTCACGGCTCGAAATCATGAACTGGCTGACCGGCGCGGGTCTCGCCGGCGTTGCTGAAACAGACCTCGTCCGCGGCTTCTGCGAGCGCAGCAGGGCCGCCGGACTGGAGCTGTCGCGCGGCATCGTGTTCATCGACACCCTCCATCCGGTTTTTGAAGGCCGGGGCTTTCGCTGGAGCGACGTCGAATCGAACGAGAGCGATCTGTTCGAATACCAGTCGACCAGCGAGGGCGAAGCTGCCGAGAACTGGCGGCGCTCGCCGTTCTACACCATGCTTCAGAACGGCCAGAACGAACTCTGCATCGACGACAATGACGAGCATTTCGGGATGACGGCGAAGCTTGTCGGCGACGGCCACAAGCACTTCGCGACGTTCATTCACCGGTTCGGCGATGCCGGAATCATCGGCGAAATGGACTGCGTCTATTCGCTCTGGTGCATGCGGCGCGAGAACGGGTTCGATGAGGACGCGCTTGGCGCGATGCGCGATCTCGTGCCGCTGCTCGGGCTGGCGGTGAAGTCGGCCGCGCATGCCCGCATCGCCCGCACCATCGGACATGTCTATCTCGGCCGCGATGCCGCCGAGCGTGTGCTGAGCGGGCGCATTTCCCGCGGCGTCGCCGACCGCATCAACGCGGTGCTGTGGTTTTCGGACCTGCGCGGTTCGACCCGCATCGGCGAAGGGATGGACCCCGCCGAGTTCATTCCGTTTCTCAACGACTATGCCGACGCCGCGATCGGCGCGATCCATGACGAGGGCGGCGACGTTCTCAAACTGATCGGCGACGGCGTGCTGGCGATCTTCAATGAGGACGACATGGGCGCGGCGCGGCGCGCGGCATTGCGTGCGGAGAACCAGTTCAGAAAGAACATTCAGATCCTCAACAAGCGGCGCGCGTCTGAAAACAGGCCGGTGACCTCGGCCTATGTCGGCCTGCATGTCGGCGAGGTGTTCTACGGCAACATCGGCAGCGAAGAGCGGCTCGACTTCACCGTGGTCGGTCCCGCAGTCAACGAGGTCAGCCGCATCGCCTCGATGTGCCGCTCCGTCGAACGGGAACTGCTGGTGTCCTCGGCTTTTTTTGACGGCCTCGACGCGCCCGGCAACGGACACTTCGTCTCGACCGGACGCTATGCGCTGCGCGGCATCGGACGGGCCCAGGAATTGTACACCATCGATCCCGGAATCAGGGCCGATGGACAGGCGGCCAGCCGGTTCGAGCGGTATCTGCAGGATCGCGGATAGAATTTTTGATCCGGCGCTTCCCGGTTGATGCAGGTCAACGCATTCTCGCCGAGATGCGGCACCATGGGTGCATGCCTGTCTCCCTGATTTTGGGCTTTGCCCTGTTCACTCTTGCCATGGCGAGTTCAGCCATGAACCCGGCAAAGGCGGTCTCGGCCGCCGAACTGCGCGGGCGGACCTACGCGCGAACCAATTGCGCACGCTGTCATTCGATCGACCGCCATTCGCCCAGTCCGCTGGCCATCGCGCCGCCGTTCCGGACACTGCACACGAAGTATCCGCTCGACACGCTGGCCGAGGCGCTCGCCGAAGGCATCGATACCGGCCACCCCACCATGCCGATGTTTACCCTCGAGCCCGATCAGATCAACGATCTGATGTCGTTCCTGAAAAGCCTGGAATAGCGGCCGCATGCCCGGATGGCCCCGATCATCGCCCCGCGCCGGCCTTGAAACGGCGGAGCAGGTGCGCGATGACAGGCCCATGAACAGCTCGCCCGACGACCAGAAGCCCTTCGGCGCTTACGCCCCCAATGCCATGCAGCGCGCGGTGATCGCCGCCGCACATGGCTCCGGACTCAAGCGCGGCGCGTTCCGCCCCTGGCTGTCGCGCATCGTCAACCTGCTCGGCTCCGGGCCGATCGACGCCAATTATCAAGGCGCGTCATTCCGGCTGCATCATCTGGCGAGCGGCACCGAGCGCGGCGCGCTGTTCAATCCCGATTACAATCTGCCGGAACTGGATTTCCTTCGCGAACACGCGCCCTCCGGCGGCACCTTTGTCGATGTCGGCGCCAATGTCGGCACCTACGCGGTGGCGCTGGCGAAGCATGTCGGCGAGCGCGGCCGCGTCATCGCCATCGAGCCGCATCCGGTGTCAAACGCTCGTCTTGCCTTCAATGCCGCCGCCTCGAAGCTGACAAACCTCACGCTGGTCAAGGCCGCCGCCGGCGACATCGACGGCGAGCTGATGATCGAAACCGACGGCGACAATCTCGGTGCCAGTCACATCTCCACCACCGGCGGCATCAAGGTGCCCGCGCATCGTCTGCTGACGATCCTGCGCGACGCCGGCGTGACCCGGGTCGATGCCCTCAAGATCGATGTCGAAGGTTATGAAGACCGTGTGCTGACGCCGTTCTTCCGCGAGGCGCCCGAATCGCTCTGGCCGCGCGCGGTCGCCATCGAGCATCTCGAGCACAAAGCATGGCTGCACGACTGCATCAAGGACATGACCGGCCTCGGCTATGGCATCGCCGGCAAGACGCGCAGCAATACGCTGCTGGTGCGGAAGCAATAGCCACAATCACATCTCATTGCGAGGAGCGCTTGCGGCGACGCAATCCATTTGTTGCTGTTTCAAAGCACGGATGGCTTCGCTTCGCTCGCAATGACGAAGCCTATTTGAACGCGGGCAACACGAAGATCGCGACACTGACCGCCATCGCGACGGCGAACACCAGCGAACGCGCGGTGGGCTTGTTGAAGATGTACAGCAGCGCGTGTGCGATACGCAGCACGATATAGAGCACCGCGAGCACATTCACGGTATAGACCGGCGCGCCCATGGTCAGCGCAATCACCACCGAGACCGCGAAGAACGGAAACGTTTCGAGCGCATTCTGATGCGCGGCGTAGGCCCGCCGCTTCTTCGGCGGCAGATTGTCGTAGTCCTCGCGCGGATAGCGGTTGTCGCTCTCGACCCCGAACCTGGCGTATTTGCCCAGCACATACGGCATCAGCGCGGCGATCAGAATGCACCAATAGGCGAGCGGCATCGAAAGTCCTCCGAATATCTGTTCCCTCTATCTCCGTGGCTTCACCGCTCGCTGTCAATACGCGGGAACCCGCTGTCTTCGCATTGTCCGCAACGGAACATAGCTTTGCTCCGTTCGTTGCCTCCGCTGAACAGGCTTATGAGTCAGGGAGTTTCAGGAATGGCTGCGACAGACGACACGGCCCGCGTATGGGATCTTGCGGAGAAAATTTCGGTTGCCATGCTGGCGACATGGGACGGCAGAAACCCGCATGCGCGGCCGATGAGCGCGCATATCGCGCGCGACGAAAACGCGTTCTATTTTCTGGCGGACAAACGTCATCACAAGGACGAGGACATCAGGAAATTTCCGACCGTGTGCCTCGCCTTCGCCGACGCCAGCGACCACAAGTACGTATCCATTTCAGGTGAAGCTTCGGTCTCCAGCGACCGCGCCAAGATCAAGGAGTTATGGAGCGCGTGGGCGAAAGCGTGGTGGGACTCCCCTGAGGATCCGAATGTCTGCGTGCTGAAAGTCGTCCCCACGGAGGCCGAATACTGGGACACGCCCGGCAAGGTGATCAGTTCGATCAAGATGGCGGTGGCCGCCGCGACAGGCAGCCGTCCCGACATCGGCGAAAACCGCAAGGTCACGATGTGACAAAACGATTTTCTCAAATCCCCGGCGAACCGCAGGAGATTCCGCCCGCGACGCCGGGGATGCCCACCGAGCCGCCGGTGGAAAGTCCGCCCGGCAATCCGCGCCCCGAGGTCCCGCCGCCGATGCATGATCCGGTTGAGCCGGATGCGCCGCGCGAGCTTCCTCCCGACGCGCCGGATGAGGCGCCGGTTAAAACGCCGCAGCGATGATCTGCGGCACAGCTTGTGGTGCAGCGCAACTGTGCTTGGCAGACGCGCATGTTGCAGCGATAGATTCGAAGCGTATCTTAACGTCCATTCATTCTCGGCGAGCCGATTCGCCGTGCGATGTGAAATAGTTCCAAGCGTTCTGGCTTCGCCACATTACCGCCTAATCACTCATCACTGATCGTTACTCACTTCGTTGCGACGGGCGGCAGCTTCACCGCTGCTTCACTTTCTTCACACCCCAGAGGCCTCATGAAGAACATTCGACTCATTCTGATGACGACAACAGCGATCGCTGCGATTCAGCTTTCGCACATACCGGCTCATGCCGAGACGTCGTCGATCGTCATCGCACAAGCCGCACCCGCGCCGGCCGATCCGAACGCACCGAAGGCTCCGCCGAAGGCAGCTCCGCCCGCACCTCCGAAGGCTGCACCGGCACCGCCGCCTGCCCCGCCGAGGGCTGCACCGCCTCCACCACCCGCTCCGCCGCGAGCCGCTCCTCCTCCGCCGCCGGCACCGCCGCGCGCTGCGCCTCCGCCGCCGCCCGCTCCGCCGAAGGCAGCTCCGCCTCCACCACCCGCACCTCCGAAAGCAGCTCCACCACCGCCACCGGCTGCTGCGCCCAAGGCACCTCCGCCACCGCCGCCTGCTCCACCAGCAGCAGCTCCGAAGGCCGCTCCGACACCACCGCCTGCACCGGCAGTTCCTCCCGCTGCACGCCCGGCAACACCTCCGCCGCCAGCTCCAGGCGCCGCACCTGCGCCGTCGGGCGGAGCAACACCGCCGGCCGGTGCGCCATCGGCCGCGCCCGCGCAACAGCGTCCACCGGGTGCGCCTCCGGTCGCGCCTGGCGTGCGTGATGTGACACCACCGCGTCCTGACGGCGCGCGTCCGCCTGCACCAAATGGCGCTGCGCCGACGCCTGCGACCCCGCCGGCTGCAACGACTCCTCCGGCTCCAGGAGCGACGCCTCCGACGACTCCAGGTGCAACGCCTCCTGCGACGCCGGGAGCAGCGCCCGGTGCGACACCACCGCCAGCGCCGGGACAACCGGGCTTCGGTGATCGCCGCGGCCAGCGTCAGGGCCCGCCTCCGGGTCTTCCCCCCGGCACGCCCGCAGCACCGGCGACGGCTCCCGTTGCCGCGCCGCTGCCGCCTGCGCCCGCGGTTCAGGCCACGCCGATTCCGGTCCAGCAGCCCGGCACACGTCCGGTCGGACGGATGGATGATTTCCGCAGCCAGCGTCAGCAGTCCACCGAAGGCGGACGTACAATCATCCGCGAACCGGGACGCGTCATCGTTCAGGATCCGAACGGACAGTCCTTCGTCCGTCACAACGACGTCGATCGTTTCCGCTACGGCGCGCGCGACGTTCGTGTGACCCGTGACGGCAGGGATACGCGCACCGTTGTCGTTCGTCCTGACGGCACGCAGATCATCACCGTCAACGATGAACGCGGCGGCCTGCTCCGGCGTATCCGCCGCGACCCGCGTGGCCGCGAGGTGATCATCATCGACAACCGGCGCGGACCCGGCTTCGGTGCTGGCCTCGCCGCCGGTGTGGTTGCCGGCGCCATCGGCGGCTACTTCGTGTCGCTGCCGCCGCCGGTCCTTCGCATTCCGGAGAACCGCTACATCGTCGAGGCGGAAGACGCATCGCCCGAACTGATCTACGACACCATGATCGCTCCCCCGGTCGAGCGGATCGAGCGGCCGTATTCGCTCGATGAAATCCGCTACAGCCCGTCGGTGCGTCAGCGCATGCCGAGCATCGATGTCGACAGCATCAACTTCGAGACCGGGTCGTGGGAGATTCCGCCGGATCAGGTTGGAAAGCTGCAGGCCATCGCCGACGGCATCAACCGTGCGATCCAGCGCAATCCGCAGACGGTGTTCCTGATCGAAGGACATACCGACGCGGTCGGAAGCGATGTCGACAACCTGTCGCTGTCGGATCGCCGCGCTGAATCGGCGGCCACACTCCTCACCCAGCAGTTCAACGTGCCTGCGGAAAATCTCACGTCGCAGGGCTACGGCGAGCAGTACCTGAAGGTGCCGACGGACGGACCGGAGCGGCGCAACCGCCGCGTCACCATCCGCAACATCACGCCGCTGCTCAACGGCGGCCAGGCCTCGCTGCCGGCACCGCCGGCGGGCACCGCGCCGCCGCGCCGCTAAGGCAAGGCGCAGACAACAAGACGGCCGGGATTTTTCCCGGCCGTTTTTGTTTGTGGTGCATGCTTACTGTTTCGGTTGCCCAAGCCCCAACGCATCCGCAATCACGCGGAACACCTCGGTGTTGTCCATCGAGCCGCGCACCCGATCGCTGCCCGGACCCGTCGCTGTGAGAATGACGTCCTCGCCGGAGTGAACGCTGGCGCCCATCATCGCCGGAAGATTACCGAGGCGCAGCATCGCGCCGGGCAACTCCTTGTGCTTGTCGTTGGCCTTGAACGTATTGGCCTCGTCGCCTTTCACGGTCGGCTCGTTGGGATGATCGAGCTTCGGGCGCAACGTCTCGTAGTGATCGGGCAGGCTGGCGGAGAAGATCGCCAGACGCCGGCTGACATCGATCCGCGCCGGATAACCCTCCGCATCCGGCGCGGGGTAGTTCGGGAAGCCTGCCTTGTCGTAGACGCCGACCCGCTCGCGCAGCGGCGCGTTCGGCAGCGTGGACATGTCGTCGTTGATGGTGCCGACCAGCGCATTGGGATGATTGTGGTCGGCAACCACGAGGATCAGCGTGTCGTCGCCGCGCTTCGCCGACCAGTCGCGTGCAAGCCGCACCGCATTGTCGAGCATGATCGTGTCGTAGACCGCGCGATCGAAATCGAGCGCGTGGGCATACTTGTCGATCAGCCCGGACTCCACCATCAGGAAGAAGCCGTTGCCGTTCTTCGACAGGACATCGAGCGCGGCCTGCATCTGCTGCGTCAGGTCGGGCTGGTCCGGCGATTTCGCAACGCCGCCGCCCTTGAGGAATTTGCGATCCAGCACGCCGTCCATGTTGCCCAGCGCAAACAGGCCGAGCAGCTTGCGCGTATCGGCCTTGTTCGCCGCCGCGGCGAGTTCGGTGGCGGTCGCCGCATAGGCGTAGCCGGCCTCCTTGAATTTTGCGACATAGTCGGTCTCGTCCGCGCGCTTCGAACCCGGCGCGCCCTTCGGCAGGAAGTTCGCGAGCCCGCCGCCCATCAGCACGTCAGGACCTGCCGCAAAGAACTGTTCGACAATGTCGTTATAGGTGTTGCGGCGGCGCGTGTGCGCGACCATCGCAGCCGGGGTCGCATCCTCGACTTCGGTGTTGGTGACAATGCCGATGGCCAGATCGAGCTTGCGCCGCGCGAGGCTGGTGATGGTTTCCACGCGCGGATCGTCGAACGGACTAGCTGTCCGGTCGGCATAGACACCCATGGCATTGACAACCGCCTTGTGACCGGTGGCGAATGCGCTGGCCGCATTGGCCGAGTCGGTGATGATCGAGTCCGAGCCTGCCGTCGCCACCAGCGCCATCTGCGGCATGTCGTCCATGGCGAGCTTGCCGAGGCTCTTGCCCTGCGCGATGCCCTTCGCCAGCAGCCGTGCAGCCACGCGATGCGCCGGCGACAGACCGTCGCCGATAAAGAGGATCACGTTCTTCGCCTTGCGTGCGCCGGTGCCGAACACATTCCAGGTCACGGTGCGGGAATTGACGCCATCGCTCGCAACCACGGTGTACGCACCGGGCGTATCCAGCGTTGCGCCGCGCAGCACCAGCGCTGACTGGTCCTTGTTGTCTTCGCGATCGATGAACAGCGGCGGGGCCTTGAGCGCCGCTGCCGCATCCTGACCGTTGATGGTGACGCGCACCTTGTCCTGATCCACTTTCGCGGCGAACTCCACCTTCAGATCGAACCGCGCACCCGACAGGATATCCGCGCGGTCGATCGGATAGATCGTTTGCGCGATTGCTCCGGTGTTGCAGGCCACTGCGGCGACAGCCGCGATAATCAGATGTCTCATAACGATGTCCACGTGAGGGTCGGGCGCGCGAGCGCGGAAATTATGAGCGCAAGATGACGGCTTGACTACAGGGTGCGGCAAAATGAAAAGGCGGACCGAACGGCCCGCCCTCGCAAAATTCATGCAGATGAGCTGCGTCTCAGCTCTTGTCGCTGTCGAGCTTCGGAATATTCGAGCCCTCGCCGGCCGAGAGCAGGCCGGTCCTGGTGTAGAGATCGAGCTTGCGGCGGGTGTCGGAAATATCGAGGTTGCGCATGGTCAACTGGCCGATGCGGTCGCCCGGCGTGAACGCCGCATCCTCGACCTTCTCCATGCTGAGCCGTTCCGGCGCATAGGTGAGGTTCGGACTTTCGGTGTTCAGGATCGAGTAGTCGTTGCCGCGGCGCAGTTCGAGCGTCACCTCGCCGGTGATCGCGCGCGCCACCCAGCGCTGCGCGGTTTCGCGCAGCATCAGGGCCTGCGAATCGAACCACCGCCCCTGATACAGCAACCGGCCAAGCCGCATGCCGCTGATCCGGTATTGCTCGATGGTGTCTTCATTGTGGATGCCGGTGACGAGACGCTCATAGGCGATGTGCAGCAGCGCCATGCCCGGCGCCTCGTAGATGCCGCGGCTCTTCGCCTCGATGATGCGGTTCTCGATCTGGTCGCTCATGCCGAGGCCATGACGCCCGCCGATGGCATTGGCCTCATAGAACAGCGCGACAGCGTCAGTGAACGTCTTGCCGTTCAGCGCCACGGGCTGGCCTTCCACAAAGCGCACCGAAACTTTCTCGGCCTTCACCGCGCAGTCGTCGCGCCAGAACGGAACGCCCATGATCGGATTGACGATTGTGATTCCGCTGTCGAGATGTTCGAGATCCTTGGCCTCGTGCGTCGCACCGAGGAGATTGCTGTCGGTCGAGTACGCCTTCTCGGCGCTCATCTTGTAAGCGAAGCCGGCGGCCTTCATGAACGCCGACATTTCCGCGCGCCCGCCCAATTCATCGATGAACTGCTGGTCGAGCCATGGCTTGTAGATCTTGAGGTCCGGATTGGTCAGCAGTCCGTAGCGGTAGAACCGCTCGATATCGTTGCCCTTGTAGGTCGAGCCGTCGCCCCAGATGTTGACGCCGTCTTCCTTCATCGCGGAGACGAGCATCGTGCCGGTGACGGCACGGCCGAGCGGCGTGGTGTTGAAATACGCGATGCCGCCGGTCGAGACGTGGAACGCGCCCGATTGAATCGCGGCGATGCCTTCATGAACCAGTTGCGTGCGGCAATCGACGAGGCGCGCTTTCTCGGCGCCGAACTCCATCGCCTTGCGCGGGATCTCGTCGTAGTCGGCCTCGTCCGGCTGGCCCAGATTGGCGGTGTAGGCGAAGACGCGCGCGCCCTTCTGCTTCATCCAGAGCAGCGCGGCGCTGGTATCGAGCCCGCCGGAGAAAGCGATGCCGACATTTTCCCCCTTGGGAAGGTTTTTCAGAATCGTACTCATGGGACTTCCCTTCGGGAGATTTCATTTGGGCGGTTTGGATGCACGGCTGGCAAGCCTCACCAGACCGGCTTTCTATAGAAAGATTGGCGGACGATGGGAAGATGAGGCACAGGGCCTCAACAAACACAATCGTCATCACCGGGCTTGACCCGGTGATCCATCAAAACGTGAACTTATTCAAAAAGATGGATTGCCGGGTCAAGCCCGGCAATGACACTCAGGGAGCATCACGCGCTGACCTGCCTCGGACGCTCCGCTAGGGCCGCAGAATAGGCGCTCCGCCGTCCGCAGCGGTCTCCGCCCCCGGCCTGATGCGCGGGGTCTCGCCGACGTCGCGGCCGAGGCGTTTCTGCCGCCAGCGATAGCCCGGCCATGCGAAGCGCGTCAGCCAGGCGTCGATGCCGTAGTCGGTCAGCCGCGTTGATGGCCAGCGGTAGATGAAGGCATAAGCCAGCCAGATCACGATGAACGACACAGTGCCGGAGAACAGCACATCGGTCAGAAAGTGGCCGCCGAAGGACATGCGAAGACCGCCGGTGAACACACCGAACGCAGTGGCCGCGACATAGGCCAGCGGACGCCACTGCGGCGGCGTCAGCGCGGCGGGCGCATAGGTCCAGAATGCAGTCGCGCCCTCGCCGGAAAAGAACGAACAGTTCTTCGGGCATGCGCCGCGCGGGTCCCACCAGGCCTTGAATTCAAGCGGCCCGTTGAACTCCGTCACCACCACCGGACGCGGACGGCCCCAGTAGCCCTTGAACACGATGTTCGACAGCACGATCGCCGAGAGCAACATCGTAACGATCAGAAACACCATGGCGCGGCCGGAGATCATCAGCGGCTTCACCGGACGGATCAGCTTGACGATCAGCGACACCAGCGCGGGCATCACCAGACCCCACGCAATCCACATCGCGCCGTCGCGGGCGATCGCGGCCCACGTGCTGGATTTCAGCGGAAAGCTTTTGGTCGTCGCGTCGTAGAAGAATGCGGCAACCTTCAGATCGAGTTCGGGATAGAGGCCGAACAGCAATCCGAAAACCACCGAGATCGCGAGCGCGATGTAGAGTCCGGTCCGGTTCATGGCGGGGGTTTAGCCGAGCCGGCAGGGGAATAAAAGTGGCCACACGCCGCATTCCGGCGGCCTCCCCCGATCCGTGTTAAGCTTTAAAACAGCACGGCAAAAACATGCCTTCAAAGCGGGAGCCTCCCAGGACCATGCCCAAGCCCGTTCTGGATTTCTGGTTCGATTTCGCCTCGGTCTATTCGTTCCTGTCCGCGACACGCATCGCGCCGCTGGCCGATGCCGCAGGTGTTCAGGTGCGGTGGCGGCCGTTTCTGCTCGGGCCGATTTTCGCGACTCAAGGCATGACGGATTCGCCGTTCAATCTGTTTCCGTTGCGCGGCAAGCACATGATCCGCGACGTGAAGCGCAGCGCGGACGAGATCGGCGTCGGCTTTCAGTGGCCGAGTGTATTTCCGCAATCGGCGGTGCTGGCGAGCCGCGTCGCACTGGTGGGATTGAAAGACACGTGGGGCGAGGATTTCAGCCGCGCGGTGTTTCACGCCGAATACGCCGAGAACCGCGTCATCTCTGAGCCAACCGTGATCGCCGACATCCTGACAAGAATCAAAGTGCCGGTGGATGCGACCTTCGCCAGCGCGCAGGCCGACGAGATCAAGACGGAGCTGCGCGAGCTGACGGCGGAAGCCCAGAGGCGCGAGTTCTTCGGTGCGCCGACATTCACCACGCAGGACGGTGAACTGTTCTGGGGCAACGATCGCCTCGAGCAGGCGCTGCGCTGGGCGAAGAAATAGTTCCCGTCACTGCGAGCGGAGCATTCCCGCTTCGGCATCAGTAAGATTGGATTGCTTCGTCGCCGCGCTCCTCGCAATGACGAACGAATCCGGCTTACCGCGGCAGGGGCGGCAACGGTGGCGGAGCCGGCGGCGACGTGCGCCACGCGCCGGCATTGCGGCCAGCGATCATCCAGTAGATCACGCCGCCGAGAATCCCCGCGCCGACCATCACTTCGAGATGCCGGCGGATGATGCCGTTGAAGGTCATGTTCACGGTGTCGAACGGGATGAAGGCAAGATAGCAGCACAGGCCCGCGAGGCCGCCTGCGACAGCGTAGGCAAGAATGTGCCGGATCGAAAACGCTTCGGTGACCAGCGCCATGATCAGGGCCGGCATCAGCGCGAATCCGCTGACAAGGATGAAGCCGAATCCGAGAATGAGATTGATCGCGCCCTGATCGAAATCGAGCGATACGTCGCTCATCTCCGGAAAGAAGATCGCGTAGATCACCACCGCGCCCGCCACGAAACACGCAGCGAGAAATCCGAAAAAAATTGCGAACAGACGTCCGATCACTGCCATGGGGAGCGATCAATAACCGTATGGAACGGAGTTACGGCCTGCAACCAACCAGTAAACATAACCTGCTACTGCTCCTGAGGCTGGATAGATCAACAAATTGATTACATCCCAACCGACAACAACTCCTAAGCATAACAAAGCTACACCAACGCCAATTGATATGTAAGCCACCGAAGAGCGCAATCCTGCAAGCTCCGCGCTTATCGCAACAATCAGGCCGGGGATAATGGTAAAGAGCAACACGAACGGAGTGAGACCAAGCGTCGCTGGCAAAATGAACAGAAGCACTTTCGAACTGGTCTTCGGCTCAACAAGCATGATCATGACAACATGAAAAATAGCGATCGCAAGAGACGCGGCGAATAATGCGCAGACATAGGCCAGAAGAATACGGCCAAGCCTGTACGCTCTCACGACATTCAATCCGTCATTGCCATGGCGCGCAGCGCCTGACGTTCGCGTGCGGACAATTTCTCGGTCTCGGACTTGAGCTGTCCGCAGGCGGCGAGGATGTCGCGGCCGCGCGGGGTGCGCACCGGCGACGAATAGCCAGCGTTGAAAACGTACTCGGAGAATTTTTCGATCTGCTCCCAGTCCGAGCATTCGTACCTGGTGCCCGGCCACGGATTGAACGGAATGAGATTGATCTTGGCCGGAATGCCTTTCAGCAATTTCACCAGCAGCTTGGCGTCATCCAGCGAATCGTTGATGCCCTTCAGCATCACATACTCGAACGTGATCCGGCGCGAGTTGGACGAGCCGGGATAGGCGCGGCAGGCGTCCAGCAGTTCCTTGATCGGATACTTCTTGTTCAGCGGCACCAGTTCGTTGCGCAACTCGTCGCGCACCGCATGCAGCGAAATCGCGAGCATGACGCCGATTTCGTCGCCGGTGCGCGCGATGTTCGGCACCACCCCGGACGTGGAGAGCGTGATGCGGCGGCGGGAAATGCCGATGCCTTCGTTGTCGGAGACGATCAGCAGCGCATCGCGCACCGCGTCGAAATTGTACAGCGGCTCACCCATGCCCATCATCACCACGTTGGTGACGAGGCGGTTGCCGTTCGGTGTTTCACGGTCGATCCAGTCATTGAGGCGATCGCGCGCCACCATGATCTGTCCGACGATCTCGCCGGCGGTGAGATTGCGCACCAGACGCTGGGTGCCGGTGTGACAGAACGAACAGTTGAGCGTGCAGCCGACCTGCGAGGAGACGCAAAGCGTGCCGCGATCGGTTTCGGGAATGTAGACGCACTCGACTTCGTGCGGACGCTCGGAGGCGTGACCGCTCGGCAAACGCAGCAGCCACTTGCGGGTGCCGTCGTTGGAGATCTGTTCGGCGACGACTTCAGGCCGGTCGACGGTGAAATGCTGCTCAAGCTCCGCGCGCATATCCTTCGACACGTTGGTCATGTCGGCGAAGCTTTGCGCGCCGCGCACATACATCCAGTGCCAGAGCTGCTGGACGCGCATCTTGCGCTGCTTTTCCGCCACCCCGATCTCGCCGAGACGCTGCGCCAGTTCCTCGCGCGACAGCCCCACCAGCGAGGGCTTCGCCGGCGGCACGTAGGTTTCCAGCGCGGTTTTTTCGAGGACGCCTGATTCCTGAATGCTTGGCGCTTCGGTCATGGTCATATCGATACGTGTCTCGGGGAAATGGCCGCGGCACGGGGCCGCTTGCACCGGAACCCGCGGTCCCGTGACCCGCTATATAGAGGCAATACCGGCCAATTGCGACCGTCTTTGCGGTATGCCGGGGCTACCGCCGGCACTCCTGCGCCAGCTTGTCCAGCGCCTGGGCCAACCCCTTGAGCGGGAACGTGTCGATGGTCTCGGTGCCCTTGGCGGAGACACCCTTGACGACGGCGTCCGCGCCCTTGCGCAGGGCGTCCACCAGCCGGTCTTCCTCGGCGGCATTCTTGATCCAGAGCCCGTCGCCCTGAGAGTACATCGCAAAGCGCGAGCCGGCGACTTCGACCGAACCTTCGGAGCCCGGCTTCAGCGTATAGCCGATCATGATCGACACTTCGTTCGACACCTTCTCGGCAGGGCGGGTCGAGATGAATGCGTAGGACGCATCGCGCGGACGGTTCGGCGGATTGGTTTTCGACGACGATGGCTTGGCAAGCGCGAAGCACACTTTCTTGCCGTTCGGTGTCGCGGTGTAGGCGCCCCAGGTGCCGAACTGGCCGATCAGCGACGGCTCGGCATTTCCGGCGGCGGCGGGTGCGGGTTTTGCGGGCGCGGCGCTCTTCGGTGCAGCTTTCGCAGGCGCAGCCGCTTTCGGCGCGGGCTTGGCGGCTTTGGGTTGCGGAGTTTGGGCGGATGCAAAATTTGCAAAGCCGACAACCGGCAGTGCCGCCACCAGAATTACCATCGCTCGCTGCAAGGACATCACCAAAACTGGTTCCTTCAATATTGTGACTGCAAGATGGCTCGCACTTCCGCGGGGACGTGCAATAGACCCCAAACGGCTTGTTGGAAAGTTAACCCGCCACCGCTGCGCTTTGCCGCATCCGCCCCTGAGCATCCCAGCCACAGACCGGCATGGCGGCGGACCGCGGTGTCTTTCCGAAAGCCCAGTGTTTCAAACATAGTTACATCCCGCAAGCATCATCGCCAGTCCGCAATTGCGATTGTAGCGCCGTGCCAAATCCGGCAAGAAGTCGAGCAAGATCCCGTCCTGCGAACTCTTCAGGTGTCTCGATGAAAGCCATTCTCTGTTCGGAATACTGCGGCCCCGACGATCTCGTCCTGAGCGATATTCCCGATCCGGTCGCGGGTCCCGGCGAAGTCGTGATCGCGATCAAGGCAGCGGCGCTGAATTTCTTCGACCTGCTGATGATTCAGGGCAAGTACCAGATCAAGCCGCCGTTTCCGTTTTCTCCGGCAGCGGAAATCGCCGGCGTGGTCGAGAGCGTCGGCGCGGGCGTCACCGATCTCAAGGCCGGCGATCGTATCGCTGCATCGTGCGGACATAACGGCGCGCGCCAGAAGATCGCTTTGCCGGCAAGCGCCTGCGTGAAGATTCCGGACAATCTCGACTTCGACCGCGCCGCGGGCGTCATCGTGATCTATGGCACCGCGCTTCATGCACTGGAAGATCGTGCCGATCCGAAGCCCGGCGAAACCCTTGTGGTGTTCGGCGCGGCGGGCGGCGTCGGCCTTGCGGCCTGCGAACTCGGCAAGGTGCTGGGCCTGAAGGTGATCGCCTGCGCCTCAAGCGACGAGAAACTCGAGTTCACGAAAAAGCATGGCGCCGACCTCACCATCAACTACGCCAAGGAAGACCTGAAGGAAGCGCTCAAGCGGGTCGGCGGCGAGAAGGGCATCGACATCGTGTTCGATCCGGTCGGCGGCAGCTATGCCGAAATCGGCGTGCGCTCGCTCGGCTGGAAGGGCCGTTTCCTGGTGATCGGTTTCGCCGCCGGTGACATTCCGAAGATTCCGCTCAATCTCGCGCTGCTCAAGGGCTGCGACATTCGCGGCGTGTTCTGGGGCGCGCACATGAAGCGCGAGCCGAAGCAGGGCCGCGCCGCGCTCGAGAAGCTGATGACGTGGGCGGCCGAGGGCAAGATTTCATCCCACGTCGACAGCACCTTCCCGCTGGAGAAGACCACCGAGGCGCTCAAGGTGCTTGCCGAGCGCAAGGCCATGGGCAAGGTGATTTTGCATCCGTAGGTTCAACGCAAAGAGGTGTCATGCGCGGGCTTGACCCGCGCATCCATCATTCTTCTTGAAAATTTTCAAAGGATGGATTGCCGGGTCAAGCCCGGCAATGACGTCTCGCGATTAAATCACGCTTCTTGGTCGTCCAGCCCGCGCGCCATCGCCTTGCGCGCGGCCTCGCGGTGTTCCGGCGTGATGTGGCTGGTCACCATCCGGATCGTCGTCGCCAGCACCGCGGCATCGTCGGTAAAACCGAGCACCGGCAGCATGTCGGGCACGAAGTCGAACGGCAGCACGAAATACGCGATCGCGCCCAGCAGCGCGACCTGCACATGGCGCGGCGTCTCGCGGTCGAACGCGCAGTAATAGGCGGCGAGCAAATCCTCGGCGAACGGCAATTTGGTCGCAACGCGCTTGAGCTTGAGCCAGAAATTCCGGCGCACGCGCTCAGGATCTTTCGCGAGCTTTTCAGCCCGTTCAAAATGCGCCGTATTGTCGGAGATCATGGTCAGTTCCTCACGGTTGCGCTCTGCAACGCGCATGCATCACATAAGAACCGCATACGCCCCTGCAAGACGTCATTGCGAGGAGCCCTTGCGACGAAGCAATCCAGCTTTCTTGCTTGTTCTCTGGATTGCTTCGCGGAGTTTATCATCGGGCCGGCGAAGCCGGACCCGTTGGCCCGCAATGACGGCTCAGCCCGCAATCCGGTCCATCGCTTCCGCGAGCGCGATGTCGCGCGCGGTCACGCCGCCCGCATCGTGGGTCGAGAGCACCACCTCAACGGTCTTGTAGACATTGCGCCATTCCGGATGGTGGTCGCTTTTTTCGGCCACCAGCGCGGCGCGGGTCATGAACCCGAAAGCCTCGTTGAAATCCCTGAATGTGAACGTCTTCGCAATGGCATCGCGCCCGGAGACATCCGACCAGCCCTTGAGCTTCACAAGCGCAGCCCGCCGCGCCTCTGCCGATAGCCGTTCAACCATGCGATCCTCCCCATTTCCGAATATTACGGTTCCTTAAGCACCCGCCTCGGCCTACCCAACGTATACCCGCAACAATGGGTCCGCCGGTCACGGAAAAGCCGCTCTCGGGCCGCTAACCATGCCGAACATGGAACCTGCGGACAGGCCCGCAGTCTGATATAATGGCGGCAGACGCCTGGAGGCGCGGTAACCCATGGGCTTCAGCGACATGTTTACCCGATCGATGGCTATGGAGGCACCCCGGTCGCCGGGCTCCACGCCGCCCCGGCCGCACAAGATGAAGGCCATGCTGATCGTGGTCGCTGCGGTGCTCGCTATCGTAGCCGCTGTCGGCGGAACGACCTACTGGCTCAATCGCCCCATTCATCTGCGGATCGCCGTCGGGCCTCCGTACAGCGATGACGTCAAGGTCATCCAGTCGCTCTCACAGATCTTTGCGCGGGACCGGAAATATATCCGGTTGCGCCCGATCATCACCGACGGCACGTCTTCGAGTGCGGCGAGCCTGAACGCGGGCACGACCGACCTCGCCGTCATTCGCGGCGATATCGAGCTGCCGAAAGATGCGCAGGCGATCGCCAGCATCCGCAAGAACTTCGCGGTGTTGTGGGCGCTGAACGGAAGCAGCAAGAAGGGCGCCATCAAGAAGATCGAGCAGCTTGCCGGCAAGCGCATCGGCGTCATCGGCCGCACCCAGGCCAATGTCAATCTGCTGAAGGTGATCCTGACGCAATCCGGCGTCGACCCCGAGAAGGTCCAGGTGGTGCAGTTCACCACGACGGGTTTTGCCGACGCGATCAAGAATGAAAAGCTCGATGCGTTTCTCGCCGTCGGCCCGCTGAACAGCAAGATCACCGCCGACGCAATTGCGGCAACGACGAAGGGTGGCAAGGAGCCCACCTTCCTGTCGGTGGAAACGGCGGATGCAATTGCGCAGAAGTATCCGGTCTATGAGTCGGGCGAAATTCCTGCCGGATCGTTCGGCGCAAAGCCCGCGCGGCCCGACGACAAGATCGATACCATCACGTTCGCGCATCACATCGTGGCGCGGAAATCCCTGTCGGAAGCCACGGCCGGCGCGCTGACACGCCAGTTGTTCTCGGTCCGCCAGACCATCCAGGGTGAATTCCCGCAGACGGCGAAACTCGAAACGCCCGACACCGACAAGGACGCCGCGATACCCGCGCATCCCGGCGCAGCAGCCTATGTCGACGGCGAAGAAAAAACCTTCCTCGACAGATACAGCGATTACATCTGGGGCAGCCTGATGGCGTTGTCCGCGCTGGGCTCCGCCGGCGCGTGGTTCGCGAGCTACTGGCGCAAGGACGAGCGCGTCACCAATTCCAACCTGCGCGAGCGGTTGCTGGAAATGCTGACGACGGCGCGCAAGACCACGTCGATCGACGAGCTTGATAGCATGCAGGCCGAAGCCGACGAGATCATGCGCGAGACACTGCACTGTTTCGAGGACGGCGCGATCGAGGAAGGATCGCTGACGGCGTTCAGCATCGCGCTCGAGCAATTCCACAACGCAGTGGCGGACCGCAAGACGTTCCTGCTCGACATGGCGTCGAACACCGCGCCGCCGGTGCGCAGCCACGTGGCCTGAACGGCGCTACACCGGGTCGCGCCACCTGCGCAATATCGCCAGCAAATCTTCGCGCAGATAGGGCTTTCTGAGCACCGGATAATGCTTGAACATCGGCGGCATGCTGGCGGGTCCGGAATATCCCGTGACGAATGCCAACGGAATCATTTGCCGTTTAAGCTGTTCTGCGACGGCAAAACTCTTTTCTCGATTCAATCCGACATCGAGCAGCGCAAAATCCGGCGCGCGTTCGGCAATCAGCTTCAGGGCACCGGCGACGTCGCGCGCGGTCCGCACCGACGCCACGCCAAAGCCGGTGATGGTTTCAGCGGAGTCCATTGCGATCAGCGGATCGTCTTCGACCAGCAGAACATCCCTTGGCAGATCGGATTTTGGCAGATCAGCAGGACTTGCAGCCGCCGGCCCGGGGGGGTCGATCGAGTTCATGAGTCACGTCCGAGGATGGGGTTGAAATACGTCCGCTGGGACCCCGGTCATGGCGCTCGAAAGCCGACATTCCTGTTCCCGCATGGAACCCAACACATAATCACCCGTTACGTCTGTGCACTTTTGAACACAAGCGCGCCGGAACCTGCGCTACGGTGACGCTCGGCGAGGAGACCATGACACGACAACTGGCAGCGGTCAGCGACGGCCGCCCATTCAACAATCTGCTTCGTTGGTTGAGCGCCGGAGATTTCGCGCTCATCGAACCATTCCTGGAATCCGCGGACGCCAAGGCGGACGACCTGCTCTACAATCCGGGCGATGACGTCCAGACCGTCTATTTTCCATGCGGTCCCAGTCTCGTGTCGTTCCTCGTGGCGAATGAAGACGGCCGCGATGTCGAGACCATTCTGGTCGGACGCGAAGGCGCGGTCGGCGGCATTGTCAGCCTGGGCTATCTGCCGGCCTACACGCGCATCACGGTCAAGGTCGCCGGCCCCTTCGTCCGGCTGCGCGTCGCAAAGCTCGATGCTGCCAAGACCCAATCCCCAACGCTGCGTTATCTTTTCGCGCGCTACGCCGACTGCATGCTGGCGCAGATCTTTCAGTCCACCGCCTGCAATGCGATCCATTCGATCGAGCAGCGCACGGCGAAGTGGATCCTGTCGGCGCGGGAGCGGACCGGCGAGGACCTTGTTCCCCTCACCCACGAGCAGTTATCGACCATGCTCGGGGTGGGACGAAGCTACACCAGCCGTGTCATCCAGGCCTTCAAGGCGGAAGGCATTCTGGAGACCCGCCGCGGGGCCATCCTGGTCCGCAACCCGGACGCGCTAGCGATCCGGTCATGCCTTTGCAACGACGCCGTCAAAGCTCATTTCGAGGAAGTTCTGCGCGGGGTCTATCCGGACGAGGCGAAGGCGACGTGACCGATCGATGGAGCCCCGTCATCACTCTGTAACAATGCTGGATAGGGCCGATGCGGCCCTTTGGGGCATCAACCTTGACCCCAAAATGGCCCGATAAAATGCCGTTCGGGCCGTTGTTTTTCGGCGAATTCTGACTATATTGCGCCGCAATGAGTGCCCGTGTGCCCGGTTCTTTTGAACCGGGCACCGCGTTTTTTGGGCGGGTGGTTCGATTCTGACATTTGCATCCCGTTCCCTCGACTCTCTTGCAAATGTCAGAATCAAAGAACCACCGGCAAAAATAACATGCTCGTGGAGCTTTGGATTTGACATTCGCCGAACGAACCCGCCGCACGACGGGTCGCGAATGTCAAATCCGCACCACGAGCGCGCACGACGACATCGGACCTGCACTCAGCCGCCTTTGCGGCGCCGCGCCCCATAGCTGGAAGACCTAAGACACATGAATTTGCGAAACATCGCCATCATCGCCCACGTCGACCACGGCAAGACCACGCTCGTCGACAAGCTGCTCCAGCAATCCGGCACCTACCGCGAGAACCAGCGGCAGGTCGAGCGCGCGATGGATAGCAACGATATCGAACGCGAACGCGGCATCACCATTCTGGCCAAGTGCACTTCGGTCGAGTGGGAAGACACCCGCATCAACATCGTCGACACGCCGGGCCACGCCGACTTCGGCGGTGAGGTCGAGCGCATCCTGTCGATGGTCGACGGCGTGATCGTTCTCGTCGACGCCGCCGAAGGCCCGATGCCGCAGACCAAGTTCGTGGTCGGCAAGGCGCTCAAGCTCGGCCTCAAGCCGATCGTCGCGATCAACAAGGTGGACCGCCCCGACGCGCGCGTCACCGAAGTCGTCAACGAAGTGTTCGACCTGTTCGCTGCGCTGGATGCCACCGACGAACAGCTCGACTTCCCGATCCTGTACGGCTCCGGCAAGAACGGCTGGATGGGCAACAGCGAGACCGAGAACGACAAGGGCATGAAGCCGCTGTTCGATCTCGTCATCAAGCATGTCGCGCCGCCGGTGGTGGAAGAAGGTCCGTTCCGCCTGCTCGGCACCATCCTCGAAGCCAACCCCTATCTCGGCCGCATCATCACCGGCCGCGTCGCCTCCGGTTCGGTGAAGCCGAACCAGTCGGTGAAGGTGCTGTCGCGTGACGGCAAGGTCGTCGAAACCGGCCGCATCACCAAGATCCTCGCGTTCCGCGGTCTCGAGCGCCAGCCGGTCGAACTCGCCGAAGCCGGCGACATCGTTGCGATTGCGGGCCTGACCAAAGGCACCGTCGCCGATACGTTCTGCGATCCCACGGTCGAGACGCCGATCCAGGCGCAGCCGATCGATCCGCCGACCGTGTCGATGTCGTTCATCGTCAACAACTCGCCGCTCGCCGGCACCGAAGGCGACAAGGTCACCAGCCGCCTGATCCGCGACCGTTTGCTGCGCGAAGCCGAAGGCAATGTCGCGCTGCGCGTGGTCGAAGCCGCCGACAAGGATTCGATGGAAGTCTCGGGCCGCGGCGAATTGCAGCTCGCGATCCTGATCGAGAACATGCGCCGCGAAGGCTTTGAACTCTCCGTGTCGCGTCCGCGCGTCGTGCTGACCAAGAACGAGGACGGCCAGATTCTGGAGCCTGTCGAGGAAGTCGTCATCGACGTGGACGAGGAATTCTCCGGCGTGGTCGTTCAGAAGATGAGCGAGCGCAAGGCCGAGATGATCGAGATGCGCCCGTCCGGCGGCAACCGCCTGCGTCTGGTGTTCTACGCGCCGACCCGCGGCCTGATCGGCTATCAGGGTGAACTGATGACCGACACGCGCGGCACGGCGATCATGAACCGCCTGTTCCACGACTACCTGCCGTACAAGGGCGAAATCCAGGGCCGCCGCAATGGCGTGCTGATCTCCAACGAGCAGGGCGAAGCCGTTGCCTACGCGATGTTCAAGCTGGAAGACCGCGGCCCGATGATGATCGAGCCGGGCTGGCGCGTTTACCGCGGCATGATCGTCGGCGAGCACACCCGCGAGAACGACCTCGAGATCAACGTGCTCAAGGGCAAGCAGCTCACCAACATCCGCACCACCTCGAAGGACGAAGCGGTGCGCCTGACGCCCCCGATCCGCATGACGCTGGAAAAGGCACTGGCCTATATCGAGGACGACGAGCTGGTCGAAATCACGCCGAAGTCGATCCGCCTGCGCAAGCGCCATCTCGATCCGAACGAGCGCAAGCGCGCCGAGAAGTCCAAGGAAGCGCTGGTCGGCTAAGACGGCCCGCCTCTTTCCAAATCTTGATGATGCCCGGCCTTGTGCCGGGCATTGTCGTCTTATAGGTCGGTTAGACTGAAGTCATGAATGGCCGGGACAGGCCCGCCAGGAATACCGGACCCGGGTCTCGAATGCCCCTTCCCTCCGACATCGATGTTGCGATCATCGGCGCCGGTGCGGCCGGCCTTGCTGCCGCGCGCACGCTGGAAAATTCGGGGCTGTCCGTTCTCGTTCTCGAAGCGCGCGAGCGCATCGGCGGCCGCAGCCAGACCGTGATCCTGCCCGGCGACATCGTGTTCGATGTCGGCTGCGAGTGGCTGCATTCCGCCGACAAGAATCCGTTCGTGGCGATCGCGCGCGATCTCGGCTTCGAGATCAACGAGACGCGTCCGCGCTGGCGCGAGCAGAGTCTCAACGCCGGCTTTCCGCCGCAGGCCCGCGAGGAATTCCTCGCGGCGATGGACGCCTTCGATGCCCGTGTCAGCGCGGCGTCCGATCTGCCGGACGATACGCCGGCCAGCAAATGGCTCGAACCTGGCATTCCCTGGAACGCGCAGATCAATGCGATCAGCACCTACATCAACGGCACCGAGCTCGATCGCGTCTCGACCTATGACTTCGATGCGTATGAAGACACCGGCATCAACTGGCGGGTGCGGCGCGGCTATGGCGCGCTGATCGCGGCCTATGGCGCGCCGTGCCCGGTGGCGCTGAATACGAAGGTGACGCTGATCGATCATTCCGGCGCGCGGATCAGGATCGAGACCTCGCAGGGAACGATCTCCGCCCGCAAGGTGATCGTCACCGCACCGACCGACCTGATCGCCAATGAATCGATCCGCTTTCATCCCCCGCTGCCGGGCAAGGTGAGCGCTGCGGCCGGACTGCCGCTCGGCCTCGCGGACAAGGTGATGCTGGCGCTGGACGATCCTGAATCGCTGCCGAGCGACGGGCATCTCTATGGCGCGCTCGATCGTGTCGGCACCGGCAGCTATCACCTGCGCCCGATGGGCCAGCCCTGCATCTCGGGATTTTTCGGCGGCGCGTTCGCACGCGGACTTGAGGATGCCGGAGGCGGCGCGCTCGCGGCGCAAGCCATCGATGAACTGGTCATGCTGCTGGGATCGGACTATCGCCGCAAGCTGAGGCCGCTCGCGGAAACCCGCTGGGCGCACGATCCGTTCGCGCTCGGATCGTATTCGCACGCGCTCCCCGGACATGCCGACGACCGCGCCGTACTCGCCGCCCCGGTCGATGACCGGCTGTTCTTTGCGGGCGAAGCGACCTCGCCGAACTTCTTCACCACCGCCCACGGCGCGCAGGAGACCGGCGTGCGGGCGGCAGGGGAGGTGGTGGGCAGGAGCGCGGCTTAACGCGTCGCGACGTCGCGTTATTTCTTCTTCGCACTCAAGCCCTGCACGACAGGCCCCGGCAAATTCAGCCCCGCGGCATTGGCGAGAATCGATTCAATCATCCCCTCCTCCCCCGCTTCCGCGAGCCAGTGGCCTTCCTTGCCGAACGGCGGCAGCACCTGAAAATCCACCTTGTCGTCACCGGCCTCGATGAAGGCATCGGCCAATTTTTTTGAGAACTCCGGCGGAAAATACGAATCGTTTTCCGCCACCAGCCATGTCACCGGCACTTTGGCGTCCTCGCCGAATTCCTTCGCTGCGGCGATGAGTTTCTCCGGCGCGCAGATGTTGTTCGCGCGATCATCCTTGCGTCCGCCGCGCCCCGGCGCGAACACGACGATCGACGAAATGCTTTTCGGACTCTGATCCGCCAGCGCCAGCGCGCCCCAGCCTCCCGCCGAATGCCCGACGATCACCGACGCGTCCTTGCGGATGAACGCCTGTGTGCGCATGAAATTGAGCGCGGCTGTGATCGCTTCGGCTGTTGAGCGCGCGGACATCGCATATTCGGCGTTGTCGCAGCCTTCCTGGTCTTCGAGATAGGGGCCGCCGGTCTTGCCGTGACCGAGCCGCTGCGGCACCAGCACGGCAAAGCCGCGCGCCACCAGCGCCGCGGCCAGCGCCGGATATTCCGGCTGCGGCATCTGCGCACGCGCCAGCCGGTTTTGCGTCGAGGCATGGGCGATCACGGCGAGACGAAACGGGCCTTTGCCGGCGGGGCGAAACAGAACCGCTCGCGAAGGTGTGATCTGGTCCTGCGTCGGCACCAGCCATTCCTGACGCCGATTCGGCGCTGCTTCGCCGCCTCGCGCGCCCAGCTGATTCTCGCCCCAGACGGGTGTTTGCGGCAAAAGACCAACCGCAAGAAGCAGGGTGGCCACCTTGAACAATGCGTTTTTTGTCATCTGCGGCGATCATTGCCCGGCGCCGACAGCCAAGCCAAGCGGTTTACCGCATCGTCCTGTCCTCTTTCGGTACAACCCGGCCTTGGACCTGATGCAAAAAGCTCACATATTAACCGATAATTAACGATGGACCTTGAAGGCGGGGCCGCGAGTTGCTTTGATTGCACCATGAGCACGATCCTTATCGAAGTCCGGCCAGCCAAGGCCTCCGATGCGTCAGCAGTCGCTGCGACGCACGATGAGGCGTGGCGCGCGGCCTACCAGGGAATCATCCCCGGTGCCGAACTCGAAAAGCTGATCAACCGCCGCGGCCCGCAATGGTGGGATTCCGCGATCCGAAAGGGCAGCCGCGTCAGCGTGTTGTCGTTCGGCGACAAGGTCGCGGGCTACGCCAATTACGGCCGCAACCGCGCCCGCAGCCTGCATTTCGAAGGCGAAATCTACGAGCTTTACCTGCGCCCGGAATTCCAGGGCCTCGGCTTCGGCCGCCGCCTGTTCACCGCCGCCAAGCGCGATCTGATCCAGAGCGGGCTGAAAAGCATGGTGATCTGGGCGCTTTCGGACAACGAGCCGGCGGTCGAATTCTACCGCACCCTCGGCGGCCGCATGGTCGCGCGCTCCTCGGAGCGATTCGGCGGCAAGTCGCTCGACAAGGTCGCGTTTGCCTGGACTGCGTAATTCGCGTCCCCACGTCCTGAGACCAGTCCTTTTATCCTTTTGGCTAGTCTTTTCGGGCTTCCAGCCCCGCTCCCGATTGGCTAACCAGCGAATTCGACCGAATCCAACCCAAGGCCTGTCATGCGTATCGACGCGATTTCCCTCGGTAAAAACCCACCCCACGAAGTCAACGTCATCATCGAAGTGCCGGTCGGCGGCGAGCCGATCAAGTATGAGATGGACAAGGAGGCCGGCACGCTGGTGGTCGATCGCTTCCTTTACACGGCGATGCGCTATCCGGGGAATTACGGGTTCATCCCGCACACCCTCTCCGACGATGGCGATCCGTGCGACGTGCTGGTCGCCAACACCCGCGCCATCGTGCCGGGTGCCGTGATCGCGGTGCGCCCGGTCGGCGTGCTGTTCATGGAGGATGAGGCCGGCGGCGACGAGAAAATCATCGCAGTGCCGACGTCGAAGCTGACCCAGCGCTACGACAAGGTGCAGAACTACAGCGATCTGCCTGACATCACCCTGCAACAAATCCAGCATTTCTTTGAACACTACAAGGATCTCGAACCCAACAAGTGGGTCAAGGTGCTGCGCTGGGGCAATGCGGACGACGCCCGCAAGCTGATCGTCGAAGGCATCGAGCGCGCCAAGAAGAAGTAAGAGCCAGACAAAGCGGGGGATTCAAACGATGCGCCGTGCAATCAGAATCCTCCGCAACATCATTCTCCTCTTGATCGCGGCCGTCGTCATTCTCGCAGCCGTTCTGGTTGCGAACGCCTGGCGAAAATCCTCGCAGCAGATCGCGGTCAGTCCGGTTGCGCCCGTCACCATCGACGAGCAGGCGGCGGCGCAGCGGCTCGGTGCGGCGGTCCGGCTGCAGACCATCGCCAGCGTCACCGATGCCGATCAAAGCGCGGACGCTTTCCGCGCGCTGCATGATCTGATCGCCGCAAGTTTTCCGGCGTTTCATGCCGCCGCCAAACGCGAGATCGTCGCCAATTACAGCCTGCTCTACACATGGGAAGGCAGCGATCCGAAGGCCGCGCCGATCGCGCTGCTGGCGCATCAGGACGTGGTGCCGATCGCGCCCGGCACAGACGGCGACTGGCAGGTGCCGCCGTTCAGCGGAGCGGTCAAGGACGGCTTCATCTGGGGCCGCGGCTCGTGGGACGACAAGGGCAACCTGTTTTCGATGCTCGAGGCGGTCGAGCAACTGGCGAAGGAAAACTTCCGCCCGAAGCGAACGGTCTATCTCGCGTTCGGACATGACGAGGAAGTCTCCGGCAAGCGCGGCGCAATGGCGATGTCGAAGCTGCTGCAATCGCGCGGCGTGCGTCTCGATTTCGTTTTCGATGAAGGCCTGCTGATCACCGAGGGAATTCTCAAGGGCGTCGACAAGCCGGTCGCGCTGATCGGCGTCGCCGAAAAGGGTTACGTCACACTCGACCTGTCCACCACCGCAACGCCGGGCCATTCGTCATTGCCGCCGCGCGACACCGCCATCGGCAAGCTGAGCGCGGCGCTGACACGGCTGGAGAGGAAACCGTTTCCTGCCGCCGTCAGCGGCGTGATGCGCGAGACACTGCAAACCGCCGCACCCGAAATGGATTTCGGCAGCCGCGTCGCGCTGTCGAATCTGTGGCTGCTCGAACCGCTCGTGCGCCGTCAGATGGAGAAGACCGCGCAGACCGCGGCCGCGATCCGCACCACCACGGCGATCACGATCTTCAATGCCGGCAACAAGGAAAACGTACTGCCGGGCCGCGCCGAGGCCACGGTGAATTTCCGGCTGCTGCCGGGCGAGACCGAGGAGAGCGTGATCGCCTACGTCAAATCGATCGTCGCAGACGATCGCGTCAAGGTGACGCCGAAGCCCGGCAACACCAACCCGCCGCCGGTCACATCCACCGCCAGCCCGAGCTATCAGGCCGTGAACCGGACGATCCGCGAAATCTTTCCTGATGTCCTTGTGGTGCCGGGCCTGATGGTCGCGGCGACGGATTCGCGCAACTATCTCGACGTCACCGACAGCATCTTCCGGTTCTCGCCGGTGCGCGCGACAGCGGAGGACCTGAAGCGTTTTCATGGCACCGACGAGCGGCTCAGTGTGAAGAATTACGCCGACATGATCCGGTTCTACCGGCGGCTGATGCAGAACACCGCGAATCCGTAGTCTCAGCGCCGTTCCGGCGAAGCCGGACCCGTGGGCCGGGACGACGAGAAAACTTTTTCCTTGTGCAAAGAAATCGGTCATCCTGAGGAGCCGCGCACTCGCGCGGCGTCTCGAAGGATGGGCGGAAATCACGGTTGTCATCCTTCGAGGCTCGCCGAAGATGGCTCGCACCTCAGGATGACGACGCGCGTTAAACCGCCGGCGGCTTGAGACCCTTGATCGCGCTGGCGGCGCGCAGCGTGTTCACCAGCAGACACGCCACCGTCATCTGGCCGACACCGCCCGGCACCGGCGTGATCGCGCCGGCAACACCGAGCGCTTCCTGATAGGCGACGTCGCCGACCAGCTTGTTCTTGCCGTCCGCGCCCGGAATGCGGTTGATCCCGACATCGATCACCGTTGCGCCCGGCTTGATCCAGTTGCCCCTGACCATCTCCGGCTGTCCGACCGCGGCGAGCACCAGATCGGCGCGCTTGCAGATGTCGGCGAGATCGCGCGTGCGCGAATGCGCGATGGTCACCGTGGCGTTTTCGTTGAGCAATAACTGCACCAGCGGACGGCCCACCAGATTCGAGCGCCCGATGATGACGGCGTTCATGCCTTGCAGCGACGCATGAACCGTCTTGGCGAGAATGATGCAGCCGAGCGGCGTGCACGGCGTCAGCGCGGGCAAACCGTTGGCCAGCCGCCCGGCATTGATCGGGTGCAGGCCGTCGACATCCTTCGCCGGATCGATGGCGTTAATCACCGTCTGCGTATCGAGGCCCTTCGGCAGCGGAAGCTGCACCAGAATGCCGTGAACGGCCGGGTCTGCGTTGAGCTTCGCGATCAGCGCCAGCAGATCCTTCTGCGGCGTATCCGCCGGCAGCTTGTGTTCGAACGACGCCATGCCCGCGGCCTCGGTCTGCTTGGCCTTGTTGCGGACATAGACCTCGGAAGCGGGATCATTGCCGACCAGAACCACGGCCAGTCCCGGTGTGAGGCCATGATCGCGTTTGACGCGCCCTACTTCGTCCGCAACACGGGCACGCAGGTCTGCGGCGATGACTTTTCCGTCGATAATCTTGGCCGGCATCGGTGTCTTTCGTCAGGAGTCGGTTGTCTTCGTCAGAACCTGCAGGGCATCGCCCAGCTTTTTCGGATCGCCGTCCACCGCGACCTGCTTGAGACGCGAGGTCACGCCGGACAGCACACGCACATGGCTTTTCGGCACATGAAGCGCCTTGGCGAGCAGTTCGGTCACTCCGCGATTGGCTTCGCCGCCCTCGGCGATGGCGCGCACCCGGACTTTCACAACGCTGCGGCCATTGGCCAGTGTTTCAATGCCGTCGATCGCGTCCAGTCCGCCGCGCGGGGTGACGCGCAATGAGATGCTGACGCCTTGAACCGAGAAACGCCAAGGGAGAGTCAAGGAAGGCTCATGCGAGAGATGGAACGGGGCAGCCTCGCGGTCAGATCACGTTCGGGTAGATGTAGTAGGAAATCACGCGCTGGATGAACATGATGATGAGAATGACGATGATCGGCGAAATATCGAGACCGCCGAAATTCGGCATGATGTTCCGGATCGGCCGCAGCACCGGCTCGGTGATCTTGTAGAGGAACTCCGCCACCGACGCGACGAACTGGTTGCGGGTGTTCACGACATTGAAAGCGATCAGCCATGACAGGATGGCCGAGGCGATCAGCAGCCAGACGTACAGGTCCAAAACGATGATGACGATGTCGAGAATGGCGCGCATGGCGTTGCTGATGTCCCGTATCCGGCGTTTGCTTCATTCCGCAGCGCCTTCCGGGCAAACGTCGGATACGGCTCGCTGGAAATGACCTCCGCCTCAATACCGGTTCGCGGCGGCGCAAACAAGGGAGGTTTCCGGCCCAAAGCCCGTGAAAACAGCGCTTTTCGCCGTTCTTGACTTGGCCATGATCGGGATTGTAAATGGCCGCTCTTGTCCGCCGCCGCCGTCACCGGCCCGGCCGATCAAGGGGCCATAGCTCAGCTGGGAGAGCGCGTCGTTCGCAATGACGAGGTCGGCGGTTCGATCCCGCCTGGCTCCACCAACATTCCCAAGCCGTTATTCCAAAGCTGCCGCCTCAAACCTGCTGTCCCAAACCTGCTGCCCCAAACCTGCTGCCCAATGGGTTAGACTACGCCTCAGATGAAGCGTGTCCCCGATAACACGCGCAACGAATGGGGCCGACATGAAAACCGAAAAATTTCAGTTTCCGGGCTCGGACGGGCAGTTGCTGGCCGCCTCCCTCGATCTGCCGGACGGCGCGCCGGTCGCCTATGCCCTGTTCGCGCATTGCTTCACCTGCGGCCAGAACGTGCTGGCGGCCAAGCGGATCGCCGAAGGGCTGGCGAAGCACGGCATCGCCACGCTCAGATTCGATTTCACCGGGATCGGCGCCAGCGAGGGCGAATTCGCCAATACGACGTTTTCGTCGAACATCGGCGATCTGGTGCTGGCCGCGGACCATCTGCGCAAGACCCGGCAAGCGCCATCGATCCTGATCGGGCACAGCCTCGGCGGCGCGGCTATACTGGCCGCCACGTCGATGATCCCCGAGGCGAAATGCGTCGCCACCGTTGCCGCGCCATCGGACCCTTCGCATGTCACGCACTGGTTCAAGGATCAGATTCCGGAGATCCGCGAAAAGGGCGAGATCGAAGTTTCGCTGGCAGGCCGGCCGTTCCGCATCAAGCGCGAGTTTCTCGATGATATCGCCGAGCACAAGCTCACAGAGACCGTCTCGAAACTTCACAAGCCGCTGCTGATCTTCCATTCGCCCACCGACGACACCGTCGGCATCAACAACGCGACCCATCTGTTTGTCGCGGCGAAACATCCCAAGAGTTTCATTTCGCTCCCCGGCGCGGATCATCTGCTGTCGCAGAAGCGCGATGCGGTCTATGTCGCGGACATGATCGCGGCCTGGGCGACGCGCTATCTCGACGCCGCCGCCCCGGCGGAGGCGGCCTCTGCAAATCCTCCCGCAGGCGTCGTCGTGGTCAGCGAAACCGGCGCAGGCAAGCTTCAGAATGTGATTGCGGCCGGCAGGCACCGCGTACTCGCGGACGAGCCTCTGGATGTGGGCGGCATGGACAGCGGCCCCGGCCCTTACGACTTCCTGCTCGGGGCTCTTGGCGCCTGCACATCAATGACGATGCGGCTTTATGCCGAGCGCAAATCGATTCCGCTTACGCGCACCACCGTGACACTAAAGCACAGCCGCATCCACGCCCAGGACTGCGAGGAGTGCGAAACCAAGGAAGGCATGATCAGCAAGATCGACCGGACCATTGCGATGGAAGGCAATCTCGACGCCGAGCAGCGCAAGAAGCTGATGGAAATCGCGGACAAGTGTCCGGTGCACCGGACGCTGACGTCCGAGATCAAGATCGTGACAAGCGCGGTGGAGTAAAGCCACGTCACGTCGATCTATATCGAAGTAACCTCCACCCCGGCGCTATGCGCCGAAGGGGGAGTGAGAAAAAGACACTCTGCGCCGACAGCGTGCACCATCCCTCCCCTCGATGGGGAGGGTGGCTGACCTTGGGTCAGCCGGGTGGGGTAACTGCTGAGCTGTAATGAACCAATCGTGAGGAGCTATTTCGACGGCACCTTCGCGCGCCGCGACCGCGACAGGTAATCGACGGTTTCCGGCCGCTCCCTGAGCCAGCCGGACCAGCGCTTGAGGATTTTCACCATCCGCTCCGGCTCGACGCCGAGCTGGGCCATGGCGACGCCGCCGTTCACCGACTCGCGGTATTCCGCGATCAAGCCGTCGCGCACAATGAACCGGCTCATGCCGTCGATCACCACGAACTGGCCGGCGAACTTCGGCACGGTTGAGGTGAAACTCGACAGCGACCACGCGTAGCCCATGTCGCCGTGACAGACCGGATCGAACATTTCCCAGCGATAGTCGTCGCCTGCATCGCGGTGGAACAGATGCTCCATCATGTGTGCGATCTCGGCGCGGCCTTTGTGCGCGCCGTAAATGTAGTCGTGGTAGACAGCGTCTTCGGTGAAATGCGCGGCGAAACGAGCGCCGTCGCCGGATTCCGCTGACAGCGTGAAATCGTTCAGCAGCCGCGCGAAGCTGTCGTGATCCATGTCACTCGGCCGCGAGCGACGCGATCGGCGATTGCACAGGCGGCGGGCGGTGCAGCCAGCCATCCAGGAAGGCCGTCAGCCACGCGCGCTCCGCAAGATCGTGAACCATACGGCCGGTGAAATGCTCGGTGCGCGACTGCGCTCCCGGAAGCGACATGCGATCGTGTCCGCGCGTCGTCCAGCGATGCAGCATCGCGTGGGTCACGTCCGGATGAAACTGAATGCCGAAGCATCGTCCGGTGCGATAAGCCTGCACCGGAAAATCATCGCCCTCGGCCAGCAGTTCGGTGCCTGCGGGAAGCTCGAAGCCTTCACGGTGCCATTGATAGACATGATCGGGCCAGTGCGAGCAGATCTTCCGGCCAGCGGCGGTCGGACGGATCGGATAATAGCCGACCTCGGCCCGGCCTTCGGGATGCGGCGCGACCTTGGCGCCAAGATGCTTGGCGAGAATCTGCGCGCCAAGGCAAATTCCGAGATACGGACGCTTCTCTTTGAGCGGCACCGCGAGCCAGTCGATCTCGCGGCGGATGAAATCCTCGTTGTCGTTGGCGCTCATCGGCCCGCCGAACATGATCGCGCCGGCGTAGTGATCGAGAGTTTCGGGCAAGGCATCGCCGAAAACCGGGCGGCGGACATCGAGGGGATGGCCCATGGCGCGCAGCGCGTTGCCGACCCGTCCGGGAGTGGACATCGGCCCGTGCAGAATGATGAGCACCGGAAGCGCAGTGAACCGGCCGCACGTTGTCAGGCCGAAACCGCTTGGTCGATCATCATCAAGCCGTAGCATCGATTCGTCTTTTCAATCCCCGGCGGAGGACAAGCGTCTCTATTGAACGCCGAAACTGAAAATATTGTGTTGCCGCGGCCCCGTCGAGCCGGGATTTCGCGGATGTGCCCTGCGCAGGGGATTTGGGGTGGATCAGCGCTTCTGCTGCACCCGCGCGACCGAGGCCAGCACCAGGCTGCGAGGCGCGAAACGGAGCATGAACGGGATCATCCGGACCCCGACGCCCGGAAGCACCAGCCGCTTGTTCGACATCAGCCCGCGATAGCCGGCCCGGGCCACCGCGGCGGCGGAAACATTCAGGACCGCCGAATCCAGCCCCGGCTTGAAACCGGCCACACCCTGAAATTCAGTCGGCACGGTCCCCGGACACAATGCCGTGACCCGGACGCCCTTCGGGCCCAGCTCGCCGCGCATCGCCTCGGTGAACGACAGGACATAGGCCTTGGTGGCATAATAGACCGCCATTCGCGGGCCGGGCAGGAACGAGGCGATCGAGGCGACGTTGAGAATGCCGCCGCGATGACGAACGAGGCTGTCAGCAAAACGCAGCGTCAGGTCGGTCAGAACGCGGACATTCAGATCGACCATTGCAAGCTGCTGCTCGCGGTCGAGATCGAGGGCTTCGCCGAACAAACCGTAACCGGCATTGTTGACGACGGTGTCGACCTCGACATCCATCGCCTTCAACTGCGACGCGATCTGCTCGCAGGCCCCCGTCACGCAAAGATCGCTGGTGATGAGGGCCGGCCGCGGATGTCCGGCAGCAGCGATCTCGTCCGCGAGAAGCTTGAGACGATCGTCGCGGCGCGCGACCAGTACGGTGTCATGGCCGTTCGACGCAAAGATGCGCGCCAACTCTGCGCCGATACCAGACGAGGCACCCGTGATCAACGTGACGCGTTTGGTCATGAATGCATTTCAGTTGTCTTGAGTTTCAACGAGGAAAGAGTGCGAAGAAAAATCGTGCGGAGAAAAAATTCTATGTCGCTTCGTCGGGCGTAAGCCGGCTGTCGGCGACACGATGCTTGAGATTAAGACGTTCACGCTGGGAAATGCCGAGCAGGTCGGCGGCGCGCCAGACAATATTGTCCTCGAATTCGGTAACGTGGCCATCGGCAAAGACAAGCTCCCACATCATCTCGATGATGCGAAGCCGGCCTTCCTCGTTGACCGAACGCATGATGATGCTGGTGAAGTGATAGAGGTCAACCGCCTCCCCTTCGACCAGCGTTGCATCGGCGATCAGCTTGTCGGCCGTTCCGGGATCGAGATCGAACCGGTATTCAAGCAGCGCATGAAGCTTCCGCTTCTCGGTCTCCGACGGTTCGCCATCAAGGGAGATGACGTGGATCAGAAGCGCGGTCGCCGCCAGACGGTAGTCATTATCGGCGAAGGTGCGGTTCTCATGGCCGGCGGGGGAAACGACGTCCGAAATGAAGTGGCGTAATTTGTCGAGCATCAATCTCTGCTATCGAAACGGGACCTGATCAAAGCATGATCCCGAAAAAGCCGGACCGGTTTTCAGATGAGATCATGCCCGGATGAAACTTAAGGCACAAAACCGTCAGGTTCTATGGCCTGAAAATGAAACTCTGGCAATCTTGGCCGGGTTCCCGGGCTGCGCTCACCGCGAATTGCCCGCAAAGTGGGGACTTGCGCGGAAACGGGCGGGTTCTGACACAGAGCTGTCACGGAATCTCGTAAATCACCACTTTGTCGGCGATTCCGCGCAGTTCGACGCTCTTTTCCGCCGGGGTAAGTCCCGCCTTGTCCAGCAGCTCCATGACCGCGGCCGATTTTACCACCGGGCCGGTGGCGTTGATCGCCCGCTCGGTCGCCTGACCCTGCACCCGTGCCGCGATATTGACTGTCTGGCCGAAATAATCCTGACGATCGTTCAGCATCACCGCCAGACACGCGCCTTCGTGGATGCCGATCTTGACCAGCAGATCCTTGGTCCCGCGCTGTTCGTTCAGCTCATCCATGGCCTTGCGCATGCGGATGCCGGCCGCGACCGCCTGCTCGGGGCGGACGAAGGTCGCCATCACCGCATCACCGATGGTTTTCACCACCGCACCTCCCTCGGACGCAATGATCTCGAGCAGCGCGCGGAAATGCGCGCGCACCAGATCGAACGCTGCCAGATCGCCGACCCGCTCATAGAGCGCGGTCGAACCCTTGAGATCGGTGAACAGGAACGTCAGCGACGTGATCTTGAGACGCTGGTCGATGCTGAGATTGTCCGCCTTGTAGAGATCGCGGAAGGTCTGGTTCGCCAGGATTCGTTTCGCGGTAACGATCGGCTTGCGCTTGCCGAGCAGATCGTGAAGCGCTTCGCCTGCGACCCACACCGAAGGCAGTACGCGGTTCCTGGACTGGTTTTCCAGCGTCAGCCGCAACGGCCCCGGACGCATCTCCACGGTCCCGGTCGGCGCGTGCACACCGTCGAATGTCAGCGACGCATTCTGCTTGTCCTTTGTCGGCTCGCCCTTGACGTCGAGGAACAGCGCCGAATGGGTCACCGGCTCGAACACGATCACGAACTCCGCCGGCAACTGCAGCGACAGCACGGCCTTCTCGCCCGGCGCGAGTTCGACCGCTTCCAGCGTGGCCTCGTTCACAAGACGGCCGAACGAATCCTCGTTGATGTCGATCCCCGAACTCCAGAAAATCTGCCGCCAGTAATCCCAGCTCGGCAGCGTGTGCGGATCGTGCGCCGCGATCCGGCGCACCCGCGGGCTGACCGTGAATGCGACCTCGACCTGATCGTCGATCGACGCCTGATAGCCAGCGGCGCACAGACCGCAATGATAGTCCTCGGGCTGAAGCTGCTTGAGGGTGTCATGCGCGCCGAGCACACCGCTGCATCCGGGGCACAGCACGTTCCAGGTCAGATCGAAGATGCCGATCTGCGAGGCGTGGAGGAACCCCGAGATCACCTTTTCTTCGGCAAGGCCTGTTCTGGCGGCGAATTCGATCAGATTGATCCGGTTCAGCTCATGATCGGCGCCGGTCTCGACCAGCGTCTGGATCGCATCCGCCACCTTCGGATCGGCGGTCTGCTTCAGGGTCGCGTACAGAGAATTGAAGTCGGTCATGGCCGCAGTTTACGGCAGATCGGCCGGGTATCCAAGTAATGCCTGCGATGGACTGGCCGGGGACTTGCCCCGGCCGATCACGTTTTCGCGTCAGCTCCCGTAGAGATAGTTCGGCAGCCACAGGGTCAGGCCCGGCCACAGATACATCAGCACCATGCAGATGATGACGATCAGCATGTAGGGCATCATGCCGCCGAAGATCTGGTTGAGCGTTACATGCGATGGCGCGACGCCCTTCAGATAGAACGCCGACATCGCCACCGGCGGCGACAGGAACGCCGCCTGCAGGTTCACGAACACCAGCACGCCCCAGAGGATCGGATCGATCCCGAAGTGCTTTAGCATCGGCAGGAAGATGGGCACGAAGATCACGATGATCTCGGTCCATTCCAGCGGCCAGCCGAGGATGAAGATGATGGCCTGCGACAGGATCATGAACTGAACCGGTGTCAGATTCAGCGACAGAACCCAGCTCTCGAGCAGCGCCTGACCGCCGAGGATGGCGAACACCGCCGAGAACAGCGCCGAGCCGACGAACAGCCAGCACACCATCGAGGTGGTTTTCGCGGTCAGGAACACCGCTTCCTTGGTGCGCTTCCAGTCGAGCGTGCGGGCCTGGAACGCGAGCAGGAACGCGCCCGCCGCGCCCACCGCCGCGGATTCCGTCGCCGTGGTGATGCCGAGCAGAATCACGGCGAGCACCACCGCGGTCAGAATGCCGAGCGGCATCACCGACGAGATCAGCAGCCGCAAAACCTCGAACTGCTCGGCCCCCATGGTCCAGTAGTAGTAGAGCAGGATCAGACCCATGATGCCGCAAGTGAACGCGAAGTACGTGTAGAACGCCTGCGGCGGTCCGGCTTCCGCAGGCGCGGCAGTGCCCTGGCCGCGCAATTCGGCATTGCCCATTTCCTGAAGGGCTTCCGGCTCGCTCTTCCGCTCGTCCGAAGACGCGCCGCCAAGCTCCTGCAACTTTTCTTCCGCAGGCTCCGCGGTGGACGACGCCGACGAACCAAGCTGCTGACTGATCGCCGCCGATGGCGCGGGCGCATCCGGCTGCTGATGAATCACGACGTACCACCATGCGGCCCACAGCGTCGCCGCCGTGAGCACCAGCGGCACTAGCACATAGCCGAGATTCCTCAGCAGCATGCTGTAGCTGACGCGCACGCCATCCGCCGTAATGGCCATCGCCCTTGCCGGGGACACGGCAGCGGTCAGCAGCGCCGGCAACATCTTGTGCGAGTAGGATTTTTGCAGCTCGCTGATCCAGGGCCGGACCGGAACGCGCGTTTCCGCCTCCGGCAGCTTCGGCGCGATCTTCGGATTCAGCAGCGCCCAGCCGATGATGTAGACGAGATACAGGAACGCCAGGAAGAAGCCGGGAAACATCGCCGCGGCATAGAGCTTGACCACCGACTGGCCCGCGACCGCGGCATAGACGATGATCATGACCGACGGCGGAATCAGAATGCCGAGCGTGCCGCCCGCCGTGATAACGCCGGACGCAAGCTTCACGTCGTAACCGGCTTTCAGCATCGGATTGAAGGCGATGACGCCCATCAGCACCACGACCGCACCGACCAGACCCGAGGCAATGCCCCAGAACGTGCAGACGATCAGCGTCGCCACCGCGAGCGAGGCAGGTACGCGGCGGAACGCGAGCTGGATCGAGTAGAACATCTTGTCCACCAGCGCGCCGCGTTCCATCACGTAACCCATGAGGACGAACAGCGGGATGGAGATCAGGACGTCGTTGGTCATCGCGCCGTAGGTGCGCTGGACCATCAGGTCGAAGATGTGGTTATCGGCCCAGGATTCGCCCGCCCGGTGATAGGCGAACAGGCCGAAGAACATGCCGAGGCCCATCAGGGTGAAGGCCGTGGGGAAACCCATGATGATGACGACCACGATCAGGCCGAGCATCAGGAGACCGAGTGCGGGATCGCTCATTTCGACAGGTCTCCGCCCATGCCGCGCTGACGCGCGCTTTCCTCAATGTCCTGAGCCTTCTCGATCGCGATTTTCCGCGACTCCTCGTCGACATATTCGCTGTTGGCGAGCTGCTCGCCGACGACATCGATTTCGGACACGTCCTTGAGACGGCTCGGCCATTCGCCGGTCTTCAGACAGATGACACAGCGCATGATTTCGGCCGCGCCCTGCAGCAGCAGCAACGCGCCCGCCAGCGGAATCATGAACTTGAACTGCCAGACCGGAGGCCCGTCGGCAGTGACGTTGGAGTGTTCGTTGATGCGCCAGGAGTCGGACGCGTAGTCCCAGCCCGCATAAACCAGCGCCGCGATGCCGGGCAGGAAGAACACGATGTAAAGGACGAGATCGAGCGATGCCTGCCGGCGCGGCTTCATCGAGCTGTAAAGAAAATCGCCGCGCACGTGGCCGTTCTGCGCCAGCGTGTAGGCGCCGGCAATCATGAACAGCGTGCCGTACAGCATGTTCGAAACGTCGAAGATCCACGCCGTCGGCATATTGAGAATGTAGCGCTTGAAGACTTCGGCACAGACAAGAAGCATCAGTCCGACAATCAGCCAGGCCGCGGCCTTGCCGGTCCAAGTACTGATGCCGTCAATTTTATGCAGAACACGCTGCGCATTCATGGGCGTCGCCGTGAGTTATGATGAAGGTCAGAGCAATGGTTGAAACGATACAAAGCATCATCCGGGATTGCCATCCCGGATGATGCCTCGCTCGTGCTGATTATTGCGTCAGGTCTTCTTCTTGGCGTTCGGCCCGAAGTAATGGTTGTAAGCCATACGGCGGCTGACGACCGTGTCCTGCTCCCACTGGGTTGCGCGCTTGGCAAACGCCAGCTGGGATTCAACGATTTCCTTGAACAGCGGGTTTTCCGCCGACTTTTTCTCGGCGACCTGATCGAAGATTTCGAGCTGCTTCTGCAAAACCGAATCCGGTGTCTTGTAGAACTTCACCTTGTCCTTCGACTGCATCTCCTCGTAGTCCCTGGAGTAGCGGTCGATCGCCTTCCAGGCCATGTCCTGTCCGGCCGCTTCGGCGGCATTGTCGAGGATCGCGCGGATCTTCGCCGGCAGCGCGTTGTACTTGTCCTTGTTGAACATGATCTCGAACTGCTCGGCGTTCTGGTGATAGCTCTGCAGCATGCAGACCTTCGAGACGTCCGGGAAGCCGAGCACGCGGTCCGACGAGGCGTTGTTGAATTCCGCCGCATCGAGCAGGCCGCGATCCATCGCCGAAACGATTTCGCCGCCGGGCAGCGCGTTGACCGCGGCGCCCATGCCGGTGAACACGTCAATCGAGATGCCGACGGTGCGGAACTTGACGCCCTTGAGGTCGTCGGCCTTGGTCACCGGCTTCTTGAACCAGCCGAGCGGCTGGGTCGGCATCGGTCCGTACGGGAACGAGACGACGTTGGCGCCGATCGAACTGTAGAGCTTTTCGAGCAACTGCTTGCCGCCGCCATACTTGTGCCAGGCGAGCAGCATGTTGGCGTCCATCGCATAGCCCGGACCCGAACCCCAGAGCGCCAAGGCGTTCTGCTTGCCGTAGTGATAGGCGAGCACGCCGTGGCCACCGTCGAGCGTGCCCTTGGACACGGCTTCGAGCAACTGAAAGGCCGGAACGACTGCGCCCGCGGGCAGCACTTCGATCTTGAGATCGCCGCCGGTCATGTCGTTGACCTTCTTGGCGTAGTCCTGCGCGTATTCGTGGAAGATGTCCTTGGCCGGCCATGTGCTCTGGAAGCGCATGTTGGTCGGCCCGGTCTGCGCGAGAGCGGGCGTCGCAACCGTAGCGGCTGCGCCTGCGGCGGCAACCTTCAGGAAGTTGCGGCGGCTGGAGGTCTTCTCGCTGGAAGTCTTGTCCTTGTGTCGTTTCGTCATGGCGTTCTCCCCTGCTAGGCCCGTTCTTTTTGAACCGGCCTTTTTTGATTGATGGCAAGACAAAGGCTTGCGGGGAGATTTGGCAAGAATGATCGGATGAATGCGACTCTTCGACGCGGCGCTTGGTGATTCCATCTACGACTTTGGAATGAGGCCGCGTGTGGATTGTTAATGCCGCGCCCGGATTCATCGCGCCGCAACACACCCCTCACCGCACGCGAACGAGCGCGACGTTTCAATCGCGCCGCACAATCCTGAACATCGGCGAGCGGTCCGGCTGCGTCGTCACCACGCCAACCGGCGTCACCGGATCGCGGTCGAGCAGTTCGACCTTGAAGGCGCCGATCAGTTTCGCCAACGCCAGGGTCGCCTCGGTCAACGCAAACTGCGCGCCAATGCAGACGCGCGGCCCGACGCCGAACGGCAGGTAAGCGAAGCGGTCCGGCGGCGGACTGCCGGGCAGGAAGCGCGACGGCCGGAAGGCATTCGGCTGGTCCCAGAGCTTTTCATGCCGGTGCAGCAGCCATGGCGAAATCAGTACGATGTCTTTGGCGGCGATGTCGGCGCCGGGCACTGTGTCGGGGCCGGAGGCCGCCCGCACGATCAGGAATGCCGGCGGATAAAGCCGCATGGTCTCGTCGAGCACGGCGCGGGTAAAGGTCAGCCGCGTCACATCCAGCGCGCCGGAGACCAGCGCGGCCTTCGCCTCGTTGGCAAGTTCATCCTGCGTCGCCGGATCGAGCGCGAGCAGATAGAGCGACCAGAACAGCGCCGTCGCCGTGGTTTCGTGACCGGCGAGGATCATGGTGGAGACCTGATCGCCGAGTTGTTCGTCGGTGAAGGCTTCGCCGGTTTCCGGATCGCGCGCCGCCACCATGAGGCCGAACAGATCGTGCGGAGCATCGCCGCCCTTGTCCGCGCCTTTGGCGCGGCGTTCCGCGATCAGCTTCTGCATGAAGCGCGTCCACCGCCGCCGGAACAGCGCGCGGGAAATATCGCTCGGGCTCGGCCAGCCCAGCGGCAGCAGCAGATCGAAGAAGCGCGGCTGCGCGAGGCGCTCGCCGTAGTCGTTGACGAAGCCCCGCAGCGCCGGGCCGTGCCTGTCGATCTCGAACGAGAACATCGTGCGCCCGGCAATGTCGAGCGCCAGCCGCTGCATGGCCTCGCGTAGATCGACCGGCACACCGGTCTGCGTCCGTAACACGTCGATGGCATCGTCGGTCGCCGCCAGCATGTGCGGAATGAGCAGCGGAATGGCCCGCGGTGCGAAGGCCGGCGCCAGCGTGCGGCGCTGGTTTTTCCAGGCCTTGCCCTCGGCCAGCAAAAGGCCCTCGCCGAGGATCGGCCGCAGCACGCGGAAGGCGGCGGGCGTGCGGGTATAGTTTTCATAGTTCTCAACGAGCACATGCCGGATCGCGTCCGGCGTGTTGAGAATGAAACTGCTGCGCCCGAAAAACCGCCCCTGAACGATATCCTCTTCGTAGGCGCGCGGCCCCCAACTGGCGATGGCGTTTTGCCGGATCAGGGCGAGACGGCCGAGCGGCGACAGATCGTCCGGCGCGAGCGGAGGCCGCGGCGGGACCAGTGGCGGCCGCTGCACCGGTGCGTCAAGGACTTCGGCAATGCTCATGCGTCACCCTTCTGTTCGACAGATCATCAGCCTGAACTGTGGCACGTTCCGGGCACAATCAATGGGCGTCGTTATTCCCGCTCGTCCCCGCGAAGGCGGGGACCCAGGCTCCTGAAGGTCTGGATTCCCGCGTTCGCGGGAATGAGCGGAGAGAACGGGTTTCAATTCAGACTCAATTCGCCGTTGCGCCCGATGCCTTGACCACCTCCGCCCACTTCGCGCGCTCAGTCGCGATGAACGCCGTGAACTGGTCCGGCGTCATTGGTGACGGCACCGCGCCGATGTCGGTGAGCCTGGTCACCGTGTCCGGCATTTCAAGAATGCGCTTCACCTCCGCCGCCATCCTGTCGACGACCGGCCGCGGCGTGCCGGCAGGTGCGAACAGTCCGTGCCACGAGGTTGCATCGAAACCCTTCAGCGTATCGGCGATCGGCGCCACTTCCGGCGCGGTCGGAGAGCGCTGCAGACTGGTCACGCCCAGCGCGCGCACCGTACCGGCTTTCGCCTGCGGCCACGCCAGCGTGATGTTGTCAAAGGCGAGATCGATGTGGCCGCCGGTCAGGTTCTGCATGATCTCGTTGGATGAGCGATAGGGCACATGGGTCATCCGGGTGCCGGTCGCGATCTTGAACAGTTCCGCCGCAAGATGGATCGAGGTGCCCACGCCGGACGAGCCGTAGTTCAGCTTGTCGGGATTGGCTTTCGCATAGGCAACGAACTCGGCGACGTTCGTCACCGGCAGCGCGTTTTTCACAACCAGCATGTTCGGCAGCCGCGCGATCAGCGAGACCGGCTGGAAATCCTTCGCGGCATCGAACGTCAGATTCGAATAAAGCGTCGGATTGATCGCATGGGTCGAGACGGTGCCGAGCAGCAGCGTGTAGCCGTCGTTCGGCGCCTTCGCCACAGCCGCCGCGCCGATATTGCCGCCCGCGCCGCCGCGATTTTCAACCACGAAAGGCTGGCCGAACGTGATCTGCATATGGCTGGCGATGAGCCGCGCGAACAGATCGGCGGTGCCGCCGGCGGTGAACGGCACGATGATCGTGACGTTGCGCGACGGCCAGGCGTCCTGGGCGTGGCTAGGCGCGGCGGTCTGGAGCAAAAGGCAAAACGCCGCGAACGCGGCGGCAACAAAACGCATGGTGGTTCTCCCTGAGTGCGCGCTCATGACGCCGGATGACGGCTGCCTGACCGAGCTTGTTTTGTGCCGCCATTTCGGCACAGGCCGATGGCAAGCGCAATGCCGCCGGAACCCGCCGGAGCGCAGTCCGCGGGCTGGGCAATCCGGCGCGGCTTGCGCAGAGCTGTTATGAAAAGTGCTTTCCGGCTTTGCCGAGACTTGATATTTCACATGTGAAATATATAGGGGATGACATGACGACCGACCGTCGGCTGATTTTTCTGATGACCGTGGGTTATCGCAGACTGCAGCGAGGTATCGAACAGCACATGCTCGCGGAAGACGGCCTGACCTCGGCGCAATCCGGGGTGCTGTTCTTCCTCGGACGGAACGATGGCGCGCTGATCGGCGAGATCTCCGCTGCGCTCGATATCGTGCCGTCCGCCATCACAGGTCTTGCCGACCGGATGGAACGAGCGGGACTGATCAAACGGAAACGTGACGGCGCAGATGGCCGCGCACAGCGCGTTTATCTGACCGAGACGGGAGAGAAGATTCGCAAACGCGCGGTGGCACGCGCGCATGACATCAACAGCACGCTGACAGACGGTTTTACGGACAAGGAAATCGACGTGGTTTCGCGCTGGCTCGTGAGCCTGCAGACAAAATTTCCGAAGGACAGTTCCTAGATTCGATATGAAAGGAAACGCAGACCATGACTGAATTCGTAAAGAGTGAACTTGAAGACGGCGTGCTGACGCTGACCCTGGCGCGTCCGGACAAAATGAATGCCATCACCAACGCGATGTATGCCGCTCTCGCGGACGCGCTGGAAACCGCCGAAAAGGATCGTGCAATCCGCGCGGTTGTGTTTCAGGGCGATGGCGATCACTTCACCGCCGGCAACGACATGGGCGATTTCGCCGCGCAATCGAAAGATCCCAGCATCGTCGCCCACTCGCCCCGGTTCATCACAAACCTTGGCATCGCGACCAAGCCGCTGATCGCTGCGGTGCAGGGCAACGCAGTCGGAATCGGCACAACAATGCTGCTGCATTGCGATCTTGTTTACGTCGCGCCGACCGCCCGGCTGATCACGCCGTTCGTGAACATCGCGCTGGTTCCCGAAGCGGCCTCGACGCATCTCCTGCAGGGACGAATCGGTTATGCCCGCGCTTACGAGATGTTCGCTCTGGGCGAACCGATGAGCGGCGAAACCGCAGTCTCGCTCGGCCTTGTCAACGCAGTGGTTCCTGTCGAGGAACTGCGCAAGAAGGCACGCGAAGCCGCGCTCAAGCTGGCCAGACAGCCGGCCGGATCGCTGTCGCACACCAAGGCGCTGATGCGCGATACCGCCTTGATCACCGCGCAGATCAATCGTGAAGGCGCCATTCTCAAGGAACGGCTCAAGGGCCCCGAAGCGCGCGAGGCGCTCACCGCATTCGCCGAGCGCAGAAAGCCCGACTTCAGCAAGATTGCAGGCTAAACCCGACGGGCTGATCACATCGTGGTCAGCCCGGATGTGTTGTCGCAACTGATGGCGCGGGCCGGCCGGTCCGGCTATAATGTCCACCGGGAAGCGTTTAGTAGCGGCGCCGGTGGACAATGACACACGCGATAGTCGGAATGGACCTGATGCTGGCCAAGCAGTCGGCCGTCGATGCACAGGGTGCGTTGCGCGACACACTGATCGGCGGTGTCCAATTTCGCCCATCCCGTCCGGTCCCGCATGACGACGGCTATATGTGCGAGGTCGCCCGGACAAACTGGGACATCATCAAGTCGCCGATCGTCCAGGTTCACGTCACCACGACACTTCCCGGCCGCGTCCGTGCCTGGGGCCTGCATCGGCAAACAACCGACCGGCTGTTTGTCGTGTCGGGCCTGGTGAAGATCGTCGTCTTCGACGGCCGGAAGGATTCTCCGACATTCGGCAGGCTCAATGAATTCATGGTTAGTGAACGCAATCCCGGCCTTCTGGCGATTGCACCCGATCTGCACCACGGCTGGAAGAACATCGGCGAGACCGAAGCTGTCATCATCAATATGCCGGACAGAATGTACGATCACGAAAGTCCCGATGCCCTCGACCTGCCATGGGATTCCGAGGACGCTGCCGAGACGGTGCCTTACCGTTGGTAAATCGTCCCGCGATTACCGTCGTCATCCCGACCTACAACTGGAGCGCGGCGCTTCGCTGCGCCATCCGTTCGGTACTGCTGCAAACCGAGCAGAATTTCGAAATCATGGTTGTTGGCGACGGCTGCACCGACGATTCGGCGGATGTCGTCGCCTCGTTCGGCGATAGCCGCATCCGCTGGCACAATCTCGACCGCAACTACGGCTCGCAATGGGCCGCGAACAATTACGCGATCGAGCGTGCGGCGTCCGACTGGATCGCGTATCTCGGGCACGACGACATCTGGTATCCGACACATCTCGAAGCGATCCTGCGCGCGGCCCGGGAGCATGACGCCGAAGTCGTCACCAGCGTGATGGCGCTTTACGGCCCGCCAGAGTCGGGCGTCCGCGGAATCGCCGGCCTGTTCGCGTCCGGCAGCTACTCGGCCGGCGATTTCGTGCCGCCGTCCGCATTCGCCCACAAGCGGTCGATCTACGGCGATGGCATCAAATGGCAGGATCCCGCCTCGGTGACAGTGCCGATGGATGCGCTGTTCATGAACCAGGCGGCGATGGCCGCGAAGCGCTTCGCCTCCACCCGCGAACTGACATCGTTCAAGTTCAACGCCGCATGGCGGCGGGATTCCTACAAGATCAAGTCGACCGACGAGCAGCAGCGCCTGCTGGAACGCATCCAGTCGCAGCCCGATTTCCGGTCCCGGGAATTCATCGACATCATGGATGCCGTGGTCAAAGGCAAATTCCTGAAGATTGAAATGCCGACACAGAGCGTCGAGCCCGGCTCGGCGGTGCGCCTCAATCGCAAGAACAAGGGCGTCGATAGCCGGTTCGCTGCTGCGGAGATGCAGCGCATCGAGCGAAAGGTCGCATTCAATCTCGATCGCCAGAACATGCCTTTCGAGTGGCACGGCATCGAGAAGCATCTTCGTTACAAAACCTTTCGCTGGAGCGGCCCGAGCCGCCGCTCCACCATCGACCTGCCGGTGCGTTTCGAGACCGACCTGCTGATCCGCGTCATTGTCGTCAAGTCGCTGGCGCCGCCCGAGACCATTCGCGTTCTGCTGCGGGACAAGCCGCTGCAAAGCCAGATCAGGAAAAAACTTTTTGGCGGTTTTGTCATCGAGACCGTCGCGCGCGTTGCGGAACTTCCGCCGTCCGATCGCGATTTCGGGATCACCATTGAGGTCGATGCGACGCGCCGTCCCTGCGATCTCGGCATGGGCGAGGACGACCGGTGGTTAGGGGTCGGTGTTGCGCGCGTTGAACTGGAGCCGCTGACGAAAGTTTAAGCCGTCATCGAAATATCCGACACTCCTGTTCAGCCGTGCTAGACTGAACCAAACAACCAGACACAGGCAGACCATGAAAAAACCACTCACGCTCCCCGAAGAAGAGCCGCGGAAGATTCAGCGCGCAGACATTGCACCTGCCGAAGGCTTTACGCTCGTGGTCGATGGCCACTTCAAGACGCAGTATAATGACGAGGCGGCTGCCAAGAAGGCCGCGGCCGAACTGCTGAGCCGGTATAAAATGCTGCAGATCGAAATTTATGATGCGGCGAAGAGAGAGCGGACGAAATTCTCGTAAGCAAACTGCCATTCCGCGCGAAGACGCACGGAACCTTTGAGGCGCCCAACGATTCTCCCGCAGGAGATATCTCGATGGGCCCAAGATTAAGCCGCAAGGCAGTTCAAATCGAAAACTGGGCGACCGATACTCTCTTACGCGCCAACCTGATCGCGGCATGTCCCGACCACGGCTATATGCGGTTGCGTTTCAATCACGCGGCGCTCGACTATGCGCACGCGCTTGCCGAGCATTCGCCATTTCCTGGAATCAGTGCGGGGCGGGCTCGGGAAGCAATCGACGAGGTGCTGGACGGCCTCTCAGACGATTGTCCGGACTGCGATTGATTTGAGAACCCAGCAGCTTTGTCTCGGCGCCGGCACTAGCCGATGAGCCAGACGCCCTTGTGAATGTCGAAGCGCACGAGGCCCTCGTCGCGCATCTTCAGCAGCAGCGACTGGCAATCTTCCTGATTCTTGATGTTGACGCGCTTCATCACGTCGAAAATCTTCAGCGGTTTCTCGCGAAGGGCGGCCAGAATCTTCTCTCTGTCAGTCATTGTTGTTCCCTTGCGCCGTTATGGCGGTCAGCCGAATTCGTTTGCGGGATAGCGTCGGCACCCCTCCTGTGAGAGACGGGCGCCGGGCAGGCGAACGCCCACGCGAGCGAGTCCAATGTGCTGCAAGATGCTGGAAAGAGTGGTGCCGCCTATAGGATTCGAACCTACGACCCCCTCATTACGAATGAGGTGCTCTACCAGCTGAGCTAAGGCGGCAAAACGCGAAATCGGTATCCGCACCTGATACTGGCCAGCGCCCCGCTTTGCAACATGGCGGAGCGTTTTTGTCAGGCTGGATCAGGTCCGTGACGAAAATGCCATCGACTTCCTAATCAACTGACAAGACGGGACAAAAATCCCTTCCAGCCGCCGCGCTGCGCCGGTTCCGGCTGGACCGGATCGTCGAATTCCTCGTCCCTGGCCTCGTCGGCGACGCCGGGATCGTCCGGAGCGCGCACAATCGGGATGACGGCCGGGATCCGCGGCGCATCCGGCTTCTCGATCTCGCGCCGGGGCCGAAACACCGGCGGCGGCACATTGGCGATCACCGGCGCGGCAGGCGGCGGAGCGGCCTGCTCCACGGGCGCAGGAGCCGACGGCGCAGGCGCGGGCTCGTTATCCTGCAATGGGACAGCCGGTGGCGGCAGCTTGACCGCCGGACCGGCTTCCAGCGCCGGCGGCAATGCAGGCTCATCGGCAACCTCAGCCTCGAGCACCGGCGCTTTCTCCGAAGGGAGAGCCGCGACCGGAGTGAGCCACTGGAATGCGTCGAGACGTCCGGTGACGGGTGACACCGGACGCCAGTGCTCGGATACATAGCCATCGGCGGTCCATGCCGGATCGAGCGCGGCGCGCACCGCGCGCTGCATCCAGACACGCGCGCTGCCGTCGTCGCCATGCTCGGCCCGCTCCAGCTCGGCCATGAGAATGGCGACCCGCTGGGTCGGCGCCTCGATGAAAGGCGCGAGCGCTTCCCGCGCACGGGCGAAATCGCTGGAGTCGATGGCGGCACGCGCGACCGCAAGCGCGCCTTCGATGTTGCCGGGCGATCTGGCTGCGAGTTTCTCAACACGCGCCAGGCGCTGCACGGCGGAGTCGCCGAGCCGCACATGCGCGTAAGCATCCGCAAGATCGGGATGCGGCTGCGCGGTCCATGCCGTCTCGATCACCTGCATGGCGCGGCGGGTCTGATTGTTCTCGCTGAGAAACTTTGCCGCGAGCGTCGCGGCGGGCACCAGTGTCGGCGCGAGCTTCACCGCCTCAGTGATGCTGGCGCGCGCACGGTCGCGATCGGAAGTTTGAAGATCGAGCGCCCGCGCGGTCAAAAGAACGCCGCGCTGCCGCTTGTAGGGCGCGGGATCGATCAACCCCGCCGCCAGATTGTTTTCGAGAATCTTCAGCGCGCCGTCCCAGTCGCCTTTGCTGCAACGGAAGCCGAGCACGGCGTGCGACGCCCATGCCGAGGCCGGCGCGGTCTTCAGGGCTTCTTCGGCCAGCGCCACGGCCGCGTAAGCATCGTCACGGCGCTGCGCCTCGACGAACAGTCCGCGCAGGCCGAGCAGCCGTGTGTCCTTGCGTTCCGCCATGGCGTGAAACGCGCGCTGCGCGCCTTCGCGGTCGCCCTCGAGCTGTGCCGACTGCGCATGCAGCAGCATCGCCAGCGGATCCTGATGCGCCAGCCGCCTGGCGACATCGGCATGGCGGCGCGCCGCGAAATGATCGCCGGTGCCGATTGCGATCAGGCCCTGGGTGATGGCGTTGCGTCCCTTGGCGTGACGCCGCTCGCGGCGGAGCCGCCGCAAGCGCTCGGGCGCATTCAGGAAGCTGCGGATGATCGCCCAGACCAGCATCGCGACGAACACGACAAGCGCCAGCGCCAGCACAAGCACGGGCAATGACGTATCGATGCGCCAGGCATTCCACGACAGCGTAACGTCGCCGGTCTGATCGGCAATCACGGCAGCGCCGAGCGCGACCACGCCGACCAGAAACAGAAAGAGAATGATGCGGATCATGAAACTGCCTATTTCGAGATCGAGGCCAATGTTTCCATCGTGAACTGCTCAAATGCCGCCCGGGCCTTGTCGCGGCCTTCGACCTTTGCGATCCATGGCCGCACCGGGACGCGATCCGACGGCGGCGACTGCAGCAATTCCCGCTTCGCCTCGTTGAGATCGCCGCGCTGCGCGGCGGCCGTTGCGCGGGCGATGATGCCTGTCGGGCCGCTGGCCAGCGCGTCGGTGCGCTGAATGCGCACCAGCTTTGCAAAGCTCTGCTGAAGACGCTCCACGATACCGGACGGCGCGGGCTGCGGTTCTGGCTTCGGCGCGAGCTGCGGCAACAGCGCAAGCAGTTCCTTGCTCAGCGCATCGTCCGTGGGGAGACCCGTCGTCGCGAAGCCATCAAGCGCCCTCAGCGCATCGGCATCACCGGCAACGGCACGCGCGGCAGCAAGCTCGGTGGCATAGGGCAAGCCACGGGTCACGGCTTTATCGAGGTGGATCAGCGCATCGAGCTTGCGCACCTTCGGATCTTCGGCAGGCGGTGCCGCAGCCGCCGCACTCAGCGCCGCAGTCGCGCGTTCGATCCTGGCAATGCGCTCTTCGATGGCCGCGGTGTCGATGGCGGGTGCTTTCGCTTCGCCGCCCATGACGCCTTGCGGCGATGCGGACCTGAGCTCGCTGATCGCGGCGGCCGTCTTCTCGTTCTGCCCGCGCATGGCGGCGATATCGCTGCGCAACGACGCCAGCGATTTCTCCACTGCGTCGATACGCGCGATGATCGCAGGATCGGCAACCGGACGCGGCGCAGGTTTTGCCGCATCCGATTCAACCTTCGCGATCCGTGTGCCCAGAGCGTTGATGTCGGCCTTGTTCGCTGCGATCCCGTCCGTAAGCGGCGCGGTTGAAACGGGTGCGGGTTGCGGAGGCCAGCCTGCGAACGTGGCGGCACCGATCGCAAGCAGCGCGGCCACCGCACCCGCCACAGCGGACAGAAACACCGACGACGCCCGTGATGGATTCGGCGATGCCGCGGCAGCAGATTCAGCAGACGGATGCGACGGCTGTTCGGAGTGATCCGGCTTTGGCGCGCCGGCATCTGCGTCCGGCGTTTCCGGCGCAGACGGACTTTCCGATACCTCGGAAGCGGTCAGTTCGATGGTCGGCGGGGGCCGTTTGGCGGCATCGCTACCGGATGCAGTGCCGGCCTTGTCCTGCTTGTCATCGTCCATCGGAACTCACTCCTGTCACGCTCGCGCAGACTCTAGCAGATTCTGCGAACGCCGCTCGCGTCCAGAAGCACTCTGGAAGGTTACCTGCCGGTTACCCGAAAGCTAGTTGGACGATGCTTTGAGCGTCCTGTCCAGCACATCGAACACGGCATTCTCATCCGGCGTGCGCGCCGCCGCCACCTGCATTGCGCCGGCTTCGCGAAGCAGGCCCGCCACCGTCTCGGAGATGCAGCATTGTGGCAGCGCGAGGGCAGAAATCTCGACACCGTCCGCCCGTGCCGCATCGAGATAGGCGCGCGCACTGCGCCGTGAATAATGCAGCACAGCATCAATCCCGCCCGCGCGGAATGCGTCGCCGACATTCGCAGCAAACCCGGTCACAGGGACCATCCGGTAGGTCGTATGCGTCACCACCGTGAAACCCCGCCCCCCGAGATCGGCGGCTAGATCGTGTGCGAGGTCGGCGCCGGCGAGATAGCAAAGTGTGGCGCCTGGTTTGAGCGTCCTGATAACGAGATCGACAAGCGATTGCGCGTTGCCCTGCGCACTCGCGGCGTCGCGAAAGCCCGCCTCCCGTGCGGCATCCGCGGTGTGTCCGCCGACCGCGAAGGTTGGCAGTCCGAACAGATGCATCCGGGAGGGATGATCCAGTATGGCACGGATCGCATTGGCGCTGGTCACGATCACCGCGTCATAGGCCGCGTCGTCTTCGTCATGAAACGGAATTTCCTCGAACCGCAGCATCGGCGACAACAGTGCGTCATATCCCCGCGCCCGCAGGGCCGCCGCCGTCCTCTCGTTATCCGGGACCGGTCGTGTCACAAGAATGGCCATTCAAGATGCTCCGCGCGGGCAGATGCTGTGCTGAATCACGATAGCCCGCCTGACGATTCCACGTTATGAACCCCTTGAATGACACCTAGGTTGCGGATGACGTTTTGCCCTGCGCGAGGCCAATGCCTATGTAAAGGGAAACGCCGGATCGGCAATCAAAGCAAGAGCAGAAGAAGCAGGAACTGAAATTGGCAGGCAAGCTGGTGCTGGGGATCGAGACCACCTGCGACGAAACCGCCGCCGCCGTGATCGAACGGCAGCGCGACGGGTCGGGGAAGATTCTGTCCAACATTGTGCGCTCGCAGATCGATGAACATGCGCCATTCGGCGGCGTCGTGCCGGAGATCGCCGCCCGCGCCCATGTCGACATGCTCGACGGAATTATCCGCGCGGCGATGAAAGAGGCGAATGTCGGCTTCAGCGATCTCAGCGCCGTCGCCGCAGCCGCGGGCCCCGGCCTGATCGGCGGTGTGATCGTCGGGCTCACCACGGCAAAGGCGATCTCGCTGGTTCACAACACGCCGCTGATCGCGGTCAATCATCTCGAAGCGCATGCGCTGACGCCGCGCCTCATCGTGCCGCTGACATTTCCCTATTGCCTGTTTCTGGCGTCGGGCGGCCACACCCAGATCGTCGCGGTGCTCGGCGTCGGAAAATATGTCCGGCTCGGCACCACGGTCGACGACGCGATGGGCGAAGCTTTCGACAAGGTCGCGAAGATGCTCGACCTGCCCTATCCCGGCGGACCGCAGGTCGAACGCGCGGCCGCTCACGGCAATCCCGATCGCTTCGTGTTTCCCCGCCCGATGGTGGGACGGCCCGACGCAAATTTCTCGCTGTCCGGTTTGAAAACCGCGGTGCGCAATGAGGCCACGCGCCTGATGCCGCTCGAGCCGCAGGACGTCGCGGATCTGTGCGCCGGATTTCAGGCCGCTGTGCTCGATCTCACCGCGGACCGGATCAGTGTCGGGCTGCGTCTGTTTCAGGAAAAATTCGGCCCGCCCCGCGCGCTGGTCGCGGCCGGCGGCGTCGCCTCGAATCTCGCGATCCGCAATGCGCTGCATGACATCGCCGCCCGCGCCCAGACCATGCTGATCATTCCGCCGCCGGCGCTCTGCACCGACAACGGCGCGATGATCGCATGGGCAGGCGCAGAGCGTCTTGCGCTTCGGATGGTGGACGCGATGGAGACCGCGCCCCGCGCACGCTGGCGGCTCGATGAAACCGCATCGACGCCGGCAAAGTTCGCCAACACGCGTGCACGACACTGACATGATCGCACATCAAAGCATTTCGATTGTCGGCGCCGGCGCATGGGGCACAGCACTCGCGAACGCCGCGGCCCGGGCCGGACGCGATGTCGTTCTCTACGCCCGCGACAGCGCCGCCGCCGCGACAATCTCGCAAACACGTGAAAATCCGAAGCTGCCCGGCATTCAGCTTGCGAAGACGATCGCCGTCACCAGCGATCTCGCCGAGGCCGCGAAAGCCGGCGCGGTGCTGCTGGTCACGCCGGCACAAAGCCTGCGGCAGGCGGCGACCGCGCTCGCGCCGCATCTTGCATCGAATACGCCGGTGATCGTCTGCGCCAAAGGTATCGAGCGCGGCACACATCGATTCATGACGCAGATCGTCGCGGAGGTCGCGCCGCGCGCCGTTCCCGCCATTCTGTCGGGGCCGAGTTTCGACGTCGATGTCGCACGCGGACTGCCGACGGCCGTCACGCTCGCAACCGGCAACGAGCAGCTTGCGAAAGCGCTGGTTCAGGCGCTCGGATCGGCGACATTCCGCCCCTATCATTCGACGGATGTGCGCGGTGTCGAGATCGGCGGCGCGGCCAAGAACGTGCTGGCGATCGCCGCCGGGATCGTGGCCGGCAAACAGCTCGGCGCGTCGGCGCTGGCAGCGCTGACCACCCGCGGTTTCGCGGAACTGATGCGGCTCGGCGTTGCCTGCGGCGCCAGGCCCGAGACGATCGCCGGATTGTCGGGGCTCGGAGACCTGCTGCTGTCCTGTTCGAGTTCTCAATCGCGCAACTTTTCCTACGGCATCGCGCTCGGACGCGGCGAGACGCCGCCGCGCGGCAAATTGGTCGAAGGCGAATTCACCGCGCCCGTCTTGATTGAACTCGCCAGTGAAAAGACTATTGAAATGCCGGTGGCCAGCGCGGTGGCGGCGGTTCTCGGCGGCGCCCTGACCATTGATGAAGCGATCGAGATGCTGCTGACACGGCCGTTCAGGGCCGAGGGATAAAGGAACGGCGATGGCGTACTGGCTCGTAAAATCCGAACCCTCCACATGGTCGTGGGATCAGCAGGTCGCGAAAGGCGCCAAGGGCGAAGCATGGACCGGCGTGCGCAACCACACCGCAAAAGCCAATCTCATGAAAATGAAGAAGGGCGACCTCGCATTTTACTATCACTCCAATGAGGGCAAGGAGATCGTCGGCATCGTCGAGGTCATTCGCGAGCACTATCCCGATCCGACCGACAAGACCGCCAAGTTCGTCTGCGTCGACATCAAAGCCGACAAGCCGCTGAAAAAAGCCGTGACTCTGGAAACCATCAAGGCCGACAAGAAGCTCGCCGAGATGGATCTGGTGAAATACTCGCGGCTGTCGGTGCAGAGCGTGAAGCCCGACGAATGGAAGCTGATCTGCAAGATGGGCGGGATTTAGGCCGCTGCGGTCAGTACCACCTTCGCCAGAATCTGCTCGCGCCGGGCGAGCGAACGGCATCCTTTGAGCGTTGCAGCGAAGCGTTCGAGAATTCCATCCTCGAACGCCGTCACGATGGTGTCGTGGACATAGCTTTTGCGGCAAATCGTCGGCGTGTTGGACAATTCATCCGCCGCCGCACGCACTGCCTCGAGCACTTGCTTCCGGCGGCCGCGCGCGCTCTCGGCTGGCACCACCCGAGCCAGAGATTCCATCACCGCCGCCGACGCCATCAGCGTCCGGAAGTCCTTCAGTGAGATGCGAATCCCTGCGATCTCGCGCAAAAAGGCATTCACCTGCGCGGTATTAACCGTGCGCACGACGTCGTTATCGTCCCGATACTGAAACAGCCTGCGCCCCGGCAGCTTGCGCAGAATGTCCACGGCGCGCACCAGACGCGCTGCATCGCATTCCTTGCGCACCGCCTTGTTGCCCTTGGCACGGAACGCCAGAACGATGCAGTCGTCTTCGATCACTACATTGCTCTTCAGCAGCGTCGTCGCACCGCGCGTTCCGTTCAATCGCGCATAGGATTCGTTGCCCGGTCTGATCGCGGTGCGCGCAACCAGTTCGATCACAGCAGCAAGCGCGAACTCGCGCGTTGGCATCTCACCGCCGAGATGCTGGGCGACGCTGCGCCGGATCTTCGGTAACACCTCGATCAAGCGCGCCAGACGACGGGCCTTGCGGGTCTCGCGCACCTTTTCCCAGTCTGGATGGTAGCGATATTGTAGACGTCCCGCCGCATCGCGTCCGACCGCCTGAAGATGTGACGCCGGATCGCCGGCATAACGCACATCGACATAGGCTGGCGGCACGGCCATCGCGTTGAACCGCTTGATGGTGGCGGCGTCGCGCACAACCTTGCCGTTGGCACGTACGAAAGAGTAACTCTTGCCGCGCTTGACGCGGCGAATATCGAATTCGGCCTGATCGCCGAGTTTCAGCCCGAGTTTTTTCGCCAGACGACGGACCGACGAAGAGTCATGCTGCGCGGGCCCATCCGGAGCAACGATGCCGGATACGTCCCTCAATTCAGCAAGAATTTGACCGTCAGTCATGATGCACCTCGAAGTGCCCAATTTCCCAGCGCGGCATTTGTTCCCATCCACCTTGACCTGAGCGGTCAACTGCGGTGAGTCGCACCCATGGAACAGGCCGCATCACAACCCATCGCAGACAAGGCCTCCTTCATCCGCGCCAACACACGGCTGCGCGCGGTGCCGCTGACGCCGGAGATTTCGCTGCTGCTGGCCGACGAGGCCGTGCCGCTCTGGCACAAGACCGAAGAGGAAATCGGCGAGGCCGGATTGCCGCCGCCGTTCTGGGCCTTTGCATGGGCCGGCGGTCAGGCGCTCGCGCGTCATGTCCTCGACAACGCGGATCTGGTGCGCGGCAAGACCGTGCTCGACCTCGCCAGCGGATCGGGCCTTGTGGGCATCGCCGCGATGAAGGCCGGCGCAGCCTCGGTGACCGTCGCCGACATCGATGCATTCGCCTGTGCAGCCGCAGCCCTGAACGCCGCGGAAAACGGCGTCACGCTGTCGATATGCCAGGATGATCTGCTGGCGGAGCCGCACGGCGGCCGTTGGGATGTCGTGCTGGCCGGCGATATTTTCTACGAACGCGACACCGCGCAGCGCGCGTTCGATTTCCTTTTCGGCCACGTTGCGCGCGGCGCAACCGTGCTGATCGGCGACCCCGGCCGCAGCTACCTGCCCCGCGACAAATTGCGCCGCATCGCGGACTACAGCGTCCCGGTGACCCGCGATCTGGAGGACGCCGAAATCAAGCAAACTGCGGTATGGAGCCTGCTGCAGCCGGCCTGAAATCCGCCGTCATCCCCTTCATATGCTTTGGGAAATCCGAGGTCCGACAAAAGTCCTAGTTGCCGCAGCTTGTCGCTGCTGTATGCACAGGCGCATAATAACAAAACAAGAAGAAGCTGCGCGCATGTTGCGACGCGGACGGCCTGCGTGGAGGAAACGAGGAAGCCATGTCCGATAAAATTTACGACGTATCCGCGGAATGGGCGAAGCGCGCCTTTATCGACGAGCCTAAGTACCGCGAGATGTACGCGCGTTCGGTCAAGGACCCCAACGGCTTCTGGGCTGACGAAGCCTCCCGCCGCCTCGACTGGATCGAGCCTTTCACCAAGGTCGAGAACGTCTCGTTCGCGCCGGGCAACATCTCGATCAAGTGGTTCGAGGACGGCGTCCTGAACGCGGCCTATAACTGCATCGATCGTCATCTCGAGACGCGCGGCGACCAGGTCGCGATCATCTGGGAAGGCGACGATCCGTCGGAATCGAAGAAGATCACCTATCGCGAGCTGCATGACGAAGTCTGCAAGATGGCCAACATCCTGCGGCTGCGGAACGTCAAGAAGGGCGATCGCGTCACCATCTACCTGCCGATGATCCCGGAAGCGGCCTACGCGATGCTGGCCTGCGCGCGGATCGGCGCGATCCACTCGGTGGTGTTCGGCGGCTTTTCGCCCGACTCGCTGGCGCAGCGCATCAAGGACTGCAAATCCAACGTCGTCATCACGGCCGACGAAGGCCTGCGCGGCGGCAAGAAGGTGCCGCTCAAGGCCAACCTCGACGCGGCCATCGCCAAGGTCGGCGGCGTCGATTGGGTCGTTGTGGTGAAGCGTACCGGCGGCAAGATCGACATGGATCCGGTGCGCGACGTCTGGCATCACGAAGCCGCGGCGATGGTCGATACCGATTGTCCGGTTGAGCCGATGAACGCGGAAGATCCCCTGTTCATTCTCTACACCTCGGGCTCGACGGGTCAGCCCAAGGGCGTGCTGCACACCACCGGCGGCTATCTCACCTTCGCCTCGATGACGCATCAGTACGTGTTCGACTATCACGAGGGCGACATCTACTGGTGCACGGCGGACGTGGGCTGGGTCACCGGCCATAGCTACATTCTGTATGGGCCGCTCGCCAACGGCGCCACCACGCTGATGTTCGAAGGCGTGCCGAACTATCCGGACAATTCCCGGTTCTGGAATGTGATCGACAAGCACAAGGTCAATATCTTCTACACCGCGCCGACCGCGATCCGCGCCCTGATGCAATCCGGCGACGATCCGGTGAAGAAGACCTCGCGCGCCAGCTTGCGCCTGCTCGGTTCGGTCGGCGAGCCGATCAATCCTGAAGCGTGGGAGTGGTATCACCGCGTGGTCGGCGATGGCCGTTGCCCGATTGTCGATACCTGGTGGCAGACCGAGACCGGCGGCATTCTGATTACCCCGTTGCCGGGCGCGATCGCCCAGAAGCCGGGCTCGGCGACAAAGCCGTTCTTCGGCGTGGTGCCTGAAATCGTCGATGCCGACGGCAAGGTTCTCGAAGGCGAGGCGCAGGGCAACCTCTGCATCGCCAAGTCCTGGCCCGGCCAGATGCGCACGGTCTACGGCGATCATGCGCGTTTCGAGCAGACCTACTTCTCGACCTACAAGAACAAGTACTTCACCGGTGACGGCTGCCGCCGCGATGCCGACGGCTATTACTGGATCACCGGCCGGGTCGACGACGTCATCAACGTGTCGGGTCACCGCATGGGCACCGCGGAAGTCGAAAGCTCGCTGGTCGCGCACGATGCGGTGTCGGAAGCTGCCGTGGTCGGCTATCCGCACGACATCAAGGGTCAGGGCATCTACGCCTATGTGACGCTGATGAAGGGCGTTGAGCCGACCGAGGCGCTGCGCAAGGAACTGGTCGCGTGGGTGCGCAAGGACATCGGTCCGATCGCCTCGCCCGATCTGATCCAGTTTGCCCCGGGCCTGCCGAAAACGCGTTCCGGCAAGATCATGCGCCGCATCCTGCGCAAGATCGCGGAAGACGAATCCGGCGCCCTCGGCGACACTTCGACGCTGGCCGATCCCGCCGTGGTGGACGATCTGGTGCATAACCGGCAGAATAAGAAGGCCAGCGCCTGACGCTGGGGTCTGCCGCTGGGGGATTCATGCCAACGCGCCTCGCTCGTCTGATTACGGCGATCCTGATCGTCATGCTTTGCGTGACGATCAGATTTGGCACATCCGAGGCGGCAAATCTCGGCGAAGCCTGCGGCGGCGCGGCGAACATCACCTGCAATTCGGCGCTCTGGTGCCAAAGGGAAGGCGGGCAATGCAAGGCCGCAGATGCGCCGGGCACATGCGACAAGGCGCCCGCCTTCTGCATGCAGATCCACCGGCCGGTTTGCGGTTGCAACGGCAAGACCTACGCAAACGACTGCGAGCGCCAGAAGGCCAAGGTGCAGCTCGACCACACCGGCGCATGCCCGAAGCCGCCGAAGGAAAATGAGCCAAAAGCGGTGAAGCCGAAGTCAAAGACGCCGAAGAGCGGAAAACAGCAATAATCAGGCCCGGGAGACACCGGCATGGATCGCAGGACTTTCCTTACGAGCACTGCGTCACTCGCACTCGCCGCAACCGCGGCGCACGCCCAGCATCAGCATACGCCGCTGCCGCAGGCTCCGCCGTCATCCGAGCCTTTCACCGGCCTTCGCACCAACGCCCCGCACCACATCTCGCCGGACGAACAGGCGCAGCGCGTGACGGAAAGCCCTGCGCCGCAGGGCGTGCCGGGCCGCTGGGTGACCCGCGCAGCACTGCCGCTGCCCCGCAGCGAGATGGCGTGGGCCACCGAGTGGGCGGGACGTGCGCATATCGTCGGCGGCTACGGTGAAGGCCGCGTCGATCGCACCTATCATCACATCTATGATCCGGCCAAGGATGTCTGGTTCGATGGCGCGCCGTTGCCGCGCGGCGCCAACCATGTCGCGGTCGCGGCGGATGCGGGACGCGTCTACGCGCTCGGCGGCTTCATCGAACAGAACCGCAATCCCGATCACAACGCCTACGCCTATGACGTCGCAGCCAATCGCTGGGACAAGATCGCGCCGCTGCCGCGTCCGCGCGGTGCAGGCGCCGCCGTTGTGTTGAGCGGCCGCGTTCACCTGATCGGCGGCGCGTCAGAACCGACCATGGAACGCGCGAGCGTCGGATGGCACGAGGTCTACGATCCGAAGACCGACAAATGGATGACGCTGAAAGCGCTGCCCGGCGCACGCGACCATGTCGGCTGTGTCGCGTACAATGGGATCATTCACGTCATCGGCGGACGCTTCAATACGTTCGAATACAACACCGGGCTGCATCATGTGTATGTGCCCGACCGCGATACCTGGGAGACGCGCGCGCCATTGCCGACCACGCGCTCCGGCCACGGGCTTGTGGTGTACCGCGACCGGCTGTTCGCCATGGGCGGTGAAGCCGGTCTCATCTCCAAAGGCCAGATCACGCAGGGCAAGGTGTTCGGCCAGATGGAAAGCTACGATCCGGCCACGGACAAGTGGCAAAGCCATGCGCCGATGCCGACACCGCGTCATGCCGTGGGCGCTGTGACCATCGGCGACTGGATTTATGTCGCGGGCGGCGGCGCCGTCACCGGCGGCGCGGTGCAGTCTGCGGTGCACGAAGCTTTCACCCTCGGCTGATCACGAGCGAAATCTTCGCTCACAAAAATGTCACCATCCCCAGTGCCTTTAGGCGCAGGTGTTGTTTCCCGGGCATTTACTTTGCCGCCGGAATTTTCTTCCTAAGGTCGCGTTCGGTCCGCCCGTGGGGCTCGTGGAAACCGCCTGTTGAAGCCTTTGCCCCAGGCTGGCGCATCGAACAGGGTTCCGCGGTCCTGCCCGGATGCCTGCACCGTTCGGAAGCATTTTGGAGGTTGGAATGTTGCGTCAACTCGCGGTGGCTTTCACTGTCACCATGGCTATCGGCCTGTCAGGAACCGTCGCCAGCGCCGCGCCGTCGGTTGTGGCTTCCCCCAACGGCTATGCGCCGGGAACCATCGTGGTGAAGACCAACGAACGCAAACTCTATCTCATTCTCGGCGAGGGCCAGGCGCTGCGCTACCCTGTCGGCGTCGGCAAGGCTGGCAAGCAATGGGCCGGAGCCACCCGCATCGATGGAAAATATCGTCAGCCGGCATGGTCGCCGCCTGCGGACGTGAAGCGCGACAATCCGAGCATCCCGGATGTCATTCCCGGCGGCTCACCGTCCAATCCGATGGGCGTCGCCGCCATGACGCTGGCCGGCGGCGAATATGCGATCCACGGCACCAACCGTCCGAACTCTGTCGGCGGCTATGTCTCTTACGGCTGCGTGCGGATGTACAATCAGGACATCAGCGACCTGTTCGAGCGCGTCGAGGTCGGCACGCCGGTGGTGGTCACCTCGCGCTGATCGTCAAAACATTCCGATGTGAAAAAAGCCGCGTCATGACGCGGCTTCCAACCGTCATTGCGATCGAAGCGAAGCAATCCACTCTTGAGAGAGAAGCTGGATTGCTTCGTCGCTACGCTCCTCGCAATGACAACTGGAAACTCTTACCCACGCCGGCTCTTATCTGGCGGATAGCCAACACCAGCCGCCGCGCTTGCCGCCCTGGTACTGGCGCGCATGACCCGATGCGAGCAGTGCCGCTGAGACGCTCGGCGTTCGCCGCGTAGCGGCGTCGGCGACGACACGGCCGTTGTATTTGTCGGGACCGATATTGAAGATCGCGACATCGCCATCGGCGAGCAGCGCACGCAGCGCCTCCCCGGAGGCCTCCGCCATCCGTAATTCCTCGGCGCACGCGCCCTTCATTTCAGGCGCATCGATGCCGCGAAGCCGCACGCGCGTCGTCATCTCCAGCCCCGGCCACAGATGGACTCGCGCCTCGAATGTGTCGCCGTCGACCACGCGCACCACCTCGACGGAATGACGCACACCGGGATTGCCGTCACGGCTCCATGTCTGAGGTACGGGCTGCCGGGCCGGGCCCGATGCGGATGGATTCGCGGACGCGATGGACGAGCGCGCCCGTGGCAAATGATCCCTGAGCGGAACCACGGTTCCAGTTGCGATGCCGGCGACAAAGATCAGGCCAAGCAGCCAGGGCGGTGAACCGTGGAATGGATGCCGGGATGCCCGATGAAGTGACCGATCTAGGAACATATGCCTAGAATAGGATCAAAAGGACCCTGGCCGCAAGAGCGGAACCGGCGCATCCGTAGTGATGCGTAGGGCTAGAAATCCGAACAAAGTCCCTTGTGTTCCCAGTCCCCGTATCGGGTCGGCTCCAGCCCCTTGGGGCCCTGAACCTCTTTCGCGCGAGAGCTATAGTCCTGCGCGGCCCTGGTTCGCCGCTCCTCGGCTTCCGCGAGCGCCCGCTGCGCCTGTGGGGACAGCGGTTTGCGCGGGGCGACCGTGTTGCCAACGACAGGTTCGGAACGAGTTTGATCATGGGTCATGGCTGACACTCCCGGTGGTCAGAGCCGAAATCAATCTAGACCGACAGCGCGTTCGATCAAGACCCTGCGGCCGATGCAGTCTGACGCCGCCGAGCCGCCTGTCCGTGAGCCAGCTCACATTTCCCAAGATGTTTCAGACAAGACGATTCAGAGACAGACCAATTCTTACATTTGGCATATTCCGATGCCACGACGATACATCCGGTGCGGCGATTGTCGCGTTCCTCCCTGCCAGCGAATGTTTTTTCACACATGAAGCCTTCGAGATTTGTCCCGCCCACCGAGGTGCCCGGCCTCGCAGCGCGCAGGATTGCTGCCGATATTCTCGACGGCGTGCTGCACAAGCACCGCATGCTTGACGATCAGCTCGACGGTCCCGGCGCGCATCCCGGACTGAAGACGCTGGCGGATCGCGATCGCGCGCTGATGCGCCGGCTGGTTGCAACGATTCTGCGGCGGCTCGGCACGCTCGGCCACATCCTGTCACGGCTGCTGGATCGCGGCATTCCGAGCGATGCGCCGCGCGCGCAAAGCGCATTGCTGATCGGCGCGGCGCAAATCCTGTGGATGGATGTTCCCGATCATGCCGCCGTCGACCTGTCGGTCCGGCTCGTGCAGGCGGACCGGCGTGCTGCGAAATATGCCGGCCTCGTCAACGCGGTGTTGCGGCGCTGTGCACGTGAGGGCCAGCCGCTGATCGACGAAGTCAAATCGCAGATGCTCGATCTTCCGCCGTGGCTGGTCGCGCGCTGGATCGCGGCCTATGGCGAAGAAGCAACGCGCGCGATGGCCGCCGCCATCAGCGTGGAGCCCGCGCTGGATCTCACAGTCAAGTCCGATCCCGGCGGCTGGGCGACGCGGCTGCATGGCGAGACACTCCCGACCGGCACCGTGCGCACGCTGCTGCACGGGTCGGTCACCATGCTTCCCGGTTTCAATGAAGGCCAGTGGTGGGTGCAGGATGCGGCCGCCGCGATACCGGCCCGTCTGTTCGGTGACGTTAAAGACAAGACCATCGCCGATCTGTGCGCGGCGCCCGGCGGCAAGACCGCGCAACTGGTCCATGCCGGTGCGAAGGTCACTGCGGTCGACCGCTCGCCCAATCGCATCGCGCGCCTGCGCGAGAATCTCTCTCGGCTTTCGCTGGAAGCGGGTACCGCGGTGGCGGATGCGCTCGAATGGCAGCCGCCGGCAGGCGAACTGTTCGACGGCGTGTTGATCGATGCGCCCTGCGCCGCGACCGGGACGATCCGGCGGCATCCCGACGTCGCGTGGCTGAAACAGGAAGCCGACATCGGCGCGCTCGCCGCCGTGCAGAAGCGCATGCTGCAAAAGGCGGCCACACTGCTGAAGCCTGGTGGAACTCTGGTCTATTGCACCTGTTCGCTCGAGCCCGAGGAAGGCGAGCAGGCCGTCGCAAGCGTCCTTGCGGCCGAATCGGGCCTGCGCCGTGCGCCGGTCGGGCGGGATGAAGTGGCGGGACTGGACGAAATTCTCACCGCGGACGGCGACATCCGCACCCTGCCCTCGCATCTCGCCCATGCCGATTCGCGGCTCGGCGGTCTCGACGGCTTCTACGCAGCCCGTCTCATCAAGTCCTGATTCGAATCCCGGGCCGCATCCGATTCGCAAGCCGCCAAACGCGCTCTTGATCCACATGCCAGCGGTCAATGGGGCATCCCGGGGTTGCGTCGGGGGTGCCTTACAGGCATTTCCGGACTACAAAGAGTCGCGGAGATTCCCTCACGGCATGGCGTGCTCGTCGCCGGCGTGAGTTTCGGGGGAGGAATGCTCCGTTTTGTGGGGAACGGTCACGTTCGGCGGCGGCTTTCGTCAGGCTACCGGCGTGATTCAGGACAAGGGCGCACGTGGCGGTCGCTTACCGACGACGCATCTCGTCTCTTTTGCTGGGCCGCGCGGCGCGGAACGTACTCGCACGCGCCAGCGGCAAGTCTGTCGCGCTGTCGCGCTTCTGGCCCGGCCGCACTGACCGGTTGCTGATCGCGCCGAATGATCTTCGCACCGTCGACGCCACCCGCGCGTCCGAAATCTATGCCGGGCGTTTTGTCTTCGCAGGAAAGATCGTCACCTCGCACGGCCGATCGATTTTCGAACTCGATCCACCGTCGGAAGACTGGGAAGCCAACCTGCTCGGATTCGGCTGGCTGCGCCATCTGCGCGCCGCGGACTCCGCCATCACCCGCGCCAACGCGCGCGCCCTGATCGACGACTGGATTTCAAAGCCGATCCGCAAGCGCGGCGCAGGCTGGCGCGCCGACGTGCTGGCGCGGCGGGTGATCTCGCTGCTGTCGCAGGCGCCGCTGGTGCTGAACGACGCCGACGGAAAATTCTATCGCCGCTTCCTGCGCAGCCTCACGCGCGAGATTCGCTATCTGCGCTACACGATGGTCGATATTCCGGACGGCGTGCCGCGTCTGCAGGTGCTGATTGCATTGTGTTACGCATCGCTGTGTCTCGCCAATCAGGCCAAGCACATCCGAACCTCGTCGCGCAAGCTGTCGGAAGAATTGCAACGGCAACTGCTTCCCGACGGCGGACACATTTCGCGTAATCCCGGCGCATTGATCGAGCTGCTGCCCGATCTCTTGCCGCTGCGTCAGACCTTTGCTGCCCGCAACATCGCGCCGCCGCCGGCACTGCTGAACGCCATCGACCGCATGATGCCGATGCTGCGATTCTTCCGCCATGGCGACGGCAGTTTCGCGCTGTTCAACGGCATGAGCAGCGCGCCATCCGGACTGCTGGCGACATTGCTGGCCTATGACGACACCCACGGCATTCCAATGTCGAACATGCCGCATTCGGGCTTCCAGCGCCTCGATGCGGGCAACACCGCTGTCATCATGGACACCGGCGCGCCGCCGCCGCCGGCGGTGAGCCGCGATGCCCATGCGGGCTGCCTGTCGTTCGAATTGTCGTCCGGCACGGGACGCATCGTTGTCAATTGCGGCATCCCCGCCACCGGCCGCGACAACTGGCGCGCCTTCGCGCGTTCAACCGCTGCGCATTCGACCCTGACCTGCCACGAGACGTCGTCGTGCCAGTTCATCGAGTTGCCTGCGATGAAGCGGATGCTGCAGGGCGCGCCGATCGTCAGCGGGCCATCCAATGTCGGTGTGTTCCGCGAGGCGGCGAACGACAGTATTCAACTGACCGCGACCCATGATGCTTACGCGCGCCAGTTCGGCGTGGTGCATCAGCGCAGCCTGACACTGTCCAGCGACGGCAGCCGGCTCGAAGGCGAAGACATCTTGCTGAACGCCTCAGGCGCATCGACACGCAACAAGCCCGACGATTACGTGCTGCGGTTTCATCTGCATCCGGCGGTGAAGGCCAGCCGCCTTTCCGATGCCCGCGGCGTGATGCTGGTGCTGCCCAACCGCGACGTGTGGACATTCGAGGCGGTCAACGACAAGGTCGATCTGGAAGACAGCGTCTTTCTGGCGGGCTCCGACGGGCCGCGCCGCACTGCCCAGATCGTGATCCGCCAGAACCGGAAGGACTCGCCGAGCGTCCGCTGGAGTTTCACCCGCTCTTCCGCCTCGGCAGCGGTGACCAATGCCCGCCGCGACGCCAGGCGCGAGCCGGAATTGCCGCTGTAGGATCGGCCACCCTGCCGCGTCGTCTCAACGGCGCCGGAACAGCGGGTAAAAGCGGCATATTTGCTGCGAAAAGTGCGTGGATTGGAGGTTTTGCCGGACAGCAAACCATGCTACCCGGCGGGCAACACCTATCCGAACCAGGACGCACCTTATGGCTGACCACCCGCGCCGCGTTGCGCGCGCACTTCTCTCCGTTTCCGACAAATCCGGCCTGATCGAATTCGCCCGCGCGCTCGCCGGTCACGGCATCGAGCTCGTCTCCACCGGAGGCACCGCCAAGGCCATTGCCGATGCCGGCCTCAAGGTGCGGGACGTGTCGGACCTGACCGGTTTCCCCGAAATGATGGATGGGCGGGTCAAGACGCTGCATCCGAACGTCCACGGCGGATTGCTCGCGATCCGGGACAATGCCGATCACGCCCGCAGCATGAAGGATCACGGCATCGCGCCGATCGATCTTCTGGTGGTCAACCTCTATCCGTTCGAGGCGACAGTGGACAAAGGCGCCTCCGAGGACGATTGCATCGAGAACATCGACATCGGCGGTCCGGCCATGATCCGCGCCGCGGCGAAGAATCATCACGACGTCGCCGTCGTCGTTGAGGCATCCGACTATCAGGCCGTGCTGGATGAACTCAACGCCAACAAGGGCGCGACCACGCTCACCCTGCGCAAAAAGCTTGCGCAGAAAGCCTACGCACGAACGGCCGCTTACGATGCTGCGATCTCGAACTGGTTTGCCGGTCAGCTCAAGATCGATGCGCCGGATTTCCGCGCCTTCGGCGGCAAACTGATCCAGGCGCTGCGCTATGGCGAGAACCCGCATCAGCAGGCATCGTTCTACAAGACTCCCGACCGCCGCTTCGGCGTCGCCACCGCGCGCCAGCTTCAGGGCAAGGAGCTGTCCTACAACAATATCAATGACACCGATGCGGCCTATGAGGCCATCGCGGAGTTCGATGCGAAGCGCACCGCCGCCTGTGTCATCGTCAAGCACGCCAATCCGTGCGGCGTCGCCGAGGGCAAGGACCTCGCCGAAGCCTATCGCAAGGCGCTGGCCTGCGACTCGACCTCGGCCTACGGCGGCATCATCGCATTCAACCGCACACTCGATGCGGATGCCGCCAATGCAGTGGCCGGCATCTTCACCGAAGTCATCATCGCACCGGACGCAACCGAAGAGGCCATCGCCATCATCGGCAAGCGCAAGAACCTGCGCCTGCTGCTGGCCGGCGGCCTGCCCGATCCGCGCGCAGCAGGATTGACCACCAAGACTGTCGCAGGCGGTCTTCTGGTGCAAACCCGCGATAACGCGGTGGTCGACGACATGACTTTCAAGACCGTCACCAAGCGCGCGCCGACCGGCGCGGAGCTGAACGATCTGCGCTTCGCGTTTCGCGTCGCCAAGCACGTCAAGTCGAACACGATTATTTACGCGAAGGACCTCGCCACCGTCGGCATCGGCGCGGGGCAGATGAGCCGGGTGGATTCGGCGCGCATTGCGGCCCGCAAGGCCGAAGACGCCGCAAAGGAATTGGGATTGGCTGCGCCGATGACCAAGGGTTCGGTGGTGGCGTCCGACGCATTCTTCCCGTTCGCCGACGGCTTGCTGGTGGCTATCGAAGCCGGCGCAACCGCCGTGGTCCAGCCGGGCGGCTCGATGCGCGACAATGAAGTGATCGAAGCTGCCGATGCCCATGGCATCGCCATGGTCTTCACCGGCACGCGGCACTTCAAGCACTAAGCCGGAAGCGCCCGAACCGACTGGGCCCTCACCCGCATCAGCAGGGCAAGGCCGCCTGCGAAAAACAGCACCAGAATGGCCATTCCGGCCTTCTGGCTGTCTGCGACATCGGTGACGATCCCGATCAGCAACGGCCCAAAGAACGACGTGACTTTTCCCGTCAGGGCAAACAGTCCGAAGCATTGCGTGATGCGCTCTTTCGGCGCGAGCCGGATCAGCATGGTGCGCGACGCTGCCTGCATCGGGCCCGCGGCAAGGCCGATCAGAAACCCGAGCGCGAGATAGGCTTTCTCCGCGGGAGCGGCAAAGAGCGGTCCGTTCGGCACCGGCGGCGTCACCGGAATAAAGAAGATCGCATCGCGGTCGATCAGAAGAATTGCCGCGACGGCTCCGAGAAGAATGACCAGGCTGCCCGCGACGACCGCTTTCGGTCCGAGCCTGTCATCGAGCCGGCCGCCGAGCCACGCACCGATGGTGCCGGAGATCGCCAGCAGAATGCCGAAGGTACCAATCTGAATCGTGTTCCAGCCGAAAGTGCCCGCGGCGTAAATGCCGCCGAACGCGAACAGCGACACGAGACCGTCCATGTAGATCATGTTCGCGATCAGAAACGCGAGCATGGACGGTGTTTTCGGCAATCGCACCAGCGTCTCACGCAGTTCGCGCAAACCTTCGCGCACCGCGCCGCGGGCCGGTGTCTTCGCCGCGTGATCGGGCGTGAACAGAAACATCGGCAGCACGAAGATCATGAACCAGACCGCGGTCAGCGGCCCGGTGAGCCGATCGCCCTGAAACGTCGCGGGATCGAGACCGAAGATCGGCGTGAGACCGAACAGCGTTTTGCCCGTGACCGGATTTGCCGCCATGAAGCCGAGCACGAGGATCAAACTGAGAATTCCGCCGACATAGCCGGTGGCCCATCCGGTGCCTGACAGTCGCCCGATGCGTTCCGGCGGCACGAGTGTCGGCATCATCGCGTTGTTGAACACCGTTGCGAATTCGACGCCGATGGTCGCGATCCCGTAAGCGATCAATAGCGGGACGATGATCGACGGATCTCCGGGTTTGCCGATCCACATCAGCGACGAACCGATCACGAGAAGCGTGCCGAACGCCGCGATCCACGGCTTGCGGCGGCCGCCGGCATCGGCGATCGCGCCGAGCACGGGCGACAGCAAGGCAATGACGAGACCAGCCGCCGCGGTGGCATAACCCCAGCTCGATTGTCCTGCGACCGGATCGGAGGCAACGCGCGAGGCAAAATACGGCGCGAATACGAACGTGGTGATCAGGGTGAAATATGGCTGCGCGGCCCAGTCGAACAAAATCCAGCCGAAAACCGCCGAACGCGGCGGATAAGTCTGCGGCGACACGTTTGCGTGACTGTTATGCGCCGGAAGAGCTTGAGCCATTATCGAATTTCCTGCCGAATCAACGCGGACATTGTCCGTCGTCGCCGCAAAACCATATAGTGCAGCGGTTCAATTGCCATCGCGTTTTTACCCAGTGTCCTGAATCCGAAGTTCACTTCGTCGAGACGCGGTTTGCCGGAGAAGCCCATGAGCCTGTTTACCCCATGCCGCGCGCTCGTCTTCTCAATAGGCGCAATCTGCCTGCTGATTGCGCCTACCGTCGCACAGGATTCCCGACACGGATATTACACAGCGCCCGCGCTCGAAGCCGTTCGCCCGGTTGCCGCGAAAAACGGCATGGTTGTCGCACAGGAGAAGATCGCCGCTCAGATCGGCCGCGATGTTCTGGCGCGCGGCGGCAATGCTGTCGATGCCGCTGTCGCCACCGGATTCGCCATGGCGGTCACCTATCCACGCGCAGGCAATATCGGCGGCGGCGGCTTCATGATGATTCATCTGGCGAGCAGCAACGAGGATGTCGCCATCGATTATCGCGAAAGCGCACCGGCCGCCGCCACGCGTGACATGTTTCTGGGCGACGACGGCAAACCCGACATCAAGAAATCGCGCGATCAGGCGCTCGGCATCGGCGTGCCCGGCACCGTTGCAGGTCTCGCGCTGGCGCTGGAAAAGTATGGCTCCGGAAAATTCAAACTGGCAGACCTGGTCGCGCCTGCGATTGCACTGGCACGCGATGGCTTCGTGATCGCGGACGACACCGCCGACACGCTGCCGGACTGGCATGGGCGGATGGCAAGATGGCCCTCGAGCATAAAGATCTTCTCGCGTCCCGACGGCACGTCGCTGCAACCGGGCGACCGTCTGACGCAAAGCGATCTTGCGGTCACGCTGGAGGCGATTGCCGCACATGGTGTGAGCGGTTTCTACGACGGACCGGTTGCCGAAAAGCTGGCTGCCGGAATTCAGGCCGCGGGCGGCATTATCACGCGCAACGATCTCAAAGCGTATCGGCCGATCGTCCGCACGCCGATGCGCGGCACCTATCGCGGCTTCGACATTGTCTCGATGCCGCTGCCGTCGTCCGGCGGAACGGTGCTGATCGAAACGCTGAACATTCTGGAGGGTTACAAGCTGCGCGAGATGGGGGCGGGTTCGATCGATGCGCTGCATGTCTCCATTGAAGCGATGAAACGCGCCTACGCCGACCGCGCGCGCTATCTCGGCGATCCTGCTTTCGTCAATGCGCCCACGTTCCAGTTGATCGGGAAAGATTACGCCGCCAGGCAGCGCGCCACCATCGACCTTGCGAAGGCGACGCCCTGGGGCGAAGCAACGGCGGCCGCGCCGCGCGAGGGCAGCAACACCACCCACTATTCGGTGGTCGACAAGGACGGCAATGCCGTCAGCAACACCTACACGCTGAACTTCAGCTACGGCGTCGGCCTCGTCGCGGACGGCACCGGCGTCCTGCTCAACAACGAACTCGATGACTTTACCGCAGCGCCCGGCGCATCGAATGCTTACGGGCTCGTCGGTTTCGAGGCCAACCTGCCCGGCCCCGGCAAGCGGCCGCTGTCATCGATGACACCGACCATCGTGCTGAAAGACGGCAAGCCGGTTCTGGTGACGGGTTCGCCCGGCGGCAGCCGGATCATTTCGGCAGTGCTTCAGGTGCTCATCAATACGATCGACTTCGACATGAATGTCGCCGCCGCAGTGTCGGCGCCACGGCTGCATCATCAATGGCTGCCGGACGAGGTCCGGGTCGAGCAGGGATTTTCCGAGACGACGCTTGCTGCGCTGCGTGAGCGCGGCCACCGGGTGATCGCACCACTCGGCCAAACCTCGGCCAACTCCATTGCCGTCACGCCCGATGGCCTACTCGGCGCGCCCGATCCCCGCACCCGCGGCGCGGAAGCCGCTGGTTACTAGATTCATTCAGGCGTGCGTTCCTTCATTTGCCTGATGACAGGTAAGATGATCCGCGTAGAATTTGCCGCACAACAATGAGCCTGAAGCTTCGCGCAGTGCGGCGAGCGCGGGGCGGCAAACATGGCCGCGGATATGGGGAGCAACCATGACGAACGTTCAACCGTCGGGCGCGATTGAAATCGCGCCGATCGAAGATACCAGCCTTCTTGCCTTCTACCGCGACATGAACAAGCCGGAGCGGCGGACCTTCTGGGCCTGCTTCGCAGGCTGGTCGCTCGACGGTATGGATTTCATGATCTATCCGCTCGTCATCGGCACCATCATCACGATGTGGAAGGTCGATCCGGGCACGGCCGGTCTCGCTGGCACCGTCACGCTGCTGGCTTCGGCCATCGGCGGCTGGCTCGCCGGCTATCTCTGCGACCGCATCGGCCGCGTGAAGACGCTTCAGATCACCATCATCTGGTTCTCCTTCTTCTCGCTGGTCTGCGCCTTCGTGCAGAACTTCGATCAACTTCTGGTGGCTCGTGCGCTGCTCGGCCTCGGCTTCGGCGGCGAATGGGCTGCGGGCGCAGTGCTGATGGGCGAAGTCATTCGCCCGCAGTATCGTGGCCGCGCAGTGGGATCGGTGCAGTCCGGATGGGCCGTCGGCTGGGGCCTTGCCGTGCTGTCGCAGGCGCTGCTGTTCTCTTATCTGCCGGCGGACGTTGCATGGCGCTGGATGTTCGCGATCGGCGCATTGCCGGCAATTCTGGTGTTTTTCCTGCGCCGTTATGTGGAAGAGCCGAAGGTCGCCGCCGAAACATTGGCGAAGCAGAAAGTCTCCGGCGACAGTCCGGCACTTTGGGAAATTTTCTCGGGCTCCATTGCGAAGACCACGATCCTTGCCTCGCTCGCGGCAACCGGCTGTCAGGGCGGCTACTACGCCATCACCTTCTGGGTGCCGCGCTTCCTCACCACCGAACGCAAGCTCTCGATCGTCAGTTCCACCGGCTATCTCGCGGCGCTGATTATCGGCTCGTTCGTCGGCTACCTCGTCGGGGCGTGGCTCGCCGACCGGATCGGACGGCGCAACCTGTTCCTGACCTTCTCGCTCGGCGCGATGATCGTCGTTCTCGCCTACACGCAATTGCCGCTGACCAATGAAGTGTTGTGGCTGCTGGGCTTCCCGCTCGGCTTCTTTGCCTCGGGCTACTTCTCCGGTATGGGGGCGTTCCTGACGGAGTTGTTCCCGACACGGCTGCGCGGCTCGGGACAGGGCTTTTGCTACAATTTCGGACGCGGCATTGGGGCGCTGTTTCCGTTCCTTGTGGGCTGGCTCTCGACATCGACATCGCTCGGCAACGCCATCTGCATCTTCGCGGTGCTGGCCTATGGCCTGTTCTTCCTCGCGGCATTCGCGCTGCCGGAAACCCGCGGCCGGATTCTTCACGCCGATGCCTGATCCTATCAACTCGTCAGCAAAAGAGGCCCCGGCGTGTCCGGGGCCTCAGCCTCATCAAAGCGGGCCGACACGCTTCAAGGTCCCGCGCGGGGCAGTCGATACCCACGCCCATGTGATCGGCCTGCCGCCGGATTATCCGTTCATGCCGGGGCGCAGCTACACGCCGCCGGAGGCGACTGCGCAGAGCTACATCGCCATGCTGGATGCCACCGGCATGACATACGGCGTGCTGACGCAAGTCAGTGTGCACGGCACGGACAACCGCCTGATGGCGGATACGCTGCGCGCGCATCGCCAGCGTCTGCGCGGCATCGCGGTGATCCCGCTGGATTGTCCTGAGAAGGAACGCGCGGCGCTGAAAGACGCAGGTGTCGTCGGCTTGCGCATCAATGTGCTGTATGGCGGCGGCATCGGCTTCGAGCAGGTCGAGAGCTACGCATCATTGTGCCGCGAGATGGGGTGGCACCTGCAATTCCTTTTCGATGCCCGGCAGTTGCCGGAGCTTGCACCGCGGCTGTCAAAGCTGCCGGTGCCATTCCTGATCGATCACATGGGGCACTTTCCAACCACAAGCGGAATCGAGAACGAAGGATTCAGGACGCTGATGTCGCTGGTGCGTGATGGCGCCTGGGTGCGGCTGTCCGGTGCCTATCGCAACACCGTCGAAGGCCCGCCCTATCGCGACACGATTCCCTTCGCGCACAATCTTGTCGCGGCCGCGCCCGATCGCTGCGTCTGGGGATCGGACTGGCCGCATGTCGCCAACTGGGGCGTCATGATGGGCGTATCGGATCTGCTTGATCTGCTGGCCGACTGGGTGCCGGACAGCACGCTGCGCAACCGCATTCTGGTCGATAATCCGCAGCGGCTGTTCGGATTTCCGCCCGTGCCCTAGCGCCCAAGTACAATAGCGTCATTGCCAACGAAGCGAAGCAATCCATCCTTTCGCCGCCAAGCTGGATTGCTTCGTCGCTTTCGCTCCTCGCAATGATGAAAAATATCCCCGTCTTACCGTCCGACCTGATACGGCCCGCCCTTTTCCAGCGCGCGCTGATAGGCCGGGCGCGCGTGAATACGTTGCAGCCAGGCCCACGCCTTCGGCGAGCTTTCATCGAGACCGGCGCGCGCCGATGCGGCTTCGAGCGGAAAGCTCATCTGGATATCGGCGGCGGTGAACTCGTTGCCCGCGAACCATTCGCTCTTGCCAAGTTCGCCTTCCCAGAACGCGATGTGCTGCTTGAGTTGTGGATTGACCAGCGTGTTGAGCATCTTGCCGAACACCGGCATCAGCAGCGGCCGCATCAGCGCCGGCGCGCGCTTCGGGGCCAGCGTGAACAGCAGCTTCTGAAGCAGCAGCGGCATGGCCGAGCCTTCGGCGTAGTGCAGCCAGTAGGTGTAGCGCAGCCGCTCCGGCGTTTTCGGCGGCGGGAGCAGACGGCCATTGCCATAGGTGTCGATGATGTATTCGACGATCGCACCCGACTCCGCGATGGTGTTGCCGTTGTCGGTGATGACCGGCGACTTTCCGAGCGGATGAACCGCCCGCAGCTCCTTCGGCGCAAGCATCGACGGCTGGCGCTGATAGCGCACGATCTCGTAAGGCACGCCCAGCTCCTCCAGCAGCCAGAGCACACGCTGCGAGCGGGAATTATTCAGATGATGAACTGTGAGCATGAGGCGCCGGTCATGGTTCGTTGCGGGGCATCAGTGGTGACAGCCTGTCCTGAGAAAGTCGAGACGGAATTTTACCCGGATTATATTGACAGGACATTTTTACCCGGGTAAATACTCGCCGTCGATAACGTACAAGGATAACCCATGCCCCCCCTGCCCGCCGTTATGATCGCCTTCGAGGGCAGCAGATGCCTGGGTCTGGGCGACCCTCACCTTGTCGCAACAAAGACCAAGCAGGCGCTCGAAAAAAACGGCGCCGCCCAGTTCATGATTTTCGACGCGGCAACCAGCCGGCCTGCCGAAATCGATCTGCGCGGATCGCTGGCCGACGTGCAGAAGCGGGTTGCACGCCGCATGCCGGTTCAGGCCGATGAGACGGCAGCGGAAACTGCGCCGCGCGGACCGGGCCGGCCCAAACTCGGCGTGGTCGCGCGCGAGATCACCTTGCTGCCGCGGCACTGGGAGTGGCTCTCGCTCCAGCCGGGCGGCGCTTCGGTCGCGATCCGCAAGCTTGTCGAGGACGCGCGGCGCGTCAACGCGGCGAAGGATCGCGCACGCGAGGGACAGGAATCGCTGCATCGTTTCATGACGGCGATGGCCGGCGACCAGCCGCATTACGAAGAGGCGTTACGCGCACTCTATGCAGGCGAACAGAAGCGCTTCGATGCCGCGATTGCCAGATGGCCCGCCGACGTGCGCGATCACGTCAAGCGGCTAGCCGCAGTTGCATTCGGGGCTGCGTAGCAAACTCTCAATCGAGAATCTGCTGTTCGATCGAAGGCAGTGCGAGCTTTGACGGGTCTGCGCCCGGTCCCGGATGCACGTGCACTTCCTTGGCGGACAGCGGCTCGTTGCAGACCGAGCAGGTCATCACCGGATCGAAGGTGTGGCCGCAAATCTTGTGCTGGTGAAGCACCGGCCGGCCGCGCTCATCCGCCATGTGAACGTCGCCCCAGTGAACGATCGACATCATGATCGGATGCAGGTCCAACCCCTTCTGCGTCAGGATGTACTCATAGCGCTTCGGACGCTCCTGATAGGCCACACGGCGAAGCACGCCCTGGCGTACGAGTTTCTTGAGACGCTCGGCCAGCAGGTGCCGCGTGATGCCGAGCCGCGACTGAAATTCATCAAACCGCCGGATGCGGCGGAAGCAATCGCGCAAAATCAGCAGCGTCCAGCGATCGCCGATGACGGACACCGTGCGCGCCACCGAACAGGCCTCGTCTTCAAGGGATTCCCACTTCATATCGCATCTCCGCGATGAATCAGCCGTCCATTCTGATTTGATATTTACTATACCTCCATCGTGGATGGATTTGAAGCCCGGTGTTTGTGCATCGCAGCACATTGCACCAGCTCACTTCTCATTGACAGTTCTATATTAGAACCCTATTGGTCGAAGCAAGAGAGGTCCGCATCAGAACCGGCCCGGCGCTTCAAACAGCGAAAAACCAGACCGAAGGGAGACGAAACGATGCTGAGGAGAACTGCACTCAAGGCCACCGTGGCGGCCCTGTTGCTTGCCGGGCTGTCCGCTCCGGTCGCAGCAGCCGACGCGCCAGGGGTGACGGCAACCGAGATCAAGGTCGGAGCAGTCTTTCCCTTCAGCGGCCCGGCCTCGGCGCTGGGCGCGGTCGGAAAGGCGCTGATCGCCTATGTCAACGTCCTCAACGAACAGGGCGGCGTGAACGGGCGCAAGATCAATCTGATCGCGATGGACGATTCCTACAGCCCGCCGAAAGCTGTCGAGCACACCCGCAAGCTGGTGGAATCCGACGAAGTCGCCTTCATGTTCTCGACTCTCGGAACGCCGAGCAATCTGGCCATCGCGAAGTATCTCGCCGCAAAGAAAATTCCGCAGGCCTTCATCGTCACCGGTGCGACGCGTTTCACGGACTACAACGAATACCCGATGATCACCACGGGGCTGCCGAGCTACGACACCGAGTCGCGGGCCTATGCGCGTTATCTCGCCAGGGAAATGCCTAACGCCAAGATCGCCATCCTTTACCAGAACGACGATCTGGGTAAGGACTTCATCGCGGGCTTCAAATCCGAACTGAAAGAGGCTTTCGACAGCAAGGTCGTGACCTCGAGCTATGAAGTCAGCCAGCCCACCATCGATTCCCAGATCGTGTCGCTGAAGAGCACCGGCGCGACCGTGATGCTGTTCGCAGGCACCCCGAAATTCGCGGCGCAGGCGATCCGCAAGACTCACGAATCCGGCTGGAAGCCGCTGTTCATCACCAACCTGATCTCGAGTTCGATCGCCGCGGTCCTTGCGCCCGCAGGCCTCGATATCTCGACCGGCGTGATGACCGCAACCTATCGCAAGGATCCGGACGATCCGAAATGGGCCAGCGGCAAGGGCGTCCAGATGTACCGCGCGTTCATGGAAAAGAACATGCCGGGCGCGGATTTGGCCGACAGCAACTACTTCACCGGCCTGCACCAGGGCGTCATTCTGGAAGCAGTGCTCAAGCAGTGCGGCAATGATCTGTCGCGCGAGAACATCCTCAAGCAGACCCGCAACATCAATGGGCTTGCACTGCCGATGTCGCTGCCCGGAATCGTCGTCAACACCAGCACCACCAACAACAAGATGTACACCCAGCTCAATCTTCAGCGCTGGAACGGCAAGGCGTGGGATCTGGTCGGCGGCCTCATCAACGACGACGCGAAGTGATAATCTGAACGGCGCGGCAGAGCCTGCCGCGCCGCGACAACAGCAAATCCTCTGTTAACAGGAGACGGACCTTGGCCAAGAGAAATGCGACCGTGGCGGTCATCGGCGCCGGCGACTATATCGGCGCCGAGATTGCGAAGAAGTTTGCCTCTGAAGGCTTCACGGTATTCGCCGGCCGCCGTAACGGCGACAAGCTTGCACCGCTGGTGAAGGAAATCGAGGCCGCAGGCGGAGAAATCCACGCCCGCTCGCTCGATGCGCGCAAGGAAGAGGAGATCGTCTCCTTCATCACGGATGCCGACAAGCATGCGCCGCTTGAAGTCTGCATCTTCAACATCGGCGCCAACGTCAATTTTCCAATTCTCGACACCACCGAACGCGTCTTCCGCAAGGTGTGGGAAATGGCCTGCTACTCCGGCTTCCTGGCCGGGCGCGAAGCTGCGCGGGTCATGCTGCCGCGCGGCAAGGGCAACATCTTCTTCACCGGCGCCACCGCCAGCCTTCGCGGCGGATCCGGCTATGCGGCCTTTGCCAGTGCCAAATTCGGCCTGCGCGCCGTGGCGCAAGCGACCGCGCGCGAACTCGGACCGCAGAACATCCACGTCGCTCACCTCATCATCGATTCCGGCGTGAATACCGAATGGGTCCGTCAGCGGCGCATCGAGGCCAATGGCCCCGGCGCACTGGACGATCCCAATCTATTGATGCCGCCGTCGTCGGTCGCGGAATCCTACTGGCTGCTCTACCAGCAGCCGCGCAGTGCCTGGACATTCGAACTCGAGATCCGTCCGTTCGGTGAGAAATGGTAAGCGCATAGCTGCCGAGCATCACGCCGGCGTGAGCCCTGCTTGCGCCGGCGCTGTCATTTGAGCAAGGTTCGCGCGCTTATCGATTGGGCCTGAGCCAACCCGAAAACCTGTTTCCACCTTTCGGGACCTACCCAACACTCAAAAGAAGTGGATCTGATTATGCGCATACTCGTCATCGGCGCCGGCGCGACAGGCGGATATTTCGGCGGCAGACTTCTGCAGGCAGGCCGCGATGTGACGTTTCTGGTGCGTCCGAAGCGGGCCGAGCTGTTGGCCAGGAACGGCCTCGTCATCAAAAGCCCGGTCGGCGACGTCACGCTCAGGAACCCGCCGACCATTCTGGCGGAAAAGATCACGACGCCGTTCGACGTCATCATCCTGAGCTGCAAGGCTTACGACCTCGACAGCGCGATTGCATCCTTCGCCGCCGCCGTCGGCCCCGATACCGCGATTATCCCGTTCCTGAACGGCATGAAGCACCTCGACGTGCTGGATGCGAAATTCGGGATCGACCGCGTCATGGGCGGACAATGCCAGGTCGCGGCGATGCTCGACGCGGAGGGCGTCATCCATCAGCTTACGCCAATGCACGCGATGTCCTTCGGCGAGCGCGGCAAGCCCAAGGGCGATCGCGCCAAGCGTATTGAGGCGACATTGCAGGGCGCGATGTTCGACGCCAAGGCCAGCGATGTCATCACGCAGGAAATGTACGAGAAGTGGGTGTTCCTCGCCACGCTGGCCGGGGCGACGTCGCTGATGCGCGCGCCAACCGGGCACATCACCGCTGCGCCGGGCGGCGAACAGTTCATCCGCGGCCTTCGCGCGGAGATCGCCTCGGTGGCCGACGCGGCAGGTTATGCGCCGCGCGCTGAATTTCTGGAGCGCACGGGCGGCCTGCTGTTCGCACCGGGATCGCAGATGACGGCATCGATGCTGCGCGATATCCGCAGCAATGCGCGTATCGAAGCCGACCAGATCATCGGCGACCTGATCCATCGCGCCGAAACAAACAAGAAGGGTGCACTGAATGTGCCGCTGCTGCGCATCGTCTACACCCATCTGAAGGCGTACGAGTCGCAACTGGCCTAAGCGCCAGCGTCCTTGGATCACCAAAGCAAAAGGCCGGGTCAAACCCGGCCTTTTTTCTTTCATTTCAAGGCAAGCGGCTTTTCCTCATCGAGGAAGTTCATCAGCTCGCGGAAGAACTGCATGCGGTTCTTTTCCATCATCACCGTGTGGGTGCCTTCGCTGATCTCGATCAGCCGCCAGTACGGCGCCTTCTTGAGCTGCTTGACGTAGTTCTGCGCGAGATAGCTCGGCAGATCGGCATCCCATTCGGCATGCAGCACAATCACCGGCACCGTGATCTTGCCGGGATCGAACAGCGCCTTGCCGGCCCCCCAGTAGAGCTGGGTGTCTTCCACCACACCGTTCGGCGCGCGCAGCATGCCGGGATTTTTCGTCACCGAATCCGGATCGGTGGCCCAGGTCGCATTGGCCCACGCGTCGAACACACCGGGCGGAATGAGATCGGCCTTCTTGTTGTCCGGCACGTCCTTCAGCCAGCGTTCCTTGGCCGACTCCTTCGAGACAAGACGATACGCGCCAAGCTTCGGCCACTGCGCCGGCGGCGGTTCGGTGCGAATCCACTGCGGCGCGTAGAGCACGAGGCGGTTGACCTTGGCGTTGTTCTCACTGGTGTAGAGACCGACGGTTGAGGTGCCCCACGACCAGCCCATCACATTGATCTTGGAGACGCCGCGCTTCTTGAGAATGTAATCCACCGCCGTGCCGAAATCCTTCGCGGCCACGCGCGTCTGGACGATGGGCTTGTTGTCGCCGGGCGGCTGGCTCATTTCCGGCGGCCGCGACGAGCGGCCATAACCGCGGATATCCACCAGATAGACGTCGTAGCCGCGCGCCGCGATCAGATCCATCATCGACTTGCCTTCGATCGGCAGATCGAACGCGGTCTCGGACGGATAGGTCGCGCCGTGGACGTAAAGCAGAATTTTCTCGGGTGCGAATTTCTTCTGGCCCGCCGGATGCTTGTTGCGCACGAACAACTGGATGCCGGCATCGCCGGTCGGAATCATGGTGTCCGACGTCTCGAGCCTGACGTCTTTTGCCTGCGCGCTCATGCTTGTGAACATCGCACCGGCGGCAAGACACGCCAAAGCAGCCCACGAAAACTTGCTGACCATATAAGTCCTCCCGCCGACAACGCGGCACTTTTCTTGGTTATGATGGTTAGTCCGGTCTGCGTTCGATAATGAGGGCAGATCCAACAGTCGCGAGAGTGTTGTCGAACATATCTGGCTCATTTCCGTTATTGAGAATCAGGCCCGCCTGATCGTCGCCCGCCAGATTGACGGCCCAGTGCGGACTGCCTCCGGCATAAATTTCCTTGTCCAGCAGCAGCGCCTGCAAGTCGTACAGATGAACCTTGTTGTGGGTCAGCAGAACGTATCCGTTCCGCGCTGACTCGCGGGACTTGGCGGGCCAGTCGTTGCGGTTGGGGTCGTCGACAAAAAATACCACGCGCTGATAGCGCTCGGTCTTGAGTTCGCTTTCCGAGATTCCGCGCTTGCCGCCTTCTTCAATAATTCGCGGGCCAACCTGAACTGCATCGCGGCACTTTCCAGCCCGCGCATTCAGACTCGTGATGTCGTTCGACGTGAAAAGCACGGGAACCACTGCGTCATAGCCCTTGTAGTGCTCGCTATCATGCAGGCAGAAAATCGCGCTGAACGTCGGCTTGTTGACCAGGGGGTAAAGCTGCCTGCCGTTGATCCGGAGCAAACCGATCTGGTCGGGACGGCGCTGACCCGCGGCCCAGCCCGCAGGTGCGATAAAGAGCGGTTTGTCCTTGCTGTGCCCCAGCACGCCTTCGAGGCTGTAGCTCAACAGCTCCGCCCGCTGTTCGCCGTTCACCACGAACTTGGCAATGCCGTCTTTGACATCCCGTCCCGCCGCGACCGTCTCTGACGTTCCCGCAAGCTTCAACCTCGTGTACCCGAGATGAAAGCGCACTGCGGTGAATTTGATCTCCGCGCCCGAAGACGTTTTGAAGACGGCATTCCTCAGAGCGGCGGTGTATTGATCAATCGGCTGCCATTTCAGTTCGCCGGACTGCGCCTGAAAGGCCGTCGAATAATAAAGTACGCCCGCAACGAGTCCGCGAAGCATCCATGTCGTCAACGCCCGATCGTGCATCGGCACTGGCCCTGAATTTCAAATATTCTTCTTTGACACCAGCACGATGCCGGACACGTCGTAATCGTCGTTCTTGCCGAAATTGTAGGTCACGTCGCCCGGCACGAATTCGATGTAATGCACGTTCTGGGGCCGTGGATCTTCCGGGGCCGGACGGCCGCCCGCTTCCTTGGCATCGCCGTTCCCGACAGGCATGACTTCCTCGAGCGAGGTGTGAATCAGAAAGTCAGTGACACGAAGTGAATCTTTCGAATCGCGGATGGTCGGCCTCACTGCGACACCATCGACTTTCATGGTGACCGGAAACTTTTGCGTCGCGAGGTAGACCGTCACCTTCACTTCGTCATCGCGTGTCGCATAAAAATAGAGTCGGCTGAGGGGCCGCTGCTGAGCAATAATCTCCGCGCCCTTGAAACGGAAAGAATAGCCGTAAGGCGCATTGAAACTGGCGCGCGCGCGAATCTCGTTGACCGCCTTGGTCAGGGTTTCGACCTGATGTCTCAGGTCGTCGACTTGTTTGCTGTCCGCTGCTTGTTTGTTGTCGGGCGCCGGTTTGTTGTCCGGCAGAAGCGTGACCGGCGTCGGCGCTGTGCTCTGCACGACGATCGCGCCCGCCTTGCTGTTGCGGACAACATCCTCGATGTACTTGTCGATGCGAGGGCTCAGAAGGTAGATGCATGCACCACCCACGGCCCCGGTGGCGCCGAGAATGCCCGCCATCGATGCAATGCCATTTTGAATGCTGGCAAATTTGCCCGGCTTCTTGGTCTCGCTCGGAACCTCGGACATTTGCGCCCCCATAGAGCTTTCGGGAGGCTAGCGCGAAAGGTACACCGCTACAACTATCGCGATAAGCCACCCTTTTCTTATCGGGTTTGACCGGTTGAGGCTGGGTACAGAGCCACAAACGACAAAGCCGCCTTGCGGCGGCTTGTCATTCGACGGCAACGATCCTGTCGTAGCTGTCGGCCAAGATTCTCAATCGAGAATTTCTGGAGCGGGCGAAGGGATTCGAACCCTCGACCCCGACCTTGGCAAGGTCGTGCTCTACCCCTGAGCTACACCCGCATCAGAATTGGCGGGGCGCAAAGCGCGCCGCCGGGCAAAGCTATGCCAAATGCCGCCATGCAATGCAACAGGGCTAATCCTTTATTCCGCATGCCCGGTTCCGGCAATTTTGGGCCAAATCGATGTTTTTCATGGGCCTTTGCGGTCTCTCACCCAATTGAAAATCAGCCAAAAGACCTCCATCTGTGGGTTTGCGCCGTTCCTGCCCTGACGGCCACCCGGGCCGCGCGGGAATTCGCGCCTTCTTGCATATCGGCCATTTTCACTGCGGCGGATCGAAGCTGCCGGAAAATGCCCTGATCGTGCTAGAAGCGGCTCTCTTCCATACGACAGGCGGCAGACGAGGATCACGTGACCATAGTCGAGCAAGGCAGCGGACCGGCGGCGATGACGCCTCCCGACCTCATCAAGGACACCACGACCCAGACCTTCGTGAAGGACGTCATCGAGGAATCGAAGCGCCAGCCGGTTCTGATCGACTTCTGGGCGCCGTGGTGCGGCCCCTGCAAGCAATTGACCCCAAGCCTCGAAAAGGCCGTCCGTGCCGCCAAAGGCAAGGTCAAGCTGGTCAAGATGAACATCGACGAGCATCCGGCGATTCCGGGACAGATGGGCATCCAGTCGATCCCCGCCGTCATTGCCTTCGTCAACGGCCAGCCCGCCGACGGCTTCATGGGCGCGGTGCCTGAAAGCCAGGTCACGGCGTTCATCGACAAGCTGACCAAGGGCATGCCTTCGCCGGAAGGCGACATCGCTGAAATCCTCAACGAGGCCGAGGCCGCAATGGCGGCCGGCGATGCAGCCACCGCCGCCTCGATTTACGCCGAAGTGCTCGGCGTCGACGCCACCAATCTCACCGCGCTTGCCGGTCTGGCGCGATGTTACATCGCGACCGGCGCGCTGGAGCAGGCCAAGCAGACGCTGGCTTTGGTGCCGGAGTCCAAGCGCAACGATGCCGCGATCTCCGCGGTGCAGACCATTCTCGATCTCGCCGAACAGGCCAAGGCTGTCGGTCCGGTGACGGAACTCGAACAGAAGGTCGCCGCCAATCCGCTCGATCATCAGGCGCGGTTCGATCTCGCCGTCGCACTCAACGCCGGCGGCAAGCGCACCGAGGCCGCGGGCCATCTGATGGAGATCGTCAAGCGCGACCGCAAATGGGACGACGACGGCGCGCGCAAGAAGCTGGTACAGTTCTTCGAAGCATGGGGACCGAACGACGACGCGACCGTGGAAGGCCGCAAGCGTCTTTCAACGATCCTTTTCTCCTGAGGATCTCTACGGAATTTCCGTACGACTGATGTGAGGGAAGCGGATGCCGATCAACGCCGAATACCGTGGGCCCGCCGATCTGCCGAAAGTCATTCCGGTGTTTCCGCTGCCCGGAGCGTTGCTGCTGCCGCGCGGCCAGATGCCGCTCAATATTTTCGAGCCGCGCTATCTTCAGATGGTGGACGACGCATTTCGCGACGGCCACCGCCTGATCGGAATGATCCAGCCTGACGTGACCCATTCGCAGAGCAGCGAACGGCCCACGCTGTTCAAGGTCGGTTGCGTTGGACGCATCACGCAGCTCGCCGAGTCCGGTGACGGGCGCTACATTCTCGAACTGACCGGTATCGCGCGCTTCACGGTGCTGGAAGAGAAGACGGTTCTCACGCCCTATCGCCAATGCCGCGTTGATTTTGCCGCGTTCATCGACGATTTCGTGGCGCGCAAGGGCGAAGAAAGTGTCGACCGCCAGGCGCTGCTTCAGGCGCTTACGCTGTTTCTGAAAGCCAACCAGCTCAAGGTCGATTGGGAAGGCATCGAAAGCGCGCCCAATGAGGCGCTCGTCAACGCGCTGGCGATGATGTCGCCCTATGGGCCGGCGGAGAAGCAGGCGCTGCTCGAGGCGCCGGACCTCAAGACCCGCGCCGAGATCCTGATTGCCGTGACCGAAATGGATCTCGCCAAAAAGCAGACGACCGGCGATCCGCCGTTGCAGTAACGGCTCGATCGCGCCCTAGTAGCCCGCGATCCCGAGCGCGACCACGCCGCTCAGCAGCATCCATCCGAAATGACGCCCGCGTGTGGCGTAGGCATTGGCCAGCGCCGCAAATCCGAACACCACCGCGAACGTCGCCACGATCCAGTGACGCGCGACCTCCGACGCCATATAGGGCGCAGCAATCAGCAGCACCCCGCCGCCGATCCACGCCAGCGTCCCCGCCCGCCAGACCAGCCGTATCAGCGTCCGCAACCGCGGCGGCTCGATCGCCGCACGCGCGAACACCTTCGTCTCACCGAGCACACCGTGAACCAGCGCCACGACGATCGCGAGCGCCCCGGAACATTGCAGAAGCAAATCGCGCATCACACCGTCCCCACGTCTGCCATACATAACTGTATGGCGACGATGCGCCGGCTGCTGGCATCTGTCAATACAGTTATGTATGTTCACCCGAACATCCGGAGACGTCTGCGTGACCTCTGTTCCGCTTTCCGCCAACGACTGGCTCGATCAGGGTTTGAAAACGCTGACGCAAAGCGGCTATACGGCGCTGAAGGCCGAGCCGCTGGCGAAAGCCATGGGCGTCTCGCGCGGCAGTTTCTACTGGCATTTCGCCGATGTCGGCGCATTTCACACTGCCCTGCTCAAGCGCTGGCGCGAGCTCTCGACCGAGCAGATCATCGCCAATCTCGAGCAATCCAGAAATCGCGAGGCGCCTCTCAACCTGCTGCTGCGCGGCGCGTTCAGTAGCAGGCTTCCCGTCGAGGTCGCAGTGCGGAGCTGGGCCACGGTCGATCCGGCGGCCCGCGCTGCGGTGCAGGCGATCGACAAGCGCCGGCTGTCCTATATCGAAAGCCTCCTGACAGCGGCGGGATGCCCGCCGGAGGTGGCGCGAGCGCGCGCGCAAATTCTCTACTGGGCGTTTCTTGGCTTCACGCTGTCAGACAAGCCCTTGCCGAAACAGCGCCGGAGCGAATTCCTCGACGAGCTGATGAGGATCGCCAACGCCCCGGCTTGATAAGCTGATCGCTCTTTTCAACCTGCAACGGATTGATGCCGACAATCCGCCGGGATACTGACGGGCCGTTTTTCATTCATGGTTTCAGGAAAATCCAATGCCGACATTGATCGCCCGCATTCTCGACTGGCCCTATTTCGCGATGCTCGCACGCATTGTTCTGACATTTCCGTTCTGGGGCAGCGGCCTCTCCAAGCTGATCGATTTCCCGGGCGGCGTCGCGGAGATGGCGCAGTACGGCCTGAAGCCACCGGTGCTGATCAACTGCCTGGTGATCTTCACCCAGCTCGGCGGCTCTCTGCTGATCATCGCCAATCGCCGTGCCTGGTCGGGCGCAGGCGCTCTGGCCATTTTCACGTTGCTGACAATTCCGATTGCCCACGACTTCTGGAATCTGAAAGGCGAGGCCGCGAAATTCGAATTCTATGTCGCGGTCGAGCATATCAGCCTGATCGGCGGATTGATGCTCGCCGCCATCCTGTCGCGGCAATCGAAATACAAAGGCGCGTAGCTTGCTGCGACCACGCCAATAAAAAAGCGCCGCAAAGAGCGGCGCTTTTCTGGTTTCAGAGAATGCCCCTGAAGATTTACGAAGCGCGGGTGGCTTCCCAGCGGCCCGAACACGTCATGCTCGAGGATTTGCCGCTCCACTGGCCGGAGCCGGAATTGGCCGAAAGCTTGCCGCTGCCGCTGGCCTTCTGATCGCCGCGCGCGATGGTGACATTGACCGCGCCGGCATCGCCGACATGACCGGAAATGTCGAAGCTGCCGTCACCCGAATAGCTGACACGGCCACCCTCGACCCTCACGGGATAGCTGTAGGCCGGATCGCAATTGCCGGACTGGGTGATGATGGTGACCTTCCACGACCCGTCGAACGAGGAGCCAGCCTTGGCCGAGGTGGCGAGCACGATAGCCGCCGTGAGGAGCGCCGCCGCGAAGGCAGCCAGGGCGAACAGCCGGGCGGCTGGATTCAAGGACAAAGCACTCGTCTTGGCGCGCACGGCCATCTGTGTATCCCTTGCGTTGGGTGGATGCTGGGAGGGATATAGTCACAATGTGGCAAGACTTCTAGCGCGATGCAGCATCGCCGGATGTAATCGGTTTATTTAGGTATTATAATAGGTTATCAGCGATGCGCCTCCCAGCGCCCGCTGCACCTGGCACCATTCAGAGTGCCGCTCCAGCGGCCCGACCCGGAATAGCCTGCCAGCCGCCCGCTGGCCCGGCCGGAGGAGGCGCCACTGGAAATCGCCACATTGACCCCGCCACCACCGCTGATGCGCCCGTTGATGGTGGCGCCGCCGGTCGAAACGATCCGGCCGCCGCTGATTTGGAGCGGAAAGCTGTAGGCGGCATCGCAGTTGCCGGCCTGGGTGACAATGATGACCGTCCAGGGACCGTCGAATGAGGCGGCTTGGGCGGCCGATCCGGCCAGAAAGGCCGCGGCAGCGAGGGCGAAAGGAACCGACCGCTTCAAAACGCTGAAAGTCATGGACTGGCCTTCCAGGTGAGGGGCGCTGAGGTGTTAGGAAATAGTCGCTGAAAGGGCTCCCTTCGTTCAAGAGGCGCCGTTAATCGTTGCCAATCCGGCAATCCTCTGCCATAAGCCCAACCTTCGTCGCCCGGCTGATCAAGGGCTGCCGTGGCGACGCCAGTGCCGACTTTGTCCACACGGGACTAAGTTGAGCATTTTCAACGCTCTAACGAGCATTTCAGCCGCCAAATCGCCTTTCGGGGCGGTTTTTTGTTGCGGCAACAGGAGAGCAAAATGCCCAAGCTGAAGACCAAGTCGGGCGCCAAAAAGCGCTTCAAAGTAACCGGGACCGGAAAAGTGGTGTCCGCCCATGCAGGCAAGCGCCACGGCATGATCAAGCGGACCAAGAAGCAGATTCGCCAGCTCCGTGGCACGCGGATTCTGTTCAAGACCGACGGCGACAACGTCAAGAAGTACTTCTTGCCGAACGCCTAAAGCGGTTCACCGGGCCGCCTTCGCGCGGCCGCCTGTTTTCACTTTTCCAGATGAAGGACATGCATCATGTCTCGCGTTAAACGCGGCGTCACAGCTCACGCCAAGCACAAGAAAGTCTACAAGGCCGCCAAGGGTTTTTCCGGCCGCCGCAAGAACACCATCCGCGCCGCCAAGGCCGCCGTCGACAAGGCGGGCCAGTATGCCTTCCGCGCCCGCAAGCTGAAGAAGCGCACGTTCCGCGCGCTCTGGATCCAGCGCCTCAACGCGGCCGTGCGCCCGTTCGGCATGACCTACAGCGTGTTTATCAACGGCCTCGCCAAGTCGGGCGTCGTTGTGGACCGCAAGGTGCTGTCGGATCTCGCGATCCACGAGCCGGCGGCGTTCCAGGCGATTGCTGAAAAGGCCAAAGCCGCTCTCGCGGCGTAAGCTTTGCCCCTCTTGCACGAGGCCGACACGACCGGAGCGTAACAACGCTCCGCTGCGTTCGGCTGGGTGACATAATCCCCCGCCGGACGGCTCAACCGAAACCGTTCCGCTGGGGCTTGCAATGTCCGACCTCGCCAAACTCGAAACCGAAATTCTCGGCGCCATCGCCGCCGCTTCCGATGAAGCTGCGCTGGAGGCCGTGCGCGTCGGCGCTCTCGGCAAGAAGGGTTCGATCTCCGCCCTGCTTGCGACCCTCGGCAAGATGTCGCCGGACGAGCGCAAGACCGAAGGCGCGAAAATCAATCTCGCCAAGGACAAGGTGACCGAAGCGCTGAGCGCGCGCCGCGACATTCTCAAGAATGCCGCGCTCGATGCGCGGCTTGCTTCGGAGACCATCGACGTCACGCTGCCAACGCGAGAGACGCCCGCCGAGCAGGGCCGCATCCATCCGCTTTCCCAAGTGATGGACGAGCTCACCGCGATCTTCGCCGACATGGGTTTCTCGATTGCCGAAGGTCCGGACATCGAGACCGACGACTACAACTTCACCAAACTGAATTTCCCCGAGGGCCATCCTGCGCGGGAAATGCACGACACGTTCTTCTTCAATCGCAAGGAAGACGGTTCGCGGCCGCTCCTGCGCACCCATACGTCGCCTGTGCAGGTCCGCACCATGCTGACCCAGAAGCCGCCGATCCGCGTTATCTGCCCGGGCCGCACCTATCGCATCGACAGTGACGCGACCCACACGCCGCAATTCCATCAGGTCGAAGGCCTTGTCATCGACAAAGGCTCGCATCTCGGCCACCTGAAATGGATTCTCGCGGAATTCTGCAAGGCGTTCTTCGAGGTCGATAACGTCAACATGAAATTCCGTCCGTCGTTCTTTCCATTCACCGAACCGTCGCTGGAGGTCGATATCCAGTGCCGCCGCGACAAGGGCGAGATCCGGTTCGGCGAAGGCGAGGACTGGCTGGAGATTCTCGGCTGCGGCATGGTGCATCCGAATGTGCTGCGTGCCTGCGGCATCGATCCCGACGTCTATCAGGGCTTTGCCTGGGGCATGGGCATCGACCGCATCGCGATGCTGAAATACGGCATCAACGACCTGCGCCAGATGTTCGAAAGCGACACCCGCTGGATCAATCACTACGGCTTCAAGCCGCTTGATGTGCCGACGCTGGCGGGAGGGTTGTCGTCATGAAATTCACCCTCTCCTGGCTGAAAGAACATCTCGACACCGACGAGCCGCTCGAGAAGATCGCCGACAAGCTCACCATGATCGGCCTTGAAGTCGAGCACATTGAGGACAAGGCGAAGGCGCTGGCGCCGTTCGTCATCGCCAAGGTGATCTCCGCCGAGCAGCATCCGAACGCCGATCGCCTGCGCGTCTGCATGGTGGACTATGGCCAGATCGCGAAAGGCGAAAAGCCGCTGCAGGTGGTCTGCGGCGCGCCGAATGCGCGCGCGGGCTTGATCAGCGTGTTCTCGCCGCCCGGCACCTACATCCCCGGCAAGAACATCACGCTCTCTGTCGGCAACATTCGCGGCGTCGAAAGCCACGGCATGCTGTGCTCGGCCGCCGAACTTGAACTCTCCGAGGATCACGACGGCATCATCGAACTTCCGGCGGACGCGCCGGTCGGCAAGCCTTACGCCGAATGGGCCGGCCTCGGCGATCCGGTGATCGAAATCAACCTGACGCCCAACCGTCAGGACTGCACCGGCGTGCACGGCATCGCGCGCGATCTCGCCGCCGCCGACATGGGCAAGTTCAAGGACAACGCCCCGAAGCAGATCAAGGGTGAATTCCCCTGCCCCGTACAGGTGAAAATCGAGGACGAGAAGCTGTGTCCGGGTTTCGCGTTGCGTCTGGTGCGCGGCGTCAAGAACGGCCCGTCGCCAGAATGGCTGCAAAAGCGCCTGACCTCCATCGGCCTGCGTCCGATCAATGCGCTGGTCGATATCACCAATTTCATGACCTTCGATCGCGCGCGGCCACTGCATGTGTTCGACGCCAGGAAGGTGACGGGCAACCTCACCGTGCGCCACGCCAAAAACGGCGAAACCATTCTGGCGCTCGACGGCAAGACCTACACCCTCGACGACACGATGTGCGTGATCGCCGATGAGCACGGTGTCGAGTCGCTGGCCGGCATCATGGGCGGTGAAGCCTCCGGCTGCGACGAGACCACCACCGACGTGCTGATCGAATCGGCGCTGTGGAACGAAATCAACATCGCGCAGACCGGCCGCAAGCTCGGCATCAACTCGGACGCGCGTTATCGCTTCGAGCGCGGCGTCGATCCGGCCTTCATGGTGCCGGGCCTCGAGATGGCGACCAAGCTGGTGATGGACCTGTGCGGCGGGTCACCGTCCGAGATCGTTGTCGCCGGACAATCTCATGGCGATGACCGGATTATCGAATTTCCGCTCAGCGAGGTGAAGCGTCTGGCCGGCATCGAGGTGCCGTTCCCGGAAATGAAACTGATTCTGGGCCATCTCGGATTCATGGTCGCTGGCACCGGTCCCGTGGTGAAGGTCGCGGTGCCGTCGTGGCGCAGCGACGTGCACGGCAAGGCCGACATCGTGGAAGAGATCGTGCGCATCGTCGGCGTGGACAGCGTGCCGCTGACGCCGTTCGAGCGCGGTGACGCGCCGCGCAAGCCGGTGCTGACCCAGCTTCAGCTCCGCACCCGCCGCGCCAAACGCGCGCTGGCCGCGCGCGGTATGCTTGAGGCCGTGACATGGTCGTTCGTCTCCAGGACGCAGGCCGAATTGTTCGGCGGCGGTCAGCCCGAACTCACGCTGGCCAACCCGATTGCATCGGATCTCTCCGACATGCGCCCTTCGCTGATCGCAGGACTTGTCGCAGCCGCGCAGGCGAACGCCGACCGCGGCTTTCCCGATGTGGCGCTGTTCGAGGTCGGCCAGATCTTCAAGGGCGACAAGCCCGAAGATCAGTTCATGGCGGCAAGCGGTGTGCGCCGCGCGCTGGCCTCGTCAAAGGGCATCGGCCGTCATTGGTCGGGCAGCTTCACCGTCGATGCGCTGGATGCCAAGGCCGATGCGCTCGCGGTCCTCGCGGCCGCAGGCGCACCGATGCAGGGACTTCAGATCGTCTCCGCAAAGGAATCGAAGAATTTTCCGGCATGGCTGCATCCCGGCCGCTCAGGCGCGATCCAGATCGGGCCGCAGAATGTGCTCGGCTACTTCGGCGAGTTGCATCCGCGCGCGCTGGAAGCCCTGAAGGCCGACGGCCCGCTGGTAGCATTCGAAGTTATCCTCGAGCGCATTCCCGATGCGAAGGCGAAGCCGACCCGCGCCAAGCCGCTGCTGGAACTGTCGCCGTTCCAGCCGGTGTCACGCGACTTCGCGTTCATCGTCGACCGCAGCGTCAAGGCTGGCGATATCGTGCGCACCGCGCAGGCTGTCGACAAAAAGCTGATCACAGGCGTCACCGTGTTCGACGTCTATGAAGGCAAGGGCATCGATGACGACAAGAAGTCCATCGCCATCGCAGTCACACTGCAGCCGCGCGAAAAGACCCTGACCGATCAGGAGATCGACGCGGTGGCGTCGAAGATCGTCGCGGACGTGACCAAGAAGACCGGCGGCATGCTGCGGGGGTAAATCTCCTCACCTCTCCCGTGGGGAGACGTCGGCTTCGCGGTAGCGAAGTCGGGTGAGGGCGTAGAATCTCTCGATAGATTTGAGCCCCCTCACCCCGGCCCTCTCCCCCACGGGGAGAGGGAGCCGGCTCTCGCTTGATGCGACATCGAAGCGACGATTCCGATCAAACGAATACAGCGGTCAATTGCGCGGCCAGTTCAGGCTGCGCCCGCCTGGCGCGGGTGGCTCCGCCGTTGCGCGCGATTGCGCGCGTTTCGGTTTTTTGCCGGATTTCTCCGCGACCGGCGCATCTTTCAGCACACCGATCTTGCGCAGGGCCGCGTCCGCGGCGCGCTCGCCGGAGTCCCATGCGCCGCCAACCGTGCCCCACTGGGTTTCGTGCGCGGCGTCGCCGGCGAAAAACAGACTGCCCAGCGGCTCCATCAAAACCTTCCGTGCCGGCTGGCCGCCGGGCGAGGCCGCCGACATCGCTCCATAAATGTACGGCATGTCGTTCCAGCGTGTCGCCGTGGTGCGCTTCGCAATGTTCTTGACGTCCGCGCCAAATAATTTTGTCAGCCATTCCTGCGCGAATGCCACCATCGCCGCCTCGCCGCGCGCCGACAGTTCAGCGCCGAATGAGCCGGCGACATCGACCTGACACAGCGACGAGCCGCCAAGGTTGGCGAGCAGGAATCCGGTCGAGCGGTCGGTGCTTTGCTCGATCACGATATCGTCGCGCGACAGCCCAAGCGGATTGCCCGGCAACTCCAGCGCAATGTGATCGTAGCTGCCGAGCGTGAGCTTCGACGCCGCATCCTGCTGGCGCTTCGGCAGGTCGGGCGCGAACTTGATCTTTCCCGACAGCAGCGCGTTGGTCGACGCCGTCATGATGACGGCTTTGGCGGTGATGGTGCCCGCAGATGTCTCGACCTGCGCATCACGCCCGCTCCACGCAATACGCGTCACCGGCGTCGAGAGCACAACGGGAAGGCCTTCGCCGAGTTTGGCGATCAGCGCGCCCAGTCCCTGACGGCAGGCCGACGGTCCGTCGCGCTGCGCCATGGCGACAAGATCAAGCGCCGACAGATCTTTCAGATCCTTACCGGTGGCGGCGGCGCCGAGCAGGAAATCCGTGGTGCCCGCCCATACACCGAGATCCCTCGGCAGCCCCGCGGCGGCGGGCATATCGGCCTTGCCGCGCACGGCATCGCCCATGGCGCGATTGGCACGGACCAGCGTGGCGAGAAAATCTTCGCTCTCACCGGCGCGCGCGTTGCGCCGGCCGATCCGGATGCGCTGGCCGCGCGGCGCGGGAAGCATATCCATGCCGACACCACGCGCCAGTTTTGCGGCCGGACTGGTCTCGGCGTTGTAGAGCCAGCGCGCGCCCCGGTCGAACGGCACATCGAAGGCCGTTGCATCGGTGACGCAGCGCCCGCCGATGTTGGGCGCGGCTTCGATCACGACCACCTTGCGGCCTGTTGCGGAAATCCGGCGCGCGGCGGCAATGCCTGCGGCACCGGCACCGATCACGACAATGTCAGCATCGCGCGGCAGGGGAGCTGCGATCGCGCTGGCTCCGAAGGGTGAGAGCGCTGCGAACGCCGCAGAACCGGCCAGAATATCGCGCCGGGTAATTGTCATGTCATGGTTTCCGGAATTCGACCAAAAGCGAGAACATCCCAGCGTGGTGGTTCACAAGCCCGCATTACGTTTGCTGCAGCTTCTTATGCGGACTTGCGAGCCGAAACCACACTGGAATCATATATTTGCTGGTGTCCTTCGAATCTGAGGCTCGCTCCGGCCGTGCCGCGCAATTCAGCGAACGTCGGATTCGAGACACCAGAACTTGCCGCATTGGAGGCCTTGCGGCAACGGTCATGGTGAATGTTTGATGAGTGGCAGGCTTGACGCATGAACTAAATTGAAATTGCTTTCGACAACAATAAGCCAACAAGAAAGCGGCCTGAATGCGCCGCTCGGGGGGAAGAACACCATGGGCTTCGTACTCGATACCGTCGGCAAGATCATTGCCGGTTACCTCCAGAAAGAGGTTCCGGGTTATGAGCCTTTCACGCCCAGCGATCCGGAACGGCTCCGCGGGCTGATCGAGGCTGGCGACGTGCTGCTGGTCGAGGGAAACAATCGCGTCTCCGGCATCATCAAGTATCTCACCCAGTCGACATGGTCCCACGCCGCGCTGTATGTCGGTCCGATCGATGGCGCGAACGAGCCCGATGGCGAACCGCATGTGCTGATCGAGGCAAATATCGGCGAAGGCGTCACTACCGCGCCCCTCTCGAAATACTATCCCTATCATACCCGCCTCTGCCGCCCCGTCGGTCTGTCCTATGAGGATCGCACCACGGTCTGCCGCTACGCGATCAATCGCGTCGGCTTCGGCTACGACACCAAGAATATTCTGGATCTGATGCGCTACCTGATCCCGCTGCCGATCCCGCAGCGCTGGCGGCGGCGCATGATCTCGCTGGGTTCGGGCGATCCGACCAAGATCATCTGCTCGGCGCTGATCGCGCAGGCCTTCGGCGCGGTGCGCTATCCGATCCTGCCGAAGATCACGCAGGCCGCGAGCCGCCGGGCGCGCAAAGAAATTCTGCACATTCGCGATTCCTCGCTCTACATGCCACGCGACTTCGACATCTCGCCCTATTTCGAGATCGTCAAGCCGACCATTGTCCGCGGATTCGACTACACGGCGCTGCACTGGGCCGACACGACCAAGCCGTCCCCGGAGGTGGCGGACGAAAACGATCCCTTTCCAGAGGGAGTCTTCGAGACGTCGGAAGCACCGCTCGCGCCTGTTGCGCCGTTTGAGCAGGATTCGCCGAAAGGCAAACCGGCGCGCGAACTCGCAGCCTGAGCCGGAATCCGATCTCGAGCGCTCTGGCTAGTCGTCATTCCGGGGCGCGAGCATTCGCGAGCGAGCCCGGAATCCCGAAATTATTTCCGATGAACTCTTCTGGATTCCGGATCAGCCGCGATGCGGCTGTCCGGAATGACAGCGTAACTAAAAAATTTCCGCGTCAGAACGCCGCCTGCCGATCCCGCCACTTGCCGAACCCATTTGCCGTATCTAACTGGGTCTGGTTTTCTTGGGGTTCTTTCGGAGGGTTGCCCATGCTCGACGCCGCGCTCAAGGCGCTGTCCCAGATCCTTTCGCCGCCGATGCGTTCCATCCTGTGGAAGTCGGTCGGTCTGGCGCTGGTGCTGATTGTCGCCGCCGCGGCGGCGCTGCAACGGCTGCTGAGCTGGCTCGCAGGATCGGGCGGACTATGGGCCGAGACCATGGTCGGCTCCGACTATCATACCCTCATCAGTATTCTCACATGGATTGTCTCGATCGCCGCCGGCCTCGGCGTCGTCGTCGGCGCTGTGTTCCTGATGCCCGCGATCACCTCGCTGGTCGCCAGCGTGTTCGTCGACGACGTCGCCGACATTGTCGAGCGCGAACACTATCCGGCGGAAAAGCCGGGCAAGGCGCTGCCGATCGGCCTCGCCATCACGGAAGGCTCGAAGACCGCGCTGCTGACCGTGCTGGTTTATATCGTTGCGCTGCCGTTCGTGCTGCTCGCGGGTGCCGGCTTCATCGTGTTCTTCATCGCCACAGCGTGGCTGCTCGGCCGCGAGTATTTCGAACTCGCCGCGATGCGCTTCCGCACACCGGAGGAAGCCAAGCTGCTGCGCAAGCAGAACGGCGCGACCGTCTTCACGGCCGGACTGTTCATTGCCGCCTTCGTCTCGATCCCGATCGTGAATCTGGCGACGCCGCTGTTCGGCATGGCCTTCATGGTCCACATGCACAAGCGGCTGTCCGGCCCGCGGCCCGAGCTGCTCGAACCGGTGCGGCCAACGCGCGTGCCGACGGCCTGAGCTAGACCGGCACCGTCTTCTCCGGCCACCGGCACAGATCGTTGATGATGCACGCCTCGCAGCGCGGCTTGCGTGCGACGCAGGTGTAGCGGCCGTGCAGGATCAGCCAGTGATGGGCGTGGCGCGCGAACAGCGGCGGCACGATCTCGAGCAATCCCAACTCAACTTCGAGCGGCGTCTTGCCGGGCGCTAGTCCCGTGCGGTTGCCGACGCGAAACAGATGGGTGTCGACGGCGATGGTCGGTTCGCCGAACGCGATGTTGAGCACGACGTTGGCGGTCTTGCGTCCGACCCCCGGCAGCGCTTCCAGCGCGGCGCGATCGCGCGGCACCTGACTGCCGTGCAGCGCGATCAACTGTTCCGAGAGGGCAATGACGTTCTTCGCCTTGGTGCGATAGAGGCCGATGGTCTTGATGTAGTCGCGCAGCCTCTCCTCGCCGAGCGCCACCATTTTCTCCGGTGTGTCGGCCACCGGGAACAGATGCCGCGTCGCCTTGTTGACGCCAACGTCGGTCGCCTGCGCCGACAGCGCCACCGCCACCAGCAGCGTGTAGGGATTGAGGTGTTCGAGCTCACCCTTCGGTTCGGGGTTGGCGTTGCGGAAGCGGGTAAAGGCCTCGACCACCTCGGCCTCGGTCCAGGGCTTAAACTTTGTTGACTTAAACTTTGTCGGCTTAAGCTCGCCTGGCTTGAGCTTCGGCTTGGTGGCCTTTGACACCCGCTTTGCCGGTCCGGCCGGACTTGCCTTGGATTTTGAACGGGACGTGATCGCCTTTTTTGCCATGTTCCCGGTATAGTGAGGCGCCATGGATGAGCGCAACGATTTTGATCCTGAGCAGATCGCGGACGCACCGCTGTTCAGCGCGCGGCTGACACCCCATCGTTCGCTGAGCCGCCACGGCTTTCTGGTGCTGATGGGATTTGTCATCGCCGTCAGTTTCGCGGCCGGCATCATGTTCCTGATGATGGGTGCGTGGCCGGTGTTCGCCTTCTTCGGGCTCGACGCGCTGATCATCTATTGGGCGTTCAAGCTGAACTTCCGCCGCGCCGACGCCATCGAAGACATTGTCGTCACGCCCTATGAAATCCGCGTCCGGCGTATCAGCCATCGCGGGCATGTTGTCGAATGGACGCTCAATCCGCTGTGGGTCCAGCTCGAGCAGAAATCGCACGCCGAATTCGGCATCGAGAAGCTCTACCTGGTCTCGCGCGGACGGCGACTCTCGATCGGAAGCTTTCTCGGCCCGGATGAAAAAGCCAGCTTCGCCAAAGCTTTAACAACAGCGCTCCAGGCCGCCAAGCGCGGGCCCACGCTCAATCCGGTCACCTGATCGCTCGCCCGAACCGCAGGCAGGAATCGGGTGGTTTGCACCACCACGAACAGCATAGATCCGCATCATGATGGACACCCCATAACGGATGCCGCCATGATGAACACCGCGATGAAATCCATGCTCACCGATCTGAAACTCGCAAAGCCCTCCAAGCAGGGCGCGGCACTGCGCGACTACGATTCGGTGCGCCGCGCCATCGGATTCATCTCCGAGCAGTGGCGCACCCAGCCGACCATCGAGGCGATGGCCGACGCCGCGCATCTGACACCCGATGAACTGCATCATCTGTTCCGGCGTTGGGCAGGACTGACGCCGAAGGACTTCATGCAGGCGCTGACGCTCGACCACGCCAAGCGGCTGCTGCGCGATTCCGCCAGCGTGCTCGATGCCGCTTATGACTCCGGCCTGTCCGGTCCGGGACGGCTGCATGATCTGTTCGTGACCCATGAAGCGATGTCGCCGGGCGAGTGGAAAAAGGGCGGCGAAGGCATGACGCTGCGCTACGGCTTCCATCCCTCGCCGTTCGGCATGGCGGTAATTATCGCCAGCGAGCGCGGGCTTGCAGGTCTGGCGTTCGCCGACGAAGGCGAGGAAATGCCGGCGCTGGCCGATATGCAGCGGCGCTGGCCGCTGGCGACCTACATCGAATCGTTCGCCGAGACAGCGCCTTTGGCGAAACGGATTTTCGATTCCTCGCAATGGCGCGAAGACCAGCCGCTGCGCGTGGTGCTGATCGGTACCGACTTCGAGGTCCGGGTCTGGGAAACGCTGCTGAAGATTCCGATGGGCCGCGCCACCACCTATTCGGATGTCGCGTGCAAGATTTCCTCACCGAAGGCGTCGCGCGCGGTCGGCGCAGCCGTCGGCCGGAATCCGATTTCGTTCGTGGTGCCGTGCCACCGGGTGATCGGCAAGAGCGGCGCGCTCACCGGTTATCACTGGGGCATCACGCGCAAGCGCGCGATGCTCGGCTGGGAAAGCGGACAGGCGGCGGGGCACTAAATTCCATATTCAGTTAGGCGCTTTTTTGCGGCAGCCACTACATACGGCTCAAATTCAGCTTCGTACTTTAAGACCAGCGCCTCGGCCGAGAGCTCCCGCGCCATGTCGAATTCAACGAGCTTAAGAAATCCAGTAGATGGCGTTGGTTTCATAGCGAGGTCGGCTAAAGTTTGCCGTACCCCCACCCTGCCCAGCTTCTGACGCGTCCGACTAAGTCGCTTCGTCTTTCCACTTTCCTCGGACAGCGCCTCCTCGAGGGCACGCATCACAATCGCAAACTCCGCTTCTAGCGGATCATCAATGTTGCGCCCTTCAATCCTACAAAGCTGAATATAAGCAGCCTTGCGTACATCCTCTCGACCCAGCCGCTTCGCGTTAGCAATCCAGTTCCTCAACTTATCTCGATCCCACTCATTGGAAAGATCAGGAACCGAATTCATATTCTTACCCCGCTAAATCCACCACGGACGCCACAGTGGCGTCGGCGTTAAGCCGATAGACGACCGGCGCGCCGGTGCCGAGCTCGCGCTTGAGAATCTGATCCGGCGTCAGCTTTTCCAGCACCATGATCAGCGCGCGCAGCGAGTTGCCGTGCGCTGCGACCAGCGTGCGCTGGCCGCGCAGCACACAGGGCAGAATTTCCTGCACATAGTAAGGCAGCGTACGCGCCAGCGTATCCTTCAGGCTTTCGCCGCCGGGAGGCGGCACATCGTAGGACCGCCGCCAGATCAGCACCTGCTCCTCGCCCCACTTGGCGCGGGCGTCGTCCTTGTTGAGACCCGACAGGTCGCCGTAGTCGCGCTCGTTCAGCGCAAGATTGCGCGTGATCGGAATCCCGGTCTGGCCCATTTCCTTCAGCGCAAGATCGAGCGTGGTCTGCGCGCGCGTCAGCACCGAGGTGAAGGCGACATCGAAGGTCAGTCCCTGCTCTTTCAGCTTGCGGCCGGCACCGATGGCTTCCTTGACGCCAAGTTCGGTGAGACCTGGATCTTTCCAGCCGGTGAAAAGATTCTTCAGGTTCCATTCGCTCTGGCCATGACGCACAAGCACGAGAAGACGTTCGCTCATTCTTTCGATTCCGATTTCGCTGATGAATTCAAGATGTGCCGATGCCGAGCACATCGGCCATGGTGTAGAAGCCCGGCTTCTTGCCCATCGCCCACATCGCCGCCTTCAGCGCGCCGCGCGCGAAGATCATGCGATCCTCCGACTTGTGCGCCAGTTCGATGCGTTCATAAGGCCCGGCGAAAATCACCGTGTGATCACCCGTGGCGGTACCGCCGCGCAGGGTCGCAAATCCGATGTCGCCCGGAATGCGCGCGCCGGTATGACCGTCGCGCGCGCGCACCGACCGCTGATCGAGATTGACGCCGCGGCCATCGGCGGCCGCCTGACCCAGCAGATAGGCGGTGCCCGACGGGGCATCGATCTTCTGCCTGTGGTGCATTTCAAGAATCTCGATGTCGAAATCCTCGTCGAGCGACTTCGCCACCTGCTTGACCAGCGCCGCCAGCAGGTTAACCCCGAGGCTCATATTGCCGGACTGAACGACGATGGCCTGCGAGGTAACGCTCTTGATGACTGCGTTGTCCGACGCCGACAGGCCGGTGGTGCCGATGACATGAACAATGCCGCGCTGGGCCGCGATGGCGACATTGGCGATGGTCGCAGCCGGCACGGTGAAATCGAGGATTCCGTCGGCGTTCTTCGACAGGGTCCAGAGGTCGCCGGACAATTCGATCCCGTTGGGGGCAAGCCCCGCCAGTACGCCGGAATCCTGACCCAGCAGCTCGGAGCCCGGCGCCTCCAGCGCCCCGGCCAGCGTAGCTCCCGGGGTTTCGGCAATGGCGCGGATAAGGGCCCGCCCCATCCGGCCACCGGCTCCAGCAACGATCAGGCGCATATCGGCCATTTCCAGCCCTCAAAACCCGTTTCAAAACTTGCTTTCGGCGGTATAGCGGCGCCAAGCCACGGCGGCAACCGCACTCCGGCCCGCGCGACAAGGTGGTTTGTAGCCAGCACCGCGCGACGGCCTGCAGAAGTCATGCAAAGGTCACGCGCGCGGCCTAATTCAGAGACCACCCGAAGGACGATCACCATGCGCTTCCTGCCCGCCCTCTCCGCGCTGACGCTCATGATCGGCGCCTCGTTGATGCCCGCGGCCGCCGCCGAGCGGATCGGCGGCGACAACGCGTTCTCGTTCGTGGCGCTCGGCGATATGCCCTACAACCTGCCGGAGGACTATACGAAGTTTGACCGGCTGATCGCCGCCGTCAACGCGCTCAAGCCGGCCTTCACCCTGCATGTGGGTGACATCAAATCCGGCGGGATTCCATGCAGCGACGAGGTCCTGAAGAAATCCTACGACCAGATCCAGACCTTCGAGGGCGCGTTGGTTTACACCATCGGCGACAACGAATGGCTCGACTGCCATCGCAAGGCTGCTGGCGGCTACAATCCGCGCGAGCGTCTCATGAGGCTGCGCGAGATGTTTTTCGCAACGCCCGGAAAATCGCTCGGCAAGACGCCGCTCGATGTGGAAAGCCAGGCGTTGCTGATGCCGGAATTCTCAACCTATGTGGAGAACACCCGGTTCGCCAAAAACGGCGTGATGTTTCTCACCGCGCATGTGCCCGGCTCGAACAACGGCTTCGAGGCGCAGGACCCCGGCGCGGCGCCGGAGTTCTTCGCCCGCGACAAGGCCAATGTCGCCTGGATCAATGCGAGCTTCGCCAAGGCAAGCGCCGATAACGCCAAGGCCGTTGTGATCTTCGTGCAGGCGGAGTTCGACGAGTCGCGCTTTCCCAATGGCGCGATGCCGCGCCAGTCCGGCTTTATCAACACGCTCGACGCCATCGAGGCCGGTGCGAAAAGCTTCGGCAAGCCGGTGCTGCTGATTCACGGCGACGAACATTATTTTTCAATCGCGCCGCTGCGCAACAGCAAGGGCAAGCCAATCCCCGGCGTCAACAAGCTGATGGTTTACGGTGACACCCTGGTCCACGCCGTGCGCGTGGTGGTCGATCCCGACAGCAGCAACGTGTTCGGATTCATTCCGCTGATCGTCCCTGAAAACGGGATGGGGAAGTAGCAGCAGTCAACGGTCATCTCGACTCTCGCCGTCCTCCTGAGGTGCCGTAGCGAAGCGGAGGCCTCGAAGGGAGACGGCGCATTACCTTGTCATCCTTCGAGGCTCGCAAGTGCTCGCACCTCAGGATGACGGTTCGGTTTTTATCTCGTGGAGCTTACGGCTGATCGCCGTCATAGCCTTCGATAATGATGATCTCGCCCTTGGAATGCGGCGCGCGCGCCTTGATCAGCGCCTGATATTCCGGCGAATGGTAGCAAGCCTGCGCGGTCGCGTAGTCCTTGAATTCGAGCACGACATTACGCGACCGCGCCGGGCCTTCGTGGGCCTCGTGGGTGCCGCCGCGCACCAGAAACTTCGCGCCATATTTCTTGAACACCGCGCCATTGTGCGCGACATAATCGCGCCGATAGGCATCGAGGTCATGTACATCGATCCGCGCAATCCAGTAACCCTTGGCCATTGCTGTCTCCTTTTTATTAGCCGCCCGCCTGCGCGATTTCGGAAACGATCGCTTCCGCCGCCGCCTTCGGATCGGCGGCTTCCACCACCGGCCGGCCCACCACAAGATAATCCGCACCGGCAGCGATCGCGCGGCCAGGGGTCATGATACGTTTCTGATCGCCCGCCGCGCTGCCTGCGGGGCGAATGCCCGGCGTCACCAGCGCCATCTGCGGACCGACAATGCCGCGCACGGTGGCAGCCTCTTCGCCTGAACACACAAGGCCATCGACGCCGAGAGTCTGTGCCTGCAGCGCGCGCGCTTCCACCAGATCCGATACACCGAGCCGATAGCCTGCCGCGTGCAGATCGTCCTCGTCGTAGGAGGTCAGCACCGTGACCGCGAGAATCTTAAGCGACGATCCGCGCGCCTCGACCGCCGCCTGCATGGTCTGCGGATAGGCATGCACCGTGGCGAAGGTCGCCCCTAACTTGGCAATGCTCTCGATGCCCCTGGCTACCGTGTTGCCGATGTCGTGCAGTTTCAGATCGACGAAAACCTTCTTGCCACGCTCCGCGAGTTTCGGCACCAGCGCCAGCCCGCCGGCGTAACCAAGCTGGTAGCCGACCTTGTAGAAGGTCACGCTATCACCAAGTCGCGCGATCAGCGCTTCCGCCGCCTCGACGCTGGAGAGATCGAGCGCAACAATCAGCCGGTCGCGGGTGTCAACATGTGCTGGCTTCATGCGGTCTCACATCATCTGCTGGGCGGTATCGATCAACTGGCGCAGGGTTCCGCGCAGCAATTCGGCGTCGGCCGGATCCTTCAGGCGGTCCATGTCGTCGAAGGCCTGATCGGCAAACGACAGTCCCATCTGCTTCGGGACCACCGTCGCGCCGCAGCCCAGCGCCAGAATCTGGCGCAGCGCCATCAGCACACGAAGCCCGCCGAATTTTCCGTCGGACGCCGCGCCGATCGCAAAGGCGCGCTCGCGAAACACCTGACCGAACGTCTCGCCCCGGTCGCGCACCCGCGTCACCCAGTCGATGGCATTCTTCAAAAGCGGCGGCACCGACGAATTATATTCCGGGCTGACGATAAGGACGCCGTGATGTGCGCCAATCATGCGTTTGAGATCGACGGCGTTGGCCGGTACGCCGGATTTCGCTTCAAGGTCGCCGTCATAGATCGGCAGCGGATAATCGGCGAGCGAGATCAGCGTGACATCGACATCGAGCAGCGCCAGTTCCTTGACGGCGACGGCGGCAAGCCGTGCGTTGAACGAGCCGGTGCGCAGCGAGCCTGGAATGACGAGGATTTTCAGTGCGGCCATGATGTCCCTGTCGCCTTCGGACAGGGCGAAGGCGCGACAGGTTTATAGCTTGGCGAATTTCGGGACGCAAAACGCGGCGGTCGGGCAGTATCAGCCCTTGCGGTAGACCCAGACCCGCGCGGGAGGCAGGTTCATCCAGACCCGCTCCGAAGCCTGGGTGTGAATTCCCGGCAGCGATTTCGGGATCGGCGGCGCCACCGAGTAGGTGAACTGAATGAAGGGCGCGCCCGGCTCCATCTTCTGGAAGGCATCGCGCATCAGCTTGAGGCGGACCAGCATCGGCTTGGTGACCAGCGGCAGGCCCGAAGCCATCGCGGCCGCAGGCTCTTTCCAGTCCGCCAGCGTCTGGTCGAGGTTGTAGGCATCGCCCTGGATGACCGTCGCCTGCGGATAGCGTTCACGCAGCAGCGCGCAGAAACCCGGATCGAACTCCACCAGCACGAGGCGTTTCTCGGCCACGCCATGCGCGATCAGCGCGTCGGTGATCGCGCCGGTGCCGGGGCCGAGCTCAATGACGGGACCGGTGGAATGCGGATCGACGTAACGCGCCATCGTGCGCGCCAGCGCCTTGCTGGAAGGCATCACCGCACCCATGTGCAGCGGCTTTTCAATCCATGAGCGGAGAAAACGGACTTCGTCATCGAGACGAAGCGGCTTTTTCAACGCGCGCGCAGTGGATTGGGGAGCCATGATACTTCCAACGGAGCCCCAGGGCGGGGCGAGGCGTCAAATTTCCTTCACAATGGGGTATCGACGCAAGCAAAAAGAAGCGGGCGCGTCGCGCGGGGCCCTATGGCGAATTGGCGCGGGTTCCGAAGAAGTCCTTGACCATCTTGAAGAAACCAGCCGCTTCCGGCTGCGTGTCGCCTGACGACAGCTTTTCGAACTCCGCCAGCAGTTCTTTCTGCTTTTTGGTCAGATTTTGCGGCGTTTCGACCACGACCTGAACATACAGGTCGCCCATCTGCCGGGAACGCAGCACAGGCATGCCTTTGCCGGCGACGCGGAAGCGGCGGCCGGACTGGGTGCCTGACGGCACCTTCACCTTGGTCTTGCCCTTGTCGATGGTCGGCACGTCGAACTCGCCGCCCATCGCGGCGGTCACCATCGACACCGGAACGCGGCAATGCAGATCGGCGCCGTCGCGCTGGAAGAACTTGTGCGCCGCCAGCGACAGGAAGATGTAGAGATCGCCCGCAGGACCGCCCTGCACGCCCGCCTCGCCTTCGCCAGCGAGACGGATACGGGTGCCGTCCTCAACTCCCTGCGGAATGTTGACCGACAGCGTGCGCTCCTTCTGAACGCGGCCCTGTCCCGAACAGGACGCGCACGGCGTCTCGATCATCTGACCGCGGCCCTGACAGCCCGGACAGGTGCGCTCCAGCGTGAAGAAGCCTTGCGCCTGGCGAACGCGGCCGGCGCCGCCGCACATCGAACAGGTCTTCGGCTTGGTGCCGGCCTTGGCGCCGGTGCCGGAGCATGTCTCGCAGGTCACCGCAACGGGAATGTTGATCTGCGCGGTCTTGCCGGAGAATGCCTCCTCCAGCGTGATTTCCATGTTGTAGCGCAGGTCCGCCCCGCGCTCGCGGCCGCCACGGCCGCCGCGCTGTCCGGCCATGCCGAACAGGTCTTCGAAAATATCTGAGAAAGAAGACGCAAAGCCCGCGCCGAAGCCGTGCGCATGGCCGTTGCCATTGCCCTGCTCGAACGCGGCATGGCCATAGCGATCGTAGGCGGCACGCTTGTTGCCGTCCTTGAGGATCTCGTAGGCCTCGGAGATTTCCTTGAACTTGTGCTCGCAGGACGGGTCGCCCGGATTCTTGTCCGGGTGCCATTTCATCGCGAGCTTGCGGAAGGCCGACTTCAGGCCGGCTTCGTCGACAGAACGTTCGACTTCCAGTGTCTCATAATAGCAGGCCTTAGACATGGCTGATCTGTGTCATGCGAGTCTGGATGTGTGAGTGGTTCGGTTCACCACGAAAGGCCTCCCCTTGAAGGGGAGGCCGGTCGTGTACAGTTACGCGGACTTCTTGTTGGTCTTATCGTCATCGACTTCGGTAAACTCGGCGTCAACGACATCGTCCTTCGCAGCATCCTTGGCGGCGTCCGCCTCGGCCTGCTGCGTGTACATTGCCTCGCCGAGCTTCATCGAAGCCTGAGCGAGGGTATTGGTCTTCGTCTTGATGGCTTCTGCATCGTCGCCCTTCAGGGCTTCCTTCAGATCCGCCAGCGCGTCTTCGATGGCCTTGCGCTCGGGCTCGCCGACCTTCGCACCATGCTCGGCCAGCGCCTTCTCGGTGGAATGCACCAGTGCGTCGGCATGGTTCTTGGCGTCGACAGCCTCGCGGCGCTTCTTGTCCTCGGCCGCATTGGCCTCGGCGTCCTTGACCATCTTTTCGATGTCGCTTTCCGACAGTCCACCGGACGCCTGAATGCGAATCTGCTGTTCCTTGTTGGTTGCCTTGTCCTTCGCCGACACATTGACGATGCCGTTGGCGTCGATGTCGAACGTGACCTCGATCTGCGGCATGCCGCGCGGCGCCGGAGGAATGCCCATCAGGTCGAACTGACCGAGCATCTTGTTGTCGGCCGCCATCTCGCGTTCACCCTGGAACACGCGAATGGTGACCGCGCCCTGGTTGTCCTCGGCGGTCGAGAACACCTGGCTCTTCTTGGTCGGGATCGTAGTGTTGCGCTCGATGATGCGGGTGAACACACCACCCAGCGTTTCGATGCCGAGCGAGAGCGGCGTGACGTCGAGCAGCAGCACGTCCTTGACGTCGCCCTGAAGCACGCCCGCCTGAATCGCGGCGCCGATGGCAACGACTTCATCAGGGTTGACGCCCTTGTGCGGCTCCTTGCCGAACAACTGCTTCACGACTTCCTGCACCTTCGGCATGCGGGTCATGCCGCCGACCAGAACGACTTCGTTGATCTCGGCTGCCGAAAGACCGGCATCCTTCAGCGCCTTGCGGCACGGCTCGATGGTCTTCTGGATCAGATCGTCCACCAGCGCTTCGAACTTCGCGCGGGTGAGCTTCATGGTCAGATGCTTCGGACCGGAAGCGTCCGCCGTGATGAACGGCAGATTGATTTCGGTCTGTGTCGTCGACGACAGCTCGATCTTGGCCTTTTCAGCGGCTTCCTTCAGGCGCTGCAACGCGAGCTTGTCGTTGCGCAGGTTGATGCCCTGCTCCTTCTGGAATTCGTCCGCCAGATAGCCGACGAGGCGCATGTCGAAGTCTTCACCGCCGAGGAACGTGTCGCCGTTGGTGGACTTCACTTCGAACACGCCATCGCCGATCTCGAGGATCGACACGTCGAAGGTGCCGCCGCCGAGGTCGTACACCGCAATGGTGCCGTTCTTCGTCTTGTCGAGACCGTAGGCGAGCGCTGCCGCCGTCGGCTCGTTGATGATGCGCAGCACTTCAAGGCCGGCGATCTTGCCGGCGTCCTTGGTGGCCTGACGCTGGGCGTCGTTGAAATAGGCCGGAACGGTGATGACCGCCTGATCGACCTTCTGGCCGAGATGAGCTTCCGCGGTCTCTTTCATCTTCTGAAGAATGAAAGCGGAGACCTGCGAGGGCGAGTAGGTCTGGCCGTCGGCCTCGACCCAGGCATCGCCGTTGGAAGCCTTAACGATCTTGTAGGGGACAAGCTTCTTGTCCTTTTCGACCGTCGGATCGTCGTAGCGGCGGCCGATGAGGCGCTTGACTGCGAAGATGGTGTTTTCCGGATTGGTAACAGCCTGGCGCTTGGCGGGCTGGCCGACGAGGCGTTCGCCGTCGTCAGTGAAGGCAACGATGGACGGTGTCGTCCGCATGCCCTCGGCATTCTCGATAACTTTCGGCGATTTGCCGTCCATCACGGCAACGCACGAATTCGTGGTGCCGAGATCGATCCCAATGACCTTTCCCATGGTCCTCTAGTCCTTCTTTTTGCGGCAGGTTGGCTGGGCCCTGACGGCGCACCAATCCAAACCCCCAATATCAAATGTTCGCGACGTCGCGACGCTCCGCCTCATATAGGAGGGGGGCATGGGGCCGCAAGGACCGGCCCTTGTAAACAGCCGGGAAAATGAATTTTTACGCCCGCCACAGACCCGCCCTCCGGGCACGGGAAGCAACGGCGAATGCGTCAATTTGCAACGATTCGGGCCTTGATCTGTTGGCCCGGCGCGGAAACAGTCAGGGCCTCGAAAACGAGACCATCCCGCCGTGCCCAACCATCGAACGGCCTCAATACGACATCAGTCAGGCTTCATGAAAACAATCGTCCGCCTTCTCGCCGTTGTCTTTATCGCTGTCGCATCTCCGGCCCTGGCCGCCGATCCGGTGTTCCCATCGGGGGCACGCGTCGGGCTGGTGCCCGCCGAAGGGCTCACCGTGGCCAAGGATTTTCTGGGGTTCGAATCCGCGGATCAGAAGGTCAAGGTCGGCGTCGCCGAGATACCTCCGGCAGCGTTCGCCGCAGTCGAAGCCGCTGTGAAGGAGGGCAAGCCCACAACCACAGGATCGAAGCCGGAGGCTTTCGAAACCGCGGCCGGCAAGGCGTTCATCACGTCCGATACCGGCAAGGATGGCGCGACCACGATCAAGATGTACTCGGTCATCATCTCCGGCGAGAAATTCACCGGCTACATCATCGCGCAGGCCCGCGAGGACGCCGCCAAGCCTCTCTCAGATGACGCCATGCGCAAGATGTTCGCCTCTGCGACGCTGCGCAACGAAGTGCCGACCGAGGAACAGCTCAGCCTGATGCCGTTCAAGATCGGCGAGCTCAGCGATTTTAAAACCGTTCGAACCCTGGCGCCGCGCTCGTCGATCCTGCTGACCGACGGCACCGAGGACACCACGCTCGATGGTGCGCCCTACATGGTGATCGGTCTGACAGCGTCCGGTCCGTCCTCGCCGGAAGATCGCGGGCGCTTTGCACAACAGACCGCAGCCGCGATTCCCGGCATTCGCAATGCGCGAATCATCTCGAACGAGCCGATGCGGATCGAAGGCACACCCGGATTCGAAACACGGATCGAAGCCGTGGCCGGCAAGAACGACACGCCGGTGACCGTGGTGCAGTGGCTGAGATTCGGCGGCGGATCATCGCTGCGGATTATCGCAAGCGCGACCCGCGAGGAATGGCCGAAAGCGTTCCCGCGATTCCGCGCAGTCCGGGACGGCATCGACCCGCGTTAGCAGACGCTAGTTCTTCGCGCCGCCCTTGGAGACAGCGACCAGCGCCGGACGCAGCACGCGTTCGCCGATGGTGTACCCGCCCTGCACGACCTGCACGACGGTGCCCGCCGGCACCGAGGAATCCGGTACCTCATACATCGCCTGATGGAAGTTCGGATTGAACTTCTCACCGAGCGGTTCAAGCTTCTGCACGCCGTTTTTCTCGAGCGCCTTGTGCAGCGACTTCTCGGTCAGCTCAACGCCCTCGATCAGCGCCTTGAGGCCGGGATCGGCGGCTTCGCGGGCTTCCATCGGCACGGCATCCAGCGCGCGCTGCAGATTGTCGGCGATGTCGAGCACGTCGCGCGCGAAAGCCGTGATGCCATAGGTCCGCGCGTCGGCGACTTCACGCTGGGTCCGCTTGCGCAGATTTTCCATCTCCGCGAGCGTGCGCAGCATCCGGTCCTTGGCCTCGGCCACCTCCTTGGTGAGCGCTTCGACCGAACCCTCCTCGGGATCGTCGGGCATCACGTACGGCTTTGAGACCACGGGCTCCTTGTCGTTCGCCGGTTCCGGCGCCGACGCGTCCTGCGGTTCCTTTTGCCCATTGGAATTGGCCATTGCTTACCCTTTTCAGCAAATCGTCGTCGTCATGTGGGATTGTTAGCCCGCATATCGTGCTTTAGAGGCGGAAAATCAAGCGCAAACGCACTATTTGCCGATCAGCTGGCTGACGATCCGGGCGGCGTAATCGACTGTCGGGATGACCCGCGCATAGTTCAGCCGGGTCGGGCCGATGACGCCGAGCACGCCGACGATATGACCCGCGCCATCGCGATAGGGCGCGATGATGGTCGAGGAACCGGACAGTGAGAACAGCTTGTTCTCGGAGCCGATGAAAATGCGCACACCGTCGGCGCGTTCCGCGCGGCCAAGCAGATCGATCACGCCTTTCTTGGCTTCAAGATCGTCGAACAGCAGCCGCACCCGCTCGAGATCCTCCATCGCGTGAAGATCTTCCAGCAGATTGGCGTGACCGCGAACGATCAGTTGCCGCTCATCGCTGGCGCCGCCGGACCAGCTCGCAATACCCGCCGCGATCACCTTCTGCGTGAGTTGATCGAGCTCGCTGCGTCCCGCCGTCAGCGCGGCTTCGAGTTCGCTGCGCGCCTCCGCCAGTGTGCGCCCGCGAATCCTGGCGTTGAGAAAATTCGAGGCTTCGGTCAGCGCCGACGACGGCACGCCCGGCTGCAGCGTCAGCACGCGATTTTCGACCTGGCCGTCTTCGGCCACCAGCACGACCAGCGCCTGCGTCGGTTCCAGCCGCACGAATTCGATATGCTTGAGCCGCACATTCGACTTCTGCGTAAGGACCACGGCGGCTGCGCGGGTCAGACCCGACAGCCGTGTCAGCGCTTCGCTCAGCGCGGCTTCGACTGACGTTGCTCCGCCGACGGATTTAAGCTGGCTTTCGATCGACTGCCGCTCCGGCTCGGTCAGATCGCCGACCTGCATCAGCGCATCGACGAAAAAGCGCAGGCCGAGTTCGGTCGGCAGCCGGCCCGCGGAGGTGTGCGGCGCGTAGATCAGCCCCAACTGCTCGAGATCCGACATCACGTTGCGCACCGAGGCCGGGGAAAGCGGCATCGTGATAAGGCGCGAGATGTTGCGTGAACCCACCGGCTCGCCAGTGGCCAGATAGCTCTCGACGATCTGGCGGAAGATATCCCGCGACCGCTCGTTGAGCTGCGCCAGTCCGGCGTTCGGCGTGATCAGATGGCCTATCGGGTCATGGTGGGCCAAAATCGGGCTCCAAACGGGTTGTTCCTGCTACAATTGTCCATGCCGCAGGACGATGACAAGCCGCATTCTGCGAACATCCTTATCTTCCCTTGCCGCTGCGGTCCCAACCCCCTAAAAGCAGCGCCAAATCAGGATTTTCCGGAATATCAGGAGGTTTTTCATGCGGCCGAGCCGTCGCGCGCCCGACGAACTGCGCCCCGTCACGCTGGAACGCGGCGTGGTCAAATACGCCGAAGGTTCCTGCATGGTAAAATTCGGCGACACCCATGTGCTGGTCACCGCCACGCTGGAAGATCGCCTGCCGCCCTGGCTCAAGGGACAGGGCCGCGGATGGGTCACCGCCGAATACGGCATGCTGCCGCGTGCCACCCATGAGCGCATGCGCCGTGAATCGGCTGCCGGAAAGCAAAGCGGCCGCACCGTCGAGATCCAGCGCCTGATCGGCCGATCGCTGCGCACCACCGTCGACCTTGTTGCGCTGGGCGAACGCCAGATCACCGTGGACTGCGATGTCATTCAGGCTGACGGCGGCACACGCACTGCTTCGATCACCGGCGCATGGGTCGCGCTGGCGGATTGCCTGCAATGGATGAAGGCGCGCAACATGCTCAAGAACGACAACGTGCTGCGCGACAACGTCGCCGCGATTTCCTGCGGCATCTACAACGGCACGCCGGTGCTCGACCTTGATTACGCCGAAGACTCCGAGGCCGACACTGACGCGAACTTCGTGATGACCGGCGACGGCCGCATTATCGAAGTCCAGGGCACCGCCGAAAAGACGCCGTTCTCGCAGGAGGAGTTCCTCAACCTGATGGCGCTGGCCAAGAAGGGCATCGCCCGGCTGGTCGACCTGCAAAAAATGGCAGTGGCGTAATTTTCCCGCTTCCGCTCGCACCCGTCACGGATAACCATTGCGCATGAGTGATCATCGCCGAATCACCGGCCGCCTTGTGATCGCGACCCACAATCCCGGCAAGCTTGCCGAGATGCGCGAACTGCTTGCGCCCTACGGCGTGGAGGCGGTGTCGGCGGCAGAACTCGGTCTCGCCGAGCCGGATGAGACCGGCACGACGTTTCAGGCCAATGCCCGCATCAAGGCCATGGCCGCGGCGCAGGCGACGAAACTTCCCGCCTTCGCCGACGATTCGGGTCTCGCAGTCGATGCACTCGATGGCCAGCCCGGAATCTATTCGGCGCGCTGGGCCGGAGAGGACAAGAATTTTCTCGCCGCGATGTCGCAGATCGAACGCCTGTTGCAGGAGCGCGGCGCGAAGGAGCCCGCACAGCGCAAGGCGCATTTCGTCTCCGCGCTGTGTGTCGCCTGGCCGGACGGACACCTCGAAGAGGTGGAAGCGCGCGTCGACGGCACGCTGGTCTGGCCGCCGCGCGGCACCGCCGGCTTCGGTTACGATCCGGCGTTTCTGCCGGACGGCCACACCCGCACCTTCGGCGAGATGACCAGCATCGAGAAGCACGGTCTGCCGCCGCACGGAATGGGACTTTCCCACCGCGCAAAGGCCTTTGTGAAACTCGCGGAGATGTGCCTCAAATGAGCGCTGACGCGAAAGAGGCCTTCGGTGTCTACGTCCACTGGCCGTTCTGCCTGTCGAAGTGTCCCTACTGCGACTTCAACAGCCATGTGCGCCACGCGCCGATCGACGAGTTTCGTTTCGCCCGCGCGTTCGAGCGCGAGATCGAGACCACCGCCGCGCGCACGCCAGGCCGTGAGGTTACCTCGATCTTTCTCGGCGGCGGCACGCCGTCGCTGATGCAGCCGCAGACGGTCGGCGCGATCCTCAACGCCATCGCGCGGCACTGGCGCCTCGCCGGCGATGTCGAGGTGACGCTGGAGGCCAATCCGACCAGCGTCGAGGCCACGCGCTTTCGCGGCTACCGCGACGCCGGCGTCAATCGCGTCTCGCTCGGCGTTCAGGCGCTGGAAGATGCCTCACTCAAAGCGCTGGGACGCCTGCACACCGCACGCGAGGCGCTCGACGCGGTGGCCATCGCGCGCTCGGTATTCGACCGCTACTCGTTCGATCTGATTTACGCGCGGCCCGATCAAACTCCGCAGATGTGGGAAGACGAACTGAAGCTCGCGGTGGCGGAAGCCGCCGAGCATCTGTCGCTGTATCAGCTCACCATCGAGCCGGAGACGCCGTTCTTCGGTCTGCATGCAGCCGGCAAGCTCAAGATTCCCGACGAGGCCGTGGCGCGCGCGCTCTATGACGTGACGCAGGATGTTTGCGCCAAACTTGGTCTGCCGTCCTACGAGATTTCAAATCACGCGCGGCCGGGCGCAGAGTGCAAGCACAACCTCGTCTACTGGCGCGGCCAGGAATATGCCGGCATCGGCCCGGGCGCGCATGGCCGCCTCGATATCGACGGCATCCGTCACGCCATCGCGACAGAGAAGCGTCCGGAAACGTGGCTGATGCGTGTCGAAGCGCAGGGCCACGGCGTGACCAGCGACGAACTTCTCAACAGCGAGGAGCGCGCCGACGAATATCTCCTGATGGGACTGCGCCTCGCGGAAGGCATCGATCCGGTGCGCTATCGCGCGCTATCAGGCCGCGCGCTCGATCCGAGGCGAATCGAAATCCTGCGCGACGAAGGCGCGATCACCGTCGATCCCGACGGACGCGTGCGGGTGACGATGCAGGGATTTCCGGTGCTGGACGCCGTGGTCGCGGATCTCGCCGCGTAATCGCTTGGAAAAAACACCCCACCCGACTGACCTTCGGTCAGCCACCCTCCCCATCGAGGGGAGGGATGAACCTCGCCGCATGTGAAGAAACTTTCTTCTCCCTCCCCCTTGTGGGGAGGGTCGGCGCGAAGCGCCGGGGTGGGGGAAAAATTTACGCCCCAAAACTCTTCGGCGATCCGGCAACGATCTGTCCACCACTCGGGCCGACACGCATCACGGCAAGGCCTCGCTCATTGGTGCCGTCGCTGCGGAACCGAAACAACCCGTCGATGCCCGCAAAGCCCGAAGGATTGGTCAGGACCTCCGGCGAAAACCGCTGGCCGCCCTGTGTGCGGGCGAGCGCAGCAACCAGCGCTACGCCGTCATAGGCGAGGGTTGCGGTGCGGACCGGATCGCCGCTGTATTTCGCACGGTAGCGCTGGGAAAAGCTGCGGAAGCCGGCCGGGTCGGGCGCCGCATAAAGCCCGCCGCGCAGATTGGCATTTGCGAACACCCGGGGATTGTCCCACAGACCGGTGCCGAGCAATTGCAGGCGCTGGAGATTCACACCGGCCGCGACAAGTGCATCGGCGGCCATGGGCAAGGCGTCACCGTCGTCGGCAAGCAGCAAGGTGTCCGCATTCTTGAGCGCCTCGGAAATCGTTGTCGCGGTCGCGCCGATTTGCGAGCGGTCCGCGCCGTACTTTTCAAACGCGGCAATGCGGCCACTGCGGCGCGGGACTGCCTGCTTGAAGGCGGCTTCGACCACATTGCCGTAAGCATTCTCCGGCAGGAACGCTGCGAACGATCGCTTGCCGGTCCCGGCCGCATACTCAACGATGCGATTGACATCCGACTCAGGCAGAAAGCTCAGAAGATAGACGCCGCGTCCGGCAACACTCGAGTCGGTCGAGAACGCGATCATCGAGATGCCGCGATTGCGCGCCGCCTGTGCAGCGGCCGGAACCGACTGGGCGAACAAAGGCCCCAGAATAATTTCGGCGCCCTCGTCGACGGCCTGCTGGGCACCTTGCTGTGCGCCCTGCGGAGTGCCGTTGTCGTCCTTGATCAGAAGCTGGATGTTCGGGTTCTGAAATTCTGCGAGCGCCAGCTCCGCGGCATTGCGCATCGACTGCGCGGCGACGGCGGCATTGCCGGACGCCGACAACGGAAGCAACAGCCCGACCTTGACCTGGCCGCTGCCCACCGCCGCCGGCTGCTGGGGTGGACCGGCCGGCTGCTCGCCGCCGGAGAACGGAGATTGCATGCCGCTTCCGGCGCATCCGGCGATGAGCGGCGCCCCCAGAATCAGACCGACGGCACTGCGGCGGGTCGCGCCGGTGCGGGGAGGCTTTGGAGTGAACGGCGCAACCATCATTAACTTCCGGGTATCGATCCTCAGACACGTCTGGAAGAGGATTCAGGCATATTGTCGGCTATAGGCCAGCCGGATCAAAGGCTTTTTGCATACTCCCGCACAACCGGACATGAACAGCTATTGCAGGTGCGAACAAGACGAGACGGCGCTTCGGCGCTAGATTGTCCCAATGCGCACCAAACCATCCCCCGCTTCATCCCCTGATTCCGACAGCTCCGCCCGCAGTTTCGCGGTGGCAGGGCAACTTGTGCATGCGCCCAAGGCCGCACCCGGCCTGTATCTGGTAGCGACGCCCATCGGCAATCTCGGCGACATCACCCTGCGCGCGCTGGAGACACTCGCCGGCGTGGACATCATCGCGTGCGAGGACACACGAATCACGCGGCGGCTGATGGAGCGTTTCTCCATTAATGCGACACTCAAGCAGTATCACGAGCACAATGCCGAGCAGGCAAGGCCGAAGATCCTGGACGCGCTGGCGCGCGGATCGTCCATCGCACTGGTGTCCGATGCCGGAACGCCGTTGATTTCCGATCCGGGATTCAAGCTTGTGCGCGAGGTCAGCGCAGCGGGCTTTCCGGTGATCGCGCTGCCCGGCCCGTCGTCGGTGCTGACGGCGCTGTCGGTCGCCGCGCTGCCGACCGATCGATTTTTCTTCGAGGGCTTCCTGCCGTCGAAACAGAATGCACGCCGCACCCGCCTCGCCGAGCTTGCGCGCATCGACGCAACATTGGTGATGTTCGAGAGCGGCGCACGGGTGCAGGATTCTCTGCAAGATCTTGCTGGCGTCATGGGCGAGCGCGAAGCCGCGATCTGCCGCGAAATGACCAAGCTGCATGAGGAGGTGCGCCGCGCGCGCCTTTCCGAACTCGCGGCGATTGCCGACACGCTCGAGACGCGGGGAGAATTCGTGCTGGTGGTGGGTCCGCCCGCCGCCGATGCAGGAGCGATGAGCGACGACGCGCTCGACGACCTGCTGCGGACATCGCTGGCGCGCGGCAGCGTCAAAGACGCCGTGGCTCATGCGGTTGAAGTGTCCGGGCGGCCGCGCCGGGAAATCTATGCCCGTGCCCTCGAACTCTCGAGGGATGGCGATGACGCGGGATAGCGATCCGCCGCCGCGAACGCTCAAGACGCGTGGCACCATCGCGCCAACGAATTCAGCGCCCGAGGACCGCACAGCAAAGCCTCCCTCGCCCGCGCGGGTCGCGGCGTTTCAGACCGGAATTTCCGCCGAAAGCAAAGCCTGCGTTTACCTGATCGCCAAGGGCTATCGCATTCTGGCGCGGCGCTTCCGAACGCCGTATGGCGAGATCGATATCGTGGCACGACGACGCAGCCTGCTGGCCTTTGTCGAGGTCAAGGCCCGCGCTTCGCTGGACGATGCGGCCTATTCCGTCACTCCGCAGCAGCAGCAGCGCATTGTCGCAGCCGCGCAAGCCTGGCTGATGGCGCATCCCGAGCACGCCAATTTCGATATGCGTTTCGATGTCGTCCTGATCGCGCCCAAACACCTGCCAAAGCACCTGATGGCGGCGTTCGACGCCAGCGGGTGAGGGTTGCGCGGAATTGCTCTGGAAAGAGCGCGCCAAATCGCACAGATTGCCGCCGCAACGAACAATGGCCGGGTTTAAATCATGAAGCTGAAAGTCGCCGTCCAGATGGACCCCATCGCGCGGATCAACATTCGCGGCGACTCCACATTCGCGCTGCTGCTCGAAGCACAGAAGCGCGGCCATTCGCTGTCCTACTACACGCCGGAAAAACTATCCCTGAAGGGTGAGCAACTGGTCGCCAGCGTTCAGCCCCTGACCGTGCGCGATCAGGAGGGTGACCACTTCACGCTGGGCGATGCGAAGCGCGTCGATCTCGAATCCTTTGACGTGATCCTGCTGCGGCAGGACCCGCCGTTCGATCTCGCCTACATCACCACCACGCATTTCCTCGAGCGCATTCATCCGAAAACGCTGGTGGTGAACAATCCGGCCAGCGTGCGCAACGCGCCGGAAAAAATCTTCGTGATGGAATTCGCGGACCTGATGCCGCCGACGCTGATTTCGCGCGACAAGGACGAGATCAACGCTTTCCGCGCCGAGCAGGGCGACGTGGTGATGAAGCCGCTGTATGGCCATGGCGGCGCTGCGGTGTTTCGCATCACGCCGAACGACATGAACTTCGGTTCGCTCTACGACATGTTCTCGGTGACGTTCCGCGAGCCGTGGGTGATCCAGCGCTTCCTTCCCGAAGTGAAGCATGGCGACAAGCGCATCATCCTTGTCGACGGCGAATTCGCCGGCGCCGTGAACCGCGTGCCGGCCGCAGACGATCTGCGCTCCAACATGGTGCGCGGAGGCGCAGCGGCCGCGACCGATCTGTCGCCGCGCGAGCGCGAAATCTGCGAACGGCTGAAGCCCGCGCTGCGCGAGCGCGGCCTGCTGTTCGTCGGCATCGATGTGATCGACGGCCACCTGACGGAAATCAACGTCACCTCGCCAACCGGCATCCGGGCCATCGCCCGGCTCGGCGGCCCAGATGTCGCGGCCAGGATCTGGGACGTCATCGCCGCCAAACGCGCGTAACAACCCGATGACAGCTTAATCAATTGCTGACCACCTTCTGCCAATCTGGCGGCGGGGGGAGTGTGCCAATGCCGGATACGCGGTATGCGTGCACCGAAACGGGCTGACCAATGGCAATTGAAGTCTTCAACGGCACCTCGATTCCGCGTGAGCTGACCACCGCCGCGATGGAATTCCTGTGGGTCAAGTGGAAAACTCTCAACGATACCAATGACTTAAGCTTGCAGCGACTGACCGAGGAATGTTCCTATCAGTTGCGCTCCAATTCCATTCACCTGCTCACGATCAACGACGACTTTGTCTACATGTACGTGGGCGAGTCGGTTCAGGCCAACGCCAGCGAAAGCCTGGCAGGCAGCCTGCTGTCGCAGCAGATCAACCCCCTCAAGCGGGAATTCGCCGACGTCTATCGTCAGGTGGCCAAGCGCCTCACACCGGCCTTCGTTCGCTTTACCGCGACCTGGTCGCAAACCGGCCAGCTCTGGCAGCGCCTGATCCTGCCGATCAAGGTCGCCGACGGAGCGGTGATTCTTGTGGTCTATTCCGAGCTGATTAACCATCAGACCGAGATCTACGATCACCTGTTCCGCACCGCGCCGGACGCCATGATCATCGCCTGCCCCATCACCAATGACGCCGGTCACGCCATCGACGGCTGGGTCCTGATGATGAACGACCGCGCGCGCCATCTCTTGAGATTCGACGGCACCATCGGCAACCTGCGCCTCACCCAGTTGCCGCAATTCGCCGGTGTCGACATCTGGGGCCGGCTTTACGCTCCGAAATCCGCGGCCGCCGCAACACCGGTGACCACTGCGGACTTCAATGTCGACATCATGCGTTTTCCGCATGTGTTCGGTCTTCGGATTACGCCGAAGATCGACGACAGGGACGCTACGCTGGTTCCGAACAGCAGCGCCCACGGCGCCAGTCAGCTCGCCTGATTTTCAACATCCCGATTTGAAGCCGGCATGACTTCCGCGTGACGCCGCGCGTGCGTGCTTGTGCATGGCCGTCCTTGCCAGCGCCCGAAAACGGGGCTCATAATCGCAGTTGCGACGACACGTGGCCAACAACAAAATTCAACGGAGGAATGCATGACGCTCGATGTTTCGCGACGATCTCTCCTCGCTCTCGGCGCCGGAGTCGGCGCTAGTCTTGGCGCAAGTCTTGGCGCGACAATGATGAGCGGCGCTGCCATGGCGCGCGCGCCAAAGCTCGGCACGCAGGCTCCCTACTTTCATCGCTTCAAACTCGACGAGGCCGAAGTTACGGTGGTGTCCGACGGGCCGCTGCCGCTCGGCGATCCATCCGGCACATTCCTCGGCGTCCCGAAGGAAGACGTGCAGAAGATGCTGAGCGATAATTTCCTCAGCCCCAGCAACGTCATTCTCGAACAGAACGCGCCGATCGTGAATTTCGGCGAACGCATTGTCCTGTTCGACACCGGCATGGGCACGTCGAAACTTTTTGGACCGACCACCGGGCGCTTGCAGAAGAGCATCACCGAAGCCGGCCTCAAGCCGGAAGATATCGATGCGATCGTTTGCTCCCATGCGCATGTCGACCATATCGGCGGCATCGTCGATGAAGGCGGCAAGCCGCTGTTTCCGAACGCGCAGGTCTACATCAGCCAAGCCGATCTCGAGTTCTGGACCGACGAGAAAAAACTGGACGGACCGCTCAAGGACTTCATCGCTCACGCGCGCAAGAACCTGATGCCGGTGCGCGACCGCATCGTGTTCTTCAAGGACGAGCAGGAATTCCTGCCCGGCGTCACGGCAATCGCCGCGCCCGGCCACACCTTCGGCCACCATATGTTCATGATCCAGTCGGGTGGAAAGTCGTTCGCATTCCTCGGTGATCTCACCCACCATCAGGTGCTGCTGCTGGAGCGGCCGAAGATGGAATTCGCCTATGACTCCGATCCGAAGATGGCGGCGGCAACGCGGGTGAGGCTGCTGGACACAATCGCGGCCAACAAGACGGCCGTGATGTCCTATCACTTCCCCTGGCCGGGCTACGGCCATGTGGTGAAAGCAGGCGATGGCTTCCGCTACATCCCCGAACCGATGATCATGAATCTCTGAGGGTTTTGGCTGCAGCGGGTCTCCGGCTCGCTGCCGCCGGCCATTCCGGCCACGACCGGCAGCATGTTCCCTAAATGTTCTTGCGCTCCAGAAAGTTCCTGCTAGGGTTGTGGCGGGGGCGAGGGAGCAATGGTTCAGCGCGTTTCCACGGTGGCGTTTGAAGGCATCGAAGCCCGCGCGGTGGACGTGCAGGTCCAGGTCGCGCCCGGACTGCCCGCCTTCACCATCGTCGGCCTGCCGGACAAGGCGGTGTCGGAAGCCCGCGAACGGGTGCGCTCCGCCCTGATCGCCTCGGGCCTCGCCCTCCCCGCCCGGCGAATCACCGTCAATCTCGCGCCCGCCGACCTGCCCAAAGAAGGCAGTCATTACGACCTTCCCATTGCACTCGGGCTGATGGCCGCCATCGGCGCGATCCCGCCCGATGCGCTGAATGGATTTACGGTGCTCGGCGAACTCGGGCTCGACGGCTCGATCGCGCCTGTCGCGGGCGTGCTTCCCGCAGCGATCGGAGCCAACGCGCGCGACGAGGGACTGATCTGCCCCGCGGCCTGCGGCGCGGAAGCAGCGTGGGCCAGTCCCGAGATTCAGATCGTCGCGGCGGCATCGCTGATTCAGATCGCCAATCACTTCAAGGGCACACAGGTTCTGTCGCGGCCGCAGCCGAAGATCACCGAGCGCCAGACCACGCTGCTCGACCTGCGCGACATCAAGGGCCAGGAAAGCGCCAAGCGTGCGCTGGAGATCGCCGCCGCCGGTGGACATCACCTCCTGATGATCGGCTCGCCTGGTGCAGGCAAGTCCATGCTGGCGGCGCGGCTGCCCTCGATCCTGCCGCCGCTGTCGCCGTCCGAACTGCTCGAGATTTCGATGATCGCATCTGTCGCGGGCGAAATCGAAGGCGGCGCATTGACGGCGCGGCGGCCGTTCCGCGCGCCGCATCACTCCGCAAGCATGGCTGCGCTGACCGGTGGAGGCATGCGCGCCCGGCCGGGCGAAATTTCGCTGGCGCATCACGGCGTGCTGTTCCTCGACGAGCTCCCCGAGTTCGATGCACGCGTGCTGGACTCGCTGCGCCAGCCGCTGGAGAACGGCGAGGTCGCGGTGTCCCGGGCAAATCATCGCGTGACCTATCCGGCGCGGTTCATGCTGGTGGCGGCGATGAATCCGTGCCGCTGCGGATACGCCTATGAACCCGGCTATTCCTGCAAGCGCGGCCGCATCGACCGCTGCACGGCAGATTATCAGGGCCGCATTTCCGGTCCGCTGATGGACCGCATCGATCTGCGGATCGAAGTGCCGGCCGTGACCGCATCCGACCTGATCCTGCCCGCACCGGCGGAAGGCTCCGCGGAGGTTGCCGCGCGCGTCGCGGCGGCCCGCGCCGTTCAGATCGCCCGCTATGGGGCCCTGGGCCTGCCGCACATCCGTACCAACGCGGAAGCGCCGGCTGCCGTGCTGGAAGAGATCGCGCAGCCCGACGCGCAGGGGCAAAAGCTGCTGCGCGACGCCGCCGAAACCATGCGCCTGTCGGCGCGCGGCTATCACCGCGTGCTGCGGGTGGCGCGTACGCTGGCCGACCTCGACGGCGCGGACACCATCGGGCGGCTTCATCTCGCCGAGGCCCTGTCCTACCGCGCGCTGGCTGAAGATTTACGCCGCGCGGCGTAGCTCATATCGGCGCCCGCAAACCCTTCAGTAACGATCTCTCTTTACACTTCAAAAACCATAAGCCGCCCTGTCGTGGCGGCTTTGGCGGTAAACAGTGTTGTGAGTGGCGTCCCATGTTGCGTGTCAAGATCCTGGCCTCGACCATTCCGCTCTTGCTGGCCGGCGTGGTCGCCGGCGGCGAACTGATCCCGAGCGCAAGTCCCTGCATCGCGCTTGGCCGCGCCTCGATGCAGATCGCAACCGCGCCATGGCAAAATCCGCTTCACGTCAGCTTCACCGATGATCCGGAAGTCGCCACCGTGCGGGTTCAGATCGTCGACAACCCGGATCTCGCCGATTTCACCGTGATCGACGGGGCGCGGACCGCCGAAGCCGACAGTTGCATGGTGACGCGCGAGACGACATTCGTCAGCATCGCCGACCACGCCACCCATGCGGACCCGGTGATCTATCTGTCGCGGGAGCCCGGCGCGGATTATCGCGTCTTCGTACAGTCGCGTGCCTTCAGCACGCGGGAGGCCGCGGCACTTGTTGTCGGCGCCGGAGGGCGCGTGCGCATGGCCGAGCGGTCGATGTGAGGCGTTAACGTCTCGTTAGCCACGTTTGGATCGCCGCCGGCGATCCGCGCGCGCTTCAAACTCTTCGAAACATCCCCAACACATTCTTGCGCGGACTTTCCTCACGTACGATCTCAACCGCGGAGCGGACACCAATGCTGCGAGCCTTGCGCATCCGATCCCGGCTTCGCCGTTTTAGCCGACGGCATCCCTGGATCACCCTCACGATCCGCTCCGTGATGATTTTCTCCGCGGCCTTCGGCGGAGCTTACGGGTTCATCACGGGAAGCCGCAGCGAGACCTACGATCCGCACAGCTTCGCCCTTGGCGCGAGCTTCCTGTTCGCGCTGGCCTGTCTGGCGCTTGCGACAGTCAGCATGCGGATGCGCTGGCTGCGCAAGAAGATGCGCAAGATCGAGCTGCATAACGAAGCACTGGCTGACCGCAACTGGGAATTGAAGGGCGCCGAGGAACATGCCCGCAGCCTGTTCGAATCCCAGAGCGACCTGATCGTTCTGCGCGACAGCGACGGCCTGATCACGTCGGTCAATGACGCCTACTGCGCACTCGCGCGCAAATCGCGCGAAGCCCTGATCGGGACTCGCTTTGCATTGCCCGTGCTGGAACAGGGCGCTATCGCAATCGAGCCGAGTGGCACACGCGTTCACGACCAGAAGATCGACAGCGCGATGGGTCCGCGCTGGATCGCATGGCGCGAGGGCCTTGTGCGCAGCGATGCCTATCAGGCCGCCGACCTGCAGTGCGTCGGCCGCGACGTGACGGACCGCGCCGAGACCGAACGCGCCATGGCCGAAGCGCGTGATCTCGCCAACTCCGCCAACCGGGCGAAATCGAAATTCCTCGCCATGGCGTCGCACGAGATCCGCACGCCGCTGAACGGCATCATCGGCATGAGCAACCTGCTGCTCGACACAGCATTGACCCCGGAACAGGCGACCTACGCAAAGGCCGTGAAAACATCCGGCGATGCGTTGATGGCGCTGATCGACGAACTGCTCGACTTCTCCAAGATCGAAGCGGGCAAGATCGACCTCGAATATCGGCCGTTTACGCTGGCAGCGATGATCGAGGAAATCACCGAGCTGCTCGCGCCACGCGCGCAGGCCCGCAAGCTCGAGATCGCATCCTATGTCGATGAACGGCTGCCGGCGGAAGTCATTGGCGACGCCGCGCGATTGCGGCAGGTGCTGCTCAATCTCGCCGGCAACGCCATCAAGTTCACTTCGGTTGGCGGTGTCGCCCTGATCGCCGAGCCCGGCATCTGGCCGGGTGAAGTCTCCTTTCTCGTGCGCGACACCGGCATCGGCATCGCGCCGGAAGCGCAGCAAAGAATCTTCCGCGAGTTCGAGCAGGCCTCCGAAGGCACGGCGCGCAATTATGGCGGCACAGGTCTGGGACTCAGCATCAGCGAGCGCATCGTCCGGCGCATGGGCGGGCGGATTACGCTGGAAAGCGCCGAAGGCGCCGGTGCAGCATTCGCGTTCTCGATCCCGCTTGCTGTGGCGGAACCCGGCGACAGCGCCGCTTCGCCCTTCCTTGCGCCCGATCTGACCGGCAAGTCCGTCATGCTGGTCGCGCCGCAGACCATCGAAGCCTCTCTGATCGCGCGGCGGCTGGGACGCTGGGGCGCGCAGACCTGCACGGTCGCGGACGCCGACATCGCGCGTGCATTGCTGCCCGAGCGGTCGTGGTACGCGGTCCTGGCCGATTGCACCGGCAGCGACACCCGGTTGCAGGATTTCGCAGCAGCAGCCTCACGTCACGCAACACATCGGATCGCGATGTTTACGCCCTCGGCACGGCGGGACATACCGACCGGCATCATGGCGTTGTTCACCGGCTATCTGGTGAAACCGCTGCGCGCGACGTCATTGGCCGCGCGGCTCTCGGCATCCGGTGCAGCGCTGGTGCCGGAACTGCCCGGTGACAACGAGCCTGCGATTGAGCCATCGAGCATCGTCTCTCCGCAGACAGTCGCGCCGCGTGCACTCTCGATCCTCGTCGCGGAAGACAACGAGATCAACGCACTCCTGATCCGGTCCTTGCTGACGCGCATGGGCCACCGCGCGGTCATCACCACCGATGGCGAGCAGGCTCTCGAATCGTGGATCGCCGCCGACGGCGCGGGCACGCCCTATGACGTGGTGCTGATGGATATCCAGATGCCGAAACTGGACGGCATTGCTGCGACAAAACGGATTCGGGCGCTTGAGGCGGAACGCAGCCCGCGGCGCACGAAGATTCTCGCACTGACGGCGAACACCCTGGTTGATGATCGCTATGCCTGCTTCGAGGCGGGCATGGACGGTTTTCTGGTCAAGCCGCTCGATCGCGAGAAGCTGATGGATGCGTTAGCGGCCATTCCTGCATCGCGCACGATTGTTGCCTGATTTGCATCGCGCCGCGCGCGGCGCGATGTCATAAATCCGTATCACGACCATGATTATTGGTGCCTCAGGGCTGCGCTTGGCGAATCAATGCGCGCAGCCGCGAGGAAGCCATGAGCGGCAATAAACCGGCGCTGACGGAGCCGGATGCAAATTCCAGAACATTTGAGCGGCAGGCCGTTCGAAGCCCGCTTGAAGCGTTTCGCCAAAATCCGCTGGTTCAAATGCTCCGGCCTGCTCATGCGAAGTCGGCCGCGACGACGGCTGCCACATGGCTGATGCCAAACCTTATGCATTCAAGCCTGCGCGGCGAGGCCGTGCCGGAGATGATGCAACCTGCGCGTCTCGGCAAGATCGGCGCGCTGGAAGTCCGTCTTGCGCAGACCAAGAGCGACGTGAAGCGCGCTCAGAAGCTGCGCTACAAGGTTTTCTACAAGAACGGCTCCGCCATCGCCGACGCCGCCACCATGCTGGCGCAGCGCGACAAGGATGCGTTCGACAAGATCTGCGATCACCTGCTGGTGGTGGATCACGCCGCCAAGCCGACCATGAGCGGCAAGCAGCCCGTCGTCGGCACCTATCGCCTGCTGCGCCAGGACGTCGCCGAAAAGCATGGCGGCTTTTACACCAACGATGAGTTCGACATTTCCGGCCTGATGCAGCGCCAGGCGGGCTTGAAGTTTCTCGAGCTCGGCCGCTCTTGCGTGCTGCCGCCCTATCGCACCAAGCGAACCGTTGAGCTCTTGTGGCACGGCGTGTGGAGTTACGTGCGCCGGCACAATCTCGATGTGATGATTGGCTGCGCCAGCTTCGAGGGCACCGATCCGGACCGGCTCGCGTTGCCGCTGTCGTTCCTGCACCACTTCGCGGCGGCGCCGGAAGGCTGGCGCGCCAGCGCGCATCCCTCGCGCCGGGTGGAAATGAATCGCATCGCGAAAGAGAACATCGATACCAAGGCGGCGCTGCGCATGTTGCCGCCGCTGATCAAAGGCTATCTTCGGGTCGGCGCCTTCGTTGGCGACGGCGCGGTGATCGACCACCAGTTTGGCACCACGGATGTACTGGTTGTCATGCCGGTGTCGGCCATCTCCGGCCGTTATCTCGATCACTTCGGCGCCGACGCGACGCGTCACGCGGCATGATCCACCTGACTGTCATTGCAGCGAAGCAATCCACTCTTGGGAGAAGCTGGATAGCTTCGTCGCTCCGCTCCTCGCAATGACGAAGAAAACTCTGCCTACAGCCGCCGCAACTGAACGTCCTCGATGATGTGGTCGCTGCCCTTCTTCAGGATCAGCGTCGCACGCGGCCGGGTCGGCAGGATGTTCTCTTCCAGATTGACAAGGTTGATGGTGGTCCAGAGCTCAAGCGCCCTGTCGGTCGCTTCCTTGTCCGACAGCTTCGCATAGCGATTGAAGTAGGACCGTGGATCGCGGAACGCCGTGTCGCGCAATGTGAGAAAGCGCTCGACATACCATTCGCGCAGGATCGGCTCCTCCGCATCGATATAGACCGAGAAGTCGAAGAAATCCGACACATAGGGCACAGCCTTGCCGTCGCGCGGCAGGCGTCCGGTTTGCAGCACGTTGACGCCTTCCACGATCAGAATGTCGGGCCGGTCGATTTCGACTCCCTCGTTGGGAATGATGTCGTAGGTGAGATGCGAGTAGACCGGCGCGCGGACAGGCCGGCGACCGGCCTTGATGTCGGACAGGAAACTGAGCAGCGCAGGAAGATCGTAGCTTTCGGGAAAGCCCTTCTTCTGCATCAGGCCTTCGCGTTCCAGAATCTCGTTCGGAAACAGAAACCCGTCGGTGGTGACGAGATCGACCTTGGGCCGCGGTGACCAGCGCGCGAGCAACGCCTGCAGCACGCGTGCCGTGGTGGATTTGCCCACCGCCACCGACCCGGCGACGCCGATGATGTAGGGCATCTTGCGGTCCTCGATGCCGAGGAAGTGACGCTGCGCAACGAACAGGCGCTGCGCGGCCGCGACATAGAACGACAGCAGCCGCGACAACGGCAGATAGATTTCCTCGACTTCCTTGATGTCGAGGCGATCATGCATCGAATGCATCCGCGCGATTTCCTCGGCGGTCAGCGTCATGGGCATGTCGTCGCGTAGGGCGGCCCACTGCGCGCGCGAGAAAACGCGGTAGGGATTGTACTGAACCTGGTCGGCTCTCGCATCCATGAGCCATTCCCTCCTGTCCGGAATCCGCGTGTCCCCGCGGGGGCCGGAATTGAACTAATCGCGCTTGCGCGCAGCTTTCTCTTCGAGGCCCGACATCTGCGTCCGTTGCGCCAGCGCATCTTCGACATCCGAGAAACTGATGCCCCGCGATTTCAGCAGCACCAGAAGATGGAAGACGAGATCGGCGCTCTCGGCGATTAGATGATCGCGATTGTTTTCGATGGCGGCGATCACGGTTTCCACCGCCTCCTCGCCCAGCTTCTTGGCGCAATGATCGGGGCCCTTGTCCAGCAGCTTGCGGGTATAGGACGTATCTCCCCCCGACGCCGCGCGGGCATCGATGGTGGCTGCCAGATCGTGGATCGTAAAACGGCTCATAAAGCGCCTTTTATCACTTCCGTACCCCGGTAGGGAGCGCAAAGAGTTGATCGGATTCAGGTATTTGGCATACGGCCAGTTGCCTTCCCGAAACGAAGCTCATGGATCAAGCCGCATCGGCAATCCCGCGCGGACCATATGGTCCTTGGCCTGACGAATGGTGAACTCGCCGAAATGGAAAATCGAAGCGGCCAGCACCGCGGTCGCGTGTCCCTCGCGGATGCCCGCGACCAGATGATCGAGATTGCCAACGCCGCCGGAGGCGATCACCGGAACCTTGACGCTGTCGGCGATGGCGCGGGTCAGATTGATATCGAAACCCTGGCGGGTGCCGTCGCGGTCCATCGAGGTCAGCAGGATTTCTCCCGCGCCCAGCGAGACCACTTCCTGCGCGTATTCGATGGCGTCGATCCCGGTCGACTTGCGGCCGCCATGGGTGAAAATCTCCCAGCGATCCGAGCCGGTGCGTTTGGCGTCGATGGCGACAACAATGCACTGGTCGCCAAATTTCTCCGCGGCTTCCTTGACGAATTCGCGCCGGGCGACCGCGGCCGAATTGATCGACACCTTGTCGGCGCCATAGGTCAGAAGCGTGCGGATGTCGTCCACGGTACGCACGCCGCCGCCGACGGTCAGCGGCATGAAGCAGGCTTCCGCCGTCCGCCGCACCACATCGAGAATGGTGCCGCGGTTCTCGTGAGTCGCGGTGATGTCGAGGAAGCAAAGCTCATCAGCGCCTGCCGCGTCATAGGCAATCGCGGCCTCGACCGGATCGCCCGCGTCGCGCAGATCGACGAAATTGACGCCCTTGACGACACGGCCGTCCTTCACATCGAGGCAGGGAATCACGCGAACCTTGAACATCGTTACCCTGCCCTTAAGCCGCCGCCCGCGCGTTGCGGATCAGCGTCAATGCTTCAGCCGGATCGAGACGGCCGTCGTACAGCGCACGGCCCGAGATCGCGCCTTCCAGCTTTCTGGCGCGAGGCTCGAGCAGCGCCTTCACGTCCGCAATGGACGCAAAGCCGCCCGACGCAATCACCGGAATTGAAATCGCCTCGGCCAGCGCAACCGTCGCGTCGAGATTGAGCCCCTTGAGCAGGCCGTCGCGCGCAATATCAGTGAAGATGATCGCCGCGACACCGGCATCCTCGAACCGCTGCGCGATGTCGAGCGCAGTGACGGTGGACGTTTCCGCCCAGCCCTCAACCGCGACCTTGCCGTCGCGCGCATCGAGACCCACAGCCACCTGGCCCGGGAATTTCTTCGCGGCTTCTTTCACCAGCGCAGGATCGCGCACCGCGGCGGTGCCGATAATGACCCGGCGAATACCCTTGGCGAGCCACGCCTCGATAGTCGCAAGATCGCGGATTCCGCCGCCGAGCTGCACCGGGAATTTCACAACCTTCAGCATCGCCTCAACGGCCTGCGCATTCATCGGCTTGCCGGCGAACGCGCCGTCGAGATCGACAACGTGAAGATATTCGAAACCCTGCGTCTCGAAGGTTTTCGCCTGCGCAGCGGGATCGAGGTTGAACACGGTCGCGCGCGCCATGTCGCCCTGCTCGAGGCGCACGCACTCACCGTTCTTGAGATCGATCGCGGGAAAAAGAATCACGGCTTCCACTTCAGAAAATTGGAGATCAGGGCGAGACCGAAGCGCTGGCTCTTCTCGGGGTGAAACTGCGTGCCGATGGCGGTGTCCCTGGCGACGATCGCCGTCACCGGCCCGCCGTAGTCAGCGCGCGCGACGACATCGGCTTCATTCGCCGCGTTCAGGTGATAGGAATGCACGAAGTAGGCGTGGCGGCCCTTGTCGCCGAGCGGAAGCCGCTCAAGCACCGGATGTTCGCGCACCAGATCGAGCGTGTTCCAGCCCATGTGCGGAATCTTCAGGTCTTCCTCACGCGGCGTGATCTTCACGACATCACCCGAAATCCAGTCGAACCCCGGCGTGGTGACGTATTCCTTGCCCTGGGTCGCCATCAACTGCATGCCGACGCAGATGCCGAAGAACGGCCGCGCCTTGTCGCGCACCGCTTCCGTCATCGCCTCGACCATGCCGTCGAGCGCATCGAGACCCTTGCGGCAATCCGCGAACGCGCCGACCCCCGGCAAGACAATCCGATCCGCGCGAAACACGGTTTCGGGATCGCGCGTCACGACAATCTTCTGCGGCTGTTCCATGGCGCGCGCCGCGCGCTCGAAAGCCTTCGCCGCCGAGTGCAGATTGCCGGAGCCGTAATCGATGATGGCAACGCTCAACGCGGCGCTCCGGATTCAGGAAACAGACCAATGATGCCTTGCGGCTGTGAAATCGACGCGCGCGGCAGCGGGGGCGGTGACGACGGGCTGCTGCGCGCAGTTCTTGCATTCCAGCGTTCAAAGAACCGCCGCTCGGCGGCTTCTTCCGAATCCGCGCTGACCACATCGAGCTGACGCCATTTGCCGCGTGACAGCTTCCAGCGGCGCAGCGATCCGGCCTCAAGCCCGACCAGCAATGCGATGACAGCCATCACCAGCAAACGCGCGCCCGACCCGACGCCGGCAGCCGACATTGCGATTTCAGCCACGATCATCAGCGCGATGTAGCATAGCAGCGCCAGCCACAGCCGGTGCCAGATCAGCCAGAAGATCGCGGCGACGAAAGCCCAGACATAAAACCCGTCGCGCACGAACACGAGCTTTTCCGGCGCCGTGCGGACATCGACGCCGTAGCTCGCCGGAGCGTGAACCGTATAAACCGCCATGATCGTTCTCCGGAACCTCGTTCGGCACGATCCGGCAAAGATCGTGCGTCACTTGCAGGTCCAAAAGTGAGTCCAGCGCATGACCGGCATGCGCTTCAGGTCAAATCAGCCGCCGAGCGTGCCCTTGGTCGAGGGAATTTCGCCCGCGGCGCGCGGATCGATCGCAACCGCCGCCCGCAAAGCGCGCGCCAGGCCCTTGAAGCACGACTCGGCGATATGATGGTTGTTCTCGCCGTACAGCGTCTCGACATGCAGGGTTATGCCGGCGTTGATCGCAAAGGCATTGAACCACTCGCGCACCAGCTCGGTGTCGAACTCACCGATCTTGTCGCGCGGGAACTCGGCCTTGAACACCAGCACCGGCCGCCCCGAAATATCGATCACGACGCGCGACAGCGTTTCGTCCATCGGCATGTGGATGCTGGCGTAACGGGTGATGCCCTTCATGTCGCCGAGCGCCTGCTTCACAGCCTGCCCGAGCGCAATGCCGACATCTTCCGTGGTGTGGTGGTAATCGATGTGGAGATCGCCGTCGGCCTGAACGGTGATATCGATGCGCGAATGCCGCGCCAGCAGATCCAGCATGTGGTCGAAGAATCCGATACCGGTCGCGACATTGGAAATGCCGGTCCCGTCCAGATTGACCGACACCATGATGTCGGTTTCCTTGGTTTTGCGCTTGATGGTGGCCGTGCGCATGAAAAGTGCTCTCCAGAAGCCGGAAGTCGCGCCCTTTTAACAGGCACATGACGCCTTCGCTACTGCGGGATGACGCGATTTTTGCCTGAGTTTTCAGATATGGTGACCGGAATTCGCCGCCCCGGCAGGTCGATTGCAACCGGCGGCGCCAGTGCCTAGATCAGGCCTTCAACGAGGTTTCTATGCAAGCATCACAGCCTGAAGTCTGGCACGGCACGACGATTCTCACAGTCCGCAAGGGCGGCAAGGTGGTCATTGGCGGCGATGGGCAGGTCTCCATCGGCCAGACCGTCATCAAATCCAACGCCAAGAAGGTCCGAAAGCTCGGCAAGGGCGATGTCATCGGCGGCTTCGCCGGGGCCACCGCCGACGCCTTCACGCTGTTTGAGCGGCTCGAGGCCAAGCTGGAGCAGTATCCCGGCCAGCTCACCCGCGCGGCGGTCGAACTGGCGAAGGACTGGCGCACCGACCGCTATCTGCGCCGCCTCGAGGCCATGATGATCGTCGCGGACAAGGACGTCTCGCTGGTCCTGACCGGCACCGGCGACGTGCTGGAGCCGGAACACGGCGTGATGGCGATCGGCTCCGGCGGCAACTACGCGCTGGCTGCGGCACGCGCGCTGGCCGATTCCGACAAGGACGCCGAGACCATCGTGCGCCGCTCGCTGGATATCGCGGCCGACATCTGCGTCTATACCAACCGCAACGTCACCCTCGAAACGCTGAGCGCATGAGCACCGCGGCAGACCAGGCGGCTTCGCCCGCAAGGTCGGGACTGTCGCCGCGCCAGGGATTCATTATCGCGGCAGGGCTGCTTCTGCTGCAGGCGGCAATCCTCTACGGCATGGGCCGCGTGCCGATCTGCACCTGTGGTTATGTCAAGTTGTGGCACGGCGTGGTGCAGAGTTCGGAGAATTCGCAACACATCGCCGACTGGTACACGTTCTCGCATATCATTCACGGCTTCCTGTTCTATGGCCTGACATGGCTGCTGCTGCCGCGCGTGTCCTGGATCGCGCGCCTTCTGGTCGCGATGCTGATCGAGGGTGGCTGGGAGCTTCTGGAAAATTCGCCGATCATCATCGAGCGCTATCGCGCCGGCACCATCTCGCTGGATTATTACGGCGACAGCATCGTCAATTCGGTGTCCGACACGCTGGCCATGATTGCGGGCTTCATTGCCGCGCGGAAACTGCCGGTGATCGCAACGGTGCTGATCGCCATTGTGTTCGAGATCGCGGTCGGCCTGCACATCCGCGACAACCTGACGCTGAACATCATCATGCTGATCCATCCGTTCGATGCGATACGGCAATGGCAGAGCGGGCCGCCGATTATCTAGACCCGCCGCTGCTTGCGATACCTCTTCTTCAACAATAGCTAAGAGCCATGACAGACTTCTCCCCCCGCGAAATCGTTTCCGAACTCGACCGCTTCATTGTCGGACAGGGCGACGCCAAGCGCGCGGTTTCTATCGCGCTGCGTAACCGTTGGCGGCGGCAGCAGCTCACCGGAACGCTGCGCGAGGAAGTATTGCCCAAGAACATCCTGATGATCGGGCCGACCGGTGTCGGGAAGACCGAGATCGCGCGGCGGCTCGCCCGGCTGGCCAATGCGCCGTTCATCAAGGTTGAGGCCACGAAGTTCACCGAGGTCGGTTATGTCGGCCGCGATGTTGAGCAGATCGTGCGCGACCTCGTCGAGGTCGCAATCATGCAGACCCGCGAACGCAAGCGTAAGGATGTGCAGGCGCGTGCGCAGCAGGCCGCTGAGGAACGTGTGCTCGATGCACTGGTCGGCGCCAACGCCAGTGCCGCTACGCGCGATTCCTTCCGCAGGAAATTGCGCGCAGGCGAACTGAACGACAAGGAAATCGAAATCGAAACCCAGTCCTCCGGCGGCTCGCCGATGTTCGAGATTCCGGGCATGCCGGGCGCGCAAGTCGGCGCGATCTCGATCGGCGATATCTTCGGCAAGATGGGCGGCCGTACCAAAACGCGCCGGCTCAGCGTCGCGGATTCACACGAAATTCTTGTCAACGAGGAAAGCGACAAGCTGCTCGACAACGAACAGGTGGTGCAGGAATCCATTCAGGCCGTCGAGAACAACGGCATCGTGTTCCTCGACGAGATAGACAAGATCTGCGTCCGCGATGGCGTACGCGCAGGCGACGTCTCCCGCGAAGGCGTGCAGCGCGACCTGTTGCCGCTGATCGAAGGCACCACCGTTTCCACCAAGCACGGCGCGGTGAAAACCGACCATATCCTGTTCATTGCGTCGGGCGCGTTCCACATCGCCAAACCGTCGGACCTGCTTCCGGAGTTGCAGGGCCGCCTGCCGATCCGCGTCGAGTTGCAGGCGCTGACGCGCGACGACATGCGCCGTATTCTCACCGAGCCCGAAGCGTCGCTGCTCAAACAGTATGTCGCGCTGATGCAGACCGAAGGCGTGACCCTCGACATCACAGACGATGCGATCGACGCGCTTGCCGATATCGCCGTCGCGGTGAACTCAACCATCGAGAACATCGGTGCGCGGCGTTTGCAGACAGTGATGGAGCGCGTGCTCGACGAGACATCGTTCCACGCTCCTGACATGACCGGTCAGACCATCACGATCAACGCCGATTATGTGAAAAAGCATATCGGCGATCTGGCCAAGAACACCGATCTCAGCCGGTTCATCCTGTAATCGGCCTACCGCGCCCGGCGGACGCGCACATAAAGCGCGCCCTCGCCGCCGTGGCCGATGTGAGCTTCCTCAAAGCCGATCACGAAGCTGCGGAATTCCGGCAGCCCAAGCCAGTGCGGGACCTGACGGCGGAGCACGCCGCGCTCCGACTCCGGTCCCACTGTGCGGCCCTTGCCGGTGATGATGAGAACGAAGGCCATGCCATTCTCGTGCGCGTGATGCAGGAAGCTCAACAGCACGCGGTGCGCTTTGGTCTGCGTCATGCCGTGCAGGTCGAGCCGCGCGTCGATCTCCTTCCGGCCGCGTGAAAGCTGCGAGCGCTCACGCCGCCCTAGCGGCGCAAGCGGCGGCGGCGCCGGCGGAGCGGCCGGAATCTTTCGATGCATCGCTGGCGATTTCGGTGCCGGTGCCAGCTTCGGAGCGACCGGGGATTCGTCCAGCGCTTCTGCGGAAGCCTTCAGCGAACGCGGCCTCTTGCGCAGCGGCTTCGCCTGCTTCGCCACGCTTTCCCACAGTTCGACCTCTTCGCGGCTGAGCGCGCGCTTTCGCCGGGACACAGGCGGTGGGTCGAGATTACGCGGACGTTTCATTGGCGATGACGAGTGCGCCGGTGATGCTTTGAGCGGCGCGGCGTATCGGATTTCACGGTTGCCGGTGTTGCTTCAGGCGCAGCCTTGGGACGCGCTTCGGGCAACGGCACCGCCTGAGCGACGGGCGCGGCTGTTGCGGCAGGGGGAGTTGGAGCGGCTGGCTGCTCTTTGGGTGCAGCAGTCTTGTTCGTATCGACTGGCGGATCCTTGGGCACAGCCTTCGGCTCAGTCTTTGCTTCGGTCTTTGATTCAGTTTTGGGCTGCTCTTTCGCAGCTTCCTTGACTGTTTCCTTAGGCGCGTCTTTAGCGGCTTCCTTTGGTGTCTCCTTCACCGGCTGCTTCTCGGGCTCGGTCTGGGGAAAAAGTTTGGCAATGGTCGCCGACGGCCGGTCTTCCGGCAGCGGCATGGTCCTGCCGCGCGCAACCGGATCGAGACTGTTCGGCAGCAGCATGACGAAGCGCGCAGGATTCTTCAGGCGGCCGGCGACGCGGCCTGCATCGGCGCCGGCACCGAAGTATATGTCCGCGCGCGCCGGACCGATGATCGCCGAGCCGGTGTCCTGCGCGATCATCAACCGGCGGAACGGCGTGTTCGATGTGTCTGACTCAATCGGCAGGTTGCCTTCGATAAAGAATGGCGTGCCATAAACGTGCAGCGACTTGTCGACCGCGATCGAACGCCCCGCCGTCAGCGGCACGCCCTGAGCGCCGACGGCTTCGTCATCCGCCCCGAGCTTCACCTCGCGAAAGAACACATAGGAACGATTCTGCCGGCGCAGTTCTTTCGCGGCGTCCGGGCTCTGCTCCATGTATTCCCTGATCTTCTGCATCGACATCTGATCTTTGGGAATGATGTTGCGTTCGATCAGGATGCGGCCGACGGGCATATAGGGAAAGCCGTTATGTGCATCATAGTTGATGCGCACGACCGAGCCATCCTCGAGCTTGACTCGTGCCGAGCCTTGAATCTGAATGAACAGCAAATCGGTCTGGCTCTTCAGCCACACAACTTCGAGCCCGCGTCCTGCGATCGCACCATCTTCAATCTCGGCGCGGTCGTAATAAGGCACCAGCTTGCGCCGCCCGATCTTGCGGAACACCTGACCCTTGTTCGGCATGCTGGAATTGGCCTGCGAGTATCCGCGCACGAACAGGTTCGACGGCCGCCGATAGACCGGCACGTTGTACACATCGGTCTGGACCCGCGAGCCGTCCACGATCGGCTCGTAATAGCCGGTGACAAAGCCGGCATCCTCACCGATCCGCGAAATCAGCAACGGCGTGAAATTCTTCTCGAAGAATTCGCGTGCCTTGGCGCTGTCGGAAATATCCTCGGCTCTGGCCGCGATGCACGGATCGCGCAGCGACGTGCCGAGCGCCTTGCTTTCCGCGAGCGGAGCCTTCTGCGCGGCAATCGGCTTGCAGCTTGCGCGAAACGTCTTGAAGGCGGGGAGCGGATCGTCGTCGGTCCAACCGGCGACCTCGCTCCATTTCAGCGGCGCGTACTGAGCGCCGGGAAATTCCAGCGGCCAGACAACCGGTCCGCGCCTTTGATGTTCATGATGTTCGTGGGAGGTATGGCGGCTCGCTCTCGCCTGGGCGTCCGCGATAACAAAGGCGGCGGCACAAAGTCCGGCCGCTCCCGCTTTCAGCCACGCGCCAAAACGCCCGGCTCGTGCACCGGGCGCAGCAACGTCGTTACTGTCCGCTTTCCGTCCCAACCAGCTTCCAGTTCGGATCGCGCGACGCGATGTCACGGGCGAATGTCCAGACATCTGTGACATCGGTGAGCTTTTCCGCATTGCCATCGACGACGGTGCCGGCCTTGTCGCGCGTGACCGAAATCATCTGGGACACAAACCGGACGGTGATCTGGGCGGACCGATCGCGCGTTTCCGCGTTGACGATCTCGGCCTTGTCGATCGACGCGAACCGGGTCTCGACCTTTTCGCCGCGCTGCTCGCGTTCCTTGATCGCCGCCTCGAATCCTTCATAGACCTCGGACGACAGCAGATCCTTCAGCGTGCGCCGATCGCCATTGGCGAACGCGAGCACGATCATCTCATACGCGCTCTTGGCGCCGCTGATGAAATGCTGCGCATCGAATGACGGGTCTGAAACCGCGATCTGATCGAGACCGCGCGCAAGCGCTGATCCGGATTCGGCAATTCCCTTCCACCGGTCAACCACGACCGCAGGTTCGGCCGATGGCGCCAGCGGGGCCTGATCGATGGTTTTGCCGGGCAGCGGCACGACATTATCGGACATGCGCGCATTGCCCCGCGCCGGCAGGTCGAACGGCGGACGTTCGTCACCGGTGCGCTGTCCCAATACGTTGCGCAGCCGCAGGAAGATGAAGACGGCCAGAGCCAGAAAAATGATAGTGTAAATATCCACGTCGCATTCACTTTCTGATCGGTGCTTCACGCCACCCGAAAAACAACCCGGATGGGGCACCAACGAATTTACCTGTCACATGTAGGCATGAAACCCAATCCAGCCAACACCGCCATATGCCGCGCTTTGAAGCGCCCAAAAGACAGGGTTTGGGGCATTCACGGCGCCTGTTTCGCTTAATTCTACCCGATCCAGCGGTCAGAGCCAGCCGAAACGCAACAGAATGAGGCCTATCGTCCTTGTCGAATGAGGCAAGGCTATGATAGCCACTCGCCCCAACAAAGGCCTGTCCCATTCCCGAAGCGGACGTTTCCCCCGCCAGAGCCTTTTTCGCAGGCAGTTCCCGGACCGGATCGTTCCCTGGGCGATTCCGCTTCCACCTTCTCGGAGAGATCTACTCATGACCAATGGCAACGGTGCACCTCTCGAGAACGCGGCCCCGCCCCAGTTCAACGTCCTGGCGCAGTACATCAAGGACTTCTCGTTCGAGAATCCGAACTCTCCGGCTTCGCTGGCGGCCCAGGAGAAGCAGCCCACCATCAACATTCAGATCAATGTCACCGCGAACGCGGTTGCCGAGCATGACTTTGAAGTCTCGCTCTCCATCGAGGGCAAGGCCGAGACCGACAATCTTGTGCTGTTCGCCTTTGAACTGATCTATGCCGGCGTGTTCCGCATTCAGAACGTCCCGCAGGATAGCATGCACCCGTTCATCATGATCGAGTGCCCGCGGCTGCTGTTCCCGTTCGCCCGCGAAATCATCGCGACGTCGGTGCGCTCGGGTGGCTTCCCGCCGCTGATGCTCGACCCGGTGGATTTCGTCGGCCTCTACCGCCAGAACATGGCGCGTCAGGCCGAACAGCAGCAGCAGGTCAAGCCGAGCTAAGGCTTGAACCGGGCTTAAGGCTCAGCGGCGCACCTTCGCGCCGCTTCAGGTTTCCTTGGAAAATTCGTTCCAGACCGGCGTGCCGCCCAGGGTCGCGACGAAGGCTGTGTGCGCGGCGACATCCGCTTCGGTGATGCGCGGCGCAAGCGGAACTTCGCGCTGCCGGCGCGGTGCATCCGTCTGTCCCGTGCTGAACGACTGGCGCGTTTCCGACAGAATAAGCTGCGACTGCCGCGCGCCGATCAGATCGATATAGACTTCTGCAAGCAGTTCCGCGTCGAGCAGCGCGCCGTGCTTGGTGCGGCGGGAATTGTCGATGGCGTAGCGCGAACACAGATCGTCGAGCCGGTTCGACACACCGGGATGTTTGCGGCGCGCCAGCGTCAGGGTGTCGACCAGACGGTCGCGCGGGATCGCCGCCCGCGAAACCTTGGTCAGTTCCGCGTTGATAAAACCAATATCGAACGACGCATTGTGAATGACCAGCGGCGCGTCCCCGATGAAGGTCAGGAAATCATCAGCCACCGCCGCGAACAACGGCTTGTCGGCGAGAAACTCGCTCGACAGCCCGTGCACCGCGAAGGCTTCCTGCGGCATGTCGCGCTCGGGATTGAGGTAGACGTGGAACGTCTGCCCCGTCGGCATGCGGTTGATCATCTCGACACAGCCGATCTCGACCAGCCGATCACCGCGCAGCGGATCGAGGCCTGTGGTTTCGGTATCGAGAACGATTTCGCGCATGAATGTGAGAATGCCGGTTGGTTTAGCGAATCAGCTTCGCCGTCTCGGCATTTTAACGACATCGCGGAGAATTTCACCGATCTGCTGCCGCACCGGGTCCAGGCCGTGGGATGTGTCCACCACAAAATCCGCCCGTTTGCGCTTTTCGGCATCGGGAAGCTGGCGCGACAGAATGGCATCGAGCTTCTCGGGGGTCATGTTGTCCCGCGCCAGGATACGTTCGCGCTGGATCTCCGGCGCGGTGGTGACAACCACCACCGCATCGACGCGGCTCTCACCGCCGGTCTCATACAATAACGGCACATCGAGCACCGCCACCGGCGCACCGGACTTTTCCGCATCGCTGAGGAACCTGAGCTGATGACTGCGCAGCATCGGATGCACAATGGTCTCAAGCTTTTTCATGGCATCGGCGTTGTTCACAACCATGGCCGACAGTTTTTGCCGGTCGACCTTGCCGTTCACCGTGCTGCCCGGAAACGCCGCTTCCACCGCTGGCGCAGCCTCACCCTCATAGACCTTATGGACCGTGGCGTCGGCGTCATAGACCGGCACCCCGGCCTCCTCGAACAGCTTCGCGGTGGTCGATTTCCCCATCCCGATCGAACCGGTCAAACCCAGCAGCAGCATCGTCACTTCTTTCATCAAACAGCCAGCAGATTGCGGCTGCGCAGAAAACCAAGCAGCGGCAGCAGCGGCAATCCCAGAATTGTAAAATGATCACCCTCAATGCGCTCGAACAGGTGCACGCCAGTGCGTTCCAGCTGATAGGCGCCGACACTTGCGGTGACCGCATCGCCGGCCTCATCGATATAAGCGGCGATCTCGCGCTCAGTCAGGGCCCGCATCGTCATGCGCGCCACGCTGACATGGGAAAACAGCGGCGCACCGTCCTTTGTCACGCTGACCGCGCTGTGCAATTCGTGGGTCTGCCCGGACAGCGTTGCGATCTGCGCCGAAGCCGCGGCGCGATTTGAGGGCTTGCTGAAAAGCCGTTCGCCCAGCGCCAGCGTCTGATCCGCCCCGACCACATACCGGCCCGGATGCCTGAGAGAAATAAACTTTGCCTTCTCGCCGGCAAGCAGCGCCGCGATCTCACCCGGATTTTTCAGACCTGATTCGTCCTGGATGGCACGTTCGTCAATGTCAGCCGGGATGGTCTCAACGGCGATACCTGCATTCGCAAGCAGGCTCTTTCGCACAGCACTCTGCGACGCCAGAATCAACGGTTGCCGTTCACGCCAGACAGTCACGTTTGCGATGCCTTCTGGCGCTGGCGATCGGCAAGGAGCTTCATGATGGCCGCGGCGGTTTCCTCGATGGATCGCCGTGTCACATCGAGAAGCGCCCAGTCGAACTTCGCGCTGAGTTTCCGGGCAAACGCAACTTCCTCGGTCACGGCCTGACGATCGATATAGGTATCGTCGCCAGTCTTGCCGATGCCGAGCAGGCGATTTTGCCGAACCTGTATCAGTCGCTCCGGCGTCGCATGAAGGCTGACCACAAGCGGATTCTTCAGCGTTTCAAGCTGATGCGGGATTGGAATTCCCGGCACCAGCGGAACGTTGGCGGTGCGAACGCCGCGGTTGGCAAGATAGATCGAGGTCGGAGTCTTCGATGTGCGTGAGACGCCGACAAGAACCACATCGGCCTCCTCTAGCCCTTCGACGTGCTGCCCGTCGTCATGCATCATCGTGTAGTTCAGCGCGTCGATCCGCTTGAAATACTCGGCGTTGAGGGTGTGCTGTGCGCCGACGCGGCGCGAGGTTTCGGTGCCGAGATAAGCCTGAAACAACTGCATCACCGGACCGATGATCGACAGGCTCGGAATATTGATTTCCTGGCATTTGGCTTCAAGCCGCTCGACCAGATCCTTTTCCAGCAACGTGAACAGTACGATTCCCGGCGCTTCCTCGATTTCCGCAAGGACGCGATCGAGCTGCTTCTGACTGCGGACCAGGGGATAGACATGCTCCACCGGCGAGACGTTGGAGTACTGGGCAGCCACTGCACGCGCGACGGTGATCAGCGTTTCACCGGTCGAATCTGAAATCATGTGGAGGTGAAAATAACTGCCGGTGGTAGGCGCCATGGCGTGTCGAACCCGTTTCCGCTCAATCCGGCGGCTGTGAATCGCTGTGAATCCCTGTGGGCATATTGGCCTCGCTCAGGCACCCGTCGGCACCAGCCGGGATAACTCGCCTATTCATTCACAGCGCTGATTTCGGGATGAAATCTAACCTTTACTTCGATGGTAGCGGGGTTGTGTGGATTTGTCTTGGGATAATGGCGGGCCAACAGCAGGCAAATGCTTGAAACCATCGGCGTATTTTCCACGGCCCTCAGAGAGACCAGTAGCGTGTACAAACCGGCGGCTTGTGGACGAACACTGGATAAACACTGGAGAGAAATGCGCGAGCGCTAATCACGGCTACACTTAATCAGACTTAAGAATCTAAAAGGATTCTTTAAGGAAGTGGTGCTTGCGGACAGACCCCTTCTCGCGTCATCTACCAATGCTGCTCAACACACCGGGCAGAAATTGGTTCCTGCCCATCGAAACTGGAAAGACCGGTTTCGTGGCAACAATAAGCTCAGCAGAGAAGAAGAAGCGATGTACGAATGGATCAAGGCGCTGCATGTGATTGCCGTGATTTCCTGGATGGCAGGCATGCTCTATCTGCCGCGTCTGTTTGTTTATCACTGTGAAGCTGAAATTGGGTCGAAGCAGTCCGAGACATTCAAGATGATGGAGCGGCGATTGCTGCGGGCGATCATGGATCCGGCGATGATCGTGACCTGGCTGGCAGGTTTATGGCTGGTCTGGCAGGGTGGCTGGTATGTTTCAGGCTGGTTTCACGCCAAATTCCTGCTGGTGCTGATTCTGTCGGGCGTTCATGGATTTTTCGCAGCCCGGGTGCGGGATTTCGCCAATGATCGGAATACCCGAAGTCAGAAATTCTACCGTATTATCAATGAAGTACCGACTGTCCTCATGATGGGAATTGTCATTCTGGTGATCGTCAAACCGTTTTAGGACAACGCGTTGCCAAGTGAAGCGGCAACGACCTGCTTGCGAAGACCCGGACGATTTTCTATATTCTTGTCATCCCACCGAACGCAGGCGGATGTGGTTGAGTCCCGGTCTCATTGTTGGACCGGCCGCCACATCAGGTTCGAAGCCTCCCGGCACCTTCCTCGCTCAAGACCTGCGGACTTCTGATCGCGTTTGTAGTCCGTATGTCGTCAGCAGGCTGAACCTTTCGCTCCCCTCCCCTCTCTTTTTCTCCACATGCTCCACAGGACAACCCCAATGCGGGAAATCAAACTACAGGACCTCAAAACCAAAACTCCGGCGGAGCTTGTCTCGTTCGCCGAAGAGCTTGGGGTCGAAAATGCCAGCACCATGCGCAAGCAGGAGCTGATGTTCGCCATTCTCAAGCAGCTTGCGATCCAGGAAACCGACATCATCGGTGAAGGCGTCGTCGAAGTTCTCTCCGACGGTTTTGGATTCTTGCGCTCATGGGACGCCAATTACCTGCCCGGCCCCGATGACATTTATGTCTCGCCATCGCAGATCCGCCGTTTCGGATTGCGCACCGGCGACACCATTGAAGGCCATATCCGCAGCCCGAAGGAAGGCGAACGCTACTTCGCGCTGCTCAAGGTCAACACGCTGAACTTCGAGGACCCCGAGAAGTCTAAGCACAAGGTCAACTTCGATAACCTGACGCCGCTGTTTCCGGACGAGCGTTTCCGTCTCGAACTCGATGATCCGACACGCAAGGATCTTTCGGCCCGCGTCATCGACATCGTCGCTCCGATCGGCAAGGGCCAGCGCGCGCTGATCGTCGCGCCTCCCCGCACCGGCAAGACGGTGCTGATGCAGAACATCGCACATTCGATCACCGCCAATCATCCGGAATGCTATCTGATCGTTCTTCTGATCGACGAACGTCCGGAAGAAGTCACCGACATGCAGCGTTCGGTGAAGGGTGAAGTTGTGTCCTCGACCTTCGACGAGCCGGCGGTGCGTCACGTTCAGGTCGCCGAGATGGTGATCGAGAAGGCCAAGCGTCTGGTCGAACACGGCCGCGACGTGGTCATTCTGCTCGACTCGATCACGCGTCTAGGACGTGCGTATAACACCGTCGTACCAAGCTCCGGCAAGGTGCTGACCGGCGGCGTCGATGCCAATGCGTTGCAGCGCCCGAAGCGTTTCTTCGGTGCTGCGCGCAACATCGAGGAAGGCGGATCGCTCACCATCATCGCGACGGCACTGGTCGATACCGGCAGCCGCATGGACGAAGTGATTTTCGAAGAGTTCAAGGGCACCGGCAACTCCGAACTCATTCTCGACCGCAAGGTTTCGGACAAGCGCACCTTCCCGGCGATCGACATCTCGCGCTCCGGTACGCGCAAGGAAGAGCTCATCACCGATCCGCAGTTGCTCAAGAAGATGTACGTCCTGCGCCGCATCCTTAATCCGATGGGCACCATGGACGCGATCGACTTCCTGCTCGACAAGCTCCGCAACACCAAGAACAACTCAGAGTTTTTCGACTCGATGAACACCTAGAAGCTTCTGACCGCCAGCAGCGGTCAGCTTGTTTGCGATGCCCTGCCCGTCAGTGCGAAGCACGTCTTCGTATCGATGTGCCGGGCATTTGCATTTTCGGCCTACCACGTCAGGATGATTGCGCTGCTCGCATCGGCACAAGCTGCGGCAGCAAGGGAGGTTGTGTCTTGTCGTTAAATCCCAGTCTTCCGCTCGGCGCTGCCCTGCCCGACTGGACGCGCCGTGCGTCGCCGCAACCGGTCACGATCGATGGCCGCACCTGCCGTATCGAACCGCTCGATGTTGCGCGTCACGGTGACGACCTGCTCGCGGCATTCAGAGACACCGATGAAGCATCGTGGGTGTATCTGTTCATCGGTCCCTTTGCGGATGACGCCGGCATTCTGACCTGGCTGACCGAAGCTGCGAACAGCAAGGATTACATTTACAGCGCCATCATCGACCGCGCGTCGGGACGCGCCGGTGGCGTCTGCGCGTTCATGCGGCCAGATCCCGCCAATGGCGTCGTCGAGATCGGCAGTATCCATTATGCCGACACACTCAAACGAACGCCCGCCACCACCGAGGCGATGTATCTTTTGATGCGCTATGTGTTCGATGAGCTCGGCTACCGGCGTTACGAATGGAAGTGCAATTCGCTCAACGCGCCGTCGCGCCGCGCTGCGTTGCGGCTCGGATTTCGCTTTGAGGGAATTTTCCGCAATCATCTGGTGGTCAAAGGCCGCAACCGGGACACGGCTTGGTTTTCGATTCTCGACAGCGAGTGGCCGGCACTGAAAGGCGCTTACGAGAGGTGGCTGGTGCCGGAGAATTTCGACCGGGACGGGAGGCAGCGCGTGTCGCTCTCGGAGATAATGATCGCAGCGCGCGGGTGAACTTTGATTGTGCATCGCAATATGGAAAATTATTGCGGTAGACGCTGCAGCATATTGCGCCGCAGCAATCTTAGAGTCACGGCCTTCGGGGATTTTTCGTTGCCTGCCGGACGGGTGTCCGACAAATAGGCATGCATTCCGCTGACCAGACCATCTTCGCCCTGTCGTCCGGCCGTGCCCCCTCGGCGATAGCCATCATCCGCGTGTCTGGCCCGCAGGCGAGGGCGGCGGTCGAGCGGCTGTGCCGGAAACTGCCGACGCCTCGCGTGGCGCATCTTGCGACTTTGCGAGACCTCGACGGCAGCGCCATCGACGAATCGGTGGTGCTCTGGTTTCCAGGTCCGGGCAGCGCGACCGGGGAAGACGTCGCAGAATTTCATGTCCATGGTGGACGCGCCGTCATTGCGGCGATGTTCGATGCGCTTGGATCTATCGACGGCTTGCGTCCCGCGGAGCCGGGCGAGTTCACGCGCCGTGCGTTCGAGAACGGCAAGCTCGATCTGACCGAAGCCGAAGGTCTCGACGATCTGATCCACGCCGACACCGATCGTCAGCGCCGTCAGGCGTTGCGGCATCTGAAGGGTTTGCTTGGCGTGCGTGCCGAGACCTGGCGGCAGCAGATCATTGAAGCGTCGGCGCTGATCGAAGCGGGGATCGATTTCTCGGACGAGGGCGATGTGTCGGCAGAGCTTGTCGCGCCGGCGCTGCACAGGATCGCAGCGCTCAAATCTGAAATCGAAGAAACCCTTTGTTCATCGGCACAAAGTGAACGCCTGCGCGAAGGTCTCACGGTTGCGATCGCCGGTCCGCCCAACGCCGGCAAGTCGACGCTGCTCAATCGTCTTGCGCGGCGTGAAGCTGCGATTGTTTCGCCGCATGCCGGCACCACGCGCGATGTGATCGAAGTCCATCTCGATCTCGACGGCTATCCGGTGACGCTGATCGACACCGCAGGTGTGCGCGACACCCATGATCCGGTCGAGCAGGAGGGCGTGCGCCGCGCGCGCGATCGCGCCCGCACATCCGACCTGGTTCTGTGGCTTGTCGATGCCAACGACAAGGCCGCGCCGTCGCCGCAGAACGAAGGCGACCATGCGCCGGTCTGGCTCGTCCGCAACAAGGTCGATCTGGTCACGGCGAAAGGCGAGGGCGGGGCTGGGGCGCAGTTCAATATTTCCGCCGCGCAGGGCAGCGGCGTCCCGGAGTTGATCGCGGCGCTTGTGGCCTATGCCCAGGATTACTTCGGGGCGGGCGAAATGGCGCTGGTCAGCCGCGCCCGGCACCGGACATTGCTGCGCGAGACCGTGGCGGCACTGGACCGGGCAGGGCGCTCGGCCGGAAGGGGCGACGAGCTTCTCGCGGAGGAGCTACGAATCGCGATTCATTCATTGGGCCGTTTGACCGGACGGGTGGATGTCGAGGACATCCTCGATGTGATCTTCCGCGAGTTCTGTATTGGCAAGTAGGCCATTGGCCGACTGAGGTTCCATGTCGGCCACTGGACCTGTTTCACGTGAAACAGGCGGCGGAACCTTTCATTGTTCACGTGAAACACGCCAGATTGATTTCCGTCTTTCAGCTTTCGCACCAACGCGATAGAAGTCTGCCCATGCAGACATTCGACGTCATTGTGATCGGAGGAGGCCACGCCGGCTGTGAAGCCGCGGCGGCGTCCGCGCGCGCGGGGGCCAAAACGGGGCTTGTGACCCATCAGTTTGCAACCATCGGTGCGATGTCCTGCAATCCTGCCATCGGAGGTCTTGGAAAAGGCCATCTGGTCCGGGAAATCGACGCCTTGGATGGCCTGATGGGCCGGATGGCCGATCGGGGCGGCATCCAGTTCCGGGTTCTGAATCGCCGGAAGGGACCGGCTGTGCGTGGTCCCCGTGCCCAGATCGACCGTAAACTTTATGCGGCGGCGATGCAGGCGGAAATCCGGGGCACGCCAAACCTGACCGTGATTGAGGGCGAAGCCGACGAGCTTTTGCTGTCCGGGGGCCGAATCTGCGGGATTCGTCTTGGCGATGGGCGGGAATTTGCCGTTGGCGCTGTGGTCGTGACCACCGGGACCTTCCTGCGGGGGCTGATTCATCTCGGTGAGAAGAACTGGCCCGCAGGCCGGGTTGGGGAAGCGCCGGCGATGGGTCTATCCAGATCCTTTGAGCGAGCCGGATTTATCCTGGGCCGTCTCAAGACCGGGACGCCGCCGCGGCTCGACGGATCGACGATCAACTGGTCGGCGGTGGAAATGCAGCCCGGAGACGATCCGATCGAGCCGTTTTCGGTGCTGACCGACCGGATCATGACCCCGCAGATCGAATGCGGGATCACCCGGACCACCAACGCGACCCATGAGATCATCCGGGCCAATGTCCATCGCTCGCCGATGTATTCCGGCCAGATCAAAAGTTCCGGCCCGCGCTATTGCCCGTCAATTGAGGACAAGATCGTTCGGTTTGGCGACCGCGACGGCCATCAGATCTTCCTGGAGCCGGAAGGGCTCGACGACACCACGGTTTATCCCAACGGCATCTCGACCTCGCTGCCGGAAGAGGTCCAGCAGGCAAGTCTGGCAACCATTCCGGGCCTCGAGCAGGTGAAAATGGTCCGGCCGGGCTATGCCATCGAATACGACCATGTCGATCCGCGCGAACTCGATCCGACCCTCCAGACTAAGCGCGTCCCGGGCCTTTTCCTGGCCGGACAGATCAACGGCACCACCGGCTATGAAGAAGCCGGTGCACAGGGTCTCGTGGCCGGATTGAATGCCGCCTTGCTGGCCAGTGGCGCTGAACCGGTCGTGTTCGACCGCGCCGACGGTTATCTCGGCGTGATGATCGACGACCTGACCTCGCGCGGGATCACCGAACCGTACCGGATGTTCACCTCCCGGGCCGAGTACCGTCTGACCCTGCGGGCCGACAATGCCGATCAGCGTCTGACCGACCGCGGCATTGCCCTGGGATGCGTCGGCAGCGAACGGGCAGGGCGTCACGCTGCCAAGATCGCCGAACTTAACACCGCGAAATCACTGGCGAAATCCCTCTCCGTAACACCGAACGAGGCCGCAAAGCACGGTCTGATGCTGAACCACGATGGCCAGCGCCGGACAGCATTCGAGCTGCTGGCCTATCCGGAGGTCGAGTGGGCCAGCGTCGTATCGATCTGGCCGCAGCTTAACGGGATCGACCCGAAGATCGCCGTCCATCTGGAGATCGATGCCAAGTACGACGTCTATCTGGCGCGCCAGGCCGCCGACGTGCAGGCCTTCCGCCGCGACGAAGGTCTGGTGCTGACCGATGTCGATTACGGCGCCGTTCCGGGCCTTTCAAATGAGGCCCGGCAGAAGTTGGAAAAGGTTCGGCCCCGGACCATCGGGCAGGCGGGCCGGATCGAGGCCATGACTCCGGCAGCGCTGGCAATTCTCGCGGCATATCTCCGCCGTGAGGCACGCCGGTCTGCCGTCGCGTCGGCCTGAGGCATCCCATGGCCAAAGCGGCCCCCATTTCCATCCCGGCTTCGGACAAGGCGGCGGCATTGGCGCTCACGCCTGTTTCACGTGAAACAGAGGCGCGGCTCGATCGCTATGTCGATTTGCTGGTGGCGTGGCAGGCCAAGACCAATCTCGTCGCGCCTTCCACGCTTCCGCAGCTTTGGACCAGGCACATTGCCGACTCTCTCCAGCTTCTGGATCTCGCGCCGTCGGCAAGACATTGGCTCGACTTCGGCAGCGGCGGTGGTTTTCCCGGGGTGGTTCTGGCCTGCGCGATGGCGGAGCATGAAGGTGCGTCCGTCCAGCTTGTCGAACGAATCGCCAAGAAGGCGGCGTTCCTGCGCGAAGCGCTGCGGGTCACCGGTGCGGCCGGCTCGGTTATCCTCGCCGACATCGGGGATTATGTGGATAGCTCAAAGGCGCCGATAGATTGCGTCACAGCGCGCGCGGTCGCTCCACTACATATGTTGCTGGGCTATGCAGAACCCTTGGTGCAACGAGGCGCGAAGGCACTCTTTCTAAAGGGACAAGATGTAGAGTCTGAATTGACGGAAGCTACTAAATACTGGAATATCGAGCCCATTTTGCATCCCAGCCGCACAGGCGGACACGGCTGGATCGTCGAGCTCAACACCATCGAGCGGCGATAATCGTCCGGCAGTAACAGGTACAAGGCGGCCAGGCACATGGTTGGCATCGGCGGAATTTTTGAGGACGAAAACGGCGCGGCGACGGGTGAACGGGGCCATCCCCGGATCCTGGCGCTGGCCAATCAGAAGGGCGGCGTCGGCAAGACCACGACCGCGATCAATCTCGGGACTGCGCTGGCTGCCATCGGCGAGCGGGTGCTGATCGTCGATCTCGATCCGCAGGGCAACGCGTCGACCGGTCTCGGCATCGATCGCCGCAACCGCAGCTGCTCGACCTACGACGTGCTGGTCGGCGAGGCCAAGCTGCGCGAGGCGATCATCCCGACCGCGGTGCCTCGCCTGCACATCGCAGCTTCGACCATGGATCTCTCGGGTCTTGAACTCGAACTCGGCACCACGCGCGACCGCGCGTTTCGTTTGCGCGACGCCATCGCCGATCTCAACGTCAATGTCGCGCCGGACACCGACTACACCTACGTGCTGGTCGATTGCCCGCCGTCGCTCAACCTCATCACCGTCAACGCCATGGCGGCGTCGCATGCCATTCTCGTTCCGCTGCAGTGTGAGTTCTTCGCGCTCGAAGGTCTGTCGCAGTTGCTGCAGACGGTGGAGCAGGTGCGCTCGACACTCAACCCGACGCTGTCGATTCACGGCATCGTGCTGACGATGTTCGACTCGCGCAACAACCTGTCGAACCAGGTCGTCGCCGATGTGCGCCAGTTCATGGGCAAGAAAGTTTACGACACCATGATCCCGCGCAACGTGCGCATTTCCGAAGCGCCGTCCTACGGCAAGCCGGTTCTGGTCTACGATCTCAAGTGCGTCGGCAGCGAAGCGTATCTGAAACTCGCGACTGAAGTCATTCAGCGCGAGCGCGAGTTGCGCACGCACTGATCCTGCGACGTGAATGCTGGCGGCGATGAAGATCGCCGCACCGAAAAGTTTGTGAAGCAGGAGTACGTGAGTTGAGTGCGAGGGAAGCGGCAATGGCCGAGGAGCGTTCGCGACTGGGTCGCGGTCTTGCAAGTCTGATCGGAGATGTTGGCGGCGAGGCGGCGCATGTCGACCGTCCCGCCCGCACGCCGCGGCGCGTTCCGATCGAATTTCTGAAAGCCAACCCGCGCAATCCGCGCCGGACTTTTTCCGACGACGAACTCAATGAACTGTCGGCGTCGATCAAGCAGCATGGCGTAATTCAACCGATCGTGGTGCGGCCGGTGAAGGGCGCGCAGGATCGTTTCGAGATCATCGCCGGCGAGCGGCGCTGGCGCGCGTCGCAGCGCGCCGGTCTGCACGATGTGCCGATCGTCACTGTCGAAGTGAACGACAGCGACGCGCTCGAAATCGCGATCATCGAGAATGTGCAGCGCTCCGACCTGAACGCGATGGAAGAAGCGCAGGGCTATCACGCGCTCGCCGCGGAGTTCAAACGCAGCCAGGAAGACATCGCCAAGATCGTCGGCAAGAGCCGCAGCCATGTCGCGAACATGATGCGCCTGACCAGGCTGCCCGATCAGGTTCAGGCCTACATCGCCGAAGGCAAACTGTCGGCTGGTCATGCGCGCGCGCTGATCGGCGTGCCGGATGCCGCAGCCGCGGCAAAGCGGATTGTAGAGGAAGGTCTGAACGTGCGTCAGACCGAAGCGCTGGCGCATGAAGAAGGCGTGCCGGAGCGCGGCGCCCAGAAGGCGCGCGGTGGCGGTTCTGCCAAGGTAAAAGATCCCGACACCATCGCGCTCGAAAAGCGCGTCAGCGATGTGCTCGGCCTGAAGGTCAGCGTCGATCACCGCAATCCGGGCGGCACGGTGCAGATCAAGTACACCGATCTCGATCAGCTCGACGAGATTTTGCGGCGGCTGGAAGCAGGCAAGTAACTGCTTCAGCAAAAGATGTCATGGCCGGGCATAGCCCGTCGAAGACGGGCGTGAACGCCCTTTTGTCCCGACCATCTCGACGAATTGAGCAGGGTGCCTTGGTAATCGGGATCACCGGGACAAGCCCGGTGATGACAACCTGAATCGCTTACCCTCGCCGCCGCGCGTTCACGGCGATTGCAAGCAGCGCACGCTGTGCAATGGCTTCCGCCAGCGATGACTGCTTGCGCATGTCGAACGCCGCGTCGGCCAGTTGCGCCATGACCCGGGCCATACGCTCGGAACTGGTGTTGCGCAGCGCCGTTTCGACCAGAGTCTTGCGCGAAAAGTGCAGCCGCGGAAATCCGCTGTCGAGCGCCTCAAGTTCGCTGCGGCCCTCTTCGATCGACAGACGCGCCTTGTGCAGCAGCGCTGCGTGGCGCTGCGCCGACATGATAATCAAGCCCGGATAGGTGCCTGCGGCCATCGCCTTGGCGAAGGCCGTTTCGACATCGGCGGCACGTCCCGCAAAGGCATTGTCGACGATCGGATCGAGCGCCAGGCCAGATGCGTCGGTCACGATGGCGACCACGTCATCGAGTGTGACCTCGCGCTGACCATGGGCGTAAAGCGCGACTTTCCGAATCTCGTTGCGTGACGCCTGCCGGTCGCCGCCGAGCAGCGACGTCAGCGCTGCGCGCGCGTCCGGCGCAATCTTCAGATTCGACAGCCGCAGTTCGTCGTCGATCAGCTTCGCAAGATCGCGCTCGGTGTCGGCGTAGCAGGCGATGGCCACGGCGGTCTTGGCTTTCTCGCAGGCTTTCCGCAGCGGCGCATCCGGGCGCAGTTCGCCGGCCTCGATGACGATGCGGCAATCCTTCGGCTGCATCTCGGCCAGCGTATCGATGCCGCTTGCGAAGCTGCGCGAGCCGGCGCGAATCCGGATCGCGCGGCGGCCGCCGAACAGCGGCACAGTCATGGCTTCGTCAACCAGCCGTGACGGCTCGGCGGCGAGTTCGTCGCCGTCCATCCTGACCAGGGAAAAAGGATCGTTCGGATCGTCGACGGCCGATGCCATCAAGGCGTCGGCGCGCTCGCGCACGAGGCCAGCGTCGGGACCATAGAGCAGGATGATCGGCCGCGATGGATCGGGCCGGGCCAGAAACGCGTCGATTTCCTTCCCGCGAAGCGCGACCACAATTATCTCAGGGCTGAGTGTCGATCAGGTGCCGGCGATGAAGAACGATGCGAGACGCTGGCTGATATTGTCGGCGATGACCTTGGCAGCGCGGTCTTCGGCGTCACGCAGTCCGCGCGAGCGGGCGAAGCGTTGTGCCTGTCCCGGAATGTCATAGGACACGCGCGAGAAGGTCGTACCGGTCAACACCGTCTTGTCGGTGGCGTTGTCCTTCAGCTCATAGGTCGCATCGATGCCATAGTTTTCGATGTCGGGCCGGGCGGTGGTGGGATCGACGATGATCGACAGGCGGGATGTGGTGAGCCGCATCACCAGACGGTGGGTTGGCGGTCCGCCGACGGCACTGCCGTACATGTTGAACATCAGATTGTTGCGGATCTCGACACCAAGCCGCGCCTCGCGTGAACCGTTCGGCAGGTTGAGCGGGGGAACCTCGACGCCTTGCAGCTTCTCGCGCAGGGCCGATCCGCCGGTCGCGCTCCGCTCGCCGTACATCGGCTGGAAGCACCCGGCCGTCAGGGCCGCAAGGGCAGCCACGGCGAGGAGCCGGACAGCGATGCGCTTATCAAACCACGACATTCACGATCCTCTGCGGAACGATAATGACTTTTCGGGGAGATTTCCCGTCCAGTGCCGATTTTACTGCATCGAGTACCAAAACGGCAGCCTCAATTTCCCCATTTGAAGCATTTCGGGCGACCGTGACATCCGCGCGTTTCTTGCCATTAACCTGCACCGGGAGCGTAATTGTGTCATCGACCAGCAATTTGGCTTCGGTTTCAGGCCAATTTGCCTCCGAAACCAGTTCCTGATGCTCCAGAGCCTGCCAGCATTGCTCGGCCAGATGCGGCATCATCGGGGAGATCAGCCGTACCAGGATGTCGAATGCCTCCCGCGCCGCCGCTGCGACGGCGGGGTCGATCTGCAGGGATTTCCCCGGTCCGTCGACGACGTCGCCCAGCGCGCCGACGAAGGTATAGAGCTTTGCGATGGCGGTGTTGAACCGCAGACGTTCGATCGCGGTCGAGACATCCGCAAGGGTGCGGTGCGCGATGCGCCGGAGCGCCATCGCGCCGTCGTTGTTTTCCGGGATGGCCGTTCCCGGCTTCGGCAGAAGCGGAGCGGCGGTATTCACCAGCCGCCAGATGCGCTGGACGAAACGCCCGGCGCCCTGCACGCCTTCCTCGCTCCAGATCACGTCGCGGTCGGGCGGCGAGTCGGACAGCATGAACCAGCGGGCGGTGTCGGCGCCGTAGGTGCCGATGATGTCGTCGGGGTCGACGGTGTTGCGCTTCGACTTCGACATCTTTTCGATCGGGCCGATCTCGATCGGCTCTTTCGTCGTCAGCAGTTTCGCGATGCGCTTGTCGCCGACGGTCTCGATGCTGATCTCGGCCGGCGAGGCAAAGGTGCCGTCCTGCTTCTTGTAGGTTTCGTGCACCACCATGCCTTGCGTGAACATGCCGGCGAACGGCTCGTCCATGCCGATGTGCCCTGTTGCCTTCATCGCGCGGACGAAGAAGCGGCTGTACAGCAGATGCAGGATCGCATGCTCGACGCCGCCGATATACTGGTCGACCGGCATCATGCGATCGACGACATTGCGTGTCGTCGGCGCGTTCTCGTTCCACGGGTCGGTGAAGCGCGCGAAGTACCACGACGAATCGACGAACGTGTCCATCGTGTCGGTTTCGCGTGTCGCCTTGCCGCCGCATTGCGGGCAGGTGACGTGCTTCCAGGTCGGATGATGATCGAGGGCATTGCCCGGCTTGTCGAAGGTCACATCCTCCGGCAGCACGACCGGCAAATCCTTGTCCGGCACCGGCACCACATCGCACGTCGGACAATGAATAACCGGGATCGGACAGCCCCAGTAGCGCTGGCGCGAAATCCCCCAGTCGCGCAGGCGGAAGTTCACCTGCCGCTCGGCGACCGGCGTATTGCCGCGCGTTGCGCTCTCGAGGCGCCTGGCGACGTCTTCCTTCGCCTCCTCGATGGTCATGCCATCGAGGAAACGCGAGTTGATCATGCGGCCTTCGCCGTCATAGGCGGTGTCGGTAACGACGAACGATTTCGGATCGACGTCCGGCGGACAGACCACCGGCGTATTTCCGAGACCGTATTTGTTGACGAAATCGAGATCGCGCTGATCGTGCGCGGGGCAGCCGAAGATCGCCCCGGTGCCGTATTCCATCAGCACGAAGTTGGCGACATAGACCGGCAGCTTCCAGTCCGGATCGAACGGATGCACGGCCTTGATGCCGGTGTCGAAGCCCTGTTTCTCGGCGGTGTCGATGATTTCCTGCGCGGTGCCCTGACGTTTGGTTTCGGCAATGAATTCGGCAAGCTTCGGGTTTTTCGCCGCTGCCGCCTGCGCGAGCGGATGATCCGGCGCAATCGCCATGAACTTGGCGCCGAACAGCGTATCGGGACGCGTCGTGAAAACCTTGAGTTCGTTCTCGCCGCCGGGCGCGGTCGCCGGGTCGAGCGCGAAACGGATCAGCAGGCCTTCGGAGCGGCCGATCCAGTTGCGCTGCATCAGCCGCACCTTGTCGGGCCAGCGATCGAGCGTGTCGAGCGCGTCAAGCAGATCCTGCGAGTACTTCGTAATCTTGAAGACCCACTGATTCATTTCGCGCTGTTCGACGACGGCGCCGGAGCGCCAGCCGCGGCCGTCGATCACCTGCTCGTTGGCGAGCACGGTCATGTCGACCGGGTCCCAGTTGATCTTGCGCTTTTCGCGCTCGGCGAGCCCCGCCTTCATGAAATCCAGAAACATCTTCTGCTGATGTTTGTAGTAGCCCGGATCGCAGGTCGCGAATTCGCGCGACCAGTCGAGCGACAGCCCCATGGTCTGGAGCTGCTTCTTCATCGCGGCGATGTTCTCGTAGGTCCATGCCTTCGGCGCCACCTTGCGCTCGATCGCGGCATTTTCGGCCGGCAGGCCGAAGGCGTCCCAGCCCATCGGATGCAGCACATTGTGGCCCTTGGCGCGCATGTAGCGCGCGACGACGTCGCCCATGGTGTAATTGCGGACGTGACCCATGTGGATGCGACCCGACGGATAGGGGAACATCTCGAGCACGTAATATTTCGGCCGGGGATCGTCGTTGCGCGTGGCGAAAATCGCCCGCTCGTCCCAGAGCTTTTGCCAGCGTGGCTCGGATTCGCGGGCGTTATAGCGTTCGGTGCTCATCGGATGGATCGTCTGCCAAAGGGGGATTCAGGAGGCGGCAGACTAGCCACAAAAGACCGCGAGGGGTCAACGCTTTAGGCGCAAATATGGTCTGCGCGGCCCTTACCCCGCCAGGGAAACCGGCCGATCGGCAGGCAGGATCAGGCCGTGTTCGACCACCGTGTTCCGGCCCCGGCGTTTGGCCGCATACAGCGCCGCGTCCGCGGCCTCGATCAGATCGTCTTGCGGCTGGGCGCTGCCCGGCGTGACCGTCGCGATGCCCACACTGACGGTGACGTGCTTGAAATCGCTGGTGACGTGCGGAATCGTCAGTTCTTCGATTGTTGTGCGAACTTTTTCGGCCACCTGCAGCGAGCGGGCGGCACTGCTGTTCGGCAGCAACAAACAGAATTCCTCGCCGCCATAACGGGCTGCGAAGCCGGCATAGGCATCCGCGATTGTCGAAAGCGCCTCGCCGACGCGGCTGAGGCAGGCGTCGCCTTCGGGATGGCCGTAGGTGTCGTTGAAAAGCTTGAAATGATCGACGTCGATCATCAGCAGCGAAAGCCTGGTGTCGGATTGCAGTGCCTTCATCCACTCGAATTCGAGCCGGCTCTGGAAGCCCCGGCGGTTGGCCAGCCCGGACACCAGATCGAGCGATGCGATGACGGTGAGCCGGTCGTTGGCGGCGGCCATTTCGCGCTCACGCTCGGAGAGTTGTGACGCCATGGTATCGAACGCCCTGGCGAGCGGAATGAACTCTCTTGGCAGCGAGGCATTCGATGCCCTCGCCGAAAATTCGCCGCGGCCAAAACGATTGGCGGTGTCTGTCATCGCGCGGAGCGGCCGGATGATGAGGCGCTCGCCGGCGAACCAGGCACCGAGCAGTGTCGCGAGAACCACGATTGCAAGCTCGATGTATGCAGTCTGGATGTCACGGTTTATGTCGCCCAGCATCAGGGACTGATTGACGCTGACAATCATGCGGGCCTTGGTGCCGGTAACCCGCGCGAACGATACGGCCTTCTTCTCACCATCGGCCGATTCGAAGGAGATCGATCCATATTCGCGATCGAGATTGATTTCGCGCAGCGTGACTGCTTCCAGCAGCGAGGTGTCCTTGAGCTTCTGCCCGATCAGATTCATGCTTTCGGGTGGAGACGCCAGGATCGTTCCCGCGCCGTCGACAAGGACAACCGATACGCCCGAACGTCCGCCGCGATTCACCAGCAGCTGCGACATCCATTTCAGATCGATCGCAGCGATGACCACCGATTCCTGCCGGCCGTCCACCGCGGAAACCGGATACGCCGCAATCATCGTCGGCAGGCTGGTAATGCGGCTCGGGATGAAGTCGCTGAGAACGAAATCGTGAAGCTCGCGCGCCTTGAGGACATAATCGCGGTCGCTGAGATCAAAGCCGACGATGCTTTGCGTTGTCGAGCAGTCGATCTTGCCTTCCGGGCCAATGATCGAAAGGTTTCTGATCCACGGCAGATCGACCCGCAGGCTGGCGCGCATCACCGCGCAACCACGGCCCTGCTGGGAACCGGCGGCATAGATGTAGGCGGAGGATTTCACAACGGCCTGCACCGTCGATATGATTTCGCGCTGCGCATCGGCGGTATGTTTTGCGAGCTCGGAGAGTTCGTTTGCGGCCTGCATCATCTGCCTGGAGCGCGAGTCTTCCAGCAGGCGGACGCGGTCGAGCATCAACGGCACGACCAGAATCAACGCCAAAAGCACAAGACGGGCACGAATCCCGAATAGCGCCTTGAGTTTTGACGTGTTGCGGCCGAAGCTGGCGATTGACATCAGTATTCCCTTGCCCCACGCCAACACTACAAAAAAGGGTTCAAGGACCCTTTTTTGAATTCGCTAAAATTCGAATGATCCTTAATTTGAAGGCAAGTTTACATCGATGGCTGTGGATAATATGCCGCCGGTAACATCTGATTCACCAAGCGGTCTCGCCGGCGTGGAGCGCGAGATTTCGCGCGCATGCAAGGACGCGTGCCGTGATCGCTCCTCGGTGACGCTGGTTGCGGTGTCGAAGACATTCGATGGCGACGCCATCGCGCCGGTGATCCGCGCCGGTCAGCGTGTGTTCGGCGAGAACCGCGTGCAGGAAGCGAAAGCCAAGTGGCCGCCGCTAATGGCCGAGCATTCCGGGCTTGCGCTTCACCTGATCGGGCCGCTGCAATCGAACAAGGCCAAGGAGGCCGTCGCGCTGTTTGACGCCATTCATTCGGTGGACCGCGCCAGTCTCTGTGAGGCACTGTCGAAGGAAATCGTTAAGCAAGGCCGTCATCCGCAACTGTTCGTTCAGCTCAACACCGGCGAGGAGTCGCAGAAAGCGGGGATCGCCCCGGCGGATGCCGATGCATTCATTGCGAGCTGCCGCGACGTCTACGGTCTGCAAATTTCCGGACTGATGTGCATCCCTCCGGTCGAGGATCCGCCTGCGGCGCACTTCGCGCTGACCGCCAAGATCGCAGCGCGCAACGGACTGAAATTATTATCGATGGGGATGAGCGCGGATTTCGCCACCGCGATTCAGCTCGGCGCAACCCATGTGCGTGTCGGCTCCGCGATTTTCGGAAAGCGGTAGTTTCTTCACGAAGAACTCCATCGTCATTGCGAGGAGCGCCAGCGACGAAGCAATCCAGCTTTTTGCTACAGTGGATTGCTTCGCTTCGCTCGCAATGACGCGTAGCTTGCAATGTCACCGATCACGATCTTCGTCTGCGGTCCGATCCGTTCCAGCAAGCGCAGCATCCCATTGCGCGTCAGCCCGACGCAGCCGGCGGTTGGCGAGAATTTTTCGCGGGCGAGATGCAGGAAAACCGCGCTGCCCCGCCTTGCGATGCGCGGCCGGGTGTTGTGGTCGATCTCGATGATGAAATCATAGAGATGATCCTCCCGCGCCAGCCGGTCGCCGTCCTCGCCGGGCGCGCGTTTGACCGCGCGATTGTAATGCCGGTCGGCGGGATTTTCCGACCAGGCGTCCGCAGGGCCGATCGCCCGGACCGGAAGATAGGTTCGCGGCCGGGGGTGCCTGTCGGCGCGCCACCACAGCCGCACCGGCCGGAATATGCCGCGGGGTGTTCCGCCATCGCCTTCGAACTTGTTGGCCTTGATTCCGCCGCGTCCAAGCGCGACCGGTAGGATATGGGTGCCCGCCACCAGCCAACCCTGGTTCGGCCGGCCGGCGGCAGCATGAACCCTGACAGCGGAAAGCGGCCGATCACGCAACGGTGTTCGATAAGCCCTTGGAAAGCCTAGATTTCCCATAATTGGTTCCCGTGACTGCGTACAACTCCGGCTTGCGCTTTCGCCTGCAAATGCTCTATTTCGCCGAGGTTCTTCGAGATCGCTCTCCGGACCCTCTATATACAAGCCGAATTTTAAAGGACTGGATGCAATGGCCAACGCCCGCAAGATCCTGATCGTGGACGACGACACCGATCTGCGCGATGCCCTGGTGGAGCAGTTGTCGCTTCACGAGGAGTTCGAGGCATCCGCCGTCGATACCGGCGCAAAGGGCGCGCTGGCGGCGAAAAGCAACTCGCCCGACCTTGTGCTGATGGATGTCGGCCTGCCCGACACCGACGGCCGCGAGGTGGTCCGCAGCCTGCGCAAGGGCGGCTTCAAGTCGCCGATCATCATGCTGACCGGCCACGACACCGATTCGGACACGGTTCTCGGGCTCGAATCGGGCGCGAACGACTATGTCGCGAAGCCTTTCCGATTCGCCGTGCTGCTGGCCCGCATCCGTGCGCAGCTGCGCCAGCATGAAGCCAGTGAAGACGCGGTGTTTTCGGTGGGTCCGTACAGCTTCCGCCCGGGCTCGAAGATGCTGACCGGCGCCAATGCCAAGAAGGTTCGGCTCACCGAGAAGGAAACCGCGATCCTCCGTTTCCTTTACCGCGCCGGGCAGATGCCGGTGTCGCGCGAGACCCTGCTCCAGGAAGTCTGGGGTTATAATTCCGGGGTGACCACCCACACGCTGGAAACGCATATCTATCGCCTGCGTCAGAAGGTGGAGAAGGACGCCGCGAATCCCGAAATTCTTGTGACTGAGTCTGGCGGCTATAAGCTGGTGCCATGAGGCGAATCAATCGCCGATCCATCTCGGCGCCCTATGGCTATTGAAGACGACATCGCCCTGTTTTCGCGCGTCCCGACACTGAATTTGTTGGGCGCGGCGGCATTGCAGGTGCTTGCGATCGGTGCCGAGCAGCGCGACTACGGATTCGGCGAGCGGCTGTTCGAACAGGGCGACCCTGCGGATTCCGGTTTCATTGTTCGGCATGGCGCGTTTCGCGTCGCTTCGGACGATGGTCATGAAGCCATTGCGGGCCAGAACGTTCTGATCGGCGAGCTCGCGCTGGTGGTTCCGATGGCGCGGCCGGCGACCGCGACGGCTCTGGAACCGTCGTCGGTGCTGCGCATTTCGCGCAGCCTGTTCCAGCGTGTGCTCGAAAGTCATCCCGAAGCGGCACGACGTCTGCGCGACGATTTCGCCGCGCGCACCAACGCGGCGGCGGGGGCAATGGTCCGGGTGAGCGCGACGCTGCGATAGTTTTATCGCGTTCTATCCTAAATCACACATCGAGCACCGCCGTGACCGGCACATGGTCTGACGGGCGCTCCCAGCCGCGCGCGTCCCTGGTGATTTTGAAATCACGAACGCTGTCGCCGAGCGCCTGTGAGATCCAGATGTGGTCGAGGCGGCGGCCCTTGTTCGCCGCGCTCCAGTCCGCGGAGCGGTAGCTCCACCAGGAATAGACTTTCTCGGATAGCGGAATTCGCTGCCGCGCGACGTCAATCCAGTTGCCCTGCGCCTGTATGCCGAGCAGCTTCTCGCATTCGATCGGCGTATGCGACACGATCTTCAAAAGCTGTTTGTGGGACCAGACGTCATGCTCGTGCGGCGCGACGTTGAGATCGCCGACGAGAATATGCCGGTCAGCGGGCTTCGGATGCAGCGGCTCGCAGTCGCGCATCTCGTCGAGGAACGAGAGCTTGTGCTCGAACTTCGGATTGATCGCGGGATCGGGAATATCACCGCCGGCAGGCACATAAAAATTATGCACGACCAGCGGGTCGGCGATCTGCGCCTTCGGCCCGAACACCACCGAGATATGCCGCGAATCGACCTTGCCGCAGAACGTGCGCACGTCGCTCGATTCGAACGGAATTTTCGAGACGATGGCGACGCCGTGATAACCCTTCTGGCCGTTGAGCGCGACGTGCTCATAGCCGAGCCGCTTGAAACGCTTCAGCGGGAATGCGTCATCGATGCATTTGGTTTCCTGAAGACACAGCACATCGGGCCGCACCGACTTGATGAATTTCGCGACCAGATCGATGCGCAGCCGCACCGAATTGATGTTCCAGGTTGTCAGGGTGAAGCGCATGGGAAACGTAAAGCACAGGACGCGCGACGAGGAAACGTCATCCTGAGGTGCGCGCTCTTTCTTGCGCGCCTCGAAGGGTGACGGGAAAGGATGACGGGATACGATTGAAGGGGGTACCGTCGCCCTTCGAGGCTCGCACCTCAGGGGACGGCAACGACCTAGTTGTTCGAGTTCTGATAGTTGGTGAAGTCGATCTTGAACATCGAGGGATCGAGCTTCTTGGTGGTGTCGAGATTGTAGACCGCGACGGTGGTGTCGTATCCCTGCGGATCGGTGACGGTCCATTGCTTGAGCTGATTGTCCTTGGCCCCGATCATCAGCATCAGCCGGCTGGTCCCGACCAGCGCCTGCTTTTCCTCGATGGTGACGCTGATGAACATGTTGTCCGAGGAGATGCCCACGACATTGGTGTCGCGCAGCAGATCGATGCGGTCGGACAACAGGTAGCGCAACGGCGTCTGCGACAACGGATAGACGTCCTGGGTCGCGAGCCTGCGATCCAGCACGACCACCGATGTGCCGTCGGCCACCAGCGCGATCGGCGACGGATCGTCATATTCGAAACGGATCTTGCCGGGCTTCTGGATATAGAAATCGCCGGTCGTGCGTTTGCCGTCCGGACCGACCTGCACGAAATTGCCTGAGACGTTCTGCAACGACGAGAGATAAGTGCTGACCTTGCCGGCCAGCGCCTTTTGATTGGCGTCGAAATTCTGGCTCGGCGTCCCGCCGCCGAACAGGCTGCGCAGATCCGGAATGATCGGTGTCGGTGGTGCCGACGTGGCGGGTGCCTGCACCTGCGGTGCGGGGGTATCGCCGATGCGGGCTTTCGGTGCGGGCTTTGGAACAGGAACAGCCTGGGCCAGAGCCGATGACATCATGAGGGATGCCGCGATCGTTGCCGCCAATGCCGCCATGGGCACTTTCATCGGCACTTTCGCGACCGAAACAGGCTGTGTGGAGCGCCGGGGCCCGCAGAACGGCTGATTGCGATGTAATTTTCTCAACTGTCCGTCCTGTGGATGCCTTGTGATCTGTCCGCCGGGGCTATCCCGAAGCTATGGCGATTTCGCGGCTGCGAATAGCGGGGATTTAGCCAAATCGTTCGTCTTCCTCGGCCACCAGAATCTCGCGTTTTCCGGCGTGATTGGCCTGCCCGACGATGCCTTCCAGCTCCATCCGCTCCATCAGGGTGGCGGCGCGGTTGTAGCCGATCTGCAGGCGGCGCTGGATGTAGCTGGTCGAGGCCTTGCGATCGCGTTTGACGATAGCAACCGCCTGCGAGAACAGGTCGCCTTCGCCGCCGTTGGCGCCCATGCTCGTGCCGTCGAATACGGCGTTGCCGTCCTCGTCGGTTTCCTCTTCCGCGGTGACCGCCTCGAGGTATTCAGGCTGACCCTGCGACTTGAGATGACGGACGATCTTCTCGACTTCCTCGTCCGACACGAACGGGCCGTGCACGCGGCTGATGCGGCCGCCGCCTGCCATGTAGAGCATGTCGCCCTGACCGAGCAGTTGTTCCGCGCCCATTTCGCCGAGCAGCACGCGGCTGTCGATCTTCGAGGTGACCTGGAAGGAAATACGCGTCGGAAAGTTCGCCTTGATGGTGCCGGTGATGACGTCCACCGACGGGCGTTGCGTCGCGAGAATGACATGGAGACCCGCAGCGCGCGCCATCTGCGCAAGGCGTTGCACGGCGCCTTCGATGTCCTTGCCCGCGACCATCATCAGGTCGGCCATTTCGTCGACAATGATGACGATATAGGGCAGCGGTTCGAGCTCGAGCTTCTCTTCCTCGTAGATCGCCTTGCCGGTTTCCTTGTCAAAGCCGGTCTGCACGGTGCGAGTCAGCTCCTCGCCCTTGGCCTTCGCCTCGGCGACGCGCGTGTTGTAACCATCGATGTTGCGCACGCCGAGCTTCGCCATGTTCTTGTAGCGCTGCTCCATCTCGCGCACCGCCCATTTCAGCGCGACGACAGCCTTCTTCGGATCGGTCACCACCGGCGTCAGCAGGTGCGGAATGCCGTCATAGACCGACAGTTCGAGCATCTTCGGATCGACCATGATCAGGCGGCACTGGTCCGGGCGCAGGCGATAGAGCAGCGACAGGATCATGGTGTTGATGCCGACTGACTTGCCCGAACCGGTGGTGCCGGCGATCAGGAGATGCGGCATGCGCGCCAGATCCACGATCACAGGCTCGCCGCCGATGGTCTTGCCGAGGCACAGCGGCAGCTTCGCGGTGCTCGCGGTTGCCTCCTTCGCCGTGAGCAGCTCCCGCAGATAAACGGTCTCCCGCTTGACGTTCGGCAGCTCGATGCCGATGGCGTTGCGCCCGGAGACGACCGCGACACGCGCGGAGATCGCGCTCATGGAGCGCGCGATATCGTCGGCAAGGCCGATCACGCGCGAGGACTTGATGCCGGGTGCGGGCTCGAGTTCGTAAAGCGTCACGACCGGTCCGGGGCTGGCTTTTACGATTTCGCCGCGCACGCCGAAATCCTGCAGCACGCCTTCGAGCGAGCGCGAGTTTTCTTCCAGTTCGTCCTTGCTCAACGTGAGGCGGTCCGATGCTTTCGGAGCGGCGAGAACGGAAACCGGCGGCAGAACGAAGACACCCTTGCGGCCGGACGACTTCGGCTCTGCGCGCTTGCGGGCACGCGGCGCGGGCTCCTCGTCTTCCTCTTCTTCCTCTTCTTCTTCCTCGTTCTCTTCGTATTCGTCTTGCGGCACCAGCGATGGAGCGCGCCGTCCGCCGCCGAGGTTCGGCTCCATACGCTCGAACGATGCTGAGCGGCGCGATTCCGTGCGTCCGACCAGCATCGCGAAGAAAGCAGAAAGCGCCCGAACCACGCGTGTTTTTGCGCTCATCGCAGTATGAACGATCCAGCCGAGCGAGACCGACCGGCGATCGTTCTCCTCGAAATCCTCTTCATCCTCGATCATCGGCGGCCGGGTGCGTTCGACGATCTTCTCCTGCGCGCCCGCGCCGCATGCGAAGACGAAACTGCCGATCATCGCGGCAAACAGAATGACGCCGAGCACGATGCGGTAGATCAGGCCGGGCGGACCGAACACCACCGCCGGAAAACGCACCAGCGCGTCGCCGACAACGCCGCCAAGTCCGGTCGGCAACGGCCATGCGCCGCTGCGCGGCAGGCAGCTTGCGAATCCCGCGGCGATCACCGCGCACAGAATCCAGCATGCGATGCGCAAGGCTTCGCGGTCGAAATGACGGTGGGTCACCAGCCGCCAGCCCCAGATCGCCACCGGCAGGATCAGCATGATCGCGCCAAGGCCGAGAATCTGCATCAGCATGTCGGCGCCGATCGCGCCCGGACGGCCCATCAGATTGCGGATCGGACCTGAGGTTGCGTGGCTGAGGCTGGGGTCCTGCACCGACCACGTCATCAGAGCCGCGGCAACAACACACGAGAGCGCGATGACGCCGAGACCGGCGAGTTCGCGCAGGCGCCGCGCCAGCATCTCGCGCAATGGATCGGAGATCTGGCCGACGATGGGAATGACGCGTTCGATCGCTGGCATTGTTTTACGAACCCCGAGCTTCGTTCAGGACGTCGACCATCCGGTGCAACGCCTCAGCCGTTGTTTCACTGTCCTGCTGCACCAGGGCGACGCGGATATATCCGGTGCCTGGATTGCTGCCATCGGCCTGCGGCCTCGCCAGATAGCTTCCCGGAATGACGCGCACGCCGCCTTCCTTGAAAAGCTTTACCGTCGCCGCTTCGTCGCCGCCATGCGCGGAGACATCGAGCCAGATGCAGAAGCCGCCCGCGGGCCGCCGGTAACCGAAGCGGTTGCCGAGAATCTGGTCCGCGAGATCGAACTTGATCCGGTAGAGCCTGCGGTTCGCATCGACATGAGTCTCGTCGCCATAGGCGGCGACGGCGACATGCTGCAACGGGACCGGCACCTGAGGCGCCGCGACATTGCGCAGTTCGTGGAAGCGCGCGAGAAAATTCCTGTCGCCGGCGACGAAGCCGACGCGCAGGCCCGGCAGGTTCGATCGCTTGGACAGCGACTGGAACGCAACCACGTTGGCGAAGTCGTTTCCGGCGGAGGCGAGCATGCTGCCCGGCGCTTCGCCGGTGTAGATTTCGGAATAGCATTCGTCGCTGAGCACGATGAAGCCGTGACGGTCGGCGAGCTGCTTCACGCGGTCGAAGTAGGCGCGCGATGGCACCGAGCCCTGCGGGTTCGCAGGCGATGCCAGGTAGAGGGCGACGGTGCGGTCGAGGGTTTCCGCGCTCAGGGAATCGAGATTGGGCAGAAAGCCGTTTTCGCGCGTGGTCGGCAGAAACACCGCTTCGCACCCGGCGGCCCGCGCACCGGCCGCATAGGCGGGATAGAACGGGTTGGGCATCAGGATCGCGGGCGTGCCCTTGCGGGGGCTGACATAGCGCGCGGCGGCGATCGCTGCGAAAAACAGCCCCTCGCGGCTGCCGTTGAGCACCAGAATTTCGGTTTCGGGATCGATGGCCTTGGCCAAAGCGAATCGCCGGGAAACCCAGGCGGCGGCGGTCTTGCGGAACGGCTCGATGCCCTTGGCAATCGGGTAGCGGCCGAAGTCGTTGATATGGCTGGCCAGCACCGGTCCGACAAAGCCGGGCACCGGATGCTGCGGCTCCCCAATTGACATATTTATCAATGGCTTGCCCGGCGTGTAAGGGCTCAGCAGCTCGGTCAGCCGGACAAACGGCGAGCGCTCGCCGTCTTGGGCGCCGGCGGCGGAAGCCGAGCGGGAAGAAGCGGTCATGGCCATTCGAAAAACGCCAGCACTATTAAGGTCCGTCGATCCTGCGGGTCGGTCAGGGGGCCACGCAGGACTTGATCACGTCACCATAGGTGCGGCGAGGTTAAGACGCGATTAACCATCGCGGCGCGGGCTTAGTTTGCCGCCCTTTCCGGGCACTGATCTTGCCCCGGAAACCGGCCTCCTTGTTCCGGACGCAGCGGCACAAAAAGTAAGGGCCCCAGCTTGCGCTGGGGCCCTCCGACGGACGGGGCATTGCCGGGTTTGTGCCCCAACCGTTGTTCAGAAGCATGATCCGGAAAAGTGGAAACCGGTTTTCCGATAAGATCATGCTCACCAGAGAATTCGCCGCGACCCGTAAGGATCGCGGCAGGTCGCTTACATGTTGTAGGCGCGCTCGGTGTGGTCGGTGAGATCCAGACCTTCGCGCTCCTGCTCGACCGGAACGCGCAGACCGACGATCACGTCGACGACCTTGTAGATGATCGCCGAACCGATGCCCGAGAACAGCAGCGTGGTGCCCACGCCCCAGCTCTGCGAGATCATCTGAGCGCCCATGTCGTAGTCGCCGATCTTGCCGGTGACGTAGTCCATGACGCCGGTGCCGCCGAGGGCCGGGTTGACCAGAATGCCGGTGCCGAGAGCGCCGACGATGCCGCCGATGCAGTGGACGCCGAACACGTCGAGCGAGTCGTCATAGCCGAGCGCGTTCTTCACAACCGTACAGAAGAACAGGCAGACGACGCCGACGATTAGGCCGAGCACGATTGCGCCCATCGGACCTGCGAAGCCGCAAGCCGGAGTGACGGCAACGAGACCCGCGACCGCACCCGACAACGCGCCGAGCACTGACGGATGGCCCTTGATCATCCACTCCGCGAACATCCAGGACAGCGCCGCAGCAGCGGTTGCCAGGAAGGAGTTGGTCATCGCGAGAGCAGCGCCGCCCGAAGCTTCGAGGTTCGATCCGGCGTTGAAGCCGAACCAGCCCACCCAGAGCAGCGAAGCGCCGATCATGGTCATGGTCAGCGAGTGCGGAGCCATCAGCTCCTTGCCGTAGCCGGTGCGCTTGCCGATCAGGAGAGCGCCGACGAGACCTGCGATACCGGCGTTGATGTGCACCACCGTGCCGCCTGCGAAGTCGAGAGCGCCCTTCTTGAACAGGAAGCCGCCGTCAGCCATCACCTCGTCGAGTTTCGCCTGTGCTGCAGTCTTTGCAGCGCCGTCAGCCGCGGCTGCCAGTGCCTTGGCTGCATCGCTGATCGCGTCCGGTCCTGCCCAGTACCAAACCATGTGGGCCATCGGGAAGTAGATCAGCGTCACCCAGAGCGGGATGAACAGCGCGATCGCTGCGAACTTCATGCGCTCGGCAAAGGCGCCGACGATGAGGGCCGGCGTGATCGCGGCGAAGGTCATCTGGAAGCAGAAATAGATCATTTCCGAGATGTTGGCATCGACCGAGAACGTCGCCGCCATCGAGTCAGTGGTGATGCCGGCCATGAAGGCTTTGGAGAAGCCGCCGATGAAATCCGAACCGCCGGTGAATGCGAGGCTGTAGCCGTAGAGGGCCCAGATCACGCAGACGATGCAGACGGTGTAGAAAACCTGCATCAGCACGGAAAGCATGTTCTTGGAGCGGACGAGGCCGCCGTAGAACAGCGCGAGGCCCGGGATGGTCATCAACAGCACGAGAACTGTTGCAGTCATCATCCAGGCATTATCGCCCTTGTTGACGGTTGGCGCGGCGTAGGCGGCTGTCGTAGCGAAGAGGCCGACGGCGAGAGCTGCCAATCCCGCGCTGGTGGGACGCTTGAACGTCATTTGTTTGTACTCCTGATAAGATGAGGTTTGCGCGAAATCAGAGCGCCGCGTCATCGGCCTCGCCCGTGCGGATGCGAACCGCATGGTCGAGATTGATGACGAAGATTTTGCCGTCGCCGATCTGGCCGGTCTTTGCAGCGCCGGTGATCGCTTCGATGGTCTTGTCGACTTGGGACGAGGCGACAGCGACCTCGATCTTGATCTTGGGCAGGAAACTGACGGCGTATTCAGCGCCGCGGTAGATTTCCGTGTGGCCTTTCTGGCGGCCATACCCCTTGACTTCCGTCACCGTGAGACCGTGAACGCCGATGGCGGTCAGGGCATCGCGGACCTCTTCCAGCTTGAATGGCTTGATGATGGCCATAACAATTTTCATGGATACTTCCCCGCTTGGGCCCGGTCGTACGGACCGGGCGTTCTCGACTGAGGGTCACCGCGCGAAGAAAGATCACTCCACGGGCACCAGCCGGGTCCCATAGAATCAAATGCCGTGCCAACACCGCCAAATTCCCTAACGGTTTATGAATCCGAGGGTTTTTGGCTTTGGAGGGGGTGCGAAAAAATTGGGCTATTTTGTCGCGCCTAAAAGAGCGACAGAGATGCCAAAAACATAGGCACACCAGACCGTCGACACATTCGTGCCCATCAGACAAGCAAAAGGTATCTAAGCCCCGACAGCCGAGGCCAAATCCAAATGGGGCGATTTATTGGAGCGCTTCGCCGTGCTGGGTGATGTCGAGGCCTTCCACCTCGTGCTCGTGCGGAACCCGCAGACCGGCCAGCATGTCGACGACCTTCAGCAGCACGAACGTCATCGCGCCGGTCCAGACGAACACCGCCGCCACGCCATAGGCCTGGATCAGCAGCAGCCTGGGATTGCCCTCGATCAGCCCGGCGCTCCCGCCGATGGCGGCGGTGGCGAACACGCCGGTCATCAGCGTTCCCAGCAATCCGCCGATGCCGTGAATGCCGAACACGTCGAGTGTGTCGTCATAGTTGAAGCGGTGCTTGAGGCTGGTGCAGGCCCAGAAGCAAACCGCGCCGGCCACCACGCCGATCACGATGCCATGCCAGGGCTCCACGAAGCCCGAGGCGGGCGTAATGGTGCCCAGCCCGGCCACGGCGCCGGAGATCATGCCGAGCACCGAGGGCTTGCGCCGCGTCAGCCATTCGATCGCGGTCCATGTCAGTGCGCCGGCGCAGGCGGCCAGATGCGTCGCGAGGATCGCCATCACGGCGCGCGAGTTGGCCTGCAAGGCGGAGCCGCCGTTGAAGCCGAACCAGCCGACCCACAACAGGCCGGTGCCGATCACCGCCAGCGAAAGATCGTAGGGCGCAAGGTTCTCGGTGCCGTAGCCGCGGCGTCGTCCCATCACAACGGCTGCGACCAGACCCGCGGTGCCGGCGCTGAGATGAACCACAAGGCCGCCGGCGAAATCGAGAACGCCGGCCTGCGCGAGAAAGCCGCCGCCCCACACCCAGTGCGCGAGCGGAATGTACACGACCGTAAACCAGCCGATGCAAAAAAGGACGTAGGATGAGAAGCGCAGGCGGTCCGCGACCGATCCCGCCACCAGCGCGACGGTGATGACCGCAAAGGTCATCTGGTAGATGACGAACAGCGCTTCGGGAATGGTCTTCGCTGCACTGCTCACGCCGTCCATCGTCATGCCGGCCAGCAGAAAGCGCTCCAGCGTGCCGAGCCATGCGCCGTCGCCGACAAACACCAGGCTGTAGCCGTAGATCACCCAGAGAATGGAAATCAGCGCCACGGCGATCAGGCTTTGCGCCATCGTCGCCAGCACGTTCTTCTTGCGCACCATGCCGGCATAGAACAGCGCGAGACCCGGGATCGTCATCATCAGGACGAGCGCGGTCGCCGTGATCATCCACGCGGTATCGGCGGCATCGATCCTGGCCGTTTCAGCAAGGGCTGGCGTCGCAGACGTGACAGCGATGCTTACAGCAGCAAGCGCGGTCGCAAACTGTGCGACCGCACGCGGCAATCTCAACATGGTAATCCCCCCGGCTCGTGTGGTGGTTCGCAAGTCCGCATCATTTCTGCAGCACATGGTGCGCGCCGAAAAATGAAGCGAACTTCGGATCAGGACACTAGGAAGACCTTGCGGCGTCTTTCACGCGCCGCTGCAGTCGTGATGCGTATTCCAGAAAATTAAAGGGCGTCGTTGTCGGTCTCGCCGGTGCGGATGCGGACGGCGTTTTCGATCGGCGTGACAAAAACCTTGCCGTCGCCGATCTGTCCGGTGCGTGCACCGGCGGTGATCGCCTGCACCGCCTTGTCGGCAAGGTCGGCCCCGACCGCGATCTCGATGCGCAGCTTGGGCAGGAAATTCACGATGTATTCGGCGCCCCGGTAGATTTCGGTGTGCCCCTTCTGGCGGCCGAAGCCTTTCACCTCGGTCACGGTCATGCCGTGCACGCCGATGGCGGTCAGGGCCAGACGGACCTCTTCAAGCTTGAAGGGTTTGATGATGGCGGTGATAAGCTTCATGGCAGCTCTTCATCCCTTAAAGTTCAGCGCGGCAGCGCCACGAGTCTTTACTCGGGCCCGTATCAATCCGCCACCTTTTTGGGCAACGGGGCAGAAAAATATGCAGGGCCGATTGAAAACCGTTGCGGCAAAGCGCGGTCCGTTTGTAGCATTCGCAGTCTCGGGGGCTGAGACCGACTGCCATTCATCTGATGCCGCAGGATTTTCCCGCGGCTGGTCCGGCACCTTATTTTCCCAAGAACAAAGGACATGCCATGCCGGGCCGATCTTGGTTTGTTGCCGCCGGAGATAAGCAGGAAGGCCCGTATTCCGAAGACGAGTTTCGCGATCTGATCGCGCGGGGGAGTGTCAGGGCCGACACCTATGTCTGGGCCGACGGCATGCAGGACTGGAAATACGCCGGCGATATTCCGGGGCTGCTTTCGACCGGTGTCGCGCCCCCGGCGATCCCGCGGCCGGGTGCCTCTGTCCCGTCCGCCAATGGCGATCCCTCGGGCGGATCGTTTTCAATCAATATCGGCATCTGGGAGATGCTGGGCCGCGCGCTGGTTTTCGTGATCGGATTCCTGCTGGTCATTCCCGCGCCATGGGTGGCGGCAAGTTTCTATGGCTGGATTGTCTCGCGCATTCACGTGCCGCAGCGGGGTTATCTCGGCTTCAGCGGAAAGCCTCTCGACATCTGGTACGTGTTTGTCGGGCTGGCGCTGATGACATACATCGGGCTCACCGGCGTTCCCTACCTCGAATACCTGCTGTTTCCGGTTCAGGCGTATCTGTCGTGGATGACGGTACGTTGGGTGATGGCGAATATCACGTCGGAGGGCCGTCCGCTTCAGCTCAGTTTCGACGGCAGCCCGTGGATCTATATCGGCTGGTACCTTCTGATGGCGGTGTCTTTCATCTCCATCATCGGCTGGGCCTGGGTGGTCGTCTATTGGATGCGGTGGATTTGCGCCAACATCAGCGGCACGCACCGCGCCATTTCGTTCAACGCGACGGGACTTGAGGTGCTCTGGCGAACCCTGGTGTTTTCCATCGGCTCGGTGCTGATCATCCCGATTCCGTGGGTGATGAGCTGGTACACCCGCTGGTACGTGTCGCAGTTCTCCGCTTCGGAGCGGCTGGCGTAACACAACGCGATGATGCGTTAGCCAGCGTCGGTTTCTTTCAGTCAGGCATGATCTGATCCGAAAACCGGTTTCCGCTTTTCGGGATCATGCCTGAACCGGCTTTTCCTTGCGCTCGCGCACCGAGCCTTCCTGCGCGACGGAGGCGACCAGTGTTCCGTCCTGCTTGAAGATCAGCCCGCGCGTCAGGCCGCGGCCGCCCTGCGCGCTCGGAGAGTCCTGGCTGTAGAGCAGCCATTCGTCGGCGCGGAACGGGCGGTGAAACCACATCGCGTGATCGAGGCTCGCGGGCATCATGCGCTGATCGAACAGCGTGCGGCCGTAACGCGCCATCACCGCGTCGAGCAGCGAGAAGTCCGACGCATAGGCCAGCGCGCACATGTGCAGCGCCGGATCGTCGGGCAGCTTGGCGACGGCGCGAATCCAGATATGGATGCGGCCGTCGTCGATCTTCTGGCCGAAGTAGCGGCCGAGTTCGACCGGGCGCAATTCAATTGGCCGGTCTGATTCATAGTAGCGGCGGATGAACTCCGGCATCTCCTTGAAAATCGGCTGCTTGGAGACTTCCTCCGCTGTGAGTTTTTCCGGCGGCGGAACGTCCGGCATCTTGTCCTGATGATTGAACGAGCCTTCTTCCTCGGCGTGGAACGACACCATGATCGAGAAGATCGCTCGCCCATGCTGGATCGCGGTGACGCGCCGCGTCGAATAGCTCTTGCCGTCGCGCAGCCGCTCCACCTCGTAGATGATCGGAATCTGCGGATCGCCGGGCAGGATGAAATAGCAATGCAGCGAATGCGGCAGCCGCTTCTCGACATTCTCGACGGTGCGGCAGGCCGCCACCATCGCCTGACCGATCACCTGCCCGCCGAACACGCGCTGCCAGCGCGTCTTTGGGCTCGTGCCGCGAAACATGTTCACTTCGAGCTGTTCGATATCGAGGATCGACAACAGATCAATCAGGCTTTTCGACATTCACGATGTTCCGATCTTCGGCATGCAGACACGACAGGGTGGTTTCCGGTCGCCCGCAAACCCTGATAAACAGCGGCGGGTCCATGTTCCGGTCCCATTCATAGGGCATATTTCCCTTATGGCCGGGTTTGAGGCAAGGGCGGTTCAGAGATACCGGGGTAGCATGTCGTCACAACGAAGTATCGTGATCGGAGGCGGCGCGTTCGCCGGTCTGGGGCTGGCGCTGGCGCTGCGGCAGGGCCTTGGCCCCGATATTCCGATCATCGTTGCGGATCCTGCTTTTGCCATGCGCCCGAGCCGCGATCCGCGCGCATCCGCGATCGTTGCCGCCTGCCGGCGGCTGTTCGAGGTGGTCGGCGTCTGGGATCAGGTCGCCGAAAGCGCCCAGCCGATTCTCGACATGGTGGTGACCGACTCGAATCTTGAAGACGCCACGCGGCCTGTGTTTCTGACATTCGGCGGCGAGGTCGAGCCCGGCGAGCCGTTCGCGCACATGGTCGAGAACCGTCACCTGACCAACGCGCTGGCAACACGTGCGGAAGCCCAGGGTGTCGAACTGAGCGCAGTCGCGGTCTCGAGCTACGACTCGAATGCCGAGTGCACCCGCGTCACCCTGAGCGACGGCCGCATCATTGATGCAAGTCTTCTGGTCGCCGCCGACGGCGCGAAATCGAAACTGCGCGAACGCGCCGGCATCGCAACCCACGGCTGGGATTACGACCAGTCCGGCATCGTCGTCACGGTCGGACACGAGCGCGATCATGGCGGCCGCGCCGAGGAACATTTTCTGCCCGCAGGTCCCTTCGCGATTCTTCCGCTGAAGAACAACCGCTCATCACTGGTCTGGACCGAAAGCCGCCGCGAAGCCGCGCGCATCATCGAACTGCCCGACAATGAATTTCAGGCCGAACTCGAGAGGCGGTTCGGTCTGCATCTCGGCGAGGTGAAGGCGCTCGACAAACCGCGCGCATTTCCGCTCGGCTATTTCGTGGCGCGATCGTTCATCGGCGAGCGGCTCGCGCTGGTCGGCGACGCCGCCCATGTGATCCATCCGATCGCCGGGCAGGGGCTCAACATGGGCCTGAAGGATGCGGCGGCGCTGGCGGAAGTGATCGTCGATGCGGCGCGACTCGGCATCGATCACGGACAGGCCGATGTGCTGGAGCGCTATCAGCGCTGGCGGCGGTTCGACACGGTGGCGATGGGCGTCGCCACCAATTCGCTCAACATGCTGTTCTCGAACAAGTCGGCGCTGCTGCGGACGGTGCGGGATATCGGGCTTGGTCTTGTGGATCGCGTGCCGCCGCTGAAAAGCGCGTTCATTCGTCAGGCCGCTGGTCTGTCCGGCGAAGTGCCGCGGTTGCTCAAGGGCGAAGCTCTGTAGTTGCGTCATTGCGAGGAGCACTTGCGATGAAGCAATCCAGTTTTCTTTCTGGTTCAGACGTGGATTGCTTCGCTTCGCTCGCAATGACGAAGAATCATCCGGCCGCCGCTTTCGCCAGTTGTTCGCCCATCAGGCGGTGCAGCAGATTGATCGCCTTCAGCGGGCGGACCATCACCTTGAAATGCGTGATCTGGCGCCCGTCATCGCTGAACGTGATGATGTCGACGCCATTGATCTTGATGCCTTCGACTTCGTTCTCGAACTCCAGCACCGCGCCGTTCTCGTTGCGCCATTCGCCGAGATACTTGAAGCCGGGGCCGCCGAGCACGGATCCTGCGCTGACGAGATACTTGAAGGTGATGTCCCGTCCGCGCTGCGGCGTGTGGACGACCGGACTTTCGAACACGGCGTCGGGGTGAAGCAGATCCCACAACGCTTTCTCATCATGATATTTGATGAAGTCGTGCCAGCGGTCGAGGGCGAAGGGTCGCATCGGGCGTCTCCGGTGTCGTTATGGACAAGGCATCGCTTCAGCCGGCGACGCTCCAAAGTAGCGAAGGCCGCGCTTAGTCAATCCGCCGCGCTTCTTCCGGCAGCATGATCGGAATGCCGTCGCGGATCGGATAGGCGAGCTTCGCGGAGCGCGAGATCAGTTCCTGCCGCGCGCTGTCGAACTCCAGCGGGCCCTTGGTCTGCGGGCACACCAGAATTTCCAGCAATTTGGGATCGACACCGCTTTCGGGTCGTTCAGCCGGCGAGGTCGTCATGGGTGGCTCCAGAACTGTACGTGACTTTGCGCAGTGTATCACACCCGCGGCGGGCCGGATCAACTTCTGCGGAAACGAAAACGGCCCGTCGGTCATCCCGGCGGGCCGTCAGCATCAATGACATCGATGCGAAAGTGCAACGTGCGTTAGCGCGGCGCCAGAACCATGACGACCTGACGGCCCTCAAAGCGGGCGTCCTGTTCGACCTTGGCGACATCGGCAACGGCGGCCTTCACCTTGTCGAGCAGCTTGGTGCCGATTTCCTGATGCGCCATTTCACGGCCGCGATAGCGCAGCGTGATCTTGACCTTGTCGCCTTCCTCGAAGAACCGCAGCATCGCGCGCATCTTCACGTCGTAATCGTGATCGTCGATCATCGGGCGGAGCTTGATCTCCTTGATCTCGACGACCTTCTGCTTCTTGCGGGCTTCGGCGGCTTTCTTCTGCGCGGAATACTTGTACTTCCCGTAGTCCATGATCTTGCAAACGGGAGGATTGGTATTCGGCGAAATCTCCACGAGATCCATGCCGGCTTCCATCGCCATCTTCACCGCGACCGCCGTTTCGACGGTGCCATGGTTGACGCCGGTCTGGTCGATCAGCTGAATGGTGAGATTGCGGATTTCATCGTTGGTACGCGGCCCGTCTTTTGCTGCGGCGGGCGGGGCTCTGTTGGGACGGCGAATGGGTAGTCTCCGATGTTGTTAAAGAAGCAATCATTTTGAAGGATTAAGGCCTGCCGGGCAAGCACGACAACGCCGCGGGGCGCATTTTCCGAAGCGTTGCCGCAGGACATCGGGATCGGCCATAAAACCGTAAAATGCCTGACAAATAACCGGCCCGGCGCTCTCCGCAGCCCGCTTCACATAGAGGTATGGCGTCCGGTTCGCAAGCGCGCTCAGACACCTGTGCGTTGACGGAACGCGTCGTGGGCCTCCATAACAGGCAGTGGAGCGGATTTGACGTTCGCGGCAACCCGGCCCGCAGTTCGCATCGCGAATGTCAAATCCAAAGCTCCACTAGAGACTTAGTAATCCCCCAGTGGTCGCTTGATTCTAACATTCGCAAGCCTGCCCGGTGAAACGGGATGCGAATGTTAGAATCGGACCACCGGGACGGGGCAATATTTCATGACGCAGACATCCAACGGTTCCGCTGTGCCGGAGCTTGGCTTCATCGACGTGGGCGACACCGGCGCGACGCGGCGCATCGCGGTTCGCCGGCGCCCCGGCGCCCTGCCGGGCGTGTTCTGGCTCGGCGGCTTCAATTCCGACATGAAGGGAACCAAGGCGCAGGCGCTCGATGAATGGGCAGCGGAATACGGCCGCGCCTGTGTAAGGTTCGATTATTCCGGTCATGGCGAATCTTCAGGCACGTTCGCCGAAGGCACCATCGGGCGATGGCACGAGGAGAGCCTCAAAGTGTTCGATGCCTTTTGCGAGGGTCCGCAAATTGTGGTCGGCTCGTCCATGGGCGGCTGGATGGCGCTGCTGCTGGCGCGCGCGCTGGCCAAGCGCCGCGGAACGGCCTCACGGGCGACGCTCGCGGGGCTGGTGCTGATCGCGCCGGCGCCGGACTTCACGGAAGATCTGATGTGGAAGGGTTTCTCCCAGGAAATCCGCGACGAGATCATGACCAAGGGCGTGTGGCACCGGCCCTCCGACTACGGCGAGCCATACCCGATCACCCGCAACCTGATCGAAGAGGGCCGCAACCATCTGCTGCTCGGCGGTACCATCGATGTCGGATGCCCGGTTCGTATTCTGCAAGGCGCGCAGGACCCGGACGTGCCGTGGCGTCACGCCTTCGCGCTGACCCATTGCCTGCCCAGCGACGATGTGGTGCTGACGCTGGTTCAGGATGGCGACCATCGCCTGTCCCGGCCGCAGGACATCGCGCGCATGCTGAGTGCGGTCAGCGAATTGTCGAACGGATAGGCGTGCCATCAGGCCAGAGCGGCGGCCCACTCGCTTCGCACATGTTCATCGGCATCATGCGACCGCGCGGCGAGTTCGGAAAATTCCTCGCGCGGCAGCAGGCGTGACAGCGCCCACACCGCGGCGCCGCGCACCAGCGGACTCTCGTCATCAAGCAGACGGCGGGCTTCGGTCCCCAGCGACGTATCGTTGCTGTTGCCGATTGCGGTCAGCACATTGCGCAAAAATCTGTCGCGGCCGATTCTCTTCACCGGCGATTTCGTGAACATCGCGCGGAACGATGCATCATCGAGTTTCGCCAGCTCGGCCAGCGCCGGCCCGCGCAGTTCGTCGCGTGCGGCGAGTTTTGCCTCGTGGCCTTCCTGCGCGAACTTGTTCCAGGGGCACACGCTCAGACAATCGTCGCAGCCGTAGATGCGGTTGCCGATCGCTTCACGGTATTCGTGCGGGATCGCGCCTTTATGCTCGATGGTGAGATACGAAATGCATTTGCGCGCATCGAGGCGATACGGTGCGGGAAATGCGTTGGTCGGACAGATAGCGAGACAGGCCCGGCACGATCCGCAGTGATCGATATCAGTAGCGTCGCGCGGCAGATCGAGCGTGGTGAAGATGGCGCCGAGAAACAGCCATGAGCCGTACTCGCGCGACACGAGATTGGTGTGCTTGCCCTGCCAGCCGAGGCCGGCGGCCTGCGCCAGCGGCTTTTCCATCACCGCGGCGGTGTCGACGAACACCTTCACGTCACCGCCGGCGTGGGCGATCAGCCAGCGCGCCAGCGTCTTGAGGCGCTTCTTGATAAGGTCGTGATAGTCGTCGCCGCGCGCATAGACCGAGATCGCGCCGCGGGTCTTCTGGTCGAGCAGCGCCAGCGGATTTTCATCCGGCCCGTAATTCATCCCGAGCATGATGACCGAGCGCACGTCGCTCCACAGCACACGCGGACTGGCGCGGCGTGCCGGCTCATTCGCGAGCCACTCCATGTCGCCGTGCGACCCGGCATCGAGAAAGGTTTGCAACCGCTCGCGCGCGCCTGCGATCGCGTCGGGATCGGTGATGCCGATGGTGCCGAAACCGATGGTGCGGGCTTCTTCAGTCAGCGCGGCCTTGATCGCGACCGCGTCCACGGCGTGCGCCGTTGTCAGAAGTCGAGATCGATGTAGTGCGCCGACGCCGGGACGCCCGCCATCCACTCGTTCAGCAGTGGACGGAACGACGGGCGGGATTTGATCCGCACGTACCACGCCTTGGCTGCGTCGTCCTCGTTCCATGGCACATCGCCCAGATAGTCGATCGCCGACAGATGCGCGGCGGCGGCAAGGTCGGCAAATGTCAGTTGATCGCCGGCGAGAAAATTCCGCGTCCGTGCCAGCCAGCCGATATAGGCCAGATGATAGCGCACATTTGCCTTTGCCGCGCGCAGAACATCGGTGGATGGCGCGCCGCCGCCGTGCTCAGGCTTCATGAACCGCTTGTAGACGCGCTCCGTCACCAGGGGCCCGCTGGCCTCTTCGAAAAACTTGTCGTTGAACCACGACATCAGACGCCGCACCTCGATGCGGTCGTTCATGGCCCGCGGCAGCAAACGGTGATCGCCCAGCGGGGCGCCATGGATCTCGTCGAGAAATTCGGCAACCAGGCCCGGCCCCGGCATCGCGGGCGTGCCTTCGGCAATCAGAACCGGTGTGTCGCCTGCCGGATTGAGCGCGAGAAAGGCTTCGCGGCGATCCCAGACCAATTCCTCCACAAGCCGCGTGTCGAGCCCGTGTTCGCCAAGAGCAAGGCGCACGAAACGGGACCGCGGACAAAACGGATGATGGAACAGCGTGAACATGAAGCTTTTGATAGTCCGGTTAGGTTTAACAAAGGGTCTCGAAGGGAGGTTAACGCGTCAGTGGCCGCGGAAACGGATTACGAACTTCGGACAGTGAGTACTCGGTGCCGAAGCCTGATAAGCAGGCAAAAGGCCATTTGCCAATCCTCAATTTCACGGATTTGCCGTTGCGGCAACACGACGAATGGGCGACAAGAACGCGGGTTGAGGAACCCTCCATCAGTTCGGATTGTCCCCAGATGTTAGCTGATCTTTTGAAGGCCCTCGTTCTCGGTATCGTCGAGGGCGTGACCGAATTCCTTCCCGTCTCGTCCACAGGACATTTGCTGCTTGTGGAACGGTTCATGGATCTGGATCGGGATAATTTCTGGAAGACCTTCGCGGTGATGATCCAGCTTGGCGCGATCCTCGCCATCCTGGTGATCTATTTCGGCAGGCTGTGGCGCGTGGCGCTCGGCATGTTTTCCGATCCTGCGGCGCGGCGGTTCGTGATCGGCGTGTTGCTGGCGTTCTTTCCCGCGGTGGTTCTCGGGCTGATTTTCGGAAGTTTCATCAAGAGCGTGCTGTTCAATCCCTGGGTTGTCTGCTTCACGCTGATTGCCGGTGGCGCTGTGCTGCTGTGGGTCGATCAGCAGGATTTCAAACCGCGCTATCACGACGCGATGGCGTTCTCGCTGCCAATGTATCTCGGCATCGGCGTCGCCCAGTGCGCGGCGATGATTCCCGGTGTGTCGCGCTCGGGCGCGTCGATCGTCGCGGCGATGCTGTTCGGCGCGGACAAGCGTGCGGCCGCGGAGTTCTCGTTCTTTCTCGCGATCCCGACCATGGTCGGCGCGTTTGTCTATGATTTTTACAAGAACCGCGCTGACATGACGATGGATCACGGGCTGATCATCGCAGTCGGTTTTGTGGTGTCGTTCATCACGGCGATCATCGTGGTGAAGACGTTCCTGGACTATGTCACCCGCCACGGCTTCGCGCTGTTCGCATGGTGGCGCGTGATCGTCGGCTCGCTGGGCCTGATCGCGCTGGCGCTCGGGAAATAAATTCGCCCGAGCCCTTCACGCGTCCTTGTGCGCGAACTGTCCGGTCTTGCGGTAGCGCCAGAGATAGGACGGCGCCACGGCTTCGAGCGAGTCGGGGGTCACACCCAGGCCTTCCAGCGTCAGCCCCGCGGCCTTCGCAGCTTCCGACACGACATTGTCGCTGCGCAGCAGTTCGACCTGATCCGGCGTCAGTTTCATGTCGCCCGGCGCAAATTGCAGGAAGAACGCCTGGAACTTGGCGAGCGAGAACGGCAGCGACACCAGCATGGTGTTGCGATAGGTGATCTTCACGATGTCCTCGATGACTTCGCGCATGGTCATCACTTCGGGCCCGCCGAGTTCATAGGTCGCGCCCGGCCTGGTCTTGCCGTCGACCGCATCGGCGACGGCATTGGCAACGTCGCCGACATAGACCGGCTGCAATTTGGTCAGCCCGCCGCCGATCAGCGGCAGCACCGGCGAGATGCGGGCGAGGGCGGCAAAGCGATTGGTGAACTGATCCTCGGGGCCGAACACGACCGAGGGCCGCAGAATCGTTGCTGACGGCGCAGCCGCAAGGACCGCGGCTTCGCCTGCGGCCTTGGCGCGCGCATAGCGCGAGGCTGAATTGGCATCCGCGCCGATTGCCGAGATATGCACCACGCGTGCACCGATCTCGCTCGCCGCGCGCGCCACGGCTTCTGCGCCCTTGGCCTGAACCGCTTCGAAGGTCTGCGCGCCGCTCTCGGACAGAATGCCGACCAGGTTAACGATCACGCTTGCGCCGCGCGCGGCTGCCTGCACCGAGGCCGGATAACGCAGGTTGGCCTGAACGGCGTGAATCTGGCCGACTTTGCCCAGCGGCTGCAGGTGACCGGCCAATTCCGGGCGCCGGACCCCGACCCGGATGCGATAATCCCGCTTGGCAAGCGCCCGGATCACATGCCGGCCGAAAAAACCCGATCCTCCGAAGACCGTGACAAGCGTATCGATGCGGGCTGACATGGGCTGGTTCCTGCGCAAATAAACGAAGCGGGACGGCGGCCCCGCCGATTTCCGCGATACGCCATCATCCTCGCGCTGTACAGGCCATTCCGGTGGCTTCATGGCGTTTTCGAGCGACGTGGCGGCCGGTTCGCGTCAACGAAACGCACCAGGGCGACGGCAATTTGACAAGCGCGCGCCCTGTCCTTAGTAACCGCACCCAATGCCCAGGTGGCGGAATTGGTAGACGCGCTGGCTTCAGGTGCCAGTGGCTTAACGGCCGTGAAGGTTCGAGTCCTTTCCTGGGCACCACACTTCTAAAACAGCCTCCTCCCCGGAGGTCGGATTTTCCGAAACGGTGCACCCTCATCCCACGCTTCGGTGGTGCTTTTGTGAAGATTACCACCGTTGTCCTGACCGCCGCGCTGTTTCCGGTTGCTCCGTGCTTTGCGATGGATGCCCGGTTCGCAGCGAGCCTGAAAAAGCTCGATCCGCAAACGCGGCTGGAGCAGGTCTGCGACCTTGAGGCCATGAGCCGGATCGACCGCGACGCCAATCCCTATCATCCCGACCGCGCCAAGACCGACGTGCTGTCTCATCCGCAGCATGCAGGCGACACCGTCACCGGGAAAGGCGGCGCGTTCCGCAGCAAGGGACGATGGTATTCGTTTTCCTTCGCGTGCAAGGGCTCGCCCGACCACATGACGGTGCTGTCGTTCAGCTACAGGATCGGCGAGCTGATTCCCGAGTCGAAGTGGGCGGCGCTCGGGCTCTGGCGCTGACCTCTCGATGGCTCCGCGCCGCGCGTCTTCAGCGCAGCGCGATGAGCCTGTCGGCACGGCGATGACTGTTACGGTGTCCCGCCATACTTGGATGAATCATCGTAGGAAACGGGAGCTTCGCCGTGGCCGATCCGGTACCCGCCCGGCACGGAATCGTCGCGATAGAGGTGTACCCCGCTTGGGGTAACGAAGGCTGGCACAGCAGCGTTGCTGGACCGAAAGATGTGCTGCGATTTGGCGTGATGATGCGCGCGTGTGGCAGCGTTGCCAGAGGTGCACAGAGCGATCAAAACGAATACGGCTAAACCTGAACGCATTGTATTTCTCCAATCGTTGACCCAGCCCACACACGGTATTTTGGGGCGCACCGTCACATCCGGTGGCGTCCACAGTGCCGTGAATATCTGGTGATCGGGAGACTGCGGTAAAGCTCACGCCAGGCGATGCAGCAAGATCGGCGCATTCCGCAGCAAGGCCGGCAAAACGTGTTCCCTGGCCGGAGCGGATGCGCGGCGGCGTTTGGGGACCATTGCGGCAGCACATCTGCTGCGGCAGCCGCTTCAACCCGTCCCGTCGTCATTGCCAACGACGGCGGGCGCGGTTATGCGGAGCAAATTGGGCCCGTCCTCCCCCTCGTCTGCAGGGGATTTGGGCGGTAGTTTAGGCCCGTCGATTCGACCCATCTGCAAAGGTTTTTACAGACCATGACCATCCGCCTGCATCGCGGCGATTTGCCGGATCTTTCGCGCTACACGCAGTCGGTGGCGATCGACACCGAGACGCTGGGGCTCAATCCGCATCGCGACCGGCTGTGCGTGATCCAGTTGTCCAACGGCGACGGCACCGCGGACGTGGTGCAGATTCCCGCCGGCCATACCGATGCGCCGAATCTGAAAAAGCTGCTCGGCGATCCGAAGGTCACCAAGATTTTCCATTTCGCGCGGTTCGATCTCGCCGTTCTGTTTCATGCGTTCGGCGTGATGCCGGAGCCGGTCTACTGCACCAAGATCGTCTCGCGTCTGGTCCGCACCTACACCGACCGCCATGGGCTGAAGGATCTGGTGCGCGAGGTGCTCGGTGTCGATCTGTCGAAGCAGCAGCAGTCGAGCGACTGGGGTGCGGCGTCACTGACCGATGCGCAGCTCGCCTATGCGGCGTCCGACGTGCTGCATCTTCATGCGTTGCGCGAGAAGCTCGACGCGATGCTGGCGCGTGAGAACCGCGAGGCGCTTGCCGCCGCCTGCTTCCAGTTTCTGCCCACGCGCGCGCGGCTCGACCTCCAGGGCTGGGAAAATGACGATATCTTCGCGCATTCATAATCTGGCCATTTGCAGCCTAATCACGCCATTTGCAGCGAAGTTTGCCCGGTTTCCGTCACTTTTTTGCTCTTTGCCAAGTGCTTGGTAAGGCGGGACAAATGCCGGGCTGCAAAAAGGCGCGTCATTGCGTAGAATGACGGCGCTATCCCGGCGCTTCGGAGCATATTTTGTCGGTTCAGAGCCAGAGCTATCAGGCTGGAGCGGATGCGCGCTATGCGAAGGCGCGGCGTCACAGCCGCCGCGTGCGCCAGATGCGTCTGGCCGTGCCGGTGATGGTCGCCGCGGCAATGCTGACGATCATCGGCATTTCGCTTTTCAACCCGTTCAGGATTCTTTCAAAGCTGCCGATCGACATTGGCAAGCTTGGAGTCTCGGGCACCAAAATCACGATGGACTCGCCGCATCTTGCGGGCTTCACGCCGGACAATCGTCCCTATGAACTCTGGGCCAAGTCGGCGATCCAGGACGTGACCAAACCGAACCATGTCGAGCTGAACGAACTGCGCGCGAAAGTTCAGATGGAAGACAGGACAGGCATCACCATGGATGCGCGCACCGGGCTGTTCGATACGAAAACCCAGTTGCTGGATCTGAAGGACAACATCTTGTTGCAATCTTCCACCGGTTACGAAGCGCGGCTGACGCAGGCCACCGTCGATATCGGCGGGGGCACGGTGTCTTCGGATGAGCCCGTGGCGGTGAAATTGCTGAACGGAACGCTCGACGCCCAGCGTCTCAGAATAACCGAAAACGGCGCGTTGGTGCGCTTTGAGGGCGGCGTCTCGATGATCCTGATACCGGAAGAGCCGAAGGATGCGCCGGCGGCTCCCGCACGTGATGCTGCTGCAAAATGATTTTTGGGATGATGATGAAGATTTACACCGGTCCCGAGGCTAAGGACGTCATGCGCGCGATGACCCGCGCGCTGTCGATCGGCGTACTTGCGGCTGCCCTGTGCACGCCGGCCGCCGCACATGCGCAAAGTTCGGCGACGGGTGTGCCCAACGCGATGCAGGGTTTTTCACAGAACCGCGACAAGCCGATCCAGATCGATGCCGCGTCGCTCGAAATGCGCGACAAGGACAAGGCGGCGACATTCAGCGGCAATGTGAAGGTCGTGCAGGGCGACACCACCATGCTCTGCAAATCGCTGGTCGTGTTCTACGATAGCAACGAGCCATCCGGCGCCAAGAAGACCGCCATGAAATCCGCAACACCCGGGCCGACTGGAAGTTCGTCGATCAAGAGACTGGAGGCGCAGGGCGGCGTCGTCGTGACGCAGAAGGATTCGACGGTCACGGGCGACAAAGGCGTCTTCGATATGCGCGCCAACACCGTCACGATGCACGGCAATGTGCTGCTGACCAAGGACAAGAACGTGCTGCGTGGAGATCGTCTTGTCGTCGATCTCACAACCGGTGTCTCGCGGGTCGAGTCGAACAGCGGGCGCGTGCAGGGCGTCTTTCAGGCCGCTCCGAGCGGATCGCCGGGAGGTAACAATTCAGGCGGCGCGCAGCCGTCAACGACACCCAGCGCGCCTGGAAAGCCGCTTAAACTCAATGACTTGGCGAATCCACGAAAGCGCAACAGTTGAACCGGAGACAGCAAGCCTGTATCACCCGGCCCCTGAACATTTGGGGATGGGCAACACGGCTCCGGTCCATCATGCTCAGGCAACAACCCAAAGGCTGATTTAAGCGGGCATGGTCGATCTCCTGCGCATCTTTCGTCGTCGAGGCCCGGCGCGTGGACGGCAGGGCTTTGCCCGATCGCAGCAGGAAGGCTTGCGCCGGGACATCACGGCGTTGGCGGCGCGCATGGGCGATATCTTCAAGCCGGCTGCGGGCGAGAAACCTCTGGCGGCACGCGAGAGCGCGCCGGTCCGGCGCGAAGCGGTGGCGGCAATTCCGCGCGATCCCCAGACGCCTGCGCCTCAGGCATCCTCCGCATTCACACATGACGCGCCGCCCATTCCGCGCAATCTGCCGCGCGATCCTGCCAAGGAGCAGCCGCGCAGCCGTGCAGCGTCCAACGGCGCGGCACCGCGCGCGCAGCATTCCGGGTATCTTGCGATTCACGGTGTCGAAAAAAGCTTCGGCACGCGCAAGATCGTGCACGGCGTCAGCCTCTATGTCCGGCGCGGCGAAGCCGTCGGCATTCTTGGCCCGAACGGCGCCGGCAAGACCACCTGCTTCTACATGATCACCGGCCTCATCAAGCCGGATCGCGGCCGCGTCGAACTCGACGGCCACGACGTGACGCAACTGCCCATGTACCAGCGTGCGCGGCTCGGCATCGGCTATCTGCCGCAGGAGGCGTCGATCTTTCGCGGGCTGTCGGTCGAGAACAATATTCGTGCAGTGCTCGAAGTGGTCGAGCCGGACAAGCGCAAACGCGAACGCGAACTCGATTCGCTGCTTGAGGAATTCAACATCACGCGTTTGCGGAAATCGCCGTCGATCGCGCTGTCCGGCGGTGAACGCCGGCGTGTTGAAATTGCCCGCGCGCTGGCGTCGCGCCCGAGCTACATGCTGCTCGACGAGCCCTTCGCGGGCATCGATCCGATTGCAGTCGGCGACATTCAGCAACTGGTGCGGCATCTCACGGCGCGCGGCATCGGCGTTCTGATTACCGACCACAATGTGCGCGAGACATTGGGCCTGACCGATCGGGCTTACATTGTTTACGCGGGGGAGGTGCTGACCGAGGGGAGCCCGGACGACATCGTCAACGACCCCGACGTGCGCCGTCTCTATCTGGGCGAAGAATTCCGGCTCTGATTCACCCTGATCCGGGATTGGCGTTCCGCGGGGCCCAGTATCCCAAATTTTCGAAACGTCAAGCCGTGTACAAGCTCACAGGAAACATATAAGCAAGAAACGGACCAACTTTTGGACCGGATCTGGTTTTTATGGCTCTGACGCAGAGATTAGAATTCCGCCAGTCGCAGTCGCTGGTGATGACGCCGCAGCTGATGCAGGCGATCAAGCTGCTGCAACTGTCGAATCTCGATCTCGTGGCGTTCGTCGAGGATGAGCTTGAGCGCAACCCCCTGCTCGAGCGGGCGAATCAGGATGGCGCTCCCGATCACGGTGAGCCCGCTTCCGGGCATGCCGAGGGCGGCGGCGGGGATTTTTCCGACAATGCGGAGTTCTCCTCGGGCCCGGACGGCGAACGGTCTTCGGATAGCTTTGAGGCCGGCGCCGAGGAGTGGATGGCTCCGGATCTCGGCACCCGCGCCGAGATCGAGCAGACCCTCGACACCGGCATGGAGAACGTGTTCCCGGAGGAGCCCGCCGACGCCGCCGCGCGCAATGCGCAGGATGCCGCGCCGACTGCCTACACCGAATGGGGCGGTGGCGCGTCGAATGACGACGACTACAATCTCGAAGCGTTCGTTGCCGCGGAGACGACGCTAAGCGGACATCTCGCCGAGCAGCTCGCGGTTGCATTCCCTGATCCTGCGAACCGCATGATCGGTCAGTACCTGATCGATCTTGTCGATGACGCCGGTTACGTGCCGCCCGATCTTGGTGACGCCGACGAGAAGCTCGGCACCTCGCGCGAAGCCGTCGAGGCCGTGCTTGCGGTTCTGCAGAAGTTCGATCCGCCAGGTGTGTGTGCGCGCAGCCTGAGCGAATGTCTTGCGATCCAGTTGCGGGAGCGTGATCGTTACGATCCCGCGATGCAGGCGCTGGTTGAAAATCTCGATCTGCTGGCGAAGCGCGACATCGCGTCGTTGCGGAAAATCTGCGGCGTCGACGACGAAGACATTGCCGACATGATCGGCGAAATCCGCCATCTCGATCCCAAACCCGGCCTGAAGTTCGGATCGGCCAAGACGCAAAGCGTCGTGCCGGATGTCTATGTGCGTCCTGGACCGGACGGCGGCTGGCATGTCGAACTCAACAGCGACACGCTTCCAAAAGTTCTGGTCAATCAGGTCTACTATTCGCAATTGTCTAAAACCATCCGCAAGGATGGCGACAAATCCTATTTCACGGATTGCCTGCAGAACGCGACGTGGCTGGTGCGCGCGCTCGACCAGCGGGCGCGGACGATCCTGAAGGTCGCCACCGAAATCGTTCGCCAGCAGGATGGCTTCTTTACGCAGGGCGTGGCGCATTTGCGTCCGCTCAACCTGAAAGCCGTCGCCGACGCCATCCAGATGCACGAATCGACCGTCTCGCGGGTGACCGCGAACAAGTACATGGCGACCAACCGCGGCACGTTTGAACTGAAGTATTTCTTCACCGCGTCGATTGCATCGGCCGACGGCGGGGATGCCCATTCCGCCGAAGCTGTGCGGCACCGCATCAAACAGCTCATCGATGCGGAAAGCCCGACGGCTATTCTCTCGGACGACACCATCGTGGAACGTTTGCGTGGCGACGGCATTGATATAGCCCGTCGAACGGTAGCGAAGTATCGGGAAGCTATGCGTATACCTTCGTCCGTGCAACGCCGCCGCGACAAGCAGAGCATGCTGGGTGCCGCGCTGACTTCGGCCGCCCCGGCCGTGGACAGATCCCGCGACACAGCTATCGCTTGACTGCGCCACCAAGAAGCGGAACGCTCAGACATCCGAACTGCCAGTCCGAAAGTGAGGTAACGTCATGACACTCCGGGTCTCTGGAAAGAGTATCAGCGTCGGTGAAGCCCTGCGTGATCGCGTCAGTGAGCGAACGGAAGAAGTTCTCCGGAAATATTTCGACGGAAATTACTCGGGCCACATCACGCTCAGCAAGGATGGTTTCGGCTTTCGTACCGATTGCTCGCTTCATCTGGATTCGGGAATTACGCTGGAGGCGGATTCCATGGCCGCCGACGCTTATGCAAGCGCGGACCAGGCTCTGCTGCTGATCGAGAAGCGTTTGCGCCGTTACAAGAGCCGCCTGAAGGATCGCTCTGCGCGCAAGGCGCATGCAGCCACCGCGGCGCTGTCCGATATGAATGGTGCGGGATATGGCGGGCCGGGTCTCGACGCGCCGAGCTATGTGATCGAAGCGCCGTCCGATGACGACGTCACCGAATTCAATCCCGTCATCATCGCCGAGGCGGTGACGTCCCTGAAGCGGTTTTCGGTGAGCGAAGCGGTCATGGAACTCGATCTGACCGGGGCCGCGGTGATGGTTTTCCAGCATGGCGGCAGCGGCAGGGTGAACGTGATATATCGGCGCCCGGACGGCAACGTCGGCTGGGTGGACCCTCCGGCCGTTGCCGAGCAGGTTCGCCATTGACGCCCAGGGCCAGCCTAACTATGGTCCGCCGCCTTTCAGGGCGCGGGCCATGGTTCGGTTCGAAAGGGCCTTGACGCCACCCGGTCAGAGACCGATTTATTAAGTACACCAACGGCTTAAATTATCCTCGGAACGCTCCATGACGATTACCGATCTGGTCGCACCGGAGGCGATTCTTCCTGCTTTGAAAGTCAACAGCAAGAAGCAGGCGCTTCAGGAACTCGCGGCACGCGCCGCCGTCCTGACCGGACAAAACGAGCGGTCGATTTTCGAGGTGCTTCTCCAGCGCGAGAAACTGGGAACGACTGCCGTCGGTTACGGTGTGGCGATTCCTCACGGCAAGCTGCAGAAGCTCGACAAGCTGTCGGGCCTGTTCGCGCGTCTGGATCGTCCGATCGACTTTGAAGCGATGGATGGCCAGCCGGTCGACCTGGTGTTCCTGTTGCTGGCTCCCGAAGGCGCTGGTGCCGATCACCTCAAGGCGCTGGCGCGAATTGCTCGGCTGCTGCGCGATCAGGACATCGCCAAGAAGCTGCGCGCATCGAAGGATGCGCAGGCGCTTTATTCGGTACTGGCGCTGCCGCCGGCCACGGCCGCCTGAGAAGCAGAGCTTTGGTACAGGCGGCCCAACGCGTGCACGGCAACCTGTTGTCAAAATCCCACGGCTTCAGCCATGTGTTCGATCCGCGGTGGGCGCAAAGCCGCCCCTCCATGGATCGGAGGCGGTCGGTCGTCTTCGTCGTCAAGCCGGCGCAGAGCGCCAAGGATGTCTTTCAAGGGGATTGTATCAGGCGAGCCGGGTAACTGGCGGAGCCAGGGGTTATCCCTGACGGCGAATGCATCCGAGGCCCATGCCGCGAGAACACAGCGCTTCTCTGCGGAGGAGAGAACGGAGTTCTTAAGAACCTCCGACGGATGACTGAAAGTTGCGGCCAGAAGTGAATTTGCATGAATGTCGAAACCGGTTTCACGAACGTTCATGGTCGCCTCCTATTGCTCCTTTCTGTTCAAGACGGCGCCGAAAAATCTAGAGCGACCGACACGCCTTTCAAGGCGGCGTTCAAAGAATTTTTCGAGGGGGGTCTTGAAACCTATCGGATATTTTCTAGTTTTTCCTCGCCGTTTATCGGCCCGGGTGCCCTTCGGGGGCCCGGAGCAGACGGGCATCGGAGGTGTTCGGTGCTCGCTTATATCCAACTTGCTCAGTGGAGGATTTGGCTATGAGAACTTCTTACGACTTCACCCCGTTCTGGCGATCATCTATCGGCTTCGATCGTCTGTTTGACCTCGTCGATGCTGCGCAGCAGCAGGCTGAGGCTCATTACCCGCCGTATAACATTGAGAGACTGGGCGATGATCAGTACCAGATCTCCCTGGCGTTGGCGGGATTCCGCCCCGACGAGATCAATGTTACAGCCGAGCAGAATGTGCTCACCATTGAAGGACGGAAAACGGACGAAAAGCGCGAGTATCTCTACCAAGGGATTTCCGAGCGCCATTTCCGCCGACAGTTCAACCTCGCAGACTACGTGCAGGTAAGAAACGCGTCCTTCGACAACGGGCTTCTGCGCGTTGAACTGGTCCGGGAGATCCCGGAAGCGATGAAGCCTCGGCGGCTCGCCATCAACGGCATTTCAAATATTCAACAACTCGACTCAAAGGCCGCCGCATAACTCTGGGCCGCCTTTGTCCAAATGGCCCCCGCTGGTTTGAACTGGCGGGGCCCCCTTCTCTCAAACGAAAGGAAAGATGGAGGACCGTCGTGTCGACGATGATGGTTGATGAAAAACTTGCCCGCACACGATCGCGGACCAGCAACATTCAGCGATATCGTCGCTTGCTGAAGACAGAACTCACCGAGATAGAGCGTTGCTTTGTTCTGAAGCGACTATCCGAAGAGCAGGATGCGTTGGCGAAACTAACCGACGAGACCTTTCCTCTGCCCATTGGGCCTTCGAGATCCGGGAAGACTATCTCGGCTTCCCTTTAATTGGTTGGCTATGGTCGGCAGTGTCCACGACTACTTGGTGCGAGGCCATCAAAAGGTCATGGGCCACTACAAATTCCTGCTCAGGTCGCCAAGCCTTTCACCCTCCGAAAGGGAGCTATTACAATCTCGGTTAGCAAAGGAAGAAGAGGAACTGGGGGCCCTGATCGAGTCGGTCTGGAAAACCAGTAATCAAGCAGGCTAAAACTGGAGCTGTTGCCACGGCGGTGTCTGCGACCAGCTTGAAGAACCTGCGAGATTGTCCGGTTTCGTGACGGTGGCAACTCGATCCCGACAGTGGGGCGTGTATCAAAACAAAAGCGGCAGCGCTCGCCGCGCTGCCGCTTCGTTCCGATCGTCGCATCACTGCGCGGCTTGCGCCGGTTCAGTGAAGGCTGACGGTCTCCAATTCGTTGCTCCATGCATTTGCGATTGCCGCTTCGCGGCTGTCGGTGAGCATGATCGGCGTGCCGTCAGCGGCGTGAAGCGCGAACAGCTTCAGGCCGGGCGCGATCTGCGGCGCCTGCGGGAAAAGTCCCGGCACGTCTTCCGAGCGAATCTGTTTGACGTAGGCGATATGGCCTTCGCCCAAAGTAGCCAGCGCCTCCAAAGAGACGGCGGGTTCAAAGATGACACTACCTTCAGTCATGGTCTCGACTCCTTGCAGTTGTTAAGCGGTCGAGTCCGCTACTCGTTCCATTATTCGTGCTCATTGATGGCTATCGTCTTAACGACCCGTTCAGGCTCGGGACGAGCCAGATCGATCGACAGCAGGCCGTTCTTCAGGTCTGCGCCGATGACATACATCCCGTCGGCCAGCACAAAAGTGCGCTGGAAATGACGCGCGGCGATGCCGCGATGGATGTACTGCCGGGTCTTGTCGTCCTGCTGGCGGCCCCGGATCACGAGCTGGTTTTCCTCAGTGGTTACATCAAGTTGGTCGCGGGTAAATCCTGCGACCGCCAGCGTGATCCGCAGGCGTTCAGGCTGGCCGTCATCACGGCCGCACCGCTCGATGTTGTAAGGGGGATAACCGTCTGCACCTTTCACGACGCGATCGAGCGCACGCTCGATTTCGTCGAATCCCAAAAGGAACGGACTCGATAGCGAAGGAACACGAGACATTCACAAAGTCCTCTCGAAGCGACTTTGGGTCGGAGCCCTTGCGGCACTCCTTCCTGGGTTCCCGGCAGCCTTGCGGCCTGCCGGTTGAAGCAAATATGGCGATGTCCCTTGCGTTGTTCAAGAACCTCTAACTGCCCGTAAACAGGGGCAAATCCGGCTAGCCCGCCAGCCGGCTGCGGCCGTCGGCACTGAACAGGTGCAGTTTATCCCGCGCCGCGGTGACCCTGATTCGCTCGCCAACGGCGGGGGCGGCTTCTCCGGGCAGCCGGACGATAATCTCACCAGGAGGCAGTTCGCCCGGTTTGGCGCTGACGGTTGGCCCCGCGCCGTCGCGCGCCCTCGTGCCATAGACGAAGGTTTCCGCGCCGACGCGCTCAATGGCGTCGATCACGAGTTCAAGCGCCAGCCCTCCCTGCGCCGGACCGGCCATTGCGAAATCTTCCGGGCGCACGCCAAGAATGGCGTCGCCGGGCACCTTGATCTGCAGCGCATCAAGCAATCCGCCGAGATCGTTCGTCCTGACCGACAGCAGATTCATCGGCGGCGCGCCGATGAAGGACGCGACGAAGGTGGTGGCCGGCTCGCGATAGATGTCGAGCGGCTTGCCGATCTGTTCGACCACGCCGCCGTTCATCACCACCAGAATATCGGCGAGGGTCATCGCCTCGAGCTGATCGTGTGTGACGTAAATCGATGTGGTCTTGAGGCGGCGTTGCAGCTTGCGGATTTCGACGCGCATCGCGATGCGCAGCTTGGCATCAAGATTCGACAGCGGCTCGTCGAACAGAAACACTTTTGGCTGCCGCACGATGGCGCGGCCCATGGCCACGCGCTGGCGCTGGCCGCCCGACAGTTGCCGCGGCTTTCGCTCCAGCATTGGCGTGATTTCGAGAATCTGCGCAGCCTCGCGGACGCGCGTATCGATTTCCGGCTTCGGCATGCCGCGGTTGCGCAGGCCGTAGGCCATGTTGTTGTAGACGGTCATGTGCGGGTAGAGCGCGTAGTTCTGAAACACCATGGCGATGTCGCGGTCGGCGGGCTCGATCTCGTTGACCACGCGGCCGCCGATATCGATGGTGCCGCCGGTGACAGTCTCAAGTCCCGCCACCATGCGCAGCAGTGTGGACTTGCCGCACCCGCTGGGCCCGACCAGCACGCAGAACTGTCCGTCGCCGACCTCGAAGTTGATGCCCTTGATGGCATCGACCCCGCCGGGATAGGTCTTGCGGACATCGTGCAGAACGACGTTGGCCATCTTGTGATTCCTACTTCTCGGTCTCGACCAGACCGCGCACGAACAATCTTTGCATCAGGATCACCACGGCCACCGGCGGCAGCATTGCCAGCACGGCGGTTGCCATCGCGAGCTGCCACTCCGCCAGTTCGTCGGTGGTCGTCAGCATTTTCTTGATGCCGGTCACGATGGTCTGCATCGAGTCCTGCGTGGTGATCAGCAGCGGCCACAAATACTGATTCCAGCCGTAGATGAACTGGATCACGAACAGCGCGGCGATGGTAGTGATGGACAGCGGCAGCAGCGTATCCTTGAAGAAACGGAACGGGCCTGCGCCGTCGATCTTCGATGCTTCCAGAAGCTCTTCGGGAACGGTCATGAAGAACTGCCGGAACAGCAGCGTGCCGGTGGCCGATGCGATCAACGGCAGGATCAGCCCGGCATAGGTATCGAGCATCTGCAGATCGGCGACCACCTTGTAGGTCGGATAGATGCGGACTTCGACCGGCAGCATCAGTGTGACGAAGATGATCCAGAATGCGGTCTTGCGGAACGGGAAGCGGAAATACACCACGGCAAAGGCCGACAGAATCGAGATGCATATCTTGCCGACCGCAATGCCGATCGCGGAGATGAACGAGTTCATCAGCATGCGGCCGACCGGCTCGCGGCTGGTGCGCGAGCCGCCGACAAAGATCGCCCGGTAATAGTTCTCGAGGGTATGGCTGCCCGGCGACAGCGGCATGTTTCCGTTGACCACGGTCGCGGCATCGTGCGTCGAGGCGATCACGGCGAGATAGACCGGGAATACGACAATGAAAACGCCGAAGATGAGAATGGCGTAGGCGACGAAATCGCGCAGCGGACGATGCTCCACCATCAGTACTGCACCTTGCGTTCGACGTAGCGGAACTGAACGGCGGTCAGCGCGATGACGATCACCATCAGCACGACGGATTGCGCAGCGGAGCCGCCAAGATCGCCACCGAGGCGTCCATCCGCATAGACCTTGTAGACCATGGTCGTGGTCGCGCCCGCGGGACCGCCGCCGGTGACCGCGTCGATGATGCCGAACGTGTCGAAGAACACGTAGACGACGTTCACCACCAGCAGGAAGAACATGGTCGGCGACAGCAACGGAAACACGATGGTCCAGAACCGGCGTAGTGGACCCGAGCCGTCGATCGCTGCGGCTTCCAGCACACTTTTCGGAATCGCCTGAAGTCCGGCGAGGAAGAACAGGAAGTTGTAGGAAATCTGCTTCCAGACCGCGGCCATCACAACAAGGGCCATGGCGTGATTGCCGTTCAGCAGCGGATTCCAGTCAAATCCGAAGGCACGCAGCGGCCTCGCCAGCGTGCCGAGCGAAGGATGGAACATGAAGATCCACAGCACGCCCGCGATCGCCGGCGCGACGGCGTAGGGCCAGATCAGAAGAGTCTTGAAGGCAGGCGCCGCTTTCAGGTTCTTGTCGGCCTGGGTTGCAAACAGCAGGGCGATGCTGAGTGAGAGCAGGGCGACCAGGGTTGAGAACACCGCGGTGGTCAGCATCGCCTTGTAGTATTCGGGCTGCGCGAACAGCGCCTCGTAATTTTCCAGGCCGACGAATTCCGACGCAAGGCCGAAGGCGTCCTCGCGCTTGAACGATTGCCAGACGGCCTGACTTGCGGGCCAGTAGAAGAATACGAAAGTGATGATGAGCTGCGGTATGAGCAAGAGATAGGGGAGCAGCTTGTTGTTGAAGACTGCGGACTTTTCCATTCAGGGCGTCACTCGCGAACCGTCGGCGGGTCGTTGCACTCCTGCCCGAACCAGAGCCAGTAGTTGTCGGGATCGCGCAGCTCGAATTCTTTCATGCCATACAACGTGACGCGCAAATCGGTAACAGGCAAGCCGTCGCTCTTCCATGCCGCGTGAAGCGCTGCGACGTCGTCCGGGTAGAAATAGTAGACCTGAAAGTTCTTCGCATGCAGCGGTACCGCGTCCGTTTCCGCGCGGGGAGGCTCATTGAGCATGAGCTTGATGGCATCGCGCCCGATCATGCACCATTTCGGCTCGGGCTCACCGAAGACGTTGATGACATAAAATCCGAGCCGGTCGCGATAGAACGCAATGCTCCGGGTCAGGTCTGACACACTGAGCATCGGAATGAGCGCGGTCAGTTTCATGATGGCCGCGCTTCCGAAGGCTCACTTCGCTGTTTTCTCGAATGTCCGCAGCATGGCGTTGCCCCGGCTCACGGCGGAATCGAGCGCATCCTTGGCAGTCTTCTGGCCGGCCAGCGCGGCCTCTAGCTCTTCCGCCCAGATGTCGCGCATCTGCACCATGTTGCCGAAACGAAGCCCGCGCGAATTCTCCGTCGGCTCCTTGTTGGTGAGCTCCTTCAGCGGCGTCTGCAGCGTCGGATTCTTCTCATAGAAACCATCCGCCTTGGTCTTCTCATAGGCTGCCTTGGTGATCGGCAGATAGCCGGACTCCTGATGCAGCCTGGCCTGACGGTTGGTGTCGGACAGGAAGGCGAAGAATTTTGCGACGCCCTTGTATTCGTCGGGCTTCTTGCCGCCCATTACCCAGAGCGATGCGCCGCCGATGATCGAATTCTGCGGCGCGCCGGCGACGTCGGGATAATACGGCATCGGTGCGGAGGTGAACTCGAACTTCGCAGTGCCCTTGGCGGTTGCGTAGTATCCCGACGACGTCAGGAAGAGAGGGCATTCGCCGGACCCGAAGCGGCTTTCGCTCGCATTGGCGCGGCCGGAATAGTCGTAGGTCTTGTCTTTCTGAAGGTCGATCAGGTTCTGCAGATGCTTGATGTGCAGCGGCGAGTTGAACTTGAGCACGGTGTCGAAACCGTCGAGCCCGTTCGCCTTGGTGCCGATTGGCACATTGTGCCAGGCCGAGAACTGCTCGATGTGAGCCCAGCTCGCCCATGCATTGGAAAATCCGCAGGTGGTGTATCCGGCCGCCTTGAGCTTTTTGGCGGCGTCGAAAACCTGCGGCCAGGTTTTCGGAATCTCCGCGATGTTGGCTTTCTTCAGCGCATCGAGATTGACCCACATCACCATCGAAGACGAGTTGAAGGGGAACGACAGCATGTCGCCTTTCGCCGTCGAGTAGTAGCCGGTGATCGCCGGGAGATAGGCCTTCGGATCGAACGGCTCGCCCGCGTCCTTCATGAGCTGGTAGACCGGCTTGATCGCGCCCGTGGCGCTCATCATGGTCGCGGTGCCAACCTCGAATACCTGAATGATGTGCGGCGCGTTGCCGGCGCGGAATGCGGCGATACCCGCATTCATGGTGTCGGGATAACTTCCCTTGAAGGAAGGGACGACCTTGTAGTCGCTCTGCGAGGCATTGAAATCAGCCGCGAGCTTGTTGACGATGTCGTTGTTGCCGCCGGTCATGGCGTGCCACCATTGAAGCTCGGTGACGGCCTGGGCGGGCGTTGCAAAAGCAAGGAGGGTGGAAGCAGCCAGGCCAAAGCCCATCTGGCGGATTGTCATCGATCGTTTCTCCCTGAAGCCGTCATTATCGTTGCGCGGTAACAGCGCCGGATGACGTGCACGTGACGCGAAATGGTAGTCGGGGAGGGCCGCCGGAGGGAAGCCCTAAATGATCCGGCCCGATGCGGATATCGGTCAATAAAAGAAAACGGGCGGCGGTCGTGACAACCGTCGCCCGGTCATTTGCAGCCTTGCGCGGTGTTATCGCTTCCGCTGATTGACCACCACGCCGGCGGCCTTGAGATCCGCGATCTCCTTTGCCGAGTAGCCGAACTCACCGAGAATCTCGTCGGTGTGCTGGGCGAATTTCGGCGGCACATGGCGCAGGCTGGCCTTGGTCCGGTCGAACCGGATCGGCGAGGCGACGCCCTTGTACCAGTCCTTTTCAATCACATCGCCGCGAGCCTTGGTATGCTCGTTGGACAGTGCTTTGTCGACCGACTGCACTGGACCGGCAGGCAGTCCCGCTGCGAGCAGGCGACGGCAGAGCGGCTCGCTGTCGAAATCCTTGAGGATGTCGACAAGCACGGCACGCAGTTCGTCGCGGTGTGCGATGCGGTCGCGGTTGCGGGCGAAGCGCGGATCGGTGCCGAGTTCGGGACGCCCCAGCTCCTTCATGAGTTTCCGGAAAGTGCCGTCGTTGCCGACGCCCATGAAGATGTTGCCGTCGCGTGCCGGGAAAACCGCATAAGGCACAAGGTTCGGATGCTCGTTGCCGGTCAGCGCCGGCGGCTTGCCATGCATGAAGAAGTTTGCGGTGTGCGGATGCATGATCGCGAGACCAACCTCGTAAAGAGTGGTCTCGAGAAACTGTCCCTTCCCGGATTTCGCGCGTTCGGCCAGCGCCATCAGGATGCCGGTGGCAGCATAGAGGCCGGTCGACATGTCGACGAGTGCAACGCCGATGCGCGTCGGGCCGCTTTCCGGCGATCCGGTCGAGGCCATAAGGCCGACCATCGACTGGATGATCGCGTCATAGCCAGGATGGCCGCCGTGCGGCCCGTCAGCGCCGAAGCCGGAGATGCGACAGTGAATCAGCGTGGGGAATTTCGCGCGCAGGAAATCGTTGCCGATGCCCCACTTGTCGAGCGTGCCCGGTTTGAAATTCTCGATCAGCACGTCCGCCGTCTCGAGCATCTTCATCAGCACGGCGCGGCCGCCGTCGGAGGCGAGATCGAGGCCGACAGAACGCTTGTTGCGATTGGTGCCGATAAAATAGGCCGCATCATCGTCGTGGAACGGAGGACCCCAGTCGCGGGTCTCATCGCCGGCCGGTGGCTCAACCTTCACAACATCCGCGCCGTGGTCGGCGAGGATCTGTGTGCAGTAGGGACCACCAAGCACGCGCGTCAGATCGATCACGCGGAGTCCGGCCATTGCCCCGGGCGCGGTTTGGGTTGTCATTGAGTCAGCCTTCGATGAGCAGAGAATGAAAGATGCTGCTGCAGCGATGCAGCGTGCTGTCACATTGAAAGAATTCGCGACGCGCCGTCAATATCGCGGCCGATGAGGCATCCATGCACGCGCGCATGCTGCGCTGCCGCGTTGTTCAGTGAGCGAACGTGGCGCGTGAAGGTTCAATTTCGCTGATCGAAATCTTGAGGTTGGTGGAGCCAGGCGGGATCGAACCGCCGACCTCTTGCATGCCATGCAAGCGCTCTCCCAGCTGAGCTATGGCCCCGAACACCTCACCGCACTTTGGGGAGTGCGGCGAATTACCTTTTCAAACCTGTCCGGCTTGAGCGCGAAGCAGATGTCCGCTTCGCGAATATGCGCCAAAAATCACACTTGAGAACTTATCTCAAGTCTCTTCATCGCCCGAGACATCGCCGATGATATCGGTGACGTCTTCGTCGTCTTCCTCGTCCTCGGCGATGAAGGTCGAATCATCATCATCGTCGTCGGCAAGGGTTTCATCGACCTCGATATCGTCCTCGGATTCCGGCAGCACGGCCTTGACCTTGCCGCTGTTCTCTTCGGCGTCCGCCTCTTCCAGCGAGACCAATTCTTCCGACTCCGCGGGCTCCGGCACGATGCTGGCCGCGTTTGCCGCAGCGGCGCGTGCGGCCGCATCGGCGCGCGTCCGTGGCGGAGGCACCGGCGCGATCGGCACGATCTCACCGGTGTATGGCGAAATCACCGGGTTTTTGTTGAGGTCATAGAACTTTTTGCCCGTGGTCGGGCAAATGCGCTTGGTTCCGAGATCGGCTTTGGCCACGGTTTATAGTCCTGAGAATGTCTTGAAAAAGCGGTGCTTCACTTGGCTAGTTGCGCCGCTGCTGTCAACCCCGGTTTGAGGGATAAATGACCAGCCCGTGACGTCCTGTAAACCCCGTGGTAGGAGCCGCTCTGCATTGAGGAAACGCAATCTTGTCCCATTCCAACCAACCAACCCCGCTGGAATCGCGGGCTACGGGCGCTCTCAGCGGCCGCGTTCGCGTTCCGGGCGACAAATCGATCTCTCACCGGGCCCTGATTCTGGGCGCGTTGGCTGTGGGTGAAACCCGGATTTCCGGACTTTTGGAAGGCGAAGACGTCCTCAATACCGCCAAGGCCATGGCCGCGCTCGGCGCAAAGGTGGAACGCACCGGCGAGGGGGCCTGGTCTGTCCGCGGGGTCGGGGTCGGCGGCTTCAAGGCGCCGGACGCGCCGCTCGATTTTGGCAATAGCGGCACCGGGTGCCGCCTTGCCATGGGCGCGGTGGCGGGATGTCCGGTCGCCGCGACATTCGATGGCGATGCGAGCCTGCGCAAACGGCCGATGCGCCGGATTCTCGACCCACTGGAACTGATGGGCACCCGCGTTACGTCGAGCGCGGAGGGCGGGCGGCTGCCGATGACGTTGCAAGGCGCGCGTGATCCGATTCCCGTCACCTATCGCACCCCGGTTGCCTCGGCGCAGATCAAGTCGGCGGTGTTGCTGGCGGGATTGTCCGCGCCAGGTATCACGACCGTGATTGAGCAGGAAGCCAGCCGCGATCACACCGAACTGATGCTGACGCATTTCGGCGCGCAGGTGGTGACGACGAAGGAGGGCGCGCACGGCCGCAGGATCGCACTCTCGGGGCAGCCTGAATTGCGCGGCGCCGATGTGGTCGTGCCGGCCGATCCGTCATCCGCAGCGTTTCCGATTGTCGCTGCGCTGATCGTGCCGGAGTCCGACGTCACGCTGACCGACATCATGACAAACCCCTTGCGGACAGGGCTTTTCACGACATTGCGTGAAATGGGCGCTTCGATCGAGGAGAGCCATCAGCGGGGCGATGCCGGCGAGCCGATGGCGCAATTTCGCGTGCGTGCGTCGCAACTCCGCGGCGTGACCGTGCCGCCGGAGCGCGCCCCGTCGATGATCGACGAGTATCTCGTGCTTGCAGTTGCCGCTGCCTATGCGGAAGGCGTCACCACCATGCGCGGCTTGCAGGAATTGCGCGTCAAGGAATCTGATCGGCTCGAGGCGACTGCGGACATGTTGCGCGTCAACGGCGTCGAGGTGGAGATTTCCGGTGACGACATGATCGTGGTGGGCAAGGGTCACGTGCCCGGCGGCGGCCTCGTCGCCACCCATATGGATCATCGCATCGCGATGTCGGCGCTGGTGATGGGCGCAGCGTCCGATGCGCCGGTGAAAATCGACGACACCGGATTCATTGCAACCAGCTTCCCTGACTTCATCCCGATGATGCGCAGCCTGGGAGCCGATTTTTCATGATCATCGCCATCGACGGTCCTGCCGCTTCTGGAAAAGGCACGCTCGGCAAGCGTCTCGCCCATCATTACGGGTACCGCCATCTCGATACCGGCGTGATTTATCGTGCGGTCGCCTATGCCTTGCTGGAGGCGGGGTCCGACCTGAGCGACGAGAAGCTGGCCGTTGCGGCGGCCATGGAACTCGACCCGGAAAAGTTCGGCAATCCGGTCCTGAAAACCCAGAAAGTGGGTGACGCGGCCTCTGTGGTGTCGGCAATTCCCAAGGTCAGGGAAGTACTTATCAATTTTCAGCGGCAGTTTGCGGCCGATCCGCCGGGCGCCGTGCTGGATGGCCGCGATATTGGAACCGTGATCTGCCCGGATGCCGATGTGAAAATCTTTGTCGTGGCAGACCCCCATGTCCGGGCCCGCCGGAGGACCCTGGAGGCCCTTGCCCGGGGCGAGGCGGCGGACGAGGCGGCGGTGCTGGCGGACATCCTCAAGCGCGACGAACGCGACCAGAACCGGGCTACAGCGCCTTTAAAAGCGGCTCCGGATGCATACTTGCTGGATAACTCTCAGTTGGATATAGAGAGCGGCGTCCGGGCTGCCATCGACATTGTCGAGGCCGTTCGAGCGGGCCGGCCGAGGGCTTAGTCCCTGCCGTCATTGGAGGAATGCCCGCTCCCGGTTTTCTGAGGTCGATCTTCGTCTCAGCTCCGGACAGCAGACCATGCGCTTTCCAGGCGCAGCAATCCAATTTTGCACCGTATCGTTCGTGCAGGCACACGCCGGCCCGCTGTCGCAACTCCTCTTTGCGGAAGCGGTCGTCAAAGGTTGCGGACCTTTGACACTGGATGCGCGATACGCCCTTAACCCCGCTGCCGGCATTCCGCATTTGGAGAACAAATGGCTTCGACTGCTACTTCATATAATCCTTCCCGCGACGATTTCGCGGCGATGCTCGACGAGTCCTTTGCAGGCGGCAATCTGCAGGAAAGCTCCGTCATCAAGGGCAAGGTTGTTGCAATTGAGAAAGACATGGCCGTCATCGACGTCGGCCTGAAGACCGAGGGCCGCGTGGCTCTCCGCGAATTCAACGGCCCAGGCCGCGAGAGCGACCTCAAGGTCGGCGACGAAGTCGAGGTGTTCCTCGACCGGATCGAGAACGCACTCGGCGAAGCCGTGCTGTCGCGCGACAAGGCGCGCCGCGAGGAAAGCTGGGGCAAGCTCGAGAAGGCCTTCAACAACAACGAGAAGGTTCACGGCGTTATCTTCAATCAGGTCAAGGGTGGCTTTACCGTCGATCTCGACGGCGCTGTCGCCTTCCTGCCGCGCTCGCAGGTTGACATCCGTCCGATCCGCGACGTCGCACCGCTGATGAACAACTCGCAGCCGTTCCAGATCCTCAAGATGGATCGCCGCCGCGGCAACATCGTGGTGTCGCGCCGCACGGTTCTCGAAGAGACCCGCGCCGAACAGCGTCAGGAACTGGTGCAGAACCTCGAAGAAGGTCAGGTCATCGACGGCGTGGTCAAGAACATCACCGATTACGGTGCGTTCGTTGATCTCGGCGGCATCGACGGTCTGCTGCATGTTACCGACATCGCATGGCGCCGCGTCAACCATCCGACCGAAGTGCTCGCCATCGGCCAGACGGTCAAGGTGAAGATCATCAAGATCAACCACGAGACCCACCGCATTTCGCTCGGCATGAAGCAGCTGCTGGACGATCCATGGCAGGGTATCGAGGCGAAGTATCCGCTGAACTCGCGCTTCACCGGACGCGTCACCAACATCACCGACTACGGCGCGTTCGTCGAACTGGAGCCGGGCATCGAAGGCCTGATCCACGTTTCCGAAATGTCGTGGACCAAGAAGAACATGCACCCCGGCAAGATCGTTTCGACCTCGCAGGAAGTCGAAGTGCAGGTTCTCGAAGTGGATTCGGCCAAGCGCCGCATCTCCCTCGGTCTCAAGCAGACCATGCGCAATCCGTGGGAAGTGTTCGTCGAGAAGTTCCCGGTCGGCTCGACCGTGGAAGGCGAAGTCAAGAACAAGACCGAGTTCGGTCTGTTCCTCGGCCTCGACGGCGAAGTGGACGGCATGGTCCATCTGTCCGACCTCGACTGGAAACAGCCGGGCGAGCAGGTCATCGACAACTTCAAGAAGGGCGACATGGTCAAGGCCGTGGTGCTCGACGTCGATGTCGAGAAGGAGCGTATCTCTCTCGGCGTGAAGCAGCTTGAGGGCGACCCGTTCGCAGAACCAGGCGACGTCAAGAAGGGCGCCGTCGTGACCTGCGAGATCATCGAGGTGAAGGAAGCCGGTATCGAAGTTCAGATCACCGGCACCGACTTCACCACCTTCATCAAGCGTTCTGAACTCGCCCGCGATCGCGGCGACCAGCGCGCCGAGCGCTTCGCAGTTGGCGAAAAGGTTGACGCCCGCGTCATCCAGTTCGACAAGAAGGCGCGCAAGGTGCAGGTCTCGATCAAGGCGCTTGAAGTCGCTGAAGAGAAGGAAGCCATCGCGCAGTACGGATCTTCGGATTCGGGTGCGACGCTGGGCGACATTCTCGGCAACGCGCTCAAGAAGCGCGACAAGTAAGATCGCGAGCGCGTCTCGCGGCTGCTGAAACAACGAAGGGCTCCGGAATTTCCGGAGCCCTTTTTGTTTGTTCTTCGTCATTGCGAGGAGCGCAGCGACGAAGCAATCCAGCTTTATTCAAGAATGGATTGCTTCGCTTCGCTCGCAATGACGGGAGGCGCCGCTTCCTCGCCATTCCATCCGCAGGCCTTGAGCCGCTCATGCAGATGCGCTGGCACCGGCGCGACCACGCGCACCGGCGCCTTGTTCTTCGACAGTGGAATCACGATCTCGCGCGCGTGAAGATGCAGCGACGGTTCGCCGAAGCGCGGCCCGTTGCCGTAGATGTTGTCGCCGACGATCGGCCAGCCGCTCGCGGCGCAATGCACGCGCAGTTGATGCGTGCGCCCGGTGATAGGTTCCATGGCAAGCCAGGTCAGGCCGTCGCCACGACCCATGACCTTCCACGTCGTCCTCGATGGCAGCCCATTCGGGTCCGGCTTTTGCCACCAGCCGCGTTCAGCGTCCAAACGTCCCAGTGGAATATCGATTTCGCCTTCGTTTGCATCGGGGCTACCTTCGACAACGGCCCAATAGGTCTTGTCGATCTTGCCGTGCTTGAACAGCAGGCCGAGCGATGCGGTCGCCTTGCGATGGCGTCCCAGCACGAGGCAGCCCGACGTATCGCGGTCGAGCCGGTGAGCCAGCACCGGCGGGCGCGGGAGGCCGTAGCGCAGGGCATCGAACGAGGCTTCGAGATTGGGGCCGCCTTTCGGGCCCTTGTGCACGGCGATCCCGGCCGGCTTGTCGATCACCAGCATCAAGCCGTCGCGGTGAAGCACGCGGGCCTGTATTTCTTCCGGTGTCGGTTGCGGCGTATCCATTGGTATCGAGCGACTTTCGTTTGTAGCCTGAACCGGGTAACACACCCTCCTCATGAGTGACAGTCCGCAGGATCAACCGAAACAAAGCTGGTGGAAGCGGCTTTCCGCCGGCCTCAAGCGCACGTCGAGTTCGCTCGGCACGGCGGTGGCCGATCTCGTCACCAAGCGCAAGCTCGACCGCGCCATGCTCGATGACATCGAGGATGTGCTGCTGCGCGCCGATCTTGGAACCGAGGTTGCAGCGCGCATCTCGGAGGCCGTGGGCAAGGGACGCTACGACAAGTCGGTGTCGGCGGAAGACGTGACCAATATTGTCGGTGCCGAGGTCGAGAAAGTTCTCGCGCCTGTTGCCAAGCCGCTGGTGATCGACGCCGCGCAGAAGCCGTTCGTCATTCTCGTGGTTGGGGTCAACGGCTCCGGCAAGACCACGACCATCGGCAAGCTCGCCGCAAAGCTCACCGCGGAAGGCCGCAAGGTGATGCTGGCCGCGGGCGATACCTTCCGCGCTGCGGCCATCGAGCAGTTGAATGTGTGGGGCGAGCGCAACAAGGTTCCGGTGGTAGCCCGCGCGCAGGGCTCGGATTCGGCAAGCCTTGCGTTCGAGGCCGTGGAAGCCGCGAAAGCGCAGGACATCGATGTGCTGCTGATCGATACCGCCGGACGGTTGCAGAACAAGACCGAACTGATGGTCGAGCTTGAAAAAGTCCGGCGCGTGATCGGCAAGGTCGACGCCTCTGCGCCGCATGCCGTGCTGCTGGTGCTCGATGCGACGGTCGGTCAGAACGCGCTGTCGCAGGTCGACGCATTCCACAAAGCCGCGGGCGTCACGGGTCTGGTCATGACCAAGCTGGATGGCACTGCGCGCGGCGGCATCCTTGTGGCGCTGTCGGACAAGTACAAGCTGCCGGTGCATTTCATCGGCGTCGGCGAAGGGATCGACGATCTCGCGCCGTTCACCGCGCGCGATTTCGCCCGCGCGATTGCAGGACAGGACAACTGACCATGGCCGTCTCGGACAAACCCGCGCCGCATCCGCTGTTCAAGCTCGCGACCGAACTCGGCCCGCTGGTGATTTTCTTCGGAGCCAACGCGAAGTTCGGGCTGTTCGTCGCCACCGGTGCATTCATGGTTGCGATCGTCGCGGCGATTGCCGCGTCCTACATTGTCACAAAGCATGTGCCGTTGATGGCAATCGTCACAGCCGTCATCGTGCTGGTGTTCGGCGGGCTGACGCTGTTCTTCCACGACGAAATGTTCATCAAGGTCAAGCCGACCATCATCTATGCGCTGTTTGCCGCCACGCTTGGGATCGGATTGTTGATGGGCCGTTCCTTCATCGCGATCATGTTCGACCAGATGTTCAACCTCACGCCACCCGGCTGGCGGCTGTTGACCATCCGATGGATGTTTTTCTTTGCGGGCATGGCGGTGCTGAACGAGATTATCTGGCGCACCCAAAGCACGGATTTCTGGGTGTCGTTCAAGGCGTTCGGCGTGATCCCGATCACCGCGATCTTTGCCATGGCGCAGACGCCACTGATCAAGCGCTTCAGCATCGCGCCTGCGACCGACGAGGCCAGCGACATCGAGCGCGGCGATATTACGAAGGGTTAGTATAATCCGTCATTGCGAAGAGCGTCAGCGACGAAGCAATCCAGCTTTGTTTCCAAGAGTGGATTGCTTCGCTTCGCTTGCAATGATGAAAAAGAAAAACGCACCGGCATTGCCGCCGGTGCGTTTCGCTGGATCGTGTCACGAAGAGCAGGATTACTTCTGCTTCGCGATGATCTTGTCCTTGATTTCGGCGTAGGTCTTCTCAGGCACGATCTTCTTCTGCACGAGTTCGTCCTTGCCCTTGTACGGGCGGCCCTTGATGATCGCGGCCGAGTAAGCGTCGCCGATGCCCTTGAGCGCCTTCAGTTCATCCGCGCTTGCCGAATTGATGTCGAGCAGGTCGGCCTTCGGGGCTGCCTTGGTTTCCTTTGCAGCCGGAGCCATCTTGTCGGCCTTCGGTGCGGGAGCCATTTTCGCGGGCGCCATCTTGTCGGACCCGGCCGGCTGGGTCGCCTGCGAGAACGACGGCGAGGACGCGAGCAGGCCGAGCGCAAGGGTCGCGGCAGTCAATGAAGCAAGTTTCATATAACGCATGGGTGTCCCTCCAGGACAGTGATTGAAACACGCATAGCGTATGTTCGAATTCGTGGCTGCGCCATGGCTCCAAAATGAACGGCAGATAAAAGCGCAAGATTATTTTCGGTGGCTGCCGACCCCAATCAGGGTCTGGCGCGCAGTGCTTTCTCGATCTCTGCCTTCAGCAACCGCTCGAAATTCTCCGGCGTCACCGGTCCAATCAGCTTGTAGGAAATGGTCCCGTCGCGGCCGATCACGAACGTCTCCGGCACGCCGTAGACGCCCCATTCGATCGACGCCCGGCCATTGGCGTCGACGCCGACGGCATTGAACGGGTTGCCGTAGCGCCCGAGGAAGCGCCGGGCGTTGTCCTGCGCATCCTTGTAGTTGATGCCGATCATGCGGATGCGCTTGTCCTGCGCGAGCTGCAGCAGCAGCGGCGCTTCATCGTGGCATGGCACGCACCACGAGGCCCAGACATTGACGACACTGACCTGTCCCTTGAACGCCGCGGGATCGAGGCCCGGCACCTGTGCGTCGCCGGCGATCAGCCCTTCGAGCGGAGGGAGACTTGTCTGCGGCGCGGGGCGGCCAATCAAAGCCGATGGAATCCGTGCGGGATCGCCCGACCCGAGCCTGAACCAGAACAGCCCGGCCAGCACGACGAAGGCGACCAGCGGCAGCGCCACGAGCCATGAGCGGGATTGCCGCCGCTTTGCGCCCTCATTGCTCACGATGGTTTGCCGGGCGGTTGCGCCGAGCGGCGGGTGATGCCGCTGGCTTCGAGTTGACGCAACGTCTGCGTCTGGCGCCGGAAGTCGAGCGCGATCCAGACGATGAGGGCCACGACCACGAACGCGACCAGCGCATAGGACGTGACGATGAAGGAGGCGTATGGACCGAGCGACGTGAGAAGGGACATCGTGGTCACGCCGCCTGCCGGCTGGCTTGCATCATCTGCAAGGTGCGCACCCGCCGCCGCAGCACTTCATTGCGCATCGCCGCCAGATGCAGCGTCAGGAACAGCAGTGAAAAGGCGACGGCCATGATCAGCAGCGGGATCAGAAACACGCGGTCCATGCTCGGACCTCCGGCGCGGATCACCGACGCCCCCTGGTGCAGCGTGTTCCACCAGTCGACGGAAAACTTGATGATCGGAATATTGATCGCGCCGACCAGCGTGAGGATCGCGGCGGCACGCGCCGCGCGCGAGGGGTCTTCTACCGCACGCCACAGCGCCATGATGCCGAGATACATCAGGAACAGGATCAATACCGAAGTGAGCCGCGCGTCCCATTCCCAGTAGGTGCCCCACATCGGACGGCCCCACAGCGAGCCGGTGACCAGCGCGAGAAATGTAAAAGCTGCGCCAATCGGAGCGGCAGCCTTCGCGGCAACATCCGCCAGCGGATGCCGCCACACCAGTGTGCCGAGCGCGGCCACGCTCATGACGCCCCAGACGAACATTGACAGCCACGCGTTCGGCACGTGGATGAACATGATCTTCACCGTCGCGCCCTGCTGGTAATCGTCAGGCGCCATGGCTGATTGATAAAGGCCTATTGCGAGCAGGACCGCGGTCGCTGCGGCCAGCCAGGGCAGCACGCGCTCGGTCAATGCGAGGAACCGTGTGGGATTGGCGAGGTCGATGATGCTCATGGCGTTCCTGATAATCGTGACAAGCGCGGCAGGCAATGCGCGCAAGTGTTACCGCAGCGCAGTTCCGCGAGAGTTGATCGGGCGCAACATCGCATCAGTCGAGGCCCTGCCGCAGGCTGGCCGCGGCGGCGAACGGGCCAACCACAAGGCTGACCAGCGACAGCGCGCACAGGATCGAGAACGGCGTGCCGAATGCACCAGGTTTGTCGATGGCCGCATTCGAGGCCGCGACGCCGAAAATCAGCACCGGTATCGACAGCGGCAACACCACCACCGCAAGCAGCAATCCGCCGCGCCGCAGGGTCACGGCGAGCGCAGCACCGATCATGCCGGTAAATGTCAGCGCGGGTGTTCCGACCAGCAGCGTCAGCGCGACCGCGAATGTGGCATCGGCGTCAAGATTGAGCAGGATGCCGATGATCGGCGTCGCCACGATCAGCGGCACGCCGGCCGCCAGCCAATGCGCCAGCGCCTTCGCCGCGCAGCTCAATTCCAGCGGTGTGCGGCTCATCACGATCAGATCGAGCGACCCGTCGTCCTGATCGGCGGTGAACAGCCGATCCAGTGTCAGCAGGCTTGCCAGCATTGCGCCGAGCCAGAGAATGGCGGGGCCGATGCGCTTGAGCAAAGCCAGATCGGGGCCGAGGGCGAACGGCATCACCACCACGACCGAGACGAAAAACAGCACGCCGATCAGCGCGCCGCCGCCGGCGCGCAGCGCAACGGCGATGTCCCGGCGAACGAGTGCAGCCAGAGCGCTCACGCGTCACCGCCGATCCGCAATTCGTGCGTGGGAATGCCGAGCGGTCCATGGGTTGCGGCGAGAATGATGCCGCCGCTGCGCAAATGAGCGCCCATCAGATCGGCAACCATGGCCTGACCGGGGGTGTCGAGCGCGGAGGTTGGCTCGTCCAGCAGCCAGACGGGGCGATTGACCGCGATCAGCCGGGCAATCGACAGGCGGCGTCGCTGTCCGGCCGACAGAAATGCTGACGGCAGATGGGCGGCATGGCCGAGGCCGACGGCCTCGAGGCTGGCGGTGCCATCGATGGCCTCGCCGCCGAGGAAATTCCGCCAGAAATCGAGATTTTCCAGCACCGTAAGAGACGGCTTCAGCGCGTCGCTGTGGCCGAGGTAATGCGCCTGCTCAGGCAGCCTCAACTCTGCCTCGCCCCCCTCCAGCGTCATCGCACCGCCTGCGGCCGGAAGCAGCCCCGCGATGATCCGCAGCAGCGACGACTTGCCGGCTCCGTTGATTCCGGTCACCGCCAGCGCCTGCCCCGCAGGAACCTCAAAATCGAGACCGGAAAAGATGCTTCGCCCGCCCCTGACGCATTCCAGACCCTGACCTGTAAGCCTCATAATGGGGTGACCGATGGCTTGTGACAGGGTGCTGCGGTTCCAGTCGTGGCAGGCATGAGAAGCGGACAATCCATAGCGGGTGTGGTGGACAGACTGGAAAGATTCTATAAAACCGGAACTTGGTGCAGCACACAATCAGCCGCCGGAAACAGCACGGTTCAACCCTGATTCCCTCGCTCTTGACGGTGTCCCGATACCTTTTGCCGGGTGTCTCTAACTTTTTGAACTGGGATCGTTCACATGCCCTCACTCGACAGCTTTAAGTGCCAGAAAACCCTCAAGGTCGGCGCCAAGACGTACGTGTATTACAGCCTGCCTGCCGCTGAAAAGAACGGCCTCAAGGGCATTTCGAAGCTGCCGTACTCGATGAAGGTGCTGCTCGAGAACATGCTGCGAAACGAAGACGGCCGCACTGTCACCAAGGCGGACATCGTCGCGTTCTCGAAGTGGGCGAGCAAGAAGACCCTCGAACACGAAATCGCATTCCGCCCCGCCCGCGTGCTGATGCAGGACTTCACCGGCGTGCCTGCGGTGGTCGATCTCGCCGCCATGCGCAACGCAATGAAGTCGCTCGGCGGTGATGCGGAAAAGATCAACCCGCTGGTCCCCGTCGATCTCGTGATCGATCACTCGGTGATCGTGAACTTCTTCGGTGACAACAAGGCCTTCGGCAAGAACGTCGCGGAAGAGTACAAGCAGAACCAGGAACGTTACGAATTCCTGAAGTGGGGCCAGAAGGCGTTCTCGAATTTCTCCGTTGTGCCGCCCGGCACCGGCATCTGCCATCAGGTCAATCTCGAATATCTGGCCCAGACGGTCTGGACCAAGAAGGAGAAGATGACCGTCGGCAAGAAGACCGCCACCTTTGAAGTTGCCTATCCGGATTCGCTGGTCGGCACCGACTCGCACACCACCATGGTCAACGGTCTTGCGGTTCTCGGCTGGGGCGTCGGCGGCATTGAAGCCGAAGCCTGCATGCTCGGCCAGCCGCTCTCCATGCTGCTGCCGGATGTGGTCGGCTTCAAGCTCGAAGGCCAGCTCAAGGAAGGCGTCACCGCGACCGACCTCGTTCTCACCGTCACCCAGATGCTGCGCAAGCTCGGCGTGGTCGGCAAGTTCGTCGAGTTTTTCGGCGCCGGCCTCGATCATCTCTCGGTTGCCGACAAGGCCACCATCGCGAACATGGCGCCGGAATATGGCGCGACCTGCGGCTTCTTCCCGGTCGACAAGGCCGCGCTCGATTATCTCAAGACCTCGGGCCGTGCTTCGGCGCGCGTCGCCCTGGTTGAAAAGTATGCCAAGGCGCAGGGCCTGTTCCGCACATCGAAGTCGCCGGATCCAGTGTTCACCGAGCTGCTGACTCTCAATCTCGCCGATGTGGTGCCCTCGCTTGCCGGTCCGAAGCGTCCGGAAGGCCGTGTCGCGCTGCCGACGGTTGCCAGCCTTTTCGACGATGCACTGACCAACGAATACAAGAAGCCGACGGATCACAATGCGCGCTTCCCGGTCGATGGCCGCAAGGAAAATCTGGGCCACGGCGATGTGGTGATCGCCGCTATCACCTCCTGCACCAACACCTCCAACCCCAGCGTGCTGATCGCTGCGGGTCTTCTGGCGCGGAAGGCCGCTGCAAAGGGTCTCAAGGCGAAGCCATGGGTGAAGACCTCGCTTGCGCCGGGCAGCCAGGTGGTTGCCGGGTATCTCGCGGATTCCGGTCTGCAAAAGGATCTCGACAAGGTCGGCTTCAACCTTGTCGGCTTCGGCTGCACCACCTGCATCGGAAATTCCGGCCCGCTGCCGGAAGAGATATCAAAGGCTATCAATGACAACGGCATTGTTGCCGCGGCCGTGCTCTCGGGCAATCGTAACTTCGAAGGCCGCGTCTCGCCCGACGTGCAGGCGAACTATCTCGCCTCGCCGCCGCTGGTTGTCGCGCATGCACTGGCTGGCACGGTGACGAAGAATCTCGAGGTCGAGCCGATCGGCACCGGCAAGGACGGCAAGCCCGTTTATCTGAAAGACATCTGGCCCACCACGAAGGAGATCAATGCCTTCATCAAGAAGTACGTCACTTCGACGATTTTCAAGAAGAAGTATGCCGATGTGTTCAAGGGCGACGCCAACTGGCGCAAGATCAAGACCGTGACCAGCGACACCTATGCCTGGAACATGAGTTCGACCTATGTGCAGAACCCGCCGTACTTCGAGGGCATGAAGATGGAGCCCGAGCCTATCAAGGACGTGCTCGATGCGCGCATCCTTGCGATGTTCGGCGACAAGATCACCACCGACCACATCTCTCCGGCCGGTTCGATCAAGCTAACCTCGCCCGCCGGCAAGTATCTGTCCGAGCATCAGGTGCGGCCCGCCGACTTCAACCAGTACGGTACGCGCCGCGGCAACCACGAAGTGATGATGCGCGGCACTTTCGCCAACATCCGTATCAAGAACTTCATGTTGAAGGGGGCCGACGGCAACGTCCCTGAAGGCGGTCTGACCAAGCACTGGCCCGACGGCGAGCAGATGTCGATCTACGATGCCGCGATGAAGTATCAGGCCGAGCAGGTGCCGCTCGTGGTGTTCGCCGGCGCCGAATACGGCAACGGCTCGTCGCGCGACTGGGCGGCCAAGGGCACGCGCCTGCTTGGCGTGCGCGCCGTGATCACCCAGAGCTTCGAGCGCATCCATCGCTCGAACCTCGTCGGTATGGGCGTGCTCCCGCTGACGTTCGAGCAGGGCGAGTCGTGGCAGTCGATCGGTTTGAAGGGCGACGAGAAGGTCACGATTCGCGGCCTTCAGGGTGATCTCAAGCCGCGTCAGAAGTTAACGGCGGAGATCGTGTCTTCGGACGGCTCGCAGAAGCAAGTGTCGCTGCTTTGCCGTATCGATACGCTCGATGAGCTTGAATACTACCGGAATGGCGGCATTCTCCAGTACGTGCTGCGCAATCTGGCCGCGTAATGTGCGGTCTGGAAACGCATCCGTGAACAGCCTCACCGCGAAGTGAGTAGCGAGCTACCAGGGGGCGGCCTATCAAGGGGCCGCCTTCTTGGTGAGGAGGCATCATGCATCGTGGGGGCAGACGGGATGTCTGATTTGCCAGTTTCGATACCGACAAGGGCCGGTGCAATCGCCTCGCGGCTGTCGCGTACGCTGGGCGTTTGCGCGATCTTTACCGTCATCACACCGGTATGCGCAGATCCGCGCGCAGTCGTTGAACTCTTCACCTCGCAGGGATGTTCGTCTTGTCCGCCCGCGGACAAGGTGCTCGGTGAGCTGGCGCAGGATCCCTCTGTGATCGCGCTCAGTTTGCCGATCGATTATTGGGATTATCTCGGCTGGAAGGACACGCTGGCGGATTCGCGGTTCAGCGCGCGTCAGAAAGCCTACTCGCATGCACGCGGCGACCGCGGCGTCTACACGCCACAGGCCGTCGTCAACGGCACGACAAACGTTCTTGGCAGCGATCGCGCGGCAATCGAGAACGCCACGAAGAGGACGCAGAACAACGACGGCGTGATGTCGGTCCCTGTGACGATGACGCTGTCTGGCGGACAGATCAAGGTATCGGTGGCGGAAGGTAGCGGCAGGAGCGGCGAGATCTGGATTTGCGCCGTGTCGAAAGCGGTTCCGATCACCATCTCACGCGGTGAGAATCGCGGACAGCAGATCACGTATCACAACGTGGTGCGTAACGTGCTGAAGGTCGGTGACTGGAACGGCAAGGCGGGCAGTTGGTCCGTACCGCTCGAAAACATCACGCGCGATGGCGTCGATGCCGCAGCGGTCTACATTCAGGACGGCAATCGCGACAAGCCCGGCCCGATGCTCGGTGCGGCCTTTACGTCGCTGAACTGATTCAAAAAATTTTGGATGATGCGCTGCCGGCAGCGATTGCTCGCGGCTGCACGGTCGTCTCTCAACGAGATCGCCAAAACAAAAACGGCCAGCTTGCGCCGGCCGAAGGATTGGGGATCCAGTTTACTGCGAAGAGTTAGACCCGATCCTGACGACCCCGGGGGGCTGGGGGCTGAGGAATCCGGTGCCGAAAGGACCGGGTCAACGCAGTTTCCTTTTGATCGCAGCCCAGCACGGCGGGGGATGGGCCGAATTCGGGCGGCATTATGATTTTGCCTGACGTCCGCGTGATGCCTTTGCTCCTGAAACGGACAGCGGATACGCCTGAAATCAGACTTGCAGGCGTGGCCAGACGGGGCGATCATGTCACCTGCGTGACAGGAGGCGCCGATGAGTTCAATGTCGGGCGATATCGATCCGAGCGAGAGCAGGGGGCTGGAGCGCAGCACTGCGCCGCTCCCGCCCCAGACCGTAACGTTCAATCGCGTCGAACTTAATCGCATTCTCAATCTCTACGGACGCATGGTCGCCGACGGTGAGTGGCGCGACTATGCGATTGATTTTCTGAAAGACCGCGCGGTGTTTTCGATTTTTCGCCGCGCGTCGGAGGTCCCGATCTACCGGATCGAAAAGGACCCGCGGCTCGCCCGCAAGCAGGGTGCGTACAGCGTGATTGCCGCCAGCGGACAGATTCTGCGCCGCGGCCATGAGCTTGATCGCGTTCTGCTGGTGATCGATCGCAAGCTCGCGCTGGTTTGATTAATCTTTTGGCGTCGTCTCGCCGCCCTCGCCCAGGGCGCGCTGCATCATCACCGTGTCGAGCCAGCGGCCGAACTTGAACCCGACGCTCGGGTGCGTGCCGATCATTTCGAATCCGGCGCGGGCATGGACGCCAATCGAGGCGGCGTTGGCGGAATCCCCGATCACCGCGATCATCTGCCGGTAGCCGCGATCTTCGCACGCGGCAATCAGGTCCTGCATCAGCCGCGTGCCGATGCGACGTCCCTGCGCCGCAGGATCGAGATACACGGAGTTTTCGACTGTGAACCGATAGGCCGGACGGGGCCGGTAGGGTCCGGCATAGGCATAGCCGACGACGATGTCTTCCATGACCGCCACCAGATACGGGAAGCCGGCCGCCGCCAGTGCTTCGTAGCGTCGTGTCATTTCGGCAAGATCAGGCGGGTCGAGTTCGAAAGTCGCGGTGCCGTGGAGAACCGCATGCCGATAGATCGCCGTGATCGCGGGGAGGTCGGTGACGGCGGCGGGCCGGATATGAAGCTGGGGCATGTCGATCGCAGAGAATGGTGCCGGAGCGGTGAAGCCCCGCAGTCCTATCAGCGAAGGACCGCAAAACAAAAGCCCCGGCTTTTGGCCGGGGCTTTCAAGAGTTCACTGATCAGCCACGATTAGATCTAATCGCGCTGTCCAAGGAGCTGCAGCAGCAGCGTGAACAGGTTGATGAAGTTGAGGTAGAGCGACAGTGCGCCGGTGATTGCCGCTCGCTCCGCCACGTCGCCACCCTGGCTGGCGTAGCCGTAGATGTAATCGTTCTTCAGGCGCTGGGTGTCCCAGGCGGTGAGGCCGGCGAACACCAGCACGCCGATCACCGAGACGATGAACTGCAACATCGTGCTAGCGATGAACAGGTTCACCAGGCTGGCGAGGATGATGCCGAACAGGCCCATCATCAGGAACGATCCCATCCCGGTCAGGTCACGTTTGGTGGTGTAGCCGTAGAGGCTCAGCGCACCGAACGAGGCCGCCGTGATGAAGAACACCCGCACGATCGAGGTGTGCGTGTAGACCAGGAAGATCGACGACAGCGAGATGCCCATCAGCGCCGCGAATACCCAGAACAGAAGCTGAGCGGTTGCGGGCTTCAGGCGGTTGATGCCGAACGAAATGGCGAACACCATCACGAGCGGCGCGAGGATGAACACCCACTTCAACGGGCTGACAAACATCGCGACGCCGAATGACGTCAGGTACTGCTTGCCGATCCGGCCGGCGGCTGCAGAAGCGTCGGGCGTGACGGCGCCCATGTACACGCCGAGAGCGGCAAGGCCAGTGATGGCCAGGCCGATCGCCATGTAGTTGTAGATCTTAAGCATGTACGAGCGCAGACCGGCATCGACGGTCGCGGCGTCAACGCGCCCGGCGGCCCGGCCGAAAGGTGACGTATAGTTGCGGTCCAAGTCCGACATGGTCGAAACCCCATGGTTGTCTGGCGAAAGCGAAGGGTCTGCGCCGCCAGCTATAAGTTTGTCCCAGAACCCCGATTATGAGCCCATCCCTGGATGGTATCAATTCGGATTCTGAACCCGCTCGGTATGTGGGAAACTAACACACTCGACGCAAGCATGGGCGCGCGGCTGAATGTCGCAAAACCCGCTATTTCGCTGCTACAAATTGTCATAAGTTTCGCAGCACGGTAGCGGGTTTTTGGTTAAGCGCGAGTAATGTTCCAGCCAGCCCGAGCCCCACGGTGACGGCAAGCGCCGCCAGCACCACAACGGCGGCGCTGCCCGCCTGCCAGACGAAGCTCAGGGTCATCAGCCGGGTCACGATCTGCCAGGCTGCGATCGATCCGGCCGCTACTCCGAACACCGCCGTGGCCAGGCCGATCAGCAGATATTCCAGCGCATAGGCCCCCAGCAGCCGCGCCCGGGTGGCGCCGAGCGTCTTGAGAATCACTGCGTCATAGACCCGATGCCGATGCCCTGCGGCGAGCGCGCCGCCCAGCACGAGGATGGCCGATACGAGGGTCACCGAACTGGCGCCCCGGATCGCCAGCACGAGATTGGTCACGACCTTTCCAATTGAATCGAGTGCCTCGCGCACCCGGACGCTGGTCACCATCGGAAACGCGGCAGCGACCTCCTTGATGAGCTTCGCATCGCTTGCGGGTGTGGAGGTGGCCTCCGTCAGGGTCGCGATATCGGTATGGGGTGCGCCGGCGAAGGCTTTCGGCGAATAGACCAGGACGAAATTGATGCCGAGACTTTGCCAGTCCACTGTCCGGAGATTGCTGATCTTCGCGGTAATGTCGCGGCCGAGCACGTTTACGGTGATGTCGTCGCCGACCTTGATGCCGAGACCGTCGGCGATCTTCTTTTCCAGCGAGACCAGCGGCGGGCCGCTGTAGTTTTCGTCCCACCAGGTGCCTTCGACGACTTTCGAGCCGCGTGGCACTTCGCCGGTGTAGGTCAGGCCGCGGTCGCTTTGCAGCACCCATGCGGCATCGTTCGAGGGCTTGAGGTCTTCGGCCTTGATCCCCTTGGCGGCGACGATGCGTCCGCGCAGCATCGGCACGGTTTCCACGTTGGCTTGCGGGGCTCTCTGTTTCAGGAAGTCGCCAAAGCGGGTGGCCTCCGCGGTGGGAATATCGATGAAATAGAACGAGGGCGCGTGCTCGGGCAGCGCCGCCATGAACTGCCGCCGCAGGTTGCCGTCGATCTGGGTGATTGTGACCAGCACAGCGAGGCCGAGTCCGAGCGACATCACGACCGAGGGCGTCAGAGCGCCGGGGCGATGAATGTTGGCGATGGCAAGCCGCAGCATCGTCAAGCGCGGACGCGGCAGATTTTTTGCCAGCGTCATCAGCAGCGACGCGATGACGCGCAGCACGGCGAACACTGCGACCGACGAGACGACGAACACGGTGGCAACACGCTTGTCGTAGGCGAGGCCGATCGCAACCGACACCAGTGTCGCGATGACCGCAGCCATCAGCACGAGATAGCGCCGCCGCGGCCAATGGAATTCCGATGTCACGCCTTCGCGGAACAGCGCGGCGACCGGCACGTCATGGACACGGCCGAGCGGCCATAGTCCGAATGCGAGCGCGGTCAGGAGGCCGTAGAGAAACGACAATGCCAGTTCGCCGATATGGAATGTCGCTTCCACCGGAAGCGGCAGGATCTTTCCGAACACGCCGACGATGATGAAGGGAAGCGCCGCGCCGATGGCGAGGCCGATCAGCGATCCAAGGATCGCCAGCACCATCACCTGCGTCAGGTAAATCGTGAACACCTCGCGGCCGGTGGCGCCGAGGGCCTTGAAAGTCGCGATCACATCGCGCCGCTCATCGAGATGGCTCTTGATCGCATTGGCGACGCCGACGCCGCCGACCAGCAGAGCCGCGAGTCCGACCAGGGTGAGGAACTGCGTGAAACGGGTGATGCTGCGCTCGAGCTGCGGCGAGGCATTGCCGCGGCTGCGGACCTCCCAGCCGGCTTCCGGGAGGACTTTCTGCGCTTCGTCGATCAGGGATTGCGTTGCACGATCGTCGACCGAGGTATCCGGGAGCTTCACGCGATAGGTCCAGCGCACCAGCGTGCCGGGTTGCAACAGACCGGTGGCGCGCAGCGCGTCTTCGCTGATCAGGAATCGGGGACCGAGGCCGACGCCGCCCGAGAGTTTGTCCGGCTCGGCTTCCACGACGCTGCGAATGTCGAACGTGGCGTTGCCGACAGTCACCCGGTCGCCGACCTTGAGGCCAAGCCGCGCCAGCATGATGGCGTCGGCGCCGGCACCGAATGCGCCGTCACGCTGCGCCAGCAATTCGCTCATCGGCATGTTCGGCGCGAGGGTCACGTCGCCGAGCATCGGATAGTTCGCATCGACTGCTTTCAGATCGACCAGTGCGAACTCGCCTTTGGCCGAGCGCGCCATCCCGCGCATGATCGCCGCGACCGAAATCTTGCCGCGCGCATCAAGGAAAGCGCGTTCCTCCCTGGAGGCCTCGCGCTGAATGAGTGCGAAGGAAACGTCGCCGCCGAGCAGCGTGCGGCCCTGATGGTCCAGTCCTTCGCTGAGGCTTCCGGCCACCGATCCAACGCCGGCAATCGCCATCACGCCGAGCGCAATGCAGGCCACGAAAACGTAAAAGCCGCGCAGGCCGCTTCGCAATTCGCGCAGCGCATAACGGATCGCCAGTGCCAGGGAGCCGCTGCGCGGTGCGGTGTCCGCGATTTCGCTCATCGCGATGCCGTCTCGATCCAGTGCCGGTCTGTGGCTGGTCCGTCGATGCGGCCCGAGCGCAATCGCACCACACGGTCGCAGCGCTGCGCCAGCGCGGCGTCGTGTGTCACCAGAACGAGGGTCATGCTGCGCTCGAGATGCTTGGCGAACAGAAGATCGACGATCTGTTTGCCGGTGGACTCGTCCAGATTGCCGGTGGGTTCGTCGGCCACCAGGATGGCGGGATCGGGCGCCATCGCGCGCGCCAGTGCGACACGCTGCTGTTCGCCACCCGAGAGCTGCGAGGGATAGTGGTGCAGTCTCTCGCCGAGACCGACGCCTGCAAGTTCCTGCGCGGCACGCGCATTCGCGTCGGCGCGGCCTGCGAGTTCAAGCGGCACCGCGACGTTCTCAAGCGCGGTCATGGTCGGGATCAGATGAAACGACTGGAACACAATGCCGACATGGCGGCCACGGAATCGTGCGAGGCCGTCTTCGTCGAGGGCATTGAACGAGACGCCGTTGACCACCACCTCTCCGCTGTCAGGACGTTCAAGCCCCGCCATCACCATCAGGAGTGTGGACTTGCCCGATCCCGACGGTCCGATCAGCCCGACGGCTTCACCGGGCGCGACCCGTAGGTCGACATCCTTGAGGATGTGAACGCGTGCGGCCCCGCTGCCTAATGAGAGATTGACGTTGGAAATGGAAATGGTGTCCGGTTCGAGACCGGCGCGCTTTGAGGGTTCAATGAGACTGTCCATGGATCATTCATATGGGGGTTTCGGCGGCGCGGTCGAGAGGCTCTTGCGTGTGTTCATCGTCGCAGCAACGGGGGCAATGATGGCGATGTCGGGGCCGGCCTCGGCTCAAACGGCTTCTGTCCAACCAGATGTCAAAGATGTGAAGCCGATCAGGCTTGCCGTTCTGGGCGATTCCCTGACCGCGGGCTTTGGCCTTCCGGCCTCGGCGGCGTTTCCGGTGCGGTTGCAGAAAGCCCTGAGCGAGAAGGGCATCGCCACCGACATCCATAACGCGGGCGTGTCCGGCGACACCACGACCGGCGGGCTCGCCCGGCTCGACTGGTCGATTCCGCCCGGCACGGAAGCTGTGATCGTGGAGCTCGGCGCCAACGACGCGCTGCGCGGCGTCGATCCCAAAGTGGCGCGCGGTGCGCTCGACGACATCCTGACGAAACTCAAGGCGCGCAACATTGCCGTCTTGTTGTGCGGAATGTATGCGCCGCCAAACTACGGCGCGGAGTACACAGCAAAGTTCAACAGCATTTATCCCGAACTCGCCGAGAGCCATAAAGTCCCGCTGTATCCGTTCTTTCTCGATGGCGTGGCCACCGAGGCGAAGCTGACGCAGCCGGACGGACTGCATCCGACAGCGGCGGGTGTCGACGTGGTGGTGGAGCGGATTTTGCCGACGGTGGAGGCTTTTCTGAAGGACCGTGCGTCGCAACTGGGCAAGCCCTGAGGAATTATCGTTCGATCACGCGATGGTCGCTTCGCACTGTCATCGTGCTGCGGTAAAAAAGACCTCAGGTGATTCGTGATCCTCTTTTGCATCGAGGAGATTCGTGATGCCGCGCTTGTTCACCGGGCTGGAAATCCCCCCGGATATCGGCCAGACGCTCTCGAGCTTACGCGGGGGTCTGCCAGGCGCCCGCTGGATCGATCCCGAAAACTATCACGTCACGCTACGCTTCATCGGCGATATCGATGGCCCCGCGGCCAACGAGATCGCTTCGACGCTTGAGCGGATCAACCGCAAGCCGTTCGAGGTCGCGTTGCAGGGCCTGTCGAGCTTCGGCGGCAAGAAACCGCGGGCGGTCGTGGCATCGGTTGTACCAAGCCGCCCCCTGATGGAGTTGCAGGCGGAACTGGAGCGGCTGATGCAGCGGTTCGGTTTCGACCCAGAGGGCCGCAAATTCATCCCCCATGTCACGCTCGCGCGGCTGCGCGACGCCTCCAATCAGGACGTAGCGGACTATCTTTCGGTGCGCGGCTATTTCCCGACCCGCAGTTTCATGGCCTCCCGGTTCGTGCTGTTCTCGTCACGGGCGTCGGTGGGCGGTGGGCCATACGTCGTCGAGGATGCCTATGCGCTGAGCGCATAGAGAGCTTTCGGCACCTTTGTAGTCTTGCATTTTCCGTGTCGTTCTGGCCGGTAGCGGGCCATGAACGCTCCGACTCCCGCCACGTTCCGCCGGCACTATCAGGCTCTGGTTGCCGCTGGCACCATCGAAGCCGATCCGGCGCAGGCGCAGGCTGTGGAGGCCTTCTCCGCGCTCGAAGCGAGACTGGCGGGCTACCGTCCGGGCCGTGGCGGAGGGCTGCTGCAGCGCCTGTTCGCCGACAAGGATGCGGTCCCGTTGCGGGGTCTCTACATCCATGGCGAGGTCGGGCGCGGCAAGACCATGCTGATGGACCTGTTCTTCAACGACAGTCCGGTCGCGCACAAGCGCCGCGCGCACTTTCACGAATTCATGGCCGATGTTCATGAGCGGATACACGGTTTCCGCCAGAAGATCTCGCGTCAGGAAATTGCCGACACCGATCCGGTGCGGCTGACCGCGCAATCGATTTTCGAGGAAGCGTGGCTGCTATGCTTCGACGAATTTCACGTCACCGACATCGCCGACGCCATGATCCTCGGGCGCCTGTTCAGCCGGCTGTTTGAACTGGGGACCGTGGTCGTGGCGACATCGAATGTCGCGCCCGACGATCTCTACAAGGGCGGTTTGAACCGCGCGTTGTTTCTGCCGTTTATCGCGCAACTGACGGATCGTATGGAGGTGCTGCGGCTCGATGCGCGCACCGATTTCCGCCTGGAAAAACTCGCCGGCATCAAGATGTGGCTGGTACCTGCCGATGCGAGCGCTGACGCCGCGCTCGACAAGGCGTGGACCAAACTCACCGGCGGCGCCGCGGATCATCCGCGCGACATCACCATCAAGGGTCACGTGCTGCACGTTCCGCATTCGGCGCACGGCGTCGCGCGATTTACGTTCGCGGACCTGTGCGAGAAGCCGCTTGGCGCATCGGATTATCTGCGCCTTGCGCATGATTATCACACGCTGATCATCGACCGGATTCCGGCGATGCAGTACCCGCAGCGCAATTACGCCAAGCGCTTTATCACGCTGATCGACACGCTATACGACAATGCCGTGAAACTGATGGCGTCGGCGGAGACCGATCCCCTGTCGCTTTACACCGCGACCGAGGGGGTCGAGGCCAACGAATTCAAACGTACCTCGTCACGGCTAATTGAGATGGGCTCGGAATCCTACCTCGCGCTGCCTCATGGCCGCAGCGACTCGTCCGCCAGCGGTTCGACAACCGGCCTGGTCGAGACCTGAAAAGGGTTCGCTTTATGTTTCGGCTCAAGACCTTTCGAAAGCCCAACAAGAAAGCAGCCGATATTGCCCTCGTATTGGGCGGTGGTGCGCGATTGAGCGAACGGCGACTTGAACGCTTGCCGCGAAAGGTCTAACCAGCCTCCCAGAGTTTTCCCACCCTCTATACCGTCGACATCAAAGGACAGATTTCCCATGGCGCGTGACAAGATTGCTTTGATTGGTTCAGGTCAGATCGGCGGCACGCTCGCCCACCTCGTCGGGCTCAAGGAGCTGGGTGACGTGGTGATGTTCGACATCGCCGAAGGCATCCCCCAGGGCAAGTCGCTCGACATCGCACAGTCCTCGCCGGTTGACGGCTTCGACGCCCACTTCACCGGCGCGAACTCATACGAGGCGATCGAAGGCGCCAGCGTGGTGATCGTCACCGCCGGCGTGCCGCGCAAGCCCGGCATGAGCCGCGATGATCTTCTCAGCATCAATCTGAAGGTCATGGAGCAGGTCGGCGCCGGCATCAAGAAGTATGCCCCCGACGCGTTCGTGATCTGCATCACCAACCCGCTCGACGCGATGGTCTGGGCGCTTCAGAAGGCCTGCGGCCTGCCGCAGAAGAAGGTCGTCGGCATGGCCGGCGTACTGGACTCCGCGCGTTTCCGCTATTTCCTCGCCGACGAGTTCAACGTTTCGGTCGAAGACGTCACCGCCTTCGTGCTCGGCGGCCACGGCGACACCATGGTGCCGCTGACCAAGTACTCCACAGTCGCCGGCATTCCGCTGCCTGATCTTGTGAAGATGGGCTGGACTTCGCAGGCCCGTATCGACGAGATCGTCGACCGCACCCGCAACGGCGGCGCGGAAATCGTCAACCTGCTCAAGACCGGATCGGCGTTCTATGCGCCGGCTGCGTCCGCCATCGCGATGGCTGAAAGCTATCTGCGCGACAAGAAGCGCGTGCTGCCCTGTGCTGCCTATCTCAACGGCGAATACGGTGTGAAGGACATGTATGTCGGCGTTCCGGTTGTCATCGGATCGAAGGGTGTCGAGCGTATCGTCGAGATCGAGCTGACCGGCAAGGACCGCGAAGGTTTCGACAAGTCGGTCGGCGCCGTGCAGGGTCTTGTTGACGCCTGCAAGAAGATCGCGCCGGATTTGCTCGGCAAGTAAGGCAGCACACTGTCATCAGCGTGTGATCCGCAGATCGTTGCTTCGGGTCACGCGCTGAAATTTCTTCCTTCTCTTCTTCGATCCCTTCTTTGATCTCTGGGGCCATTCATGAATATCCACGAATATCAAGCCAAGGCGGTGCTGAAGGAATTCGGTGTGCCGGTATCGCGCGGCGTGCCGATTCTCAAGGCGTCGGAAGCGGAAGCTGCAGCCAAGGAGCTTGGCGGTCCGTTGTGGGTGGTGAAGAGCCAGATTCATGCCGGCGGCCGCGGCAAGGGAAAATTCAAGGAAGCGTCGGCCGGCGACAAGGGCGGCGTGCGTCTCGCCAAGTCGGTCGATGAGGCCAAGGAATTCTCCCAGCAGATGCTCGGCGCAACGCTGGTGACCATCCAGACCGGCCCGTCCGGCAAGCAGGTCAACCGCCTTTATCTCGAAGACGGCTCGGACATCGAGAAGGAATTCTATCTGTCGCTGCTGGTCGATCGCGAAACGTCGCGGGTGGCGTTCGTGGTGTCCACCGAAGGCGGCATGGACATCGAGAAGGTTGCGCACGATACGCCCGACAAGATCGTGACATTCTCGGTCGATCCCGCCACCGGCATCATGGGCCATCACGGCCGCACCGTGGCGCAGGCGCTCGGCCTCAAGGGCGATCTCGCCAAGCAGGCGGAAAAGCTGGTGGTGCAGCTCTACACGGCGTTCCTCGCCAAGGACATGGAGATGCTGGAGATCAATCCGCTGATCGTCTCCAAGCAGGGCGAGCTGAAGTGTCTCGACGCCAAGATGTCGTTCGATTCCAATTCGCTTTATCGTCATCCGGACATCGTCGCGCTGCGCGACACCACGGAAGAGGACGCCAAGGAAATCGAAGCGTCGAAGTATGACCTTGCCTATATCGCGCTCGACGGCACCATCGGCTGCATGGTGAACGGCGCGGGCCTGGCGATGGCCACCCTCGACATCATCAAGCTGTATGGTGAAAGCCCGGCGAACTTCCTCGACGTCGGCGGCGGCGCGTCGGAAGAGAAAGTCACGGCGGCGTTCAAGATCATCACCGCCGATCCGAACGTGAAGGGCATTCTGGTCAACATCTTCGGCGGCATCATGAAGTGCGACGTCATCGCGCGCGGCGTCATCGCCGCGGTGAAGACGGTTGGCCTTCAGGTGCCTCTGGTGGTGCGTCTCGAAGGCACCAATGTCGAGGAAGGCAAGAAGATCATCAACGAGTCCGGCCTCAACGTTCTGTCCGCCAATGATCTCGACGACGCCGCGCAGAAGATCGTCAACGCCGTGAAGGGAAAGTAAGCCGATGTCCGTCCTGATCGACAAGAACACCAAGGTCATCTGCCAGGGCTTCACCGGCAAGAACGGCACCTTCCATTCCGAAGGCGCGATCGCCTACGGCACCAAGATGGTCGGCGGCACCTCGCCGGGCAAAGGCGGCACAACGCATCTCGGTCTGCCGGTGTTCGACACCGTCTCTGAAGCGCGCGAGAAGACCGGCGCCGACGCGTCAGTGATCTATGTCCCGCCGCCGGGCGCGGCTGACGCGATCTGCGAAGCGATCGATGCGGAAGTGCCGCTGATCGTCTGCATCACCGAAGGCATTCCGGTGCTCGACATGGTGCGCGTGAAGCGCTCCCTGTCAGGCTCGAAGTCGCGGCTGATCGGGCCGAACTGCCCGGGCGTTGTCACCGCCGGCGAATCCAAGATCGGCATCATGCCCGCCAACATCTTCAAGCCTGGCAATGTCGGCATCGTCTCGCGCTCCGGCACGCTGACCTATGAAGCGGTGTTTCAGACCACCCAGGCCGGACTCGGCCAGACCTCGGCTGTCGGCATCGGCGGCGATCCGGTCAAGGGCACCGAATTCATCGACGTGCTCGAGCTGTTCCTGGCGGACGAGAAGACCAAGTCGATCATCATGATCGGCGAAATCGGCGGCTCCGCCGAAGAAGACGCCGCGCAGTTCCTCAAGGACGAGGCCAAGCGCGGCCGGTCGAAACCGATGGTCGGATTTATCGCGGGCCGCACCGCACCTCCGGGCCGACGCATGGGCCATGCCGGCGCCATCGTCTCCGGCGGCAAGGGCGATGCCGAATCCAAGATCGCAGCCATGGAAGCTGCCGGGATTACGGTCTCTCCATCGCCTGCGCGGCTTGGAACGACTCTTCTCGAAAGGTTGAAAGCCTAGTTCAGTCCTTGGTTCTTTTCAGCGCGAAGTTTTGCCCTAAATAGGGTAAAAGGTGCGGCCCATATACGATGCCGATACCAAATCGGGCGATTTCTCCCGATTTCCCCGCGCGATAGCAATCATCAGGACGCAATCATGTCTCGCCAGGACGCGAATGCCAATTTCGCTCTCACTTCCTTCCTCGACGGCGCCAACGCCACCTACATCGACGACCTCTACGCCCGCTACGAGAAGGACCCGTCCTCGGTCGATCCGGACTGGGTGGAATTCTTCAAAAGCCTGAAGGACCAGCCATCGGACGTTGTGAAGAACGCGCAGGGCCCGTCCTGGGAAAAAGCCAACTGGCCGGCCACCCCAAATGACGATCTGACCTCTGCCCTCGATGGCAACTGGGCGCGGGTCGAGAAGGTGGTTGGCGACAAGATCGCAGCCAAGGCGCAGGCCACCGGCAGCAACCTGACTTCGGCGGATATTCATCAGGCGACGCGCGATTCGGTCCGCGCGCTGATGCTGATTCGCGCCTACCGCATGCGCGGTCACTTCCATGCCAATCTCGATCCGCTCGGTATTGAGGGCCAGAAGGATCACGAAGAACTCGATCCGCGTTCCTACGGATTCACCGACGCCGATTTCGATCGCAAGATTTTCCTCGATCACGTGCTCGGCCTCGAGACTGCAACGCTGCGCGAGATCGTCGCGATCTGTCAGCGCACCTACTGCCAGACGCTAGGCGTCGAATTCATGCATATATCGAATCCGGCGCAGAAGAGCTGGATTCAGGAGCGCATCGAAGGCCCGGACAAGGAAATCAGCTTCACCCGCGAAGGCCGCCGCGCCATTCTGATGAAGCTAATCGAAACCGAAGGTTTTGAGAAGTTCTGCGACATCAAGTTCACCGGCACCAAGCGCTTCGGTCTCGATGGCGGCGAATCGCTGATTCCTGCGCTCGAACAGATCATCAAGCGCGGCGGCAATCTTGGCGTCCGCGATATCGTGGTCGGCATGCCGCATCGCGGCCGTCTCAACGTGCTCACCCAGGTGATGGGCAAGCCGCATCGGGCGCTGTTCCACGAGTTCAAGGGCGGTTCGGCCAATCCGGATGAAGTCGAAGGCTCAGGCGATGTGAAGTATCACCTCGGCGCCTCCTCGGACCGCGAGTTCGACGGCAATAAGATTCACCTGTCGCTGACCGCAAATCCTTCCCACCTCGAAATCGTCGATCCGGTGGTGCTCGGCAAGGCGCGCGCCAAGGAAGACCAGAACGGCGATCCGCCGGATCAGCGTATTTCGGTGCTGCCGCTGCTGATGCACGGCGATGCGGCCTTCGCCGGTCAGGGCGTGGTCGCCGAGTGTTTCGCGCTGTCGGACCTGAAGGGCTATCGCACCGGCGGTTCGATCCACTTCATCGTCAACAACCAGATCGGCTTCACCACCTATCCGCGTTACTCGCGCTCGTCGCCGTATCCGTCCGACGTCGCCAAGATGATCGACGCGCCGATCTTCCATGTGAACGGCGACGATCCCGAAGCGGTGGTGTTCGCGGCCAAGATCGCGATTGAATTCAGGCAGAAGTTCCACAAGCCTGTCGTCATCGACATGTTCTGCTATCGCCGCCACGGTCACAACGAGGGCGACGAGCCGGGGTTCACCAACCCGGTGATGTACAAGAAGATTGCGACCCACCCCACCACGCTCGATCTTTATGCCAAGCGGCTGATTGCAGATGGCGTCATAACCGAAGGCGAAGTCGAGAAGGCCAAGGCCGACTGGCGTGCGCGTCTCGACGCGGAGCTTGAGGCCGGTTCAGGCTACAAGCCGAACAAGGCCGACTGGCTCGACGGCAAGTGGGCCGGCTTCAAGTCGGCTGAGGTCGGCGAAGATCCGCGCCGCGGCAATACCGGCATTGCGATCGATGAACTCAAGGACATCGGCCGCAAGATCACCAAGGTGCCGGACGGTTTCCGCATTCACCGCACTGTTCAGCGCTACCTCGAAAATCGTCTGAAGACGATCGAGAACGGCGAGGGCATCGACTGGGCGACCGCTGAAGCACTGGCGTTCTGCACGCTGCTCAAGGAAGGTCATCGTGTGCGTCTCTCGGGGCAGGATTCCGAGCGCGGCACGTTCTCGCAGCGGCACTCGGTGCTGTTCGATCAGGAAGATGAAAGCCGTTACACGCCGTTCAATCATCTCGGCGAAAATCAGGGTCACTACGAGGTCATCAACTCGCTGTTGTCCGAAGAAGCGGTGCTCGGCTTTGAATACGGTTACTCGCTCGCCGAGCCGAATGCGCTCACGATTTGGGAGGCGCAGTTCGGCGACTTCGCCAACGGTGCGCAGGTCGTGTTCGACCAGTTTATCTCGTCGGCCGAACGCAAGTGGCTTCGTATGTCCGGTCTCGTCTGCCTCCTGCCTCACGGCTACGAGGGCCAGGGACCGGAGCATTCTTCGGCACGTCTGGAGCGCTTCCTGCAGATGTGCGCCGAGGACAACATGCAGGTCACCAACCTCACGACGCCTGCGAACTACTTCCACGCCTTGCGCCGTCAGCTCAAGCGTGAGATCCGCAAGCCGCTGATCATCATGACCCCGAAGTCGCTGCTGCGTAACAAGCGCGCGGTGTCGAAGCTCGAGGAGTTCGCGACGAACACCTCGTTCCATCGCATCCTGCTGGACGATGCAGAGGCGGGCGGCGAATTCAAGCTCGCTGAAGACGGCAAGATCCGCCGCGTCGTCATCTGCTCGGGCAAGGTCTATTACGATCTGCTCGAAGAGCGTGAGAAGCGCGGCACCGACGACATCTACCTGCTGCGCATCGAGCAGCTCTATCCCGTGCCGCTCAAGGCGCTGGTGCAGGTGCTCGAACGTTTCAAGAAAGCCGAAGTGGTCTGGTGCCAGGAAGAACCCCGCAACATGGGCGGCTGGCATTTCATCGAGCCGTATCTCGAGTGGGTGCTCAACCAGGTCGGCTCGGCGCACAAGCGCCCGCGCTATGCCGGGCGCGCTGCCGCGGCCGCAACTGCTACCGGTTTGATGTCGAAGCATCTCCAGCAATTGAAAGCATTGCTCGAGGAAGCTCTCGGTTGATCCATTGGATGCCCGCATATCGCGGGCATTTCCATCCAGTACGATTTGATTTGAGGCGCTGACGGCACAGGAAGCCGTTCACGACGCAAGGGGAAAGAGAAATGGCTGAAATTCGCGTTCCGACATTGGGCGAGTCCGTCACCGAGGCCACTATCGGCCGCTGGTTCAAGAAGGCCGGCGATGCTGTCGCTGTCGACGAACCCTTGGTCGAGCTCGAAACCGACAAGGTCACCATCGAAGTGCCGGCGCCGTTCGCGGGCACCCTCGATGAAATTATCGCCAAGGACGGTGAGACCGTCGCAGTCGGCGCGCTGCTTGGACAGATCACGGCAGGCGCAGGCGGCGCCAAGCCCGCCGCGGCTCCGGCCAAGGCTGCTGAGCCGCCGAAGGCTGCCGCGCCCGCCGCCGCCGCGCCTGCGCCCGCACAGAAATCCCCACCCGCCGACGCGCCGCAGGCACCGTCGGTGCGCAAGCTCTCCGCTGAATCCGGGATCGATGCCTCGACCGTTCCGGGCTCCGGCAAGGATGGCCGCGTGACCAAGGGCGACATGCTGGCCGCGATCGAAAAGGCCGCCTCACTGGCGACGCCGCTCAATCAGCCCGCCGCCGCCGTGCAGGTGCGCGCACCGTCGCCTGCCGACGATGCCGCGCGTGAAGAGCGCGTGAAGATGACGCGTCTGCGCCAGACCATCGCGCGCCGCCTCAAGGAGGTGCAGAACACCGCGGCCATGCTCACGACCTTCAATGAGGTCGACATGACCAACGTCATGGCCCTGCGTGCGCACTACAAGGATGCGTTCGAAAAGAAGCATGGCGCCAAGCTCGGCTTCATGGGCTTCTTCACCAAGGCTGTCGTGCAGGCGCTCAAGGACGTGCCCGCCGTCAACGCGGAGATCGACGGTACCGACCTGATCTACAAGAATTACTATCACATCGGCGTCGCGGTCGGCACCGACAAGGGCCTCGTCGTGCCGGTGGTGCGCGATTGCGACCACAAGTCGATCGCTGAGATCGAAAAGAGCATTGCTGACTACGGCCGGCGCGCCCGCGACGGCCAGCTCAAGATCGAAGAGATGCAAGGCGGCACTTTCACGATCACCAATGGCGGCATCTATGGTTCGCTGATGTCGACGCCGATCCTGAACGCGCCGCAGTCCGGCATTCTCGGCATGCACAAGATTCAGGAGCGGCCCGTCGCCATCGGCGGAAAGGTCGAAATCCGCCCGATGATGTATCTCGCGGTCTCCTACGACCACCGGGTCATCGACGGCAAGGAAGCCGTGACCTTCCTCGTTCGCGTCAAGGAAAACCTCGAGGATCCGGCGCGCCTCGTGCTGGATCTGTAAGCCGATGGATCTGCCGCCCGAATTCCTCGCGTTGTTCGGTGTGTTCGTGTTGGCGGCAATCGCGCCGGGCGCGGACTTCGCCTGCGTCCTTCGCGAGAGCGTGAGTTTTGGGCGGCGGGCGGGAATCGCGTCGGCCATCGGTGTCGGGTCAGCGATCATGGTCCATGTCGCCTATACCGTGACCGGTGTGGGCCTGATCGTTGCGCAGTCGGTCCTGATCTTCACCATCGTGAAGTGGTGCGGGGCGGCTTATCTGGTTTATCTCGGCGTTCGGTCGTTGACGGCGAGCCGCCGCTCACCTCAAACGCTCGACAGGACTGCCACCGCTCCCACAGGCAGCGCGCGCAATATCGCCACGTCGTACGGCGTGGGTTTCCTCACCAATCTTCTGAACCCCAAGGCGACGCTGTTTTTCGTCTCGCTGTTTGCCACGATCGTTTCGCACGAGACGCCTGTGATGACGCAGTTCGCGTACGGAGCCGCACTGGCCGTATTTCTTGCGGTGTGGTTCAGCTTTGTCGCGGTGTTCTTAACGACGCGCTCGATGCGCGCGGGTTATGAGCGGATCGGACACTGGATCGACCGTGCGACGGGGCTGGTTCTGATCGGACTGGGTGTTCGAATCGCTCTTCAAAAAGCAAACTGACGTTCGTGCGAGGGATTGGTTCTAATGGATAGCGTCGCCATCGTCACCGGAGGAAGCCGCGGCATCGGCCGCGCGACTTCGCTGGCTGCGGCGAAGCGCGGCTACAAGGTCGTGGTCGGCTATGCCAGCAACAAGGCCGCTGCTGACGAGGTCGTCGGGAAGATTGAAGCCAGCAACGGCAAGGCCATCGCGGTGAAATGCGACGTCGGCGATGAGGCCGACATTCTCGATCTCTTCAGGCAGGCGGACGCGTTCGGCAAGCTCGGCGCACTGGTGAACAATGCCGGCGTGGTCGATGCGACGGCGCGCGTCGATGAAATGTCCGCGGCACGTCTGACCCGCATGATGAATGTCAATGTCGTCGGCAGCATTCTGTGCGCGCGCGAGGCGGTGAAGCGGATGTCCAGCAAGCACGGCGGCAGCGGCGGTGTGATCGTCAATCTCTCGTCCGTGGCCGCGACGCTGGGCTCTCCGGCGCAGTATGTCGACTACGCCGCCTCGAAGGGCGCGATCGATACGTTCACGGTCGGACTCGCGCGTGAAGTCAGCGCCGAGGGCATTCGCGTCAACGGCATCCGCCCGGGGCTGATCGATACCGAAATCCACGCCAGCGGCGGCGAGCCGGATCGCGCGCACCGGCTGGCCCATACGATACCGATGAAGCGCGTCGGTACCGCGGACGAGATCGCCAATGCCGTTATCTGGCTGATGTCGGACGAGGCGTCATATGTCACAGGCACAATCGTCGATGTTTCCGGCGGCCGATAATTTTCACTTCCGAGTACAGGACAATTCTCATGGCTTCTTATGATCTCATCGTTATCGGCACCGGTCCCGGCGGTTACGTCTGTGCGATCCGCGCGGCGCAGCTCGGCATGAAGGTCGCGGTGATCGAGAAGCGCGCGACCTTCGGCGGCACCTGCCTCAACATCGGCTGCATTCCGTCCAAGGCGCTGCTGCAGGCCTCGGAGCGTTTCGAAGAAGTCACGCACATGCTGCCGAAGATGGGCGTCAATGTCGGCAAGCCGAAGCTCGATTTGCCGACCATGATGAAGTTCAAGACAGACGGCGTCGACGGCAATACCAAGGGTGTCGCCTTCCTGTTCAAGAAGAACAAGATCGACCCCTATGAAGGCACCGGCAAGATTCTGGGCGCTGGCAAGGTCGAAGTCACCGGCAACGACGGCAAGACGCAGGTGCTGGAGACGAAGAACATCGTCATCGCCACCGGCTCCGATGTCGCGAAGCTCAAGGGCGTCGAGATCGACGAAAAGCGCATCGTATCTTCCACCGGCGCTCTGGTGCTTGAGAAGGTGCCGGAGAAGCTGCTGGTGATCGGCGCCGGCGTGATCGGGCTCGAACTCGGCTCGGTGTGGCGTCGCCTTGGCGCGCAGGTCACCGTCGTCGAATTCCTCGACCGGATTCTTCCCGGCATGGACGGCGAGGTCGCCAAGTCGTTCCAGCGCATTCTGGAAAAGCAGGGCGTTGCGTTCAAGCTCGGCGCCAAGGTCACCGGTGTCGATACGTCCGGCAAGGTGCTCAAGGTCAGCGTTGAGCCGGCCGCGGGCGGCGCGGCGGAAGTGATCGATGCCGATGTCGTGCTGCTGGCGATCGGGCGCACGCCTTACACCGAAGGCCTGGGGCTCAAGGAAGCGGGCGTCGAGCTCGATCAGCGCGGCCGCGTGCAGACCGACGGTCACTTCCAGACGAACGTGAAGGGCATCTATGCCATCGGCGACGTGATCGCCGGACCGATGCTGGCGCACAAGGCCGAAGACGAGGGCATTGCCATCGCTGAAATTCTCGCGGGGCAGGCCGGTCACACCAATTACGGTGTCATCCCGAGCGTGATCTACACGTTCCCGGAGGTCGCGTCCGTCGGCAAGACGGAGGAAGAGTTGAAGCAGGCCGGCATCGCCTACAATGTCGGCAAGTTTCCCTTCACCGCGAACGCCCGCACCAAGGTCAACCAGACGACGGACGGCTTCGTGAAGATCCTCGCGGACGCAAAGACCGATCGCGTTTACGGCTGCCACATCGTCGGCGCCGAAGCCGGTGAAATGATTCACGAAGCCGCGGTGCTGATGGAGTTCGGCGGTTCCGCGGAAGATCTCGCGCGCACCTGCCACGCGCATCCGACGCGCTCGGAAGCGGTCAAGGAAGCCGCGCTTGCGGTCGGGAAGCGCGCTATCCATATGTGATGGTGGACCGGCATTCAGCCGGTCATGAGGGATGAGAATCCATCATGCGCCGGCTGCTTCGTCCGCTCTGGGTTCTGCTCGCGCTGATCTTCCTGGTCGAAGCGTGGCTGTGGGATCGCGTCGAGCCGGTTATTGCGCGCGTTGTCGCGCTGATTCCGCTGCCTCGGCTCAAGGCATGGCTTGCCGATCTTATCGAGCATTTGTCGCCGGGCCTGACGCTGATCGTGTTCGCGGTGCCGGTCATCGTTCTGTTCCCGCTCAATTTCGTCGCGGCATGGCTGCTGGCGCACAAATACTTTGTTTGCGCGACCACGCTGATTGTTTTTCAGAAGGTTCTTGGCGTCGGCATCGTCGCGTTCGTGTTCGATGTGACGCGCGAGAAACTGTTGCAGATGGCCTGGTTCCACAGGCTCTATGAGCTTGTGCTCGATCTGCGCTTGCGGGCGCTGGCTATCATCGCGCCGTTCAAGCTCGCCATTCAGCACTGGATAAGGCACGTTCGCCGCCGCGTTTCACCCGGCTTCATCGCACGTCTGCGCCGGCGGATACAGGCGTCGCGTTCGTCGTCGTGAGGCGATTCGCAATGTGACGGCCCACACGTCCCGTCGCACCGAGAACCAGGCACTGCATCGGTGCTACATCAGGTGTACGGCATGCGGTGCGAACAGGCCGATTGCGGTGAAGGCAAGTCCGGCGATTGCAAGCAGACCTGAAACCCACGCCAGTGCGACCATGCCGGTGATGATGGTCGCCGAAGCGAGCACGATTCCGATCTGGAATGCAGCGGAAGCCACCTCGTAGTGGTGATAACGCGCCATGGCGAGGTCGCGGGCATGCTCGGCCTCCTTGGCGCGAGCGGCGAGCTGTTCGGATCCCTCGCCGGTTTCCGGCTCGGAACGATAGCGCGCGGCGGTCTTGGTCCAATCGTCGATCTGCTTGGCCAGCGCGGCCTTCTGGGCTTCGTCGCCGGACAGGCCGAGGCTCAGCTTGGCATGCTCTGACACCGACTGCACCACCGTGCGGCGGATGCTTTTTGCCTGGAAAAAGGCCCACAGGTTCGAGGCTTCGACGTTCTTGCTGATGGATTCGGTCTGGGCGCCCTTGCCGAGGGTTTCGGACAGCGCGAGGAAAAGCGCGATCACGGCGATCAGCAATGCGATCTTCTTGTTGGAGCCGGAGGCGTGCTCGGCGTGCTCCGCGTGCTCCATGCTTTCATGTGCGCCCATATTCGGTATCCCTCCCGGTCAAAACGAGCGCAACGATTGACCGAACTGCGGTCCGCGCGCAAGGGGATCGTTATGAGCTGGCAGGACAAATCTGGCGCGACAAATTTGTGTCAGGTCATCACCTAGGCTCTTGGGTGAGCCGTCTTGTAGACGTCGAGCAACCGGTCGGCATCGACGCCGGTGTAGATCTGCGTGGTCGAGAGCGACGAGTGGCCGAGCAATTCCTGGATCGCGCGCAGGTCGCCGCCGCGTGTCAGCAGATGGGTAGCGAAGGAGTGTCGCAGCGCATGGGGTGTCGCGCTGTCGGGCAGTCCGAGTGCGCCGCGCAGCCGCTCCATCGTCAACTGGATGATGCGTGGTGAGAGAGGGCCGCCGCGTGCGCCGACGAAGATCGCGCCATCCTGTGCAATCATGTGCGGGCACATCGCGACATAGTCCTGCACGAGTGCAAGCACATTTTGCAACACGGGCACCATGCGGGTCTTGTTGCCCTTGCCGGTGACGACGATCACATCGCCTTTGCCCGGCAACGGCACGTCGCGCCGCTTGAGCCCGAGCGCTTCGGAGATGCGCAGGCCCGATCCGTAGAGCAGCGCCATTACCGCAGCGTCACGCGCCCAGATCCATGGTTCGCGGTTTTCGCCGGCGCGGATGTCCGCGTTGGTCATCTGCCGCGCCGATGTCATCTGGATTGGTTTCGGCAAGCTCTTGCCGATCTTCGGCGCGCGGATCGCGGACAACGCGCCGACCTTGCCCTTGCCTTCGCGTTCGAGAAAGCGTCCGAATGAGCGCAGGCCGGCCAGTGCGCGCATTAAAGATCGTCCGCCAATATCGTCGGCCCGCCGTGACGACATGAACGCGCGCACGTCCGTGGCTTCGATTCCCGCAAATTGCTTGAGCGTGACAAGGCCGCCCCAGTGCTCGCTCAGAAAGGTGAGGCATTGGCGCAGGTCGCGCGCATAGGCTTCCAGCGTTTTGGGCGACAGCCGCCGTTCGGCACGCAAATGGGACAGCCATCGCGTGATTTCGGCCAGCAGATCGGGAGCGGCGCAGGTGAGCTGCGCGCCTTGCGGGCTGGCTTCGGTTGCGGGGACGGCTTTGACCATCATATGTCTCGCGATACCCATATCTGAGATACCTGCGCTTGACAGGAATCGGTTTATCGCACCCTTTTCCTTATTCACCCCTTAATCCGGACCCCTTTGGCCATGGCAAGACGAGTTGTCGACGTCCTCGTCCCTGTGGCCCTGAACCAGACCTATTCCTATCGCGTTCCCGACGGCGTCGAGCTGAATCCCGGCGACGTGGTGAGTGTTCCGCTGGGGGCGCGCGATGTCACGGCGGTGGTCTGGGCGGACAATCCCAACCCCGATCCCCGGCTGCACAATCGCCTGAAGGAGACCGGCGAAAAGCTCGACGTGCCGCCGCTCAAGCCCGAGCTGCGCAGCTTTGTCGACTGGGTCGCCAACTACACGCTGTCCGCGCGCGGCATGGTGCTGCGGATGACGCTGCGCATGGGCGAGCATCTCGGGCCCGAGCGCGTGCGCATGGGCGTGCGGCTGGTCGGCGCGCCACCGCAACGTATGACGGTCGCGCGGCGCCGTCTGATCGACGTGCTGTCGGACGGATTGCTGCATTCGAAATCCGATGCAGTCAGGGAAGCCGGCGTGAGCGCCGGCGTGATCGACGGCCTTGTCGACGAAGGCACGCTGGTTATCGAGCCGCTGCCGCGCGATCTGGCGCCGCCATCTCCGGACCCCTCGTTCGCTGAACCGGATTTTTCTCCGGAGCAACGCATCGCAGCGGACGCGATGAAAGAGCTCGTATCGAAGGACGAGTTTCAGGTCGCGTTGCTTGACGGCGTGACCGGTTCGGGCAAGACCGAAGTCTATTTCGAGGCGGTCGCCGAAAATATCAGGCGCGGCCGGCAGACGATGATCCTGATGCCGGAGATCGCACTGACCGGCCAATTCCTCGATCGGTTCAGCGCGCGCTTCGGGGTGCGGCCGATCGAATGGCATTCGGAACTGACGCCGCGCACCCGCGCGCGCAACTGGGCTGCGGTCGCGGCGGGTGATGCACCGGTGGTGGTGGGTGCGCGCTCCGCGCTGTTTCTGCCTTACGCTAATCTTGGTCTTATCATCGTCGATGAAGAACACGACCAGGCTTACAAGCAGGACGAAGGCGCGCACTATCACGCGCGCGACATGGCGGTGGTGCGCGGTTCCATCGCGAAAATTCCGGTGGTGCTGTGTTCGGCGACGCCCTCGGTTGAGTCCGAAGTCAACGCACGCAAGGGCCGCTATCGCCGCGTTGCGTTGCCATCGCGGTTCGGTGGTCAGCACATGCCGCAGATCGAGGCCATCGATCTCAAACGCGAAGGGCCTGCGCGCGGGCGGTTCATTTCACCGCGTTTGGCAGAAGAAATTAAAATCGCAATCGAGCGTAGGGAACAGGCGCTGCTGTTCCTGAACCGCCGCGGCTATGCACCGCTGACGTTGTGCCGCGCCTGCGGACATCGCTTCGCCTGCACCATCTGCGATGCGTGGCTGGTGGATCACCGGTTTCGTCAGCGCCTGGTCTGCCATCACTGCGGCTTCTCGATGCCGCGGCCTCATCAGTGCCCGCACTGCGGCGCCGAGGAATCCCTCGCCGCCATCGGTCCCGGCGTCGAGCGTTTGCAGGAGGAAGCTGCGAATCTTTTTCCGGACGCGCGCACCATGGTGCTGTCGAGCGATCTCATCACCGACATCGAGACCATGCGCTCGGAACTGAACGAGATCGCGGAAGGGCGTGTCGATATTATTATCGGCACGCAACTGGTGGCAAAGGGACATAACTTCCCGCGTCTCAATCTCGTTGGCGTCGTCGATGCGGATCTGGGTCTTGGCAACGGCGATCCGCGCGCCGCCGAGCGCACGTTTCAACTGCTCAATCAGGTGATCGGCCGCGCCGGGCGGGAGCAAGGCCGGGGTGTTGGGTATTTGCAGACCCATCAGCCGGAACATCCGGTGATGAAGGCGCTGGTCGCGTCGGATCGCGAGGCATTTTATGCCAGCGAGATCGACGCCCGCGAGCGTGCGCTGTATCCGCCGTTCGGGCGATTGGCGTCGCTGATCATTTCGGCAGGTGATCGTCCGACCGCGGAAGGTTTCGCGCGCAAACTTGCATCAGCTGCGCCGCTTGACGAGCGCGTCCAGGTGCTTGGCCCCGCCGAAGCCCCGCTCGCCGTCATCAAGGGCCGTTACCGGTTTCGGATTCTGGTGAAGTCGGTGCGCAGCATCGATCTCTCCGCCTATATGCGGGAGTGGCTGGCGGCAGGTCCGAAGACCAAGGGCAATCTCAAGCTCGAGATCGACATCGATCCGCAGAGCTTCTTGTAAGCCCCCATGAAAAAGGCCGGTGCAACTGGCACCGGCCTTTTCAACTCAACGTCACGCTACTCAAAGCAACACTGTACTCAACGCAACGCTTACTGAACTTCTGCGACCACGTGTCCGACACCGCGACCGGTGAGACCGACGGCCTGAGCCGCGCCCTTCGACAGATCGAGCACCCGGCCCTTGATGAACGGGCCGCGGTCATTGACCGTGACGACCACACTGCGGCCGCCATGGGTGACCTTGAGCTTGGTCCCGAACGGCAAGGTGCGATGGGCGGCGGTCATGGCGTTCTGGTTGAAGCGCTGGCCCGAGGCAGTCTTGCTGCCGGACTCGTTGCCGTAATAGGAGGCCTTGCCGGAAAAGCTGCGGCCGGAACTGATTGAGGCGTTGGCGTCGCGCCAAGACTTTTCATGAGAAGATTTGCGATGGCCGGCTTCGCTGGCTGAGGCTGTGAGCGCCAGCATGCCGACGGCGATCAAAGCGATGGAGGCATTCCGATTCTTCACGGGTTGCCCCGGCACGCGCTTGATAGCGTCGATCATATAGTTGTCCCTCGTTCTGGTATATCCATCCGACGTCTGGCTAAATCGAGCCAGCGTTTACGTGGCCGGATGGATCATCCCATAATGAGGCATAAGCGCGGCGAGAGATTTTGTTCCTTAAATCCTTGCGTATTCGTCTGATACGTAGAAATAGCCTTCTTCATTATTCCATTACTGAAGATATAGAAGCGTATAAGTAACATATACTTTTCAATACTGCAGAGTTCACAAAATTGTAGCCTAGCTGAAGTAAACGCAAAATTGCCCAAATGGTTTCCCGCATGCACATTTTGCAATGCTGCATGCGTAAAACGGGCGGCTTGTTAATTTTGGAGCTTCATCGCCGGTGAGCGGGCTTTCCGGGCGAATTCAGTCAGGCCGGCGCACAATCACGCCGTGCCAGCCGAGGCCGCGATAGGTCTCGTAGCCGGGGGTGGCGTGGAACGCGACGGTCGTGCCATCGGACCGGGTGTAAAACCCGTGCGACTGGTTCCCGGTCTCGATCTGAAAATGCTGGTCCAGGGTGCTTGTCCCCTCCGAGGACGCGATGACCCTGCGATGTGCGTCCACCAGCAGCACGGCGGTCCTGGTCTTCTCTTCCGGTTCGATGCGGACACCGCGGACAATGGTCTCGGCCTGGGGCGCCCAGTCGAAGTGAATCGCCAGAACGCCGAGGGGAGCGCCATGGCTTTCGCCTCCGGTCCGCACGGATGCCGCATAGGTCGCGACCTGCGCGCCTTTCAGGCCGGGGGCGACGCTGATGTCGCCGACAGCATACTCGTCACCGGACGTCAGCCGAGAGGCCTGCACGAACCATGGCTCCTGCGAGACATCGAGCCCCGCGACCGAATAGCGATCCGGCCGTCCATTCGCGAGCACCTTGCCGTGCAGATCGCAGAGCCAGAGATCAAGATAAACCGTATATGCATTGAGGATCACGCCGAGCCGCTTGGACGCATAGTCGGCCGATTGCGGCGTCACGTTCGCCGCGCAATCGACGACGGCGCTGTCGGTGGCCCACCACCGCACATCGCAGGTTCGCTCATAAAGATTGCGATCGATAATCTCGATGGCATTCAGCGCAAGATCGACCATGCGCGTTCCCATCGCTGCATTGGCCATGGACTGGGTGTGAGCGCTCAATGAATCGATCTGCGCCGTAAGCTCTTTTTGCAATTGCTCGGAAATCAGCCCGACATTGGCGGCGATTTCGCGCACCTCGGCTGCGACCACGGAGAATCCGCGGCCATGAGTGCCGGCGCGGGCACTTTCGATCATCGCATTCAATGCGAGCATGCGAAGCGAACCGGTGACGCGCTGGATGCCGCTGATCTTGTCGGCCGCGCTGGTTCGCAGGTCGTTGGTCAGTTCAATGAGTTCGGAAATGGAAACGGGGTTTTCGCCGGCGCGCGGGCCGGCTGATATTGTTTTTGGAAGCGGCATTGCTCACCACGTATTGCTTCACGAGCCGAAGCCGTGACGGGCCGGCGCCATTGCCGGTCCGAATCGCTTTTTGCGATGCGCAATGATGACGGATCCTCATATAAGTACAATCGCGCATTCAATAAATTACTCATTAATTCCAATTGGTTAGCTGAGTTTCGTGCTGCTTTTCTATGCTTTAGGACTCAAAATTGGGCAACCGGCGGCAATCCCGGCTGCACGGGGCTCGGGCGCAATGAGAGCGTCAATATCTGAGGACAAGGCACAGGCGTTGCGGCGGCCGGGTGGAGCGCTCTTTAGCAAGCTCAAACGCTCAGGAATTCTGTCCGCGCCCATCAACGAGTGTGACGCGAGGCGTGCGACAAACCGGCGCCACCAAAAATGCGTTCGCAATCGCCGTCATGTTGCACCTGCGCGCGCCCTATGTTAGCAAAACCGCGATTTTGGGCTGCTGGGTAGATCGCTCCGGCCAGAAATCGAAGTCCCGCTTGAATTCCAAGGACTTGGATCGCTTGGTGTCGTGCCTGACGCCGTTCTCCAGCGATGGTCGTTTCCTTGGTCATTCGATAGCTAGAAGAGATTTTTGTGGCAGCTGAAGATCCCTCAGTATCTGGCGTGTCCGGCCGTTATGCGACGGCCTTGTTTGAACTGGCGCGCGACCAGAAGTCGGTCGATGCCGTGAAGGCTGACCTCGACAAGTTCTCCGCCCTGCTTGCCGACAGCCCCGATCTTTTGCGGCTTGTGCGCAGCCCGGTGTTTACCGCCGATGCGCAGGCCAAGGCGCTTGGCGCCGTGCTGGACAAGGCCGGCATCAGCGGCGTCGCCGCGAATTTCCTGAAAGTCCTGACTGCCAATCGCCGGCTGTTCGCCGTGGCCGATGTCATCAGGGCTTTCCGCGCGCTGGTCGCCAAATTCAAGGGCGAGGCCACCGCGGAAGTCACCGTCGCCGAGCCGCTCAGCGATACCAATCTCGACGCTCTCAAGGCCGCACTGAAATCAGTGTCGGGCAAGGACGTCGATCTCAACGTGAAGATCGATCCGTCAATCATCGGCGGGCTTGTCGTTAAGCTCGGCAGCCGCATGGTCGATAGCTCGCTTCGCACCAAACTCAATTCGATCAAGCACGCGATGAAAGAGGCAGGCTGATGGACATCCGCGCCGCGGAAATTTCCGCAATCCTCAAGGACCAGATCAAGAATTTCGGCCAGGAAGCCGAAGTCTCTGAAGTCGGTCAGGTTCTCTCGGTCGGCGACGGCATTGCCCGCGTCTATGGTCTGGACAACGTCCAGGCCGGTGAAATGGTCGAGTTCGAGAACGGCACGCGCGGCATGGCGCTGAACCTTGAAAGCGACAACGTCGGTATCGTTATTTTCGGCGCCGACCGCGAGATCAAGGAAGGCCAGACCGTCAAGCGCACCCGCGCCATCGTCGATGCGCCGGTCGGCAAGGGGCTTCTCGGCCGCGTCGTCGACGCGCTCGGCAACCCGATCGACGGCAAGGGCCCGATCCAGGCGACGGAGCGCAAGCGCGTTGACGTCAAGGCGCCCGGCATCATTCCACGCAAGTCGGTGCACGAACCGATGGCCACCGGCCTCAAGGCGATCGACGCCCTGATCCCCGTCGGCCGCGGCCAGCGCGAGCTGATCATCGGCGACCGTCAGACCGGCAAGACCGCGATCGCGCTCGACACCATTCTCAACCAGAAGCCACTCAACGTTGCCGGCGCTCCGGAAGGCCAGAAGCTGTATTGCGTGTATGTCGCGATCGGCCAGAAGCGCTCCACCGTCGCACAGTTCGTGAAGGTGCTCGAAGAGCAGGGCGCGCTGGAATACTCCATCGTCGTCGCCGCGACCGCGTCGGACCCCGCGCCGATGCAGTACCTCGCGCCGTTCACCGGCTGCACCATGGGCGAGTACTTCCGCGACAACGGTATGCACGCCGTTATCATCTATGACGACTTGTCCAAGCAGGCCGTCGCCTACCGCCAGATGTCGCTGCTGCTGCGCCGTCCGCCGGGCCGCGAAGCTTATCCGGGCGACGTGTTCTACCTGCACTCCCGTCTGCTCGAGCGCGCTGCGAAGCTCAACGACGATCACGGCAACGGCTCGCTGACCGCGCTACCGGTCATCGAGACCCAGGCCAACGACGTGTCGGCCTACATTCCGACCAACGTGATTTCGATCACCGATGGCCAGATCTTCCTTGAAACCGATCTGTTCTTCCAGGGCATCCGTCCTGCGGTGAACGTCGGTCTGTCGGTGTCGCGCGTCGGATCGTCGGCGCAGACCAAGGCGATGAAGAAGGTCGCCGGCAAGATCAAGGGCGAACTCGCGCAGTACCGCGAAATGGCGGCCTTCGCGCAGTTCGGCTCCGACCTCGACGCGTCGACCCAGCGTCTGCTGGCGCGCGGTTCGCGCCTGACCGAACTTCTGAAGCAGCCGCAGTTCTCGCCGCTGAAGATGGAAGAGCAGGTCGTGGTGATCTACGCCGGCGTCAACGGTTACCTCGACGCTATTCCGGTCGCCAAGGTGCGTGAGTTCGAAGAAGGCCTGCTGTCGCTGCTGCGCGGCAAGCACGTTGATCTTCTCAACGCGATTCGCGACTCGAAGGATCTGTCCGACGATAGCGCCGGCAAGCTCAAGGCCGCGGTCGAAGGCTTCGCCAAGACGTTCGCTTAAGAAATCATCGCCGCGCCGATCCTTGTCGTGCGCGGCGAATTCGGGGTTGCGATCCGGCGTTCGGCTGGATCGTCAGGGTGAGATAAAGAATGGCGTCTCTCAAGGACATGCGTGTCCGCATCGCCTCCACCAAGGCGACGCAGAAGATCACCAAGGCCATGCAGATGGTTGCGGCGTCGAAATTGCGCCGTGCCCAGACCGCGGCCGAAGCGGCGCGTCCCTATGCCGAGCGCATGGACGCCGTGATCAGCAATATTGCGGGCGCAGCTTCCGGCTCGGGTTCTGCGCCGGCGCTGCTGACCGGCACCGGCAACTACAAGGTCCACCTGCTGCTGGTCTGCACCGGCGAGCGTGGTCTCTCCGGCGCGTTCAACTCGTCCATCGTGCGCCTGGCGCGCGAGCGCGCGCTGTCGCTGATGAACCAGGGCAAGGACGTCAAGTTCTTCTGCGTCGGCCGCAAGGGCTATGAGCAGCTCCGCCGTCAGTTCGACAAGCAGATCGTCGAGCATGTCGAGCTGCGCTCGGTGAAGGTGCTCGGCTTCAAGAATGCCGAGGACATCGCCAAGCAGGTGATCGCGATGTTCGAGGCGGGCGACTTCGATGTCTGCACGCTGTTCTATTCGCGCTTCAAGTCGGTGATCGCTCAGGTCCCGACCGCGCAGCAGATCATTCCGCTGGTGCTCGAGGAAAAGGAAACCTCCGGCGCGGCCGCGATCTACGACTACGAGCCTGCCGAAGACGAAATTCTTTCGAGCCTGCTGCCGCGCAATCTCGCGGTGCAGATTTTCCGCGCGCTGCTCGAAAACAACGCGTCGTTCTACGGCGCGCAGATGAGCGCGATGGACAACGCGACCCGCAACGCCGGCGACATGATCCGCAAGCAGACGCTGATCTATAACCGCACCCGCCAGGCGATGATTACCAAGGAACTGATCGAAATCATCTCCGGCGCCGAAGCCATCTGAGCCGACCGCCGCACAGACCGAGTTTTAAGGAGACTATCCCATGGCATCACCCGCCAATCAGACCGGACGCATTTCGCAGGTTATCGGCGCCGTCGTCGACGTGAAGTTCGACGGCTATCTGCCGGCCATTCTCAACGCCATCGAAACCACCAACCAGGGCAACCGTCTGGTGCTCGAGGTCGCGCAGCATCTCGGTGAATCCACCGTGCGCGCGATCGCGATGGACACCACCGAAGGTCTGGTCCGCGGCCAGGAAGTGAAAGACACCGGCGCGCCGATCAAGGTGCCGGTGGGTGCCGGCACGCTGGGCCGCATCATGAACGTCGTCGGCGAGCCGGTCGACGAGCAGGGCCCGATCAAGGCCGAAGGCGACCGCGCCATCCATCAGGAAGCGCCGCTCTACACCGACCAGTCGACCGAAGCTGAAATTCTCGTCACCGGCATCAAGGTTGTCGATCTGCTGGCGCCTTACGCCAAGGGCGGCAAGATCGGCCTGTTCGGCGGCGCCGGCGTCGGCAAGACCGTGCTGATTCAGGAGCTGATCAACAACGTCGCGAAGGCGCACGGCGGTTACTCGGTGTTCGCAGGCGTCGGCGAGCGGACCCGTGAAGGCAACGACCTCTATCACGAGTTCATCGAATCGGGCGTGAACAAGAAGGGCGGCGGCGAAGGCTCGAAGTGCGCCCTCGTGTACGGCCAGATGAACGAGCCTCCGGGCGCGCGCGCCCGCGTCGGCCTCACCGGCCTGACCGTCGCAGAACACTTCCGCGATCAGGGCCAGGACGTGCTGTTCTTCGTCGACAACATCTTCCGCTTCACCCAGGCAGGTTCGGAAGTGTCCGCTCTGCTCGGCCGTATTCCTTCGGCGGTGGGTTATCAGCCGACGCTCGCCACCGACATGGGCGCGCTGCAGGAGCGCATCACCACCACCAACAAGGGTTCGATCACCTCGGTGCAGGCCATTTACGTTCCGGCCGACGACTTGACCGACCCGGCGCCGGCAACCTCGTTCGCCCACTTGGACGCAACGACCGTGTTGAACCGTGCGATCTCTGAAAAGGGTATTTATCCGGCGGTGGACCCGCTCGACTCGACCTCGCGTATGCTCTCGCCGTTGATCGTCGGCGAAGATCACTACCAGACCGCGCGTCTCGTCCAGCAGGTGCTGCAGCGCTACAAGTCGCTGCAGGACATCATCGCCATTCTGGGCATGGATGAACTGTCTGAAGAGGACAAGCTGACCGTGGCTCGCGCCCGCAAGGTCGAGCGCTTCCTGTCGCAGCCGTTCCACGTCGCTGAAATCTTCACCGGCTCGCCGGGCAAGTTCGTCGATCTCGCCGATACCATCAAGGGCTTCAAGGATCTCTGCAACGGCAAGTACGATCACCTGCCGGAAGCCGCGTTCTACATGGTCGGCACCATCGAAGAAGCCGTTGAGAAGGGCAAGAAGCTCGCAGCGGAAGCGGCGTAATCACGATGGCGACCTTCCACTTCAATCTCGTGTCGCCTGAACGAATCGCCTTCTCGGGCGAAGTCGAGCAGGTCGATATTCCCGGCGTCGAGGGCGATCTCGGCGTGATGGCCGGGCATTCGCCGCTGGTCACGACGATCCGTCCTGGCGTCATGACGATTACCGCTGGCGGCAAGCACGAGAAGGTCATCGTGCTCGGCGGCCTTGCGGAAATCTCCGACAAGGGCCTCACGGTTCTTGCAGACACCGCGACGGCGGTGGCTGAGCTGGACCTGGCGGCTTTCGCCGACAGCATCGCTCAGATGGAAGAGGATCTGAAGGAGAAGGAAGGCACGGTCCTCGATCAGGCGATCGAGCGGCTCGATCACTTCAAGACCATTCAGCGGCAGGTCGTCAATTCAACCGCGATGCATTGAACGTCAGGTTGATCGGAAACGTAAAAAAGCCCTGCAGCGCAGGGCTTTTTTGATTCGGACGACAGATTACTTTCCCGCAAATTTCGTGAATTCCTGAACCACGCGCTCATAAACCGGGCGCTTGAACGGCACGATCAGCTCGGGAAGATTCTTCATCGGCTCCCAGCGCCAGTCGATGAACTCCGCCTTGTGACCGGCGGGTGATGCGACATTGATCTCGCTGTCCTTGCCGGTGAAACGCATCGCGTACCACTTCTGCTTCTGGCCGCGGAAGCGGCCCTTCCAGGCCCGTCCGGCCACCGTGCGCGGAATGTCGTAAGTGAGCCATTCGGAAACTTCGCCAAGCTTTTCGACCGATCGGGCGTTGGTCTCTTCGTAGAGCTCGCGCTTGGCGGCGGCCCAGGTATCTTCGCCACTATCGACGCCGCCTTGCGGCATCTGCCAGACATGAGTCTGGTCGACATGTTCCGGGCCGCTGATGCGGCGGCCGATGAATACAAGCCCTTCTGGGTTGATCAGGGTAATCCCGACGCAGGTCCGGTAGGGCAGATCGTCGTAACGCGCCATACTGCTAAAGCCTTTGATCCCCGACCGGTATCAGCACCAATCGCGCCTTGTTCTCTTGTTTGCGTGACCATGCCGGGCGATCAGTTCCGATCACGGCGGCCACTTAGCTTGATTTTGGTTTCAGCATGGCCGTTGTCAACGGCACCAGCGCGATACCGCGGCCCTCCAGTTGTTTTGCCCAGGTTCCGATGCGCTCGATTGAAATCGGCAGCGCCGATGCGACCCCCACGGCTGCTCCACGTTCTTTCGCCAGTGTTTCCAGCCGCGCCAGCGCGCGGTCAATCTCCGCCGGCGTCGGCACGGTGTCGATGCCGACATCGGCTTTCGCGTAGGGCATCGACTGGCCTTCCGCGATCACGCCAGCGACGCTGCGCGGCGCGCTGCCGTCGTCGAGCCAGGCGAGGCCGCGCTTTGCGGCTTCCTTGACGATCGGCTGCATCGCCGTATCGGTTGCGACAAAACGCGATCCCATGAAATTGGCGATGCCGACGTAGCCCTGAAACCGGCTCATATGCCAGGCGAGGCGGTCAACGTTCTGCTCGGCGGACAGTGTCGTCAGCAGTGTCTGCGGGCCGGGATCGTTATCCGGATAATCGAACGGCTCCATCGGAACCTGCAACAGAACCTCGTGCTTCTGTGCGCGGGCGCGTTCCACCAGCTTGCCGGGGTCTGAGCCGTAGGGTGTGAAAGCGAGCGTCACGGCACCGGGAAGCTTGGTGATGGCATCGGCGGTTTTCGCGGCGCCGACGCCGAGGCCGGAGATAACGATCGCGACGACGGGTTTCTTCGCGGCGACGGCGCGCTCGGCGTCGCCGCCTGCCGCATAGGCGCGGAAGGATTTCAGCCCATCGGCGACGACCGGGATCATGCCGTAGCGCGAGCTTTCCAGCAGCTTCGGATTGACGCCCGCGATCATGGCCGGCGGCGCATCTGCCGCCGCTGGGGTCTCCGCACCGCCCCCCACAATCACGCTTTGCCGGGCGCCGCTGGAGCCGTCGATGATGGTCACGGTCTGCTGTCCTGCGGCGGGTTCCTTAGCGGCTTCCTTGGGTGCTGTGGGGTTAGCGCTGGCCGGGTTCGCGGCGGTCTCTGCGGGCAGCTTGGCGGGATCGTAGGACACCTTCGCCAGCGGCTCGCCGCCCATCGGATTCTGGTTGAAAATCGCGAAGCCGAGAAAGACCACCAGAAACAGCCCGAACAGCCCCGCAATCGCCTGCGGTGCCGTGAACGGAAGCCGGTATCGCCGCTTGCGCGGCCGGTCCTGTCCGAGCGGGGCGCTCAGATCGTCGGTGGTCACTGCCCTCAACCCTCGCGAATCAATCGCCGAATCCTATCACGGCCCCGGTGCGGCGGGCCGCAAAGGCTTGGGTTCCGCAGCGATCAGACGGCGGACAGCCAGCAAAAAGGGCGGCCCCGAAGGCCGCCCTGATCGAATTGGGATGTTCGCGTGCGCTTTAGTTCGCGGCCTTGTTGGTGGCCTTGTCGGTCGGAGCAGGAGCCGAGGTGGTCTGCTTGATGCCGTGCAGGAGGTCCGCAGCCATCTTCAGCGCCTTGTCGTCCTTCGCATCCGGCGGCACGTAGGATTGCGATCCGGTCTCTTCCTGACCTTCGGCCTTGAGATGGCCGCGCAGCGAGGCTTCGCCCTTGGTGTCGGTCTTCGACTTCAGATCCTCCGGCACATCCTGCAGGACTTCGATATCCGGGATGATGCCCTTGGCCTGAATGGACTTGCCCGACGGCGTGAAGTAACGCGCAGTGGTCAGCCGCAGCGCGCCGTTACCGGAGCCGAGCGGAATGATGGTCTGCACCGATCCCTTGCCGAACGAGCGGGTGCCGAGCAGGGTCGCGCGCTTGTGGTCCTGCAGCGCACCGGCAACGATTTCCGACGCCGATGCTGAGCCGCCGTTGATCAGCACGATCACCGGCTTGCCCTTGGCGAGATCGCCGGGCTTGGCGGTGCGGCGCTGGGTTTCCTCGGCGTTGCGGCCCCGGGTCGAGACGATTTCGCCGCGATCGAGGAATGCGTCGGACACCGACACGGCTTCTTCAAGCAGGCCGCCCGGGTTGTTGCGCAGGTCGAGAATGTAGCCCTTGAGCTTGTCCGAACCGATCTGCGTGGTCAGGTTCGCCATCTCGCGCTTCAGGCCTTCGGTGGTCTGCTCGTTGAAGGTGGTCACGCGAATATAGGCGATATCGTCGCTCTCGACGCGCGCGCGCACCGAACGCACGCGAATGTTGTCGCGCGTCAGCGTGATATCAAGCGGCTTGTCCTGACCCTTGCGAATGATCTTGAGCTTGATCTTGGTGTTGACCGGACCGCGCATCTTCTCGACGGCCTGGTTCAGGGTCAGGCCCTGCACCGCTTCATCGTCGAGTTGAGAAATGATGTCGTTGGCCATGATGCCGGCCTTGGAGGCCGGCGTCTCGTCGATCGGCGACACAACCTTGATAAGGCCATCCTCCATCGTAACTTCGATGCCGAGGCCGCCGAATTCGCCGCGCGTCTGTACCTGCATGTCGCGGAAGCTCTTCGCGTCCATGTAGCTCGAGTGCGGATCAAGGCCGGTGAGCATGCCGCTGATCGCGGTCTCGACCAGCTTGCTGTCGTCCGGCTTCTCGACATAGTCGCTGCGGACGCGCTCGAATACATCGCCGAACAGATTGAGCTGACGGTATGTGTCTGACGACGCGGCGCGCGCCGTCGATCCCACCAGAGCCGAGCGCGGCTGGGTGAGAAGGAGTGTTGCCGCTGCGCCTGCTGCGACGCTGAGGAGAACCAGGGAAGTCTTGCGCATCATCCGCGAACCTTTTGGCCTTCACTTGCGGCCCACCATGGACCAGAATCGATTGGAGCGCCGTCTTTACGGAACTCGATGTAGAGCACAGGCTGGCTGGACGCAGCCGCCAGAATTGACGCGACCTGAGACGTGGTCCCCATCGTCGCGACCGGTTCTCCAGTTAGAACAAACTGCCCGATCGTGACCGAAATACGTTCCATACCGGCGATAAGCACATGATACCCACCGCCCGCATTGAGGATCAAGAGTTGTCCGTAGCTCCGGAACGGGCCGGAGTAAACAACCCAGCCATCACAAGGTGTTGTCACCTGCGCGCCGGGCCGGGTGGCGATGGAAATGCCCTTTTCCTGGCCTCCGGTGCCGTCAGAACCGCCAAAATTGCGGATCCGGGTGCCGTTAACCGGAATTCGCAATAAGCCCTTTGCGGAACCGAAAGCTATGGCCGGGCTCAGCCGCCCCGGGTCCTTCAAGGCCCCGAGATCGGGCTTGCCGTTGAGAGAGGCCGGCATGCCTTTCAATTCGGCCGTCGCGGCGGCCTTTGCGGCCGCTTTGACATCCTGCTCCATCTTGGCGATCAGGTCCTGAAGGTTTTCGGTTTGCCTGGACAGCGCGATCGCGCGCTGCCGCTCAGCTTCCATATCCTTTTCGGCCTCGGTCTGTGTCTTTTGCCGTTCCTGCACCAGTGCCGCGAGCCGTGTGCGATCGTCATTCAGCTTGTCACGATCGCTGGCGAGCCGGTCGCGCTCTTCCGAAATATTTTTGCGCAAGCTGACCAGTTCGCCCAGATCGCTGGCAAGCTTGGCCGCGCGTGCGCGCATCTCCGGGACCACAGCGCCGAGCAACATCGCGGTGCGCAGCGACTGCAGCGCGTCTTCGGGTCTTACAAATAGCGCCGGCGGTGCGCGGCGTCCGGCGCGCTGGAGGGCGGCGAGCACCTCGGAAATTTCATCGCGGCGCGATTCGAGTGAGGCGCGAATCTGAAGCTCGCGCGCATCGAGCGGGCGCAGCCGGCCTTCGGTGTCGGCCATCTTGCCTTCAACGTCGCGCACCTGCGAGGCAATGCCGATCAGTTGCTGGTTGAGTTTGGAGCGGTCCTGACCGATGGCGGCAATGTCGGCCTTGAGCTTCTTCTCAAGTTCGGCGGCTTTCCTCTGCTGCTCGCGCGCAGCTTCCAGCTCCTGGGTACGCTGCTTGATTGCTTCAGGATCGGGCGCGGCAACCTGTTTGGTTGTGCCCTGCGCGAAGGCCGGCGCGATGCCTGCGATATGCAAAGTGGACGCCACCAGCGACAACGGCAAAACCGCTCCGCGCGTCAGCCGGCGCAGTGTTGGCGAGCTTGCATAACCTGTCGCGTCAGTCACGTGCGGTTGGGTCTTTCATGCGCGTATTTCGCAAAAGTCGGCACCGGTTTTGCGAACAGAATACACGCCAGGTTATACTATGGGCGATGATATGGGTGGCCGGATAAAATCGTCGCGGCCCGGTAAATCTGTTCCAGCAGCATGACGCGCACCATCTGGTGCGGCCAGGTCGCCTTGCCAAACGCAACGCTCAGTTTCACCTTGCGCCGCAATTCGGGCGAAAGTCCGTCCGCCCCGCCGATTAAAAAAACAGCGGTTGGAACCGATTCGTCGCGCCAGCGGCCAAGATGGCGCGCGAATGTTGCGCTGTCGATGGTTTCGCCGCGTTCGTCGAGCGCAATGATGGACGATTTGTCAGGAATCAGTGCCGAGATCGCCGCCGCCTCATCCGCCATGCGAGCGGCGGCGTCACGCGCGCGGCTTTCCGGAATTTCATGGATCTCGAGGCTGCGAAATCCGAGCTTGCGGCCGATGTCGTCGAACCGCTCGCGGTAGCGTTCGGCGAGCTCCCGTTCCGGGCCTTGCTTCAGGCGGCCAATGGCGATCACGACGATGCGCATGGCGCGCAAACTAACATGCGCGCAAGCACATGAACACGCACAGGCTCACCGCGTCTCAGCGGGCCCTTGCCGCCGGTTTGTCCGAGGTCCACATCTTTTCGAGATTGTAGAACTCGCGGACTTCCGGCCTGAACACATGAACGATCACGTCGCCGGAATCGATCAGCACCCAATCGCAGTTGGGCAATCCCTCGATATGAGGGGCTGCGATTCCGCTTTCCTTGAGGCCTTTCGCGACATTCTCCGCGATCGCGCCGACATGGCGGTTGGCCCGCCCGGAGGTCACAATCATGTAGTCGGTGATGGAGGATTTGCCGCGGAGGTCGATGGTGATCGTTTCTTCCGCCTTCATGTCGTCAAGGCGGGAGAGGATCAGGCTCAGCGTCTCGTCGGCGTCAGGTCGCGCCTTCAAGACGGGGGCAGGCGTCGCTTCAGCAAGAGGCTTCGACAAGGCTGCCTTGGACAATACAGATGTGGTCAGGGACCATTCCTTTCACTGTATCGCGAGCGCCGAATCCTGGCGCCCACTGTCATCATACGCATGTGGGGTTAATGGTTTCAATCTTCCAGATATCGAGCCGATAATTTGCGCTTTGCTGTTGCCGGAAAACGTCATCGCGAACTGGCGTCCTTCCAGCTTCCGTCCGGGTTCCGCAGCCGGGTCGAGGACAGGCTGGATTTCAGGCCGGTGAGGAATGTCCAGGCCGGCGCCCGTCGGCTCGCAAGTGTTCCCGCGCTTCGCTCGTCGACGCGATACGGCATCAGCGTCTGTGCGGCGGTGGAGGAAAGGGCGCGGAAGCTGTCAGGCGGGCGGTCGACCACGGCGATTGGAACCATGCTGGCGATGTGCTGCCAGTTTTCCCAGCGGTTGAACTGCGCGAGATTGTCAGCGCCCATGATCCATACAAAGCGTACACCGGAGCAGCGGCGCCGCAGATACGAAATCGTATCAGCAGTGTAGCGGGTACCGATGACGGTTTCGAGACAACTGACAGCGATGCGCGGATGGTTCGCGACCTTCTGCGCGGCGATCACGCGTTCGCGCAGCGCGTGCAGCGAGCCGTTGTTCTTGAGCGGATTGCCGGGCGACACCAGCCACCAGATGCGGTCGAGCCGCAGCCGTTTCATCGCGAACAGGCTGATGGCGCGATGCGCCTCGTGCGGTGGATTAAACGATCCGCCGAGCAGGCCGATCCGCATGCCGTCGGCATGAGGCGGAAGGGCGCGGGGCAAAGAGATTGCAGCGTTCTTGGGCACGTCGCTCACGGGCGCGCAAGTCACGGACGTGTCTGTCCCGTGCCGTGAACGCGATACTTGAAGCTGGTCAGTTGCTCGGCGCCGACCGGGCCGCGTGCGTGGAATTTTCCGGTGGCGATTCCGATTTCCGCGCCGAAGCCGAATTCGCCGCCGTCGGCGAACTGCGTCGAGGCATTATGCAGCACGATGGCGGAATCCACCTCGTTGAGGAATTTCTCGGCAGCCTTCGCGTCTTCGGTGACAATGGCGTCGGTGTGATGCGAGCCGTAGCGCTCGATATGTGCGATGGCGTCGTCGAGGCCGTTCACGAGTTTCGCCGAAATGATGGCGTCTTCGTATTCGGTGGCCCAGTCTTCGTCGGACACGGGTTTCACGCGTGCATCGGCGCGCTGAATGTCTGCGTCGCCGCGCACCTCGCAACCGGCGTCGAGCAGCATCGTCACCAGCGGCTTGAGCTGCGTGTTCGCAGCGGCCTTGTCGATCAACAGTGTTTCGGCTGCGCCGCAGACACCGGGACGGCGCATCTTGGCATTGAGCACAACGGTCTTCGCCATGTCGGGCGATGCCGCCTTGTCGACATAGACGTGATTGACGCCTTCGAGATGGGCGAATACGGGCACGCGTGCTTCGTCCTGCACGCGGGCGACGAGATTCTTGCCGCCGCGCGGCACGATCACATCAATCGCGCCATTGAGGCCGCCGAGCATCAGGCCGACTGCCGCACGGTCGCGGGTCGGCACCAGCGAAATTGATTGTTCGGGAAGTCCGGCCTTGCGCAGGCCCTCCACGAGGCATTGATGGATTGCACGGCACGACCGGAAACTGTCCGAGCCGCCGCGCAGAATGACGGCGTTGCCGGACTTGAGGCACAACGCGCCGGCGTCGGCCGCGACATTGGGGCGGCTCTCGAAGATCACGCCGACGACGCCGAGCGGCACGCGCACGCGTTCGATGGTCATCCCGTTGGGCCGTGTCCAGCTTTCGGTGACAATGCCGACGGGATCGGGAATCGCCCGCACCACATCGATGCCGTCGGCCATCGCCTTGATGCGCGCCTCATTGAGCGCGAGACGATCCACGAACGCGCTGCTCATTCCACCGGCTTTCGCCTCGGCGACGTCTTCAGCGTTGGCGGTCAGAATCTCTTTGGCATTGGCGCGAATGGCTGCGGCCATGGCAGCCAGCGCAGCGTCCTTCTGCTCGCCTGGGGCAAGCGCCAGCGTGCGCGCGGCGCGGGAGGCGCCGGCGCCGAGATCGGCCATCAGCGCGGTCAGGTCAGGTGCGCCATCAAGAGCTTTGAGCGGAGCGGACATGGTGGTCTATGTGGGGTTGAATGCGGGTTAAGGCTATGCCCTAGCACAGAAATTCGGACCCGGCGAGCCGCCGGGAACATGGCTGCCCGGCGGGATAGGCCAATGGCCGAGGGACAGCACGCTAGGCCATTGGCCGTGCTGGGGCTTTACCCGAGCGTCGTTACTTGGCGCTGTCGGTGCCGCGCGGGCCGCCAACCACGAGGTCGTCGCGATGGATCATTTCCGCACGCCCGCTGATGCCGAGGATTTGTGCTGCGTCCGAGGACGAGCGGCCCTTGATCCTGTCTGCATCCTCAGCGTCGTAGGCGATCAGGCCGCGGCCGATCTCATGGGTATCGGGGCCGCGCACCACCACGGCGTCGCCGCGTGCGAACTGCCCTTCGACCCGGATCACGCCGGCCGGCAGCAGGCTCTTGCCGGCGCGGAGTGCCGCGACGGCCCCAGCGTCGATGGTGAGCGTTCCCTTCGGCTCGAGCGAACCGGCGATCCAGCGCTTGCGCGCGGTGACGGGATTGGCCGGGGTGAGAAACCACGTGCATGGCCCGCCGTCGGCGATGGCCTGCAACGGATGCTCGATCTTGCCCGATGCGATCAGCATGTGCGTGCCGGCGGAGGTTGCGATCTTCGCGGCCTCGATCTTGGTACGCATGCCGCCGCGCGACAGTTCGGACTCGGCCGCGCCGGCCATCGCCTCGATATCGGCAGTGACGGATTCGACGACAGGAATCAGTTTCGCGTTCGGATTGGCCGAGGGCGGCGCAGTGTAGAGACCGTCGATGTCCGAGAGCAGGATGAGAAGATCTGCGCTGGTCATGGTGGCGACGCGTGCGGCGAGACGGTCGTTGTCGCCATAACGGATTTCGTTGGTGGCGACGGTGTCGTTCTCGTTGATCACAGGCACCGCGCGCCACTCGAGAAGTTTCGAGATGGTCGAGCGCGCATTGAGATAACGCCGCCGCTCCTCGGTGTCCTGCAACGTGACCAGAATCTGTCCGGCGCCAATGCCGTAATGGCCGAGCACGCCGGACCAGATGCGCGCGAGTTCGATCTGGCCGACGGCCGCGGCGGCCTGGCTTTCCTCAAGCTTGAGCAGGCCGCTCGGCAGCTTCAGGCGGCTCCGCCCGAGCGCGATCGACCCCGACGAGACGACCAGCACATCCTTGCCGGCCTGATGCAGCTTGGAGATGTCGGCGGCGAGCGCGGCCAGCCATGACGCGCGGACTTCGCCGGCGCTGGAATCGATCAGCAGCGACGATCCGACCTTGACGACGATGCGGCGAAAATTCTTGAGTTCGGGATTCGACATCGGAAAATCAGCGTGTGATGGGCTTAAGTTGAATTGCGAATGAGAGCGTCAGCGGCCGAGCGGTGTCCAGCCTGACGGCTGCTCCGGCTCCGGGTCCGCCGGGCTCTCAGTCGCCTTCTTCGCTTTCGCCGATACCGGCGCTTCGCCGATCACGGACAACAGCGCGCGCAATGCTTCCGGCACGCCTTCGCGCGACACGCTCGAGAGCAGCAGCGGCGTCTTCTTAGCCGCCCGCTTCAGCCGCGCCTTCTGGTCCTTGAGATGCTCAGGCGTGACCGCATCAATCTTGCTCAGCGCAACGATCTCGATCTTGTCGGCGAGATTCGCGTCATACGCTTCCAGTTCCGTGCGCACGGTCTTGTACTCTTTGCCCGCATGTTCCGATGTCGCATCCACCAGATGCAGCAGCACACGGCAGCGCTCGACGTGACCGAGGAATCTGTCGCCGAGGCCGGCACCTTCATGCGCGCCCTCGATCAGTCCCGGAATGTCGGCCAGCACGAATTCGCGCCCGTCGATGCCGACGACGCCCAGCTGCGGATGCAGGGTGGTGAACGGATAGTCTGCGATCTTCGGCTTCGCCGCGCTGACGACGGAGAGAAACGTGGATTTACCGGCGTTGGGCAATCCGACCAGACCGGCGTCCGCGATCAGTTTCAGCCGCAGCCAGATCCAGCGCTCCTCGCCCGGCAGGCCGGGATTGGCATTGCGCGGCGCACGGTTCGTCGAGGTCTTGAAATGCGCGTTGCCGAAACCGCCATTGCCGCCCTTCGCCAGTACGAACGTCTCGCCGACCTCGGTGAAGTCATGGATCAGCGTCTCGCGGTCCTCGTCGAAGATCTGTGTGCCGAGCGGCACCTTCATCACGATGTTCTTGCCGTTGGCGCCATGGCGGTCCGAGCCCATGCCATTCACGCCCTTCGGCGCCTTGAAGTGCTGCTGGTAACGATAGTCGATCAGCGTATTAAGGCCGTCGGCGACCTCGACGATGACGTCGCCGCCGCGTCCGCCGTTGCCGCCCGATGGGCCGCCGAACTCGATGAACTTCTCGCGACGAAATGCCACGCAGCCGTTTCCGCCGTCGCCGGAGCGGATGTAGACCTTGGCTTCGTCGAGAAATTTCATCGTTTTTCCATTGCGCCGTAATCTGCAAAAGGCCCGGTTTGCCGCGTCCAATCGCGTCCCGGGATATGCGGCAATGTATGCGCCATGGGTGCGCGAGCGGCAACCGATTCATGCGTAATATCGCACCAAAGGCTGCATTTGCGGCGGTTGCCGTAAACGTCCCGGCCTCCTAAACAACCCGTCCAGCCGCATTTTGGTCCCAATCACGCCCGGCGACGCAGCATGTTCGCGAAAATCTCGTCAGACGCCGGCAACCGCTCGGCCGCGCTCGCGGGCATCGCGCTGATGCTGCTGGCGGTCTGGATGTTTTCGTTCGGCGACGCCATCGGCAAGTTCATTGTCGCGACCTATTCAGTCGGCCAGCTTCTGCTGCTGCGTGCGGTAGCGAGTCTCGTGCTGCTGTCGCCGGTGATCTGGCGCCACCGCAACGCCTTCCGGACCATTCAGAGGCCCGGACTGCAAGTCATCCGGGTGGCGCTTTCGACACTGGAGGTTGCGGCGTTTTTCGCCGCGTCGGTCTATCTGCCGCTTGCGGATGTCATCACCTACTATCTTGCGGCGCCGATCTTTGTGACCGCTGCCTCCGCGATCTTCCTCGGCGAGAAGGTCGGCTGGCGGCGCTGGAGCGCCATCGTCGTTGGCTTCATTGGCGTCGTCATCGCGCTGCGTCCGTCCACGCAGGCGTTCAGCTGGCCGGCGATGATTGCGCTGGCGGGCAGTTCATCCTTCGCAGCGCTCATGATCATCACGCGTTCGCTGCGCGGCACGCCCAATGTCGTGCTGACAACGGCGCAGTTCTGCGGAACGCTTCTGTTCGGCGTGATCGTGGCGCCGTTTGGCTGGATCACGCCGAGCCTGCCGGATCTCAGTCTTTTCGCATTGGCGGGCTGCATTTCCATTGTGGCCGCGCTCGGCGTCAACCGCTCGCTCAAGCTCGCTCCCGCAAGCGTGGTCGTCCCCTACCAGTACACGATGATCATTTGGGCCGTGATCTTCGGCTACGTCGTGTTCGGCGATGTGCCCTCCATCGCGATGCTGGTGGGTGCTGCGGTCATCATCCTGGCCGGGCTCTATATTTTCCTGCGCGAACGCGACCTCGTTCGCGAGGAGCCGGTCGTGGTGCCTCCGCCCGGATGAGCTTTTCATTGCAAAGCCTGCGAGGGGCCGCGCCGCGATCATCCACGCTGGCGGGCATTTTGTTCATGCTCGCGGCCATAACGATATTTTCTCTGGTGAATGTCTTCAGCAAGGTGATGGTTGCGACGTATCCGCCGGCGCAGCTCTTCTTCATACGCGGATTTGCCGCCATCGCGACGCTGATGCCATTTCTCGCACGCGACAATTTCGCGGCCGTACGCCACGTGCCGCGGCCCGGCTTGCAGGTGCTGCGCATGGCGATGTCCGTCGCCGACGGCATGCTGTTCTTCACGGCGATCAAGTATATCCCGCTGGCGGATGCCACCACCTGCTATCTGGCAGCGCCGATTTTCGTCACGGCATTCTCCGCGATTTTTCTGCGCGAGCAGGTCGGCTGGCGGCGCTGGACCGCCGTTGTCGTGGGATTTGTGGGGGTCATCATCGCGCTGCGCCCCACTGGCGCAGCCGTTTCGTGGCCGGCCTTGATCGCGCTGGCCGGCTGTCTGTGCCAGTCTGTATTCATGATCGTCACGCGTTACGTGCGCGGTACGTCGAGCTTCTTTCTCGCCGTGACCCAGGTTGTGGGCTCGTTTGTCTTTGGCGGAATCGTATCGGCGTTCATCTTCCTTCCGCCGACATGGCTGATCGTTGTCCTGCTATTGATCAGTGGCACAGTGAATGTTGTTGCCGTGCTCTGCCTCAATCGGTCGCTGATCCTGGCGCCGGCCAGTGTTGTGGCGCCGTTTCAGTACACGATGATCGTATGGGCGGTTGTGCTTGGATTTCTGGTGTTCGGTGACGTGCCATCGTTGAACACCATAATAGGGGCGACCATCGTCGCCTGTGCAGGGATCTATATCTTCCTGCGCGAGCGCGCGGTCATGCATCGCGAGCCTGAGCCCAATCCGCCCACGGCGGTTTAGTGCATGATCCTCCCGGCGCTCCGGAGAGGATCATGCCTTGTCGGCTCACCGCCGCGTTGAGTTGTGCCAGTTCTTGATCGACGACCACACGGCGCGCTCGAGCTTGAAGCGATCGACCGGTGTCGAAGATCCGAGCGCCAGGAAGCGGTGCAGTTCGACGCCGGTCCACTGGAAGCCGCACTTCTCCAGCACGTGACGCGAGGCCGGGTTCAGCACGCGCGCGCCAGCCAGCAGTTCGTCGATGGCAAATTCCTCGAAGGCGTAATCGATCACGGCGCGCGCGGCTTCCGTGGCAAAGCCCTTGCCCCAGTGATCGACGCCAAAACAGTAACCCAGTTCCGGCGCGTTCTCGTCTTCCCAACTCACGCCGACAAGCCCGATCGCGGTACGCTCGCGCTCGACAAGGAAAACGGTATCGACAGTGCCTGCGACGGTGTTCACGAAGCTGATGGCATCGTCCAGCGAGTAGGGATGCGGCACGCGGCGCAAATTAACGGCCACACGCTTGTCACCGACGACATGCGCAATGGCTTTTACGTCCGCGAGCGTCGGCTGACGCAACACCAGCCGATCGGTCTCGAGGACGACGGCTCTTGATTCCAGCAAGATGGGCGTTGGCTTTTCCAGCAACATGACAAGGCTCCTTCATGTGCCCGTCCCCAACGGGCGCAAACGAAAAGGGGAGGCCGGTTTACCCGTCTCCCCTTTCGAGCCTTCTGGCGCTCTGCCGGTTCAACGAGACCCGGCAGACGCGATGTGTCTACCGTTTATTCAGCCGCTTCCGCCATCGGAATAACCGAGACGAAAGTGCGGCCGTTGGCTTTGGCGCGGAATTCGACCTTGCCTTCGATCTTGGCGAAAAGGGTATGGTCCGTGCCCATGCCCACGTTAAGGCCGGGATGCCAGGTCGTGCCGCGCTGACGGGCAATGATGTTGCCCGGAATCACGTGCTCGCCGCCGAACGCCTTGACGCCAAGGCGCTTGCCAGCTGAGTCGCGTCCGTTGCGCGAAGAACCGCCTGCTTTTTTGTGAGCCATCGCTCCGTCTCCAAACTTGTGTCTAGTGTATAGACCGATTCCTTGACGGAATCATTTCACTCTTTGTCGCTCTTTGCCTTCGGTGCTGCCTTCTTGGCGGGGGCCTTTGCGGCAGCTTTCGGAGCTGCCTTTTTGGCCGGAGCCTTCTTCGCAGCCTTGGCGGGAGCATCACCCTCGGCGGATGGTGCTTCGACCTTCTTTTCCTTCTTCGGGCGCGGGCCGACGCTCGGGGCCTTGCCGTCGGTCAGAATCTCGGTGACGCGGATCACCGTGATTTCATCGCGATAGCCGCGCTTGCGCTTCGAATTCTTGCGGCGGCGCTTCTTGAAGGAAATCACCTTCGGGCCGCGCTTGTGGTCGAGCACTTCGGCCGCCACGGATGCGCCGCTAACGAACGGAGCTCCGAGAACCGGCGTATCGCCGCCCACCACCATTACTTCGCCAAGTTGCACGATCGTTCCGACATCGCCGGCGATCTTGCCAATCTCGAGCACATCATCCGGAACGACACGGAACTGCCGGCCGCCGGTTTTGATGACTGCGAACATCGTTTTTTTCCTTCGTGTTCGATTCCGATGCTCGGATGAAATCCGGCCCGGCTTCTTATTCAGTCGCTATGGGTTCACCGCGATCATCATGTGATCATCGCGAAATCTCTGCGCGATCGGGGCTGCTCTCGTATCGGAGCGGTCCGGCCGGTTGCACAAAAACAAACGGCGCGAGAAATCCCGCGCCGGGTTGCGGGTGTTATAGCCTCAGAAGACCACGAGTCAAGAAAAAGCAGCCCGAAAATGGGCCTTTTCTGAGCTATTCGGCTCGATTTTCCGGTGTTTTGGGCCTCCGCGAGCGCTGCGGCAACCCGACCCCGAAACAATCCGGTTCCCCGGTGGTTATACCTCGCAACAGTTAAGGGGCTTCCGGATATGGCTGAAGACACGCTGACGACCGCCGGCATTGGTAAACATGGGGCGGCGCGCCTGCCGTCCGTGGACATCGACAGCTACAATATCGAACTCAAGGACGAGGATGGATTTCTGGGTGACCGCGCCAGCAAGGGGGCGTTTCAGGACATCCTCGACAAATGGCGTAAGCCCTTGAAGAAGAACGGCGGCGATCCGTTCGGCGGCAAGGCCTCCGAAGATATCAGCAAAAAGCAACTCGACGAGATTCTCGGCGGCGATGACGCCGAGGCGGCCGCGCTGGTGCATAGCGCCATCGAGGAATTTGCGCAGGAACTGGCTTACGTCACGGGGCGCTTCCTAAAAACCAAAGCCTGGGACAAGACCGAGGCGATCATCGTTGGCGGCGGCTTCCGGCAAAGCCGGATCGGCGAACTGTCGATCGCGCGCGCCGACATCATTCTCAAGGCGGAGGGCGCGAAGGTGAGCCTGATCCCGATCCGCTTTCATCCTGATGAAGCGGCGCTGATCGGCTGCGCGCACCTTGCTCCGTCATGGATTTTCGAGGGCCACGATAGCCTTCTTGCGGTTGATATCGGCGGTACCAACATCCGGTGCGGCGTGGTCGAAACCCGCCAGAAAAAAACGCCGGATCTGTCGAAGGCGTCGGTCTGGAAGTCCGAACTCTGGCGTCATGCCGATGATGAGCCGACCCGTGAGGGAGCGGTGAAAAAGCTGGCCGGAATGCTGAAAGAATTGCTGAAAGAGGCCGATAATGAGGGCCTGAAACTGGCGCCCTTTATCGGCGTCTCGTGTCCCGGTGCGATCAATGCGGACGGGTCCATCGAGAAGGGCGCGCAAAACCTGCCGGGCAATTGGGAGAGCAGCAAGTTCAACCTGCCAGCCAGCCTGATCGAGGCGATCCCCAGCATCGGCGATCACGACACCGCAATTCTGATGCATAACGACGGTGTGGTGCAGGGCCTGAGCGAAATTCCTTTCATGCAGGACTACAAACGATGGGGAATCCTCACTATCGGCACGGGCCTCGGCAACGCTCGCTTCACCATGCGAAATCCGAAGGAAAAGAAGAAAGGGTGAGGCTCGCTCGGCGGGGATTTGAAGCAGGCTGACACGGTAGCGCCATCGTGGCGGCGCGTCGGAATCCGGATGGCGTGAGCAGGGATGAGACCGGAAGCCGGACCTTCGGCATGGCCGTCTCCCATTCTCAAGCCTGAAAAAGCAGACAGCGCCTTGTCTGGACCGGCATCCTCGCATAGAACTCGCCCCGCGACCCGGCGGAAACCGCCGTTTTGGTACCTGGAGAGGTGGCAGAGTGGTCGAATGCACCGCACTCGAAATGCGGCATAGGTGCAAGCCTATCGGGGGTTCGAATCCCTCCCTCTCCGCCATATCCCAAGATAAGTATCTGATTTCACAGTAGAAATAGCAGTCTTAGAAAATCTGCCCCAATCTCTGCCCAAACAAATTTTGTGGATCGGCACGGACAGAGATGGTCAATCGTGGACAGCATGCGCTATCGCGGAAGCAACTCATAACAGTCGCTGAGATGCTGCGAGCCGATGAGTGCTGCACCCTTGCTGCAGTACTGGATCATCTTCTCAAGCGAGCCCCTGCCTGGATCGTACGCCTCGACTTTGACTTCCCCAAAGCGACGAAGCTGATGCGCTGATCCCGCGACGAGCAGGGGCCTTCGAAAGGCTTGACCCTCCGGACGTAACGCGACAACCGCATGAACGTGAAGCAAACCGAACTTCAGAAAGTTTGCCGCTTCCTTCGCAGACATCATTCCCTTTGAGCCTGGAAAGTCGACATACGAAACGCTGAGCGGCTGTTGATAACGCTTACGTCCGATGTTGTTGCCGCATGCTTCGATAACCAGTCGCGTGAACCAATCACGATACTTGGTCAGGTAATTCGCAGGATCTTTCTTTGACTCGCTCGGATCAAAGACGACTGAATCAAACTTCATCGTGACCGCGAACACGTTATCGACGATAGCTTGATTCAACGCTGCTTCTTTTGAACCGACATGATCACGATAGATCGACTTGATTACGTAGGCGATAGCATCTGGATTGATGAAGTTATTCAAAATTATGACCTCTTGTTATTGTTTGTTTTGGGTCATGATAAGAAGCGCATCACGATAGTTTCGTGCGACGCTTTGAACCGCTACATCGTATAAGCAGTCACCAGCCATCAAACGTCAGCATCGCTGGCGCTGTGTAGGTTGGTGGCGCTTCTCAGCGCATCTGGCGAGCACAATCATCGTCCAGAGTGCGAAACATGGCGAGTTAGAAGCGTCGATGTGACGGTGGTCACTTCTATATATAAGCGCCGCCGCTTCAACTCGGCTTGCATAACAAAAAATACCGACGTGACGGTGCGCTCACGCTTTACGTATGATGATTTGGCGCGATCACATACTGGAATTTTGGGTGGTGATTTCACCGGTGAAATTCGCCCATTAAAAAGCCCATTATTTAGCCGGTAGGCTCTGGAAAGGCGACGAGCTCTCGTGGGTAAATCTGTTCGATAGAAGGCTCGCAATCTTACGTTGACATTCCGCCCGGAAAATACGGATAGGGGTTTGCGTCCGATCAGGAGACGCAGATGCCATCTCATCCGACGCGCAGAACTTTCATCGCGGCCTCATTGGTTGCGCCTGCCGCGTTGCCAGCAATCGATGCCCTTACGATAGATGATCCCGAACGAATTCGGCTGATACAACGTCGCGAATATCTTCATTCAGAAATTGCAAAGCTTGATCGGCGGTGGGCTTTGGCCTACGCGAAACTGCCGTTGTGGTGCCGACCTGGACCAAAGTATCGCGATCAAGATGGGCGTATGTTCGGTGGAACGGTCGGCTGGCCGGATGCGGGTTTGAACTCAATCGAACTAGATACCGGCGTTTATCTTGCTCGCCCGTCGATTCGAGATATCTTCGAACTTCGACGAGCCGATCGGTGGTTGATGGCTTACGACGAGAGCGAGAAGCTCTTCGTTTGCAGGCTTAGAAAGCTCGTCAGTCGTCTTCGTGAGAAGCGGCGGGTCGAACGTGCGGCGGAATTGCCGCGATCATCAGCATGGCTCGCGTTGGAAATAGAGCTGGAAGCGATCGAAGCGGCGATTTCTGTATAGAGGTAAATGCGGTGGTTGCGGGTCTCACACAAGATAGAGATGCGGATTGTTTCGGAGTTGATCCTCTGCCTTTCTAGCGAGGCGATAGTCATCAATGAATGAGAGGTTCGAGTACGCACCTTGCTTTGCTAACAGGTGATACACGCCTCCGATGTGTCGCAGCTTTATCTTGGTTGGACCGGGCGGAAGCTTTCGCGCTTCCATCAGGGTGCTGCGTGCATGCGCCATCAGATAATCAGTCGAATCGCTCATGGGACGCAAACGTAACGACGGCGAAGGTGTTCCTTGTATCGTCGGCGGTGGGACCCGCTAAATCTAGCGGCTTGAAGGGGTGTTCTGTATTTGTTCTAGTGAAGTCATGAAGCTGGAATTCGTGAGATCGGAGATTGCTCGCCTCCGGGTGCAGATACGCGCGCAGAGATCCGACATCCGACGACTTGAACATGCCGGGATCTGTTCGCAGTCAGCGCGTCAGCTACTAGAGCGAATGGAAAATCGGGTGGATGAGCTTTCCGCTGAGCGGGATAGATTGAAATGCATTGGGAAGAGCCAGAGGGCGGCGACCATTCCGTAGCAATCCGATCCGACTTTTATGAAGCATTGATAGACGAAGTGGACAGTTTCTTTGGCCGGCAGATCGCCAAACACAATCACTACTTCCAATACGAAGGCGAGACTTACGCCGTGTTCTCCTTCAAAGAGAAGCCAGACGCAGAAAAGTTCATGACTGCATTCGAAGGCGAACCGTTCGACTTTCGAGATGTCGGCAGAGGAATTCACTGGATGCGCTGGTATAAAGGCCGACACGCGAAGCGAATGAAGGCTAAAAGTCCGTACGACTTTCGCTGAGTTACTCTGCGGCCTGTGGGATTTGCTTGTAGACGGCAGCCAGCATCATTTCTGTGCCGCGAATTGTCGTCTCAAGACGTTCGCGTTCATATTCAGTACGGACGGTTTTTAGCTGAGCATTGAAATGTTCGAGATCGCGAACAAGGCGTTCGCGCGACGCTTCCAAATCCAAATACATGACGCGCACTCAATAAAAAAACAATCTGGGGAACGTATCAGTTTCCAAGGCCGGAGCAAGCATTGGAACTAGAACGGCTTTGAAGAATTTTTGGGTTATCGAAGTCATGACGCCCGAACAACGCAGCAACACCGTGAGGTGACGGCCAGTTACTGACAGCTTGCGATCGACCAAGATTCCGCAATGCGGAAAAAGGTCTAACGAGCGGTGCGATCAACTGGGTTGATTACGGCCTCATCGAAGCCTTGGAGAAATTCGAGCATGGACAATCTGGCGATCAGGGGACAGCAGGACCGCAGCAAAATCAACCTGAGCGAGGACCACGAGGTGCGACACTGGACAAAGCACCTTGGAGTAAGTCGAGAGCAACTCGAAAAAGCAGTTGAGAAGGTTGGAAATTCGGCGGCCGCCGTTCGCAAGGAATTAGGTGTGATGGGTACGGGCCATTAGGACATGGATGGCCTGTAGGACGCGCGGCAGCTTTTCGTCCCCAAGCGAATTGCCGCGCGTCTCCTATCCGCAACTTTGAAATTTCCACGCATTGCTTGGCGGATTCAGTGGAGTCGGCGGCGGCAACTTCTACGGAACGGGTTATTACGGCGGAGGCGGACTTGGCCTGGTTATCTTGATTCTAATTGTTCTTCTTCTGCTCGGCAGGATGTGAAACAAGGACGGACGTGTACTGCCTAAAAAGAGGCCCCGGCTATCCTAGGCTTTTTCTCGCCTCAGACCCGTGCCAGGTTCGGCTGCTCGCTATCCTCGATCCCTCTCTCATTCCGAAGATCGCGACCTTCCTGTGCGTTCTTCTGGCTCTCGGCCGACTGGCGTACTCGTAAGCCTCTTTTTGACGAAGCCAGCAGCTTCTCGCTGTTTCCTTCGGCACGCACGGATGGCTCCAGTTTTAGAGCTTGGTCAGCTCAAAACAAAGCTAGTGGTCCAATGCGGCCGCTCCCAAATGCGCTGCTGTCGCGGGCAGAAACCGGCAAAATGCATCCATGATCTCATTATGGCCGGTTGACACCCGGTGCCATCAACGCAGGGGAGGCGCATCGGTTTCCGGGGAGCTGAAGTCATTCCTGATGACCTCGCTGCTCACCGGTGAGCAACTAGTATCACAGGTTGGGCACCTATCGTCGCAGGTCGCGGACCATTCATCGGTCCATTTCGTGCCGCACGGGCATTCATAGAAGTTGAAGAAGAGCATCTTGCCGACTCTCGCGGTGGGTTCGGGGAGCGAGTCTCCTCGCCCCCGAACGTTGAATCAGCTAACTTACCTTCTTGCGTGTCGGTGGCGTTCGCGATACCTGCGCCAACTGTGTATCAAGTTCGCCAGAGCGCGTTGCCGCAATCAAAGTATCGATCACGGTCGGGAGCTTATCGAGCGAGGGAACTGAAATCGCGGCCTTTCCTTTCTCGAACTCAATCGATTTTGAGCCTGACTTGATTGAGAAGAGGTAAGAGCCATCGATGTTCTTACGCCACCAAGGCAGAACGCGTTGATCACTTTCGATCGATGTTCGAACCCCATCCTTCTTGGCAAAGGAGCGAACCTTGCGGACGAAGTTGGCGTCCCTGAGCAAAAGCTTCTGCTCCTCCAGGCGCGCGATTGTACGCAAACGACGATCGGCAGTCGGGTTAGAGTCCGCTTTCGGCAGCGTCGTGAAGTTCAGTGATTTCAGTGATGTCATGTAGTCCTCCAACAAGTGGTTGCTGAGGACGACCAAGTATAATGTCGATTGCCGCGATCACATACCGAAGAGTTAAAGAAAGTAAGCGGTGGTGCTTTTCCGCTGGCTCGCACCACAGATGACTTCAGGGGGATTTTCTACCACCTGGTTGAAGGCCTTTGGCTTGGTCAATCAACGCTCGCCCTCTTTTTTGCCTGCGACAAGATCACTTGTTTCAACATCCTCGATGTACGAAACGGTGCCTTCGCCGTGGGTCATAGTCTCGAAGTGACCGAGGCCGGATGCCTCAAACATTTGCTTCCAAACCGTATCCAAATCCTCTGCTGCGCGTAGTACAATGTCGGTGGTGCAAAACTGCTCCCATTTGCCGCTTAGATCGACACGACGGTTTGCTTCAATTGTTCTCTGTTTCCTAGCGTGGTCGACTTAACTGTAATCGGTATCGACCTCGGGAAACGTTTCCAGCCGCCGAAGATGTGACGACTGCTTAAAGCCGGCCGACGGGCGGTTTAATCACCGGCAAAAGTCCGCAGTGGGCTTGATTTCCGAACTGGAACCTTATCCAGTAACCGTCTGCCGGGAGCGGCTATATGGATATTTTCTTTTTTCAGCTCGTGATCATTTTTATTCCCGGCATCATCTGGGAGCGGGTGGATTGCGCATACGGCCGCGAACACCCGAAAGAGCAGTGGGACGTTATCCGTCGCTCGTTCGTTTTTGGCTTGGCGTCCTACGGCGTCCTCTATGGCGTGGCGTGGGTCCTTGGCTGCTTCTTCGGCGACCTCGGCTTGAAGATGCCTCAACTGAAGAAAGAGGAGGCGTTTCTTGACATCTCCACTTTCCGTGAAATCGTCCTCGCTTCATTGGTTGCGGTTATCTGTTCGATCCTGTGGCTTTACGTCACAAATTACAAACTCGTCACTCGCTTACTTCAGAAGATTGGCGCCACAAAGCGCTACGGCGACGAGGACATCTGGGAGTTCATGTTCAACTCCCGCAGAGCGGAGGTTGAATACGTGCATCTTCGCGACTTCGATAAGAAGCTCGCGTATGCGGGCTGGGTTGAAGCATTCTCGGAAAGTGAGAAGCAGCGGGAAATCGTCTTACGCGATGTAAACGTGTTCGATTTTGACGGGAATCTGATTATGGAAACTGCGAGGGTGTACCTTGCGCGTAAGGCTGAGAATATCGATATTGAGTTCCCGTATAGGGCAACAATCGGAGAGGGTGATGACAAATAAGCCGAACGATAGGCCGACTGTTCGACCTCTGACGGAAGGGTATGTCGTCAAAGGCGGGCACAATCCTGGCACGTCGCAGATCCAAACGAGACCTGCCGCACCAGCCCCCATGAATCCGAAGCCAGCAAGCACACCGCCTGCAACACCACCATCAGGGAACCGCAACAATGGGCGATAGTACGCGCGCACCCATGGCATTGGACGGCAAAGTCATGCGGGCAGAGGGGCAGAACGGGACTTCGCAAATCAAAACACGGCCAGCGCCACCTGCGCCGATGAACGCGAAGCCTGTCGTCACCCAAGGACAGGCACCGCCGTCTCCCAAGCAATAAGCAGCGCATTTTTTCGGTGGTTCGGATGGGGATGTCTAGCGAATTGGAGGCGGAGCAAAAGCGCCAGATCGAGAAGTGCGAGCAATTTTGCTTTGACTACACCAAATTTGATAAGGATATGAGGTCTGGCGATATCATTACGACGGTTTTGAAAGCGCACCTTTATCTAGAACATGTCCTTATCCAAACATTATTAGATGCCTGTCCTAACCCCGAGGCGATCGAACTGCGGCGCATGAACTTCCCCGCAAAGTTAGACCTCTGTATCGCGCTAGGTTTGCTGCCGGATTTGTGGTCGAAGCCTGTTAGAACCATAAATGATATGCGGAATACTGTGGCGCATCGCTTGGAATTTCAATTTAGCGACAGCGAACGGCTGAAGCTTTACAATTTGTTGCCCGAATTCTTGCGGGAAGAGTGCCTCGTAAACGCAGGCAAGAAACGAGGTGCGGAGAAGGCGCTTGAGTGGTGGCAAATCTTCGTGGTTATCGTGGTTTGGTTAGAAATAGCTCGACAAAAGGTAGCTGCTGGTCGCGTGAGGCAAGAATTTGCCGGACGTTCGCTTCGAGAGGTGCTTGATAAAAGTAAGGCCGCTACAACTTAACTGGACGACTATACCGGCAGTCTTTTATAGCCCACGCATAGTGTCGGTCCTCGTCCATGCACCACAATGCACGGGGAAGTCCGAAGTCGGGCGGCCCAGGGATATTTACTCGAAATAGGCTAGCCGATCTAGCACATCGGGTTAGGACCAGTCACCGTGTCCGGCAACAGTGACGAGGAGAGGGCGCCAGGTCTCTTGGCCGTTTGTCCTCGCCATCGCCCTCGATTAACATGAGCGCCTTCGGGCGCTTTTTGTTGAAGGAAAGATAATGAGGAAGGCGATATTGCTAATCTGTATTTTAGCCTGTGCCGGCCCCGCATTTGGCCAGAAAGCCATAGCTCCAGGTGAAGCGGAGATGGATGCGCTCAACCTTTGCATGTATACGGCCGGTGTCAGACTGTTTGGTATTCCCGCGTCGAATATGCTGACCTTAGTGAAGAACAGCTGTAGATCCCAGATGCACAATCTGGCGGATGCTCGCAAGCCGCCCCGAGACCCAAACGAAAAACTAAGCCTGTCCACACCGGAGGGCTCCCGCAAACTTCGCGAGGAATACGACAATGTCGCCAACGAGCACATGGTGAAGTTCGCGGTCGACTACTTCATGTCTGACTATCAAAAAGCGTTGGCCCGACAATAACGTACGAAATAGGCCCCGGCGGGGGGGCTTTGCTATCGAGCTCTTGGTCAATTGAGCTAGCGTTCTGAACCATATCCGGATTTCTTTGAAAGAAACCGTTCGTGTCAAGATTCGCCCGCCCTCGCTGAAGTTCATGTTGGCAGTACCGACATGCAATGCTGCTACTGCAATTAATGCGACCATTTCTCTATCTTCTCATTGATTTACATCCGCCTTTCGGCGTGAGGAATCATGACGCAATTTTCGGTGGCTATCACCACGGCCTAAATCTCAGCATTGAGAAGCCTCATGAAGCAGACGGATAGGGACGGTGTAAACGCCGTAGAGGGCATTTTTATCAGGGAGTTGAAGTGGATTTTCCGGGAGCAAACCATTTCCGACTGGGGGATCGATGCCCACGTAGAGGTGACAGACCGTGACGGGCCCCTTGGCCGACTCTTGGCGCTTCAAATCAAGAGCGGCAAGTCTTTCTTTCGCAAGCGGGGCGATAACTTCGTCTTTTACGGCGAAGGGCGGCACCTCCGTTACTGGCGAAACCATTCTTTGCCGGTGGCGATAATCCTGCATGATCCTGAAACAGGGCTGACTCTCTGGCAGCGTGTCGAGGAAAGCCTGATCAAGTACAGCAAGAAGGATCGCTGGTCGATTGAGATTCCGTCCGACCAGATACTGAATGCTACAGCGCGCGAAGGACTGGAAAGGGGCGTCTCCGATATAACGGCACTTCGCAAGCTTCGGCTGACACTCGATCTACCGCTGATACGGCAATTTGCCTCGAAAGAAGAGGTGTACTTCTCTATCGACGAATGGGTAAATAAAAGTCTCGGTATGCGGGACGTAAGCGTGTACTTCAACTCGGCTAACATCGACGGCGGAGAGCCAGATCACGTCATTGGTGCTTGGTACCCGACACATAGCATCGGCGAATACATGGCCAATGTCTGGCCCTGGTTGTCGTATGAATACATCGACGACATACCGGAGCGCTCCGGATATGAAGAGGTTGAAGCTCACAAGATCAACGTGACGCTGAACGATGTTGGAAACGCCTTTCTCACACTTGAGGACTATTATGCAAATGGCGCCGACGTGATTGAGCCAGAGTATGCAGAGCCCGAGCTAGAACATGACCCTGATGCCGAAGGGTATTACGAGTCGATGCGCGACGAGGAATAGGAATCATCCAGCATGTTTGGGCGACACAAATCGCCAGATAAAAGAGCTGCGGATACGATTGCGCTTACGAAGAGCTTCGTGATTGCGAGCTTCATTCCTTTGCTTAATGACGGAACTCTTCCGAAGCATGTTTCTTCAAAAGCTTGGGATACGTTAGCAATTGTGGCAGGCATTTACGCGGTTATGGCGCATCTAAAAGGCAGTGATAGTGACCAGTACGCGATCTATGGATCGCCCCTCATTTCCGCGCTGAGAGATGAGGTTAAACAGGGGCAAGCCGCGCTGGAAGACTGCGTGAAGTTTGTCGGGAAAATCCCGCCGGAGCAAATGGAAGCGACCGTGGGTCTGTGGTTGCTGTGGAATCTTCTCGGGAGACAGCCGGAATACGATGAAGCAAAACATGCGGGCGTGATTGGTGGAATGGTGTATCGGCTCGCGATTGAAGCGTGGACAGCCGTCGCGCACTAGCGATAGCAAGATCGACGCGGGCCGAATATCGCCATGCTCGCCTAGCGCGATCAGGAATTGATCGCGGGTCACGCGGCCGGCAAAATGCGCATGGCTCGATTGCCGCGATGGCGTCGGCAATATCGAACAACTGAGCGTCCTCCACGTAGATTTCGTTCATGAGTTTTCCCTGATCGCATCGGAGTTTTGCTGCGGGCTCTTCGGCATCGCCCTTGAGCTTGAACAGAAACTGCTGAATCACCTTAGGCATGGACTCATTTCATCATTTTCGGCCGCAGGGAAAAAGTCCTAGTTCTGGTGAGTTCCCGACCCATACCCGCTAGGATAAGGTTGCGTCCAGGGGAAGCATCATGGAATGGTCTACAATCGCGCTGCTCATGGTAGGGGCGGTCTTTCTCGTCTGGTGGAATCAGCGGGAGGAAAAAGGCAGTGAACGCGCGGAGGCGGCATCTGATCGCCTAAAGCGAGACAACAGCCTGTACAAGAACATCAAGACCGGGATGCGGGAAATTAACTGGCTGGAGCGTGACCGGGGCTTTAGGCGCCATCGGAATGGAGAAGTGATTTTCGAGAACGCGCACATGATTGCCTATCATGTTGAACACTTTGCGGAATCGCGCGTCGGATTTTATTTTAAAGATTTGAATGAGTACGGCCTATACGGCTTCTTCGCCGGGAACGGTGACGACTTTTTCGAAAGCTATTACCGCACGGATAAGGCCTTCCAAGATGAGGGCCGTTTGCTGCACGATGAGGATTGAGGATGGATTGGACAAGCTTTTTATTGCTGGGAGTGGGTGCCCTCATCGGATTTGGATTGCGGCCGCCGGGGAAAAAAGAATCCAGCTCGCAAGTACCTACCGTTTCTGCGCGCGCGTCAGCGGTGGACCGCAGCAACCTCATTCAAGCCTATGTTCGCGAACTCTCCAACTATCTCGTCCAGCTCAACCCGGAGCGGTATTACTTCATTTATAACCGGGCACTGGAAGAGCAGGAGAAGCTTTTCACTGCGGACAAAACCGTACGGGATGCCCAGCTGCTAATCCTCACCGAACGATACCCGATGTATGAGAACTTCGATTTCGTCAGCACCCGGCCGTATGTGGTCTATGCTCAGACGCTCAAGCGATACGATGAAGACGACATCGAAGAGCACTTCACGAACTTAGTGAAATTCCATTCCCTGCAACGCGCCGCGTCGGATGAATGGCGTTATGAAATGCCGATGCTCTCTAAAAAGGAACTGGATCACCTCGCCGGGTATATTCGCCAGATAAAGGATGGAAATTTCAAAGAGCGCTTGAAACTTGCCGTGAAGCTTTTCCATGCGGCGCGGCAAGCCCAGCTGTCAGACTTCCAGCTCCAGGACAGTGAGCAACTGTTTGAGAATGGAGAGATTGCCGTTTACCGGGTCTACGACGTCGCGGAGTCGGTGCACGGGATTTGGTTCAAGGACACCAACGAGTACGCGCTTTTCTCAGTGTTCTACGGCGATGATAAGACTTATGATAGCTTCTATCGCAGCGACAGAACATTCGAGAAGCGGGAAGTACTGCATGCATTATGATGCAATACCCTGTGCCTAAGTGCGCTGGAGCCCGGGTGGAAGAACCGTAGGGTGCCTTTAATACGTCGGCTTGCGATGCGTGCGGCAGTCATACGGGCCGTTGCTGCCTGTACTCTTGATGTTGGCATTGTAGAACCTGCCCATTGAATCAGCGGCAAGAAAGTTTGCGTAAATGCCCGCCGGCATCTCACAATACGGATAGTAGGTGGCATTGAGCTGAACCACCACGAACTGCTGCACCTTGTCGTAACAGGCCCGCTTGATGAAGCTGCTGCGGGTAATGTCGGTGCAGGCAAATAGATTCAGATCGAGCTGACCGCAATATTTGACATCGATGGTCTCGGCTCCTACCCAAGTGGCGCCTGTGAGGGTAGCAATGGCAACGATTAAGAACTTCATCATATGACCACCTATTTATAGTATACGATATCGATCGCCTTCCACGCGTCGCATTTTGCGCGCGACATTTTGATCGGTTGGCAAGCCGTGACAGTTTAACGGCGGCTGCCGCCGCTTCAAGGTATGCCGCCGCGATAGGCGGCGTTATGAGCGGTGGTTGCCCATCAACCAAGCTGTGCAAATGGTAGTAACCGCATTACTTGGAATGACGATGCGAAGCGGCACTGGTACCGGCGCCTAATGCGCGCTCTAAGTCGTCTCGACGTTCCTTAAAAGTGCGCTCTCGACCTGATTGCCATTCCTGAAAAAAATCATCGAATGGCGTGCTTTCTGGCGAGCAAGACGCGTTCTTGTCGTCATAATTCGACGTCGCAACTCCCTTTTCGATCTGCTTCAACAAATCGTTGAAAATACAAACCGTACGGACTGTCGCGAGAATACCGCGCGACTGCTGCTGAACCAACGAAACATAATCAACGATGAGGTCAGCTCGCCGAGCCCTAGCCAGCTCTTTTGATCCTGCAGCTTGCCAACGTTTTAAAGTCCAACGGAGAGGTCTGGCCTCATTCTCCAGCATTTCGATTGCCGCGATGATACGATTGAAATACTTCAACTCCACTAGCGGAGCCGATCGCATCAGCTGCCAAACCTCGGCCTTGTCGGCTACCAGGGCTTGATCAATGGTGTCCCAGTGCTGAGGTTGGACCCAGCGAGTCATCGCGGATGCAGTTTCGTCAAGTTGTGCGGGATCGTTGACGCAGCTGTCCAAGTTGATGTCGCACTTGATATCCACAGCACCGATGAGCGGAGAGCCTTTAGACGTGTAATTCGTCTGAGCTTCCAGAATCTTCGAGCGCAGATAAGATGAGACAATTAGGTGCTCACGTTGCTGCTCCTCGGTATTTCGCTGATGCAGCTGTTTATCGAAGATCGTGAACGCGACGAATACGGTAGCAACCGCAATCGCCATCTGTACCATCGTGCGTGCGAGATGGTCGTATAGGCGGGTGGGGTCAAACCGCCAAATCACGTAACCGCTTACACCAAGCAGGAGCAAGGCCAAGCACACCACAATTGTACCTGAGATAGTCATCAAGCCTCGCATTCCTGCTGACTACTTACACCACAACGAAGCCTCCGGTGAAGGGGCCTTTGCGTTAGAAGGCGATGGCGTTATCCACTTCTCGTTCTGAACGCTGTCGGTCGGTTATGATTGCGATCGTTGAGAAAGTTAGACACCCACCATGTCTTTCTAACGTTCGTTTTTCAGAGACGGCTGGCCGTCGGCCATCGTCGAAATTTCACTATGGAAATTGCTCTTAAAACACTATCTGGAAAATAGTCCTATCGGATGTTATGATTGGGGACGTTTTTCGGAGCCAAACATGAGCCTCATCGGATACGCGCGGGTGTCAACGATTGACCAGGCTCCCGATCTGCAACTTGATGCGCTGCGCTCAGTAGGTGTTTCAAGAATTTTCGTTGAGACGGCGTCCGGGGCAAAGGCCGATCGCTCGGAACTAAAAGCAGCGTTGGATTACCTCCGATCAGGGGACACGTTAGTCGTCTGGAAGCTTGATCGGTTAGCGAGGTCGATTACGCAGTTGATCTCCACAGTAGAGACGCTAGACAGACTTGGATGTGGCTTTCGCTCCCTAACGGAAACGATTGACACTACGACTCCAACAGGGCGTCTCGTTTTCCATATCTTCGGTGCACTGACAGAATTTGAGCGAAGTATCATTCGCGAGCGGACCGTTGCAGGGCTAGCAGCAGCGAAGGCTAGAGGACGACGGGGCGGTCGACCAAAAGCCATGTCCGATCAAGATATGGTCGCTGCTAAAGCACTTATTCGGGACGGCCACCTGACGATCAAGGAAGTCGCCGAGCAGTTAGGCGTATCGGATGCGACGCTCTATAAATACATTCCTCGTCCACGAACTATAGCGTAAAGCATAAAGCGGCGTCCGTATTTCCCTTCGGCTGTAGCCGATATCATGGCTCGACCATTCGTAGCACCGCGTCGCCCGTCAGCATGGCGAATGACGAAGTAACCGCAACAGGGCTCCTCCGGACTCCGCCACGAAACCGAAGACGGCTCAGCTCAAACGCTCAAGGTAGCTGCGATGGTATGTGGTCGGGTGTTTGTTGCCGTCCAGCAGAACAATGATTTTTCCTGATTTGGTTGCGGACAAGATCACCGTGCCAATCTTGTCCCGAAGCTTTGGGCTCCGAGATTTGCCAACTTCGGTGAACCGACAGCGATCACCAGGCTTGAGTGTCTCATCGCTCACGCCAGCTCTCTCGACTTTGCTCATGTTAGTCTGGTTTGGGTCCTTATTGAGGAAGTCCTTTGCCTGGCCCTCGCTTCCTCCTCGGGGGTGTGAATGCTTCGCGACAAGGCCGTCGTCTCGCTCGCGACGCATACGGTCATTAAGGTCTTGCGACGACTTCATGGTTATCCGGTCTTGCGTGAGCGCGCGGTCGATCGTGCGGGTTTCGCTACAGCCGCGCTTCGCTCCGATGTTCGTGCTTCTCCCTTTCCAGAGATCGGCAGCAGCATTTCATTCTGACCGGCGACTCGCTTCTTGCCCTTCTTCGGCTTAGCGGCCGGGGTTACTTTTGGCTCGCCTTTGAGGCTCTTGCGCAACGCGTCCATGAGATCGATGACGTTGCCCGACGTGCGAGATTGGGTCGGCGCGCTGATACTCTTACCGGCACGTTTCTTATTGATGAGTTCGATGAGCGCTGACTCGTAGTGATCCTCAAATTTCTCGGGCTCGAATTCACCGGATTTTTGATTCACGATGTGGCGGGCCAAGTCGAGCATTTCCTTGGTGACCTTCACGTCCTGAATACCGTCGAAATATTCCCTCTCATCGCGGACCTCGTAAGGATAGCGCAACAGACTTCCCATGAGCCCTTTGCCCATCGGCTCAAGGGCTATGATGTGCTCGCGGCTTGTTAGAACGACGCGGCCCAGCGCGACCTTGCCCATGTCGCGGATCGTTTCGCGGATCACCGCGTAGGCGTCGTGCCCAACCTTACCGTCAGGCACCAAGTAGTACGGTCGGATGAGATAACGGGTGTCGATTTCAGATTTTGGAACGAACTCGTCAATCTCAATCGTGCGAGTGGACTCGAGCGCGATGCTTTCTAGTTCGTCCTTGCTCACTTCAATGTAAGTGTCTTTATCGACGGGATAGCCTTTGATGATGTCGTCGTTCTCGACTTCGTCGCCGGTTTCCGCATCCACCTTCTTGTACTTGATGCGATGGCCGGTGTTCTTATTGATCTGGTTGAAGCTGACCTTCTCCGCATCGGAAGTCGCGGGATACAAAGCGACGGGACAGGTCACCAAGGACAGACGAAGGAAACCCTTCCAATTGGCGCGGGGGGCCATACGCGATACTCCGGTTACGCAACGCAACTGAATTGTGACTCAAGTCCCGTCGTCCTGCCAAGTTCCTGTTTTTTCGGTTTAGTTCTTCTTTTGTACTATCCGAATACTTAAGTCGAAATGTGGAACGTCTTTGCCGACCCGGGGTTTTGAAATCGTTCTGTAGGACGAATATCCCCCATCTCCCGCGCTGGTTTGCCCCCGCTTCCCGGCGCGGGCTTTTTTGGCGCGGCCTAATCCAAAAATTGGACTCGATTCTCATTCAGCGCACGAATTAGGATAGAGCGATCCTTGGCAGGGTGACCTCGATGCCGATAAACGAGCGCGTTTGTCCGAAGTGCGGGCGGCCCGTGAAGTTGATGCTGCCGCCGGGCGGTAAAGGACAACGCACGTACCAATGCCTCCACTGTGACCGGCCAGACCCAATCAAGTCACCTCAGGTGAAGAGCTTGCTGAAAGCGCTCTTGCACGATGAGAAAAAGTGAGGCGCCGGTACGCAGTCGTCTCCCAATGGATCGCGTTGATCGTCTTCAACGCCCACGAAGCCTGCTGAGATGGGAGAGATCAGATCGCTTCAAGGGGCTGCTCACCGGATGATTATCGCGCAGTCAGCCTAGGCGGGAACCAAAACCTTAGATCCGGCGTTTCCGATGCGGACTGGGGGAACTAATGGAAACACCTGATTTGGTTCCGGCAGATCAAGACGATGCGACCGTCGTCCTGGTAGTCGAGGATGAGTTTGTTGTGCGACTTGCCATTGCCGACGAGCTTCGATCCTTTGGCTTGACTGTTGTGGAAGCCGCGAATGCCACCGAGGCATGGCTTTATGTCAAATCAGGAGGTCGAGTGGATATTGTCTTTTCTGACGTTCAGATGCCGGGTTCAATGGACGGGGTTGAGTTCGCTCGGAGGGTTCGTGCCGACTATCCAGCCATCCCGTTCATTCTCACGTCCGGCAACGTCCCCGAGGAAAGCCTTGGAGGATTAACTCCCTTTGTGCGCAAGCCGTATCGTTTTGAGGAGGTTAAGAGGATCATTCTGGAAATCTTGAGACGAAACCAATGAAGCCATCTGACAAACACTGCATTCTTATAGTGGAATCCGATGTCCTCGTTCGGCAGCCACTAGCTGAGTATCTGCGCGAATGTGGTTATCGCGTTATTGAAGCGGTCAATGATGCCGAAGCGCGGGAGTTTTTCGCCAAAGGCGTTGCTCAAGTTGACGCTGTGCTGGCCGATGTGAACACCTCGGGCGAGGCGCGATTTTCTCTGGCCACTTGGATTCGGCAGAATTACCCTGGCACGCGAGTTATCCTTGCGGGCACCATGGCAACCGCCGCTCAAAAGGCGGGCGATCTGTGTGAAGATGGCCCGGCGCTTTCGAAGCCATATGATCATCGCCTCGTACTGGATCACATCAAGCGCATGCTGGCTACGCGAGACCGTAAGTAGCGCTGCCCATCATGACGAGTTTGCGAGATTTTCGATCAGCATGGCGCGGCGGGACGGCTCCGCTGCATCTGGTCATTTTATTTGGCGCTCTTTGCCTCCTCGTCTGCACCGGCATTCGTGCAGGAATTTCACAACTCCGGCCCGACCTACCTTTTTCCCCCTACGTTCCAGCGACCATCCTGGTCACAATGTTTGCTGGCGTTCGACCTGGTGCAATAACTGCTTTCATAGGAGCCGTACTCGGGTTCGTTCTCGACTTCGGCCCTTCATCGCACGCCGCCACGCTGCCCCTCTTAGCCATTTATACTACCATCAGCAGCATTGTGATCTGGGGCATCGAGCATTACCGCTCGATGGCGAAGCAAAACCATGAGATCACCACACGCCTTATCGCCGAGGAAAAATATCGCAAGCTGGTCGTTGAAGAGTTGCAGCACCGACTAAAAAACAAACTGGCAACGATCCATGCTGTTGCCCGACATACTCTTCGCCAGCATCCCGATGCCTGGGCGACCCTGGATGGCCGAATTCGCGCGTTGTCACTTACCGACGATCTGATAGCGAAGGCAGATAACCTCAGCTGTGATTTAAAGGAAATCCTAGTTGCTGAGCTAGAACCTTATGGCCATGTTCGGTACACCCTGTCGGGCAACGCGGTGGCGCTACCCCCCAAGCTGGCCGTTGCAATGGCTCTCCTGTTTCATGAGCTTGCTACCAATGCTGCCAAGTACGGCGCATTCGCCCTAGGTAAGGGCGTACTAAACGTATCGTGGACCACAGATCATAATGTCCTGCACATAACTTGGGACGAGACAGACGGCCCCCTTGTGAAGACCCCTACAAACGATGGTTTTGGGTCTAAGCTGATTCATTCGGTTCTTGCGGGGTTCGATGGGAAGGTAGACCTCCACTTTCTGGAAACGGGAGTTCACTGCAAGATCCGATGCGTTATACCGCAAAACGAATAAGGCAATCAAACTGGCACCGGCCGGATTAAGCCGCTGGATACGAGGCATCCTTGAGATGATACCCCCTCTGGCTTTGATTCCGGGCGGCCGTTACGCAGGTGAGAATGGTACAGCTGAGTACGTCTTCACGCGCAGGCCATCACTTCGAGTTGTTATGAGAGTTGTGCGGCGACGGCCATTAGCCGGAGCGGGGGCTTTCTGCCCTTTTCTAAGAATTGGTCCTATTGATCATTTCCATTCTCATTCGCGCTTAGTTCACCGAGTTCCCATCGGGACCTGCTGGGGCCCTGCTCGGGACGAGTTTTTGGTTCTGGAACACCGCGCAAGGATCGATGTTGAGAAGGAGGCAGGACAACGAAAGAGGTTGGTCATGAAAATTCTGACAGCAGGAGTTTGCTTAGCGCTTATGGCGTCGAGCGCGACGGCGCAAAATGCAGGTAAGCGGGAACGCAGTACCACTGGACAGGCAGCCGGATACTCGTATTGCCTCCGGACCTCAGCAGGCCCAGGCGATTGCAAGTACAAGAGCTTTCAGCAATGCCAGGCAGCGCTATCTGGCACATTGGGATCGTGTGAACGAAATACTGGTCCCCGATAGGAAGACCTTGAAATGAAACAGCCGATCCATCTCGTGTTCGGGATTATAGCTGCTATGGCCGTTGTCTTAGTCGTGACACTGACTATGACAACGTCTCAAGGGAGCAAGAAAACCATCAGTGAGAGCATGCCTCACGGGGCGAATGAGAAGCCGATACGTAAGTAATGAAAGAAACGCGGCGTAATGGACGCGAATAGTTGTCAGGAAGTGCGATGGCATCTGAACCTTGGATGACAGTCCTTGGCCTCGTAGCAGCGACCTTAACCTCCCTCTCTTACGTTCCCCAGGTGATTAAGGCATTCCCCCGAGGCGCAACTGACGACATTTCGCTGAAGATGCTTATAGCGTTGCTGACGGGGCTACTGCTCTGGGTGTTCTACGGCCTATTGAAAACGGACTTGGTTATCGTCGCCGCCAACAGCGTCGGGTCTTTGCTTGTTGGGGCCATGCTTGCTTTCAAGCTCCGCGATCTTGCCGGCGCATAGTCATCTGCTCTCGGAGGCATACAGGCGCGAATATGCGGAAGGCCAACTGGGTCAGGCCGCGGTCTTTAGCCTTATCCATTCAAACTCGATCGCCTGGTATGCGCCAAGGCTTCTTTGAAGCTAACTTCGGAGCTTCGAGAAAGTATGACGCTTCGTCTATGATCGGCAAAATGGCGTTTTCTAAATATGCAGAAAACCCATTGATCCACGCTTCCTTGCGATGCGCAGTTTCTATTGCGCTTGATAGTCTTAATCTACTGGTCTGGCTCCGGCTTGGGGGCGCGTTTGGCTCGCTAGGGTGTGATTTCTCTCCGGGATGACCCCACGGGTTCTGGGTGCCTTTTGTTGGGAAGCGATTATTCTTCTTGTCCAAAACGTACGGCTCGCTATGAGAACCGTTCTTCTTCGACATTTCATTTCCTCCGTTGCATCGTTTCGTGGGCGAACGAACAAGGCGCGCGAAGGTTCCCCGGCGTTTGCTGCAAATAGCGGGCGAGCGGGGCAGCGTTTCACAACGGACGATCTACAAGGTGAGGATTTCCCGGCTCGCTCGACCCGAAGCCTGGGGAACCTGGGCAACGTAGCAGCGTTTGCCAATGTATTCAAAAAAGGAGCCCGCATTGACTCGTTCGGCCGATGATCCAACGCGCATTGCCACCGGCATAAGCGGGCTTGACGATATTCTTGGGGGTGGCCTCACAAAGCACAGGGTTTACTTGGTCGAAGGAACACCAGGCACCGGCAAGACAACGCTCTCTCTCCAGTTCCTCCTGGAGGGTGCCCGCCGCGGGGAAGTGGGTCTTTACATCACGCTTTCTGAAACTGCGGAAGAACTTAGTGGGGTTGCCGCCACGCACGGCTGGTCGTTGGAGCCGCTATCGCTATTCGAGCTTGTCAACCAGGGAGACCTGGATCCTGAACGGGAGCAGACGATTCTCCATCCATCAGAGGTCGAATTGGGGGAAACGGCTCGAGAAGTGATGAAGCGCATCGAGGAGCTCCGGCCCTCACGCGTCGTTTTCGACAGTCTGTCGGAAATGAGACTTTTGGCTCAGAATCCGCTGCGCTATCGTCGCCAGATTTTAGCGCTAAAGCAGTTTTTTGCGAGCCGCGATTGCACGGTCCTTATGCTCGACGACCGGACCTCAGATCCCAACGATCTTCAACTGCACAGCATCGCTCACGGCGTAATTTCGCTCGAACAGGCTGCACGAGACTTCGGCGCGGAGCGGCGAAGGCTTCGCGTTGTCAAAATGCGCGGGATTAAGTTCCGAGGCGGTTATCACGATTTCATTTTGGATCGCGGTGGCCTCACGGTGTTCCCAAGACTCGTCGCGGCCGAGCACGGCGCTGCATTTTCATCGAACGCGTCGTCTACGGGCAACGCCGAGCTGGATGGCCTCCTAGGTGGTGGTTTAATGCCCGGAACCAACACGCTCTTGAGTGGCCCTTCGGGCGTCGGTAAAACGACGACGGCGATGTTCTGTATTCGAGCAGCGCTCGATCGCGGTGAGAAGGCAACATACTTTCTTTTCGACGAAGGAATCAAAACTCTACTTGTACGAAGCGCAGCTCTCGGAATGGATCTCGCGTCGTACATCGAGCGTGGAGTTCTCGACATTCAGCAGATTGATCCAGCCGAGCTTTCGCCCGGCGAATTCACCAGTCGAGCGAGAGTTGCGGTGGAAGAGAGTGGGTCGTCTTTCGTCTGTATCGACAGTCTGAATGCCTATCTGCAGGCGATGCCTGGTGAGCAATTTCTGCTTCTGCAGATGCATGAACTGCTCAACTATCTCAATCAGTCCGGCATCACCACCATGCTGATACTTGGCCAGCACGGACTGGTCGGCGACATGCGCAACGATATCGACCTGAGCTACCTCAGCGATACGATCTTGCTTTTCCGATTCTTCGAAGCAAAGGCAGAGGTTCGTACTGCCATTTCGGTTGTGAAAAGCCGTACGAGTTCTCACGAACGCTCGATCAGGGAATTCAAGCTTGCAGCCGGCGGTCTCGAGGTTGGCGAGGCGCTACGCGACTTCGAAGGCGTATTGTCGGGCTTGCCCTCCTACAAAGGCGACACAGCGCTGTTGAAATCGTAGTCGAATTAATCAATGGGCCCTTTTCGTGCACGAAACCTTGTTAATACTGGCACCTCGCGGAAGAGACGCTGAGGTTATCCGCCAAGCCCTCGATCGAAACGGAGTGAAATCGAGCATCTGCACTTCCTTGCAAACCCTTCAGGATCGCCTTTCCACTGAATCTGTCGGCGGTGTCATTTTGACTGAGGAGTCTTTAGCGGGGGCTGGTCTTGATGACCTGCTTGACGGATTGGCTCGCCAACCTCCCTGGTCCGATCTTCCAATCATAACGCTCGCCACCAAGCAGGCGGGCCACCGTTCAAAAAGTTCTTCCGACCTTCTCCGGCGACTGGGGAACGTCATACTTCTAGAGCGGCCTATCAATGTCGAAACCCTCGCGAGTGCCGCTCAATCCGCGCTGCGTGCACGCCGGCGACAGTATCAGGTCGAGAGTCTCCTCGCCGAACAAAAGCGCTTCTCCACGGAGCTGAGCGCTCTGAACGATACTCTCGAACAGCGCGTAGAACAGCGCACCGGCGAGTTGATCGAGGCGCAAGAAACGTTGGCATTCGCATTGGATTCGGCAGGGATGGGGTCCTGGGATTTCGATTTGATTCAGGATTCTGCTCGCCGCGGCGGGAGGCACGACCAAATCTTCGGATACGAGACTCCGGTTCCATCGTGGAGCACACGCGAATTTCTCTCCCACATAGTTGATGAAGACCGGAAAACGGTCAAAGCCGCGCTTGAAGACGCCGCGCAAAGCGGCGTTTTCGAAACCGAATTCCGTATCAATCATCGCGACGGCAAGATGAGGTGGGTTGCAGCCAAGGGTCGAATAGGTCACGGCGCGAATAACCGTCCGGTCCGCTTGGCTGGAATCCTAATGGATATTACCGAGCGCAGGCAAACAGAAGCCGCGCTTCATCAGGCGCAGCGGATGGAAGCCATCGGTCAACTCACCGGAGGCGTTGCTCACGATTTCAACAATCTATTGACGGTTATCGTCGGCGGCCTCGACATGATCAGCCGTCGTCCAGACCAGCCGGAACGCGTGGCACGGTTGGCACAAGCGGCGATGACTGCCGCCCGCCGCGGTGAGCAGCTAACGCAACAGCTTCTCGCGTTCTCCCGTCGCCAGATGTTGCGCCCGGAAGTATTGGATCCAAATCGCCTGCTGCTCGATTTCAAGGGCTTAGCCGAACGCGCCGTCGGAGATTCCATTACTCTGAAGCTCGACCTTGACCCGAGCGCTCATCCTGTCCGCGCCGACCCTGCGCAGCTCGAATCTGCAATTTTGAACCTTGTCGTGAATGCGCGTGATGCTATGCCCCAAGGTGGGACCATCTCGATCGCCAGCAAGAACGTTTACTGGGGACCGGAGGCAGTAGCCGGAAAGGGAGTGAGCCCGGGCGCCTACGTTCGAATTGAAGTCACCGACGAGGGGGTTGGGATAGATCAGGAGACGTTAGATCACGTATTCGAACCGTTTTTCACGACAAAGGAAGTAGGCAAAGGGTCGGGACTCGGGTTGGCCCAAGTCTATGGGTTTACCCGCAGCGCCGGCGGATACGTTGCGATCGAATCGGAAAAAGGACGGGGTACGGCCGTCCAGCTTTTCCTTCCTCGATCAGAAGAGCGGCTCACGAAACATCAAGTATCTTCGGTGGCGCAATTGCCGTTAAGGCGGGCCTCCACTGGTGAAACCGTGCTGCTGGTGGAGGACGACGAGCAAGTGCTCACTATGGCCGTGGAAAGCCTCAAAGAACTGCACTACCAGGTGATCGTCGCACGTGACGCGCGCGAGGCACTCAAGCATCTACACGGCCCCGAACGCATCGACCTCATGTTTTCGGACGTTGTGATGCCAGGGGGCATGAATGGCGCGCAATTGGCGACCGAAGCGCGAGCGCTAAGGCCCCAACTGAAAGTCTTGCTTACGTCAGGATATGTGGGGGACGCCGGAAGCAGCCAAGTGGTGGAAACGAACCTGCCACTGTTGACCAAGCCTTACCGTAGAGATGAACTGGCAGAAAAGCTCCGCTTGGTTCTGGGCTCGCGGTGAGGACACGTCAGCATCCGCCGCGCTCCGGGTCGTTAGCAAAGTTTCCAGAACCGCCGCGTTCTTCATTCGCCATCTGACCTCTCCATGGTTGGCTTCGAACACGCGGCCAACAAGCTACTCTTGAGCTGGTTGCAAAATCAAAAAAGAAATTTTTGTGGCCGCGGCGTTGGCGCGCGTCGCGCATGCAAGGTCGGCGGCAGTCTGATCTCCGATCACTTTACGAACGTTGTCGGCGGGGGCGCTGAACACGCGTCTCACGGTGTCGCGCGTCCTTGCGGTGATGCACGAGGGCGGGCCGAACGGAGCGGCGTGCGGGAGAATTAATCTCACGATCGGGGCGTTCCGGTTCTATCGCGGGCAATGGAGGTCACGATCGACGGCGCGCTCTTAATTTCGATGACGGCAGGATCGCGCGGCGCGTCCCGGAAGACATTGCAACGCTCAGTCAGGATCGGCAAAAGGCCAATGCGTTCCGGTTGAGCGCTCTGATCCTTCACGCGCCGCTGACAGCAGCACGAGATGTTGGTCGTTCATCCCGACAAAGACCACTTCCGTGTGATGCGCGCCAGTTTCTGAGAGCGATTGGGCGGAGACTTGCGGGCCTCGAAAGCAGCGGAAGATTCAGTCGCGCGACTTTAGCTCGGAACAAACGCTGTAGCGATCAGTTGAAGGCTCCCAAGCCGGAGCAGGCGCGCGTTCGTTTTCAGCGAGCGATAATCAAAGGAACAAATGAATGAAACACAGAATCGTTAGAGCCGCGGCGTTTGCCGCCTTGTTCGTATCTACTGCCGCGTTCGCACAAACGCCTGCGGCTTCTGGCCCAAGCAACAACGCCGTGAACACGCCCGGACAAAATAATTCTGACAAGCCGGTTGAAGGGCGCAACAGCTTCACCGAGGACCAGGCCAAGGGCCGTATTGAAGCGGCGGGATACACGGATGTATCCGGCCTCAAAAAAGATGATGCGGGAGTCTGGCGCGGGAAGGGGTCAAAGGGCGGCTCGGTCAAGGATGTGAGCCTAGATTTCCAGGGCAACGTCAATCCGCAGTAATCGACCTCTCAAATAAGGATTCACTCAAATGACTGTTACCATTTCTCGTCTCTACAACAGCTATTCAGAAGCGGCGAAAGCCGTGAGCGAGCTCGAAGCCGCAGGCGTGCCCCACTCGGACATCAGCATCGTCGCCAACAATTCGGACGATTGGTACTCAAACAATGGCAAGGTCGACAAGGACCGGGACGGTGTTGACGATCGTGCTGAAGGTGCAGGCAAGGGCGCGGGCGTCGGCGCAGCACTTGGCGGGACAGCCGGGCTTCTCGCAGGATTGGGCTTGCTAGCGATTCCCGGTATCGGACCGGTTGTTGCCGCCGGTTGGCTTGCGGCAACAGCAGCAGGTGCGGCTGCAGGTGCTGCAACAGGTGGTGTTATCGGCGCACTCACGGAAGCCGGCGTGTCAAGAGAAGACGCGGAGACCTATTCCGAGGGTGTGCGACGCGGCGGGACACTTGTATCCGCGCGGGTTCCCGATTCCAACAGGGCGCAACTCGAGGCTATATTGAACCGTTCCGCCGTCGACGTGCAGTCGCGGAGGACCGCTTGGCAGAAGTCTGGCTGGAAGTCTTTTGATCCTGCTGCAAAGCCATATACCGCTGATGAAGTTCGCAAGGAGCGCACGCTGTATTGACTTAAAAAAGTTGTGACAACATAAAGCCCGGGGCCCCCCCGGGCTTTTTCTATCGAAGCCTTGGTTCCAACCAGCGACCGTGATGCAAGCCGCCCCGATTTTAGTGTGGGGGTGAGTCGTCCACGGACAAATCATCGGGGCGGGAACGGGACGACGTTAAAACCGTTTGTAGCTGACTAGCGTGGAGTAAAGCGTATGACCCCAGAACAGCGCATTGCGGCAGCCGTGAGAGATGCTCAGCTCGTGTTGTCGGCATATGTTGAGCCCGGTTTTAGAAATCCTCAGCGGACATCAACGAGCTTTTCAACGTGCTCGACGACTACCAGCTGATCGAGGCTCTGGAGACATTCGAAAATGGAGAACCTTGCAAAGAAGGTCCAAGCCGATCGCAGGAGGATAAACCTGAGCGAACACTTCGAGCAGAAGTACTGGACAAAAAGCTTTGGGGTTAACGGCAAACAGCTTGAAGGGGGGGTCGAGAAGGTTGGCAACACCGCGTCGAGGTCCGCAAGGAATCAGATTTTATAGGTACCGCTCATCAGCTGCAATGAGCGGCACGGCGCCTGCCTGCGAGTTTTGGAGCAGGGCCCGCGCGCTTTTCACATTGGAGGGTATCCCTGTTCCTTCTACGTGCGCGCGTCGGTCCTTAGAAGCACCTAGCTCAGAGCAACGCCACTTGGTGGGTCCGGATAACGATTTTCCGCTGCTTGAACGTGCTTTCAAGCTGAGCGCGATATTTGCGCCACCAATCACGATCCAATTCTTTCGCCATTACCTCGAATACGACGCTCGTCTCTCTCGAGATCCCTCCGCCCGCGCGGTCCCTTCGGCCGAAGCGCGGATAAAGGCGCCCCCAAAGGCGTCGGTCAGGTGTTCCTGAACAGCCCTAAAGAGGCCTCTCGGAAAGGGCGTCCCGCGGTTGTCCTGAAGAGGTAAGAGCAATTCGACAAGATGCATGATCGACAATTCAACGAACTGGCGTGTTCGCAGTTCCCGTTGTAGTAAACGCGAACCGCGCGGGTGGTCCCTCTTTCGCCCAGGATCAGCCGATCAAATGCCGGAAGATTCGAGTTGGTCTGGGTTCAAAATCGGGAAGTTTAGAGCCATACAAACTGAGCTTTGCCATCCAGTACTAAAATGTGGCTACATGGGGTGCTTGTTTGAGGTGTCTCATGCAACTGGTCCCAATCACAGAAATCGATCGGTCATGGTCGAAGCTAAAATCCCAATGGGAGACCGAGAGTGCCTCTCTGCGAGAGGATTTTTCGACGTTCGCCGTAGGCACATTTTCCGCCCTAGATCCGCTGGCTTTCAAAGATGCAAGAGAAAGCGGCCTTTTCGGCCTTAGGCAGGAAGATTCATTTCTGGCCTTTTGCCAGGTCAGTCGATTGCTCGTGAAGAAATATACGAGCCCTATGCTGCGCGCTCGCTTCGTTACGGTGTCGCCTAAATTTGACTTCGGAGTTGCGGGCTTAGAGGAATACGCCAATGTCTTAGTGCAAATTTTCTCTGGCGTTGTATGGCTCGCGCGAAGTCAATTGCCGGCATCACACTTGAGATTTCACTTGCGAAGCCCTGCTGACGCTCAGTACTTCGCAGGATTACAAGCGTGCTCGATCGAACAAAATCCTTTTCGAGAATTCGCCATCCGCGGCTCTTGGGTAGAGTGTACGCTCAGAGCAGGCTAGCCCGAACGGTAGGACGCTTCTGCACGTTGAGCGAACCTCTTCGCCATCCCGTTCAGAATTGAGCTTCCAAATCCTGTGCGGTCGTTGCACCGGAGGTCCCCCACTTTCGATCCAGGAGAATTCAAACAGCTCACCTGCTTCACAGGATCGAATCCTGCCTTGTATGGTGATCCGCCATTCCGGCCGAGAGAGCGCCCCGTGCCTAACTGCATTCGTAGCAAGCTCGTGTTCGTAAAACATAAACGCTGGTTTATGATTTAAAAAGAACGATGGTTTTTCGGCCGTTTTGGCAACGTTCTAGGAAGATTGCTTCGCGTCTCGGAAGGCCAACCGTGGAAAGTGATCTATCGTCCATAGAGCCGCAATTGTCCCACGTTCTTCAGCATCGACAATCATTGCTCCGGTTCTGTCTTCTAGATCATCCACTTTTTTCAATATCTCCTGACGAGCTGCAATTGTGAACGGCCCAAGGCCGGCTCCACCGTTTCGCCTCGTCTTCCACCGTTTTGCCGGATCATTGCGAAACTCAGCCAACCAATCTCGGAATTGCAAGAATGGCTGAAGCTCCAAATATCCGGCAGCTATAAGCTCTCTAGCCGATTTGTCGTTGCGAACGACTGTACACGTCCAACAACCGAAACGACCGGAAGCACACGGCGGCGCTTGTGGGGATTTGATTATAGGGCACTCTCCCGATGCTCCTCGATACAATTGCTCGAGCGTTACAGCGTCTAACGCTTTCGGTCGATCTAACCAAAATATTGAGTCCCAAACGGATGGGATGTCCAATTCGACGATGGGGAGAAATAAATCGTAATCACCTTTTCCTTCACGTTGTTTTTGCCAGTAAAGATCGTCGCTGAGCGCGAGAGACCGGTCACGTTGCTTGCTTTCGGATTTCCTCAATCCCAAGACCACGACTGTGTTCTCGGGGTCATGTTTCGCTATAAACGAAGAGACCGGCTTAATCCGAAGACCAGTCGTACACCACCTGAAACTGTTGGTCGAAGGGGGATAGCCGCGTATTCCACGGTCGTTGAACGTTACGCGCCGTCGCGCACGAAGTTTTTCAGCAAGACGTCGAACCACGCCGGGTCCTCGATCTCCGGAAAATGTCCGACGCCTTCATGCTCGATGTATCGCGCATGTGGTGCGATTTTCAACAACGAGCGTTTATCGCTCCTCCGGTGGGAGCGGTCGTTCATGCCCCAGACGGCGAGCGCCGGCTGCGTGAAGGCCGGAAACGATGGATCGTCGATACCCGGCCCGAACCAGCTCTGGATCAGCGATGCTAGGCAGAAGCTTCCGCCGTGCGCTAAGCATTCGCATGACTGCTTGAGGAACGGTTCCGCCAGCTCAGGCGCGCCGAGCGCCATGGGATACCACGTCTTTGGTATCTCCGCGCGCGTGCGGTAATTTTGCTCCTGGCCGAGAAACGGCCTGCCGAGATCGCCGGCGGGGTCGATGATCTTGCCCGTCCAGATTTTTTCCTGCTCCCATTCGAGCGCCTGCATCATAATGAGATGGCTGACCAATTCAGGCTTTTTCGCCGCTATTTGCGCGCAAGGATAGACATTCGTGCAGGTTGGGCAGAGCACAAACGGCCCCCCAAGCGACGACAGCAGTTGGGTATAACTGTCGGTGAACGCAGGAAGCGTGAAATCGAAGTTCGGCTTCGGCGCTGAAAACCCGAAGCCCGGAGGATCGACCAAGATCACTTGAGCCCATTGGGTAAGTCTCTCAAAAACCGGATCGTGATGCTCCAGTGCGTTCGGGCCATCGGCGAAGAACACGACGGCCGGGCCGCCGGTACCGCCTTCGCGGATACGAAAGTGGACGGCATCTGTCTCGACATAGCGGACACCAGGGCGCGACGCCCGCGCCCATTCGCTGAGCCTCGCGGACTGAACGGGCGAAAAAGGATGGGTGTCGAGCAGGCTGGGATGCATCTGACCCTCAGTTTGATCAAAACGTTGTCGCGCCACGCGCGATCCTAACTCGGCATCTCGTTTCGCAACTCATCGGGCTATTGCGACCGCTAGCTACAAACGTCACAAATCTAGCGTCCAGCAGTCATCTTGCGAAGGATCAATCGGGTTCGGTCCATTGCGTACGAAAGTGCCGCGAAGTTGCGCGGGAATTTCACCAATCACCTTAAGTTGCTGACAATCTGACTCTTGTTCAACTGGTGCGAAGCCACCCAAAAGGAAGGGATTGGACATTTTATCTCCCCTGCGTCGGACAGAGCGAAACTAACCCTAGCTATTGCTGCATAAAACATAGGTCACGAATCTTAACGCTGTCAAGTTTACCGCGGTATTGTAGAAGTTATTGGCGATGTCGAGGCATTCGAATAGTGGATTGGAAATGCCCGTGATAGACAAACGACTTAAATCGATTGCCGCGCTGTACAGTTGTGAATAGGCTGAGCCTCTAGGCCCTTTGCATAACAGGCATGCTGCTATCGTGTCGCAGCTTTTAGTTTCAAACAGTCAAACATGCAGAATGAAAAAAGACGCAAACGGCCATCATCCGACGCAAAAAAGCATCCCTCGGTTCGTGAGTCCTATCATCACGGAGAACTTGTCGCCGCCTTGGTCAAACAAGGACGGCTGCTTCTTGAGGAATCAGGCATAGGGGAATTGAGCCTGCGAGAGACCGCGCGCAGGGTCGGAGTTTCGCAGACCGCGCCACTTCATTATTTTGACAGCAAGGCGGGATTACTTGCCGCGATCGCATCGGTGGGCTTCCAAGAGCTTACCGATTTGAGACGAAAGTCCTCTCACAAAATTCCCGACCTTCGGGCCCGACTACGCGAACATATCAAGGAATATGTAAAGTTTGCGATCGCCAACCCGGGCTTGTTTCAACTTATGTTCGGACCAACGCTCGATAGATCGGAACACCCAGATTTGGCGCGCCTGGCTCTGGAATCTTATGCCGTGTTCGCCTCGGACGTGGAACAGTTTGTACTCAATGCTAACTGGCCCAAGAAGTACACTGCGCTTGCTACTGCAACTGCATGGTCCGTTGAGCATGGTTTAGCTAATCTGATTATTAGTCACCAAATACCGATGCCAATGGCTCCAATCAGTCATACGGTCATGATCTCAATTGCAACCGACGTTCTCCTCAACGGTTTGGATCTGCGGTTCGCGGCGCTTGATAAAAGAAAATAACCGACGTGAAGCTATTTTTTTCTTGGTGGCATTATCGCGTCGATGTCCGCTGCAAGTCGCTGTGTCGTTTCGACTTCTTCTGGCAACACGGTTGTTGAGATATCTGATATCTTTTTCCCAGCCATTATGTCTTCGTAAGTGATCCGGGGCAAAATCATCAAATCTCGGGTCTTTGAATAAATCCCACTCCCCCCCGGCATACGGCCGAGAAAATTAAGCCGATCATAATGGATGTACATTCGATCGAGATCGATCAAGTCGTCCCGCACATGCATCTCCACAACTTCGCCGAACAGAACCTTGTTACGTCCAATGTCGAGAGCTTCGATAAGCTCGCATTCTAGGTTGACGGGAGATTCCGCTATTCGCGGAGGCTTAATCTGGCGAGAGGGCAATAGCGAGATTCCCATTGCATCAATTTCGCTTTTATCTGATGGGAAGGCCGCGCCAGCTATCGTCATGGGCTCTGCAAGCTCTTCGGTGACCATGTTAACAACAAACTGCCTCGTTGCTAGTACGTTCGCGCGCGTGTCTTTCACGCGAAGCGGATTGATACTGTGCGTTCCGGGGGAAAAGGCAACAATAGGCGGGTTACTCCCGAGTGCATTGAAGAAGCTAAAGGGAGCGGCGTTTACCTCGCCCTGCTCGTTAGTCGTTGTTATGAGGGCTATCGGCCTTGGCACAACTGTACCAGTGATTAAATTGTAGCGCTCGCGGGCGCCGAGTGTTCGCATGTCGAATCGAGCCATAGATCATTTCCTCACATAAGACGGATGCTCAACGGAGCTTGAAAATCTGGAATTTACTCTTCAATTAGTTCGCCCACACTCTCCCAGCCTTTACCGTTGAAACGTCGCATCTGTTCCTTCTTGATGAGGACGTAGTCTGTAGGGCTCGTAGAAATTGAGATTCCCGGGAGTAGCAACGGTAGCGTCAGATTTTTTAGACTCGTTGCTTTTGCCATCACATTTGTGCGCGACAAATCGTTGCCGCAGGCCTTCAGCACTTCGACCATCGTCTGAGCCGCTGAATATGCCATAATGGCTGTCGTATCGGCGAGATCACCCTCCGGTAAGTACTTGGCCATGAAGGCGAGATATTCCTTCATGCCCAGATCATTTTCCCACTGAGGATCAAAAGTGGTTTTGGTATAGGCGAGCGACATTAACCCCGTGGAATTGTCTAAGCCCGCGGGGCGCAGCACTGCGGCGATCGAAACTGCAATGCTGCTCAAGAACTGCGTCGGAACCCATCCGATTTCACGGGATTTTCTGATGGCCTGCGCAGCGAATTTTGGCGAGCTGATATTAAAGAATACGTTTGCTCCGGATGCTGCCAAAGAAACAACTTGAGAGTCTACAGTCGGGTCCATTACGTCGTAAGACAATTTACTCACAATGGTTGCAGACGTGCCCGCGAAATTTTCTTCAAAGCCTTTTAGGTAATCTTTTCCAAGATCGTCTGCTTGGTAAAGAATTGCGACTTTCGCGTTTGGAATTTTTTCCACCACATACTTAGACATGATCCTGGCCTCCGTGCGATATGACGGAATCCACGCCATGGACCATGGCGATGATTTATAATCTTGCCACCTCGACGCGCCTGACGCGATAAATAGTTGAGGCACTTTTTTAGTGTTGAGATACTTTTGAACTGCCGCGTTGGTCGCCGTACCGAGCGAGCCGAAAATCAACAAAACCTCATCGCTTTCGACGAGGCGCCTGACCTGTTCGACCGTTTTCGGCGGAGAAAAATTGTCATCAAGAGAGATTAGATTGATTTTCCGTCCGTTGATTCCGCCATTGTCGTTTATCATACGGAAATACGCCGACTGCACCTTGCCCGCGATGCTGAAACCCGAGACAGGTCCGCTGTACGGCATTGTTTGACCTATCTTGATTTCGGTGTCGGTTACACCTGGCGTCTCATTGGCAACACTTCGACCCGTTGACAAAATTGTCATCACTAGTGTGATGACGGAACCCACTTTTAAAAGACTCATTTCCAACGTCCTCGGCTTGAAACGCTTCAACTACCTAGTCAGCGCTTTTTTACTTGACGCCGTTAAGATCAGAATGCATCCTCATCTTAACACTGTCAAGTCGAACGCGAAGCTTTTAGAGTACCCGCGATACGCCCGGGAGCGACTGAGTGGTTGATGGCATTTATCGCGAAACAAACTTCGCGCCGCGTGAGGTGGTGCTGTCTCGCGACAGCGACGGAACAATCTTTTTAAATTCCCCGATTAAGTTAGAAACGTACGAGCGATCGCTGTGCGAATACCTTCGGACTTGGGCAAGCGACGAGCCTGACCGCATTTTCCTTGCACAGCGTTCCAACCAAGGGTCGTGGGAAACGATCACATATTCTCGGACTTGGGCACTCGTGCAATCGGTCGGGCAGTATTTTCTCGACATCGAACTTGGGCAAGGCCGACCCATCGCCATTCTGACCGGAAATTCTATAGAACATGCGGTAATGATGCTTGCCGGGCTTGCCGTGGGTGTCCCGGTAGCACCAATCTCGCCGAACTATAGTTTTATGTCCGGAGGCTTGGAAAAGCTCCGCGAAATTGGTGCCGTACTTTGCCCGGCATTAGTGTTCTCACAAGACGCCAAGAAAACCGCGACAGCGCGATCTCTGCCTGAGTTTAACTCAGTGCCCTGGGTTTCCGTTGTTCCAGATCCAAAGTGCATTTCTTTTGAAGAAATCTGTCTGACAAAAACTACAGCGGCTTTCCTAGACGCCTTTGCGGCGGTGGGACCCGATACTGTGGCGAAGATTCTCTTCACTTCAGGATCGACTGGTAAGCCCAAAGGCGTGATCAATACTCAAAAAATGCTCTGTGCTTCCGTTGCGATGTCAGCGTTAGTCGCACCTGCTGTTTCCGACCCGGTGCAGGTGGAATGGATGCCATGGCACCACACCATGGGGGGCAATGCCACCCTAAACTCTATCTTGAAGAACGGCGGCACTCTCTACATCGACGACGGTCGACCGACGCAAGAAGGATTTGCTAAATCGATTGAGAATATTAAGGCCATATCACCTACCTCTATACAAACCGTACCGGCAGGCTTCACGCAACTCATCGCGGCCTTGCGCTCTGACGCAGGTTTCAGACAATCCTTCTTTTTAAGAATAAGCCGTGTTTCATATGGAGGTTCGGCAGTTGCTGATGGTCAGATCGACATCTTCCAAGAAATAGCACTTGCCACGATAGGCAAGAAGATTCCGGTGATGTCTGGATATGGAGCAACTGAAACCGCACCTACGGTTTGCGTTACGCATTGGCCAAGTGAGCATGCGGGCGAGATAGGGCTGCCGGTCCCTGGCGTTACGTTGAAGCTCTTGCCTCTTGATGATCAGCGATTTGAACTTCGCGTCGCTGGCCCAAACGTTACTCCGGGCTACCTGAATTCTCCGGAACTTACCAAAGCCGCCTTCGATGAAGACGGGTATTTCCGCCTCGGGGACGCCGTAGCTTTCACAGACCCAACTAAGCCCGAGATGGGCTTAAAATTTGTAGGACGTGTCTCTGAAAATTTCAAACTTGCAACGGGTACATGGGTCTTGGTTGGAATGGTAAGGCTCGCGCTTATCCATGCGGCCTCGCCAACTTTGCTAGATGTCGTAGTAGCCGGAGAAAATCATGAAGAGGTTGCAATCCTTGCGTGGCCAAACCCAAAAGTACCCGACGAAATCTTATCTGATCCGTCAAGCAAGAATGATCCCGACAAACTGGCTATGGACGAGGGATTGCGAAGTTTTGTGCGCGACGCGCTAAAAAACTATAATAGATCTCAAGGATCAAGCGGACGCGTCGCAGCTTTCATGTTGCTTAGCGAGCCCCCGTCATTGGCAGCAGGGGAGATAACCGACAAAACATACATCAACCAAAAGGCTGTATTGGAAAGGCGAAAAATACTCGTCGATCAGTTGTTTACGAAATCGGCTATCTCAAGCGTTGTTCGCGTTTAATCGTTTCAATCCCTCTCGGCATTATGCGCATAACTGGATCATTCAAATTCCCGCCGATGGACCGAATAATATTCGGTACTCCGTGCGTTGATGCCGTAAGTTCTGAAGTCGAACGTGCAAACGCAAAGAGAGTATTAGTTTTTGCGAGCTCTTCGCTCAATAGAGGTACCCAGGCAGTAGAAGAGTTGCGACTTGCCTTGGGATCTCGCCACGTCAAAACCATTGATAAGTTTGGTAGCTTCGCAGACTGTAAGGCAGCGACAGTTCTCGCGGCCGACGCACGCGCGGACTTTATTGTAGCTGTCGGGGGCGGCACAATAATCGACACGGCGAAAATCGTTGCATTATCGATTCAGTCTGGTTTCGCAAAGCGACGTGATGAGGCGCAGCTTGTACCCGATTACGACGCCGATTTGCCTTTGTTTGAAATCGAGAATAGCCCGGTGCGCATACGCGTTGTTGCGGTACCGACAACTCTTTCATCGACTGCTTATAGCGCACAAACTGCATGGCTTGAAAATAGCCCTCAGCTGACAGGCCCCTCGTTTCAAATTGGCCGCATGCCCGACGTAACCGTTATAGATCCAGAAGTAACCTTACATACGCCCGAAAAATTGTGGTTTGGCTCAGGCATGGGCGCAATCGGACAAGGAATCAGTGCCATTCTCTCTCCGGAAGGAAACCCACTCGTGGATGGCGCTGCGCTTCAGGGAATTCGACTGACGCGACTCGGTTTAGTTGAATTAAGGAGAAACCCTCAGGATGTAGATGCGCGACGACATTGCCTCTACGGGGCGTGGCTTGCTTCTTTCGGGATGCACACCTCAATGAAATTTAGTATTATTCACGCCATCGCAGGCGCGCTGAAAAATAATTTCGGTATTCCTCATCATCTCTCGTCAGGCCCACTGCTTCCAGCTTTATTGGACCATACTTTGTCAGAGACACGGGACACGCAGAAGCTGATTGGTGAGCAGATCGGCACTAGGCGTATGAGCGCTGCAACTGGCATCTCGAGGCTTCTTCAAAAACTTGGTCTTCCGCGTCGGCTTTCCGAATTGGGGATTGATCGAAGTAACTTACAGATCATCGCTCGAACAACCATGACGGAAAGATACCCGCTCGGTCAGCGGGAAAAGCACGACGCTTCTGACATTCTAAAAATTCTGGACCTCGCCGCCTAGGGCTGGTTGTCAGAGAATCGGTCAGTCAGCACTGGGCATTCCTAAGTCCGCGCGAAAAATCCGCTGGTCCGATTTCCGCTTATCTAGATTTGAAATGGGCGAGCGAAACATCCAGCGTTTTGGAGAGAGCTGCCGCTTCCGCCTTGCCCAACAGTTCGTAAACATGGTCGTGAGCGGCTTTCCAAAGTGGAGCCGCGCGCCAAAGCAGCTTGCGCCCGGAAGATGTAAGCGCAATTATTTTTGACCGACGGTCGCGATCATGAGTGATCATTCTGACCAACTTGCGCTTTTCGAGAGGCTTCAGGTTTCGGTTCAGCGTGGTAGGGTCCATGCTCAATTCAGTTGCCAGAGCCGACACGCTGAGGGGAGCCTTGCTGATTTCCAGATGGGCGAGCAACCCAAACTGGGTAATGCGAATACCCGACGGGGCAAGGAACTCATCGTAGATTTGCGTGGTTTGTCGCGCACCCTTGCGCAAGCCTAGACAAATACACTGTGCAAAGTCCTCGGCAACGAGTTCTATTTTTTTGGTCATGTGCCTTTTCATTCAAGAGAGTTGGCCAGCGGCACTGGGATCAGTTGACTTGCCGATCCATATTCTCCCAGTATTTTTTTCTCAGTTCACGTTTGATGATCTTTCCAGATGAATTTCGCGGAAGAGATTCCAGAACGTCCACCGATTTTGGAACCTTGTAGCCTGCGAGGTGCTGGCGGCAGTGATCCAGAACGGACGCTGAGTCATAGATATCGCTCTGCTTCACCACAATGATCGCTTTGGTCGCTTCTCCCCAGTGCGGATCCGGCACGCCGATAACGGCGGCATCAGCAACGAGCGGATGATCTAAAAGAACACTCTCAATTTCAGCAGGGTAGATATTTTCGCCCCCGGATACAATGAGATCCTTCAAACGGTCGCAGATGTAAAGGTAACCTTGGTCGTCCAGGTAGCCCACGTCGCCGGTGTGAAACCAACCGCTTCTCAAGGCGTTGGCGGTTTCCGTCGGTAGTTTCCAATAGCCCTTCATCACCTGAGGAGACCGGCAAAGAATCTCACCAGTCTGGCGCGTAGCCATAGCTTGGCCCTTGCTATTGACTATTTTCAAATCCACGCCGTCCAGCGGTTTTCCGCAGGACGCGCCGTTCTGAAGGGCGGCAGATTTGTGATCATCCGCGCTCAAGGCAGTAATCACGCCCGTCGTTTCCGTTAAGCCAAATATCTGCACGAAGCCGGCGGCGGGAAATGCGCGCATGGCTCTTACCAGCAATGCCTTGGGCATGGGTGAGGCGCCATACACGACGGTTCGAAGCGCGGGGAGATCGGCGACCTGCGGCTCGATTGCGCCCAGAAGGCCTTGAATCATGGCGGGAACAAAAAGAGCGACGGTAACAGCTTCACGTTTCATCGTTTCCAATATGACCGCCGGAACGAAGTCCTGAACGATCACGTTCCGGGCACCGGCGAGGAATCCGAGAATTCCCGTTCCGCAGCCAGCAACATGAAACAGGGGCGGCGCAATAAACAGAACGTCTGACTCTTTCAATTCGCCGAATGCCTCCACGGCACGGGGCAACGAGGCGAGCATGTTCTTGTGAGTGAGCTGCGCGCCCTTGGGATTACCCGTTGTTCCGCTGGTATAGATCTGCAGAAAGACATCATCCTCCTGCGGATTCGCGGCGGCCTGTGTATCGGCATTGGCATCCCGCCATCGCGCATAGTCGGACATCGAAATGATCTGCTTGAGGGCAGGTAGCGACGGACGGAGCTGACGCGCAACCTCGGCAAATTCGTCGCCCACAAATAAAATCTCCGCTTCGGAGTCGTTAAGCAAAAACTGCAGTTCGGGCCGCGCAAGCCTAAAATTGACAGGGACCAACGCCGCGCGGGCCTTTGCTGCGCCCAAGCATACTTGGAAGAAAATATCGCTTGTTTTGTCCAAGACTGCGATCCGCGAGCCGGGCTGAATTCCCATAGCGGCAAGTCCGTTCGCAACACGATTAGACAATAGGTTCAGCTCTTTATAAGTGCTGCCCGTACCTGCGAAGCTCAAAGCGGTCTGACCAGACTGCCGCTGTGCCTGATAAGAAATAATGTCAGCGACAGTCCGTATTCCGGCGGCTGCAAATCGCTCGAAGTTCATTCAATCGGCCTTTCGCTCTGGACAATGTCTGACAGCGGCAAAAGTCATGCCGCCTTGACGGCATCCTTTAGCTGCATATACAGTAATTTATCTGCATATACAGTAAAAAATTTGGCATCAATCCAAACTTAAACTCCGGGAGCAGACGATGTCCGAAGCGCCGTTTAGGGTAGAAATCGAGGATCAGGTTGCGACGGTTACGTTGTCGCGCCCAGACTATTCAAACAGCCTCACGGGTGAATTCTGGGATCAATTCCCGATCGCCCTTGAGAAGACGTGGGATGCATCGGCCGTGCGCGCCATTGTCCTCGCGGGCGACGGAAAGCATTTCTGTTCGGGGATCGACACCGCATTCATATCGAAAATGGTCGTTCCGCCCGCCGCCGAGGCGGGCCGGCAGCGGGTTCGTGTTTTTATTATAGGGCGGAAGATGCAGGCGGTGATCACATCCATCGCGAACACGCCTGTGCCGGTCATTGCCGCCGCGCAGGGAGCGTGTCTGGGAGCAGGGCTGGATCTCTTTACGGCATGCGATCTGAGATACTGCACGGCTGATGCATTTTTTGCGATCCAGGAAATTCAGGTCGGAGTTGCCGACGATATCGGTGCCCTTCAACGTTTGCCGCGGCTCATCCCTGACGGAATAGCGAGAGAGATGGCCTTCACAGGCCGGAAGTTAACCGCCGATCGAGCGAAAGCATTCGGTCTTGTTTCCGAGGTCTTTGAAACAACCGAAGCGATGCAATTGGCCGTCGCCAAGGTCGCGAAAGAGATAGCAGCGAAGTCCCCGCTTGCCGTATGGGGATCGAAGCAGATGCTGAACTACAACTACGGTCATACAACGGACGATGCCCTGCATCATGCGATCATGTGTGGCGCCGCGATATTTCAACCCGATGACGTCCTCACGAGCATCGATGCGATGACACAGCGTCAGCAGCCGGTCTACGACGATCTGATCGCGCGACCGAAGTCGTTCGCGGACATCGGTAGGTGATGAGATCGCTCACCGGCGCCGATGCCGGAATGAGCGGTCAATCGAACTGAATCATAAATCAAGCGATCGAAGAGGTTCCGATGAAACACTCAGTGCCGATATTTGTCGTCGGAGGAACGGGACGTCACGGAGGGACCGGCCGAATGGTGGTTCGGTCGCTGCTCGACCGGTTGATCCCTGTTCGCGCTTTGGCGCGGACGCGCGACGACCGCGCCGATGATCTGGAAAAGCTTGGGGCCGAGGTCGTCATCGGTGATCTAACTGATCGACAAAGATTGATCGCGGCGCTGTACGGCATTGAGACCGCGTACTTCACCTATCCTATCGCCGGCGGCATTATTGAAGCTGCGGCGAGCTTTGCCTCGGCGGCGAGATCGGCTGGCGTGAAACGGGTGGTGGTGATGTCGATGGCCCCCGCGACCCCTATGAGTCCCAGTCACCTTGGCCGCGCCCAGTGGCTGGCGGAAGAAATCATCGGCTTTAGCGGTGTTCAGTGTCTGAGCTTGCGTATCGCAGGCGTGTTCTTCGAGAACATCGAATTGCTCCACAGATCGGAGATCAAAAGCGATCGCGCCATATTGAACGCGTTTACCGATATTCCAGTGAACTGGCTGGCGGGAGAGGACGTGGCCCGCTTTGCAGTGGAAGCGCTGGTCCATCCGGAAAAGTTCGGCGATCAAACCGCCGTATATCCCGGCTCGCCTGAACCGTATACCCAATCGCAGGTCGCAGCCGCCATAAGCGATTTTCTCGGTGAAAGCGTCCGGCACAGGACGATATCGCAGTCCGAATGGCATGACCGAATTCTGGAATTGACCAAGCATGACGTGCGCATCAGCCGCGACATGGCCGGTCATATCTCCGCAGTCGCCGCGCATCTCAAGGAGCCTTTCAAACCGAACGACCTCATTGCCGAAATTACAGGAACACCTCCGATGTCGCTCACGGACGCCTTGAATTCCGGGGTGATCAAGCTCACGTAGGGCTCAACAATGCTTCTGGATGGCCGCTGCTCGACTGGCCACCTTGGTCCGTACCAGTTCTGACGACTCACTAAGATCGTTTCAGGTATTGGCGACTGCATTCCGAGCGCAGGGTTGCCTTTTTACACCGGCGCGCGCGTGGCCGCAATTTGCCTTCAGTGAGCGATCATCTCCGTGACGAGTAGGAATGGCGCGCGCGACCGGCGGACCCGAGCAAGGATCCAGGCGCCCTCTAGAGCTATCGTGACGCTTTCTGCGCGTCGCATCGCCACTTTGCGGGGGAAGCCCAGGCGAACCGCGTTGCGACAACCTGGCTACCGAGCCGAGCCGTTTGACGCACCGCGATAGTCGCCTTTCCCAAGTTTAACGGAGCGCATCCAATATCTGAAGCATGGCTCTAAGCTGCCTCGCTACTGACGTGCACCACTGGGTGGCCAATTGGAGCTGGCGTTGCTTCTCGCTCAGCCATTCGGATTCCGTCATCGTGTAGCGCAACCCTCCGGCAACCCTTTCTGTTGGCCGATTAGGGTAGTGAATAAACTCCAGGGCATCCCAGATCTTGTGGTATTCGGCACTCTTGAGCCAACTGTTAGGATCATCCATTATCGCCTTACGATCGATCTTAGCGTTCTCAGCGGCAAGATAGATTGCGCGATGCAATCTGGCGTCATCGGCTTCTGGCAGTTTGGCATTCAAGATTTTCTGGCTCTCGCAAAGGTACGCTTTGTCCCCAAGGTCTCGATAGGCTGCGATGTGTTCGCGCGTAATGTTCGGATAGAGTTCTTGAGCCGGCACATCTGACGAAAAGGTCGCGCTTGTCGCCCAAATCGCTCCAACGAATATGACTGCTGTGGTCGATTTTGTCGTCGCGGACGTCGCCGACCATATCAACGCTCCAAGCCAGCCAATAATCGACCAGCCCAAGAAAAGGTTGATAACGAGAATAGCGTGCCTGTTCGCATGCCAACGCTGATACGCAATAAAGGCCGGTAGCAGATAGATGAACAAGCCGAACATGGTGCCGAGAACGACTGCACCACTGCCGCCATAGGCCGCGCCCACGGGTGCAACTGAGTTGTTCCGCAAAATCGGATCAACGTAATTTGCCAGTCTTATTAGAGCGTGAATCGGTAGGTGTAGAATGCCGAAAATATCCGCTTCGGGTCAATTTCGGACTTGGGCACTGGCAGTTACGGTGTCAGCTCTACACTCGAAAGCAGATATGAAATTCGGCAAACGCGGCCGGTAGCCACGGCCATTAGCGATAAGCACTAGCAGGCGAAGTCATACGGTCCCGTCCAACATAAACGCTGGATTACCTTTTAAAGCGCCGACCCGACGGCTTCTCCGTTGGCTTCTTGTCGGATGTCCGACTTAACGGCTTCAGAAATGCGTCCGGCGGTACGCCTAGTTTCCTCGCAAATTTCTCGACAATCTCTAGACCCACATAGGTCAAACTGCGCTCGATTTTGCTTACGTGAGCGCGATCGACGTCCGCCTCATAGGCCAATTCCTCTTGGGAAAGGCCCTTTTCATGCCGGATGCGGCGCAGATTCGCGGCAAATAGCTGGCGGATGTCCATGGTTTAGACAACCGCTTCGTGGGTTTGTGCCCCACGGCTTTAAAACCGAAATCCGTCCTAACCATTGCAAATCACGTCTTGTGAAACTCGGTCTTAAAGCCACATAATTGGTCCGCACGCCAAGTCCAGTTGTGGGGATAAGCAGAATGAGACCTAGACGCAATACTTTGATATCACTTTGGTTTTTTCCATGGCTTTGGATATCAAACGCTTCGGCTTCCCCGACCTGCGAAGACAGAGAGGTCATCGACCGCCTGGAAGAGCGGTTGAAATGCGCGAGCACCATAAAGTGCTCCGGCATGGGCTTCGAAAATTCGAAGGCTTGGGCCAATGCAACGGATGAAGTGCTCGAAGAGAATTCAGTCAGGATCAAGCAAGAGCGCATTTCATCTGAGTTCAGCGCGACAAAAAAATCGGCGTGGAGTGCGATGTTCGAATTACGCCGCCAAACGCTGTTCGGAATGCGAAGCTTTTTCCGATCGTTCTCGTTGACAGCGAGGACTGTCGATTACAATCCGGCACGCGGACGATATGAGTGCCGAGCCAGCCTATCCTTCGATCGCGACACTCTTGATGCCGCATTCTTATGGACTGCATTATTCGGTGTTTATGCGGATGAGTATGCTGCGAGAGCCGACAGTCAGATAGATCGTGGCATCGATCCTATGCCTGAGATCATGGATGGAGTGCGCGTGCTGGTCGCCTACCAGAAGCGATGCATGAGCGATACCAGACGCTTTGCACTTCAGCCGACAGACTCCGACGTTCTGATTGTCCTCTATCCGGGCTTTTACGTTCCCGGCTGTATGCCGACACCCGCGAGCAATAAGACGGAGTCCTTCCTGCTGGGTGTAAGGAACTGAACGAGCGGCTGCGATTCAATAAGCGAGAGGATTTTAAGGGATGTCAGAAGTTGCAAACATTGCGCTAGAGATTGAGAAACTCGACGAACTGCGAGCTCGAAAAGTGATTACCGATGAAGAATTCGCAGACCGGAAAGCAAAGCTTCTGGCGACAACAAAGCCGGGCAATCCTCCAAAGCAAAAGCGACCGGGCACAACACTAGCAGTCTCAGTTATCGCTGTATCTTTGCTGGCGGGTGCTGCATATGGGTACGCATCCGGCCAGCACCCCAGGCACGATGACTACCGCGAAGCGCTCAGGCAGCAACGGCGGCCTTTGACCGTTGGTTCGCCTTCCAATTCCAGGGAAGCAATTCGTTGACTTTGTT